>NZ_JMLJ01000034.1 GCF_000686705.1 Clostridium hydrogeniformans DSM 21757 | reverse complement strand
AATGGCGGAGAGAGTGGGATTCGAACCCACGGTGCACTCACATGCACGCCGGTTTTCAAGACCGGTGCCTTAAACCAACTCGACCATCTCTCCGTTTACAAAAATTATTATAACAATTAGTCATTGCTATGTCAACAATTTATTTTTTAATATTCTAAATAATATATTTATATGTCTCCTTGATCCCACTGATTTTTAAAAATAGACATAATTACTTCATCATAATATTGTCCATCTTTAAAAACCTCTTCTTTCAATATTCCCTCTACCTTAAATCCACACTTTTCATAACATCTTTGAGCTCTTTCATTAAAGGAAAAAGTATATAGTTTTATCTTGTTTACATTCATATTACTAAATATAAATTTTATTAAGGTATTCATAGTATCTGTCCCATAGCCTCTTCCCCAATAATCTTTATCTCCAATCATTATACCAACGGTAACCACTCTTGTAAGCCAATTAACCTCATTTATTCCACATCCCCCTATATACCTGCCACTTTCTAAGTCTTCTATTGCGAAATTATAAGTTCCATCCTTGTTTTGTCCTTGGGCTTCTACCCATTCCTTTTCCTCTTTATAAGTCATAGGAAATGCTACATTTGGAGATAAATATCTCATAAGTTCTGCATCATTAACATATTCATATGCCTTTTCAGTATCATCACTTTTATATGCCCTTAATAAAACTTTTTCTCCCCTATACATATTAATTCCCCCCAAATTAATTTTATATATATTAACATATATAATTATGTGAAACAATATGTATTTGAAAATTTAATTTTAAATATTCAAATTATTCAGTATATATTGAGTTATATATACTTCTATAAAACAGCTATAAGATGAATCCTTGATTTACTTATTAAAAATATCCTTAATTAAAATAATCTTTAAAACTAAGAACTCTATATAGTTATTTTAAATTTATAAAAATGGCATAGAATAAATAATTTTTATTTTTCTATGTCATTGTTTATAAAAATAAAAAAAGCATCTAACTTTCGTTAGATGCTCTTGGCGGAGAACGAGGGATTTGAACCCTCGCGCCGGTTTCCCGACCTACGCCCTTAGCAGGGGCGCCTCTTCGGCCACTTGAGTAGTTCTCCGTAAAAAAAAATGGCGGAGAGAGTGGGATTCGAACCCACGGTGCACTCACATGCACGCCGGTTTTCAAGACCGGTGCCTTAAACCAACTCGACCATCT
>NZ_JMLJ01000033.1 GCF_000686705.1 Clostridium hydrogeniformans DSM 21757 | reverse complement strand
ATTTAAAAGTTTAATCTTAGCTTTTCGCTAATTATTTACTGTAAAAGAATTGCTGGTTCTTTATCTTAATCTGTTTAATTTTCAAAGACCATGTCACCCTCAAGCGACTTCTTTATCTTATCATTTCTGATATTTCTTGTCAACACTTTTTTTTAAGTTTATTTGCTTAAATATGTGTTGCTCTTTGTTGCTAAGTTTGCTATGCATATCAGCAACGTATTACATCTTATCATAATTTTAAATTATATAGTTGTATATCTAACTAATTTTTGAAACTTAATCCTATATTTTATACCTTTTTCTTGGTTTTTCTTTGTTTTATATATATTGATACACTTGGATAAGTTTAAGTGTAATACATCCTAAAATATGTTATATTTCTTCATACCTTATATATTATAAATAAGATATTTATTTAATTATTGGTTACCTAATCTTACTAAAAATATTTATATTTTACCTTTATATATACATTCATCTATAGTCTTTAGTATTAATTTTTTACATACTAATATGTTCAGTGTAATTATCACTATAAATTCTATTGTTTTACCCTTTTATTAACACACCAAAAGTTTCCTAAATAATATTTTTTTATTTTAAGAAACTCCATTATATATACATGTATAACTTACATTAAATATTATAAGACATGATATTTATAGTTTATATACTTAAACTTATATAGAGTTAATAAATATTTTAAAGATAATATATAAAACATATTTTAAGTACATTATATATATTTCTTCATATCTATTGTATTAAAAAAAAAATATAAAAACTTATACTTCTAGTAAAATACTCATAATTTTATATCTAGTTATTTAGTGAATATCATTTTGAATTATTATTTCTAAGGATGGCATAAAGTTGATATTCTCTTGTTTAAATAAGATTTTCACTACTTATGGATCAGTCTTCTTAGATATTTCTTAAATATAATCATACAGAACGCGAATCCTAAGAAAATATATATAATTAAAAAGTAATTACTAATATAATCAAAAATAAATCCCAACTTGGATTTTCCATAAATATATTTAATGTGATCATATATTCTAGGTCCAGTTCACATAGTTATGGTTTTATATTGATATATAAGGTTTCAAGTTTAAACCTTCATTTATAGTCCTACTTAATTAACTATAAATTGAAATATTTTAATGAATAAGCTAATAGTTTATATTAAAATCCTGTTTTAAAAAATAACTATATATTAATGATCATTACCATATTATATATAGAAAAATACAAATAAATAAAGGATAAATATATTTATATAACAAAAAGACTTCATGTTTAGCATGAAGTCTTTGTTTTCACCTGGCAACCTCCTACTCTCCCACTCAGTCTCCCAAGCAGTACCATCGGCCTTCTG
>NZ_JMLJ01000032.1 GCF_000686705.1 Clostridium hydrogeniformans DSM 21757 | reverse complement strand
GTTGCCAGGTTGGTAGGGTTCACTAGCTCAGTCGGTAGAGCACATGACTTTTAATCATGGTGTCCAGGGTTCGATTCCCTGGTGAGCCACCAAAACCGTTCAGAGTTTTCTGAACGGTTTAATTTTATTATAAAAATCGTTATCAACAAAAAAACCTGTTATTTAATAAATAACAGGTTTTTTGTTTTATATTAAGTTAACTACTAATATAAGGGTTATAGGTCATATAAGCATGATTTTCAGTTATAAACTCATCCTTTATAATATCATTATTAAAATTTATGGTTTTTCTCATTATTACATTCTTCCTAATATATCCACCAAATATATCTGGAGATATAGAATGATTTTCTTCGTATATTTTATAAGAGTATAGTGACTTTGAATTACTTCTTAATTCGCCTACTAACTTACCATCCTGAATATAGAGAAAGAGTTGATAGGTGTTGTTAGTTGGATTATAAATTTGAAGATCCATATAATTATACACGCAAGTTGCTCCACTTCCAAAAGGTTGAGTTCTATTAGTATCAGGAAAAACATCGTGGCTATGTCTATGTCTTTCTATTACTTCTAAAGGGGAATGGAGAACTATCCAATATATTAAATTTGATAACTGGCATAATCCGCCACCAACACCAGGTTTAAAATTACCATCAGGGGTTAGTATTACTCCATCAAGGTAGCCTTTCCTATAAGTTGGCTTTCTTATTAAGTACCAATAGGAGAAAGTTTCATTAGGTTTTATAATAATTCCATTTAGTTTCTTAATAGCTATTTTTAAATTAGTTACTTTGTTGTATTGGAGATACATAAGAACATTTTTAAGATCTCTAATTAAAGGAGTTTTATGAGTGAATATAATATTTTCCATGGAGTTAAGGGATATTTCTTTGCTAAATGTAGATTTTCTAGAATACCAATAAAGAAATCTTTTAAAGGTAAATAAGTTTTTACCTATAAACAATCTAATTTTAGATCTTTTAATAGGTTTATTTTTAAAGTTTTGCATGAAATCCTCCTAAAATATATTGCAGTAGCCTTATGGATGTTAAGGTAAACTAAACTATTTAGGGTATTATTATGTAAATTATGCTATGTCATAATAAGTATATAATAATTAGGAGAAAGCGGATAGAAACAAATTTGTAATATAAATTTTAAATATAAGAATATATAGGTAATAATTCTTATATTTAACTTAATACTTTCCTTGGTACGATTTTATAGTTAATAATGCTCTTTTAAATTATGGATATATAATATAAGGTTATAAACTATACCTGGTGTATCTATAATATAAAATGAAAGATATTTTGATAAATAAAGATTATATAGAAAATAACTCTATATAATTACATATAAGTATATAAAGTAACAAAATATAATATGATAAGATATTCTTCGTTGTCCATTACAGATGAGTAACAACAAAAATTCATAGTCAGCTATATAAATTAAAAAACTTTTCAAAAAGTGTTGACATGATTTTTAAAAGATGATAATATAAAGAAGTCGCTTGAGGGCGACATGGTCTTTGAAAATTAAACAGATTAAGATAAAGAACCAGCAATTCTTTTA
>NZ_JMLJ01000031.1 GCF_000686705.1 Clostridium hydrogeniformans DSM 21757 | reverse complement strand
CAGAAGGCCGATGGTACTGCTTGGGAGACTGAGTGGGAGAGTAGGAGGTTGCCAGGTGAAAACAAAGACTTCATGCTAAACATGAAGTCTTTTTGCTATGTAAATATATTTTTACAATATAATAATAATTAGTGTTCCTGCAATATATATGGAATAGAGAATACAATAAAATATATAATGTATGAAGATTGGACCCCAAAAATATATATAGAAAATGATTAACAATATAGCTGAATAATAAAAAATCATAGAAGTTATAAATAATTGATTAGAAAAGGTTGTACTAATTTTGCATGGTGGATTCTTGCATTATCTAGAATCATAATTATTTTTCCTTCGGGGTATCGTGAAAGGATTCCTTTTAAGAATCCAAGGAATACCTTCGCATCATACTTTTCATGCTCTTCACAATATACTTTTCCTGTCACATAATCTAAGGTCCCGATTAATTTAACCCCAGCATTCTTACCATAAGTAGGTATCTTTCGTTGATATCTTCTTATAAAGCAAGTCTTTTGTATTGCTTACTAATCTCTAATCATTGACTCATCTGCAAATAGTATTGTATCAACTAAGCCATCAAGATCTTTTTTTAGAGCTTCAAAATCCTTTTTTAAATTTTGTTGTTTTTCTTTATCTGCTTTTGCTAAGACATAAGTAGGACGCGTGTAGCTTAAATTCAATCTATATAAGACTTCAGCCATTCCTCTATGCGACATTGTTATATTGAACTCTTGTATAACCCATTGTCTAATTAGTTCAATAGTCCAATTTTTTCTACTTTTAAATCCAACTTCATCATGGGTTTTAGTTATAACCGTTTCTAAAATTAATTTTTCTTGCTCAGCATTAATTTTTCTCTTTGCACCAGTTCTATGGCCCATTTTTAATCCCGCTAATTCATTAAGTTTATAATTCTTTATGTAGATGCCAACTGTATACTCATCTAAGTTTTCCATTTCAGCTATTTTTCTATTAGAAAACCCTTCAAAGTATTTAAGCAGAACAGAATATCTTTTATAAAGATGCACATTTTTTTCACACTTTAATTCATCTCTAATTTTATGAATTTCATCTTCATGTCCATCAATTTTCTTAAGAATTAAAATATCCATAATTATTTCCTCACTTTTACTCTTTTTATTATTTTGGATATTTTAGGATTCTATTTTCTTCCTTAAAGACTTTATTTTACAACATATATTATAAATATTTAGTAATGATAGCTTAGAAATATTTTATGAATTTTAGTAGAGAGTAAAATAAAAAATATGATAAAAGATATTTAAATATACTTCACTTAAATATAATATTTTAGAAGAGATAAACAGATTTGAGTAATTTCTATATACAGGATCATAATAATATAAAGGATAATTAGAAATATAGATCACTATATATGTAGAAGGTTAATAATTAAGAAGGGTATTTTATAAAGTAAGATTATTATATTTAGAAGAAAATAGCGAATATTACAATTAAACTCTTCCTAGTGTATCTTTATATATAAAATAAAGTAAAATGAAGGAAAAGAGAGTAAAACTAGGGTTAAGTAGATATATATAATAAAATATAATAATCATGCAATTATAATTATGATATTATTTAATACGTTGCTAATATGCATGGCAAACTTAGTAACAAAAACAACACATATTTAAGTTTAAAAAACTTTTTTAAAAAAGTGTTGACATGATTCTG
>NZ_JMLJ01000030.1 GCF_000686705.1 Clostridium hydrogeniformans DSM 21757 | reverse complement strand
TTATTTACTGTAAAAGAATTGCTGGTTCTTTATCTTAATCTGTTTAATTTTCAAAGACCATGTCGCCCTCAAGCGACTTCTTTATGTTATCACTTATCATATATGTTGTCAACACTTTTTTAATTTTTTATTTAATATATATTTTTAATTGTTTTAAGCTTGCGTATTTCTTAGCTTAATCCACCTTTCTTCACTAGTTATAATCTAATAGATAGCTCATATTATAATCCTATAAAATTCATTAACTGAATCTTATAACTTATGTATTAAACTCACTGAATCTTTTAATATGAAACCTATTCTACTTGTATTAGATCAATAATAAAATAGGTTTATAAATAACATTCAATATAGCAGATATAATTATTTATATTATCTACGTTAAAAAATAGTGCTTATAATATATTATATTATAATAAAATTCTTAAAATTAGCTTCATTAATCTATACTTATAAAAAATGAAGTAAATTTTACTTATAATGTACTTACAAACTTATTATTGGAACTCTATCATCTTATTCAATAGCTATATCCATAATCATACCAGATCCTATATTATTACTTGGTTGCTTAATGAAACCAATTTTTTCATAAAAACTTTCTTTATCGTTAAACCGATAGAAATACTTGTGTTTGAAATCTCATTTTGATAGGCATAATCAATAAGTTTGTTAACTATAATTTTTCCGATACCTTTATTCTAATATTGTGGTAAAACGCGAAGGTCTTGTATATATCAATACACTTAATTAGCAATGTATTTAGTTGCGGAGCTATTAAGCTTGCACAGCCATTTCTTTAGTTTGTTATAAAAAGCCTTTATCTTCTCTATGTGATATGCGTTAATTGAAATACATTTAATATATCCTACTCTATATATTAAAAACTTCATGTTAGACATGAAGTTTTTATAATTTGCTTCATTGTACCTTTTTATTTATATTATTATCTATAATTAAAACTATCCAAATTCTTAAATATATAACTTTTAACATATGATAAAAGCCATTTTATTCTATAATTATACTACTACTTATCATTGCCAAATTTATACGTATGGTCTCTCATCTATATAATATGATAGATGACCACAGTTCTCCCTAAATCCCATAGATTTATAAAATCTCTCTTCACAATCTTTAACAATATCAAGGGAAATGAATGTTGCCCCCATATTTCTTAGCTCATTTATAAGCAGTTCACCCATTCTTTTTCCTACCTCAAACTTATTCTCTTCAATTAAAGAACCATTAGAATATTCCAAATTTTCTCCCTGTAGCTTCCTTTCTAAGCAAAACTCCATAATAACTGCTGATAATCCATCAAACATTGCTCGAGCTATTCCAACTAACTTATCATCATTAAATGCACCAATAATTAAACTACTATGTTTTAATGGCTTTACAGCAACTTCCTTTCCAAATCCAACTTCACAAACATCATTTCTTATATAAAAATCCCATAACTGCTCTGATGTAATATTAGGATTGACCAATATCCTTATATCTCTACACTTAATATCCATATCCCCCTATATTCTTATATTTTATAAATAATATATTTATAACTTTTTAGGTTAGTTGAATATATGTCATAATTTAATATAAATGTCATTTATTAGTCTATTATATATAAATAACATTTATAAGTAAATATATGATTTGGTATATATACTGCAATTATTCTAATTAAGAACTTGACTTAAATTATTATCAATAATAACAGAAAAAGACTTCATGTTTAACATGAAGTCTTTGTTTTCACCTGGCAACCTCCTACTCTCCCACTCAGTCTCCCAAGCAGTACCATCGGCCTTCTGAGGCTTAACCATCCTGTTCG
>NZ_JMLJ01000029.1 GCF_000686705.1 Clostridium hydrogeniformans DSM 21757 | reverse complement strand
GGAAATACAGTTGCAGACATGTAATAAGATAAGGAGGAATTTAAAGTGTCTTTATTTGATATAGCATTTAAAAATATTAAAAGAAATTTTCAAAATTATTTTCTATATTTTACATCTATAGCCTTTAGTATACTTATTTACTTTACCTTTACATCATTACAGTATAATGACCAAATAGCAAAAGCTCTAGGTGCAAAAGCTTCAATCGCTGGAGCCTTTAAGGCTTCTGCAGTAGTTATACTTGTATTTGCTGGAGTATTTATCTGGTATTCTAACTCCTTCTTTACTAAAAAAAGAAAGAAAGAAATTGCCTTATATTCAATGCTTGGTTTAAAGAAAAAGCAAATAGGTAGAATGTTATTTTATGAAACAGTAGTAATGGGAGTTATTGCCCTTGTGGTTGGTATAGCTTTAGGCTCTTTATTATCTAAAGGCTTTATAGCTTTATTATTTAAATTAATGGATATGCAAATTATAAAAACTGTTTCTTTCAGTATATCTATGAAGGCTGTAGGTCAAACCATAGGGGTATTTGCTATTATATTTTTAATAATATCAATACATTCTTATAGTCTTATATATAGATTTAAGCTTATAGACCTATTTAGAGCTGAGGAACGTGGAGAATCACAACCTAAAGTATCTACTATAATATCCCTACTCGGCGTTATAATGGTAGGATCTGGATACTATTTTGCATCTAACCTAGATAAGAATTTTCAGCTTTATGCCTTACTTACCATAACACTTACCATAGCAGGAACTTATATTCTTTTCTCATCCTTTGTTGTATTTATGATAAAGCAATTAAAGAAAAATAAGAAGAGATACTTTAACGGAATAAATATGATTGGAACTTCTCAGCTTCTTTATAGAATAAAAGGAAATGCTAGAACATTAGCAACTATTGCTATTCTTTCTGCCACTACCTTAACAGCTGTTGGTACAACCTTTAGTATATACTACTTTGCTGATAAGCAAGCAAGAGAAAATTCCCCTTATTCCTATGGCTTTGTAACTGAGAGAAAGACCCTTAATGCCGATAAAAAATCTAAATTTGATGGAAATGAAGCTTTTATTGTCAAGGATTTAAAGAAAGACAATATAAATAAAGATTTTGAAAGCATGGTAAACAAATATCCTAAGAATAAAATTGACAGTAAATATGAGGTGGATGTTTTAACTAAAAATGTTATCTTCCCAAAGACATCCTCAAAAGGTCCTAATGAGGACGAAGAAAGCATAGCTTTTATAAGTGAAAGTACTGCTAAAAACTTAATTAAAGCCTCTAAATTAGACATTAAATTAAACTTAGAAGAAAAAGAAGCCTTCGTATTTGAAAGATTTGTTGGTTCAAAGTTTGTTAAATCCTTTAAAGAAAAGACCTTTAAATTAAATAATGATGTGCTAACAATATCTGGTGAATCAAATAAAGCATTATTACCAGTTAACTTAGTTTCCTTCAATATCGTTGTAGTAGTTAGTGATAATGTCTTTAATAATAGCCAAAAATTTGCTGATGAATATTTAAAATTAAGCTTATACAATGTAAAAAATGAGTCCTCTGCTAAAGAATTGACTGAGGAGTTCAATAATCTTACTAAAAATACTTATAAAGATATATCAGAAAATACCTTTATGTTAAGTAGTGATTACTACACTCAATATAGAGGAGCTATCGAAACCAGTGGTTTAACAGTATTTATAGGAAGTTTCCTTGGCCTTGTATTCTTAATATGTACAGGAAGTATAATATTCTTTAAACAACTTTCAGAATCCAACGCAGATAAATTTAACTATGATATATTAAAGAAAGTTGGAGTAAGTAATAAAGAATTAAAGGTTTCTATATCAAAACAAATAGGTATAGTATTCTTACTACCTTTAGTTGTGGGTATAACTCACTCTACTTTTGCCTTAAAAGTTCTTGAAAGCTTACTTAATATGAGTCTTCTAAAACCAATATTAATTACCTACGTAATATATTCAATAATATATTTAGTTTATTACTTCATTACAGTTAGAGCATATTATAAAGCTGTAACTCAATAATATGCGGTGGATATCTCAAAATGATTTTTATAATTTTTGAGATATCCACTTTTTATTTTAATATTACAAAACTGTAAGATTCACCTAAGTTTTTGTTATGTAGATAAATGGTTACTTCTAGTAATCTCATATAGAATAGACATTGTAGATTAGTAAATGTACTTTTAATTTAAAAATAAAATAACTTTACATACAGGAGGATATTAATATGAATAATGTATTAGTTGCTAAAAACTTAAAAAAGGTGTATGCATCAAAGGGAGTTAATTACACTGCTCTTCAAGATATAAACCTTGAAATAGA
>NZ_JMLJ01000028.1 GCF_000686705.1 Clostridium hydrogeniformans DSM 21757 | reverse complement strand
AAATGTAGGAAATATCGATTTTTCAAACTCTCTAAAACCCTTAAACCATTGGTATTACTTAACTAGCTTAACCACAGTTTCAACGTGAGGTGTGTTCGGGAACATATCCTTCAGCTTTGTTCTCTCAACCCTATATCCATGAGCCTCAAGATACTTTAAATCATTTACTAAGGTTTTAGGATTACAAGAAACATATATTATATCCTTAGCATTAAAGTCAACCACGTATTCTAAAGCCTTTGGATGAACTCCACTTCTTGGTGGATCTAGGATTATTATGTCTGGTTTATCTTTTATGGTATTTACTATCTTCGCTACATCTCCAGCTATAAAGTGGCAGTTATTTAAGTTATTTAGCTTAGCATTTTCATTAGCAGCTACTACTGCCTCTTCTATAAGCTCTATTCCTATTACTTTTCTTGCATCTCCTGCTACAATTTGACCTATGGTTCCAGTTCCACAGTAAAGGTCAAATACTACCTTATCCTTTGCCATATCCCCCATAAATTCTTTTACTAGGGAATATAGTTTCTCTGCTCCCTTAGTATTAGTTTGAAAGAATGAGAAAGGTGATATTTTAAACTTTAGTCCTAGAACTTCTTCCATTATGTAGTCATCTCCATATAAAACTTCAACTTTCTCTGGTACTACTGCATCAGATAGGGAATCATTTGTTGTATGGATTATAGATTTTAATTCACCTTCTAAATTTAACTCTTTAAGCTTTTCTGTCCAAGGAGTTAAATCAAATTCTATTTGAGATGAGGTTACAAGATTAACCATTAAGTCTCCTGTATTCTTACCCTTTCTTATTATAAAATGTCTTAAATATCCTTCATGGTTTCTTATTCTATAATAAGGAAGCTTTGCTTTTCTAAAATGATCTAAAGTAACTTTAAAAATCTTTCTAAAGTCTTCATCTACTAACATACAACTATCTACTGTTACAATTGAGAATGGGCTGCCTTTCTTATGCATTCCAAGCTCTAACTCTCCACCCTTTGAGGCATCTCCAAAGGAAAACTCCATTTTATTTCTATATTCAAAGGTCTCTGGACTTCCTTCAATCCCCAAAAAGTTTCCAGTAGATACATCCCCTTCTTTAAAAAGCTCCATTACCTCTGAAACCTTAAGATTTAACTGAGTTTCATAAGGAATAAACTGAGTTGAGCATCCTCCACAAGGTCCAAAGTGTGGACAAGGAGCATCTATTTGAGAAGGAGCTTTTTCTATTATTTCTATAAACTTTCCTTCAGCATAATCTTTTTTCTTTTTACTAACTCTAGCCTTAACCTTTTGGCCTGGAACAGTACCTTTTACAAAGATTTTCTTGTCTTCTAAAAACCCTATTCCATAGCCTCCAAATTCAGTTTTTTCTATAAAAACTTCAATTTCTTGTCCTTTTTTCATAAGTATACTCCTTATAATCTATTTAATTGAGTTTAAATTTCACTATGATTATCCATATTATTAGTATAAAAATGCTTAACTCCCACTTAAAAAGCAGGAGTATTAACATTTATAGCCATAAGATATTCATCTTAAACTTCTTGTATTATTATATATAAAACCCTTACATATTAAAACTAAGTTTAGGTTTTATTCTATTAATCTTTATTGTAAAAGTAAAGAATCTTTAAGATTTTCTTTCCTTTAACTATATTAGTTGTTTATTGGACCTAATCCAGCTGCTATTCTTCCTGGAGTATTTTTTCCTTTAGTTCCTCCACAGATTAATGGATATATAATTCCCATTACTATAAATATTGTTAAATACATTCCAAGCATATCGTTCACGAATAAACCAAATCCAAATCTTAAGATTAGATCAAGTAATAGTAAAAGTATGTAAGATACTGCACCTATTATAAGTTGATCTATTACAACAGCTTCTAACCTTCTAAGAAAGCTTACCTTCCCATCTTTCTCTTTGTTATTTACTGTTTCATCTTTTTCATTAATTATATTTTTATCATCTTCTTTTAAAACTTCATCTATTGTAACGGCTTCTTTTACATCTTCCTTTTTCTTATTATCATTGCTTAACATACTATCCCTCCTTTATGTTACATCACTTTAAATACTATACTACAATTTAATTATGATGTAAATATTACTACTTTATACAAAGGTTATGTGCTATACTTTACTTGTGTATTTTTTGTTAATTAGGAGGAGATTATTGGTGATTAATATTATATTTTTATGTATAGCTGGATTTATTGCTGCCTTTGTGGATTCCATAGCTGGTGGGGGTGGACTTATAAGTATACCAGCCTTTTTATTTGCAGGAGTTCCTCCTCACATAGCCCTTGGAACCAATAAGTTTGCAGCTACTACATCCTCTTTTACTAGCTCCATGAAATTTATAACTTCTAAAAAGGTTAATTTTTCTCTTTTAAAATACCTAATTCCTTTTACCTTTTTAGGGTCAATTCTTGGAGTTAAATCAGTACTTTTAGTGGATCAAAGCTTTTTATATCCACTAGTTATGGTGCTTGTTTTATTTGTAGGGATTTACACTTTATTTTCAAAAACTTTAGGACTTAATAATAACTTTACAGGATTAAATAAAAAAAATATAGCCTTAGGAATATTACTTTCCTTTTCCATAGGATTTTATGATGGTTTCTTTGGTCCTGGCACTGGATCTTTTTTAATCTTTGGCCTTATTAGTATATTTAAGTTTGATTTTATTAATGCAGGTGGTAATGGTAAGGTTTTAAATTTTGTAAGTAACATATCTGCCCTTATAATGTTTGCTCTTAATGGAAAAATAGATTATTTTTATGGCATACTAGTAGCTGTATTTATGATTGCTGGTGCTCAATTAGGAACAAAGGCCGCTCTAACTAATGGAGCTAAACTTATTAAACCTATATTTGTTACTATGAGTTTAGCTGTTGCCATTAAGCTTTTAATACAATATGTATAGTGGTAACCATTTAAATAAAATCAAGAATTTATATAAATACTTAAATAAAAGTTAGGAAACACTTTAAACTGTACCCTTTGTCAAGGACAGTTTAAAAAAGAGTAGACTAATTTAAAAGATGATTTCTGTATTGAACAGGAGTCATCTTTTTTAAGTTCCATTGTCCTCTAAAATTATTGTGATAATCTATGTAATCATCTATTTCTTTAACTAAATCCTCAAATGTATCACAAGCCTTTATATCAACTTCATCCTTTAAATGTCCGAAAAAGGATTCCTGTGGGGCGTTGTCCCAACAATTTCCACGCCTAGACATAGATTGTCCTAATTTATTCTTTTTGACTTTATTTTGAAAAATCGGACTAGTATAATGAACTCCTTGATCTGAATGAATAAATGAATCTTTGCTAAGAATATTCT
>NZ_JMLJ01000027.1 GCF_000686705.1 Clostridium hydrogeniformans DSM 21757 | reverse complement strand
AAAAAAAATGGCGGAGAGAGTGGGATTCGAACCCACGGTGCACTCACATGCACGCCGGTTTTCAAGACCGGTGCCTTAAACCAACTCGACCATCTCTCCGTGTCATTTACATATATAATTATATCAATGCTATCATAATGTGTCAACTATTTTTTTATATATTTTATAACTTATGTATTTTTATTTATAAATCTATGACTTATCTAAGTCCATTAACTTTAATCCTTACTGCCTTTATGAATTTTCTCCATATCATTAGTAATATAAATACCTTTAAGCCTTAGCTAAGACTTAAAGGTATTTAAGATGTTTTTATTAGCTATATCCTTATAAATATACCTAAAAAAGTTATAAGAATTATTAAAATCTATCTAACCCTTAAGTAATCTAATATATTATGGATATACATATTGTATTAAATTATAATTTTACATCACAACTAGACTTAATCTTATTTATCTTTTCTTTATAATCTCAGTTCCCATATAAGGTACTAAAACCTCTGGTATAGTTATAGTTCCGTCTTCATTTTGGAAGTTCTCAAGTACAGCTGCCACTGTTCTACCTATAGCTACTCCTGATCCATTTATAGTGTGTACAAACTTTGGCTTATCCTTTGGATTTTCCTTATATCTTATATTTGTTCTTCTCGCTTGGAAATCTTCAAAATTACTACAGCTTGATATTTCTACATATCTGTTGTAACTTGGCATCCATACCTCTATATCGTACTTAAAGGCCGCTGTAAACCCTAAATCTCCCTTACATATCTTAACTACTCTATATGGAAGTCCAAGTCCCTTTAAAACAGATTCAGCGTCATTTACAAGTTTTTCAAGCTCATTGTATGAGTCCTCTGGTTTAACAAACTTTACAAGTTCTACCTTATTAAATTGATGTTGTCTTATAAGTCCTCTTGTATCACGTCCAGCTGATCCAGCTTCTGCTCTAAAACAAGCACTATAAGCAACATGCTTTATTGGAAGAGATTCACCGCTTAATATTTCGTCTCTGTACATATTAGTAACTGGAACCTCTGCTGTTGGTATTAAGAAGTAGTCATTATTATTTTCAAGTTTAAATGCATCATCTTCAAACTTAGGTAATTGACCTGTTCCAGTCATAGAAGTTCTATTAGCTATAAATGGAACAAATACTTCTTCATATCCATTTTCTCTTGTATGAGTATTTAAATAATAGTTTATTATAGATCTTTCTAAAGTAGCTCCTAAGCCCTTATATACAGTAAATCTAGATCCTGTTATCTTTCCGCCTCTTTCAAAGTCTAATATATCTAGACTTGTTCCAAGATCCCAATGAGCCTTAGTTTCAAAGTCAAACTTAATAGGTTCTAAAGACGTCCTTACTTCAACATTATCTTCATCTGTATCACCCTTAGGTACTTCCTTGTTTGGTACATTAGGAATTGTAAACATTAATTCTTTGATTTTTTCATCTATTTCAGATAACTTTATATCAAAGTTTTTAATGTCTTCACCTATTTTTTTCATTTCTTCCATTATAGACGCTACATTTTCTCCTGATTTTTTAAGCTTTGGAATCTCACTAGATACTTGATTTTTCTTAGCTTTTAATGCTTCAACTTCAACTAATATGCTTCTTCTCTCATCATCTAATTTTAGAACTTCATCTAGTTGATTTAAATCAAAATCTTCTCCTCTATCCTCCATTAGAATCTTTATTTCTTCTAAGTTGTTTCTTAATCTTTTAATATCTAACATATATATTCCTCCTTAAGATTTTTATAAATTTAAGTATTTTATGGTGTAGCTTTATTAGCTTTATTTATTTGTAAATAAAAAAAGAGCCAGTTCATCCCTATAAGGGACGAATTGGCTCCGCGTTACCACCCTAATTAATTAAAATAATACTGCTATTATTCTAATTCTCTTAATATATTAACGATTTTATCGTACTGCTTAATCACAGTCCCTCCGAGGTGGATTCTTAAGACATAAGTGTTAGTTCTCACCTACCACTAACTCTCTTTAAACTTACTATCCTAATACTAGCCTCTTCAACAGTTTTATATATATTCAATTTTATTATCATACATTATATTATACACTAAGTTTAGTGTCAACACAAAGTTTATACTATAAATTATACTTCTAACATCTAAATAAATTAGATTTTCACGTGCAAGGTTAAAATCATTATTCCAATTAATATATAGTTCCTTTAAGCTTATCTATAGGGTTTTAATATAAGTCCTTCACTTATACATTAAAGATGTCATTGACTTGCCTTGCTTTAGCCAGATGGATAAATTAACTTTAAAACTTAAAACCCTATTAAACAGGTTTTAATATATAATTAACTAAACCCTTTTATCTCTTTCTATAGTTCTACAGCTTATTATATCCACCCCTGTATTTAAGATATTTTTGCAAATTATATCCCCTAAGCTTATAGGTGGTCCTACATATATTCTACTAAGAGCCTTAGAACACTCTATCCATAAAGATCTATCTATCTCTTGAGAACTTTTTACAGGTAGCACCTTATGCTTTTCAGATCCTTTTATTCTTATTATAGTTGTAAATATCTCTTTGTCTTCCTTACTTTTAAATTTTCCATATTCTAAACCCACTTCACATTCATTTCCATATATATCTATATCATCTTTATCTTTATATATATGAATTACGCAGCTCTTATGACACCCTTCACATATAGAAGCCTTGTACATTCAAACCCTCCCCTTATACTTCATCAAATTCTTTTATTCTAGACTTTATCATCTTAGAGTTTTTAGAATCTTTTACGATATCAGTAAGTTTCTTATTAGTTTCTCTAGCCAAAATAGAAATTATTCTACTTAAACAATATGATCCTTGACAACTTCCAAATGTAACCCCTGTTCTTCTTTTTATTCCTTCAACAGTTCTAGCTCCTAATGGCCTTCTTATGCTATCTATTATCTCAGCTTCAGTTACTTGATTACATAGACATATTATATTTGCATATCTAGGATCTATTTTTATAAGCTCATTTCTATCTTCATTATTCATTTCCTTAAACCTATAAAAATCTCTTCTTTTATCTATAAAATTCTTTTTCTCAGTACACTTTAAATTATTAATAACTGTTTCACATACCATATTGGCTATAGCTGGTGTTATAGTTACTTCACTAAAGTTTTTTCCTGTTATTTTTATATATCCTCTTTTCTCTATATCTGAATCCTCTACCATTATCATATCATTGTATATGTAATCATGATAAATGTTATTTACACCCTCTAAATTTATTTCGCTAATAACTTCTGATATCCTATCTACTCCATCATTTACATGTACCTTTTCTTTTCCACTTACTGCAGTTATTGTATTTCCTGTTAGTGATGGTATAGCATAAAATTTATTCTTGTTCTCTCCTGTAGAATATATAATATGATTGAAATGCTCTTTATACTCTTTTTCCAAAACAAAATAAGTTATCTTTTCTTGTTCTTTAACTCCATCTATGGCCTCTTCTATATCATAACTTTCATAAGGAGTTGTATTTATGACTATTTTACTTGTAAACTTATTTTTACTTGTTGTAACCTTAAGTCCTTTACTAGACTTTTGAATATCTAGGACCTCTTCTTCTAATCTGAAATTAACACCATTATCAAAGGCTATTTCTGCATAAGCTAATGCTAAATCATAAGGACATATAACTCCTGTATTATTTGAATATATAGCCATCTTTGCTTTTGATTTTATATTTGGTTCTAATTCTTTAATTTTATCGGAACCTATTAATTCTATTCCATTTATACCTCTTTTCACAGCTCTATTGTATATCTTCTTTATATTTTCAACTTGTTTATCATCTTCTGCTATAATTAAAGATCCTATTCTCTTGAATGGTATATCAAATTTGTCACTAAGCTTGTCAATAATCCCATTACCTATTACCTCAAGCTTTGCCATAAGGTCATCATCTGCTTCTATCCCATCATATACTATAGCTGTATTAATAAATGCTATATCATCTGCTATATCATAATCCTTTTCTATTAAGGCTATATTTAAATTATACTTAGATAACTCATAAGCTACAGCACACCCTATAAGTCCTCCACCCAATATAAGAATATCATAATCCATGAGGTATTCATCCTCCTTTTCACTTCTTAATCATCACTTCTGTAATAAATTTTATCATATTAAGGATTGTAATAAAATAATTAGTAAATATATATCTTAGAATTTATTAATATACTTAATTATTATATTTATACTTCATTAAATTTAGGTATAAAATCTGTAATTATAACTTCCATTAAGCTATGAACTAACATAAGTTAAGGCTTTATACAACTTAGCCTTATCTTAAGTAATAATTACACTATTATTTAAATTTATAAATTACATCTATACTAATATTTATCTATTAAAACAATTTAAGCTACTTATACAATAAAATTAGGCACATGAAAATTGTGCCTAATTTTATTTTTAATTTATACTTATTAACTATTAAAGTTTATTTTATATTGCTAAGAATATCTCCAAGTTCTTTAATATATTCACCATACTTTGCCCAATCTCCATTTTTCTGTGCATCTATTGCTTTATTATAAAGATCCTTAGCCTTATTTACAGCGTCTGTATTTATATTACTTTTACTATCTTTATCTTCTTCATTTTTGGGTTTATTATCCTTTGATATCCCTCCACTAAATAAAGCATTTAATGCCTTTTCTACATTTTCCTCTATTACTACCTTATCTCCATTGTACATTATAACTCTCTTCATTTCAGGTATACCACTGGAATTGTTGGCTACAATATATAAAGGTTCTACATATAATAAAGAGTTATTTATAGGTATTATTACAGTTTCCCCTAATATTACATCAGAGTTATTTGATTGCCAAAGCTTTATTTCCTTTGATATATAATCATCCTGTCTTATTGTATTATTAAATAACATTGGACTATATATAGTTTTCTGTGGTGGAAATTTAAATAGTGTAAGCTTTCCATACTCATCACCATCCATTTTAGCAGATAATATAGATACCATGTTTTGTTTACTCTTCATATTGAAGTAATCAAGCATTACCATTTCAGTTTTATCTTCTCCTGGAAGCCTTGTTACTATATAAGGTATTTCACCTGAGGTATCTTCATCTTCTTTTACAGTGCTATCTGTAAGGTTTAATCCATTCTTAGATACTTGCCATAAGTCTTCTCCATTGAAGAATATATATGGATCTGTCATATGGTACTTTTCTAATACCTTACTTTGCAGCTTAAATAATTCTTGTGGATATTTAAAATGTTCTTTAAATCCTTCTGGCATCTCAGAAACATCTTTAAATAGGCCTTTAAATATGTCCGCATAACACTTAATTAATGGATCATTGTTATCTATAATATAATAATCTACAGTACCATCATATGCATCTATAATTACCTTTACAGAGTTCCTTATATAATTTACATCTTTATAAGGCTCTGAGAATGGGAATTTATTAGATGTTGTATATGCATCTATCATCCAGTACATCTTTCCATTATTTATAACTGTATAAGGATCTTTATCATACTCTAAGAAAGGGGCTATAGTCTTTACTCTATCCATTATATTTCTATTCATTAACATTCTACTATCTTTATTAATATCCTTAGACAATAAGATATTAATATCTTTTTCCTTTAAAGCAAAAAGAACTCTATTTATCCAATTAAGCTTTACCCCATCTTCACCATCATACTTATTAGTTTGATTTTCTCCACCCTTAGGTGCATCAAACTCCTCTGTATCTGTATTTGTTATAGCATAATAATTAGTATTTTCTCCAAAATATATTCTTGGATTATCCAACTTAATATCTGTACTATTTTCTGGTGGTATGTCTTTTATAATAAAATCTGGTTGTCCTTGTGATGTTACAGAGTTAACCTTATTCATTACCATACCAAATCCATGAGTATATTTTAAATGTCTATTTATCCAAGTATTTGGCTCTATAGCATCTGTGTTAATTTCTCTAGGTGCTAAAAATACTTGATTATATTGACCATTTATTTTATATCTATCTACATCTAAATCATTAAAATTATAGTAATATCTTATAACTTGAACCTGATTATAAAAATTTAATGTTGGTTTAACAGAATTTATTTTTATATTATCAAATATATCTTTATTATTTTTTATATCTTCTTTTGTTAAGTCATTTTTCACATTAAATGGCTTTTCCTCAATAGAATCTATGTTAAAAGCCTTTCTTGTTAAATTTATATTATGCTGTATATAAGGTTTCTCTAAATCCATTTCATTGGCTTTTACAACTAATCTTTGAACTGCTATTGCTGCTACATTCTCTAACACTACAAGTCCTATAATTACTCCTATAGATATAAATACGGGCTTAAACTTATGCTTTCTTACATTAATGAAAACTAATATAGCAAAAATTATTGATACAATAGTAATTAATCTATAGAAAAGCAATGTCACCCTTATATCTGTGTAACTAGCACCAAAAGCTATTCCTCTTGGACTATAAACAAGATAATACGCCTTTAAAATATAACTTCCTGCTATTAAAATAAGCATTATAGAGAATAAAATAGCAAGTTGTTTTCCTGCTAAATTAGTAAATTTACTTCTCATATATTTAATCTTAGACTCATTGCTAGTAAAGTTAATTCCTAATGCCTTATCTTTTAATAATAATACAGCATAAGTTACTACTGTAATTACTATAAGTATAAGAATTATTGAAGTTATAGCATTTAATATAGATTGTATTAATGGAAGCTTAAATATATAAAAAGATACATCTTTATTAAATATAGGATCCTTTACATCAAAGGTTTTTGAATTAGTAAACTGAAGTATCCTACTCCAATATTTATCTGCTGTGCTATAAGATATAAAAAAGGATATAATAATGTTTAATATCCAAAACACATTCTTTTCTAACTTGCGTTTAGATTTATTAATTTCATATATTCCTTGTTCACTTATAAAATTCTTCCTTAAGCTCTTATAATATATCCATATTCCTATAATACTTATAATAAATAAAGGAAGCATAAATTTTATTACCGCCTTTAATTTAGTAAAGTATATTGAAAGATATCCAAGGCTGTTAAACCATTGAATATTAAGAGCAAATTTAGCAATACTATTTATAAATAATAAGATACCTAGTACAACCAGTATTAGTATTACAATATAATTTTTTCTCTTCATTACTTCACCCCATAATAAATTATTTAGTCAGAGATTAAAAATCCCTTTTCGCCTAATTCTTTCTCAATTTTATTTAATATCTCTTCACTTTCTGCACTTATAGTATGTAAATGAATCCCACCAGTTAATACAGATAAGGGAGCTATTTCTGCGTTATTAAATTCATTAGTAAAGTTATCTATATCCTCTAACGTTTTAAGCATCATCATTGCCTTTATCTCACCATAAAAAGGATGTTCTATGATCACATCTTCAATTATTCCGCCATATTTTATTATACTTTCAAGCTCACTTCTTATGTCTTGTTTTTCATGACTACTAACTATTATCCTTCTAAATAAATTATTTTTCCTATTCATAACATATCCTTCTGGAGTTGCTATTATATCATTGCCTTCTGCTCTTAGTATAGCTATATCCTTTACAATAACTTGCCTGGTGACTTCAAAATCTTCTGCAAATTTGCATCCCTTTATAGGATGTTGACTTTGATTTAAAGAACGTATTATATCTAATCTTCTTTCTTTTGAATTCATATTATTATTCCCCCTAACTTATATCATCTACTTCTCTTAATATATTAAGCATAATATCTCTACTATATCCCTCACTATGATGATACCTTATAGTTTTTACAAAATCCTCATCATATCCTTTTTTCTTCAAAAGATCCGCTCCTATGTGAGCATGATTATAATATACATATATCTTATTAATATTAGTGTACTTTTTTATCTTACCTTTAGTAAGCTTATTGGCTAAAACTAAAATTGACCTGTCTATAACCGTAAGGTCCCCTCCTATTTTACCAACATCATGAAGTAAACATATTCTCATAAATTTATTTTCATCTACATTAGTGATTAACTCATTAATTTTATTTTTAGCATTCTTAGCTACTCTTATAACATGATGTTGCTCTGCTTTTTTTAGTTGGTAAAATAAAACTTTATCCTCATCATATAAGTATCTATCTACAAATTCTCTATCTATAGATTTAAATTTTGAAGTTATATCCCAATAAAATTGTTTTATTCTTTGAAACATATTCTACTACCTTCTTAGAAATAATATTTGTTGAAACTAATATTATTTTAATATTAATTCTCTTAACTCTCAATAAACAAATTGTTAATCTTAAAAATAAATAAAAAAGACATGAACTTAATGTTCATGTCTTTTGGTGGAGATAAAGAGATTCGAACTCTTGACCCCCTGCGTGCAAGGCAGGTGCTCTCCCAACTGAGCTATACCCCCATTTATGGTGGACCTTCAGGGACTCGAACCCCGGACCTACCGGTTATGAGCCGGTTGCTCTAACCAACTGAGCTAAAGATCCT
>NZ_JMLJ01000026.1 GCF_000686705.1 Clostridium hydrogeniformans DSM 21757 | reverse complement strand
TAATTATTTACTGTAAAAGAATTGCTGGTTCTTTATCTTAATCTGTTTAATTTTCAAAGACCATGTCGCCCTCAAGCGACTTCTTTATATTATCACTTTGTTTTTTCATTGTCAATAGTTTATTTTAAGTTTCTTTTACTTTTTAAACTATCTTAGTTGCTTTCTTCATCTGCAACGATATTTATCTTAACATATATTAAGTATTTCATTATACTTAATTTTTTATACACATTAATTTATCTTATTTTTTCTCTAAATTTTGATAAATTTCTTCTTTTTTCACCTACAGATACACTTGGATAAGTTTTCTTCGTAAACCACGACTCAATTAATAAAAGGTTTTATTCCAGCTAAATATCCTATGAACTAATCTATTATTTTTCAAGCTTTATCTCCTTATTTAAACTTTCCTATTCACATTATAAACTTACGTCTACCCTTAAGCTATTAACAATTCTTTCTAAAATTCATATTATAACTATGTAATCATTAATTTATGTTTAGGAGATTATTATGTTTTTATTCTCTATTATTATTTTTCTTACTACCTTTTTATTAATATTTTCAATTCCCTTTATTGCCTCCTATAACTTTACCCGTAATCCTATTAGTAAATATGTACCCTGTATAATAAGTCTAGTTCTTATTATTCTATTTACTTTAAAATATATATTAGAAAAATCTATATTGTCCGAAACCATATATGTTATCTTTATCTTGCTGTTTACTATAGAGTTTATAATTTTCTTATTTATAGCCCTATATTTTAAATATATAAAGGGCTGTTAGCAGCCCCTTACCAGTTTAATATTTTATTTCTTTTTACCTTAGATATAGTATCTTTTAATTTATCTGAGGTATTCACATCCTCTAAAAGCATCATGGAGATTATATCAATTAGATACAATGTTGATAATCCACTATTTATGAAGCTCTTCTCTTTTATAAATTTACTATTATATGTATAAAGATTTATATCACAAATACTGGTTATATCACTATTCTTAAAATTTGTTACTGAGACAGTATATGCTTTATTATATTTTGCCGCTTGTAACCCTTGTATTACTTCCTGAGTAAAACCTGATGCAGATATTCCTATTGCCATATCCCCTTCTCTAAGTACACATCCATTTATAAGCATTCTATGAGAATCAGTTATGGAATCTACAAGATATCCAAGCCTCTCTAATCTATACTTAAATTCATTTGCTATAAGGCCAGCACTTCCCGTTGCATATATTGATATTCTTCTACTTTCTTTTATTTTAAGTGTAAGTTTATCTATATCTTCTTTATTTAAACTATTTTTAGTACATTCTACTATTTGATGATAATTGTTATACACCCTGTTAAAGATATCATTATCTTCTTCCTTACTTCCTGCACTAGCTAAACTAAGCTTCATTTTAAGTTCTATAAAACTTTCACAACCTATTTTCTTACAAAATCTTGTTATTGTAGAATTAGAGGTTCCCACTATTTTAGCTAATTCCTTTATATTCATATTCTCTATGGTATAATAATTCTCCATAATGTAGTCCCCTAATCTCTTCTCCATTTCTGAAAAAAAATTATATGATCTTTGTATGGCTATTAAAATCTCTTTATCCATATGTCCCCTACCTTTTTTGTATTTCTTAATCTCTTCTTCAATTAGGATATATTTTTTTAGACTAATTCTTACTTTATAATGCTATTAAAAAACTTATCATTTAACTTCTTAATTTTTTTACTCATTTTAAAATTTTGAGTCCTAAAATCTATTATCCCTACTACAAATAAAGTCATTTTCTATAAAAAACTAACTAATATATTACTTATAATTATCTCTATGCAATACACTAATTCAAGCCCTACAGATAATTTTATTTCCTCTCTGTAAGGCTAGTATAGTAGTATACTCTTATATACTACTATATTTTTCACTTGAAATTTTATCCTTTATTAAATTTAAAGTACTATTTTCATAGGGTAGTATTAAATTATTTTCTATAGCAATAGGAATAACATTACTGGCTTTTTTATTATCAAAAACTAAAATTAATCTCTCTTCTTCCCTTTTTAAGCTTATTACATTCTTCCACTCTATAAATATTCCATTAAATAATATTCCATCATTAAACATAAATACTTTCTGCATTATAAGCATTACATAAACAAAACAATTTCCCACTATAAGTCCTGCAAGAAGTATATAGGTGAATCTTTCCATGGTATTCATTTCTTCTATACCCTTAATTAAAACAGAGTCAACTACAATAAACCCCAATGCAATAAGAATAGATAGATAAAGTAATGCTTTAATCCTAGAATTTAAATATTTTCTTGTTTTATATATTAAAGGTGAATCATATTTAACAACAGGAAGGACAAGTCTTATTATATTTATAATTAGGCTTACACCAAAAAATATAGTCATAATTAGTATTCCAATATTCATATAAACACCTCCTACTTCTAAACTATAATTTATAATTAAATAATCTGCCTTTTAACATAAGTTTTAATGAAATATTTAAGATATGCTGACTAAGAATTTTATCTTAATGTTAAATTAGCTGGTTTTCATAGCTAACTTTTTTGAAATTATTATTGTTCTTTGAAGTTAAATCATAATGTTTTAAAGAATTTAATTATAAGTTAAGCTTCTCTTTGTATTGAATTGGCATAACATATTAAATTAAGCTATTTGATTTTCTTCATTGCTTATATTAAATCTATATTTATATATTATAACCTACCTACTTCATTGAAACCTCTAAAACCCTATAGTTATCTAAAATTTAATATTTTCTATTCTACATATATTTCAAGAATAAATTAACTCCATTAAAATATTATAAAAAATCAGTTTATTACTTTAAATTCTTAAACCTAAATATTTTACCCTTAACTTTTTTATTCTTATTACTTATATATGTTTTTTAATATTCTATAAACCTCTTCCCCTTTTTATGTGTTTATTTTTACAGTTTAATAATTTTTCAAATTTCATCTTAACTTTTTTCTTATCTATACGATATTAAACATAGAAAGTAAAAAAAACCTCCCTTTACTTTCACAAATAAACCCATTACACCCATATTTATTGCCCCATAGACTTTGGGGCTTTTTTTCTATTTTAATAATTTCGCATAAAAACAGTTATAGAACCAATTAAAATAACTAGTTATTTTAATTGGTTCTATAACTGTTTGTCTAATACTCTTATATATTTTTTCATAAATACACGAAGATATATTTTGTAATACATATAAATTTCAACAACTTATTTCTAATTCTATTATAGTTAGACTTCTATTACACTTAATTAGTCAAATCTTTGTAATAATTTCAATGATTTTATTATATTCTCTATATTTTTATCAGATAGACTTACCCCTCTATAACTTTCTATCTTATCTATTAGTACTTTATTATCTGTAACAATATTTTCACTTTTTTTATCTAAGGATATTGTTGTTTCATTCAATGGCAAATATATAAAGCTTTTTTCTACCTTTGTGTCTATATTTTTTCTTTTGAAAAACTCATCTAGACTTTTTGTTTTTTTATTTAATAAATTCAATAGGCTTTTTTGCTTTTTACTTTTTCCCTTTATTTCCTCTAGCCAGAATTCCTCTGTGACCTTTCCTTTTATAGAGCCATTTATTCCTTTAAAATCTACTATAAAGACTCCATTTGGCCCTACTATAACTATATCTATCTTTATACCTAATCCATCTATTCCTTTTAAAAATATGCTATTAAATACTGTATACTCCTCTGGTAACCCTAAAAGTGTTTTTATCCCCTGCTCTTCAGCCCTTATTTCATACTTATAATACTTGTATCCTTTTAAAAAATACCATCCTGGTATACAAAAGCATAATAGTAGCAATAGATATAAAATAAAATTCTTATTTCCTGAAATCCCCAAAAACAAAACCATGGCTCCTCCAAAAGAAATAAATATAATCCCCCTTGTCATCTCTCTTTTAAATTTATCCTTTAGATCACTTTTGCCTTTACTATATTTACTCATGATTTCCCCCAATCTAAGTCCTCCTAAGATTTCCTTTATAAATTTAGTAGCTAATTAATTATAAATGGATTTTAATTACAAACTTATTTTATACACTTATTAAAATCTATACTTTCAAGGAGTTAATTCATAAATAAGTTAATTGAAATTTTCCCCTTAAAATTCTTAATTAATCTCTTAAGATCCCCTGAAAGTTATTTATTACTATACTCTTCATTACCTCTTCTTTTATATTTTTTATTCTTGCCAGTTCTCTAGTTGTAGATATAACATCTACAGGCATTGCTAATTTATCCTTAAAAGTTCCTTCCCCACTAGGACCATCAGTTTCTACTAATATTTTATCTAAGGGTATTCTATTTGCGATTTCCCTTATTGAATTATTTTTAATAACCTCTGAATTTATAGTAAAGAAATAGCCTTCTTTTATCATCTTTTCTAGTATAGTAAAATCACCAGAGTACCAGTGAACAATTACCCTTTTACACTCATGCTTTATTAATGTATCAAAAATTTCTTCTTCACATCCCTTGGTGTGTATATTTACAAACTTATCCATATCCTTAGACTTTTCTAATATAAAATCTAAAACTTTTCTTTGAGCTAATTTTGCTTCTTCACTTGCCTTACTAAAGTCTAAGCCTATTTCTCCAATAATAGGGCTGTCTTCTATATAAGGTAATATCTCTTCCAAGTTCTCTAAATACCTTCCTGCATTCCAAGGATGTATTCCAAAGGCTGGTATTACAAACTCACTCTCCTTTGATATTTCCTTATTTCTTTCATAAGAGCTTATATCCATAGAATTAGATATTGTATATATATTATAATTTTCAATTTCCTCTAAAGCTCTTATTAATAAATTTTCATCATAGCAATCTAAATGATTGTGAGCATCTACATACATGTAATTCACCCCTTTACGCCTATTATACCATCATCTACTTAAACCATATATACTTAATTATACTTAATATTTCTTATAAAATACTAATTAAATTGCCACATGCTTATATTTCTGCATGTGGCAAAGTTCAAGATATATTATATTTTGATTTTTACAATTAATTATTCATATTTCTTATTTCTTTAAATCCAGTTCTCTTAACAAATCTATTCCATATTTTAAGACCTACTAATATAATTATAAATCCCCCACCAATCATTTCTATTTCATATATTATATTTTCTTTTAATGTGCTCATAACTGGTGCTGCTGATAATACTATTCCTATAACAGTAATTGATAAAACAATAGTTGCTACATATATGCATGTCCTATTGTTCTTTGCCATGGAATATTCTCTCTTTTCATTAGGTCTTTCTTTTCTAAGCTTTATATAAGACGCAAATAACAGTGCATATGGAAACAATGATGTTAAAGCTGTCATAGTAAGTAACACATTATATATAGTATCCACTGATGGCAGGAGAGTTGTTATTAAAAGTATAAGAGACACTATTATTGCCTGTAATATAACGGCTCTTACTGGAATATTATGCTCATTTACAGTAGTAAGCTTTTCAGGGAAAACCCCTTTTCTAACACTTCCAAACAACATCTTTATTGGAGATGCTATGTAAAGTATTATGGTACCAATTACAGATAAGGATATTCCAAATGATACCAATCTTATAAACCAAGATCCCATTCCTAAAGATATAGATACTGTATTTAAAGCATCTAATATCCCCTTAGAGGAAGTTATCTTATCTGGAGATAATATCATAGTTATTGCTATAGATCCTAAAACATATAAAGATGAAACTATGGCTGCTGCTGTAATTATAGCTTTAGGAAAATTCTTAGATGGATTATCTATTTCAGTTATAAAATTCGAAGTTATTTCAGCACCTGAAAGCCCAAACATTATACCTGATATTGCAACTAAAGAATTTACATTAAGCTTTGGAGTTAATGTAGCCAAAGTATATGTGGATGCAGATGGTTCCTTCTTTAATACTACCACTGTTATAAATGCCATTCCTATTAGTAATATTGCAGGTACTGTAGAGCCAAGAGCTCCAAGATTTGTAAATATCTTTGCAAAGGACATTCCTTTAGTTGAAATTAATGATAACACCCAGAATAAAACTAAGGATGTTAGAAGTACAAATATTTTATTGTCTGCTAAGCTTTGTCTTCCCATAACATAAGAGATATTAACTGCTAAAAATGTTAAGAATGAAGAATACCAAAATATCTTAGCTGTCCAATTTAACCATGAAACTAAAAACCCATACTTTTCTCCATAAGCTTCCTTTACCCACTGATAAAGTCCTCCATCTGATGGGTATGTAGAGGCAAGTTCTGCACATATTAATGCTCCAGGAACAAAAAATATAAATGCAAAAGCTATCCAGGTTGGTATAGCTCCAAGACCTAATCCAAAACTCTCTGCTGTAGATTTAGCTATCCATCTGATTCCAAATAATGCTGAAACATTCATGAAAACTAAGTCCCAAAAACTAATTTTCTTTTTCACATGTTTTCCCCCTTCTTTTGTTCATTCTTTAATTTACTCTTTAGTTCACCTTATTTTATGTTATGTTTTTGCAATATGTCAATTGAAAATTACTTCATAATAAAATAAATTAGCCCCATGCTTATATACTTACATGTGACTAATGTTAAACTAATTTAATATTTTATAGTTCTTCTTCTATAATTTTAACTTTAGATATAATCTCTTTATAGGGTTTCTAACTAAGACTTATACATGACCTTTCCCCTTGATTAGTCAGTACCTGAAGCTATCTATAAGTCACGTTTTCACCTTTAAACCCTATAATATTTCTTTAACTAAAGATGTCTATTCCTCAATATAACGACTATTAAAACTTAAAAATGATGCATAAAAAGGAACTTACCTCTCCTTATATGCATCATCTTTTTTTATACTAACTTATAAATATTCCTTTTAAAAATACTTCTTAAAGTTATTTTATTCTATTATTGTTAATTCCTTATCGTATTTATTTAATACTTCACAGCCATCTTCTGTAACAAGTACTAAGTCCTCTATTCTTACTCCTACTTCTCCTGTTAAGTATATGCCTGGTTCTATAGAGAATATCATTCCTGGTTGTACTCTATCTTCATTTATAGAAGATACATCACCAAAATCATGAACTTCAAGACCTATAGAGTGTCCTGTTCTATGAGTAAAGTACTTTCCATATCCTTTAGCTTCTATGTGATCTCTTGCAGCCTTATCTATATCACAGAATCTTACTCCTGGCTTAACTATGTCTATAGCCTTCATATTAGCTTCTTTAACAGTATTATAAACCTCTCTAGCTTTTTCAGAGGCTGACTTATAGAAAACTGTTCTTGTCATATCTGAGCAGTATGAATCCTTAACGCATCCTATATCTATTATTATTGAATCTCCTTCTTTAACCGTGCTACCATCTGGTCCATGGTGTGGATCTGCTCCATTAGCACCATATGCTATAATTGGATCAAAAGAAAATCCTGATGCTCCTAAATCTTCATATATGTCAGCAAGAAGCTTACCCATTTTCTTTTCACTATGCATTTCTGGTATTAAATTTATCATTTTTTCAACTGCTAGGTCATTTAATCTTGATGCTGCTCTCATAAGATTCTTCTCTTCTTCATCCTTACACATTCTTACTCTATCTAATATAGAAGATCCATTTACAAATGTGCTTCCTCCACCTAGTTCCATTAATCTTAATAAGAATTTTGATGGCCAATTTTTATCAACACCTATTGTTTTACTCTTATTAACCTGGTCAGCTATAATTTTAACTCCATCTTGAGTATCATTAAACCATACTTTTTCAACACCTAAATCTTCATATACTGGGAATAACTCGTTTATGAATAATTTATGATTTCCTTCTAGGTTTAAATATAAAGCTAATAATCTCTCACCTGGATGTATCCATTTTCCTGTTAAATAAAAAATAGCTGCTGGGTCAGAAACTAGCATTTGATTAACATTTTCTTTTTCCATAAGTTCTAAAACTTGATTTACTCTGTTCTTCTTCATAACAAAAGTCCCCCTTAATTTTTTAAAATTAACAATTAAAGATTGAGGTCATATTTAGTATATCTCAATTCTTAACTTTTAATTTTACCTTTATATTTTTATTTTAAATTTAGGAATGGGCTACTAACCCATTCCTATTAATTATTTACTAAAGTTTTTTCTCTCTTCTTTAAATCCACTTCTCTTAACATAGTTATTCCATATAAAAAGTCCTGCCAGTATAACTATAAGCCCTCCACCAATCATTTCTATTTCATATATTATATTTTCTTTTAAACTTCCCATAACTGGTGTTGCTGATAATATTATTCCTATTATAGTCACTATTAATACCATATTAGCTAATGCTATGCAAGTACTATTTTTCTTTGCCATGGAATATCCTCTTTTTTCATTTGGTCTTTCTTTTCTAAGCTTAATATATGATGCAAATAATAATACATAAGGAAATAGTGATGTTAGTGCTGTCATATTTACTAATACATTATATATTGCATCCACTGATGGTAAAAGAGTCGTTGTTAAAAGGATAACTGATACTATAACCGCTTGTAATATAACAGCTTTTACTGGAATATTATGCTCATTTACTTCTGTAAACTTCTCAGAAAATATTCCTTTTCTAACACTTCCAAATAACATCTTTATTGGAGATGCTATATAAAGTATTATAGCACCAAGAATTGATAAAGATATACCCAATGCTATTATTCTTACAAACCAAGTTCCAATTCCTAAAGAAAGTGCTACTGCATTTAGAGCATCTAGTATACCTTTTGATGCAGTTATTTCACTTGATGGTAATATCATAGTTATAGATATAGAACCAAGAACATATAAAGACGCAACTATAGCTGCTGCTGCCATTATAGCCTTTGGAAAATTCTTAGATGGATTATCTATTTCTGTTATAAAGTTTGCAGTGGTTTCAGCACCTGCTAGTCCAAACATTATACCAGATATTCCCGCTAATGAATTAAGATTAAGCTGTGGAGTTAATGTTGCTACAGTATATACTGATGCTGATGGCTGCTTTTTTAAGATCACAACAGATACAAAAGCAAGTACTATTAATAGAACTGCTGGAACTGTAGATCCTAATGCTCCTACATTTGTAAATATCTTAGCAAATGACATTCCTTTTGTAGAAATTAATGACAATACCCAAAATAAAACTAATGATAGCACAAGTACAAATATCTTATTATTTGCCAAGTCCTTTTGTCCTAAAACATAAGAAACGTTAACTGCTAAGAATGTTAAAAATGATGAATACCAAAATATCTTAGCTGTCCAGTTTAACCAAGAAACTAAAAAACCAAACTTTTCCCCATAAGCTTCCTTAACCCAATCATAAAGTCCTCCATCTGATGGATATGTAGATGCAAGTTCTGCACATATTAATGCCCCAGGAACAAAGAATATAAAGGCAAAAATTACCCATGTAGGTATTGCACCTAAGCCTAGTCCAAAGCTATCAGCTGTAGATTTAGCTATCCATCTTATTCCGAATAATGCAGAAACATTCATGAAGACTAAGTCCCAAAAACGAATTTTCTTTTGCATACGTTCTCCCCCTCTTTTTTTAACTAGTGTTTATTAATTTATAACCACAATCTTAAAAATACAGAAAATTTAAGTTTTTCTGTTATTTCATTTTTATTGTATGCTATGTTTCTGTTCCATGTCAATATACCTTGAATGAAAAGGTGAATATTGCTATTTAATAAAATTTACAATGAATAATTTGATATATTGTTGTTATTTTCTGAATTTTTTTCAAAAGATGAAATTACAAAGTATTACTTTTTTAATTCTACCTTTACTTATATAAAGAAACTATTTTAATTAATACAATGGGATAATAATTAAAATATAACTTATAACTCCCACTTCCTGTAAACTAAAAAAACTTAGGATAAGAATTACCCTAAGTTAAAATATAATCTATTAAATTTTAGTTATTAAAGGCTTCGTTGTATATAATATTTTTACATTATCAAATAATGTTGTATTTAATATATCTGCAAATAAATCTCTTGCTATAAAAGATATATTTCCATATAGGTCTCTTTTATTGTTATTATATACTTGTATAACTGAAGGCTTAAATTCTACTGCTATATCTCCTAAAGCACTTTCTTTTATTATTCTAGTTCTTGAAAAATAAGGATTGGAATTAAGGGCTAATTTTATAAACATCAATGCTAATCTTTTATGATTTATTGTATCAGCATCCCCTTCACAAGTTAGTTCTCTATCCTTATCTTTGAAAAACACTTTTATCCTAATATTTTTATCTTCTATTTTATATTCTTTTCTTAATAGGCATCTAATCCCTATAGCTTGGTCATACTTCTCACAGATTAAATTTATATAAAATCCCTCTAATTCTTCTTGAAGCCTTTCCACTACTATAAAAGGGTCGGAGCCTATACTTTTTTTAATCTTGTCATAAAAGACTAGATAAGGTTCCACTAAATATAGCTCCTTCATAAAAATCATCCTTTGTTTATTATAAGATTCCTAATTTATCATTAGGTATTATATACTATTCTATAACTTGATTTTTGATAGAGCCCTTTTTACTTTTATAGGATTTATCACCATTGTTCATAGAGTATTCACTAGTCTATTTATAATATCCTTCAGAGAACTTTACAGTTCTAAATTCATCATATATAAGTTGTAACATTAAATTCAGTTAAAACTTATTATATCTTTGATTTATCTTTCTTTGGATAGATATATAAATTAAATTTAAAACTTAGAACCCTATATAATAATAATTAAGCTTTTTTATCTATCGATACAATAAGTTTTTATTATATAAAAAAAGACATGAAATTAATTCATGTCTTTCTGGTGGAGATAAAGAGATTCGAACTCTTGACCCCCTGCGTGCAAGGCAGGTGCTCTCCCAACTGAGCTATACCCCCATTTATGGTGGACCTTCAGGGACTCGAACCCCGGACCTACCGGTTATGAGCCGGTTGCTCTAACCAACTGAGCTAAAGATCCTCGTTGCTTACAGGATTTATTATACATTTTTTAAAATTTCATGTCAATACTTTTTATAAAAAAATTATACTATTTTATTACTTAAATATATTCTTTTTAATCCTTAAATAGATTTTCATACTCCCTTACATATTTCTTATCTAAATCTTCAACTATTCTATGAAAATAGGTTTTATCTATCTTTCTTTCTATATTATTTTTTCTAATAATATTATTTATTATTTGTATAGTTTCTAACTCATTCTCCATACACACTGTAAATCTTCCTAAATCTATTTTATCCCCATCTTTTAATTTAATCTTATAATAAAAACTCCCTCCACTTTTTCGCTTTTTAGCTCCTATAATAACTTCATTAATATCTTTATACTCATACTCTCTTTCTTTAAAAGAAAAAATTTTTTTCTTTTCTATCTTATCTTCATAAATTACATAATTACTATTAATAGCATATATAAATAGTAATACGCAACTTAAAATTAATATTCCAAAAATCATATGATATTTAACTTTTATCTTAGGTCTTTCCATAACTTCATTATATCTACTATTATATAAAACCCTCATTCCCCTATCTTCCCTAAGATCATCTCTAAACCTTATGTATATATATATTAATAGCAGGATAAGTCCTGGAGTAATTAATATAATTACCATATTAATGAAACTAATTTCACCTATTAACATGTCTTTATTTTTGCTTATGATATAGTTATTAACTAATTTAGTATTCAAAATTAAATAGATACTTATCCCTATGATAGTTAATATGAAAGTACCTGATTTCTTTAAAAAATTTATTATACAATGAACTTTATTAAATGAATCTACTATCTTCATCATAAATATTACCTTCCTATAAAAATTAAGAATATAGGATCACAATAAAGTATAAACCTATATTTCAATAAAAATATACTAAGCTTATTAAAATATACAATACTAATTTAAAGACATAAATACTTATTTAACTCTTTTTTAATATAAATAAAAAAGACATGAATTATCTTCATGTCTTTTGGTGGAGATAAAGAGATTCGAACTCTTGACCCCCTGCGTGCAAGGCAGGTGCTCTCCCAACTGAGCTATACCCCCATCTATGGTGGACCTT
>NZ_JMLJ01000025.1 GCF_000686705.1 Clostridium hydrogeniformans DSM 21757 | reverse complement strand
GTCTACGTGACCTATTGTTCCAATGTTAACGTGAGGTTTATTTCTCTCGAATTTTGCCTTTGCCATTGTTAAATTCCTCCTTCAATTTTAAATATATATTTTTACATAAATATTATAATATTATTTTAAAAATAATCAAATATATTATTTATAATCTTAAATTAAGCTTTTTTTCCTACAACCTGCTCTTGTATGCTCTTTGGAACTTCTTCATAATGATCGAATTCCATAGAATAAGTACCTCTACCTTGAGTTCTTGATCTTAGAGTAGTTGCATATCCAAACATTTCAGAAAGTGGAACGAATGATCTTATGATCTGAGCTCCATTTCTTGCTTCCATTCCTTCGATTCTACCTCTTCTAGAGTTAATGTCTCCCATAACATCTCCCATGTACTCTTCTGGTACAGTTACTTCAACCTTCATCATTGGCTCAAGTAATGTTGGGTCAGCTTTAGCCATAGCATTCTTAAACGCCATAGATCCAGCTATTTTAAATGCCATTTCAGATGAGTCAACATCATGGTAAGATCCATCAAATAACTTAACTTTGAAGTTTATAACTTCATATCCACCAATTATACCACTATCAGAAGCTTCTTGTATTCCGTTATCGATAGCTGGAATATATTCTCTTGGAATAGATCCTCCAACTATTGCATTTTGGAATTCATATTCGCCTTCTGTTGGTATCATTTCTATCCAACAATGTCCGTATTGTCCACGTCCACCTGATTGTCTTACAAACTTACCTTCAGCCTTAACAGCCTTTCTGATAGTTTCCTTATAAGCAACTTGAGGAGCACCAACATTACACTCAACTTTGAATTCTCTTTGAAGTCTATCAACGATGATTTCTAAGTGAAGCTCTCCCATTCCACCTATTATTGTTTGACCAGTTTCTTGATCTGTATGAGTCTTGAAAGTTGGATCCTCTTCTGCAAGTTTAGCTAAAGCTATACCCATTTTTTCTTGACCTGCTTTTGTCTTTGGCTCTATAGCAACGTGTATAACTGGCTCTGGGAATTCCATAGACTCAAGTATTACAGGAGATTTTTCTGAACATAAAGTATCTCCAGTTGTTGTATCTTTTAATCCAACTACAGCTCCTAAGTCTCCTGCTCTAAGCTCTGCAACTTCTTCTCTATGGTTAGCGTGCATTTTAACAACTCTTCCTACTCTTTCCTTCTTACCCTTTGTAGAGTTAAGAATATAAGTACCACTTTCCATTACACCAGAGTAAACTCTTGTGAATGCAAGTTTTCCAACAAATGGATCAGTAGCTATTTTAAATGCTAATGCTGACATTGGAGCTGAATCATCAGCTGGTCTGTCTTCTTCTTCGTTAGTATCAGGATTAACTCCCTTTATAGCAGGAATGTCTAATGGAGATGGCATGTATTCAACAACTGCATCTATCATTTCTTGAACACCCTTATTTTTGTAAGAAGATCCACATATAACAGCTATTATTTGGTTAGCTATTGTAGCTTTTCTTATACCATTATGAATTTCTTCTACTGTTAACTCTTCACCATCTAAGTATTTCATCATAAGCTCTTCATCAGTTTCAGCTATTGCTTCTATCATAGCCATTCTGTACTCTTCAGCTTGATCCTTTAACTCTTCTGGTATTTCATTATATTCCTTTTCAGTTCCTAGGTCATTCTTATGTATAATAGCCTTTTGAGTTATTAAATCAACCATTCCTATGAACTGGTCTTCTTGACCTATTGGAATTTGTATAGGCACTGCGTTAGCTTTTAATCTATCTCTTACAGAATTAACACATGTAAAGAAGTTAGCTCCTGTAGCATCCATCTTATTTACATATATCATTCTTGGTACTCCATACTTATCTGCCTGTCTCCATACTGTTTCAGTTTGAGGTTCAACACCACTCTTAGCATCAAGTACTGTTACAGCACCATCAAGAACTCTTAAAGATCTCTCAACTTCAACTGTAAAATCTACGTGCCCTGGTGTATCTATTATATTTATAGCGTGACCTTTCCACTGACAAGTTGTTGCTGCTGAAGTAATTGTTATACCTCTTTCTTGCTCTTGAACCATCCAGTCCATAGTTGCAGCACCTTCATGTGTTTCACCTATTTTATGAGTCTTTCCTGTATAGAACAGTATACGTTCAGTTGTTGTTGTTTTTCCCGCATCTATATGCGCCATTATTCCGATATTACGGAACTTTTCTAATGGGAATTGTCTAGCCACGGTATATTCCTCCTCTCAATTTGTACTTTTAAATTTGACAAAACTGTTTTGACTTTAAAAGCCAAAACAGTTTTTTGTTAGTATCTGTAGTGTGCGAATGCTTTATTAGCTTCAGCCATCTTATGAGTATCTTCTCTTTTCTTCACAGCAGATCCTGTGTTGTTAGAAGCATCAACTAGCTCATTAGCTAATCTTTCTCTCATGTACTTTTCGCCTCTTTTACCAGCAGCTATTAGTAACCATCTGATTCCTAATGTCTGTCTTCTTTCTGGTCTTACCTCTATTGGAACTTGATAAGTAGCTCCACCTATTCTTCTTGCTTTAACCTCTAATAAAGGCATTATATTATTCATAGCTTCTTCGAAAACCTCAATTGCTTCCTTTCCAGTTTTCTCAGCTACTATTGAAAATGCATCGTAGCATATCTTTTGAGCTACTCCTCTTTTACCATCTTCCATTATGCTGTTTATTAGCTTAGTTACCACTTTGCTATTGTATATTGGATCTGGTAAAACATCTCTTTTTGCTATATGTCCTTTTCTTGGCACTTTTCTTCCCTCCTTAACAATTAATATTTAAGTCATCGGTACTCGACATTGTAATTTCATGCCGTAAAGTGCTCTATCTTCCGCAAGACAATCTATATAAACTTCGTATATATATTCAAATACTGAAGACATAGCACTAATCAACATTAACCTATTACTTTTGCTTTGGTCTCTTTGCACCGTACTTAGATCTAGACTGCATTCTGTTAGCTACACCTGAGCAATCTAATGCTCCTCTTAATATGTGGTATCTAACCCCTGGTAAGTCTTTAACTCTTCCACCTCTTATTAGAACAACACTGTGCTCTTGTAAGTTGTGGCCTATTCCTGGGATATAAGCAGATACTTCATATCCGTTAGTAAGTCTAACCCTAGCAACTTTTCTTAAAGCTGAGTTAGGCTTCTTAGGAGTCATAGTTTTAACTACTGTACAAACCCCTCTTTTTTGAGGACACTCCTTTAATGCTGGTGCAGTTGATTTTGTTACTGCTGTCTTTCTGCCTTTTCTTACTAATTGGCTAATAGTTGGCATAATTTTTCACCTCCTAAAAATTTTTAAAATTTAATCATCTATATATTAAATTTCAGGAAATAGCTTAATTATTCTTTTATTGTAACCATAGCTGCTGATCCCACATCTATACCACACATTTTTCCTAATTCTTTCATAGTATCTATGTACTGAATCTCAACTTGAAACTTTTTTGCAATTTCAAGCAAAGGTTTTATAAGTTTAAAGTCAGCATCATTTGCCACGTAGAGAATCTTCACTGTTTCACTCTTAATGGCTTTTGTGGCTTGTTTAACTCCAGCCACCTTTTTTCCTAAAACCCTGTCTACCATGATATTCCCTCCTAAATGAACAATATGATGGAGGCAAAGCATTTACCCTGCCTCACATGAATACATGTAGACACTTTTAAACCACTAGAGTATATAATTTTAAAAAATCACACAAGTTGTATTTTATCATTTAGTAGTCTAACTGTCAATAAAATCTATGTGTTTACTCAATGGTATTTGTTAACTCAACATCTAGGTTTTCCTTATCAGTGTTTAACTTTACGGAACTATATTTAGTCATACCTGTTCCTGCTGGTATTAACTTACCAATAATAACATTTTCTTTAAGTCCAACTAATGGATCTATCTTACCCTTTATAGCTGCATCCGTAAGAACCTTTGTTGTTTCTTGGAAAGAAGCAGCAGATAAGAATGAATCTGTAGCAAGAGATGCTTTTGTGATTCCAAGAAGCACATACTCGCAAGTAGATTCTACTCCACCTTGCTCTCTAACTATCTTATTAGCTTCATTAAAGTCAAATATATCAACCATTGTTCCTGGAAGCATTGCTGTGTCTCCAGATTCAATAATTTTAACTTTTCTAGTCATTTGTCTAACAACAACCTCTAAGTGCTTATCATTTATATCAACACCCTGAAGTCTATAAACCTTTTGAACTTCTGAAAGTAAGTATTTTCTTACTCCCTCTATCCCCTTAATCTTTAATATATCATGAGGGTTTACAGATCCTTCTGTAACCTCATCTCCAGCAGAAATGAATTCATCGTTACTTACCTTCAATCTTGATCCGAAAGGAATGTCATATTCCTTAACTTCATCTTCTCCAGTTATAACAACAATTCTCTTTTTCTTTGTTTCCTCTATTTTAACAGTACCTGATATTTCTGTTACTATAGCTAATCCCTTTGGCTTTCTTGCTTCAAATAGCTCCTCAACTCTTGGAAGACCTTGAGTTATATCGGCACTAGTAGCAACTCCACCGGTATGGAATGTTCTCATTGTAAGCTGAGTTCCTGGTTCTCCTATAGATTGAGCTGCTATTATACCTACAGCTTCCCCTATATTTATTTTCTCAGCCGTTGCCATGTTCATACCATAACATTTAGAACATACACCAATCTTAGCATCACACTTAAATACAGATCTTATCTTAACCTTAGTTATACCAGCATTAGTCACCTTTTCTGCTAAATCACCATTCATATAGCTATCCTTAGGAACTATAAGCTCTCCTGTAGTTGGATTTATTAAATCCTCAGCAGTATATCTACCTGTTAATCTTTCTTTAAGATCTTCTATTATTTCATTTCCTTCTCTTATCTCTGTTACAATAATACCATCATCTGTTCCACAGTCTTCTTGTCTTACTATAACATCTTGACTTACATCAACTAGTCTTCTTGTTAGATACCCTGAGTCTGCTGTTTTAAGAGCTGTATCGGCGTTACCCTTTCTAGCTCCGTGAGTAGATATAAAGTATTCAAGAACGTCTAGACCTTCTCTAAAGGAAGCCTTTATAGGAAGCTCTATTATCTTACCAGATGGAGCTGCCATAAGTCCTCTCATACCAGCAAGCTGTTTAATCTGAGATTTAGATCCTCTGGCTCCTGAATCTGCCATCATGAATATTGGATTTAATCTATCCAAACTCTCCATAAGTGCATCAGCCACTTCTTCCGTGGTTTTAGTCCATTTATCTATGACTCTTTCATATCTCTCATCTTCAGATATAAGACCTCTCTTATACATCTTCTCTATCTTATCAACTGTCTCTTCAGCACTCTTTAGAAGAACTGCCTTTGCATCTGGAACTATCATATCAGAAGCAGCAACTGTTACCGCTCCTATTGTAGAATAGTGATATCCTTTTGCCTTTATCTGGTCTAACATTACAGAAGTTTGTGTTGGACCGTATTTCATGTAACATTTATCAACAATAACTCCTAGTTTCTTTTTATCAACTAAGAAATCTACTTCTAGCTTTAAATAGTTCTCTGTATCAGTTCTATCAACAAAACCTAAATCTTGTGGTATAGACTCATTAAATATTAACTTACCTACAGTTGTATCTATTAATCCAGTATAAGTACTTCCTTGGATTTCCTTAGTTACCCTTACTTTAACTTTTGAATGTAGAGTTATATCCTTAACTTGATAAGCCATTAATGCTTCTTCAAGGGATGAGAAGATCTTTCCTTCCCCAATCTCTCCATCCTTATCTAAAGTTAAGTAGTAAGATCCAAGTATCATATCTTGTGTAGGTACACAAACTGGCTTACCATCAGATGGTTTAAGTATATTACTTGCAGATAACATTAAGAACCTTGCTTCCGCTTGAGCTTCAACTGAAAGTGGCACGTGAACTGCCATTTGGTCTCCATCAAAGTCAGCATTATAAGCAGTACATACTAAAGGATGAAGCTTTATAGCTCTACCTTCAACAAGCACTGGTTGGAATGCTTGAATTCCAAGTCTATGAAGAGTAGGTGCACGGTTAAGTAATACTGGATGCTCTTTTATGACACCCTCTAATACATCCCATACTTGAGGTTGAACTCTTTCAACCATTCTCTTTGCACTCTTAATATTGTGAGCTACTCCATCCTCAACTAACTTCTTCATAACAAATGGCTTAAATAATTCTAATGCCATTTCTTTTGGAAGTCCACATTCATACATATTAAGTTCTGGACCAACAACTATAACAGATCTTCCTGAATAGTCAACTCTCTTACCTAGAAGGTTTTGTCTAAATCTACCTTGCTTACCCTTTAACATATCTGATAAAGATTTAAGCGGTCTATTTCCTGGACCTGTAACTGGTCTTCCCCTTCTACCATTGTCTATAAGAGCATCTACTGCTTCTTGAAGCATTCTTTTTTCATTTCTAACTATTATGTCAGGAGCTCCTAAATCAAGAAGCTTCTTAAGTCTGTTATTTCTGTTTATAACTCTTCTATATAGATCATTTAAGTCAGAAGTAGCAAATCTACCTCCATCTAATTGAACCATAGGTCTTAAATCTGGCGGTATTACAGGAATAACCCCTATTATCATCCATTCTGGCTTATTGTTAGACTTTCTAAAAGATTCCATTACTTCTAATCTTCTTATTACTCTAACTTTCTTTTGTCCAGTAGAAGTCTTTAGATCTTCCTTTAATTCTTTAGAACTTCTTTCTAAATCTATTTCCTCAAGAAGTTTCTTTACAGCCTCTGCTCCCATTCCAGCAACAAAGCTTTCCTCACCATATTTATCTATTGCTTCCCTATATTCTTTTTCGTTTAATAGTTGCTTCTTTAATAGTGGTGTTTCTTTAGGATCAAGAACCACATAAGATGCAAAATAAAGAATCTTTTCTAAGGATCTTGGTGACATATCAAGGATTAATCCCATTCTTGATGGTATTCCTTTAAAGTACCATATATGAGATACAGGGGCAGCAAGTTCAATATGCCCCATTCTCTCACGTCTCACCTTAGACTTTGTTACTTCTACTCCACACCTATCACAAACTATACCTTTATATCTAACTCTCTTATATTTTCCACAGTGACATTCCCAGTCTTTTATAGGTCCAAATATCCTTTCACAGAATAGACCATCTCTTTCTGGTTTCAAGGTTCTATAATTTATAGTTTCAGGCTTTTTAACCTCACCTCTAGACCATTCTCTTATCTGTTCCGGGGAAGCTAAACCAATTTGTAGCGCATCAAAATTATTTAATTCAATCAAGGGTATATCCTCCCTTCAAAATTAGTGTTCATCATCAAAACTATCTATATCTAAATCAGTACTAAAATCATCAAGTTCTATAGAGTCATAATCTATATCAGATTCTTCTTCCACTTCGTCTGTTTCTTGAACATATCCGTCCTCTGTGGAATTCTCATCTTTTTCCTCTACGCCCTCTATATTCACTTCTAAATCTTCTAATTCTTCATCTACTGATTCCTTTAACCTAATCTCTTGGTTATCATTGTTAAGAACCTTAACATTTAAGCAAAGAGCTTGTAGTTCTTTTATAAGAACCTTAAAGGACTCTGGCACACCTGGTTCTGGTATGTTTTCTCCCTTAACTATTGCTTCGTAAGTCTTAACTCTTCCTACAACATCATCGGACTTAACTGTTAAGATTTCTTGTAGTGTATGAGCAGCTCCATAAGCTTCTAATGCCCAAACTTCCATCTCTCCAAATCTTTGTCCTCCGAATTGCGCTTTACCTCCTAGAGGTTGTTGAGTTACTAGTGAGTATGGACCTGTAGATCTTGCGTGTATCTTGTCATCAACTAAGTGAGCAAGTTTTAAGATATACATATATCCAACAGTAACTCTATTGTCAAATGCTTCTCCTGTTCTTCCATCATATAAAGCAGTCTTTCCATCTCTATCATATCCTGCATCTTCTAAACACTGCTCAATGTCTTCTTCTCTAGCACCATCAAACACTGGAGTTGCAATATGCCATCCCATATTTGAAGCAGCCCATCCTAAGTGAACCTCAAGAACCTGACCGATGTTCATACGAGAAGGAACCCCTAGAGGATTTAAACATATCTGAAGTGGTCTACCATCTGGTAGGAATGGCATATCTTCTTCTGGAAGAACTCTAGAGATAACCCCTTTGTTTCCGTGACGTCCAGCCATCTTATCTCCAACAGATATCTTTCTCTTTTGAGCTATATAGCATCTTACTAGTTGATTTACTCCTGGTGGTAATTCATCACCATTCTCCCTAGTAAACACCTTAACATCAACAATTATTCCTGCTTCTCCATGTGGAACTCTTAAAGAAGTATCTCTTACTTCTCTAGCCTTTTCTCCAAATATTGCTCTAAGTAATCTCTCTTCTGCAGTTAATTCTGTTTCTCCCTTTGGAGTAACCTTACCAACTAATATATCTCCTGATCTTACTTCTGCACCTATTCTTATTATTCCACGTTCATCTATGTCTTTAAGAGCATCCTCACCTACGTTTGGAATATCTCTTGTAATTTCTTCTGGTCCTAGTTTTGTATCTCTAGCTTCACACTCATATTCCTCTATGTGAATTGAAGTAAATACATCATCACGTACAAGTTGCTCTGATATTAGCATCGCATCCTCATAGTTGTATCCTTCCCAAGTTATGAAGCCCATTCTTATATTTTTACCTAATGCTATTTCTCCAAGGTCAGTAGAAGGTCCATCTGATAATACACTTCCCTTATCTACTTTTTCTCCCTTAGAAACTATAGGTCTTTGATTTATACAAGTACCTTGGTTAGATCTCTTAAACTTTAATAGTCTATAAGTATCTATTCCTCCATCAGAGTCTCTTTTAACCCTAACTTCATTAGCACTTACATATATAACCTCACCTGGGTTTTTAGCCTTAGGTAGAACCCCTGAGTCTACAGCGGCCTTGAATTCTATTCCAGTACCAACTACAGGTGCTTGTGGTTTTAACAACGGAACAGCCTGACGTTGCATGTTGGATCCCATAAGAGCTCTTGATGCGTCATCATTCTCAAGGAATGGTATCATTGCAGTTGCAACAGATACTATTTGCCTTGGGGATATATCCATTAAATCAACATCCTCTTTTGGAACTACAACAACTTCATCTCTAACTCTTACAGTTACTTTTTTATCTATAAACTTACCTTCTTCATCTAAAGGTTCATTAGCCTGAGCAACTAGATATCTATCCTCTTCATCAGCAGTAAAATATCTTATTTCTTCAGTGACTCTTCCTAACTCCTTATCAACAACTCTATAAGGCGTTTCCATAAATCCATATTCATTAACCCTAGCATAAGTAGCCAAAGAGTTTATAAGTCCTATATTAGGTCCTTCAGGTGTTTCTATAGGACACATTCTTCCATAATGTGAATGGTGAACGTCTCTTACTTCGAATCCTGCTCTTTCTCTTGAAAGTCCTCCTGGTCCTAATGCAGATAATCTTCTTTTATGAGTTAACTCTGAAAGTGGATTAGTTTGATCCATGAACTGTGAAAGCTGAGAGCTTCCAAAGAATTCCTTTATAGCTGCTGCTACAGGTCTTATGTTTATAAGTTGCTGAGGAGTTATTCCTTCTTGGTCTTGAATAGTCATTCTCTCTTTGACTACTCTTTCCATTCTAGATAAACCAATTCTGAATTGATTTTGAAGTAACTCACCAACAGATCTTAATCTTCTATTTCCTAAGTGATCTATATCATCAACATATCCCACTCCATAAGCTAAACCTAATTCATAACTTATAGTAGCGTAGATATCATCTCTTATTACATGCTTAGGTATTAATCTATTGATATTCTTTTTTATTTGTTCTTTTATTTCATTGTCCTCTGAGTGTGCATCTAATATTTCTCTAAGTGTAGGATAATGAACTAACTCTTTTATTCCAAGTTCTTCAGCATTAAAGTTAACATGTTTACTTATGTTAACAAAATGATTTCCTATCACCCTAACAACCTTATCTTCTACAAGGATGTCAACCATGTTTATTCCACAGTCTTGTATATCTAATGCTACCTCTCTTGAGATCTTTTCATTTTTACCAACTAGTATTTCACCCGTAGCTGGGTTCACTATATCCTCGGCTGCTATTTGATTAGATAATCTTAAGTTTAAAGCTAGTTTCTTATTAAACTTATATCTACCAACCTTAGAAAGATCATAACGCTTAGCATCAAAGAATAATGAATCAATTAAAGCTATTGCACTATCAACTGTTGGTGGTTCACCTGGTCTTAATCTCTTATATATTTCTAATAAAGCTTCTTCTTTAGTTTTTGTGCTGTCCTTTTCAATACTAGCTTGTAGTCTTTCATCTTCACCGAAGTAATCCACTATTTCTTGGTCACTTCCAAATCCAAGAGCTCTAGCCAATATTGTTATAGGTAGCTTTCTAGTCTTGTCAATTCTTACATATATTATGTCATTAGAATCTGTTTCGTACTCAAGCCACGCACCTCTGTTAGGGATAACTGTTGCTGAAAATAATTTCTTTCCTGACTTATCCCTAGAAACGCTATAATAAACCCCTGGTGATCTTACAAGTTGGCTTACTATAACTCTTTCCGCTCCATTAATTACAAAAGTTCCTTGATCAGTCATTAATGGGAAATCTCCCATAAAGACTTCTTGTTCCTTTATTTCTCCTGTTTCTTCATTACGCAATCTTACCTTAACCTTTAAAGGTGCAGCATAAGTTGCATCTCTTTCTTTGCATTCATCAACAGAGTACTTTGTATTTTCCTCTTCAACATTAAAATCGATAAATTCAAGAATAAGATTTCCTGTATAATTGCTTATTGGGTTTATGTCATCAAAGACTTCATATAACCCTTCCTTTAGAAACCACTTATAGGAGTCTAATTGGACTTCAATTAAGTTTGGCATATCGGCAACTTCTTTTACCCTACCAAAACTCATTCTTGTTCTTTTTCCACGTTGTATAGGATGTACCATTAAGCTTTCACCCCTTGTATAAACTAAAATAACCAAAAGTTAGTATTTTATATTCTAAGCTTTCGGATTGCATACGATCATCATATTATTATAACCAATTTTGATAAAATAAACCAAAATAATCATTATTTTTTATATTTTTTCTCATAGTATATGACAGTACATTAAATAATAATAACACAAGTAAAAAAGTCAGTCAACAGCAATTCATTAAAAAAGAGGCACTTAAAAAGCGCCTCTTTTTTTAATTATTAGCTAATTACTTTAATTCTACAGTTGCTCCAACTTCAGAAAGCTTAGCTTTCATAGCTTCAGCTTCTTCCTTAGCTATAGCTTCTTTTAATGTCTTAGGAGCTCCGTCAACTATTTCCTTAGCTTCCTTTAATCCTAATCCAGTTAATTCTCTAACAGCCTTTATAACCTTTATCTTTTCTGATCCTGCGCTAGTTAATACTACGTCGAATTCAGTTTTTTCTTCTGCTGCTGCACCTGCTGCTGCACCTGCTACTGCTACTGGAGCAGCTGCGCTTACTCCGAATTCCTCTTCGCAAGCCTTAACTAAGTCGTTTAATTCTAAAACACTCATATTCTTTATAGCTTCAATGATTTGCTCTTTTGTCATTTTTAAAGCACCTCCAAAATTTCTATTATCGTATTTTAATTTTATTTTTTATATAAGTAATTACATTGTATATATCAACTGCTTATAATTTATTATTCTGCAGTTTCCTTGCTTTCCTTTATTGCATTTAATAAATATGCAAGGTTTGATACTGGAGACTTGATACTTCCAAGAAGTTTTGCAATAAGAACTTCTTTTGAAGGTATAGCTGCAAGTTGCTTAACCTTCTCAGCATCATATACTTCTCCTTGAACTATACCAGCTTTTAATTCTAACTTCTTATGATTTTTTGCAAAATCATTTAAGATTCTAGCTGGTGCAGTTACATCTTCATAGCCAAAAGCTATAGATACAGGTCCTTCTAGGTATTCAACTACTCCGTCAAATCCTAATTCCTTAGCAGCTAGAGCAACTAAAGTATTCTTATATACTTTATACTCAACTCCTGCTTCTCTTAAATTTTTTCTAAGAGTTGTATCTTGTTCAACAGTTAAACCTTGATAATCAGCTAATATAACAGCTTGAGCTTTTTCAAGCTTTTCTTTTATCTCAGCAACCTTAGCTTCTTTTAATTGTCTATTCTTGTTCATTACTGTATGCCACCTCCTTACGATATTGCTGTTTATTTAAAATAACAAAGGCCTCCTCGCAGACGCAAGAAGACCTTACAATTCCAAATCTTGTACGGACCCTCGGTAGGTAGTCTCAAACTTTACGCTTATGCACCCACTGTCTACGGAATATTGCTATTCAATTAATCAACAAAATTGATTTTATCATAGACATACCTATATGTCAATACTAATCTAAAACTTTTGTTGAGTTTATTTTAATTCCAGGTCCCATAGTACTTGATACAGCAACGGACTTTATGTATTGTCCTTTAGCAGCTGCTGGCTTAGCCTTAACTACAGCTTCCATTAATACACGGAAGTTTTCCATTAACTTTTGTTCTCCAAAAGATTTCTTTCCTACTGGAACGTGGATTATAGCAGTTTTATCTACTCTATATTCAACCTTACCAGCTTTAATCTCTTGAACAGCCTTAGTTACATCAAATGTAACAGTTCCTGACTTAGGGTTTGGCATTAATCCCTTAGGTCCTAACACTCTTCCTAGTCTTCCTACTACACCCATCATATCTGGAGTAGCAACTACTACATCAAAATCAAACCAATTTTCGTTTTGTATCTTAGCAACTAGATCCTCAGCTCCAACATATTCTGCTCCTGCAGCTTCTGCTTCTTTAGCCTTATCACCCTTAGCGAATACTAAAACTTTAACACTTTTACCAGTTCCGTGAGGAAGAACTACTGCTCCCCTTACTTGTTGGTCTGCGTGTCTTGGATCAACTCCTAATCTTACAGCAACTTCAATTGTTTCATCAAACTTACACTTAGCAGTCTTAACAACTAATTCCATAGCTTCTGCTGTAGTGTATAATGCATTCTTATCTACTAACTTTGCACTTTCAATATAATTCTTTCCCATTTAGCAAGCCTCCTTTGTGGTATTAACGGTAGTTACCTCCCACCGAATAAAAAATTAGTCTTCAACAACTATTCCCATACTCTTAGCTGTTCCCTCTATCATGCTCATAGCAGTCTCTATTGATGCTGCATTTAAGTCTGGCATTTTTGTTTCAGCTATTTGTCTTATTTGATCTTTAGTAACCTTTGCAACTTTTGTTCTGTTTGGTACACCAGAACCGCTCTCAATTCCAACTGCTTTCTTTAATAATACTGCCGCTGGAGGAGTCTTTAATATAAAGCTAAAAGATCTATCTTGATAAACAGTAATTACAACTGGTATTATTAATCCAGCTTGATTTGCTGTTTTAGCGTTAAACTCCTTACAGAATCCCATAATGTTAACACCGTGTTGTCCTAATGCAGGCCCAACTGGTGGTGCTGGAGTTGCCTTTCCAGCAGGAAGTTGAAGTTTAATCATTCCTGTAACTTTCTTAGCCATGAGTTATTCCTCCTATACTGTGGTATTTCGGACTATTTTATAGTCCTCCCACTTTACTAAGACTTTCGTCTTGTAATCTTTTATTGTAGTTTAAAATATTAATCAAATTTTTCTACTTGATTAAAGTCAAGCTCAGCTAGTGTTTCTCTTCCGAACATACTAACCAATGCTTTAATTTTATGTTTTTCTAAGTTTATTTCTTGAATTACCGCTGTAAAGTCTTTAAGCGGTCCTGAAATAACCTGAATAGTTTCACCTACCTCCAAGTCTATATCCACAGGCATCTCTTGAACACCCATAGATTCAATCTCTTCATCGGTAAGCGGCACTGGTTTAGACCCAGGTCCAACAAAACCTGTTACTCCTCTGGTATTTCTTACTACATACCATGAATCGTCTGTCATTAACATCTTAATCAAAACATATCCAGGAAACTTCTTTTTAAGCGTAATCTTTTGTTTTCCATCTTTTTCTTCGATTTGTTCTTCTACCGGAACTTCTACTGCATGAATAAGACTATGAAGATTTCTGTTTTCTATAGCCTTTTCAAGATTTGCTTTTACTTTATTCTCATAACCTGAATATGTGTGTACAACGTACCATTTAGCTTTTTCACTCATATTTCAAGGGGTAAACCTAGTCACCCCCACCTCCTTTTTTTTACTTTATTCCAAAGACTGTTTTAAAGAGGTTTTGAAAAATCATGTCTATTCCACCTATGAACACTATGTACATAATGCAGAATGTAGCTACAGCTATAGCAGCCTTTTTAACTTCTTTTTTAGAAGGCCAAGTTATCCTCTTAGTTTCAGCTTTGACCTCTTTTAAAAACTTGAAGAAACCTTTTTTATCATTCACCTGGTCTTTACCACTTTTTTTCCCATCCACAGCCATCTTTTAACACATCCTTAAAAGATATTCGGTAATTTTAAAATTACTTAGTTTCTTTATGAAGCGTTTGCTTTTGACAGAACTTGCAATACTTCTTCATTTCTAATCTATCTGGGTCATTTTTCTTATTCTTCATTGTGTTATAATTTCTTTGCTTGCACTCTGTACACGCTATAGTTATCTTCACTCTCACAACAAGCACCTCCAGTATTTATAATATATTTTATTAGAACGCCGTCCCTACTACACTCTAAAAAGTACGCATTACCTTAATAATTTATCATAATTAAAATATTGTGTCAACTTGAATTTCCTATGTAAAGGACCAGGTTTTGCAACCCAGCCCTTCCAAAAATCCACTTAATTATTTAACTATAGAAGTAACAACTCCTGATCCTACTGTTCTTCCACCTTCTCTTATAGCGAATCTTAATCCTTCGTCCATAGCTACTGGT
>NZ_JMLJ01000024.1 GCF_000686705.1 Clostridium hydrogeniformans DSM 21757 | reverse complement strand
AGAATATTCTTAGCAAAGATTCATTTATTCATTCAGATCAAGGAGTTCATTATACTAGTCCGATTTTTCAAAATAAAGTCAAAAAGAATAAATTAGGACAATCTATGTCTAGGCGTGGAAATTGTTGGGACAACGCCCCACAGGAATCCTTTTTCGGACATTTAAAGGATGAAGTTGATATAAAGGCTTGTGATACATTTGAGGATTTAGTTAAAGAAATAGATGATTACATAGATTATCACAATAATTTTAGAGGACAATGGAACTTAAAAAAGATGACTCCTGTTCAATACAGAAATCATCTTTTAAATTAGTCTACTCTTTTTTAAACTGTCCTTGACAAAGGGTACAGTTTAAACGCTAATGGTACTACTTTTTTATAGATTATCTACTATTTCTTATTTACTATATTCCAAAAATCTTCTTCACTTATTATCCTTATTCCAAGCTCTTGAGCCTTAGATAATTTACTTCCTGCATTTTCTCCTACAACAAGCATATCAGTTTTACTACTAACACTATTAGGACTTGTTGCCCCATATCTAATTGCAATAGCCCTCATTTCTGCTCTATCCTCTTTCATATCACCAGTAAAAACTATTTTCTTGTTATTAAAAATATCCTCAATAATGTTTTCCTTAGCTTCTTCTAATTTTTTCTTATCTTCTTCTCTTTTATTCTTGTCATTTTCATAACTTTTCAATCCCTTAACTATTTTATCCTCAGCTCTTTTTCCTAATACAACCCATTTTTCAATTTTTATTATTTTTAATACCTCTAGTAAGTCTAAAGTATCCTGCATTGCACTATGTGCTTGTTTTTGTTTTATTCCATAGTAATTTAATAAGTCTTGGAGTTTATAACTTTCTAAAGTTTCTTTAGCTTTGATATTATCCCTACTACAATAAAATTCTTGATTATCATCTACCCAATTCCAATATCTTAAAAACCTTCTATCGAAGCTCGCATTATGTGCAATAATAGGACATTTGTATTTTGATATGAAAGCTTTAAACTCTGCTTTTAGCTCTTCATTTTCTTCTATTGCTTCTAGCCCTGCACCATATCCATTTTTATACTCCTCTTCATCTTTTATAATTGCAAGGTGTAAACTATCTACTACTCTATAATCCTCAACTGCAATTGCAGCCACTTCTCTAATACCATCTTCATTTCTAAAACTCATTGGTGTTTCAATATCTAAAATAATAAATTTCTCTTTCTTCTGCATATCTGCAAAATAATCAGGATGAATGCTGTGTAACTCCCCATTTATGTATAGTATTATTTCATTGTTATCTACAAAACCTGCTACATCACATTCCGTCGGCTCATTAGTATATGCTCCCTTATAGTAGAACTTCTTTATCTCTTTTGCTTTTGGTGAAATAAGTTGCCATTCTTTTAATCTTTCTATCTTTTCATTCTCTGACTCAAATTTTTTCCACTCTCTTCTTGGACTTATCACAACTATTCCCCCTCTTTAATTTTATGAAATACAAATAGCTTATTCATAGTTTTAGTAATTAAATTTTCTTTTAAATCTTCTAAATAACCCTCTATTTGTGGAACTTCTGCTTTGTATTCTGCTTCTTTTTTCTTATCTTTTAATGAAGTACAATATTTAGCTATTAAACTCTCTATAGTTTCTTCTGTTACCCAATCATAGATTTTAATCATATTCGCTTTCAGTTCCTGAGTTTTACTCTCTTTATCATCAGATTTCTTTAGCCTCTCTATTATATCTAAAGTTGTAGCTCTGCTTGAGCAAAGAACTCTAAAGCTATCTGAAACTTGCTCTAAATCTATATCTCTTCTCTTGTCCTTATCTTTTGTCCATTTATTGTTTATACTATTTATAATTTGCTGTTCCATTGCTTCTATCATTTATAATCCCCCTAGACCAATTTAACTTTTTCCACCCACTAATATTATACTATTTTTCTAATTAAATCAAAGTTTGTGAAATAAAAATAACAAGAATATTTGTTAGCATTCCTGCTCTCTCAATGCTAATTTTATAGTATTCTCAAAAGTGTATCCCATAGACTTGTTAAATGCTTTTAGTTGTCCACTCACCATTACATAATGTGCATTTTCCCCTATTAATTATTAATTTTCCTTCTTTATAATATAACTTCAAATATTATACATGAATTATATCCTTAAATTATTTATCTATAAACTTTTATTTAACAAGCATACCAAAATACTTTAGGTGTTACTTTCCAATTATCCTCAACTTTAATGAATTGAAATAATATATCTATATCATCCCTTCCAATATGTAGCCTATTATCTACATCATAGAATTGAATTACATTAACTTTATACATTCCATCGTCTATCTTAAATCTAAACTTATCACAATATTTATCTGGAACTTTTTCCTCTTTAAATTGTGCTGCCATTGTTAAACATGTATATTCAACAAAACATAATTCACTATCATCAACCTTTATATATCCAGTATCTTTTCTAAAGTAATCACTTTCTAAAATAGAATCGCCAAACTCAACACGTATTTTCCAATCATCTTCTATACCTTCATTAGTCATCTGCATCACTAAGATATTGCCTTGCGCTGTCTCCTTAATAAAGTGATTTTTTAACATTTTTAAATCCCAGTCTTCATTAACATATGAGAAATATCTATTTGTATTAACAAGTGCTAAAAAATTTGTATCTCCTATGTTAAAATTTAAGTCCACCATTTCCCCTCCCAACTATCATTTTATCTTATTAATAATTATATAATAAAAGTAAATATACTTCACTAAGTCTTAAACTTATAAATTCATTTTTTGATTTTAATTGCCTTTCATTATTACATAACCTATATTTTATTTTTCATATGCTCCTGTACTTAACATATGAATTATGCTATACTATCCAAGTAAAATTCGTAACCGTAGAATTGGATGGCTACAGTTATTGTACGTTTTCCACCTTGGGCTATTTATGAATTTTCATCATATCTTAAGGAAATGGTATTGGATATGATACTAATTGCTTTTATGGCTTTACTTACAACAGTAGTTCTTTTGCTTATAATTATTGCTTTAAGGCCAAATTCAAAATTTTGTGATTTTGAATTTAATATTAGTGTTAAAAGTCTTAAAATTAAATTTAAAACATATGTCATAAAAACAAGATTTTAATTAGACCATCTCAAAAGTAACTACTTGACTTTGGACTAGGAGTTACTAGTAGAATATTAACTAAAGATTATGTGAAAACTTCATTTTAAAACATAAATAGCACAAGATTTTTATTAATCTTGTGCTATCTCTATCACTCTACTAATTTCACTGTTGCTTTTTGAAATTACACTTTCCTTCAACAATATCCTATTATTTCCTAAAACTCACTTCTTTTTCTTCATTCATATTTACATATGACCTACTTGGTATAGTCTTAGCAATTATTCTTCCTTCTCTTATAGAATATAAAACCTCTGCTCTTCTTCTAACTGCATCATAGCCACTTTCAGCATTTAATAAAATTAAATTACCTGGCTTACCTATTTCTATTCCATATTTATCTTCTATGTTTAAAGTTCTTGCACTATTTGTTGATACAAACTTCAAGGATTCATTTATATCATCGTAGCCCATCATTTGACATACATGTAATCCAAAATGAACTACCTCTAACATATTTCCTGTTCCCATTGGGTACCATGGATCAAATATATCATCATGTCCAAAACTAACATTAATACCAGCTTCATTAAGTTCCTTAACTCTTGTAATCCCTCTTCTTTTAGGATATGTATCAAATCTTCCTTGAAGGTGAGTATTGACTAAAGGATTAGAAACAAAATTTATTCCTGACATTTTTAACAACCTAAACAACTTATATGTATATGCATTATTATATGAGCCCATAGCTGTAGTATGGCTAGCTGTTACCTTATTCTTTAATCCTGTCTCTAAGGCTCTTGTAGCAACTACTTCTAAGAACCTTGATTGTTCATCATCTATTTCATCACAATGAACATCTACTAATACATCATACTTTTTAGCTAACTCAAAAATCTTATTAATTGATTCTACTCCATACTCTCTTGTAAATTCAAAGTGAGGTATAGCCCCTATCACATCTGCACCTATTTTTATAGCTTCTTCTATTAATTCTAATCCATTTGGATATGAAAGAATTCCTTCCTGAGGGAATGCTACTATCTGTAATGTAACATAATCTTTAACTTCTTCTCTTACTTCAACCATTGCTTTTAATGCAATGAGGCTAGCATCAGTAACATCTACATGAGTTCTTATAAATTGAATCCCATTAGCTACTTGCCATTCTATAGCTTTTTTAGCTCTAGTCTTAACATCTTCTTTAGTTAAAAATTCTTTTCTTTGAGACCATCTTTCGATTCCTTCAAATAAAGTTCCACTTTTATTCCACTCCGGTTCTCCAGCTGTAAGAGTAGTATCTAAATGTATATGTGGTTCTATAAAAGGAGCTGAAGCTAAGGCTCCATTCCCTTCTATAACTTCCTCATTTTCTATAACTTCTAAATATGATGCTATTTCTGCAAACTTACCATCAGCTATCCTTATATCAAATACGCCTTCTCTATCTAAGAATCTTATATTTTTAATTAACATTTTATCATCACCCTATTTACTAGTTATTTTTGTTCCTATTATATAAACTAACATTGTTGTTATTATTGCATTCAATGCAATAACTCCTACTGATATAATATTTGCAACTATAAATCCTGCTAAAAATGCTATTATAGCTACCCAATTTATATCTATGAATCTTGTATTTTCTATGTTATCATATTTTCTTTTCTTTACAAAGAAGTAATCAGCTATTATTATTCCCCCTACTGGAGGTAACATTGAATTTAAGAAAGTTAAAAATGTTATGAAGTTGTTATTTAACCATATAGCACCTATAGTTCCTATGAATCCACCTATAATTACCATCTTATTCTTAGGTAATTTAGTTATGTTGGAAAGTCCAAGGGCAGCTGTATAAATAGCATTATCATTGGTTGTCCATATATTTAAACCTAAAACTATTATTGCTGGAATAACTAGGCCTTGAGAAAACATAACATCTGCTATATCTGAATTTCCTGTAACCAGTGCTCCTATTGCTCCAAATAAGAACATTAATGAATTTCCTATAAAGAACGCTATTACAGTAGTTGATACTGATACTTTCTTGTTTTTAGAGAATCTTGCAAAGTCTGGAGTTGCAGTTCCTCCACTTATAAATGAACCTACACATAATGTTACTGCTGTTACTAATGCCATTTTATTAGTTGGCTCTATATTCATTAATCCTTGGAATCCACCTACTGAGTTAGTTGCCATTATTGCTGAAGTACTACCTAACACAGCTATTGCTGGTACTGCTATAGCACTTAATATTGTTAATGACTTCATTCCAAAATAAGCTGTGGCTGTCATTAATATACCTGTAATTCCTACTAATAAATATAAATTTATATTAAATCTATTTGCTACTGGAATTGCGAACATTGCTATTCCAACACCAAACCATCCTATTTGTGTAATACTTGTTATAAAAGATGCTAAATATGAACCTTTTTCACCAAATGAATATCTAGCAAGTAAATGCATTGAAAGTCCTGTATCTGCACCTATATATGCTAACGCTCCTGTATAACATGCTAAAATTAAGTTTCCTATAAATACTGCTACAAAGAAATCTTTTAAATGTAATCCTGTCCCTAACTTCCCTCCTGTTAGCATACTTGCTGAGAAGAATGTAAATCCAAGCATAACCACAAACATTGAAAAGAATCCTTTCTTATCACTTTGCTCTACATGCCCTAATGCATAATCATGATCATGCTCATGATTATCTATATTTCCTGCTGTGTTTATCCTTTGTTCCATTATTGTTATCCTCCTAAATCTTTGTTTAGGAAAACTAGTACTTATATTCCTTATAATAAAAAAACGACCATTCTTTTTTAAGAAGGTCGTTAACATCTATAATTAGATATAGGAATTAAATGTTCCCCATATAATGGTTCCGTTACAGTTTAATTCTATCAAATTATATTATCTGCCGTTTATCTCCGACCTTATTAGTCTCTCTGGACTAAATTTAAAGGACTAGTTTTCTTAAAACCATTATATAATTTTTTGTCGAATCAAGTCAATAGTTTTTTTCTTCTAATAACATTATGTTATTAATATAAACTACTAGATATATTTCTAATTTACAGAGTTTATTTATGCCATACTACAGTTTGAAAATGATATGCTGTTAAAAACAGTTTCAAGTCTACTAGGTCACTCTAGTATTAATATAACTGCTGAGATATACACCCATGTGTTAAAAAGCAAAAAGGAAAGGCTGTGGATATAAGAGGTGTTAATATATTAACACCTCTTATATCCATTGCCTTTACAGGTTTTAAACTATCTTAGTTGTCCAATCCTCACAGTTCCACACATCTGTAACCACATCTCTATAGAATTCAGGTTCGTGACATACTATTAGTATGCTACCCTTATATTCCTTTAATGCTCTTTTTAGTTCATCCTTAGCTTCCACATCTAAATGGTTAGTAGGCTCATCCAGTATAAGTACATTGGTTTCCCTATTTATAAGCTTACATAATCTTACCTTTGCCTGCTCCCCTCCACTTAGAACCACAACCTTGCTTTCTATATGCTTAGTAGTTAATCCACACTTAGCAAGAGCTGCTCTAATTTGATATTGGGTAAATCCTGGGAACTCTTCCCACACTTCTTCTATACAAGTTTTATAGTTTGCTTCCTTAATTTCTTGTTCAAAGTATCCAAGTTCTAAGTAATCTCCTATGGTAACTTCCCCTTGAAGTGGTTTAATAAGTCCCATAAGACTCTTAAGTAAAGTAGTTTTTCCAAGACCATTAGCTCCAACTAAAGCTATCTTTTGTCCTCTTTCCATAAGTAAATTAAGAGGTCTTGTTAGCGCCTCATCATATCCTATAACAAGGTCCTTAGCTTCAAATATTACCTTACCTGAAGTTCTAGAGGTTTTAAAGTTAAACTCTGGCTTTGGTTTCTCTGCAGCTAGTTCTATTCTATCCATCTTATCTAGCTTTTTCTGTCTTGCTCTTGCCATACCTGTAGTTGCAACCCTAGCTTTATTTCTAGCTACAAAGTCTTCAAGCTTTGCAATCTCTTGTTGTTGTCTTTCGTAAGCTGATTCTAACTGCTTTTTGTTAGCTTCATGTATTCTCTTAAAGTTTTCATAATCTCCTACATATCTTGTAAGCTTTCTATTTTCCACATGATATATTAAGTTTATAACACTATTTAAGAAAGGAATATCATGGGATATAAGTACAAAGGCATTTTCATAATTTTGAAGATATCTTTTAAGCCACTCTATATGCTGCTCATCTAAGTAGTTTGTAGGCTCATCTAAAAGTAATATGTCTGGATTTTCTAAAAGAAGTTTTCCAAGTAATACCTTAGTTCTTTGTCCTCCACTTAAATCCATAACGTCCTTATCAAGTCCTATATCACGAAGTCCAAGACCTCCTGCAACTTCCTCTACTTTAGTATCTATTACATAGAATCCATTATGATCAAGCATATCCTGCAAAGTTCCCATCTCATCTAATAGCTTGGTAAGCTCCTCTTCTGAAGCCTCTCCCATCTTATCTGAAATTTTAAGTATATCTTCCTCTATATCAAAAAGATACTTAAAAGCTCCTCTTAAAACATCTCTTATTGTCTGTCCTTTCTCAAGGTTTGCATGCTGATCTAAATATCCAACTCTTACTCTATTGCTCCACTCAACTACACCGTCATCTGGCATAAGATTTCCTGTAACTATGCTCATAAAAGTGGACTTTCCCTCTCCATTAGCCCCTATAAGACCTATCTTCTCTCCCTTTAAAAGTCTAAAGGAAACATCCTCAAATATTGCTCTGTCACCAAAGCCATGACTCATGTTTTTAACATTTAATATACTCATTTATTTTACTCTCCTTAGTAGATTAATTTTCTTATTTTATTACTGTATATCCAAAGAAAACCTTCCAAAAATCTTTTATTAATTATCTTTTTATATAATTAAGTCAAAGTTTTCAATCAAAATTCTTCATCACTTTATTAACTATGTTTTGAGTTAATTTAAAATTTCATTATATAGTTTCAATATAAAGCTTTAACTCACCAATTAAAATTCCCTTGCTTTACACATATGTATAAATTAACTTTAAAACTTAAAACCCTATATTATAGTTCTATATTTTAATCCTTATCTTCCAATTGATAAAATAGGAATATTTTACCTAATACCTAGTGTGTAAAAAATAATACTATTATATTATATTTGAAGTTTTCTCTTCTCTCAATGTATATTTTAAATATATTATGATAACTTTGGAAATACTATGGTAGGAGGTGATTTCTTTGAAACTTTTAAAGTGTAAAACTATGCTTCTTAGTACAATATTTTTTTTATTAATATGTCCTACTGTCACTTTTGCATATGATGGGAATTACTATGACTTTAATAAATCCTCAATAGAAGATTTAAGTAATGGAAGTGATGATATCCTTGGAAAAGGTAATTCCTTAGGCTTCACCCTTAAATTAAAGGATGAAGATAGTAGATGGCAAAGCGGGGGAATAGATCATACCCATCAATTTTTAACTTCTAAAGCTATAAAAATCTTAATAAATGATAAGGGACAAAAATATGAAAAGTTAATATATCCCTATGCCCATAAGCTTCTAATAGGTAGCGACTTACCTGATACTGATGAGAGGTTTCCCCTATATGCTCATCATTTTTATAATCCTTACATAAAAAAGAATTATTTATTATATAAAGATACTGCTAAATCTAGATTTGTCCATCATAGCTTAAGAGCAAAGGAACTCTATAGTACAGATAAAGAATTGGCCTTTGAAGAGCTTGGTCGTGCTTTTCATTATTTAGCAGATTTAAATGAGCCTCACCACGCCTCTAATGCACCTGCAATTATAACTAATCATTCTTTATATGAAAAATGGGTAGATGACCATAGAAAAAATTATGGTATAAATTCTGCCTCCAGCTATGACCTTTGCTATAGTGAAAGCTATGAAAGTTTTTTAAATACAGTGGCAGAAAAAAGTGCTTATAATGCTTATTCTTATATGAAATTAAGTGATAAAAAATATATAGAACCCTATGGAATATACCCTCTTATCTTAAATGATACTAAATCCTTTGATAAAAGTGCTAAGGCTACCCTTTCTTATTGTCAGGATCTTATGGCTTCATGTTTATTTAGGTTTTTTGAAGAAACTAAATCTTAATAGACTTTAATACGCTTATAAAATAAGCATTTAAACTATGTTTATTTCTAAATTTATATCTTTCTATTTAAAACATAATTATATAAGCCCCTGTGCTATTCACAGGGGCTTACATTTTGTGGGGATTTATATATAACTAAAAGACGCCTTCATTGGTATTGACTAATTCATACTTTGAAGAATAGTCTTTTGATAATTTTAAAATTATTGTACCATAGCTATAATAATTTTACAATAGCTTGTAATTAATTTTTTCATATTTTTCATATTTTAACCATTAGTTTGCATTTCTATATTTTTAGGTTAATATCATCATTATAATATAAAATATACAAAGAATTATAAATGGTAGGTTTATTATAGGATCTTTATCTCTAAACTCTTTGTTTCCTTCTATTCTAAGATCCATAACTTCTTTTCCTTCTATTTTAATTCTATTTTTCTTCACATATCCAATAAGACTAAATATTATAACGCATGCAATTATAGCTAAAGTAGCTAATACTGAAATAGTTTCTAAATTAATTGTAGATGCTTGATTTTTAGCTGCTTCTACCGCTGCCTTATTAATGAATTTTTCACTTAAGTATCCAATTGTCATATTAAATCCGTTAAATACTAGGTGCATTATAATTCCAGTAAAAAGGCTATTAGTTATTCTAACTATATATGCAAAAATAAATCCTAAAAATGTAGCATATAAAAACTGAGATCCAGTTAGATGAAGCATTCCAAATATTACTCCACTTACTAAAGAAGATTTTATAATATTATGGTTATCCATCCCTTTAAGTACTATCCCTCTCATGGTTATCTCCTCACATATTGCTGGAGTTATAGCCATGATTGTAATAAGTTCTAGGTAAGAGGAACCCTTTAGTAAGCCTACTGCCTGCTCAACCACATTTTCTGCAAAAAAACTTGATATGGTTGCAAAAAAGGCTCCTATAGGCTGACTTAAGATAGCTATTAATATCATTATAAATACTTCACTTATATATATTTTATTTAACCTTAATGTATCTTTCACATTAGCCTTTGTTACAAGAAAATATATTATAGTTGGAAGTATTAAAAACATTAACTGAGTTAATATCATAAGACCTCCATAAGATAGGTTCTTTATCATAGGTCTCATTAGTGGTAATATGATCCTCCCACCCATGACTTGAAATACTATTAAACATAATGCAAATAGATTGCCTCTAAATGCTTTTTTTGTATTATATTCCATTATCTACTTTTCTCCTTTCTTTAGGTATAAATTTTTCATAGTAGGTAAGAATATAAATGAACTAATTAACCAGCTAATATAAGTTCCTTTTCTTATATTAGCCTCTCCCCCATTTTATTTATATAATCTCCTAGTAAATCCTTCTAAATTATTTAGAAGGATTTATTTAGTTTATATACTCTCTATTAAGATTTCATGTTATATTTTCTTTATAGATTCCTAAACTGCTCTACCACATTACATATTTAAATTATTATACCTTATAATAAAGTAATCTACTTAACTTCTCTTCTTATAAAATCTAGTGCTGACATTGTAGTTCTTCTTCTTATCCTATCTCTATCCCCTTGAAGAGTAAGTTTTTTAACCTTTATTTCTCCTTTTATATATAATCCAACATAAACAAGACCTACTGGTTTTTCAACTGTTCCTCCATCTGGTCCTGCAATCCCTGTTATGGATACTCCAATATCTCCTTCACACCTTTTTGCTATACCCTCAGCCATTTCCTTAGCTGTTTCCTCACTTACTGCCCCAAATCTATCCAAAGTCTCCTTCTTAACTCCTAAAGTTCTCATCTTTGCATCGTTAGAATAAGTTACTGCTCCCTCTAAAAACACCTTGGATATTCCTGGGTAGCTTATAAGCATAGAAGCTAAAAGTCCTCCTGTACAAGACTCTGCCACTCCTATTTTAAGATTTTTATCTACTAAAAGCTTAGCTACTACATGATCTAAAGAAGTATCTCCCTCTCCATAGATATTATCCTTAAGTATTTCCCTTATATCATTTTCTGCTGGTTCTATAATATTTTTAGCCTCTTTTTCATTCTTAGCCTTAGCTGTTAATCTAAGTATTGCTTCTCCATCTTTTGCATAAGGAGCTATGGTTGGATTTTCATACTTATGTATTATATGCTTTACCTTCTCCTCCATATGACTTTCACCTATGCCACATATCCTTAAAACCTTTGATACAAGAACACTATCTGTTAGACTTTCAAGATAAGGCTTCACTTCATTTTTAAACATAGTAGTCATTTCTCTAGGTGGTCCTGGCAAGACTACTATTGCCTTATTATTTTCTCCCTTTATTATAGCTCCTGGTGCTGTTCCACAAATATTTTTTAAGATTATTGCATCCTTTGGAAAATAAGCCTGTTTCTTATTATTTTCACTAAGCCTCATTCCACTCTTCTTAAAATACTCTTCTAAATGTCTATAACTCTCCTCATGGCAAATAAGTTCCTTATTAAAGTATTTAGCTGCCATTTCTTTAGTTAAATCATCTTCTGTTGGTCCAAGTCCCCCTGTGGTTATTATAATATCACAAGTTTTAAAAGCTTCATCAAAGGCTCTAAGTAGCCTCTCTTCATTATCCCCAACTACTGTTTGATGATACATATCAATACCTAAGTCTGCTAATTCCTTAGCTAAAAATTGAGCATTTGTATTTACAATGTCTCCTAAAAGTAATTCTGTTCCTACAGATATTATCTCAGCCCTCATTTTAACACTTCCTTTTCTTTGCTTTTATCTGATGGCTATAAGCTGTAACACCCACATCCTCTAAAAGGTAGAATATAACAGTTGATACGCCTCTAGATGAGCTTATCTAACCTTCAGCCGGTGAAAAAAACACCATCTTAAAGAAGATTGCTTCTATATTAATTATATCATAGGTCTTTAATTCCATATTTTAAATTTTACCTTTTTAATAAAGTTAATACCTAATTTATTTATATAAAATCAAAAAGTGACTGCCCTGGGGACACTCACTTTTAAATTTATATGTATAGAGAGCTGCTTAGATTATACTAAGCAGCTTTATATAAAAAACACTTTCTTCTCCTAAGGTTAATAACAAAATTTATCATCAAAAGTACAGGTTAAACTAAGTTGAAACAATTTAAAGTCTAATAAGTTAACTTAAACTATAATGTTTATTTTGTATAAGGGTGTGTTCATTATTTAAGAAGAAGAAAGTGTTTCCTGCCTAAGGTTCACTTTGCCAATTATTATTTATTGTAGATTGCTTTTTATTAGTTCTATTACTATTCTTTGCACTTTCCCTAGTTAAAGGAGTTTGATAATTACACTTTTTCATTCTAACTTCTTTTTTATCTATTTGACTATCTTTAGCCATAGGTAACCCTCCTTTTACTTATAATCAAAGTAGTCTACATGGTCATCATTAGCTTTCTTATGACCTGCCTTTGCTTTACCTTGTATCTCTGGAACTGGAGTTACTTGATTCTTAGGAAACTTTTGTTTCTTGTTAGTTTCAGTTCCATGAGGATCACTTACACCTGGTCTTCTCATTCCCTTTTTAGCCATATATGAATCCTCCTTTGCTATATTTACGCTATTATTTTATGTGGATTTAAGATTAATATACTAGAATTTAATAGTAATATTTTTAAAATAAAAAATAGCAAGAATCTACTTCTTGCTATCCTTTATAATTTATTTACTTTCCATTATCGCTAAGGCTACAGCACCTATAACACCTGCATCGGTTCCTAGACCAGCTGGTACTATTTTGCATTTTTCTGCCATAGCTTTTAAAGCTCTTTCATCAACTACTTCTTTAACTCTTTGGAAGACAACTTGTCCTCCCTTACTAACTCCTCCGCCTATAACTATCATTTCTGGATCGAAGGTATTTATTATGTTAGCTACTCCTATTCCAAGATATGTTAAACTTCTATGAAGTATATCCTTTGCAACTTCATCTCCATTTTTAGCTTCTACAAACACCTCATAAGATGTAGGATTCTCATATTTAGCTAAAGTTGTCTCAAGACCACTTTCCACTGCCTCTAATGCTCTTTTACCTATGGCTGTTCCTGATGCTAGCGCCTCTACACATCCATGATTTCCACAATTACATCTTGGTCCTTCTGGAAGAATAGTTGTATGACCTACTTCTAAGGCATTACTAGTATTACCTCTAAATATTTTTCCGTTTAGTATTGCACCTCCACCTACACCTGTGCTAACAGTAACATATATCATGTTATTAGTGTTTTTTCCTGCTCCAAACATAAATTCTCCAATGGTCGCCACATTAGCATCATTATCTAAATATACTGGAACATTAAATTTATTTTTAATAGGATCTACTAAACTAAAATTTTTAAATGGTAAGTTTGAACTTGCTACAATTGTTCCTTTTTTGGTATCTAGAGGTCCTGGAGATCCAATACCTATAGCTTTTACTTCTTCTGATGTTTTACCACTTTTCTCTAAAACCTTATCAATAACTCCAATTATTCTATTAAGTACTGCCTTATCTCCATCCTTAGCCTCTGTTGGAACTACTTGACTAGCTATAATATTACCTTCTAGGTCTGCAATTGCTCCATGAATCTTAGTTCCTCCTAAGTCTATACCTATGACATACCCGCTCATCAACTTAACCTCCATAATCTATTTATTAAAATTTATTTTAATAATACATTATCATTTTATCATAATTGATTAATAATATAAATTATATTTTAGAGGCTGTTATATAGTAAAGTCCATCTTCCTTTAATCCTAAGTGTTTTACTATAAAATTTTGTTTATAAAGCATCTCACATATAAGCCCAACACTTTCATCTCCTACACTATTTAAAGAAATGGTAAACTTATCATTATAATCTACAACACTTATATAATCATATATACTACTAAAATCAGTTAAATTTAAATTTCCACTTATATCTAATCTATAATCTGACATCTGTTTTCTCCTTGCTAATTGTTATATGTAATAGACTTCCTACATTTCCTTTAAAATTAAGCTTTATAATATAAGTATTAATTAAGATATTATTTATATAAAATAGCTTGTTTAATAGAAATTAACTATAATACTTAAAGTTTACTTATGAAAAAGTACAATTTCATACTCTTAATATATGCCTATAAATATAAAAATATTCTTATTCTCCATTAAAATAATAATTTTTTCGACAAAATATTCTCTTTAATATTTATTTATTCATTAAAAACTTAAAGCACTATGGTCCCTTCATAGATACCATAGTGCTTTAATATATTATAACTTAAACATGTAAATAATGAATTAAGCTTCCTTTGCTTTCACAGACTCAATAATCTTTGCTACTTCTGAAGCTGGTACTTCTTCATATTTCTCAAATTTCATAGAAAAACTTCCTCTAGCTTGAGTCATTGATCTTAGATCAGTAGCATAAGTGAGCATTTCCGATTGAGGTATATCAGCTATTATCTTTTGCCCATCATCAATTGGTTCCATGCCAAGAACCTTACCTCTCTTTTTATTTACATCTCCCATTACATCTCCCATATATTCATCTGGTATAATTATCTCTGCTCTCATTATAGGTTCTAGAAGAATAGGCTCTGCCTTTTCTAGGCCTTTCTTATAAGCTAAGGATGCTGCTATTTTAAATGCCATTTCTGATGAATCTACAGGATGATAAGATCCATCATGCAATGTAGCTTTTAACTTTATAACAGGATATCCTGCAAGAACGCCTTGTCTTATACACTCTTTTAACCCCTTCTCTACAGCAGGTATAAAGTTTCTTGGAACAACACCACCTACTACCGCATCTACAAATAGTAGCTCTTCTCCATCTAACCTTTTTTCGAATTTTATCCATACATCTCCGTATTGACCATGTCCTCCTGTTTGTTTCTTATGTTTACCTTGAACATCAGCTATTCCCTTTATGGTTTCCCTATATGGAATTTTAGGAGTTCTTAAAATTACATCTGCTCCAAATTTAGTTTTTATCTTAGATGCTATTATATCTAAATGAGTTTCCCCAACTCCTGATATTATTGTCTCTGCATTTTCTAGATCCCTGCTTATCTTAAATGTAGGATCTTCCTCACATAACTTTGATAATGCAGAAGATATCTTTTCCTCATCCCCTTTTGCCTTTGGAAGCACAGCCATGGATATAACAGGATCTGGAAAATTCAACTTATCGTATATTATATTGAAACTTTTATTGCATAAGGTATCTCCAGTATTAGTATATTGGAGTTTAGCAACTGCTCCTATATCCCCTGCAATAATCTCCTTGGTAGAACTTTGGCTCTTTCCCTTCATATAATATATGTTTCCTATCTTCTCATCTTTGTCCTTACTTGAATTATATACTACACTATCTGGGGTAAGTTTACCTGTAATTACTCTAAACATAGACAACTTACCTACAAATGGATCAGCTACAGTTTTAAATACTAAAGCTGAGAAAGCTTCATTTTCATCTATTTTTATAAATTTTTCCTCCTGAGTTTTAACAATAACTGCCTTTTGTGGTATTGCGTATTCAGGAGAAGGGAAACATTCAACTATGTCCTCTAATAATGTATCTATTCCAATTACTTGTTGTGCTGATCCACACATAACTGGTGCTATATCTCCACTAGAACATCCCTTTATTAATCCTTCATAAATTTCTTCATCTGTTAAAGTACCCTCACTAAAATATTTATCTAACAATTCTTCACTAGTCTCAGCCACAGCTTCCATTATCATTTGCTTACAATCATCAATTTTCTCTAAAAGCTCTTCTGGAATATCCACAAGCTCTATCTCATGAGTTTTAGAATTATATATTCTTGCCTTTCTAGATATAACATTTATAACTCCCTTAAACTCTGATTCATTACCTATTGGATACTGAATTGGTACCACTGATATTCCAAAGGTATCTTTAAGATTTGAAAGTACTTTTTCAAAATTACTGTTTTCTCTATCTAATTTGTTTATAAAAAAAGTTCTAGGTAGTTTAATTTTGTTTACGTATTTCCAAGCTTTTTCTGTCCCAACCTCAATGCCTGATACACCACATACAACTATCATAGCTAAATCTACAGCTCTCATTCCCTGTATAGACTCCCCTATAAAATCAAAGTATCCAGGTATATCAACTAAATTTACCTTTATTCCTTCAAAATTGAAAGGTACTACTGAAGAAGAAATTGATATCCTTCTTTTCTTTTCTTCACTGTCAAAGTCACTTACTGTAGTGCCATCCTCTATCTTCCCTAAACGATCTGTAGTTTTGATATAGTAAAGAAGGGACTCTGTTAAAGATGTCTTTCCAGCTCCACTATGCCCTATAATACCTACGTTTCTAAGATTTTTGGTTTTATATTCATTCATGGTAAAACCTCCTAGCATTGGATAAGATTTAGACTTAATATTATACTTCTGTGAAGACTAAAAAATTCCTTTTAATTTGATGCAATTTTCAGAATTATTTTAATTTTGCTTCTTTATAGTATATCTATTTCCTTTTACTAAACTTTTTATTCTAAATATTTTAGTCATCACCTATTTTAGTTTTAAAATAACTACTCCAATACTATATATATAGACTTACTCTGAAAGGTATTCCCCCTAAAATGAAATTTCTTTAAATATAAACTCTAATCCTCAAGTCCTATTTACATAGTTTATAAATCAAAGTATCCCTAGGAAAAACTTTCCCAGGGATACCTATATATTAGAATAAAATAAAAAAAGCAGGATAAATCCTACTTAAAATTCATATAAATGGCTCCGCAGAGAGGATTCGAACCTCCAACCTATCGGTTAACAGCCGAGTGCTCCACCATTGAGCTACTGCGGAATATTTAAACCTGGCAACCTCCTACTCTCCCACTCAGTCTCCCAAGCAGTACCATCGGCCTTCTGAGGCTTAACCATCCTGTTCGGTATGGGAAGGGGTGTTACCCTTAGAAGCATCATCACCAGATACTAGTTTATTCAAAATCTTCGATTTTGCCAATAAACTGTACTCCTCAGCTCCGCTGAGCGAGTTTCCTTTTATTTTAAAAATCTTGATTTCTAAACCATTATTTAATTGAAAGATTGTTCTTTCAAAATTACACATAGATAAGTTCTCAAAATTTTAATTTTGTTAGAACTTACTACTTCTCAGCTATGCTGATGAAGTTTCATTACCTTTTTCCTAAGTAAATCT
>NZ_JMLJ01000023.1 GCF_000686705.1 Clostridium hydrogeniformans DSM 21757 | reverse complement strand
TGCGCCGCGGGCCCATCTTGTAGCGGATTACTCCTTTGATTGCTCTAAGATGCCTTAAAGCAATGTTATGCGGTATTAATCCTCCTTTCGGAGGGCTATCCCCCACTACAAGGCAGGTTGCCCACGTGTTACTCACCCGTCCGCCGCTAGATTGTCTCTGAAGAGATTCTCTCGCTCGACTTGCATGTGTTAAGCACGCCGCCAGCATTCATCCTGAGCCAGGATCAAACTCTCAATTTAAAAGTTTAATCTTAGCTTTTCGCTAATTATTTACTGTAAAAGAATTGCTGGTTCTTTATCTTAATCTGTTTAATTTTCAAAAATCACTTCGCATCTCTGCGACTTCTTTATGATAACATGCTGAGTTTTTCTTGTCAACACATTTTTTCATACTTATTTTGTCGTGTTTATTTGTTCCTCATCGACAACGACTATGTTATCACAGCATTCTATAATATTCTATCCTATTTTTATCTATTTATTCATATTATATTTATTTTGCATACAATATACTTTTATTTACTTACATTTTCACTTATAGATACACCTGGTAAAGTTTTTGCCTTTTAATTTATAATCTATGACTTTCTATAAGTTAATGCCTTATTATTCTTAGGAATCTTATAAGGTTTATGTAATTTAATAACATAAGCTTTTATAATTAATACTTCTAACCCTTCCAAACACTTACCATAACCTAAGGTTTAATTAATTCCTACTAATTTATCTATTATATATGTATGAAATTCATGTAATATACAATTAATATAATGAAAAGCATATAAACTTTATATACTTTTTATCTTCTTCTTATAATTTTGATATAATATTATTTATACTATTTCTTTAAATAGGAGATGATACAATGATTGATAAATTAAAAAATATTATTAACAACTCTTCGAATATAGTATTCTTTGGTGGTGCTGGAGTATCAACGGAATCTGATATTCCAGATTTTAGATCCTCTAAAGGACTATATAATGAAAAGAATAATCTTTTCTCTAGCCCTGAAGAAATTCTTAGTCATACATTCTTCTTTAATCATACTGAAGAATTCTATAAATTTTATAGGGAAAAGATGATATATAGTAAGGCTAAGCCTAATGATGCTCACCTATCTTTATCCAAGCTAGAGAAAATAGGAAGATTGAAAGCTATTATAACTCAAAACATTGATGGTCTTCATCAAGAGGCTGGAAATAATAATGTTTTAGAACTTCATGGCTCTGTTCATAGAAACTACTGTTTACAATGTAAAACTTTCTATCCCCTTAGTTATATTGAGGAGTCTTCTTCATTAGTTCCCCATTGCAGTAAATGTGATGGAGTAATAAAACCTGATGTTGTACTCTATGAGGAATCCTTAGATGATACCACCCTCTATGAATCTATAAATAGTATTTCTAAAGCAGATACTTTAATAGTTGGGGGTACCTCTTTAGTTGTATATCCTGCTGCAGGGCTTATTAGGTATTTTAAGGGTAAAAATCTAATTTTAATTAACAAAGCTTCTACGTCTTATGATCATATGGCATCTCTTATAATTAATGATAGTATAGGAAAAACTTTAAAATCCGCCTTATCTCTTATGGACATATAGTATTGTTAAATAGCCAAAGTTTAATTCAGAGGGAGTTTTTACTCCATCTGAATTGTATCTTATAAAAAATTCTTCTATTTTAAAATTATTATCTAGGAAAGAAGATAACATTTATTAAATTTATAAACACTCAAAAACTAAGCTTAGTCATGGTTTTTATTCTAACCAATAACTAAACTTAGATTTCTTAATTCTCTCTTTTATTATAAGTCTATATTATTAGTAGATTTACTTTTTCTTATACTTCTAAGATTAGAGTTTATTATTCTTAACCTTTTAAAAACCCTTAATCTACTTTCTATTTCTTCTTCTAAATGAGTTTTTTCAATAATAAATTTTTCTAAGTTATCATTAATATCCTCGTATTTTTCTATAAGTATATCAGAAGCATCCTTCTCTTCTATATTATTAGGTATTATATTATTGAATATTTTTAAGGTATCCCTATAACCATCTAATATCCTGTCTAAAGATGCCTCCTTAGAAAAATCTAAGGTTCCCGTTAGCCATCCACTTACCTTCTTAGGAAATATTTCTATTATCTTAGCATCTTTATAAAGAGATTTATCTATTCTTTCTTCTCTATCAAAATATATAACAATTATTACATTACATCCTTCATCATATACAGGCTTTATAGGTATATTATCCTTTATTCCACCATCCATATAATAAGCTCCACCTATTTCTACCCTATCAAATACTAATGGAATAGCAGTTGTGGCAAAAAGTAACTTTTTTATTTCATCTTCTTCCCTATTATTAACTTTGAAATATTCTGCCTCCATCTCCGGAACCTTAGAGCAAGCTATAAAACAAGGTATATTTGACATTTTAAGTTTTTCATAATTTAAATACTCTTCCATTGTATCAATTAACCCATCTCTTGATACAGTACCCTCACTTTTTAACTCTTCTGCCCATTTAACTATTTTCTCCATATCATTTCTGGATCTAGTAAGGTATACCATGTTTCTTAAAATTATCTTTTCATCTATAGGAAGCATCTTTTCCTGTGAACTATTCATCCATACTTCCTCTGCCTTATTATAATCCCCCTGTATAAACATCATTGCATTTAGTGCTCCAATAGATGTTCCTGATACTACCTTTACTGCTCTATCTATACCAAAGGTTTTTAATCCTCTCCAAACACCTACTTCATATGCTCCCTTTCCTCCACCACCTGCAAAAACTAATCCTAATTTATTCATATTCTCCTCCCCAACTTCAAAACATAGCTTATTATATATCTTAATTAAATATCTAAGATGATTCTACTTAATTAAATAGTTTTTAATAAAAATTTAAGAATAATCCTTCTTTAATATAAATACTATTAATTATAACAATATATAAGGAGCTATTTATGGTATATATTTCTATAATATTAATTCTAGCCCTAGCTGGTGGATTTTATTACTTCATGACTCAATTAGAATTTAAAAGAAAACAAATAATGATTCTTTCAAAAGAAAATTCTTCTATAAAAGATAGTCTAAAAGCTTACAAGTTACACTCTCCTCTTACCGTAAACTTTTCTGATCCACCTTATTCTTATGGAGAGATTGTTTCTAGAGGTGAGGTTCTTATAGCACCTTTAAATAATGCTTCTTTATTATGTAAAATAAACTCTCCTATGAAAGTTATGATTTTATGTAAAGCAGAACTTCTTAACAGTATATGGTATGAGGTAACATTAGACGTACCTAAAGGTATTAATTCTAGAGGTTGGGTTAAAAAAGACTATATTGTCTTTGATGAAAGCAATGATATTATAACTTCTTCCCATAATAAAATGTAATAATTATAGATTAATATGTGTTTCTCCTAGATAAGCATAACTAGTAAATCTATTTAATTCTATTCTATTAATTAAAGTATAATTAAATAGAAACTATTCTTATATATATTAAAGAGTATGGAAATCCATACTCTTTAATATATTATTTCCTTCATTTCAAAGGTTTTTTTAGCTAGTATATAAAAACATAAATAATAGGCTCCTGTAAAAATCATAGATATTATAAACTTCTCAAAAGGAATATTCCCTCTTTCTCTTAAAAATAAATCAAATATATTAGTAATAAATACTCCTGAAAAAGCACTTGGAAGTATTTTATAAGTTGCCATAGTAACAGAAGTTATTCTTATTGCAAACAATGCTCCTATACCAGCTCCTGTAGCAGCCCCTGAAGAATTCATAATAAGAGATATAAATATAGTAACCATTCCAAAAGCCCCTAATATAATAGAAGTTAAAAACCCCTTTATTAAAAACATAAAAAGCTCTTTACTATGAGGCATTCCTCCTAATATAAATCCTGAAAAAAATGTAGTGAATATTATATTAAAGGTCATAAGTAAAGTAGTAAATATAATTAAAAACAATGCCTTTCCTATTATAATTTCTCCTCTTGATATAGGTTGAAGAATTGTCATCTTAAGAGTTCCATTCCTATAATCATCCGTTATCATATCTGAAGATAAAATGGCTATGTATATTGGCAGTATTTCAAGAGACATAATCATATTACTTACTATAACATCATCTACAGTTAAGTTCCCCTTTGAAACTTTTATTATAATTGTAGATATCATAGACATCATAAGTAATATAATTAAGAAAGCTTTAAATCTTTTACTTCCTTTAAAAACTTTTATAAATTCATTATTTAATGTAGCAATCACTATTACTTCACTCCTTCTATAGTCTCCACAAAGTACTCCTCTAAACTTTTATTTATTCTATTAATACCATTAACTTTAATATCTTTTTCTATTAAGGCTTTGTTAATTTCCCAAGGCTCCTTGTTATTTAGTTCAATAGCAATGCCTCTTTCACTAAAACCATTGAATTTAGCTCCATTAACATTCTCTATAATGACCTTAGCCATTTCTTTATCATCTATTTTAAACTCATATATATTTTTATTAAATGTTAATAGTTCTTCTACTGCCCCTTGAATAACAACTCTTCCCTTACTTATTATTGCCACCCTATTACACATAAGTTCAATCTCATGAAGAAGATGACTAGATATAAAAAAGGTTATCCTTTCATTTTCAGCAAGATAACTTATAAGTTCTCTAACTTCTATAATTCCTTGAGGGTCTAGTCCATTAGTAGGCTCATCTAATATTATAAGCTTAGGTTTATGTAATAAAGCCGCTGCAATTCCAAGCCTTTGTTTCATTCCAAGGGAAAGTTCTTTAAACTTTCTTTTCACACTATCCTTTAATCCAACCATAGATAAAACTTCCAGTATTCTCTCCTCAGCTACTCCCTTATGAAAATTCTTTATTATTTTTAGATTATCATAACAAGTTAAGTTATCATAAAACTTAGGATTTTCAACGATAGCAGCTACTTCTGATATAGCCTCTTTATAATTATCCTTTATACTAACCCCATTTATATAAACCTCTCCACTATTACATTTTATAAGAGATAAAATCATTCTTATAGTGGTTGTTTTTCCAGCCCCATTAGGTCCTAAAAAACCAAATACGTCCCCTTCATACACAGTCATGTTAAGGGAGTTTACAATTAAGTGTCCATTAAACTTTTTAGATAAATTTCTAACCTTTAAAATTTCCTTCATAGTTCTCTCCTCTTGCAATGTAAATAGCATTCAAAATTATTATAATCAATTTATTGTTAAAATTCCAATAAAACAATCTTAATTATTTCTTTCATTATGATTTACAATTATTAATTTTCCTTTATTAATTCTAAGTTTTATCTTAATATTTCTAGTTAATCTTAATACTTTTATATGTATTTTGATATTTAAACCTCAGCTTTCCTTCATTTTACATAACTTTTATAAACTAGGCTGTTAATTAAATAACAATTAGCATACTCTAATTATCAAAAAGAGTATAGTATTACGTCACAAAACTTAGTATTTACTAGTATAATAATATTAAACTTTGTTTTTTTAATGTATTTACCATTTTTTGAGGTAGTCTTTTCATTGACTACAGCACAAATATGTTATACTATTTATTCATAAGATGTAAAACGTTCGGGGTTAGTTTTATTAATTTAAAGGGGGAGAACTCATGATTAGGGTAGGAATTAATGGTTTTGGAAGAATAGGTAGAACATTTTTAAGAATTGCTTTAGAAAATAATGATAATAAATTTGAAGTTATAGCTATAAATGCTAGGGCTGATAGTGAAACCTTAGCTCATCTGTTTACCTATGATTCTTGCTTTGGTACATTTAGAGGGGATGTTGAAGCTAAAGAAAATGCCCTTATAATTAATGGAAAAGAAATTAAAATAACAAGATGTCAAAGTCCTTCAGAAATACCTTGGAAGGATTTGAATGTTGATATAGTTGTAGAATCTACTGGTAAATTTAATAACCGTGAGGCTTTAGTTAAACACTTAGAGGCTGGAGCTAAAAAGGTAGTTGTTACTGCACCTGCAAAGGATGAAGATATAACTGTTGTTATGGGAGTAAATGAAGATGAAATTGATATAAAAAATCATAACATAATTTCTAACGCTTCTTGTACAACAAACTGTTTAGCACCTTTTGCAAAGGTTTTAAATGATAACTTTAAAATAGTTAGTGGGCTTATGACAACTGTTCATGCTTACACTAATGACCAATCTATATTAGACAAAACTCATAAGGACTTAAGACGTGGAAGAGCTTGTGCAACTTCAATAGTTCCAACTACCACTGGAGCTGCTAAAGCTGTTAGCAAAGTTTTACCTGATCTTAAAGGAAAGCTTAATGGATTTGCCTTAAGAGTTCCAACTCCTACTGTATCTATAGTAGATTTAGTTTGTGAGTTTGAAGATGAAGTTTCTGTAGAAAGCATAAATTTAGCCTTAAAAGAAGCTTCTGAAAATGAATTAAAAGGAATACTAGGATACTGTGATAAACCTCTTGTATCTATAGATTTCAAAGGAGATAGTAGATCATCTATAGTTGATTCTCTTTCAACTATGGTTATAAATAAAAATATGGCCAAGGTTGTTGCTTGGTATGATAATGAGTGGGGATATTCCACAAGAGTTGTTGATTTAACTAATCATGTAGCTGAATTATTATCAGAGCTTAAGATTAGTAAAATAGCCTAATTTATTTAATCTGCCGTTAATTTAACTTTACCATAATAAATAAAAAAGATTTACACTTAGATTTTTAGGTGTAAATCTTTTTTATTATTATATACTCTATTAGCTTACCCAAGATCCATTCTCTTCTATTATCTCCCATTTATTGTTTTTTCTTTCTATAACAACTTTATTTAATCCTATAGCTCCTAGACCTGATCTATACTTACTAGCAACCATAGTAATTTTATTATTTTTAATTGAATCATGCTTAATTTCAAATAAAATTCCTTCTTTAAAAATTGATGCTTCAATAAAACCCTTTTCCTTTAGCCCCTTCATTGTATACTTTAATACTGTATGTCCATATCCTTCAAGATCCTTAAGGAGTTTTTCCTCTCCCTCTTCTGATAAGTTTCTCATATTACTAGTGTCTATCGCTATATATTTGATTCCATCATTAAGACCCTTATCTTTATTATATAGCATATTAATGATTTCCATATATCCATCTACTATCTCTTCATCATCCTTAACCTCTCCTTTGGTTTTCTCCTCTACAGAATTACCGCTAATTTCTTTTACCTTTTTATCCTTCACCACACATCCTAATTGAAATATCATGACTAAGGAAATTATTGTTAACAATACCTTTTTCATTTTACCCTCCTTTAATAATTAAATTATAAGCCCTGTAATAAAGTTTTATTTAAACTTGTTTATATGCTTTATTAACTATTTATTCCCCCTTTCTATTTAATGGTCTTTAAAAAGCATATTATTCTATTCACTTCTGTATAGCCTATCTTTTTATGGAAGTTGTAGCTCTCCTTATTATGAAACTCAACATCAGAGCCTATTTCCCTGCACCCTTTTGACTTAGCCCAAAGCTCTCCTTTTTTAACTAAATCCCTTGCTATACCCTTATCTCTAAATTCTTCTTTTACAAATATTCCTTCTATAAACCCAGTAGGGCTTGAACCTGCTCCCTCTACATAATCAGTTCTTATTGCAACATGTATAAATCCTGCAAATTCATTTTCTATTCTATATAAAAATATTTGATCCTTTTCACTTTTTAATTTCTCAATGAACTCCTCTTTTAATCCCTCCTCAGTGTTATCTGGCCATAACTGAAGAGCCATATCTACAATATGATCTAGATTTTCTATATTTGAAGTTAGGATTTCATTCTTCATTGTCTATCCTCCTCCTCATTAAAGTTTTGTTTTTCTTACTTTTAAATACTTTATATCTATTAGAGTTAATATTTTTTTCTGAATCATATACTATATCATTTGAATATAGTATAAAGTTTGTACGCACAATCTACTTCCATGAATAATAAACCAATTATATTATATTCTTCCATTTTATTCAATAATATAAAACCCTAATTATATAAAAAAGAAGCTATTTTATTAGCTTCTTAAAATTGCTTTATATAATTTTTTATATACTTATAATTATTGTCTATAGTATCTCTTTATTTCTTAACTTAGAAATAGAGGCATCAATACGCCTTCTACGAGTATCTTCCTTCTTAGCTGAAGTTATAAAAGTTACATATTTCTTTTTAGCTGTAAATGATAAGCTGCTCCAATATTCAAGTATGCTTTTATCTTTTTCAATCTCTCCCATAAAATCTTCTGGAACTTCAACTATCCTTTCCTCTTCATCCTTCTCTAGGGTAACTAAGACTTCATCTCCAAAAGTTTTATTAATTTTCTTTCTTATATCCTTAGTAACTCCTATTATGTAACAAGGGGTACCCATTCTAACAATTGACCCTCTGTATGTAGTTCCATCAAATGTGGCTTTAATCTTAACCCTTTTTGATCCATAAATTTTCTCTACATCAAAAGGTATCTCAATATAGGATGCATCTTTATCTTCAACTTTCTTTATTTCAGCATAAAACTTCTCCATTTATTTCTCTCCTCATCTTCTCTTTAAAATACATGTTTTTCATTAAGCCAAAATGTAAGTTATAATAAATAATCATCATTAAGTTTTCATTATGAATAGTATTAATTTCCTAAGCTTTTAATCTTTTCTTCAGAACCATTATCTTTAAACTCTCTCTTTCCCACTATTTTATAATAAAAAAAGCTTTTTATCCATGAAATAGAGATTATAACTACACAATTTAAATTTTAAATGTTTAATTCATTTTTAGTCTTTATATAAATGCAAAAGAAGTACCAATGTTAATCCTTATTGATACTTCCTTTTGTTAACTTAATAGATCATCTGCCTCTAATTACTGTTTAAAAATGCTTTTAATTCATCCTTCTTACTATTTAATTCTTTTAATTCATTTTGTTTCTTTTCTATACTTTTAGTATTTGATTCAATTTGTGATGTAACTTCATTGGACAAGTTCTTTGGCACTTTTCCTATACTTCCTATTGTTCCACCAATCATAACTCCAATAAAAATAACAATTATTTCTTTATAATATATCTTAAAAAAGCTTAAAAAATTTCTTTTTTTCATATTTACATCCTTACTTTGATCTTCCATTTAACCCCCACCTTAATAACATTCTTTACATGCTTTATTTCCTTTTGATTTTGCTTCCTTTATACTTACCTGTGTAACCTTCTTTGATTTTATATCAACACATTTTTTATTTTTATGATACTTATTTCCTTTTTCAGATATCCATACTTTTTCTCCTAATAGAATTGTTAAAACTGATTTTTCATCATCTACTTTATTTGAATTTGTTTCTTGTTGTGCTTGTGTATTAGATTCAGCTTTTGCTATTCTATCTGCTTCTTCTTTAGCTTTTTTTTCTTTTAATATTCTATCTGCCTCTGCTTTAGCTTTTTTTTCTTTTTCATCTTTCTGAGCTTTAAGAATCTCAACCTCTTTTTTACATTCTTCAATTTTACTATCTATCTCTACTACTTGTTTATCTAACTTTTGTTTAGTATCAAGTGCAGTGTTGTATTCGCTTTTTGTCATATTTTTAGTGCCTCCGATGAAGCCAAACACTAAGGCAATAGTTAAAATAATAGCTATATTTTTATTTTTTTCAATTAATTTTTTAATATCCATAATACCCCCATATTAAATAATCCTATGGGATAACGTTATCATGTTTTGTCATACTTTTCAATATTTACGAATCATATATGTAATAATTAACTTTTAATGACAAAAAAGTACAATTCATATATTATATAATTATGATTTTAAAAGGAAGTGAATATATGAGTAAGTTTTTATTAAGTAAAACTCTTAATACACGTGATTTAGGAGGGTATTCAGTAGGCAGTGGAAAAATAACTAACTATAATATGTTTATACGCAGTGATGTCCCACTTCAAATATCCAATGATGATATAGAGCTATTATTAGAAAAAAATATAACAACAATCCTTGACTTAAGAAGTGATGATGAGGTTCAAATCAAGCCTTGTGCATTTAAAGATAATAAAAATTTTCAGTATCATCATTGTAAAATACATGGAGATGGAAACTTACCAAAAGGTGTTGAATTTGTACCAGTTTCCTATTTTGAAATGGTAGACGAACAGAAAACCATACTTAATATCATGAGAGTATTATCAAAAGTTAAAGGTGGTTCCCTTTATCATTGTACGGCTGGAAAAGATAGAACTGGAGTAATTTCGGCACTGTTATTGTTATTAGCTGGAGTTTCCAAATCAGATATACTGGATGATTATGAAACTTCGGAGGTATATTTGAGTTCTATGCTACAACAGTTTTGTAAAATCAACAAAAATATTGATATAAATATTATTACTCCTAAAAGAGAGTATATGGACAAATTTTTGGACATGTTTCAAGAAAAATATAACTCCGTGGAAGAATATTTCTATCAAATTGGTTTAAGTCATACTGAAGTAATGGCACTAAAGAATAAGTTGATAGACTGTGTTATATCTTAAAAAAATATTATAAAGGAAGTGAATATGTAGCTATAGCACTAAAATTATATGGATAGGGACAGGAGATAGTTTTGTGTAAAAACAAAACTATCTCCTGCCCCTTACAAATACTTGTACTCTATTCAATATACTTTTTAGCTGAATCTATTAATTCAGATTTATAATTATAAATATCAGTTATTGAATTAATATAATATCTTACTCCTGATTTGTTTTCATCTGAAATAATAATAGATTTCTTTCCACCATTAAAAAACAACCTACAAATCCATTTTCTCGTGTTGTTCTTATATAAAATCCCACAATATCTTTCAACATCTTTAAGCGTTATATCCTCTGCTACTATAACTTCACTTAGTATGCTTCTAACTATATTAAATCCTTCTAACTCTTCTTCTGTCGTAACTATACTATGATTTTCTTCTGTATCAATTAATTCTATTTTTTCTTCTTCAGAAGACTCATCCTCTTTTTCTTGTATAGACTCCTCATTATTATTCAATATTGATTTTAGTTTTTCATTCATAAAATCACTTATAAATTGTTGAAATGACTTTTTTACAATAGGCCTAAATTTTTCGATAACATTCTGTGTTTTAACACCCTGATAAAAATCATTAATTAAAAATCTTACAAAATCATCAGTTGGGTTATTTAAGTGATTGTTAAGTTGATTCTTTATTAAATTGCTATACTTTAATTCTGATGCAGTATTAAATATAGTATCTATATCAAATGTATCTCTAGAGAATTTTTTTAATTCTTGAACTTGAACATCATTTAAATCTTGAATATTAATTTCTAAAAATGGAGTATCATCCATTTTATTAGTTTCCTCTAAATCAGTAAAAAACTTATACACTATACCATTAGTCAAAATTGCAAATCTAGACTCCGTTACTGAAAAGTACCTAAATAATTGTGCATCATGCTTAGTAAGTGTATCATTTACCCCTTTACACTCAACTAATATTATTGGCTTACCATCTTTCATAATTGCATAATCAACTTTTTCTCCTTTTTTTATCCCAAAATCAGCAGTAAATTCCGGTAGAAATTCCATTGGATTAAATACATCATAATCTAATAATGAAAAGAAAGGCATTATTAATGAAGTCTTTGTTGCTTCTTCCGTCAATAGTGTACCTTTTATCATTTCCGCTCTTTTAGAAAACTGTTTTAATTTGTCAGAAAAATCCATTTACATTCCCCCAAACCTTTAAAATAATGACATATATTTTATATTATATATGCTCGTAGATAACTATTCAAATATATTCCTTATAAGGAATATATTTGTATGATATAGCTTACTTTAAACATTATTTCATAAAAACATTAATCAAATATACTTATTATAACCTTCACTTATTGTTTGATTATGGATTTTTACTAAATAGGCTTCCTTCATATTAGGTTTAACTTTCTCCCCAACATTTTCCTCTGTTATAATCTTAATCATATGCTCAGAATCTGATTTATTCATTGAAATAACACAATATTTAGATTGCACTTCACTTAATTCATCATATCCGCCCTTTATCATTCTAACTTTTCCTACAGCTTCATCAATAAGTTTTTCTATTCTCCCACAGAAAAGAATCTCTCCCTTATTAATTATCCCTATATTTTTGCAAATATCTTCTACCTCTTCAACACTATGAGTTGAAAGAACAACAATTCTATCTTTAGAAACTTCACTTATAAGAGTTCTAAACCAAACTCTCTCCTCTTCATTTAATCCTTCTGTGGGCTCATCCAAAAGTAATACTTTAGGATTTTTTAATAGGGATATTGCAATACCTAACCGTCTTTTCATTCCTTCAGAAAGGTCTTTAACCTCCTCTTTTTTATGATCTATTAAATTTACCTTTAATAGTAGCTCATTAATTCTTTCCTTACGGTTAGTAAAAGAATTAATTCCTTCAAGTCTTGCCATGTAATCCATAGATTCAAATATACTCATAGAAGGATAAAATGAGAAATCTTCAGGTAAATAGCTAACATACGCCCTAATTTTACTCTGATTATTTATAGGAATACCATCCACAATCACCTCTCCACTATCTGGAGGTAACAAAGCCATAAGTATCTTCATAAGTGTTGTTTTCCCTGAACCACTTGGACCTAATATACCAAACACCCCTTGAGGAATGGTTAAATTAATTTTATTAAGTGCTATAACATCCTTATATGACTTACTCACTTGTTTTAGTATAACTTCCATGTAGAACCCCTCCTATATTTCTATTTCTCTTTATTGTCCATATATAAGATGTGACTAAAAGAAGTAATAGTGATATCCCTACATAGAAAAACCTATTATAAATTATAGTTTCAGTAAACTTTGCATAATAGTCTCCATACTTAACTGTATTAAATCTAATAATAAATCGTGTAAAATCATAGACACCAGTAAGTTCTGTATTAAATATAAGTAGCAATGTAGCTCCAACTTGCACAACAATAGGAAGGATAGCATTTTCAAAAACTACTGAAATTAACATAGATAATCCTATAGTGAACATAACTGTAGGGGCAACCCATCCAATAATATATTTAATAAAAGAGAATGGATTTATTTTTATATAATGAAAATTCCATTGAAAAGAAATAGGATTTATTTTTATATTATAAATTTCTCCTTGAAAGGAAAATATTATTGTTTCTATAACTCCAAGGATTAGGAATACACCCATGGCAGTTATGAACATCCCCATAAACTTTGCCCCAACATATTCAAAAGATCTAACCTTAGAGCTATAAATAAGTTCTTGGGTTCCACACTCCTTGTCCCTTATCATAGAGAAAGCTGAAAAAAACACCACAAATAATCCAGCACCTACCCCTAAATAATCTGCTAATATTCTTCCATAAATATCTGTAATATTTTTATCACTATTCTGTCTTTCGTAATCTATAAGTGCTTCTTCATAAGTCATGGATTCCATAAATTTATAGTAACGCCCTAAAAAAGTCTTGCCTCCTAAGTCCTCATCTAAGTTCCTCATATATTCTCTCATTGATCTATAATTAGTATTTATATCTTTATCCTTAATGGTTGAAACATCTATATTTGGAGCTATCTTATCTAAATATTCCTCTAAGTTATCTATTTGCTTATCACTTAATTTAACCTTTTGTGCTATAGGAAGATACCTTATAACCTCTTTACTTCTCAGAACCTCATGGAGTTCTTTATACCCTAAGACAAGGTTTTCTGCCTCAGGGGTTATAACCACTTTATTATATTCAACATTAGAACTTGGAGGTTTGAACCTGTTCCCATCTACCTTATATTGATATAAATAGAAGATTAAAAGAAGAAGAAGAAAATTATAAAATTTAACACTCCTTAATTGTTGTTTAATTTCACTTAAGGTTAAGTTTAGAAAAACCATAGCCTCCTCCTTATATTTATCTATATTTTAATTAATACTAAGTTTGTACTAATATACTATCTTTCCCCTATGTGTTACCCCATATATACCTAATTAGATTTAGCTACTATAATAATTGCTTAGTCCAAAATAATATTTTAAACTAAGCAATTACTATCTAAGTATTTTCATTTTACCATTTTATAGTTTAATTTCAATATATAGTATGTATTTCTCTTTTATTTTATCCTAGGTATTTAATTAATACTTTTTTAAGTACTAATTATGTTGAAATACCATTATTAAACCTACTTTTATATTATTTTTAATATTCAATCTTAACTACTCTAAAAAGCCTATTCTTAAGTCAAATTATTTAAAACTGAAATATATACAATTAAATACTTTGACTTATAAAACTAAATATGATACTATTTATAAAAATTCATGTTATGAGGTGAATATTTAAAATGATTTATTAATCTTATTTAAACTAAATTTGCATAACTAAGCCTATTTTTAAGAACATATTTTAAGATATGTTTATTTAAGTTGCTTTTTATGTAATGTAATTGGGTTTTGGATAAGGTTATATTTATTATAAGTCATTTTGCTATATACTTTTTGGCATACTTAAATAGAGATTACTATACAATATAAAAGTATTTTAATACTCATATTTTAATTTTTATGATTTTATATGAATACATACACTTTCCAAGACTTTTAAGTTTAGGGAAGTTTTTTTATGCTTAAAAATAAAGTATTAATCTAATTAACTATATCTATTTTAAACATGTACTTACATTCAAATTAAATAAGATACTATATAAAAGTATAAATAACTCCCCTTGATTCAAAGATATCATATGTTAGCTAAAAGAAAGGTGGATGTCAAATGTCTTTAATAAAAGCTACTGAAAGAGTTTATTTCCTTCCCAATGAACAAGAAACTGATAGACCATTATTAGGTTATATCAAAGGAGATAAGTTTTCACTTATGATTGATGGTGGAAACTCTAAAAGTCATATAGAAAAATTTAATCAGTCCCTAAAAGAACTTAATTTAAAAATTCCAGATTACGCAGCTATTACTCATTTTCATTGGGATCATACCTATGGAATGCATGCTATAAAAGGACAAACAATAGGTTGTAAAATAACCAATAAAAAGTTAAAAATCATGGCTAATTGGAAGTGGTCTGATGATGCAATGAAAAAACGTCTATTAACTGGAGAAGATATTGAATTTGCAGATACAAATATCCGTAAGGAATATAAATCTTTACAAAGCATAAAAGTAGTAACAGCTGATATAGTCTTTAATAATGAATTAGAACTTGATTTAGGTGGAGTTAATATTATCTTAAGAAATGTCATAGCTCCTCATTCTGAAGATTCAGTTATAGCTTATGTTCCAGAAGAAAAAGTAGTTTTCATTGGTGATGCCTATAGCAAAGATTATTATGATAATTGTAAATATGATCCAATGAAAATAAAGAGCCTTGCTACTACCTTAGAAAACTTAGATTTTAATACTTGTTTTGTGGGTCATTCTAATCCCTTAAAAAAAGAAGAGATTATAAAATTTTTAAACTCTCAATATGAGCAAATCACAAAGGGAGATTATTAAGTTTAAGATAGAACCCCTTAACTATTTATACAGATATATAAAGTAAATTTTAAACTTAAATCTCTATATAGGGTTTTAATATAAAGCATTAGCTTATTCATTAAAAATATCCTTAATTTATAGTGCTTTAGGCTGACGTATAAATTAAATCTTAAACTTAGAACTCTATAAAATAGGAGTATCAAGATTATTATTTAAATAATTCATAAGTAAGATTATTGTAGAAAGGATGGCTTAATAAATAAGCCATCCTTTCTATCTGTTGATATATAATACTCCAGAAGCTGGTATATCAATACTTAAGATACCTTTATTTAAGGTTATCCTTTCTCTCCCTACTACCTCTCCGCAGCAATTTAATACTTCCATTTCTCTTTCCTCTAAATCTTCTTCTATTTCAATATAAACTTTATTTTTTAAAGTTCCATTTACTATTATAATTTTTTCACTTGCTTCTTTACCTAAATTCACAATATATTCTGAGTATACAGCTACTAAATATTCATTTTCTGTACTTGAAGCAATTATTGGATAATTCAATTCTGGGTGAAAAGGGGTTAGATTTCCATCTATAAGCACGTCCCTATGTTTCTTCCAGAAGCTAAGCCAAAACCTACTCATTTCAAAGTGGTCTTTAGTTAAATTTTCAAATTTCATTGAGAATTGAGGTACAGAGAATAATGCATTTATAAGCTGTAGTGCTGCACTTTCTACACTGTCATTACTATTCCACATTAGAGGATCTGAATGAACGGCAGTATTTCCACAAAGTAGTCTTATATCAATTGATCCTATTCTATTAGTTATAGAATCATTAGGACAATCCATAACTCTAAACATATTGCCATACTTTCTCATGTATGGACCAATATATCTTTGCCTAAATTCAATCATAAAATCTGGTTTAATAGCTCCAAGCTTCTCAATTATATCACTTAATAAACAATCTACAGCCTCTTGTACTGATTGAAAATCCATTAACTCATTATACTTATCATTATCATTAGCTGGCTGATCAAACTCATCTACAAAATCTAGCTTTAAACCATCTAAATCCCATTCAATAACAGCCTTTTCATATACTGAAATTAAATATTCTCTAACCTCTGGATATCTTGGATCTAGCACCCCAGTCTTTAACCCTTCATAATAGGATAATACCCTGTCCTTAAATCTATGCCAAGCCTCTGAATGTAGTCCCACAAAAGGAACACTATACCAAAGTATATACTTTAGTCCCATATCATGTACTCTTTTTACATGTTCCTTCATATTAGAAATTCTTTCTTTAGAAACCTCCCAGTCTCCACAATAAGCATAACCCCTATTACTATCTGCTGTTTGCCAGCCGTCATCTACAATAATAGCTTCACAGCCTAACTCTTTAGCAACACTACATTGTTTTTCAATTTCACTGTCTATAATATCTTGATGAAAGCTATACCAAGTTGAATACATTGGTTGTTTTGCAACTTCTGGCACAAAGGCAGGTCTATATTGTTCAAACCCTTCCCACCATTTTGAAACATCATTTAGGCTTTGGTAGTAAGGTATATTTCTTGTGTCTATTCGAAGCTCTCCTTCATATTCTAATACTATCTTTGAAGGCTCAGTAAAAAGAACTATTTTACATATAAAATTACTATCCTCTTCATGTACTCCTACATTGATGTTAACAGTATTTAGGGCATCAGAAAATGCACAAGTATGTCTATTTTCCCCATTTACATTATATAAACATGACACTGGTGCAGATATTGTTGCCTTAGAAAAGAATCCCCTTGCCCAATCAGCATGAAAGGCTTTATTTCTAAAGGCAGTTGGATACCAATAGGAATGTATATCTACAATGGGTTGTTTCCAAGAAATTGTAATTCTAGGCATTTGGACTGGAGTCTGTGAACTAAACCTTAACTTCATAATTTCTAGTCCTTCCTCCACCTCTTCAGTGACGAAGCTTAAATCTAATTCTTCACCTCCATCTACAGTAATGATATGCTTACTTGTTTTTATTTCCTTCAATTTATCCCCTCCTATATTATCTTTTTCTAAGACACTTAGAAAGTTAAGTAGCTTTTACTAAATAAGTACTTTATAAATAGAGTAAGAGTAAATAATACTGAAAATACTATATTATAATAAAAAAGAAAGCATTTTTAGGCTTCCTTTTTTATTTAACTTTAGAACTTACTTTTAATTTTAATTAATTGAGAAGTAAAATCTTTTCTGAATTTTTTTATTCCCTCTTCAATATATTGTTTATTAAAGACAAGTCCTATATTCATAAGCTCATCCCCAAAATAAGTTTCTTCTCTTCCTTCTACAATATATTCATATTCAGGATTTAAACCTACTAATCTTAGCTTGAAAAAACCTAAATTAGCTTTTGCTAACACTTGATATAGTCCAACTAATGCCTCCTGCTTATCCTTTGAAACCACAGCCCATGCAGTAAACTCATCTTCTCTGTCAAAAGGACTTAATAATCTATAAAAGTCTCCACTATGAATAAATTCTCTATATTCCTTAAAAAACTTAATCTGTGCTCTCACTTCTTCCTTCTCTTCCTCTGAAAGCTTATTTACATCAAGCTCGTATCCAAAAGTTCCAAAGTAAGCTGTGTTAGCTCTTGTTTCAAGAGGAGTATCTCTAAGAATCTGATGATTAGGAGATGCTGACACATGAGATCCCATACAACTTAAGGGATATACCATTGATGTGCCATATTGTATTTTCAATCTCTCCACAGCATCAGTATTGTCACTTGTCCATGTTTGCGGTGCATAATAGAGTAAGCCTGGATCAAATCTTCCTCCTCCACCAGCACAAGATTCAAATAATATATGTGGGAATTCACTAGTTAATCTTTCATATAATGAATATACCCCTAAGATATATCTATGAGCAACTTCTCCCTGTCTTTCAGCTGGCAGTGCTAAGGATCCTATCTCCGTCATATTTCTGTTCATATCCCACTTAATATATGTTATTTGCGCATCTTTTAATATTTTTGCCATCATTTCATAAATATAATTCACTACTTCTTTTCTTGAAAAATCCAATACATATTGATTTCTTCCAAAGGATTTATTTCTTCCCTTAACACATAGTACCCAGTCAGGATGTTTTTCATATAGCATACTATTTTTACTTATCATTTCTGGCTCAAACCATAATCCAAACTGCATTCCAAGTTCAACAATTCTCTCTGCTAAACCCTTTATACCATTAGGAAGTTTCTCCCCATTCGCAAACCAATCACCAAGGGATGATTTATCATTATTTCTCTTTCCAAACCATCCATCATCTAAAACAAATAATTCTAAACCTAATTCTTTACTAGTCTTTGCTATTTGAACAATCTTATCTTCATCAAAATCAAAGTATGTTGCTTCCCAGTTGTTAATTAATATTGGTCTTGTCTTATCTCTCCATACCCCTCTAATTAATCTATTTCTATATAAATCATGATATATATGACTCATACCATTTAAGCCTTTGTCTGAATAAACCATTACAACTTCTGGTGTTTGAAATTCTTCTCCACCTTGAAGAAGCCACTTAAAATCAAATGGATTTATCCCCATGGACACTCTAGCCTGTCTATCATAATCCATCTCTACCTGTGCTAAAAAACTTCCGCTGTAAACTAAACTAAAACCATAAACTTCTCCATTATGTTCTTTAGTTCCATATCTTTTTAATGCCATAAATGGATTCTGAACTGCACTACTGGCTCCTCTTGTACTTGATACTGACTGAATTCCTTGCTCAACTCTTCTAACCTTTAATTCTCTTTCTCTAGCCCAAACCCCTGAGAGATGAAGCATCTCAAATTCCCCATCTAAGAAATCCACTGACATACTCATAACGCTCTCAATATTAAGCTTCTGACTTCCTTTATTAACAAGCCTTGCACTTCTTACTACAGTATCATATTCCTCAAATATGGTGTAAAGAAGATAGAGTTCTGCATTTATATAAGTATCTTCTAGTATAATTTCAAGGGTGACAGCCTCTTCAGCTTTTTCTACATATACTGCTGGAAGCTCTTTTAATTTTGGCTTTCCATTAAAAATTCTATATGACTTATATTTAAAATTTGTAATTCTACTTCCATCTTCCTGCCATATGTGTACTGCTGGTTCCCTAAAATCACTGGTTCCATAAGTTGGATATTCTTGAAGTACATTGTCTAATGAAAAAGTTGGATCATCTTCAAAAGGATATGGCGTATCAGCTCTTTGCCTAGTTTTTAATAAATGCTCAAAAGATTCTCTATGTCTAACTTTTTTCCCAAAATATAGATGCCCTAGCTGTTCATTCTTAAAAATTTTAATAATATAACTTATGTTGTCATTAAAAAGATGGAATTCTCTAGTCTTTTCATTAAATATAATTGACATTAATATTCCTCCTTATTATATATAGTGCGTTAGATGAAGATCCTCTATGATTTAAAGATTAATTTTCATATAATAAGATTTTCTATATTTTAAAACATTACCTATATTTACATGATTCATAATTTAGCATGACTAACTTAAAAGTATATCTCTTTCTTCTTTTTAACTTCCATTAACCATGATACAAAGCTTAGCTCAACTTAAAAATAGTAGGGCAATATCTCCCGTAAAACTTTTCCTTATATTGTTTTTTTTACTTATTTTTAGTTTTATTTATAATTATAGATAGTACAAAAGTTCATATACATGGTATTATGTTGTTAGTATATAGCTTAATGTTACATAAGTCTTAAAATAAGCTCCTAAGGAGGTTACACATGAGCGATTTTCTTATGGAAGAATTATTTCTAGAAATAACAAATAAATATGATTCAAATTTAGTTGTTTATCAGTGTGGCTGGGAAAACTGCAGACCTAAACATTCCTATGGTCCTGCTATTAGAGATCATTATCTAATTCACTTTGTTACAAAGGGATGTGGCAAATTTTACATAGATGATCTTACCTTTGAAATAAAAGAAAATCAGGGTTTTTTGATATGTCCTGAAGATGTTACCTATTATGAGGCTGATGAGAATATGCCCTGGAACTATATCTGGGTAGGCTTTAATGGCTTGAAAGCTCCTGAGTATATTAGACAAATGGGACTAGGCAAATACAATCCAATAATAAATACAAAAAACTCAGATCTTGTTTGTGAGTATTTAAATAAAATTTTTGAAAGCACAAAGCTTGAACATGGTCGTGAAATTAGAATGCTCGGATACTTATATCTATTTTTATCCCTAATAATTGAAGAGTCTAAGGTTAATCAAACAGTAAATTATAAATATGAATATATACAAAAAGCCTTAGAATACATAGAGATGAATTACTCTAGAAGTATATCTATAAAAAACCTTGCTGACCATGTAGGTTTAAATAGAAGCTATTTCAGTACTTTATTTAAAGCTTCATTAAACCTATCTCCTGAAAACTTCTTGATTCAATATAGAATTAATAAAGCCTGTGAGCTTTTAAATCAAAATAAAACTTTAAGAATATCAGATGTATCCCGTTCAGTTGGATATATGGATCAGCTAGCCTTTTCAAAAACCTTTAAAAAAGTAAAAGGCTGTTCTCCTAGTGAATATTTATGGCTTAAGAGAGGTTAAATTCACTTGTATAAAAAAGTAGTACCATTAGTTATAAACTAAAATATACCCTATAGAGTAGACATGATAAAAAAAAGTCTATTCTATAGGGTTTTTATATTTATAATAGAATTATAAAGTTAGGAGTGAATAGAGATGAGTGAGAAATTATTTTCAAAAGAAGAGATAGAAATACTTTCTAATAATAAATATGTTAAAAATGTTAGCGAAAAAGGAATTACATACACTGATGAGTTTAAAAGACTGTTTATCGCCGAAAATGAAAAGGGTAAATTCCCGAGAGATATATTTTCAGAATGTGGTTTTGATATTAATATAATCGGTTTAAAAAGAATACGATCATCTGGTAGCAGATGGCGCTCCGCAT
>NZ_JMLJ01000022.1 GCF_000686705.1 Clostridium hydrogeniformans DSM 21757 | reverse complement strand
TGTCTTGCCAAAGGCACAGCTGGGTAGCTATGTCGGGAAGGGATAAACGCTGAAAGCATCTAAGCGTGAAGCCCACCTCAAGATAAGATTTCCCATAGCGTAAGCTAGTAAGACCCCTTGAAGAACACGAGGTTGATAGGTGAGAGGTGTAAGTGCAGCAATGTATTTAGCTGACTCATACTAATAGGTCGAGGGCTTGACCAATAGATTTACTTAGGAAAAAGGTGATGAAACTTCATCAGCATAGCTGAGAAGTAGTAAGTTCTAACAAAATTAAAATTTTGAGAACTTATCTATGTGTAATTTTGAAAGAACAATCTTTCAAAAAAAGTATTGACATTAAACAAATGTTAGTATATAATAATACAAGTGTGATGGAAAAAATATCTGGTGATGATGCTTTTGAGGGTAACACCCCTTCCCATACCGAACAGGATGGTTAAGCCTCAAAAGGCCGATGGTACTGCTTGGGAGACTGAGTGGGAGAGTAGGATGTTGCCAGGTTGGTATGGCTCGATAGCTCAGTCGGTAGAGCAGAGGACTGAAAATCCTCGTGTCGCTGGTTCGATTCCTGCTCGAGCCACCATCACGGCGCTATAGCCAAGTGGTAAGGCACGGGTCTGCAACACCCTTATCCCCGGTTCAAATCCGGGTGGCGCCTCCACAAAAAGCTAGTAACAAAGTTACTAGCTTTTTTTATTTATTTTAATATATTATATAAAAAGTAAATTAAAGCATAAGGATATTATTTTTAAAACTTAAGGTTATGATAAAGGTATATAAAAGTGTTTTAAGATTATAGGTTCTAAATAATAATAAGTAAATAATTATGATTATATAATTATAATTATATTTTACTTATATATATTGTAGTAGTATATTTATATAGAGGTGATTCTATGAACATAAAAAATATCATACCAGGAGTTGTAGCATGCATTTTTATAACAATAATAGCAAGGCTTTTATCTTTATTTGTACCTAACATAGGGGCAGCAAGTATAGCCATATTTTTAGGAATATTATTAGGTAATACCATATTAAAATCTAAGACATTATTATCAGGAACAAAATTTTGTGAAAAAGATTTATTGTCAGTATCAATTGTATTAATGGGAGGAACATTAAATGTATATTCCATATTAAATATAGGTTTTTCAGGAATATTTTTTATAGTAATTCAGATGATATGCACAATAGCAATAGCTATATATTTAGGAAAACTTTTTAATTTTAATAATAAATTTATTATGCTTATGGGGGCAGGGAATGCTGTATGTGGATCTTCAGCTATAGCAGCAACAGCTCCAGTAATAGATGCAAAGGAAGAGGATAGAGGAATAGCTATTACAATAGTAAACTTAGTAGGAACAATTCTTATGTTTTTACTACCTTTCCTAGGAGAAGTTCTTTATTCAAGCGATTTGATGAAGAGCTCTGCTATGATAGGAGGAGTATTACAATCCGTTGGTCAGGTTCTTGCATCAGCAGCTTTTTTAGGGGAAGATTTTATAAATTTATCAACTATATTTAAGATTTTAAGAATAATATTATTGGTAGTGGTAGTTACTTTATTTAGTAAGTTAAATAGTCACTATGAAAAAAAAGAGGAAGCTACAGATGAACATAATGCAAATAAGCAGGTTAATATAACTATTCCGTGGTTTATAGTGGGATTTTTTATATTAAGTATAATAAATACTTTTGGTGTTATTCCAGAGTCGATAGAAGGTGCTTTAAAGGGAGTTAGCGGAAATTTAGAAATAATAGCATTAGCAGCTATAGGTATGAATGTAAGATTTGAAGAACTTGTTAAGCAAGGTCCTAAAGCCTTAAGTTTTGGATTACTAATATCTATATTTCAGATAATATTTGCAATAACATTTATAGCTATATTATTATAGTTAGTATTAACGATATAGGCAAGTTACATATTTTGATTAAAGGTTCATAGTTAAGGGGGGATAATAAATGAATGAAAGAAGAATGAGAATATTTTATGAAGTTGCTAATGTACTAAATATGACTAGGGTAGCTGAAAAAATGTTTATAAGTCAATCTTCAATAAGCCAGGCAGTAAGCGAGCTAGAACAGGAATTAGGTGTAAGACTTTTTGATAGGGTAAGTAAGAGACTTTATCTAACCTATGAGGGAGAAGTTTTTTATAGTTATGTAAGAAGGATTATTAATTTATATGATGAGGGTATAGAATCTATAAAAGATATAAATCACGCGGATAAGGGAAAGTTGAAAATAGGTGCCAGTAATACTGTAGGTGTATATATGGTTCCTAAAATTATAAGAAGATTTTTAGACGCATATAGTAATGTTGAAGTAAGTACACATATTGGTAATACACAAGATATATGCAATTTAATATTAAAAAATGAAATTGATTTTGGATTAGTGGAGGGCAGTGTTAAAGTAGATGAGATAATAGTAAATAAATTTTGGAGAGATGAGCTAGTTATAATAGTACCTAAGACTCATAAGTGGGCAAATAGGAACGTAATAAAAAAAGAAGAATTAGCTAAAGAAAAGTTTATAATAAGAGAAGCTGGAAGTGGAACAAGAGAGCTTATAGAAAATAAATTTAAAGCACATGATGTAGATTATAATATCTTTATGGAGCTTGGAAATAATGAGGCTATAAAAAATATAGTTGAAGTGGGGCTTGGGATATCATGTATATCTAGGCAATGTGTGGAGAAAGATAAGTATAACAACAATCTTCATATTTTAAGAATAGATGGAGTAGAGCTATACAGAGATATATTATTTATAAGACATAAAGATAAAAATATTTCAAAAGCAATGAGAAATTTTATGAATACTTTAGAATTTACTAATGAATAGTTGTAAAAATAAATATATTTAGTTTATAATTATCTTATGTTTTAAGTATCATAGATATTAGAATGGAGTGAAAGTATGAAGATTTTAGTAACAGGGGGAGCAGGATTTATAGGTTCTAATATAGTAGATGGATTTATAGAAAATGGTCATGATGTAGTAGTGGTAGATAATCTTTCTCACGGAAAGAGGGGAAATTTAAATTCAAAAGTAAAGTTTTATAATTTAGATATAAGAGATAAAGAGTTAAATAAGATATTTGAAAGTGAAAGACCAGAGGTTGTTTGTCATCATGCGGCCCAAATAAGTGTTCCTAAGTCAGTGGATAACCCTATAGAGGATGCGGATATAAATATAATAGGATCACTTAATTTATTAGAATGTTGTAGATTATATGGAGTAAAAAAGGTTATATATCCAGCATCAGCTGCTATATTTGGAGAACCTATTTACCTTCCAATAGATGAGAATCATCCCTTAGATATGATGAGTGGATATGGAGTGACAAAACATACCTTAGAGCATTATTTAAAGGTATATAAAGAACTATACAATATAAATTATACGGTTATGAGATATGCAAATGTATATGGACCGAGACAGGATTCTACAGGAGAGGGCGGCGTTGTAGCTATATTTTGTGAGAAAATCCTTGAAAATGAGGTACCTACTATATTTGGAAATGGAGAGCAAACAAGAGACTTTGTCTTTGTTAAAGATGTGGTGGAGGCTAATATAAAAGCTTTAACAGAATTAGATAATGAGATATATAATGTTGCTACAAATACAAAGATATCCATAGATGATTTATTTAATATGGTATGTAACATATTAAATAAAGATATGAAGCCTGTATATGGAGAGGAAAGAGCTGGGGATATAAGGCATAGTTATATGACTTATAAAAAAATAAATGAAGCATGTGGATGGAAACCACAATATTCATTAGAAAATGGAATAAAAGAGACTATAAATTATTATATAGAAAAAGGACATAAGTAAAACTTATGCCCTTTTTTACTTTACCACTCCATGAAGAACAGAAATTTTTTTACCGGTGATGTCTAGACGTACCTTGGCTCCAATAGGAAGGGTAAGTTTAGGGTTATCGTGACCACTCATAAAGTTCCATAGAACAGGTTTATTTAATGAAAAAATATGATGGTAGAATATTTCATCTAATTGGAAGGAAGCTTCTTTAGAAGGAATACAGTCCTTAAATTGACCTAATATAAAACCACGACACTTATTTAACTTTCCACTAAGTTTCAGCTGACATAACATTCTATCTATAATATATATATCTTCACTCACTTCTTCCATAAATAAAATTTTATTAGTTGTATCAATTTCATAAGGGGTTCCTAGAGTACTGCATATTAAAGAAAGATTTCCACCTACTAGTATTCCTTCAGTGTTAGAACTACCATAGGAGTATAAAGGAATATGACTAGGATTACATATGTCATAGGATCCTACTCCATGTATTAAGGTATTAAAAAGGCTTTCTAGGGTAAAGGTATCTGTAAGATCAGTGGTTGCCATGGGACCATGAAATGAAACTAAACCAAGCTTAGAATACAATGTATTTAAAATAGGGGTTATATCGCTATAACCAATAAATATTTTATTACATGATTTAAGTTTATTAAAGTCAATTAAAGGAAGCATGCGCATACTGCCATAGCCTCCCCTAAGACACATTATCATATTCACATCTTTATCTAAGAACATATCCATAAAGTCAGAAGCTCTATCTTCATCTCTTCCAGCTAAATAACCATACTTATCATAAATATGAGAAGCTTTCTTTATTTTAAATCCTAATTTTTCTAGTGAATTAAGTTTTTCATCAATTTTAATACTATCTTCAGCACTAGCAGGAGCTAGAATTCCAATAGTATCACCTAGCTTAATTCTTTTAGGTATCATAAACTATCTCCTTTCAAAAATTAATAGTCTTATATAAATATATGAAAATATATTGAGAAATATTAATTATTCTAATGAATAGTAGCATGAATAAAAAATGGTAAATATAGTATTATAAATAAATGAAATAGGGAGATTCTTAGAGAAAAAGAGATTTAACATAAGATAATTAAAGATAGATAATTGATATTAATAAATTTAGAGGTTAAAGGACAAGATTCAGATTAGATAAATAATTAAAAGCCTAGTATAATCTCTATGGTAAGAAGAATATTTAGCTGTAGGGGGAAGTTAGGTTATGAATACTATGTACAAGGAAATAGTAGAAATAAGAAAAACACCTAGAATTATTGGTGTATTAGTTTTGATGTGTCTTATGATTATGTTTTCTAATTTAATAGAGAATATTAAGGTTTTTAACTTTAAAATAGGTTTCATAACTGATCCTTTAATTATCTTAATAACAGTATTGTTTATGGCTTTTGAATTTTTAAGGTGTAAGGTTAGATATAAGTATTCAATAATAGCGGATCAACTTATAATTCATAAGTTAAAAGATAGACATCAAGCTATTGAAGAAAATATAAAACTAAAAGATATAGTTTTTGTAGGAAAAGCAAAAGAATTGAAAAAGAAGTTAAATATATCCTCATCAAGATATTATATTTGTTCATTAACTAGATTTAATGAGTATTGTTGTATATATAAAGATGGGAATTCATATAGAAAATTTTATTTTCAACCAAGTTCTAATTTAATAGTAAAGCTAACTAATATAGTTAATAAAAAAGTAGCCTCTAAGTAATATAGAGACTACTTTTTCATTAATTCTTTTTTTGATTCAGTTATTAAATCTTGTTTTTCTATAAGATCAAGAGCTGTAGTTGCTAGGGTTTCACCAACTTTTATTGCTATGTCTAAAGCATATGGGGTTATGGTAGCATCAGCAAAGTCCTTAGTGGCATATTTTATCCTAGAATCTTCTACTATAGATATATAAGGATGAATACATGGTATTAAATGACTTACGCTACCTAGGCTAAGACCAGCATTAGTATTTATAGGAGGATCTATATGAATAATCCCATTTTCCTTTAGGTTATGGGAAAAGATTCTAGATAAAGTTGAACTAGTTATAAGTTCTTCATAGGGAAGTTCATAAAATGTAATTTTATGATCCATGCTCATTAGTTTTCCAATACTTTCAACTATAATCTTAAGTTTTTGATTTATTTCCTCGGCAATAGACATGTTTTTACCTCTAATGTAAAATTTACTTTCACATTCCTTTGGAATAAGTAATGGGGTATATCCACCACTAGACAATACACCACTTATTATGGAGTCTTTTGAAAATCCTTTTTCAATAGATTTAACCATATTAAATGTTAAGAGAGTAGCATCTAATGGAGTATAATCATAGGTATTTAAATATGATAAGCCATCAGACTCTTTTAAGTATTTTACACTTATAGGTAAAATAGCACTTGAGGTTCCACTTTCATTAGTCCTTATATCTGGATGAGCCATTAAAACAATATCTATGTCCTTAAATACATCCTGCTTGCACATGGTAATTTTAGCACCACCTAGATACTCTCCTGGACATCCAAGAACTGTAATTGATCCTTGAAGTTTATCAATTACCTTAGATAGACCTAAGGCACCACCTAAAGACATAGTCGTAAGAAGGTTATGACCAGTTATATGACCTTCACCAGGAATGGCATCATATTCGCATATGTAACATATTTTAGGGTGACCATTACCTAAGGTAGCTCTAAAAGCAGTATCTATGTTTAAAAAGTTTTCTTCAACTTGAAATCCATAATTTTTTAGTAGATTTATTATATATTTTGAAGATTTATGTTCTTTATAGCTTTCTTCTGGATTTAAATATAGATATTTTGCTGTATTAATTAAATCATCTTTGCAGGTAGATAAATAAGTTATGATTTCTTGTTTCATATTTAACCCTCCTTACTGTCTCATAAAGCTAGTATATCCTATAAAATAAAATATATTTATGTTTAAAACTGTAGATTTATTTTTTCAAGATTTTCAAAGTAAGTGAATAAACTATAATGTACAAGGTAATAATTTAGGTTAGAGTTTTATCCAATAGCTATTAATCATGTGGTAGCTATACTCCTGGATAGATTCTTTTAGGATTTAGGTGGATAGAATCTTAAGTCCATACTAAGCCAAGAATCATTTGCTTATAAGGAGGATTTTTATGGGCAAAAATTTATGTATTTTATGTAGGAAACCTCTAACTGATGGTATAATAGTAAACGGTAGATGTATATGTAGTAAATGTGAAATTAAAATAGTTAACTTAAAATATTACAATACAGATTTCTATAATTATTATAAGGATAGAATAAAGAAGCATATAGCAATAAGATATTTAAATAAAGAGACTTCCATTAAGGAAATATCCAAATAATTGGAGGAGATATGTTGAATACACCTATAATTAATGCTGTGGAAAGATACTTAGGCGAAAATAACTCTCCCTTTTCAATGCCAGGACATAAAATGGGAAGGGGATTTTTAAAATACAAGAACTTATATGATTTATTATTAAGAGGAGATTTAACAGAAGTTGAAGGACTTGATAATCTTCATAATCCAGAAGGTGCTATAAAGGAATCCTTAGAATTACTTAAAGATTTTTATGGAAGTAAAAAATCGTATTTTTTAGTTAATGGAAGTACCTCAGGAAATCTTATAATGATTTTTTCGGCTTTTAAAGAAGGGGATAAAATCTTAGTAGAAAGAAATTGTCATAAGTCTATATTTAATGGGATAATACTTAGAAAACTTAATCCAGTATATATAAATTTTAAAATCAATGAGGAATTTAATGCTCCTTTAACTTTAGATAAGGAGCATTTTTGTTATGAGTTAGAAAATAATAGGGATGTAAGGGGGATAGTTCTTACTTATCCAAGCTACTACGGAACATCTATTAACTTAAAAGAAATAGTAGATATGTGTAAAGAGAGAAATATAAAGGTTTTAATAGATTGTGCCCATGGAGCACATTTCGGGGTAAGCAAATTAATCCCAGAGAACCCATTGAATCTAGGTGCTGATATGGTGGTTATGAGTGCTCATAAGACATTACCAAGTTTAACCCAAACAGCATTTCTTCATATAAATAATAATATATCAGCGGAGGATACAGACTTCTATTTTTCAGCTTTTTCTAGTACTAGCCCTTCTTACCCATTTATGATGTCTTTAGATTTCTCTAGGGCATATTTAGAAGAGGATGGTAAGGAAGAATATGAAAAACTTAAGGAGGAATGTGATTATATTAGGGGAAAAATAGACAAATTAGATTTATTTAAAACTCTAAGTAGTAAAAATTTAAAGGATAAGTCTATAATAATTGATCCATGTAGAATTATAATAAATGTAGAAAAGGAATTTAGTGGACATAATCTATTAAAATATTTAAGAAAAAATAAGGTGCAGGTTGAGATGAGTGATGAGAGCAACGTAGTCTTAATTCCATCACCTTTTAATACAAAAGAGGAATTTGAAGAAATATACAGGGTTCTTGAAAGATGTAATATAGAAGATATTAAAAGTGAAAATAATAAAATAGAAGTGGTTAGCATACCAGATTTAATAATAAAACCAGAAGAAATATTAACTATGGGGAAAACTTCTGTGGATTATAAGGAAGCAGAAGGGAAAATCTGTGGAAAAAATATTGTACCTTACCCACCAGGGATTCCATTGATAATTATGGGGGAAAGGTTTAATAAAAGAATAATAGAGAAATTAAGTGAACTTATTGAGGATAATGTAACTATTTTAGGGATGGAAAATTATAAAGTATGGGTAGTTAAATAACAATATGTTAATATAGATATATACATTTTAATTGAAGTTAGGAGAGAACATAGTTGAAAAAGGGATTATTTATAACTTTTGAGGGACCAGAAGGCGCTGGAAAAACAACTGTTTTACATATGGTAAGTGAGTATTTAAGAAATAAGGGTGTAAATTGTGTTACTACAAGAGAGCCGGGGGGAATAGAAATTTCAGAAAAAATAAGAGGTATTATATTAGATAATAAAAATACCAATATGGATCCAAGAACAGAGGCTCTTTTATATGCAGCAGCTAGAAGACAGCACCTTACTGAGAAGGTTGTTCCTGCAATAAATGAAGGATGTATAGTTTTATGTGATAGATTTATAGACTCTTCTTTGGCCTATCAGGGATATGCACGAGGGATAGGTATAGATGACATATATAATATAAATATTTTTGCTATAGATGAAAATATGCCAAATAAGACTTTATACTTTGATATAGATCCAGAGGAAGGACTTAGAAGAATAAATGCAAATAAACAAAGGGAAGTTAATAGATTAGACCTTGAAGGATTAGATTTCCATAGAAAGGTAAGAGAGGGATATAAAGAAGTTCTTCATAGATATGAAGATAGGATTGTAGAAATAGATGCTTCCAAAACCTTAGAGGAAGTTTTTGAAGAGGCAGTAAGAATAGTAGAAGGGTTACTATAAGTATTTAATTGAGTATTTATTAGGTTAATATAAGACTTATATATAATTTTTTATTAAATAGATCAGCATATATTTAATAATTAAGTCAATATATATTAAGGAATTTTCAGATAATTAAAATGTATTTAGCCTCATAATATGATAAAATGTATATAAAAGATAGGAGGTGTTTCCCTATGAAACTAATAATTGCAATAGTTCAAGATGATGACTCAGCAGACTTAATAGATGTTTTAACAGAGGCTAGCTATAGAGTGACTAAGCTGGCTACCACTGGAGGATTTTTAAAGTCTGGTAATACAACTCTCATGATAGGAGTTGAGGAAGAAAAGGTTGAAGATGTAATAAGTATCATAGAAGATACATGTAAGTTAAGAGAACAAGTAGTATCTACACCACTTCCAACAGGGGGAGCGGGAGTATATGTTCCATTTCCAGTTGAGGTTGAGGTGGGGGGAGCCACTATATTTGTAGTTGATGTAGATAAATTTGTTAAGTTTTAATTAAAGGGAGAGAGTGTTATTTATGAAGGTAATAGGACATTATGCAATACGAGAAAGTTTAAGAAAAGCAGTTGAACAAAATGCACTCTCTCATGCCCATCTTATAGTAGGAGAGGATGGCATAGGAAAAAGTGTAGTTGCAAGAGAACTTGCAATAAGAATATTAGGGAAACAATTAGACAGAGATTATGCTGATATAATGAGCTTTACACCTAGTAAAAAAAGCATAGGTGTTGATTATATAAGAAAACTTATAGAAGAAATAAATAAAAAACCCTATGAGGGAGACAAAAAAGTAATTATAATATATGAAGGGGATAAAATTACAACCCAAGGTCAAAATGCTTTTTTGAAAACTATAGAAGAGCCTCCAAGTGGGGTACACATAATTATTTTATGTGAAAATCTACAAAGCATATTAGAAACCATAAGATCTAGATGCCAAGTACATAAATTAAATAGATTAAATAGGAATGAGTTATTAGAATATATAGAACTTAATCATAAAAATATTACAAATGATGAGAAGGATGTTCTATTAGCTTTTAGTAATGGAATACCTGGCAGGATAGATAGGTTTTTAAATGATAATATATTTAACGACATAAGAAATTTTGTTGTTAAACTTTTTAATGATATAACCTCAAAGGATATTAATATAGTTGTTAATTATGTAAAATATATAACAAGTAGTTATAAGGATTATTATGATGAGGTATTAGATAATATATTATTTTTTTCACGGGACATTCTAATATATAAAGATATGGAGAGTGAGGAGTTTATATTGAATAAAGACAAACTTCAAGACATAAAACTACTTTCAAATAAACTTTCCTTCAAAAAACTAAACAATATAATAAAAAACATAAATGATACTAGGAATACTTTAAAAAAGAATGTCAATGCAGTAACTACCTTCGATGTTCTTTTACTTAACTTATTGGAGGTTTAATATAATATGATAAAAGTTGTAGGAGTACGCTTTAAAAAAGCGGGAAAAATATATTATTTTGATCCAGCAGATACTGAAGCTAAAAAAGACAATTATGTAATTGTTGAAACAGCAAGAGGTATAGAGTTTGGAGAGTGTGTAATTGGGCCTAAAGAGGTTTCAGAGGAAGATATAGTTGCACCCCTTAAAAATGTATTAAGGGTATCAACAGAAGAGGATATTGAAAAACATAAAAATAATAAAGAAAAAGAAGAAGATGCTTTTCAAATATGCTTAAAGAAGATATCAGAGCATGAACTTGGTATGAAACTTATAGATGTGGAATATACCTTTGATAATAATAAAGTAATATTTTATTTCACAGCAGAAGGAAGAGTTGATTTTAGAGACCTTGTGAAGGACCTTGCTACAATATTTAAAACTAGAATAGAACTTAGACAAATAGGAGTAAGAGACGAAGCAAAGATGATAGGGGGACTTGGTCCATGCGGAAGGCCGTTATGTTGTTCTTCTTTCCTTGGAGATTTTGCATCAGTTTCAATAAAAATGGCTAAGGAACAAAATCTTTCCCTAAATCCAACTAAGATATCAGGTATATGTGGAAGACTTATGTGTTGTTTAAATTATGAGCAAGATATATATGAAGAAATAAGAAAGATAATGCCAAAGGTTGGATCTATAGTTGAAACAGAATATGGTAAAGGTGAAGTGGTTTCAAATAGTATAATAAAAGAAAAGCTTAAGGTAAAACTTAGAAGAAATGATGAAGAATATATTGAAGAATACAAAATTGATGATATAACCTTAGTATCAGGAAGTTATGAAGGATCTGTTAATGAGGAAGATATTAAAATAGTTGTAAATGATTCAGAGGATAAGGAACTTATAAAGGATTTATTTAAGGGGAATTAAGGGGGATATACCATGAAGTCCGTACTAAAAATATGTAGCATGAATACTATGGAGGATATAAATAAAGTAAGGAAAGCAATTTCAAGTAACGAAGGGGTAATAGCTTGTGAAATAAGCAAAGTTAAAGGTGAAGCCCAAATAATATTTGATACTTATTTTGTTACCATAGATGATATAATAGAATCAATAGAAAACCTAGGATATACAGTTATATAATATATTTTAACTCTGGAAACTTCATAGGTTTTTAAGAGAAAAAATAAATATATTATGTGTCTTATAAGTGTGTTATATTTGTAAGTTACCCAAAATAGATGGAATTTAGAATTATTTATTTTAAGTATATATAAGATTAAACAGACTGATATTTAGTATGTTTAATCTTATTTTAATTATAAAATTAAATTATCCAGTATAAGGGAAACTTACTACTGGGTTTGTAGAATAATAAGATTTACTAGTTAATAATGATGACAAAAAAACAGATTGATTTTTAAAAAAACCTTTTAAAAAAAATATAAACATGATAAAATAAACGTGGACAAGTTTATGTTTTAAATTAGGAGGTGTTTTGGTATGGCATATACTATTAATGATGCTTGTGTTTCATGTGGAGCTTGCGCTGCTGAGTGTCCAGTGAACTCTATAAGTCAAGGAGATGCTATATTCGTTATCGATGCTAACACTTGTATCGATTGCGGAAACTGTGCAAATGTTTGCCCAGTAGGAGCTCCAGTTCAAGAGTAATTAAGCTCTTAAAAGAACCATCTATATAATATATAGATGGTTCTTTTTTTATTTTATAAATATACATTAGAATACTGGGTATAATAATCACCATGAAATATTTTACATATGGAATAATTCATACTATTATATAACTTATTAGATTTAGTGTTCAGTCTATTTAGACAGGAGTGATTATTATGATTATAGAATCCTTTAAAATTATGGATGGGTATAACCTAGCAGGGAAAAGAAGGATTATTAAAATTATTTTTAAAAAATATATTAGTGAAGATGATATATATATAATGATAAATGAATACATAATGATAAATTCTAGATTAGGGTATAAGGAGAATATAGAACTTGTAGAAGGTGAAGAAGAGGGATTTATATATTATTTAACATACACTAATAATCATATAGCTAAAAATATATTAGAATCATTAGATAGAGGAGAAAGAAAGAAGGGTATAATTAGGAAGCTTAGATTATATAAAAAAGATTTGTGGTTAGATAAAGTTGTAAAAGCTTTGATCTGTGAGAATATACCATTCATTGAAAAGAATAAGGGAACACTCCAAATAGGATATGGGATTAGAGGAATTAATATAGATGAGAGAACTTTAAGTAGAGATTTTAATGGAAATATAGAAGAGTTACTTTCCTTTGTTAGAAATAATAAAGAAAATATACCAATAATAACTGTTACAGGAACCAATGGTAAAACAACTACTACAAGGTTACTACATAGACTTATATTAGAAATGGGGGTAACTAGTGGAATGTCTTCTACAGGTGGGGTATATATTGGGGAGGAAAGAATAAAAATTGGAGATACTACAGGGTATTTTAGTGCAAGAATGGTATTAGAAAATAAAAAAACGGAAATAGCTGTTCTTGAGACTGCAAGGGGGGGAATTATTAAAAGAGGTCTTGGTTATTCTGAGTCAGATGTGGCGATTTTTACTTCTCTCTCAGAAGATCATATAGGAATGGCAGGTGTTAAGGACTTGGATGAACTAGCTAGAATTAAGTCTTTAACCTTTAAAGCATTAAAAAAGGGGGGGAAGGCAGTAATACCTTGTAATGAAGATATATATAAGTATATAGATAAGGATAAACATAAAATATGTTACTTTTCCTTGGAATTTAATCCTGTTATAAAGGATCACATAAAGAATAATGGTGAAGCATTATATATAAAAAATGATTTTATAACTTATTTTTATGGAGGAGAAGAGCATAAACTTTGTGATATAAATAAATTAGATTTTTGCCATAGGGGCATATCAAAGAGTAACATAAAAAATATAATGTGTAGTATAGCAGCCTTAAAAGAGTTTTTTTCACTAGATACTATATGCAAAGCCTTAAGTCATATTGATTGTAATTTAAACACCAATAGTGGAAGGCAGAACATATTAAGTATAAAGAATTTTAAGATTATATTAGATTATGGACATAATAGGGAAGCTTTTCAAGAGGTGTTTTCTATAGCTAGAAATTTAAAGCCTAAAAAGGTAACATCAATAATTGCTGCTGCTGGAGATAGAAAGGATAAATACATAATAGAACTAGGAACTATTGCTGCTCAGTATAGTGATGAGATAATAATAAGAGAACAACATGATTTAAGAGGGAGAGCTAAAGGACAGAGTGCCGCTTTATTAATGCAAGGAGCAGAAATATATGGATTTAATAATATTAGTATAATTTATAAAGAAGAAGATGCTATAATTCATGCTATGAAAAATGCAGTAGATAATGAAGTTATAGTGCTATTTACCCAATGTTTAGATGTTATAATACCAGTTATAAATAATTATTTAGAAAAAGAAGGATTAGATAAAATCTAAACTCATTTAAAATTTTTAGAAATAAATCTAAGACCACTGGCAAAACTCCAGTGGTCTTAAAAGTCTATGGGCTTTAATGATAGTGGACTTAGAAGGGTTACCGCATTAGAACTAGCCTTATATTCTTCTATATTAATAGATTCATATGGGTGTTTTTTTCCATTGCCCATATTAAGAATGAATTTATCTACTCCACCAATTTTAGAGGGGATTGCTACTGGATTATAGTGCATAGGAATAATGATCTTAGGACTTATGTCTTTACATAGGTTAGATGCAACTTTTCCGTCTATTGTGAAGTTACCGCCTACAGGAATACATAGTACATCAATATTAAATAAACTTTTTATAGTTTCAGTATTAAGATTATGACCTAAGTCACCTAAATGAGCTATTCTCACATTATCACAATTAATTACAAATACAATATTATCTCCTCTTTTATGACCATTTATATTATCATGAAAAGTTTTAATTGCATCTATTCTTATGGTTTCATCTTCATAGGTCTCTAAGGTATTAAGTATTATAGAATTTTCTAAAGCTTTAGGTATATAGTTATGATCAAAATGGTTATGGCTTATGGTTATAATGGATATATCATTAAGGCTATCAATGTAAGGGCAACTAAAGGGATCCATTAATATTCTTCTTCCTAAAGAAGTTTTTATTAGAAAGGAAGAGTGACCAATCCATGAAATTTCCATAGGTTTTTCTCCTTAAAGATTATTTTAGTATAGTTTAACCTAATAATAGAATAAAAATGTAATATCATATAGTAGACTAAGGTGTATATGTTAAATATGAATATATAGAGGATTAAATATTAAAATAAGAAAGTTTTACTTTAAGTGAGTAAAGGGAGGATAAGTATAGATTAAATTATTAAATAAAAAAACTAATCTTTAAAAGAGCATGTTCTTAATATTTAAAGTTAATTATTAAAGATAGTTTAGAGATATAAAGAGATAGAATGAGAATATGTGAGAAAATTTAAAATAAAAAGTTTTTTTAGAAGTAATAGAAGAAATTTAAACTTATTTCTACGTTGAATATTTAAATACAAAGTAATAATATTTAATAAAGGTCAAAGAAAGTCAAAATCAGAGGTGAGAAAATATGGCTAGATTGTCTGACGTAATTGAAGATTTTATAAAATCTCTTTTAGAAGAAAATAATAGAGAAATACAGATACAAAGAAATGAATTAGCTAATAAATTTAGTTGTGCACCTTCTCAAATTAACTATGTATTAACTACTAGATTTACAACAGATAAGGGATATGTGATTGAGAGTAGAAGAGGTGGTGGAGGATATATAGTAATAAGACAAATAAAATATAATAATAATAATTTAATGATGTTAATTTTAAATAAAATAGGAGAAAGTATTACCTATAGTAATTCAGTGGCTTTAATAGAAGGAATAATAGAATTAGGCCTTATAACAGAAAGAGAAGGAGAAATAATAAAAATCTCTATAAATGAAAGAATATTAGATTTTTGTCATGATAAGAACAGACAAAGAGCACTGATTTTAAAGTCTATAATTACTGTAGTGCTTAGATGATATTATGATTAATAAATATATTTAGAGGTGATTTAAATGTTATGTGAGAAATGTAATAAAAATAAGGCTAATGTCCATATAGTTAAAGTGGTAAACGGAGTTAAACAAGAGAAAAATTTATGTGATAAATGTGCAAAGGATCAAGATAATTTATCTTTAACCATTGATGGTTCTTTAGAATCAACATTTAATTTTCAAAATCTAATAAGTGGACTTATGGATTATATTAATGGTGGGTTAAGCAATGAAAATAATATTAGTATAGAATGTCCTAAGTGTAAAACTACCTATTTAGATTTTAGAAAAACAGGTTTATTAGGATGTAATAATTGTTATAAAACCTTTGAAGATTATATTACACCTATGATAAGAGGTGTACAAAAAGATGTAGAACATGTGGGTAAGCTTCCAGAAAAGGGTGGAAGAGAACTTCTTGAGAAGAGAAAGATATTAAAGTTAAAAGAGGAATTACAACAAGCTATATTGGCTGAAGAGTATGAAAAAGCAGCTGAAATAAGAGATGAAATAAAGAATATTCAAAAGGGAGAATAAGGAGGGATAGCATGGAGAATTGGATAGATACAAAAAATAACTCTAATAGCATAGTTTTAAGCAGTAGAATTAGGATAGCTAGAAATTTAAGTGGTATCCCATTTCCTCACAAACTTAATAAAGATGAGGGTATAAAGGTTTTAGATACTGTAAATAGGGCAATATATGAGAGAGAAGAATTTAAAAATAATTTTAATACAATAAATTTATGGGAAATTTCAAACATTGAAAAAGAAAGATATTTAGAAAGGCATTTAATAAGCAAACATTTAATAAATTTTCAAGATAGATCTGCATTTATTATAAGTGATGATGAGACTGTAAGTATTATGATAAATGAAGAGGATCATATAAGACTTCAGTGTATAACATCAGGACTTAATATAAAGGAAGCCTATGAAAAAGCTAATGAATTAGATAATATTTTAGAGAATAATTTAGAATATGATTTTGATGAAAAACTAGGATATATTACAGCATGTCCAACAAACTTAGGTACAGGACTTAGGGCATCAGTTATGATTCATCTACCAGCTCTTACATTAAATAATGAAATTAATGGAGCATTAAAGGCATTAACTCAAGTAGGCATGACTATAAGAGGGCTTTATGGGGAAGGATCAAAGGGAGAGGGAAATATATATCAGATTTCAAATCAAATAACTCTTGGAGTTACTGAGGAAGAGATAGTTAGAAATCTTGAGGGTGTTGTGTCTCAACTTGTTAACCAAGAAATTAGGGCAAGAGCTATGATAGAAAAACAATATAAGTATGAATTAGAGGATAAAATATATAGGTCTTTAGGCTTACTTAAGAATTCAAGAATTTTATCATCTAAGGAAGCATTAGATTTACTTTCTAATGTAAGATTAGGCTTAGAAATGGGCATAATAGACAATATAGATATGAGCTTCATAAATAATATGCTAATAGACATAGGATCAGCATCATTACAAATGATAGTTGATAAGGAGCTTAGTGGGAAAGAAAGAGATATAGAAAGAGCTAAATTAATAAGAGAAAAATTAAACTAGGGGGTGTATAAAATGATGTTTGAAAGATTTACTGAAAGAGCCCAGAAGGTTATTATGTATGCTCAAGAAGAGGCTTTTGAATTTAAACATGGATATATAGGTACAGAGCATATACTTTTAGGAATATTAAAAGAGGATGGAATATCTAAGAATATACTTTCTTCTAATGGTATCACTATAGATAAGGTAAAGAATATAATTAACGAAATAGAGGGAGTTGGGGAAATACCATTAAACAAAAATGAGATTCCTTTGACTCCTAGAACTAAAAGAATATTAGATTTAAGTTTATTAGAGGCAAGAAACCTAGGACATAATTATATAAGTCCAGAGCATATAATGTTAGCACTAATTAGAGAACCAGAAGGTGTAGCGTATACAGTATTAAACAATATAGGGGTGAATTTTGAGGGGTTAAGAAATGAACTTATTGGAAGTTTATCTTCTTCATCTCAAGGAAAATCTCAAAACAAAAGTACCTCAGGAAGAACCAATAATTCAACCCCTACTTTGGATCAACATGGACGTGATTTAACGGAGCTAGCAAAGGAAGGAAAACTTGATCCCGTAGTTGGAAGAGATAATGAAACTCAAAGAGTTCTTGAAATACTATGTAGAAGAATAAAAAATAATCCTTGTTTTATTGGGGATCCAGGAGTAGGAAAAACTGCTATAGTAGAAGGTCTTGCTCAAAAAATTGTAGAAGGGAATATACCAGAGATACTAAAAGATAAAAGAGTAGTAACCTTGGATATATCATCTCTACTTGCAGGATCTAAGTATAGGGGAGAATTCGAAGAAAGACTTAAAAAAGTAATGGATGAAATAAAAAAGGCTAAGGATGTTATATTATTTATAGATGAGATTCATACAATAGTTGGAGCTGGTGGGGCAGAAGGGGCAATAGATGCTTCTAATATATTAAAACCAGCCTTAGCAAGGGGGGAAATCCAATGTGTAGGAGCAACTACCATTGATGAGTATAGAAAGTATATAGAGAAGGATGCTGCCTTAGAAAGAAGATTCCAGCCAGTTATGGTAGGTGAACCTAGTAAGGAAGAAGCACTTCAAATACTTAAAGGTATAAGAGATAAATACGAGGCACATCATGGTGTTAAAATAACTGATGAAGCCTTAGAGTCAGCAGTCACATTATCAGATAGATATATTACAGATAGATACCTACCAGATAAAGCTATAGATCTAATAGATGAAGCAGCCTCTAAGGTTAGAATTCAAAATTTAACAGCACCGCCAGATTTAAAGGAATTAGAAGAAGAAATAGATAGGGTATGTAATGAAAAGGAAGCAGCTATAAATACACAAGACTTTGAAAAGGCTGCTATATTAAGAGATAAAGAAAAAGAATTAAAGGTAAGACTTGGAGATAATAAAAAGAACTGGCAAACAGAAAGCACAAAGAAGACTCAAGTAGTTTCAGAAAAAGAAGTAGCAGCTATTGTTTCTAGGTGGACTAAGGTTCCAGTGGATAAATTAACAGAAAAAGAATCAGAAAGATTATTAAAACTAGAGGATATACTACACAATAGAGTTATAGGGCAAGAAGAGGCAGTGAAATCCATAGCAAGAGCTGTAAGAAGAGCTAGAGTTGGGCTTAAAGATCCTAATAGACCAATAGGATCATTTATTTTCTTAGGACCTACAGGAGTAGGAAAAACAGAACTTTCAAAAGCCTTAGCTGAGGCTATGTTTGGTGATGAAAACAACATGATAAGGGTAGATATGTCTGAGTATATGGAAAAACATTCAGTAGCTAGACTTATAGGATCACCTCCAGGATATGTAGGTTTTGATAATGGAGGACAATTAACAGAAAAAGTTAGGAGGAATCCTTATTCTGTAGTATTATTTGATGAGATAGAAAAGGCACATCCAGAGGTATTTAATATATTACTTCAGATATTAGAGGATGGAAGGCTTACAGATGGAAAAGGTAAGACTGTAAACTTTAAAAACACTATAATAATAATGACATCTAATGCAGGAGCATCTACAATTAAAAAACAAAGATCCTTAGGTTTTGCAGTTGAATCAAAGAGTGAAGATCAATATGAATCTATGAAAAATAATATAATGGAAGAACTTAAAAGAAGCTTTAGGCCTGAATTCTTAAATAGAATAGATGATATTATAGTCTTCCATAAGCTAGAAGAAAAACACATAGAGAATATAGTTACATTGATGCTAGAAACAGTTACTAGGAGGCTTAAGGAACAAGATATACATGTATCATTTGATAAAGAAGCAGAGAAGTTATTAGCTAAGGAAGGCTTTGATCCAACTTATGGAGCAAGACCTTTAAGAAGAGCCATAACAAAAACTGTAGAGGATAAACTTAGTGAAGAAATCCTTAGAGGAAATATAAAAAAGGGTGATAATATAATAGCAACTGTTAAAGATAAAATTTTAGTATTTGAAAAACAGTAAGTATAGGGCTTTAAAAATAATTCATACACTTACCTAAAGTAGAATAAATCAAAATATTTTTGATGAATAAATTAAGTCATTATATGAAAATACCATAGGAATAAGGGCATATAAGATAAAAAACTTTATTTATAACCTAAAAGAGGCAGAATTATATATACACATATAATTCTGTCTCTTTTATTATTTATTTTTTAAGTATTTTAGGTATAAATCACTACGAGATTTAAGTAGTTTATTTAAATGTTTTTTTCGTTCATTTATTAAGGTAAGAGTATTTAATTTAGGCAATATATCACTAGGGATATCCTTGAAGAATTCTTTAGAATCTTTAAAGTCTAAAGTGCTTTTAAATTCTAGTATATTTGAATTTATTTTATCATAAGTGACTTTTATAAAAATATCCTTAGAAGAATTAAGCTTTACTATGTTATTTTCATTACTTATTTCATGTGTCATTCCTTGAAGATAATAAACAGTTTTATCTTCATAAATAGATCTATCTACTAATAAAAATTCAGAGAAAAATTTATTTTTGTTAGTATCTTTAGAATCATTAAAGTAAGCTTCTTTTATATAGTTTTCAAGATGGGTGCTGTTATAAAAGAATAAATTACTGCTAGAATCTTCATAAGGTTTATCCATGAATTTAGTTATATCATCATTATGCTTATCAAAAAAAGTAATGTTTTCACTACTATAAGAGGTTGTATGACCACTAGTTTTATCTTTAATTAAATAAGAAACAAAATATTTTTTATCAGGTATTTTTATTGAATACACATTGTCATCGTGAGAAAAACTTAAGTTAGCATGATGAACAGGATATTTAGCATCATTAACTCCATAGAAAAATATAACATCTTTTTTTGAGGTTGGAACTACCACATTATCATATCTTTCATTAGAAAAGCTAACAGACATTATTCTATACTGACCACTTATTCCTTTTTTTAAAATAGCCTTTCCTAAGGTATTCCTATCTTTTTGTATAAGAACAAATTTTAGATTATCTATATTAACTATGTCCTTAATATCTATACTTTCATAGGGATCAGCTACATTTTTATTTAAAAAGTTATTTATATGCTCCTTGAGTAATCTATCATCATTAGGAACATTATAAGTTGACTTATATATAAAAAAACCTATTAAACATAACATAACTATAAATACACATATAGTAGATATGAAAAATTTATTTTTGTTATTCATATTCATATAGATAAACACCGTCCTTAAATTACTGTATAATTATAGACTATAATACAATCTAATAATATTGTAAACTATTTCTAGGAATTTTAAAACACAGGAAAAATATGATTATTTATATTTTAGGTAAGGAATAATATAAATAGTTATAAGTTTAACTGGTATAGACATCTATAGGTGTATATATTATAATAGGATTAGGAGGAATAGTTATGATAGATAAAAGTAGTCCAATTCCTGTATATTATCAGCTTAAAGAGGATATAAAAAGAAAAATATCTGAAGGTGTTTGGAAGGTTGGTAAATGTATAGATAGTGAAAGAGAGTTATCAGAAGGATATGGAGTTTCTAGGATGACTATAAGACAAGCTTTAGGTGAGTTAGTACATGAAGGGATTCTTGTAAGAAAAAAAGGAAAGGGAACCTTTGTATGTGAGCCTAAGGTTAAACAAAAGGATATGATGAGTTTCTCCGAAATAGTAAGTAAGCTAGGAATGAGATTAAAAACTGAAATTATTTCTTTTGATACAATAAATACTCCAGAAGAAATGGAAGAAGTTTTTCCATTTGAGCATGTATATAAAATTAATCGAATGAGAATTGTAGATAATGAGGCAGTAGCTAATGAGGTTGTTTATATACCATGTGATTACTGTGGATATATGGATAAAGATATGTTAAAGGGATCTTTATTTGATATATTAAAAAAGTTTGGTTACTCCATTCAATATGCTGAGTCATCTATAGAAGCCATAATAATGGATGATGAACTCAAAGCACTATTTAGACTAGAAGATCAAGAGCCCTTACTTAAAAATGTAAGTAAAAATAAAGATATAAACGATAAGGTTATTTTTATAGAGGAAGCCATATATAGAAGTGATAAATATATATTAGAAGTTAACATTTCAAGAAGAGAGGGGATAATAAAATGAGAATAATAATAGAAAAAGATTATGAAGCAATGAGCAAAAAGTCAGCAGAAATTTTAGCAGAGGTTGTTAATGAAAAACCAGAAGCAGTTTTAGGTTTAGCTACAGGGGGAACTCCAGTTTCAATGTACAGAAATCTTATAGATATGAATAAAGAAGGTAAAATAGATTTTTCTAAGGTTACATCTGTAAATTTAGATGAATATAAGGGGTTATCAGGAGATCATGATCAAAGTTATAGATATTTCATGAATAACAACCTGTTTAATCATATAAATATAGATAAGAAAAATACTTATGTTCCAAATGGATTAGCAGAGGATATAGAAAAAGAATGTAGTGAATATGATAAGAGAATAGAAAATCTAGGAGGAATAGATTTACAGTTACTTGGAATAGGTAATAATGGTCATATAGGATTTAATGAGCCAGATGATTTTCTTCATATGAGTACTCACTTAACAGGCTTAACAGAAGGCACAATAGAAGCAAATGCAAGATTTTTTGATAAGAAAGAAGATGTTCCAACAGAGGCAATAACTATGGGTCTTGGTGGAATAATGAAAGCTAAAAAGATATTGCTTATAGCTAGTGGGGAAAACAAAGCAGAGATAATATCTAAGTTAGTAGAAGGAAAGATAACAACTCAAGTCCCTGCTACATTACTACAAGTTCATCCAAATGTTACAATAGTTGTAGATGAAGCAGCAGCTTCCCTTTTAAAGAAATAATTTAGTTAATTAGGATAGGTTTTATTATTAGAGTAATTTTAATAATAAAACCTATTTTTTATTATTAAAAATATTTAATTAAAAATATTAAAATTAAATTTTAGGTTAATTAAATATATGATACAATTTTAAAGTAACACCTTCCTTTTTTAGCATATTTATTTAACATTTGGATATAAATATTAGATAAATGTAATTAGTTAATTTACAAAGTACTTAAAAAATATTGTATAATTATATTTTTAATATAATATAATTTTGGAGATGATTTTTTTGGCAAAAATAAGAAGCACATTTACATGTCAACAATGTGGATATGAATCTCCTAAGTGGATGGGAAAATGTCCATCATGTAATTCATGGAGTAGTTTTGTTGAAGAGCAAAAGATTTCTCAAACTTCAACGATTAATAATAGTAGAACTAGAGTATTAACTTCCTCAGAAAAACCGAGAAGTATAACTGAAATAAAATCTGGAGAAACAGAGAGACTTAATACAGGAATAGATGAATTAAATAGGGTTTTAGGAGGGGGACTTGTTAAAGGGTCATTGACTTTAATATCAGGAGACCCTGGTATTGGTAAATCCACCTTACTTCTTCAAACAGCAAATAATATAGCCTCTAAGTATGGAAAAGTTCTTTATGTTTCAGGTGAAGAGTCTGAAGAGCAAATAAAGATAAGAGGAGATAGATTAAAGGCTATTTCTAGTGAACTTTATATAATTTCTGAAACTAACCTAGATAATATAGATATACATATGGAAAATATAAATCCTAGCTTTGTTATAATAGATTCAATTCAGACTCTATTTAAACCTTCTATAACATCTGCACCAGGAAGTGTATCACAGGTTAGAGAATGTTCAAATGAACTTATGAGAATGGCTAAGGGTAAAGGGATTCCGTTCTTCATAGTTGCCCATGTTACAAAACAAGGGGAACTGGCAGGACCAAGGGTTCTTGAACATATGGTGGATACTGTATTGTATTTTGAAGGAGAAAGATCAGAAGAATTTAGAATACTAAGAACGGTAAAAAATCGTTTTGGAACAACTAGTGAAATAGGGGTTTTTGAGATGAGGCAAGAAGGGCTTATGGAGGTATATGATCCATCAAAGATGTTTTTAGAGGATACAAGTTTTAATCAAGAAGGATCTGTAATAATAGGAGTAATGGAAGGAAGTAGGCCTATACTTGTGGAAGTTCAAGCACTAGTCAGTGAAACCAATGCCTATAATCCTAGAAGGACATCTGTAGGAATAGATGTGGCTAGGTTAAATTTAATACTAGCAGTTCTAGAGAAAAAACTTAAGATACCTTTTTACAACTGTGATGTTTATGTTAATGTGGTAGGAGGACTGAATCTTCAAGGAACGGTAGGGGATTTAGGTGTTGCATTAGCTCTTATATCCAGTGCTAAAGGAGTAGTATCAAACTTAGAGAGAGTTGTTGCAATAGGTGAAGTTGGGCTTACAGGAGAGATAAGACCTATTTCTTCTTGTGAAAGAATAATAAATGAAGCAAGTAAAATGGGATTTAAAAACATAGTGTTACCGGATAGAAATAGGGAAAAACTAAATACAAAAGGATTAAACGTATATGGAGTTAAAACTCTAAGAGAAGCTATGAATAAAATATTTTAAGAGGTAGGTGATATAGTGAGAATAGAAAAGGATAAAGAGCTTAAAAATATACTAAAGATAATGGGGCCAGGAACCCATTTAAGAGAAGGTCTTGAGAATATCTTAAGGGCTAAAACTGGAGGTCTCATAATGCTAGGAGACACAGAGGAAATATTAGATATTGTAGATGGTGGATTTAATATAAATGCAGAGTATACCCCATCATATATATATGAACTAGCAAAGATGGATGGAGCTATAGTTTTAAGTTCAGATTTAAAAAGAATACTAAGAGCTAATGCGCAGCTTATTCCAGACTCATCAATTCCTACCTTTGAAACTGGAACTAGACATAGAACAGCTCATAGAGTTGCAAGACAAACCAACTCTATAGTTATAGCTATATCACAAAGAAGAAATATAATAACAGTTTTTAAAGGTGATATAAAATATGTTCTTAGGGATAGTAGTGTAATAATAAACAAGGCTAACCAAGCAGTTCAAACCCTAGAGAGATATGTAACTGTTCTTGATAGAGTTATAAGTAATCTTAACTTATTAGAATTTCAAGATTTAGCAACCTTATTTGATGTTGCTACAGCAATCCAAAGAACAGAAATGGTTATGAGGATAGTATCAGAAATAGAAAGGTATATATGTGAGCTTGGCAACGAGGGTAGGCTTATCTCTATGCAGCTAAATGAATTAGTTAAGTTTATAGAGCAGGATGGAATTTTGTTAATTAGAGATTACTGCAAAGCTAATATGACTCATGAAGATATATATGAAGATATTCAAAAGGTAACACAAGAAGAACTCTTAAACTTAGAACTTATAGGAAAGATTATGGGATATTCAGGTATGCCGCTTATGGATACTTTAATATCTCCAAGAGGTCATAGAATTTTAAATAAGGTTCCAAGAATACCAACGGCTGTTATTGAAAACTTAGTTAAACATTTCAAGGAATTAAAAGCAGTTATTGAAGCTACATACGATGATTTGGATCAAGTTGAAGGAATAGGAGAAGCTAGAGCGAAGGCTATAAAGAATGGACTAAGAAGGATAAAGGAGCAGGTAGTTCTTGACAAAAGTATATAGAAGAAATCTTCCTTAAGATGGATGGCGTTTCCAGAATCTTAAGGTTAGATGAGTTAATCTACAGGCGTAGCAATTGTTATCCCCCACCTTTTAAGAGGATGGGGGTTTTACAGCTTTGGTAGTCATAAGATAAATAAAAGCCCAAGGCTTGGGCTTTTATTTATCTAAAGGTATATTTACCTAGGGTATTCATCTTATCATATTCTTTTATATATATATCATAAAGGTTTAAGTCCAAATCATTACATAATGAAGTTATGTAAAATAGATGATTCCCTATTTCTTGCTCAATAACATCACGGCAACTATTACAAAGTTCACCTTGAACATGAGTTTTAAGACAATCATTTAAAGTTTCAATATCATCTTCAGAGTCGGGAAAACATTGTTTATCGGCGTTAATTTTAATACAACCGCAATTAGTAACAGACTTAGCAACAGCTCTATTAATTCTAGCTTGAGATTCTTGTAATTTAGTAAGAACATCCAGTATGCTTTTGTGTCTTAATAGAGACTCATCAACACAATTTTGGAAATTATCAAAAATAATATCTTTCATAAGTCTCACTCCTTTTAAAAATTGAAGCCCCATATCTAATCTTATTATAAGGTTTTTATGCAAATATGTAAATTTAAGATTTTCATACCTCCTATGGATTATATATTAAATTAAAGAAAATATTTTGAATAGGGGGTACAAGATATTAGTTTTTGGTAAAAAAATTATTAATTAATAAGGGTTATGTTGAAATATAGTAATTATTAATATATAGTTATTATAAGGATTTTAAGCCTTAACAATAAACATATAATATTAGGAGGTGAAGTTAATGCTAAGAAAAGTTTTAAGAATTCTATTTTCTGTTATAGGAGGATCTTTAGGCTTTATCATAGGAAGATTTCTTTTGAAGATAGATTATTTTAGTTTCTTTAATGAGACTACTTTAAAAATGGTTATATTTTATATCTTATCTTGTTTACTTTTTGGACTCATAACTTTTATTTTATTTCCCGCTATTTATGGACTTATAAGAAAATTATTAGATTATGTAGAAAATCATATGCAAAAACTTACAGCTATAGAAATAATATTTGGAGCTGTAGGAGCTATAATTGCTCTTATAATAGCTTCAATGTTTGGTAGCATATTAACAAGTATACCTAAGGTTGGAGTTATAATTTATGCCTGTGTAAACATAGTCGCTGCCATAATTGGAGCAGATCTTTCAGTTAAAAAGAGAGATGAGATTATGGGAGTTTTTCTAAGTTTTAAGAAGAGTGGGGCAAACAAGGAAAAGAAGGGCAAGACTTCTTTTAAAGGAACGGCAAAGGTATTAGATACGTCAGTTATAATAGATGGTAGAATATTTGATATTTGCCAGACAGGGTTTATAGAAGGAACTCTTATTATACCTACCTTTGTTTTAGCAGAGTTAAGACATATTGCAGATTCATCAGATGGACTTAAAAGAAATAGGGGAAGAAGAGGACTTGATGTTTTAAATAGAATACAAAAAGAGCTTAATGTTGATGTGGAAATATCAGAAAAGGATTTTCCAGATATTGCAGAAGTTGATATTAAACTTTTAAAACTAGCACAAGTTCTAAATGGTAAGGTTATAACTAATGATTATAATCTTAACAAGGTGGCAGAGTTTCAGGGAGTTCCAGTATTAAATATAAATGAACTTGCTAATGCAATAAAACCTGTAGTTCTTCCAGGAGAAGAAATGAATATACAAATTATTAAAGATGGTAAGGAATCAGGTCAGGGAATATCATATTTAGATGATGGAACTATGATTGTTGTTGAAGGCGGAAGAAAGTACATAGGAGAAAATCTAGCTGTTGTAGTAACTTCTGTTCTTCAGACTCCAGCAGGAAGAATGATATTTGCAAAGAAGAAAGATTAGTCACTAAATTAGGAGGTTTACTATGAGTAAAAACTGTGTAGTTATAGTGGCTGGTGGAAAAGGAAAGAGAATGGGGGAACCCATATCAAAACAGTTTCTTTTATTAGATGATAAACCTATTTTGTATCACACACTAAAGGCTTTTGATGATTGTAATAGTATAGATGATATAATTCTAGTTATATCAAAAGAAGATATAGATTATTTTAATAATAATATAAAGGATACTTTTACATTTAAGAAATTAAAAGCAGTAGTAGAGGGTGGAAAAGAAAGACAAGATTCTGTTTATAATGGGCTAAAATCCTGCAAGGAATGTGATATAGTTTTAATTCATGATGGGGCAAGACCTTTTGTAGAAGAGGATATGATAATTAAAGGGATAGAAACATCTAAGAGGTATGGGGCAAGTGCATGCGGAGTTATTCCCAAAGACACTATAAAGGTTAGGGAAGTTAATGGCTTTTCAGAGAGTACCTTAGATAGAAATACTTTAATTGCAGTTCAAACTCCACAATGTTTTAAATATGATTTAATACTTAAAGCCCATGAATATATAAATAAAAATAATATAAGTGTAACAGATGATACCATGGCTTTAGAGCTAATGGGAAACAAGGTTTACTTATATGAGGGTAAATATACTAATATAAAAGTTACAACTCCAGAAGATTTAATACTAGCAAGATATTTAGTAAAACATACAGAGATATAGATGAAAAAGAGGGTCTCTCCTAAAGAGGCTCTCTTTTTCTATAATCTTATATTATTTTCTTATGGGAGTTAAATATTATAGTTTTGGAGTCAGAAGGAGTAAATTATAGATTATATATTTAGGAAAGATGGATAAAATCATTAAATGAGAAGGAATTAAGGAGAAAAAATCTAATTTATAACATTAAGAGTAAACTTAAGTTAAAAAATACAATTAAAGTTGGAGGGGTAAATATGAAGGCTTCAAAAATTTTATTAGGTACTTTAAGAGAGGCACCAGCAGAGGCAACCAATGATGTTGAAAGCTATAAACTTATGCTTAGAGGGGGAATTATTAGAAAGGAAGATCAAGGGGTATATAGTCTTTTACCTTTAGGAATGAAAGCTATAGAAAACCTTGAGAATCATTTTAAGGAAAAGGTTAGTTTTTTAGGATATGAAGAATCTCAAACATCCATAAAGGGGTTATCCATAGATATAAAAACATATAAACAGTTACCAATAGGGCTTTACTCTACTAGTGTAGGAAGAGTAGAAGAAAAGCCAAAGTATGGACTTTTAAAAGCTAAAGAATATAGAAAACTTCATGGATTTAAAATAAATAGTAGTAAGGAAGATTTAGAGTTAAGTTATGGACAAATAAAGGAAAATTTCATAAATATATTACAAGAGATTAATATACCAGTAGAGTGTATAACTGGAAGTTGTCTCCATGAAGGTAGTAAGGAAGAGATTGTGGTTAGAACTTCAATAGGAGATAAGGATATGGTTTCATGTCCTAAATGTGGTTATAAGGCAAATATAAATGTAGCTAAGTATAGGATAAAAGAATCTAAGGAGGATTTAAAAGGTATTAAGAGGACCTATACAGAGAATGTAAGAACTATAAAGGACTTGGAGAAATTCTTTAATATATCCTCTGAAAAAATAGCCAAGACCCTAATATATTCATGGGAAGGTAAAATAATAGCAATTTTATTAAGAGGAGATAGAGATTTAAATGAAGATAAGCTTAAAAAATATTTAGTATCAGAACACATAGCTATGGCAAATGAAGAAGAGGTTTTTAGTGCAACAGGGGCGGAGATGGGTTTTGCAGGTCCAGTTTCAATTAAAGTAGATAGAATTTTAGTTGATGAAGAAGTATCAATGATGAGAAATTTTATAGTAGGGGCTAATGCTACTGACTACCATTTAGAAAATGTTAATTTTAATAGGGATTTTAAAGGAGAAATAGGAGATTTTAAAAATCCTTGTGAAGGGGACCTATGCTATATTTGTGAAGAAAAATTAGAAACTTATAAGTATATTCAAATAGGAACATTAAGCAAAATTTCTCAAGATAACTCATTAAGTTATAGTGATGAGAATGGAGAGTTAAAACATCCTAGTATATTAAAGTATAGTTTAGGGACATCAAGAGTTTTAGCTCTTACAGCAGAGTATAATAAAGATGATAATGGTATTATATGGCCCAAATATATAAGTCCATATAAAGTTATAATAGTGGTGGCTGTATCTAAAAATAAGGAACAACAAGATAAGGCATTAGAGCTATATAATACTATAAAAGAGTTAGGAGTAGAGGTTCTACTGGATGATAGAGATGATAGAGCAGGGGTTAAGTTTAAGGATTGTGATTTAATAGGATCACCTATTAGGATTACAGTAGGAAAAAAGATAACAGAAGGAATGGTAGAATATAAGGAAAGAAGTAATAGTGATTTTGAACTTATATCAATAGAAGAAGCAATAAATAAGATTAAAATATTGTAAATTTTATATAATATATCTTATTTAGGTGTATATTGTAATAAAATATTGTTTTATAGAATAAGAGCAGAATCCTTTAATCGACAGTCTTATTTTACCGTGATATAATATATTTGTTAATTGAAGAAATATTGGGAGGAAATCAGGTTTATGATAAGAATATATAATACTCTAACAAATAGAAAAGAAGATTTTAAACCAATAGTTGCTGGGGAAGTTAGAATGTATGCATGTGGACCTACAGTCTATAATTTCTTTCATGTAGGAAATGCTAGGACTTTCGTTGTTTGTGATACTATAAGAAAGTATCTAGAATATAGAGGATATAAGGTTAAGTTTGTTCAAAACTTTACTGATATAGATGACAAAATGATAAAAAAGGCAAATGAAGAAGGAACTACAGTAAAAGAATTAGGAGATAGATATATAGAGGAGTACTACAAGGATGCAGATGAACTTTTACTTAAAAGAGCTGATATTAATCCTAGAGCTACAGAATTTGTAGAGGATATAATAGGGTTTATAAAGGATCTTATAGAAAAGGGATATGCATATGAGGTAGAAGGAGATGTATATTTCAGTACTAAGAAATTTAATGAGTATGGAAAGCTATCAGGTCAGAATATAGAAGAACTTCAAGCAGGAGCAAGAATAAATGTAGATGATAGAAAAAAAGATCCTATAGATTTTGCTCTTTGGAAAGCTGCAAAACCAGAAGAGCCTTCATGGGAAAGTCCATGGGGAAATGGTAGACCAGGATGGCATATAGAGTGTTCTTCCATGGCCTCTAATTTACTTGGGGAGACTATAGATATACATGCTGGTGGTAGTGATCTTGCATTCCCTCATCATGAGAATGAGGTAGCACAAAGTGAATGTAGAAGTGGCAAACAATTTGCAAATTATTGGATCCATAGTGCTTTTGTTAATGTGAATAATCAAAAAATGTCTAAGTCTTTAAATAACTTTTTTACGGCTAGAGATATTTTAAAGAAGTATGATGCAGAAGTTATACGTTTCTTTTTATTAGCAGCTCATTATAGAACTCAATTAAATTTTAGTTTAGAGCTTCTAGATTCAGCTAAATCTTCTATGGAAAGATTATATAATGCTATATATAATCTTGATAATTTATTAGAAGCAGTTAAAGAAGAAAACTTAAGGGATGATGAAATAGAATATAAAAATACCCTTCAAGGATATAAAGAAAAATTCATAGAAAAAATGGATGATGATTTTAATACTGCAGATGCAATATCGGTACTTTTTGACTTAGTAAAAGATATAAATTGTAATATAAATAATAATTCTTCAAAAGAAATAGTAGAATATGCTCTTTCATTAATAAGAGAACTTGGAAGTACTATGAGTATATTACAAAGATCTACTAAGCAAAGCTTAGAAGAGGAGATAGAAAGTCTAATAGAAGAGAGGCAAAAAGCTAGAAAAGAGAAAAATTGGTCATTAGCTGATAAGGTAAGAGATGATTTAAAGGCTAGGGGAATAGTATTAGAAGATACACCTCAGGGAGTAAGATGGAAAAAAATATAGAAATAATCTTGTTATAAAGATTAATAAAAAACACAGCATTTTTAAGAAATGCTGTGTTTTTTATTACAATGATTTAAAAAGTTTCTTAAAACTAAGAACAAAAGAAAAGATTTTTAAATAATATATAATATAGGTTATTGACTTAGTGAGATAAATGAGATAGAATAATAATTGAAAATAGTTATCAATTAGCTTGGCTAATGGGGTGATTATATGAAAAAAATTAAAACCAGATTGTTTTTATTAATAATAACAATGATAACAAGTATTCTCTTTAATATTTAATATATAACCTATACAAAAAATATCAAACTAAAAAGAGTTGGTAAATCACCAACTCTTTTTAATTTAAATTTTTTAAAAAACTTAATATATCCGCTAGGGTTCTACTGTCACCTAGAGAGTTATAGTGGCTTAATAATCTATATACCACTGATTCATCCTTTTCTATTAGTTTTAAGGATAGAAATTCTAGCATAGTATTTTTAGTGGTATTTAAGGTATTTATATCTCCTAAAGAATTACAAATATCTAATAGGCTATCAAAGGACTTAAGAATGATTGTCCTCTTTTGACAGTCTTTTGTTTCTTCTAGGGATTTAAATAGATAAGTTTTTGCCTCATCTAATCTATTTAAAGTTTTTAATGCTGAACCTATATCTGCGTATATGTCAGGGGCATATGATTTTGTATTAAAGTTTTCATATGATGAAATAAGAAGTAAAGCTTTTTCCACATATTCTTTAATATTTAATGAATCATTAAGAGAAATATATATTTCTAGTAAACTACACAAACATACTAGTTTATTTTCTATATGAGTAACCTTAGTAGTTTTTAGAATTTTTGAATATAGTTCAATAGACTTACTAAAGTGATTTTTACATTGATATAAGTTTGCATTAAGAAGTTCAACATCTAAGTAAAGGTTAGGTTCTAAAGAAAAGTCATCTTTAATTATTTTAAGCTGATTAAGAGCTCTATCATATTCCTTAAGTCTCTTATAACATATAGCACTATTGAATAAGGCATTAACTATTTCATTATCAGAAGCAGAAGATTTATGAATCATAACTATTTGGTAATATTCTAATGATTCTTTATTTTTATTTAAGTTTATACAACATTTCATAAGTTTTAATGCTATAGATATTCTTTCTTTTATAGAATCTATATTACAGTTCTCATAGGACTTAATATAATATACATAGGCTTTAAAGTAACAAGTGTTATCTTTAAAAATATCAGCTATTTCTAGATAAAGTTTTAGTTTATATTTATGTATTTTATTAAAAAAGTTATTTTCATTAAAAAACCTATCTATTTCTCCTATTATTTTTTCCATTAACTCTAAGTCGTTTTTATATTTTGATAATTCATCTAAGTAATAGTTAGTCACTTTATTATATTGTATAGATAGATCTTCCAATAAGAACTCTTTGGTAATAGAAAAACTTACTCCTCTTTCAAGGCATATTCGATTTATATTATCACATATTATATTAGCCACATCATTGGTAAGTGAAATCTTATCGTTTTCAATATAGCTTATTAAATTTCTGCTAATTTTATCCCCAGATACATCCTTTTGTGTTAAGTTTAAATCTTTTCTCATCTTAAGTAGTTTTTTGCCGGGGGTTAATATTTTATTTTCTATCATCCACCTAATCTCCTTTATTATAAATTTAGGAAGGGTATTAGTATAATTAGTTATAAATTAAAGCTTAATTAAGATGGGGTTGGGGCTCCTTCTTAATTATAAATAAAACTGTACAATTCCTACCTTAAGATTTGATTAAGATAGAAGGTTAGAATTGTAAAACCTATGGATAAATATTCTGATAATATAATTATAAGAAATATACAATAAAATACAAGGCTTTTATTGACAGTAATTATATATAATGGTAATATATCTGTATAAAATGTAAAAATATTAATGGGGGGATGTTGAAATGAATAAAAGTTTAAAAAGATTGACTGCTTGTGCATTGTTTTTATCTTTTGCATTATGTGCTAAACCATTAGTAGTGAAGGCTAAAAGTATAGAGCCAAACCCGTGGGGATCTCCAAAGATACACAACATAGAGCCGAATCCATGGGGAGTTCAAATGTCAGGACATATAGAACCAAACCCATGGGGATCTCCAAGCGCACAAAAAATAGAGCCAAATCCATGGGGAGTTCAAATGTCAGGACATATAGAACCAAACCCATGGGGGTCTCCAAGCGCACAAAAAATAGAACCGAATCCATGGGGAGTTCAAATGTCAGGACATATAGAACCAAACCCATGGGGGTCTCCAAGCGCACAAAAAATAGAACCGAATCCATGGGGAATTCAAATGTCAGGACATATAGAGCCAAACCCATGGGGATCTCCAAGCGCACAAAGTATAGAGCCAAATCCATGGGGTTCTCAGAGTTAATAAATTATACAATAAAATTTATACCGAATGCTTGTTGATATATTATATAGACTAATTCAAAATAAAGAGAGGATATCCTCTCTTTATTTATTTTGAATAAATAAGAATATTTAATAAAAAAATTAATATTTTTAAAAATATAAAATTAAATGGTATAATAGAGTGATTTAGAACATTATTTAAAGAGGAGTTATGAAAATGATTGAAGATTTTAATTTTCAGAAATATTCTAATTCAGAAGCTAAACAGTTAAATTCATTATCCTTAGCTTTTGTTGGAGATGCTATTTATGAAGTATATATAAGAAGTCTTATATTAAAAAATAATGATCAGTTATCAGCACATAAACTTCATGTAAGAGCTATAGGTTACGTTAAGGCTAAAGCCCAGAGTGACATAATGAAGGAATTAGAAATAGAACTTAATGAAGAAGAACTTGGTGTATATAAAAGAGGAAGAAATACAAAGTCTCATACAGTACCTAAAAATGCAGATGTAAGAGATTATAGAAATGCTACAGGATTTGAGGCCTTAGTAGGATATTTATATCTTACAAATCAAAAAGAAAGAATGATGTACATATTAGATAGGGCAGTGAAAATTAAATTAGGGATATAATAGTTTTTTTCAAGTGAGAAGTTTACATAATTCAATTATTTATGTGGAATGAAATGTATTGTTAGGAGTTAGTAGCTTTTAGAAGATGAAAATTCATATAATAAAACATTAAGCTATTAATTGTTATTTGATAAATGGTTAAATAGGTTAAATTATTTTGAATAAATAAAAGATTATATGATGATATAGCTAAATTTTGTTATAGTTAACTTAAAGAATATGGAGTAAATAATAATACTTTTGGATATGATTAGAGTTGAATAGTAGAAAATATTTACAAATATGAGGAGAATTAATATGGCTAACACTAAAGGTAAGGATAAAAATATAGCTTATGAAAATAAGGAAAGAGATGATATCATTGAAGGAAGAAATGCTGTAATAGAGGTGTTAAAATCAGGGAAAACTGTGGAACAGATACTTATAGCAAAAGGTGATAAGGAAGGATCTATAAACAAAATAGTAGCTTTAGCTAAAGAAAAGAAAATAGTAATAAAAGAAGTTGATAAGAAGAAGTTAGACTCTATGAGTGCAAGTCATTCTCATCAAGGTGTAATAGCTATAGTAACACCTTATAAGTATTATGAGGTAGAAGAAATTTTAAATTATGCAAAATCTAAAGAAGAGAGTCCTTTTATTATTATTCTAGATGAAATAGAAGATCCGCATAATTTAGGATCCATAATTAGAACAGCTGAGCTTTGTGGAGTCCATGGAATAATAATACCAAAGAGAAGAAATGTTGGGGTTACGTCAACTGTATATAAAACATCAGTTGGAGCGGCGGAGTACATGAGAATAGCAAAGGTTACGAATATAAATTCAACAATTGATGAACTTAAAAAACAAGGAATTTGGATTTATGGAGCAGATATAGCAGGGAAATCCTATAGTTATCAGATTGATTTTAAGGGGGGCGTGGCTCTAGTTATAGGGAATGAAGGCAAAGGAATGTCAAAACTTACAAAGGAAAGATGCGATGTTTTAGTAAGAATTCCTATGATTGGAAAGATAAATTCTTTAAATGCTTCAGTGGCTGGTGGGATTTTAATGTATGAGGTACTAAAGTCTAGGTTATAAGGTGACGATGTGAGAATTATATTTGTTGATGGATATAATGTGATAAATCACTGGCCAGGACTGAGAGAAACTAAGGATTATAGCTATGAATCTGCTAGGATGAAACTTATAGAAACTATGCAAAATTATTCTAGTTATGTGGGATGTAAGATATTTCTTGTGTTTGATGCTCATAAGGTACAAGGAAGCATGGAGAAAAAAGAGCGTATAGGTGAGGTAGTAGTTGTTTTCACCAAAGATGGGGAAACAGCAGATGCTTTTATAGAGAAGAGTGTTAATAATATAGGTAGAAAAACAGAAGTAGTTGTTGTAACTTCTGATTCTTTAGAACAGCAAGTGGCATTCCAAAGAGGGGCAATAAGGATGTCCTCTATAGAATTTTATCATGAAGTAGTTACCATTGAAGGTAAAATAAGAAAAAATACTGAGAAGTCAATTGTTAAAAAAAGAAACTTATTAGAAGATAATATAGAAGAAAGTATTTTACAAAAATTAGAAAAAATGAGAAGAAGCAAGTGAATAAACTTGACCTATAAGTTTAAGCTAGGCTATAATTAAGGGACATAACGTACTAATTCGGAGGGGATGCAATGGAAAACAGAGGTCATAATTTAGACATAATTAATGATTTTAAAGAAAAACTTGATGAAGAAGTAGTTATTGAAGCTAAAAATGGTAACACAAGAGCTCAAGAATATTTGATAAATAAATATGAGAATTTTGTTAAATCAAAGGCTAAATCTTATTTTCTTATAGGGGCTGATAAGGAAGATATATATCAAGAAGGTATGATAGGTCTTTATAAGGCTATAAGAGATTTTAAGCCAGATAAACTTGCATCCTTTAGAGCTTTTGCTGAACTTTGTGTAACAAGGCAAATAATTACAGCTATAAAAACAGCTACTCGTCAAAAACATATTCCTCTTAATACATATGTATCTTTAAATAAACCAATATATGAGGAAGAGTCGGATAGAACTCTTTTAGATATTTTAGCAGGAATAAAAGTAACTGATCCAGAAGAGATGGTAATAAGTAAAGAAGAGATGAGTAATATAGAAAAAGAAATAAGTCAAGTTCTATCTGGTTTAGAAATGGAAGTTCTAATGTCTTACTTAGATGGAAAATCGTACCAAGAGATAGCTTGTGATTTAGATAGACATGCTAAATCTATAGATAATGCGCTTCAAAGGGTGAAAAGAAAGCTAGAAAAGTGTTTAAATAATAGACCGTAAAACCTACAAAATATTAATAAAAAGTATTGACAAAATTAAAAAAAGAAATTAAACTTAAGAGGTAACGATGGTAAATATATAACATAGCGAGTAATAGCTTACTCGCTATGTTTAAGTAACTGCTCATGTAGCTCAGTAGGTAGAGCGTCGCCTTGGTAAGGCGGAGGTCGCCGGTTCAATCCCGGTCGTGAGCTCCAAAATATTGAAAAAAGACAAAACACCAGGGTGTGTTTACTGCAATATTTAAAATTGAAGGAGGAATTTAACAATGGCAAAGGCAAAATTCGAGAGAAATAAACCTCACGTTAACATTGGAACAATAGGTCACGTAGACCACGGTAAGACAACATTAACAGCGGCTATAACATCAGTATTAGCAAACAGAGGATTCGCGGAAGCGTTCAAATACGATGAGATAGATAAGGCGCCAGAAGAAAAAGAAAGAGGAATCACAATAAACACAGCACACGTTGAGTACCAAACAGAGAACAGACACTATGCTCACGTAGACTGTCCAGGACACGCAGACTATGTTAAGAACATGATAACAGGAGCTGCACAAATGGATGGAGCTATACTAGTAGTATCAGCTGCAGACGGTCCAATGCCTCAAACAAGAGAGCACATACTATTATCATCAAGAGTTGGAGTTGACTACATAGTAGTATTCTTAAACAAAGCTGATATGGTAGATGACGAAGAGTTATTAGAGTTAGTAGAAATGGAAGTAAGAGAGTTATTAAGCGAGTACAACTTCCCAGGAGATGATACTCCAATAATATCTGGATCAGCATTAAAAGCGTTAGAGAACCCAACAGATGACGCAGCAATAAAGTGTATCTTAGACTTAATGGATGCAGTAGATAGCTACATCCCAACTCCAGAAAGAGCAACAGATAAGCCATTCTTAATGCCAGTGGAAGATGTATTCACAATCACTGGAAGAGGAACAGTTGCAACAGGAAGAGTTGAAAGAGGAGTTCTTCACGTAGGAGACGAAGTAGAAGTAGTTGGAATGACTGAAGAAACAAGAAAGACAGTAGTAACAGGAATAGAAATGTTCAGAAAGTTACTAGATGAAGCACAAGCAGGAGACAACGTAGGAGCATTATTAAGAGGGGTACAAAGAACTGATATCGAAAGAGGTCAAGTATTAGCTAAGGCTGGATCAGTTAACCCACATAAGAGCTTCGTAGGTCAAGTGTATGTACTTAAAAAAGAAGAAGGTGGAAGACATACACCATTCTTTGATGGATACAGACCACAATTCTACTTCAGAACAACAGACGTTACAGGATCAATAAAGTTACCAGACGGAATGGAAATGGTAATGCCTGGAGATCACATAGACATGAATGTTGAGTTAATTACACCAGTAGCTATGGACGAAGGATTAAGATTCGCTATAAGAGAAGGTGGAAGAACAGTAGGATCAGGAGTTGTTACTTCTATAGTTAAATAATTAA
>NZ_JMLJ01000021.1 GCF_000686705.1 Clostridium hydrogeniformans DSM 21757 | reverse complement strand
GTCCCTATCCGTCGCGGGCGTAGGAAATTTGAGAGGAGCTGTCCTTAGTACGAGAGGACCGGGATGGACTGACCTCTGGTGCACCAGTTGTCTTGCCAAAGGCACAGCTGGGTAGCTATGTCGGGAAGGGATAAACGCTGAAAGCATCTAAGCGTGAAGCCCACCTCAAGATAAGATTTCCCATAGCGTAAGCTAGTAAGACCCCTTGAAGAACACGAGGTTGATAGGTGAGAGGTGTAAGTGCAGCAATGTATTTAGCTGACTCATACTAATAGGTCGAGGGCTTGACCAATAAATTTACTTAGGAAAAGGAAACTATGTGTAATTTTGAAAGATCAATCTTTCGAAGGAAAAGGAAACTCGCTCAACAGAGTTGAGGAGTACAGTTTACTAACAAAATCATAGATTTTGAGTAAACTAGCATTCTGAATGAACTAGTATCTGGTGATGATGCTTCTAAGGGTAACACCCCTTTCCATACCGAACAGGATGGTTAAGCCTTAGAAGGCCGATGGTACTGCTTGGGAGACTGAGTGGGAGAGTAGGAGGTTGCCAGGTGAATATGGCTCGATAGCTCAGTCGGTAGAGCAGAGGACTGAAAATCCTCGTGTCGCTGGTTCGATTCCTGCTCGAGCCACCAAAAAGCTTAGCATTTTGCTAAGCTTTTTATTTTTTTGTAGAATTGGTTTTAAATACTGTTATCCCCCACATTTTAGAGGATGGGGGTGTTAAAGCTTATAGCTATCAGATAAAATTAATAAAGGTTAGAGTTTTTAAAACCCTAACCTTTTTGTTATACTATTTTCACCATTTTATTATAACTACATATATTTAATAAACTTTCTGTTTTAACAAATTTATAACTAAGCTTGTTATAAAATTTCATAACAAATTTATCTTTTGCAAGTAAAGAACATTTATTTAGATTGTAGGTTTTAGCGAGTTTTTCTCCTTCTTCCATAAGGATTCTTCCAATACCCATACCTCTATGATTTTCATCAGTAGCTATATTGGATATATAAAACTCTCCTGTTTCACATTCCTTTATAAATTTCCCTAGTATGGTTTCAAAGAAATAAAGAGCTTTATTTTTTAATCCTTTTTGCATTGCTAATAACAATTTACTTGAGCTTTTATTCAATTCATTAAACTTATAAGCAGGAAATGCCAGTATGACACCACAAACTTCCCCTTTATAACTAGCTACTTTAGCATATTTATAACTATAACGATTATCTGGATCTTTAACTAAAGTTTCAAGCCTTTCAAGGATTTCTTTTTTACTGCCTTCACCCCATTCTAGTGCTGGATTATCCTCAGTACTATATAGGAGCTTGGCAATACTGGCGGCGTCTTCACCTTCAGCAGATCTGATTATTAAGTTTTTCATAATTTTAACCTCTTTTCATAAAATAATATATTTTTTTCTTTATATCTATTATATACCCATTATCATGTTTTTTATAATACCTAAGATGTCATGGATTAAGTACATTTATGCTGAATGTTAAATTAACTATTTAAAAGATTTTAGCATTAAGGTTCTCTATTTTTCTTCAATTAAGTCCTGAAAACATTTAAATAAGTATATATAGATAGCTTTTATTTTTAAATAGATTATTTTTTATTTAAAATTAATCAATAAAGTAGAATTTATTCTTAAATCTCTATAAAATTAAATATTTTTAATTCCAAGGAAGATTGATTTAAGATTTTAAATTAAAGATATTTAAGATTACAATATAAAACTTATAAACCAAATAGAGGTAAAAAATAAAAGTAATAGAATATTATAATTCAGAGCTTTTTAATAAATACTTTAGAACTTATTTTAAAAATTGCTTTAGGATAGTAATATTGAAGGCTAAAGTAAAATATATTTTAAAGCTTAGTTTATACTACCAAAATAAGTTTATGTAAAGGGGGCAAATAAATGGTTCAGATAAGTTTAAGCAAATACAAAGACTTACTAAATGGACATACAGAATTAAGAATACAAGAGAATTCTAAAATTAATATTGGAGTTTTAAATGGAGATGTAATTCTCAACGCTAAGTCTTCTTTAAAGGGAATTAGTGCTAGGGTTAATAATGGGGCATGGGGGTTTGCTTCAAGTTCTAAGGTAAGTGATGAGGAAGTAAGGAGTGTACTTTTAAAAGCTAAATATAATAGTGAGTTATTAAGTAGTAAAACTAATAAAAGTCCTCTGACTATTTATGAGGACAATTGTAATTATAATAAAAGTTTTGCCACAACAAAAACTAAAAGAACCCAAAAAGAGATTATAGATTTTGTTAGAGACTTAGATAGTTATACTAGAACTAAATATAAAAATTTAAAAAAGGTAGGCATGTATATAAATTACTTAAATATGGAGAAAACTTTACTTACATCCACTGGAGGAGAGTTATATTCTTTTATACCAAGAACAACATTATATATGACTCTAGAATGTGCAGATAAAGAAGGAAACTCAGTAGAATTTTCTGACTTATTAGGAGGACTTGGGGAATTTGAGGATAAATTTAATGAGCCTAAGGAAGTTTATTATAAAATAGATGAAATCTATGAAAGACTTATGGATAAGTGTGATGGAATATATGCTGAAGGAGGAGTTAAGGAGTGTATAATTTCATCAGAGGTATCTGGAATATTAGCACATGAAGCTATAGGACATACTGTAGAAGCTGATATAGTTTTAGGTGGGTCTGTGGCTTCTGAATATTTAAATAAAGAAGTTGCAAGTCCTATAGTTAATTTAGTGGATTTTGCCCATAGCGCTTTTGGAAAAGCATGTCCTGTACCTATATATGTAGATGATGAAGGAACAAAATCAGAAGATGTTACAGTTATAGAAAATGGTATATTAAAATCTTATATGCATAACAAGGAAACAGCTTCTCATTTTAATGTGAAACCTACTGGCAATGCTAGAGCTTTTGAATTCTCAGATGAACCTTTAGTTAGAATGAGAAATACTTGTATTTTACCAGGAAAGGATAAGCTAGAAGATATGATTTCTTCTATAGAAGATGGATATTATTTCTTAAGCTCTAACAATGGACAGGCAGATACCACAGGAGAATTTATGTTTGGGGTACCTTTTGGTTATGAAATAAAAAATGGAAAACTAGGACGTGGTTTAAGGGATACTACCATATCAGGAGTAGCCTTTGATATGTTAAAAACAGTAACTATGATATCTGATGAACTTCATTGGAGTAGTGGAGGATATTGTGGTAAGAAACAGATGATAACTGTAGGGATGGGAGGACCATCAATAAAGTGTAAAATAAATGTGGGGGGAAGATAAAATGGGTGATATGGAGTTAATAAAGTTTTGTAGTTCTAAATTAAAGGAATATCATATAGATAAGTATGAAATTGTATTTTCAAAGAAGAAAAAGGAGGAACTTAACTTTTCTAATCTAGATTTCTCCCTTCTTAGAACCACTATGGATGAAGTTATGAATATAAAAATTATAAAGGATAATAAGAAATCAAAAATAGATATTAATTCTTTTGAAGAAGAGTATATGGATGAAAAGATTAAAGAACTTATAGATATGTGCAATGCTTCAGAGATGGATGAGGCAAATGATATAGCAAGTTTTCAAGCTAAAGAGGAATTTAACTTAGGAAAAAAAGAGGGAGATTTAAACAAGGCTATAGATGCAATAGAAAAATTTTTAAAAGATTTAAAGGAAAAGTATCCAGAAGTATTAATAACTGATGATTCTAACATATGCTTTAATGGAGAAGAAACCTATTTTATAAATTCCAATGGGGTAGACTTTAAAATTAATAAGGGAATGTATAAGTTAATCCTAGTATTTTCTGCTAAAGTAGGGGAGAAGAGCTCTTCTTTTAATGGAGTAGAATATTATTTTGAAGAGATTCCTAAGGATATAATGAAATATGAAAATATTGAAAATAAGCTTAAAGATGCCGTAGAGCAAGTAAATACAATAAAATTAGGAGAGAAATTTAGTGGAGATATAATTCTAACTCCTGATGCTATCTCAGAGTTTTTATATTACTATAGAAGTATATTCCTAAAGGATGAGTCTTTAATAACAGGAAGTAGTAGGTTAAAGGATAAGCTTAATGAAAGGGTAGCTAGTAATAAGTTAACATTAAGAGCTGTAGTAAATGGAAATGAGATTTCAAATAAGGAGTTTATAACAAGTGATGGAATTAAAACAAAAGATATAAATATCATTGAAAATGGAATATTAAAATCTTATATTTTGAGCTTATACGGAGCTAAAAAGACTAATAACAATTTAAACCCTATTACAAATAATTTTGTGGTAGAAGGTGGGGATAAAACCTTAGAGGATATAATAAAGGAAACAAAAAAGGGAATTATATTTGATAGATTTTCAGGAGGATATCCATCTTCTAGCGGGGATATTTCAGGGGTTGCTAAGGGCTGTTATTATATAGAAAATGGAGAAAAGAAACAACCATTAATTGAGGTTATGATATCAGGAAATCTTTATGATATGTTTAATGACATTGAAGATATATCTTTAGAAAGAGTAGGGGGTGGCAATGACCTATTTCCTTGGATAAAAATAAAGAATGTAATTATAAGTGGAAGTTAAAGAAAGGTTTGATTTAGGTTCTTAAGCTTATGATCTAAAGAGAAAGATAAATAAACCAAAAGCTTATAATTAAAATCTTAGGATTTAAATTATATATTTTATTGTAGAACATTTGAAACTTTAAAATAAAGAAATAAGAAAAACACTATGAGGTCTTATTAGAATAATAAGCTCATAGTGTTTTTCCAAGCCAATACAGTATTATTTAGGTATTTCGCCATGGGTTAGTATATCTACCAATTCCTCAACATTTGAACTAATTCCAGCTAAAAGTATTACATCTCCATTGAGAAGCATTGTTTCTCCATCAGGAAGAATTTCCTCTTCATTTCTTTCTATAAGAAATATTCTACATTCACGTGGAAGTTTTATATCTTTTAGTTTTTTATTTATATAGTCATCATTTAAAACTATAGCTTCTCTAATTGTTACTTTATCCATGGAGATATTATTTTTATTCTCATTAAGAATTTCGTCTTTTAATATATATTCAAAGATTATAGGGAAGATAACACAGGATACTATAGTGGATAATATAAATGCTCCATAGGTGGCCTGAGTTATAAATCCAAGATCCATAGCCATTTGTGCTCCAACGATTATAAGGCTAAGTTGGGCAGATAAAATGAATCCACCAGCTAATGCCTTTTTTAAACCCAAAGTATATTTTAAAAGAATGCTAGGTATAATTTTAACTAGTAAAAAAGTTAAAATTATAAAAGGAATTTTTGCCAGTGCAGAAGGATTATTAAATACCACTCTTAAATCAAGATTTACCCCAACCATTATAAAGAAAATTGGGATTAAGAATCCATAGCCTATAATATCAAGTTGGTGAGTGATTTCTTCCTTAGCCTTGCCTGAAAGTAAGGAGAAAATAACTCCAGCTAAAAAGGAACCAAGGATTATTTCACTTCCAATTTTATTAGATATGGTAACTAATATTAATATAAGAGCAAAAGCCGCACGAACACCTATATGTAAGTTTTTAAAATGTATAGCCCATATGGTAAACCTATTATGAAACTTTTTACTGATTTTATAAATTAAAAAGGCTGCAATAAATAAAATAATAAATAAGAAGCTTCTGTAACTAAAGCCATGGGTAGTAGTAGATGCTATAATAGTTAATCCTATTAAGCATACAAATTCACATACTAGGGAAAAAATTAAAAGGCTTTGTCCAAAAGCTGTATTTAAGATTTCCTTTGATTTTAAGTAAGGAACCATAAGCCCAGGAGCAGAAGCTGTAAATAGTAGGGTAAAGAAAGCTTTACCACTTTTTAAACCTAAAACATTTATGCTACTAACTAGTAAGTAAGAAATTATAGCAGAAAGTAGAAACATAAGAGTTATGATTAGACCTTGGCTATTTTTCTTAGAATCACCAGAGCTCTTTTTTTGAATATTAGAAAAGTCTATTTCAAGACCACTTAAAAACATTAAATAAGCAAGACCAAGTTCAGATAGAAATATAATCCAAACATCGCTACTTATAAGATTTAATCCACTTTTACCTATTAATATACCTACAAATATTTCTCCCACCTGATAGGGAATTTTAATTTTCTTAAGTCCTTTTACAAAAAAAGGGGTAACAAAAGCAAATAAGCTAAGAATCAAAAGTGAGTCATAACTTAAAGCATGTTCCATAGTATCACATCCTTATAAAGTAAATTTCTATAGAGTAGCTTCCCTATAGTTTATCCATTAGTTTAAATTTTAAGTATAGAATATTACCAATAATATAGAAGTATATAGATTTAATAACTATATTACTAGGCTTAAAATGTAGTTAAAGATTTTATAAGACTAAACTATATCATTGAATAATTAATTTTTACAATAGTAATTATAACAATAAAATAGATTATATCAAAATTATAAGAATAAATCTAAAAGGTTTAGTTATGTATAGTAAGTAACCTATAGGAAAGTAAAGTTAAAAAGGATTGCAAACTATAATTACATATATTTACTAATAATAAGGTTAATGGTAATATTTAGATTAGAACTAGTTAAAGGAAAAAGGGGGATTAACAATGGAGCTTAATAAAAGTAAGTTTCTTTCAGAGTGTAAAGATTCACTAAAAGAGCTTATAAAAATATTAAATGAGGATTTTAAATATGTATCTATTTTAGGAACAGATTGCCAGGGAAAAAATTATTCAGTATATAAAAAAGGGGCATATATAGGAAGTGGATTTAACAATGAGAGAGGTTTTGTTGTAAGAGTTTATAATGGGGTTAATTACTCTGAATTTTCATTTAATGAGATAAGTAAGGAGAATATAAATTCTATAGCAAAAGAAATAAGAAAAAAGTTTAATATGATGAAATCCTTAGACTTAAGGAAAAAAAGTTATGACTTAATCGAAGAAGAAGCTATAAAAGAAACAATGACAAAAGAAGTTAAGAAGAGTCCAATGGATCTAATGGATAAAGATATAATAAATATATTAGAGGAAGTAAAAAATATAGGTTTAGGAAAAAGTGATAAGATAATAGACTTTAAAGTTTCCTATGAATATACTCAAGTTAATAAAATATTTATATCCAATAAAAAGGAACTAGAGCAAAGTTATATGTGGAGTACTGGAGATATTATTTGTTTAGTTTCCAGTGGAGAGAATAGTAAATATAGTTATAAGGGAATTTCAGGACTTAAAGGAGCAGAGATTTTAGATGAGTTCAGTGGAAAAATAGAAGAAGCAGTTCAGGAAGCCTTATCTTTACTGGAGGCTACTCCAATAATTCCAGGAGAATATGAGGTTATATGTAACCCTGATGTTTCAGGTCTTATAGCCCATGAAGCTTTTGGACATGGAGTAGAAATGGACATGTTTATAAAGGAGAGGGCAAAATCTAAGGAATATATAGGCAAACAAATAGCATCACCTCTGGTTACAATGCATGATGGTGCTAAGGGGGTAAATCATACTGCATCTTATGGATTTGATGATGAGGGAGTCTTGGCTAATGATACTATAATAATAAAAAATGGAATTTTAGAAAGGGGTATATCAGATTCATTAACAGCCTTCTCTCTTAATGAGAAGCCAACAGGAAATGGAAGAAGAGAATCTTTTGAAAGAAAGGTATATACAAGAATGACTAATACCTATTTTCAAGGAGGAGAAGATACACTAGAAGATATGATAAAATCCATAGAGTATGGTTTCTTATTGGAATCATCAGGAAGTGGAATGGAGGATCCTAAAAATTGGGGAATACAATGTATTGTAAATGTTGCTAGGGAGATAAAGGATGGAAAGTTTACTGGAAAGATACATTCACCAATAATATTAACAGGTTATGTGCCAGATCTTTTAAAGTCAATATCTATGATATCTAAGGATGTTTCTATAGAGGGTGTTGGTTTTTGTGGAAAAGGATATAAGGAATTCATTAAGGTATCATGTGGAGGACCATATATAAAGGCGAAGGTGAGGTTAGGGTAATGATAGATTTAATAAAAGAGTTATTACTTAAAAATCATATAAAGGTTTATAAAATTATCGAAGAAAAAATAGAGAGCATAGAACTATTTTTTATTAAAAAAGAATTAGATTTAAGTAGAGGAAAGGATGTTAAGAAATATAATGTAACAGTATATAATGATTTTCAAGAGAATGGGGAAAGATACAGAGGATCTTCTACAGCGGATATATATAGTACAATGAAAGAAGAGGAAATAGAAAAGATATTAAAGGAAGCAATGTATTCTGCTTCATTTGTTAAGAATAGGTACTATGATATTCCAGAGGGGAAAAAAGAGGAGGTATTTATAGTTCCATCATCCTTTTTTAATTTAACTCTAGAAGAGGGAGGCTTAAAGATAAAGGAAGCTTTATATAAGGAAGATTTTCTTGAAAAAGGATATATTAACTCTTCAGAGATATTTTTATATAAGAATACTACTAGGATAATAAACTCAGAAGGCGTAGATGTTACTTTTTCAAATATGTATTCTGACCTAGAGTTTATAACACAATGGATAGAGGAGAGGGATATAGAACTTTATAACTTTATATCTTTTACAGAACTTAAGGATGAATATTTAGAGAATATAGTTAAGGAGTCTTTAGATAGAGCGAAATATAGAGCTAAAGCTGAAAGTGGTATTAAAAGTGGAAAGTATAAAGTTATTTTAAGGAATGATGCAGTAAAGGATGTATTTACTTATTATTATACAAATGGAGCTAATGTTTCCAGGATATATACTGAAAGTTCTAATTTTAGGATAGGAGAAAGTGTCCAAGGAAAAGACATAAAAGGAGACTATGTGAATATCACATTAAATCCTATTTTAAGTAATTCTAAAACATCATATCCATGGGATAGAGATGGAGTAAAACTTAAGAAGATAGAGCTTATAAAAGATGGAATTCTTAAAAGTTATTTTGGAGATTCAAGGTATTGCTATTATCTAGGAATAGAGCCTAAAGGTACAATAAAAAATATAGAGGTTGAAGTCGGCTCTAAAACCTTAGAAGAAATGAAAAAAGGGAAGTATTTAGAGGTATTAGCCTTTTCAGATTTTCAGACTGAGCCATTAACAGGAGATTTTGCAGGAGAAATAAGACTTGGATTATATAGTGATGGGGTAGAGGTAGTACCCATAACTGGAGGATCTATATCAGGAAATATAAAGAGGGTACATGAAAATATGTATTTGTCTAAGGAAGCTTATGAAACTACTTCGTATAATGGACCAATGGCTTTAGAATTATATGATATAAGTGTTGCAGGGGATTAAAAAATATATATAAGTAAGATCTTGGGTATAAAGTAAGACTCAAAATTAAGAGATATAGTGTTTTAATTTAAAGCCTTAGATTATTCATTAAAATATTCTTAATTTATAGTGATTTAGACAGGTGTATAATTTTAGTCTTAAAATCTTATATTTTAAAGGGTAAGTATTATAAGCATCAAATAAAAAATAAAGGTTCTAACCTCATGTTAAATAAGAGATTAGAACCTTTATTTTGTTTAACTTAAGTATGAGATTATGTAAAATCTTTAAGATTTCTTAAAATGACAGATTTAAGATTATAGAGATTTTATAAATTCAACTACAGTATCTGCATGGTTAGCAGCCTTAACTTTTCTAAATTCTTTTATTATAGTGCCTTCTTCATCAATAACAAAAGTACTTCTTTCTATTCCAAAAACTTTTTTTCCAAACATATTTTTTTCCTTAAGAACTTCAAAGGTTTTGCATAGTTCTTCATTTTCATCACTTAGTAGTACGAATGGAAGTTCAAGTTTTGCTATAAACTTATCATGAGATGTTAAGGAGTCTCTACTTACTCCAAGGATTACAGTATTAAGCTCTTCCAGAGCTTTAAAGTGGGATTTAAAATCTCCCGCTTCAGTTTTTCATCCAGGGGTATTATCCTTTGGATAGAAGAATAATACAACTTTTTTACCTTTATAATCACTTAACTTATGTTCTTTTCTATCTGAACCTATGATAGCTATATCTAAGTAACTCATACTATCCACTCCTTTTGTTTATATTTTACACAATTGATCATATGGTTATTATATAATAATTATTATCCAAAATCAATATTAGTATATGTAATAAATGAAGAAATAACTATAATATTTTTCAATAGTAAACATAGGAGGAATATTAAAACTGTTGTTTAAAGAATAAATACATTATATTAATTTGATTTATCATATAATCTTAATAAACATTCATAAGCTATATATATCTAATCATATATATAGTAGAATAATAAAGTTAAACCTAATTTAAGCAGTGTTTTATTATGATATAGTAAGCTTCTTAATAAGATTGACTTTATAAATGGAAAAAATAATGTTAAGATATATAATAAGAATTTAATTAAGATTAAAGGAGAAATATTATGGAAAATAAGATTTTGGCAATAGTTAATGGGGTACAAATATTAGATAAGCATTTAGATGAAGCAATAATGAGATATCCAGCAGATAGAAGACAATATTTAGAGACTCCAGTAGGTAGAGAACAATTATTAGAACAAATGATTTCTTTTGAGCTTATGTATAATTATGGAAAAGAATTAGGTACTGATAGTAGTGAAGAATATTTAAACCAAGTTGAAAAAGCTAAGAAAGACTTATTAACTCAAATTGTAATAGGGAATGAGCTTTCAAAGGTTGAAATAAGCGATGATGAAGCAGAAAAATATTACAATGATAATAAAGAAAACTTTAAGGAAATGGAACAAGTTCAGGCTAAGCATATATTAGTTGAAACTGAAGAAGAAGCTAATGAAGTGGCTAAGAAAATAGCTGAAGGCTTAAGCTTTGAAGAAGCAGCACAAAGTCATTCAAGCTGTCCTTCTTCTCAAAATGGAGGAGACTTAGGATTCTTTACAAGAGGAAGAATGGTTCCAGAATTTGAAGAAGCTGCATTTAAGTTAAACCTTGGGGAAGTAAGTGCTCCAGTACAAACTCAATTTGGATTCCACTTAATAAAGGTTGAAGATAAGAAAGAAGAAAGAGTTAAGCCTTTAGAAGAAGTTAAGGAAGTTATAAAACAAAACCTTCTTCAAGAAAAGCAAAATCAAAGATACTTTGATTTAACAGAAGAATTAAAGAGTAAATATAGAGTAGAAGTATATAAGTAATAAAGAAATTAATAAAAAATACTATGAAGCTTTAAAATATACCCCATAGAGTAGAACATTAAAAAATTCTACTCTATGGGGTATGTCTATTTATAGATAGAAATAGAGTGAAAACCTGTAGAATTACATAATGAACAATAAAAGTCTTTCTACATAAACAAAAAGAGTTTTTATAGCTTTAATAGAAGTAGAGTGGAGGGACTTAACAAAATAAATCCTAAGAAAATTTTTCTTAGGATTTATCTTTTAAGTTTAATATAAAATCTTTTTTTATTTCTAGAAACTGCTCCATGTCATTTAAGAATTGAAATAACATAGCCCTATTTTCAAATTCTTCCCTTGTTTTTGGAAGATCCATGTTTCTAAAATCATTTCTTAAAGTCTCAATATCATTAAGAAGTGGTGTCACATCATTACTTTCATAAATGCACTTGGCTACTTTTTCAGTAAAGTCAGCGATTATCATAGAATGCTCAAAGGTCATAAAAAATCTTTTGAAGTGTTCACGCATTCTTTTAGCTGTTTCAAACTGGTGATGCCTCATCTCCATGTATTCCACGTAATAGCTAGAATCATGTATAAAGTAATTATTAAGATATTTATAGGCCCTATCCCTAGCTATATTTAGCCTACTTTCAAGATTTTTAAATAGAGTTTCTTCTTCTATGGATACATAGTTATTTCTAAGGGCCTCTGCCATATGAATAAAAATTTCAGATAATGATTTTTCTATATATAATTGATCGTCTTTAATTTCATTTTCAATACTAGGCATATAAAGATTAAGAAGTAATGCAACACCAGCTCCAACTATCATAAGAGATAACTCATTAATAAGTAGAGGAATAGAGGTAGTTTTTTCAAGTAAAAGATGGGTTACAAGAACAGAATTTACTACAATACCCTCTTTAAGTTTAAATTTTACTGAAAGTGGGATAAATAGTAATAGGAACACACCAAAGGATATTTCCGTATACCCTAGTGTATTAAATATGACAGCAGCTATGGTTAAAGCCATTACGCAAGCTAGCATTCTTTCAATGGCTATTTTAACTGATTGTCTTTTAGTATTTTGTATACTTAGTATGGTTATTACTCCAGCAGAAACTGCATATTGTAGTCCAAGTTCCTTTGCAATTATCATGGCAATAACAGAACCAATACCTGTTTTTAATGTTCTATATCCAATAAAATTCATATAATCCTCCTTTACATATATAAGATGCAATTAAGTGTTCATAATTTCAATAAAATACATAAAATAAGCTTAAAAACTTTATAGTAGTTAAATTATAGCATATTAAAGTATAATGACTTAGAATATATTTAATATTTATAAAGTAAATTGGTTGTAACAACTTCTTAATTGGATATAATTATAATAGAGGATGAATGCATAGTAAAAATTATACTATACATAAAGAATAAGAAAGTATAATAAAACCATATGGTAACTTACAATAGAAGGTAAATATATAAATAACATTGTATCCTTACTAGAATTATGGTAAATCTAAGAAGAGAATAATAAATTTCATAATAGTAAGCTAAATCTAATAAGAGGATGAAGATAATGGAGAAAAAGAGAATATGCACACTAGAAGAAGCTCAACAGGTCATGTTAGATATATTAAAAGATGTGGACAGGGTATGTAAAAAGCATAATATAAAATATTTTCTAATTGACGGTACTCTTCTTGGTGCAATAAGACATAAGGGATTTATTCCTTGGGATGATGATCTTGATATAGGTATGATGAGAGAGGATTATGAAAAGTTTCTAAAAATAGCTGAAAAAGAATTAAAAGAGGACTTATATATTCAAAATGTAGAAAAAGATAAGCAATATACCCTTTATCATATTCCAACAAAGGTTAGAAAAAATGGCACTGTTTTTTTAGAGTTTGGAGAGGAGAATCCAAAGTATCACTCAGGTATATACATAGATGTATTTCCCTATGATAAGGTATGTAGTAATAAGATAAAGGAATTTATTAGGCAGGATATTGTTAGTTTTATAATGAAGTGTAAGTACGAAATTAAGGGAAAAGGGATTAAGGCTCTTATAAGGAAAACCTTAAATGTTCTTTCGAGGCCAATCAGCCATGAGAATTTATATGAATTTTCAATGGGGACTGTAAAGTGGACAAATAACTGGAATGGTGACAAGATAAATTATGGGGGGGAACTTATGTGGAATAAGGAATTTAATTATAAGGATATATTTCCTTTAAAGCCTATTGAGTTTCAAGGAGAGGTATTTCAAGGGCCTAATAATCCTCATAATATACTTGAAAACATATATGGAGATTATATGACACTTCCAAAAGAGGAAGATAGAACATGGCATGCTAAGGACATATACATTGTAGAGAGAGAAGATGAGAGGGGTAGAATATGATTTTAGATAATATAGATATAGTTAAACAGAGATTATATTTTAAGATAGCATTTGTTATGTATGCACTATTTTTTACAACGGAATTATCTCTTAAAGGTAATTTTACAATAATAAAGCTTCTTATTATTGCCTGGGGAATGGCACTTATACTTTTAGATATATATAATCAGAAAACCAGGATATTAAAAAAGTTTAATATATTATTGAACTTGTTTATAATGATAAATATTTTATCATTGATAATTTATCCAAGTAAGGCATATAACCTTAGAATATTTTTAATAACCTTAATTCAACTGGGAGTATTGAATAACTCAGAAATAACCCAGACACCACAAAACACTTTAAAGGAGATACGCAGGATTAATTTTAATTTTGTATTTATTAGCTTTATAATTTCTGCTATAAGTTTATATATGTTTTTCACTAAAACAAATCTTTTTGGAATAGCTTTTAATGAGGCTTCCAGACCAGATCTTTTAAAAGGATTGTTTATCATAAGTAACACAGGGGGAATGGTTAGTTTCTTATCCCTTGTAATTAGCTTTTTAAGTATAAGAAGTACTAAGTTCTTTAGTATTTTTTATGGAATAAATATACTAGTTCAAGGAAGTGTATTATATCTTACAAGAGCGAGAGCTTCTTGGGTTGGTCTTATAGTATTTATAATAGTATATGGGTTTATAAATATAAGAAGCAAGTCCATAAGAAGGGTAATAATAGCTTCTCTTATGATTTTAACAATAACTTTCCCAATATATAAACCTTATGTAATGGAACCACTAAATGGATTTATAAATAAAACTGCAGGTCAAGGGTTCTTTAGCGGAAGGCTTAATCTTTGGGAGGAAGGATACGAGAAGATATTTAAGAAAAATCCTGTTCTTGGAGTTGGCTATAAGGATGTTGTGGACATAATGAAGAAGGATGCTACTAGGAATCTACCAGGAATTGAGGGGGGAAGGCTTCATAACATATATTTAGAGATAACTTATTCTCATGGTATAATAGCAGCTATACTTATGATTTTATTCTTTATAGTTAATGGATATAGTTTATATAAAACCATATTTAAGATAGATATACCAAAAGAATATAGAAACATAATGAAGTTTATTTTTTCAATGTTTATATCTTTATATGTAATGAGTTTTGTGGAATCTTCTTTATTATATGTAATAAGTGTGGTATCAGCTATATTTTGGATATACATAGGGTATAGTGAATATTTTATAAAAAAGTATAAAAAGTTTTAAAATAAGTTTGTTCAGGTGTGGTGAAAAGAACACCGCCTGAAGGAAGATTTGTTCTATAAATTATAATAAAGAAAAGCCGTGGATATAACAGAGTTTGACTTCTAAATTATCCATGGCTTTTGATTTTTGTAAGATTTTTATATAGTGTAAAACATATATTTTTTATTTATAGCTAAAGTTTTTATACTATAGTAAATTTTATATATTTAGTCTATACTGCTTCAATAATTTCATTATATTCATTTATATATTTATGAGCCTCTTTCATTATTTCTTCCTTATCTAGTTGAGCAAACTTATCATGAATAGCTACAACTTTCATTCCAGCAGCTTTAGCTCCCTTTACCGCAGGTAATATATCTTCAAAAACTACACATTTATCAGGAGAAACCCCAAGCTTTTCAGCAGCTAGAAGATAGACATCAGGGAAGTTTTTACCTCTCTTAACCTCATTAGTTATGGTTATTGAGTCAAAATACTCATAAATTCCATTAGTCCTTAATGTTACCTCAAGTAAGGGAATAGAATTTGAGGTAGCTAAACCGATTTTTATTCCTTTATTTTTAAGAAGCTGAAGAAATTCTCTTGCTCCTGGCTTTAGGGTAACATGATTTTTATATTCATCATAGGCCATTTTATGAAATATTTCATCTATTTCCTCTAAGGTTTCTTCTAGATTAAATTTTTCTTTGAAATATTTAACTGTACCTTGAAAGCTTAAATGATTAATTTCTTCCTTTAAGTTTTTAGGGAAGCATATATTTCTTTCTTTTAAAAAGTCTGCATCTACCTTTTCCCAAATCCACATGGAATCCACTAAGGTTCCATCCATATCAAAAATTGCTGCTTCAATATCTTTTAACATTTCCATACCCCCTATTCAAGGAAATTATAACACGAAATAATATCTAGGACTATATATTTAAGAACAATAGTATTAAATCTAAGTAAATAAAGATAATTTAGTTGAGATTTACTATATTGTAATTAGGGTCAAAAGAGAGGGGAAGCTTAAGTTTTTTAGATTAAGTATTAATAAGATAGACATTAGAATTTTTAAGTTATGAATAAGTATTTTATAATAGTAAGGTTAAATATGATATAGATATATTAAACATATAGAAAGTTTAATATATTTATATCATATTTTTTAAGATCAAAAATTTAAAAATCTAAAAATACCTTGATTTAAACCTTAAATAGTTCAGGAGATATTAAAATATTTATAGTAAATTATAGATTATAAAGGTAGGAATAGAGACTGTAGTACCTAAAATAATTCCCATTAAAACATCAGAGGGATAGTGAACTCCAAGATACATTCTAGATATTCCAACTAATATACATAGGGGAAGTATTATAGGAGTTAATATAGGATAGAAAAGGCATAGTGGAATTCCAATAGAAAAGGCACAAGTTGTATGACCAGAAGGAAAAGAATATTTATCTATACCTATAAGTTTATAATTTATATCTTTTAGCATAAGAAAGGGTCTAGTACGTTTAAATATGGTCTTTATAATTTTTGAAAATATAGAACTTATAATTAAAGAAAAGAGAGTAACATATAAAAGGTGGTTAGCCTTGAAAACTAAAGCTAAGGATAAACAATATACTACAGCCATTTCGGTGGAACCTATATATGTTACAAAAGGCATAATCAAGTCTAAAAATGAGCACTTAATTGAGGAATTAAATATTCTTAAAATCTTTTCATCTTTTTTCATAAAGCCTATACCCCCTTTGTATATTTAGTAAGTCTATACACTAGATCTATTATTTACATTACCTAATAAATATACTATGTATAAACAATAAAGCTAGTATATGTTTTATTAACCCATTGCATAGGGTTTTTACATAAACACTTAACTTATATTATTTTAAAATATTATATTTTAAGATAATTGATACAACTTTTAACTGAATTATATCATAGGAAGATTAAGATAATATTAAAATCTTATTAGAATTAAGTATAAAATACATCCAAAAAGTAAGAAAGCTCATGTTGAGCTTTCTTATATATATAAGGAAAGGAGTAATTAACTTGTTAGGATAAAGTTATCTAAATTAAGTTTTTTAGAAACATGGCTTTAGTATTTTAAAATTCTCTTTCAAAAATTTTTATTTTATTATGATCCTTAAAATCTTCTAAAGAGTTTATTCCTATTCTTTTTAAGATATCTAACATTATATCACTATGGGTGGCAACCTTATAAGCAGAATCAAAGGCATAATCATCTACATGTTTTTTTCCTTCCTCTTTAGGGATTATGGCTTTAGGTCCACCAACACAGCCGCCAACACAACCCATGCCTTCTATAAAGTTTGCTTTAAGCTCTCCATCTTGGGCAGAGGAGAGTAGCTTCTTACAATTTATAACTCCATCACATTGGGCAGCTTCAAAAAGATTATATTTTTCAGGGTACATCTCTTTTATTGCATCAGATACAGCTACAGATACACCACCAGTTCTAGCATATAGTCTTCCACCCTTTGAGGCGTATTCAAGAGAGGGTACTCCCTTAAGATTAGAAGGGCTTATTTCTAAGGTATTAAAAATTTCTTGTAGTTCTTGGAAGGTTAATACAAAATCTACATCACCTATTAAATCCTTTTCCTTAGCCTCAGCCTTTTTAGCGATACAAGGGCCTATAAAAACAACTCTGCAATTAGGATTTAATTTTTTTATTACCCTAGCTGCTGCTATCATTGGTGATACTGAAGGAGACACATACTTAACTAAGTTTCCATATACTCTTTTAAGCATACCCACCCACATAGGACAACAACAAGAGGTTATCATTAGGTCCTCCTTAGACTTAACAAACCTATTAAATTCTACTGATTCCTTTATGGTAAGCATATCCGCAAAAAATGCAACTTCTACCATATCCTTAAAACCTAGCTTCATAAAGGCTTCTCTAATTTGATCCATGGTAACATCTTCTCCAAATTGACCAGTAATGGCAGGAGCAACAGCAGCTATAACTGTCTCACCACTTTTTAAAAGTTCCATTAAAGGCATAAATTCAACCTTATCTACTATATGTCCAAGGTCGCATGCTTCTACACAAAGACCACAATTAGTACAAAGCTCCATGTCTATGTAGGATAACTTAGTTATGGGATCTTTTAATATAGCATTAAAGGGACATGCATTAATGCAAGCTCCATCTGTGCAATTATCACAGTGAGAAAGCTTAGATACAATTTTTCCTTTAGCTTTATAGGTGGTTATAGCCTTTTTTAGGTCAGATGAAAATCTTTCGCTATAATCTACCTTTACACCACAAAGAGAGCTTATGACTTCACTAAGAGTTTTTTTATCTACTTCTTCTTTTTTCATTAGTTCTTCAATTTTTTCTTCAAAATTATCTTCATAATATGCTTTTACTAAAGTTTTAAATATATTAGTATACTGTGTATTCATAATAAACACTCCTTTTACCTAATGGAATATTAGGGGATTTTAAAGTGGTTTATAAGTTTAATATTATATGGAAGCTCATATTTTTTATAATAAGTTAAGAGTTTTTTATAGATTAAAATCTTAAATCATGGATAGAATTGTTAATATATAAACTTATAATATTAAATATTTCCAATTAATATATATATATTCATTTCAATATAACTTAGAAAAAATATTATTAAGCATAATTGAAGTTATATATTATTAGATATAAGTAAAAGTATTATGGGTATATGAATTTAGAGTTTTAAATTAAAATAGAAAAATACTAAATAGTTTTAGGATAAAGATTATAAGCGGAATTATTATAAGGGACTTATTAGGAGATGATGAGAATAATGAAGTTAATGTTTTATATTACTATGATAGGTTTAATTATAATCATTATGGCACTTTGTAGGTCAGCTGCTTTGGCAGATGAGTATTATAATAAGATTAAATAGTCTTTCTAGGGGAAGTATAAAAATGTAAAAGGAAATTTAATAAGAATATATAGAATTATTTAAGGGAGTATATATGTAGTTTTAATAAAATAAGAATATGAAGGGTTTATTCTATAGGATGATTAAAAGGGTTTTAGCTATAAGATGAGATTTAGGGAATATAAGAATATGCAAGAAAGCATATTAAAATAGAGATAAAATAAAAAAATGGCTTGTGATGAATAAATCTAAGTTTGTAATTTAAAATGAGGGCTAATTAAATCTTTTGGAAAGAGAGTGTATTAAAAAGAACTCATTTTAAATTTTAGTTTTATATTCACAAGTCATAAAATTTAATTTTAATATAATATAGTTATAGCATTACTTAGGGTTCGTGACAATAGATTTTTATAAAAAATATAGAATTATATTAAAAATATAAATCTATATAACTTATGGGAATAAATTAATAAAATAAAATTTTATTAAAAGTAATGAAAAGATAAATAAGTTTTTCAGTGATGAATTATATTTGTACAAGCGTCCCAAAAGCTATGGGCATAGCTATTTTAACAGCTGGTATTCTAAGTTCAGCACAGGAAGCATAATAATAGGAGCTTTTACCACCCATTCACAGCTTCTAGAAGGAATAAATTAACTAATTCATGATTCATAAATTAAAAATCTAAACAAGGTAAATAAAAAAAAGACTAAGATAAATCTTAGTCTTCTGGTCGGGGTGACAGGGATCGAACCTGCGACCTCATGGTCCCAAACCACGCGCGCTCCCATCTGCGCTACACCCCGTGGACAATATAATTATATAAAATAGTATTTTAAATGTCAATACTATTTTATTATAGTATATGGAAATTCATTGGATTTATAAAGTAAATACAAGAAAAAGAAAAGATAATATAAAATAATAAAAGAAATAATCTAAGATTTAAAGAAGAAAAATATGATATAATTTATAATATTTAAAATACAATTAATTTGTTAGTGAAAAGTTAGTTATGAAAGAAGTGATTTTAGTAACTGATAAAATTCAGTTTTTGGGAGGAAGAAATATGGGATTTACTACAATTATAATGTTTTTTACAAGTATCTTATTTTTAGCTATGGGAACAACTCTATTATTTTCTAAGTCTTTTAAGAATTTATCAGAGGAGAAAAAAACATATGTAAAGCTTAATTCTATTATATACATATTTATAGCATTATCCTCTTTAGTAATTGCAATATTTAATTATATCACTGATACAAAGGTTACAATATATATCTTTGTATGCTTAATTTTTATTGCTTCTATAATACAGTATTTATTATCTAAAGGAATCAATAGGTAGCTAGTAATACACTTAAACATAAAATATGTATAAGTGTATTGTTTTTTATATTTAAAAAGATTATTATATGAAACTAAGATATAAGTTTTTAAGTTAACATATAAATATATTATTTAAATTTAAGAAGTGATTTGAAGTTTACATGAGGTCTAGTAATAAAAATACTGTGTTTATCTAAGGTTTCATAGAACTCTTAAAAGTTTAAAACTTATAATTCTGTGCCTATTTAATATGTAAGAATAGGATTAATGAAACAGCTCCTCATATGTATATGAGGAGCTGTTTCTTATGTTCAGAATTATATTTTCTAGATACAGTTGATCCTAATTTATCTATAGCTTAAAAATAGTGTCTTATATTTTATAAATATATTTAAACTCACAACTATTAAAATTAGATTATTTAAAAGTACTTTTCATATTCAAGGGTTTTTAAGGAGACAACTATTCCATTAAATCTTAAACCCTTGAACTAGAGAGGTTAAACTTTGAGCAAGCTCTGCTTGAACTTGTGCAGAAGCAGCAATACCTTCTATAGAATCATGGGCATCTGATAAACTAGACAAAATATCATTAGAATTGCTATTAGAATTTTCAGAGGCACTCATCATTTCAAATATAACATTATTAGCACTTTCAATAATATTTTTAAGTTCTATGCACATGGTATTTAAGGCTGTAGAAAAATCCTTCATAAATTCTGCATCTTTACCATAATAGGTACTGCTCTCAAGAAGCATATTAAATTGAGGAACTATTTTTTCATTTATAAACTTTAATATATCTTCTGTATTATCACTAAGATTTTTGAAGCTATTATTAGCCTGAAGTATTATGGATTCTATGTCCTTTGTTATAAGGGATGTTTCCTCTGAAAGCTTTCTTACCTCTTCAGCTACCACTGAGAAGCCACGTCCATGTTCTCCAGCTCTAGCTGATTCGATGGCAGCATTTAAGGCTAAAAGTTTGGTTTCTTCAGCTATGGAGGATATAAGTGATATAAGGTCTTTAATTTTTGCTACAACCTTTCCATCATTAATGGCAGCTACTAGTTTATCTTCCTTTTCCCTATATAAGTTTTCAGTTGAAGCAATGGATCTTTCCCCATCATTTTTAAGTTTTAGAGCTCTTTCTTCTATATTATAGGATACACCTTCCCCCTCATTTGCCCTACTAGAAAGAATCTTTATATTAGAGTTCATAGATTGAAGCACTCCTTGAACTTTTTCAACATTCATTGAAGACACTGCACTTAATTCCTTTATAGAATTAGATGAGGAGTTTATAAATGCAATTTGAGAGGTAATTTCCTCCACAGAGGCAGAGAGTTCCTCAGAGGAAGCACTAAGTTCAGCGGAGGTATCTAGTATTTTTCTTATCATTGAATTAACATTATATACTGCATTATTTAAGGAATTACATAGCATAGAGAATTCATCTTTTCCTTTAGACTTTATTGATTTACTTAAATCACCCTTAGCTAAGGCTTCTGCAAAGGATAAGGTCTTTCTTAGTCCTTTTGATATAGTGCGTAAATTTAAGGCGCTTATAATTAGGGAGATAAGTATACAAGATGGAACTAAAATTATCATATATAATCTTGTATCAGCATAGATATTTTGACTGTTATCATATAAGTTTTTAGTAGTAATTTTTCTTAAGGAGGTTAGTCCTTCAAGGGAAGAAAACATAGCAGTTTGTTGAGTTGAGAAATCTTTAAATAAGAAGGTAGCCTTATCGAAGTCAAGGTTTTTCATTGCTTCTATTATAGAAAGATTATTTTCTTCATATTTCTTATAGGTAGTTTTTAATGAATCCCAAATATCTTTTTCTTTAGTGCTTATAGGTGAGTTATCAAAGGTTTCTATAGATTTGTTTAAAGAATTTGTTTCAGCCTCTATGTAGGTTAGGATAGTAACTATATTAGATTTGTCTTTAGAGAACACTAACTCTGAGAAATAAGCTCTATTATTGGTTAGTGTTTGTTTAATTTCATTTAAATTTAGTAGGGTGGTTAGACTTTCATTATAAGTAACCTTTAAGTTTTCATTTACCATAGAAAGATTATTAATAGATATTATTCCAATGGTTAGAGTTAAACAGGATGTAAGTATAAAAGAAATTACTAATTTACTTTTTACAGAAAAGTTATTCAGCATAAATATATTCCCCCTATTTAAATATAAATATATCCTAGTAAATAGTACTAGGTTTAATTAAGGTTTTTATAGTGTTTTTTTACGGAAAAGAGCAATTAAAGACCTAAGTTAAGTAATAGGCAAAAAATATAGAAAATTCTTATATAGTTCATTATAATACATAGGGATTTATATTAAAATACATATAATATATTATTTTTCAGATAAATTAAATTATTCATTAAAATACATTAAATACCTATAGTATATGCCGCAAAAGTTAAAAAAAGATTAAATGTTTACAAAAAAGTTTCTAAATCCTTTGATTTTGGTGCATATTTACATTGTTTTCACAAGGAAGGTAATGTTATAATATTTAAGACAGATTTAAGATAGAAAAAATTCAAATATTTAGTATATAAATTTTTATATGTTGAGGTGGGATTATGAATAAAAAGATTATATCGGCTATTTTAGCAGCCGCTATGGCTTTAAACACGGGATTAGTAGCAATGGCTACTCCATTAAGTGATGCTCAAAAGCAAGAAATAGAGCAAAAGCAATCAGAATATAAAAGTGCAGAGGAAAAATTAAACGCATTAGAGCAAGAACTACAAAAGTTACAAGGACAAGCACAAGAAATCCAAACTTTAGTAGATAAGAATAATAGCGAAATTGGAAATAAAGAAAATAGCATAAAATCTTTCGAGAAAGACATGGAAGAACTTCAAAAGGATTTAGACCAGAAGGAAGAAATGTATGGAAAGAGAATTAGAGCTATATATAAAAGTGGAAATCCAGGTTATGTAGAAGTAGTACTAAGTTCAAGAAATTTCTCAGACTTAGTTACGAATGTACAAGCTGTTGGAAAGTTGATGAATTTAGACAAGCAAATGATGAATGAAATCACAACTAAGAAAAAAGAGATTGATGATAAAAAAGAAGCTTTAAAGAAAGATATAAATAAAATAAAAGAATTAAAAACTGAGAACGAAGCTAAGCTTAAAGAGTTAAGAGATCAAGAAGCTAAGCAAAAAGTATTAGTTAACGAAGCTAATGAAGTTCAAAAGAATATTAAAGTTGACCTTGCTTCTAAGGAAAGACAGATGATTAAATATCCAGCAGATGTTATAAATAATCCAAGTAGTTCACTTAATGATATAACCGCTGCTAGAGACTCTTTAAGAGGAATAAGATCTCAAATAAAGGTTATTGATAAAGAAATAGTTGACACAATAGAAAAGGCTAATTCATTAATAAAGCAAAAACAAGAGCAACCAAAGAAAGTTACCTTTGATAGAGGAGGAAACCAATCAGGAGGTTCTTCATCAGGAAATACTTCTGTAGGTAAGAATACATCATCAATACTATCCTTTGCATATAGCCTTCAAGGAAAGCCATATGTATATGGAGCGAGTGGTCCAAACTCCTTTGACTGTTCTGGATTTACTCAATATGTTTTTGGTAAAGCTGGTGTAGGTTTAAGTAGAACCACATTTACTCAAGTAAATGAAGGAGTTTCTGTATCTAAGTCAAACCTTCAACCAGGAGACTTAGTGTTCTTTGGTAGTGCTAGTTCTCCACACCATGTTGGAATATATGTAGGTGGAGGAAGTTACATACATGCCCCAAGAACAGGTGATGTAGTTAAGATAAGCTCTCTTTCAGGAAGAAGTGACTTCTCAGTTGCAAGAAGAATAATTTAGTTATCTTAAAATAAGAAATAAAATAGTAATTAATTATATAAGACAGTTAATAGTTCCATAGTAATCTATATGGGGCTATTAACTGTTATTTTTTATACCATATACAATAAATAAGTATATGGTATAAATTAATCTTAAAGCTTAAAACAATATAGGGATTTAAAATTAATTTATACATCTATTCAAAGAAAGATAAATCAAGGACATTTTTAAGGAATAAGTTAAGTGTTTATGTAAAAAGCCTTATAAATTGATTAATGTATATATGACTTTCCTAGTACTAGGAGAGATATTAAGAAGTTATGATATAATAGTTAATATTATAAATTTATAGAACACATGAGGAGGGGAGTAAAATATGGAGTATTTAATGGAAGATGAAACCATAGATGATTTACAATTAAAGGGATTAAAATTAATACAAAAGAAGGATGCCTTTAGATTTGGAATAGATGCAGTACTTCTTGCGAATTTTGCTAAGGTAAAGAAGGGTATGAGGGTTATAGATCTTTGTACAGGAACAGGAATTATACCCTTTGTAATAAGTGGAAAGACTCAGGCTTCTAATATTACAGGAATTGAAATACAAGAAGAGTTTGTAGAGATGGCGAAAAGAAGTGTTACTATAAACTCTATGGAGGATAGAATAGACTTTCTTCATGGGGATTTAAAGGATATAAAACTAATGAAAACCTTAGAAAAGGCTCATGTTGTAACTGTTAACCCTCCTTATAAGCTAGGAGGAGCAGGGATATTAAATCCTAAGGACAAAACAGCCATAGCAAGGCATGAGGTGTGTTGCAGCTTAGAAGATGTTATTTTAGCCTCTAGAGCCATTCTAAGGGATAATGGAAGGCTATATATGGTACATAGGCCAGAAAGGCTAGCAGACATTCTCTGTCTTATGAGAAAGCATAAAATAGAGCCTAAGGTAATAAGGATGGTTCATCCTAATAGTAAAAAGCCACCTAATATAGTTCTTGTAGAAGGACAAAGGGATGGAGGAAGCTTTTTAAAATGGGAAGCACCACTTTATGTATATAACAATGAAGGGGAGTTTTCAGAAGAAATAAATAGGATTTATGGAAGAGATAAATAAAGTTAAGGAGTAGATTTTATGAGCGGAAAAATATATTTAGTCCCAACTCCCATAGGGAATCTTAAGGATATTACTTTAAGAGCTTTAGAAGTTCTTGAAAATTGTGATGTTGTGGCAGCAGAGGACACAAGACAAAGCTTAAAACTTTTAAATCATTTTAATATAAAAAAGCCTTTAATAAGTTATCATATGCATAATGAACAAGGAAAGTCAGAAAATCTTATAGATAGGGCACGGGAAGGACAAAAAATCGCATTAATAACAGATGCAGGAACCCCAGGGATTTCAGATCCAGGAAGCATAGTAGTACAAAGATGTATAGAGGCAAATACTCCTTTTGAAGTCCTACCAGGAGCTACGGCGACTATTACAGCCTTAGTTTATTCAGGACTTGATACTAGTAAATTTTTATTTAGAGGATTTATACCAAGGGAAACTAAAGAGAGAAAGATTTTAATTGAGGAAATAATAAATCATAGGGAAACCCTTATATTCTATGAGGCACCTCATAGACTTTTAGATACTTTAAGTTTTTTAAGAGAAGAACTTGGAGATAGGAATATGGCTATATGTAGAGAACTTACAAAGCTTCATGAGGAAATATTAAGGGGAAACATAACTCATATAATAGATCATTATAAAGAGATTAGACCAAGAGGGGAATATGTTCTTATAGTAGAAGGAAAGACTTTAGAACAGATAAAAGAAGAGGCTGAGAAAGCGTGGGCTGATTTATCCATAGAAGAACATATAATAAAATATGTAAATGAAGGAATGAACAAAAAAGATGCTATAAAGTTAGTAGCAAAGGAAAGAGAAATGTCAAAATCTGAAGTATATAAATATTCAATAGGTATTTAGAGGAAGTTATGGTTTGTTAATGTAAAATATATTCAGTACAAATTTTACCACAAGTATTATGTAAATACATAAAAAATGAATACAATCCATAAAGTGTAAAATATATATTTAAGAATACATAATAAATTTGGAAGTTAAAGTAATTTAAACTGCATAAAATCAAAATGCTTATAATTTAATGGAAAAAAGAAAATGCTATAGACGAATCTATAGCATTTTTAAATTTATAATATTATCTATCGACTTTTATATCATTTAAACAGTTCTTACAGATATTCTTACCTTTATAGTTTATAACGTCTCTAGCATCTCCACAGAATATGCAAGCTGGCTCATATTTCTTTAATATGATTTGCTCACCATCTACATATATTTCTAGAGCATCCTTCTCAGCGATATCTAAAGTTCTTCTTAACTCTATAGGAATAACTATTCTTCCTAATTCATCCACTCTTCTAACTACACCTGTTGATTTCATAAATTTGTTCCTCCTTATACATCATTCGACATGAAATTATAAAATACAATTTTAATGTAACAATACGTCAAAATTTAAATAGAAAAAATATAGTTCAAATTACAAAATTCTTACTAAATTCCATCTAATAGATAATATACTACCATATTATTGAAATGTCAATACATTAATAAAAATAAATTTTACTTGAAAAATATGACAAACCTTCTACTAAACCCTTGATATATAAGGGGTTGGTAGAATAATGGCAATATATACCTAAAAATTATAGTTTAAATTTGAAAATAAAATAGTAATTTTATGGCACATAAATTAACTAATGTCGAAAACTCTTGATAAAAAATTAAGTTTTTTATCAAATTGTTCATTATATATTTTGTTCAAATTTTCTTAAAATATACATATTAAGGTAAAGAAATATTCTATTCAATGCTATAATATGATGATAAATTTAAAATGGTGAAGATTAATAATTCACAAAAGTCACACAGCTTATCCACATATGCATTGTGAATAATGTTGATAATTTTCTGAAAAAGGGGTAAGAGATTATGAATCAAGGGAGAAAATAAGGCTAAGCTGTGGATAAGATTTCAAATAAAAGAAGTATAGGGTATAAAATAATTAACTTGTGTAAAAATTAAGTTAATAGACAAAATCCTATGTTAAAGAAAATATAGGATGGATTAACACAGGGGAAGGGTAGGATTATAAAATTCATAAATAAGAGCAAGATAAAAGAAGTATAATATAAGTAAAAATAACTTGTAATAGGTTTTGAATTACCTTATAATAAGAATATAAGGGTTTTATAAATCTAGGGAGGTGAAAATATGGATAGCAAAATAGATTTTAATATGGATTATGTAATGAAGCTAGCAGAAGAAATGTCTAAAAATAATATGGTGGATTATCAAGAGTTACCTAAGTATGATTTATTTTTATCTCAGGTTATAGACTATCTTAATGATAAATTCACAGAGGAAAAGTATACTAATAATATAGTACAAAATTATATTAAAAGTGATGTAATATCTAAGCCAGAGGATGGAAAAAAAAGAGGATATACAAAGATTCACTTAGTACAGCTAGTGCTATTAAGCTATATGAGACCTCTACTTACAGCAGAAGAGATAAAAAAAGTATTTAGATTAGCATTTAATGATATAAATGATAGAGAAGATGATATATTATCATGGGAGGAAGCTTATAGAATATTCTCAGGTACTCAAAAGGAAAGCCTTAATTCTTTCTTAAGTACCCCTTTATTTGATGATAGTAAGTTAAATAAGATGATAGAAAACTTAGAATTAGAAGATAAGGATATGGTTAGAATAAAAACTTTTATAATAGTTATGTCCTTAATAGCACAAGCTAGTGTAATCAAAAAGCTTGTTCAAAAAATAGTAAATGAACATCATGAGGAATTTGAAGAGTAAAAATATTTAGAGGGTAAATAAATTAAATATGAAAAGATGTGATTTGTATAAATATTTTTTTATATTTAATTTAAGGAGTTAAAATAGTAAATTCATCCCCGGATTGTATATCTTCTCTATAAGGGGGGAGATGTATGGATGGATTTATTAACTTAATAGCTAATGTGGGGTTTCCTATAGCTGTATCTATCTATTTACTTATAAGAATAGAAGGGAAGCTTGAGAGCCTTACTGAAAGTATTAATGCTTTAACAAATACCATAGGTAAATATAAGTAATAAAAAGATGTCTCCATAGTGGAGGCATCTTTTTATTTGAGAAAATAGGTTACATTTTTAAAATTAATTTTTAAATTTTAGGTTAATATATTGGTTATATATTAGCATCCACTTCCGCTTCCTGTAGATACAGAGAAGCTGCTTCCGAATAATCCTTTTTTAAAGTTTACTTTAATATCAGTTAGCATAAAGGAAAATTCCTTATCTGCTACAAATTTTATTCCATTTGACTCAATTGCATCATCATTTTCTTTTTGTTCATCCAGAACAAGTCCAAGGGTTGGACCGCCTCATCCAAAGCCTTTTATAACTATTCTGGCTGCATCTTTCTTTTTATCGTCCATAGATTTTCTTAATGCATCTATGGTTGCTTCGTTTATAGAAATATTCATCATAGTTACATTCCTCCTATTACCCCTTAGGGGTATGTCATAATATTATTATATTCCTCTATAACAAATTTGTCAATTATAGTTTTAACTAATAGTAGTATATATTTATTTTAGTTGAATTTATACCATATTTATAAGTTGAAACTTTTACCATTAAGTTTAGAAAAGTTAAGGAAGCTTGGATTTACTAAGGATTAGATTGTACTAATATTTAGAGCTAACAAGAAAACACCATAAAAAAAGATGGTAATTTCACAGTTCCATTGATAAAATATATAGATGGAATAAAATATATATTATATTTTTAAAGGGGATACCGAATTTATTCTACCTATTACCATTAATATTAAGGGCTTTTTAATATTAATGGTAATAGGTTAGAGAATAAATTCTTCTAGGATGAATAGTGGAAGAGTATTTATAAAAAACTCTTATTTAATTTAGAAATAGAGTTATTTTAAACTACAGAAGAAATCTAGAAAGGAGAGGTATCAATGCAAGCAATGTCAGACTACCAACTTCTCAAGTTTTTAATGAATAGTTCATTAGATGAAATAAAAGAAAATATAGATGATATACATCCAGCTGATATTTTAGATTCCATAAGAAAGCTGGAGGAAGATCAAGTTTTTACCCTTTTATCAAAACTACCCCATTGGATGGTAGCGGAGGTTATAGGAGAGGCAGATGAAGAAGAGCAGATGAAGCTTTTATATCTTTTCTCTGAACTTAACCAAGGTAAAATATTAAATGAAATGAGCTCAGATGACTTAGCAGACCTTTTAGGTATGATAAATCCAAGTGAGGCTAATAAGCTTATTGAAAAGCTATCTTCTAAAGAGGATAGGGAAGATGTTAAGGAACTTTTAACCTATCACCCAGAAACTGCTGGGGGACTTATGGCAACAGAATTCCTTAGTATAATGGAGAATATGACAGTGGAGGAGACCTTTACCCTTCTTCAAAAGGAGGCACCTAATGCAGAAAGTGCCTATTATTTGTATGTGTTAGATAAAAAAGAGGTATTAAAAGGAGTGGTATCCCTTAGAGAATTAGTTACTTCTACCTTTAATACTAAAATAAAAGAAATAATGAATGAAAATGTAATAAGTCTACCAGTAGAGATGGATCAAGAAGAAGTAGCTAATAAGTTTGAAAAATATGGTTTTTTAAATATGCCTGTGGTAGATGATAATGGAGTTATCCTTGGGGTTATTACTGTAGATGATATTATAGATGTATTAAGAGATGAGGATACAGAGGATATACACCGTCTAGCAGGGATAGATGAAGAGGAAAATGTTGATGGAGGAACCATAGATTCTATTAAGAGTAGACTTCCATGGCTATTTGTAAATTTATTTACAGCACTTTTAGCTTCTACTACTGTAAGTCTTTTTGAAAGCACAATAAGTCAAGTTGTTATTCTAGCCACATTTATGCCTATAGTGGCAGGGATGGGAGGAAATGCTGGGACTCAAACTTTGACTTTAGTGGTTAGGGGTATAGCCCTTGGAGAACTTAGTTATGAGAATTATAAAAAGGTATTAATAAAAGAAGTATCTGTTGGAATTATTAATGGATGTTCCATAGGAATATCTGTAGCTTTACTTGCCAGTCTTTGGGCAAAGAATCCTGTATTTGGACTTGTAATTGGTCTTGCCATGATATTAAATATGACAGCAGCCACTGTAGCAGGTTTTTTAGTACCAGTAACATTAAAGAAATTAAAGGTAGACCCAGCTTTAGCATCAGCAGTATTTGTAACCACTGTAACAGATATATGTGGATTCTTCTTTTTCCTAGGTCTTGCCACAGTGTTTATAAGATTCCTAGTATAAATAAACTTATAATGTTTAGAGGAATATTGGGATATTAAAATAGAAATATAAAGTTATACAGTAATCATATAAATTTATATTTTAAACATATATGTTGTATTAATTAATTTACATTCCATTCTTTGAGGACTAAATAAGTTTTAATTGAATCTAATGTAGCTTTAATATCACAACTTACATATAACTTTATAATATTGGCACTGAAATTTTTACATACATATAAAAAGGGTGTTATTATAAGATTAGATATTCTAGAGTGAGAAACATATATAAATTAGGTTTAAATGTATATAAGTTAAGGACTATATTTTATATGCCTACTATGGTAGTAATAACCCTTTTCTAAGAAGAAAGGAGAAAATACTTTATAGTAGGGATAAGAATATAGTCCTTATTTCATGTATAAAGATTATTAAGAACAAATCATATAAGAATAAATCTCACATATTTATGCCTAATCTATTGTTATTGTATAAGAAGCAGTGAAGGATTTATTTTCTTCTAAAGTAATAACCCCATCCTTATTCTTAAACTCTCCATTAAAATCATTAAAATCAGCATGACCAAACCAAGGCTCAAGGCAAATAAAAGGTGCATTATTACTCTTAGACCATATGCCAAACCAAGGGAAACCTTGAAAGTCCATAGTAACCTTTTTAGAGTTTTTATTATTAAGTATTGCTAAGGTTTTAGAATCTAGGTTGTTAAAAACTAAGGCATCATTTATAAATAATTCAGAACTTAAAGGTATTCTATCAGAATCCTTTAAAAATTCCTTAGTATCTTTAGATATAAATCCATCCTTAGTTATTGGATATATAGGAGCAGTTTCTTTTTTTTCAAACTTAAGATAGTAATCCTCCATTTTCTCACCAGAAAGTAAAGGCACATTAAAGGCAGGATGAGCTCCTATGGAGAAATATATAGTTTTATCATCTAAATTCTCTACATTATATGTAACCTTTATGGAGTTTTCTATAAGCTCATAGCTTATTAAAAGAGAAAATTTATAAGGATAAACCTTAAGGGTATCCTCATTATAGTCAAGTTTAAAGGATAGAAAATCATTTTTTTTCTCAACTAGTGAAAATTCATTTCTTCTTCCAAATCCATGTTGAGGCATAACACCACTTTTTAACTTTCCAACTATAGGAAAAAGTATAGGTGATTGACCAGTCCAGTAGTTTTCATCTCCTTGCCAAAGATATTCAGTATTATCTTTTAGAATCTTTGAAAGCTCTGCACCATAGGATTTAACTTCTACATTTAGTACATTATTATAAATATTAAAAAACATATTAACACTCCTTTGCACTCTTACTAAAAATATAATATCATATAATTACCTTTAAAAATGAAAATTATTAATATTAGGAGTAATTTAAATGGAGGAAAACTATGTAGGGTCTAAAAATAAAAAATATATAATAATTACTTTAATAATAACTCAAGTTATATTAACAGCAATAATCTTGAGATTTTATATATCTTATAGACAGGTAGATTATAGGGACTTAGCAACTTCAGTAGGAAGGGCTATAGAAGGGGAACTACAGGACTTAATTTTTGATATACAAGATTTAATTAATGAAGGAAATGGGGAAAGTCTTGTAGGATATCCAGAAAAGGATATACTTAATTCTTGGATGAGTAGGGAGCACCCAGAGGTTAATAAGGTATACATTATAAGTAAGGGTATGGAACCAGAGCTTGTAACTAGAAGTGAGGAATTTAAAACCTTTGTGGATTATGGATATTTAGAAAAAAGCTACAATGAGTCGGTTAAAAAACAAGAGGGAAGATCTTCTGGAGGAAATCTAAATATATTAAAGGGAGAAAATGATACTACATTAAACCTTTATTTATCCCATAAAGTCAATGAAAAACTAAAGTTTATAGTTATAAATATAAATTTTGAAACCATATTTAGAAAGGTAACAGATAAGGATGTATATAATAAATATGATTTTAGAATTTTATGGGATGATAATGAATTAGTTTGGGGAGATAATAATTTTAGTAAAAAATCCTTTTCTCAAACCATAAATATAAATCATAAAAATATAAACATAGATATAAAGGTTAAGGATAATATTTATAATAAGATAAAAATATCTAGGGCATTGGTTTTAGTTATAATAGGGGTATTTTTTATATTATTTAATTCCACTTTATTTGTGGTTTTAAAGAAAAATAAAAATATATTAGAACTTAGAAAGCTTAAAAAGAAATTAGAAGAAGAGGTTAATGCTAGAAAAGAAGCAGAGGATAGATATAGGTTGGCCATAGATGGAGCCAACGATATTATATGGGAATATGATGAGGTAAAGCAGGTTTTAACCTTATCTGAAAAATGGACAGCAATAACTAGGGCTAATAAGATAGAATATAACAAGGATGAAATAAGGGAAGAATTATACAAGGTGGCATATAAGCAGGATATTAGAGGAATCTTAGCTTTAATGGATAAATGCGCTAATAGATCTTTAGATGAGTTTAAATATGACTTTAGGGTAAGTGGAAAAGATGGAATAACCCTTTGGATGTATGTAAGAGGAAAATGTAAATATGATGAAAATCATAATCTTATAAAAGTAGCAGGATCTATAACAGATATAACAGATAATAAAATAAAAGAGAAGCATATAGAATATTTAGCTTATCATGACCATTTAACAGGGCTTAAAAATGTTAAAGGCTTTGTTGAATATATTGAGGACACATTAGAAAAATGTAAGGAAGAGAATAGCAAGGCAGCAGTTTTATTTTTAGACTTAGATAACTTTAAGGGGTTTAATGATACCCTAGGTCATGATTTTGGAGATAAGGTTCTAAAGAAGGTAGCCAATGCTATATACTATGTGGTTAAAAATCATGGAAGTGTAAGCCGGATAGCTGGAGATGAGTTTGTTATAGTTTTAGACAAGTTTAAAACTTTTAAGGAACTTCATGAAATCTGTGATAAAATAATAGACTTATTTAAAGAGGACTTTTTAGTGGATGAGAGAAAGGTTAGTGTAACCGTAAGTATGGGAGTATCTATTTATCCTTGTCACAGCACAGAAAGTGATCAGCTTTTAAGTAATTCAGATATTGCAATGTATAGGGCAAAATCTGAGGGGAAAAATAGGTACCGTATCTTTGAACCTAAGTTCTTAGAATTAACCCACAAGAAACATAACATGGAAATGGGTATAGCGAGGGCTCTTAAGGAAGAGGAGTTTCAGATATACTATCAACCTAAGATAGATGTAAAAAATGGAAAGATAGATGGGTACGAGGCCTTAATAAGATGGTATTCAAAGGAAAAGGAAGCTTTTATATCTCCTATGGAGTTTATACCTATTGCAGAAGAGTTTGGACTTATAGATCATATTGGATATTGGATAATAGAAGAGGTAGCTAGGCAAATTAAAATTTGGAAAAGCAGGGACATGGAATGTAATAGAATAGCCATTAATATATCCCCTATTCAGCTTATTAACAAGAGTTTTATGGATAAGACTTTAGAAATATTAGAAAGTTATGATGTAAGTCCAAAAGATATAGAGCTGGAGATAACAGAAACTACTTATATGAAGGATATTAATAAAAATAAGATACTTCTTCAGGAATTAAGAGAGCTAGGTTTTAGGGTAGCTCTTGATGATTTTGGAACAGGATATTCATCCTTAAGTTATCTTATAAATATACCTATAGATACCCTTAAAATTGATAAGTCTTTTATAGATGACATAACAAAGAATGAATTAAAGAAAGACATAGTAGAGGCAGTAACAACCCTTTCTCATAGCATTGGACTTACAGTGGTGGCAGAGGGGGTAGAAAATTATAAAGAGGTTAAACTATTAAAAGAATTAAACTGTGATGTAATACAGGGATATTATTTTAGTAAACCTATGCCTCCAAGGGAAGTTGAGAAGTTTTATAAGGAATATAAAGAGGAATTAAAAATACAAAAAGAAATATTTATTACTGAAAAATAGTAATTATAGTTAATGTAGAAATTAAAATTAAATATGGTATCGAAGAAAAAGCTATGGGAAACATCTAATTAATGTAAAGAACTCCCATAGCTTTTTATTATGGTAAAAGCCATGGGAGTTCTAGTGATCTAAAGAAACTATATTTTAAATTGATTAATCATACCATTTATCCTATTTACTAGGCTAGTTAGATTATCTGATATGTTAGATATTTTTTCAATGGACTGAAGGTGTGAACTGGTGGAAGCTGAAACTTCCTCAGTACCTGCTGCAAATTCTTCAGATATAGAAGATATGTTTTGAACACCATCTATTATTGAATCTTTAGAAGAATTTAATATGTTAACCTGCTCCTCTAAGGTAGATATTTTTGTGTTAGAAGAAATAATATTTGAGTCTATGGATATAAATGCTTCCTTAGCATTATTTAAGGCATTATTAGCATCTGAATTGGATGCTTTAGCATTATCCATATCCTTTTTAGTAGTTGATATAGAATTCTGAATATCCTTTATTAAGGTTTCTATATCAGTGGTTGAACGAGTAGTTTCTTCTGAAAGTTTTCTTATTTCATCTGCAACTACAGCAAATCCACGTCCTTGCTCTCCAGCTCTTGCAGCTTCTATGGCAGCATTAAGTGCTAAAAGATTTGTCTGCTCTGCTATGGTTTTTATGGTAACTAAAATATTACCTATGGAGTTAGACTTTAAAGATAAATCTTCTACAGTGTCATGGGTCTTAGCTGTGGCACTAAGATTTGCTTTCATTTTATTAGAAAGCTCATTTAATGCAGAAATTCCTACCTTATTATCAGTTATAACCTTACTAGAGTGATTTTTTAATTCAGTAGATAAAACAACAATTGAATCTATCTGTTCTCCAAGGGAATTAAGCTCCTCTGAAATTTCTAAAGAATGGTGAGCTTGAGACTGAGCCCCACTTGCAAGTTCATCTAAGGTTCTTGATACGGACTCCATGGCAATAACCATTTCTTCAGAAGACACAGAAAGTTCTGTAGAAGCACCTAAGGTTTCTCCTGATATATGTTTAAATTCCTCTACCATAGATTTAAAGTTATCCCTAAGAGAATAAATGGACCTTGCTATGTCTCCAAGTTCTGTAGGTAATTTTGTTAGGAATTCTAGCCTATTATCATTGATTAAATCTAAATTACCTGTTTTATCTAACAATTCTTTTGTTTTTAGAAGATAAGAGGCAAGCTTATTCATAAATACAAATCCGAGGACGAAGGATAAAGCTAAGTTTATTCCTATAACTAGTAAGAAGTTAATATTAAATTTTAATAGTACAATAGATACCACAGATATGGTTAAGGACATAATAACCATAAATCCTAATAATTTGTTAGACAGCTTTTTCAATTTAAGAACCCCCTTAATGCTGTATGTAATAATATATAATTATACCACAAAATATCCTATATCTAGAAAAAATATAATTTTTAAATCATCTTAACTTTTACTTAATAATTATACATAATAGATACATAAAGGATAAGTATGGTCTAATTGGGAATGTATATATGGTGAAAGGAAGGGATGATTAAATGGGTAAGAAGCTACGAAAGTTAGTAAGCATAGCTATTGAATTAGCTATTAAACGGGTTCAGCCACAGGAATGGTTGCACATGTAGATAATGCTCCAAAAACTAAGGAAGAGGTAAAGAAAAAAACATAGAAAACTTCAAGGATTTAGATAAGAAAGCTGCATATAAAATAGAAAATAAGGTTAAGGAATTAAGAATAAATGGAGAAAAGGTAACAATAAAGGAAGATAAGACTTTCAATAATACTATGAAGCTAAAGGATGGATCAAATAAGTTTAGAGCTGCTATGGTAATGGAGGATAATAAGGAAGAAGAAATATATGGAATTCTAGTTAATGATGAAAAAGCTCCAGTGGTAACTAGTAACTTAGAAAAGCTGACAGATAAGGATAATATAATAAGGGTTACTGGAGATGAATTTACCATAAAGGGAACCGTAGTAGACAATACCTTTGGATATAAGCTAAGTATAAATGGTAATGAAGTAGTAAGCACCATATCAAGGATGGGAATAATAATGAGTATGGAAGATAAGGCTTTTGAAAAGAGAGACTTTACTCATAATACTAAGTTAGATAAAGAAGAAACAGCTTTAGAGGTGGTAGCAGAAGATAGTTTTGGAAACAAGGTAATTAAGAACTACAAAATAGTTAAGGAGAAAAAACAATCTTAACTAGGATAAAATAATAAAATATTTATTTTAGAGAGCAGCTTTCTAATGGAGATTTATCTACTAGAAGGCTGCTTTTGTATTTTAAATATAGGTAATATGACTGTAGTTATAAAGAGTTTTTATTTAGGCGTGGATGTTTTAGTGGGGAATAAGACTTAAAAAATTAATATTTTTATAAGAATATAGTAAATATAATCCCTTTCTGCATAACTAACTATTGAGAATAGAAATAACTATTGAAATAGAACATATGTTCTGTTAAAATTTGTATAACACTATTAAGGGGGAGAGGGAATGGAATTGATAAATCTTGTTATAAATGCAAAACATGGGGAGCAGGATGCACTATATGAGATAGTTAAGAGGTTCCAAGGGCTTATAAAAAAGGTGGCTAGAACAATATATATAAGGGGATTTGATGAGGATGATCTTATAAGTATAGGTACTCAATCCCTTATAATAGCAGTAAAAACTTATGATTTAAATAGTAATACTAGGTTTGAGGGATATGCTTATAAGGTAATTAGAAACAATTACTATAATGAAATAAGAAGGATTGCAAGATATAATCATGTTATAAGTCTTAATGCCACAATAGATGAAGATGACCATGAGGCCATAGATATAATAGAAGATAATTATACCTTAGAAGAGTATATGGATAAAAAGGACATACTTAAAATAGTAAGTGATTTTTTAAATAATTTAGGTTTTCAAGATAGGGAATTATTAATATACTATTTTAGAGGAACTAAAGGAAACATAAAGGAATACTCCATAAAATGCAATAAAGAATATTTTAGTTGTATAAGAAGAAAAAACAAATTAATAGGAGAACTTAGAGAATATCTTAAGGATTATAGAAAATAATATAATAAGTAAGTATAATATCCTTATAGCTTAAATTATTAGAAGGACGTGAATTAATGAATATAGGATTTAAGGAGATAAGGAGATTTTGGGATAAGCTATTTAAGGATGATATATTTGCCCTAGCATCACAGCTTGCATATAGCTTAATAGTGGCTTTTTTCCCTTTTTTAATATTTCTAATGACCTTAATTGGATATCTAAATCTTAGTCCTAAGGCAGTTTTAACTACCTTAGAAGCCTTACTACCAACCATGGCTTATGATCTTATAGAGGAAACTGTAAGAGGTATACTTATGAACCAGAATGGGAACATATTATCCATAAGTTTAATCATAACTATATGGACGGCAGCATCAGGATTTAGGGCAATAATTGTAGGGCTTAACAAAGCTTATGACACAGAGGAATCTAGAGGAATCATCAGTACATTTATACTATCTATAATATTCACCTTGGCCATAAGTTTAATAATAATAGCAGCCCTTGTTTTACTAGTATTTGGGAAGGTGTTAGAGAAATATTTATTTAGGATTACAGGATATGACTTACTGTTTCTTCAGATATGGCAGTTTTTAAGGTATGGGGTAATAGTTTTTATAATGATATTTGTATTTATCCTTATGTATGTTTTTACTCCTTGTAAACGCCAAAAGTGGATAAATGTGCTGCCAGGAGCTGTATTTACAACAGTAGGATGGATTATAACCTCCTTAGGGTTTTCTTACTATGTTAATAACTTTGCTAATTATTCTAGGATATATGGGAGTATAGGAGCAGTGGTTATTCTTATGACATGGCTATACTTAAGTTCTCTTATAATACTCCTTGGAGGAGAAGTAAATGCATTTTTAGAGGAATAATAGATAAATTTTAAAAGAAGTACAAATTTAAGAACAGGGTAACTAGAGAACATAAACCTTATTATATTATGGAGTAATATAATAAAACATAAATAGAAAATATAAAATAAAAAAGGATATGACTTAGTACATAATTATGTATTAGGTCATATCCTTTCTTAATAATAAGCTAAAGATTTATAAGGCTAATAATTCTATATTAGTTTAACTTAGTGTAATATGCAGAATTTTTATTTAGTCTTAGTAGGCTTTATATCATCAAATATATAGTCATGAAGCTTCTTTTGAGTTGCTTTTTCATCAAAAGGTAGATACCAAACTCCCTTAATCATTTTTCCAGAGTCAGGGAAATCTCCATCCACAGGGAAACGCTCTTGTTCTAAGTTTGTTGTTCCACTAAATATTATATCCTTACCTAAAAGAACAATATCTGTTGGAGTCATGGAGGTTTTAATCATTGGAAGAAGCTCAGCTACAAGATCTGGATATTTAGAGATTCCAGCTTCCTTTATCCTATCAAATAGTTTAGAAAGAACAATTCTCTGCCTTTCAGTTCTTTCAAAATCTCCCCCACTGGTGTACCTTATTCTAGTATAAGCAAGGGCTTGCATACCATTAACCTTTTGAGTACCAGTTTTAGTTAAAGGAGTTGCCTTCTTTTTACCTAGCTTTGCCAGTTCATTTATGTACCGATTAGCATGTTCTATTTCATCCTTTCTTATGGTGAGCTCTATTCCCCCTAAAGTATCTATAATTTTTTGCATATCAGCAAAGTTTACAGAGGCAAAATCCTTTACATTTAGATTAAAATTTTTATTTATGGTTTTCATTGTAAGCTCTGGACCACCAAAGGCATGAGCATGATTAAGCTTATCCTTACCATGCCCATCTATATTTACATAAGAATCTCTCATAAGAGATATGATTTTTATCTTATTTCTATCTCTATCTATAGTAAGTACCATAGTGGCATCAGAACGAGTAGGCTCATCACCTTCAGGCTCATCTATTCCTAGTAAGGATATGTTTATAATATGATCTTTTCCGTCCTTTTTAAGCCTTTCTTCTAGGGAACTATCAATACCTACATTATTTCTATCTATTTTTTCAGTTTTTACTTTGTTAAGTAAAAATAAGTAATACCCACCATATCCTATACCTATAAGACACAATAATAGAACAATTAAAAGAAATATCCTAAGGTAGGGATTTTTCTTCTTCTTTTTCTTTTTCTTTTTTTTAGTACCGTTGTAATGATTTATATCCATTCTACTTCCCATAAATTATATATCCTCCTTTCAACTGTATAACAAACATAACCAAATTTTAAAATTAAACCCATAATAAATATAATACTACAATTAATTTAACATGAATAGTTAAATTATACTATAATATAGGAAACTATGTATTATTATATAATAATATGGAAAATTTTCTTGATACTGCGAATAGATTGACTAAAATAAATATTATTTATAGAATAAAGGAGTTTCAGCTAAAGGTATAGAACATTCAGTGGAATACATAGGTCAAATATCTAACATAGTGTGTTTTATTCACTTTATATCTTCTTTGTTCATAAGAATAAGATTTAATATATAGAATATTTAGTAGACTTGAAGAACCAAGGAGGGAGTCCTACAGAAACAGTACTTACTGATAAAAGATTAATTATCAACATGGTTATGTGGGGGGGATGCACCATGATAATATTGAATATATAAAATTTATTTAGGGAGGCGTTGGAGTGGAAGAGAGATTGGCTTTTTTTGATATAGATAAAACAATAATTAATGGGGATTCCATGATACTTTTGATTAAGTATACTGTTAGAAAACATCCTTTAGCCTTATTAAAGTTGCCAAGGGTTTTTAAAGATGTGATTTTGTATAGGTTAAAATTAATATCATTAAAAGAAGCAAAAGAAACTATGTTTTTTACCCTTAATTATTTAAATAAAAAAGATTTGAAGGATTTTTATGAAAATGTTCTCTTAAAAAGAATGTACAAGGATGGATTAAAGGAGGTAAGAGAAAAGAAGTCTAAGGGATATAAGGTAGTATTAGTATCTGCATCTCCTGAATGTTATATAAAATATTTTAATACTATAGAAGAAGTAGACTTTGTTATAGGTACTATATTAGAGGAGACTAAGGATAATTATATAAATGAAATAGTGGGAGAAAACTGCAAAGGGGAAGAAAAGGTTAGAAGAATAAATAAGTTTTTAGAAGAGAATAAAATTACCATAGATTATGAAAATAGTTTTGCTTATTCAGATTCCTTAGCAGACATTCCTATGATGAATTTAGTTAAAAATAAGGCATTTATTAATTTCAACAAGAGATCAAGGGACAAGTTTTTAGAATATATGTTTTTAAATTGGAGGTAGCTATGGAAAAGAATAAGAGGGGTTCTATTTATGTAGGAATAGGATTAATGATAGTATCTTCACTATTTACAGCCTTTGGACAACTATTTTGGAAAGAATTTAATAGAACAGGAGAAATTTTATATATTATACTAGGGTTTCTATTATATGGATTAGGGGCAATGGTTATGATATTATCCCTAAAGTTTGGAGAACTATCTGTACTTTATCCTGTTATGTGTACATCCTATATATTTGCTCTAGTTAATGGATATGTATTTTTAGGAGAGGTTATAGATATTAAAAAACTTATAGGAATTGGGTTAATCATTCTAGGAGTTGTTTTTATAGGAAGAGGGGAGAAGAGAAAATGTCAATGATACCCTTATATTTAGTAATAATGACGCTGTTTGGTGCTTTCGGAGGATACTTTTTAAAGCTTTCTTCAGAGAAGATAGTGGATTTAAAATCTTTATTTTTTAATAAGTTTATTTATATTGGAGGATTATTTTATATATTAGGAGCAGGGGTGAATATTTACATATTAAAATATCTACCTTACACATTGGTTCTACCATTGAACTCATTAACTTATGTTTGGACTCTTATAATAGCCAAGGTATTTTTAAAGGAGAAAGTAAATAAGAATAAGATAATAGGCATAGGACTTATATTTATAGGTACTATTATTATAGGAATATAGTATAGGTAAATATAAGGGGAAAGAAAGTATTGGTTGGATAAACATGATTATTTGAATATATGAGTACTAGTATATTAGAGGTCGGTATCAATTAAACTTAAAACCAAAAAAACTATAGGACATAGAAAGGAAATAGATATGAAACTAAAGTTAAAAAATATATAGATAATAATGAAGCTAAACTTATATTTATAGTTTTTTTCCTAATATTATTTTCAGTTATTTTCTTTTTATGTAGAGCTATTTATAACTTTGTAGTTAACTTGAAAGTTTCTATCCATAGAAGATAAGATTAACTATCCTTAGTTAGAGTATGCTACCTAATTTATAGATTTAAGATTACTATGTCTTATAGTAGAAATTTCGTAGTTTAGAATTTAAGAGTAGCAATTATATGTGATTAATAAGGTATAGTTAATATGGGACTTTGCCATTTTAATATCTGATTTAAGGTTGGATATAGAATTGGAGAGTCCTTTATAATTTTATCTAAGGAAACTAGGAGTGAACTACATATAAATTAGGAACTATTGAGGTATATAATTATATGTTATAAAAGTTTTAGGGTGGAAGGCTTTTTTCATTTAAAAGTTAAAGATAATAATTAAGAATCCTAGAAAGTTTAAATATTATACTAGAGAAAATTAAGTTTAAATTTACATTATTATTTTATAGAAGAATACAGGAATGAATTATTGTTAATAATAAGAATAAGTTTACAAGAAGAAAAAGTAATAGTAAACTGTAATAGATTTTTATATTATATGTGAAAGATAATGGATAAAACTTTCATGAAAATAAAGTATAATAGGTGAATATAATATATCATTTATTAAGTTGAAGGATTTAATGCTATAAACAATATATGAATATTTTAAAAAAATTATTTATATATGCTAAAGACAATAAATTTGAAGTATATATTTTTAAGTATATTAAAGGCTTAGCACTGATGTGTATATAAATAAGATTTAGAGTAATACTTTCTTAGGTTTAACTTTCACTTTATATTTTAATACTGTAGTTTAGAATTGGTACAACCAGTATAAGGAAAAATTATATTAAATGATGTTGAAATGAAAAGAATTATAAATTTTAAAAGCTAAATATTCATATTTTATTTTTTAAATTTAATAATAATGTAATTATTTCATAGGATTAACCCATTATAATGGTAGTACTAAGGTAATATATTAAAATATATATGACTAAATATTAAGATTTTTAGTGTATATAGATTTTTTAAGGTTTATTATGTATAATAGATTGGTGAATATGCATAGTTAATAAAGGTTTATTATGGAGGAGTATTATGCAGTTGAAAGAGATAAACATAGATAGTACAGTTGAGCAAAAGCCAGTATATGATTTAGTTAAAAGATTGTTTGATATAATATCTGCCACTTTAGCACTTATTATATTTTCGCCTTTATTTATAATACTAGCTATAATTGTAAAACTAGATTCTAAAGGTCCTGTGTTTTTTGGACATAAAAGACTAGGATTTAATGGCGAGCTTATAAAAGTTTATAAGTTTAGAACCATGTATGAAAATTCGGCAGAGCTTTTTGAAAAGTTTACCCCAGAACAAAAACGTGAATTTGAGATAAATTTTAAACTGGATGATGATCCAAGAATAACAAAGATTGGAGACTTTTTAAGAAAGTCAAGCTTAGATGAGCTTCCTCAGCTAGTAAATATTATTAAAGGTGATATGAGTGTAGTTGGTCCAAGACCAATAGTAGAGAAAGAAGTAGAAAAGTATGGTGAATATATAGGAAAATTATTAAAGGTTAAACCTGGTCTTACAGGTAACTGGCAAGCAAATGGTAGAAGTGATACTACCTATGAGGAAAGAGTACAAATGGATATGGATTATATAGATAATAGAAGTTTTGGGTTTGATATTAAGATAATATTCCAAACCGTATTATCAGTTTTAAAGGGAAAAGGTGCTGTATAAGCTTTTTTTAGGAAGGAAGAAGTATTATGAAAGATTTATCCATTGTAATAGTAAGCTATAATACTGTTGATTTACTTAGGAGTTGTTTAAACTCTATATATGAAACAACAGAAAATATAGACTATGAAGTATGGGTTGTAGATAATCAGTCTAAGGATGGAAGTCCAGAAATGGTAGAGAAGGAATTTCCACAGGTTAACCTTGTGAGAAATCCAATAAATGGAGGGTTTTCTCAAGGAAATAACTTAGCTATAGAAAAAAGTTTAGACTATAGTAAATATGTTTTAATACTAAACCCAGATACAGTGGTACACAAAGGAAGCTTAGAGAAATGTGTAGCCTTCTTAGATGAGAATAAAAATGTGGGCTGCCTTGGTTGTAAGGTGGTTTTAGCCAGTGGGAAATTAGATAAAGCTTGTAAGAGAGGATTTCCATCCCCATGGAACTCCTTATGCTATTTTTTAAAGCTTGATAAGTTATTTAAAAATTCTAAGACTTTTGGAGGCTATAATGCAACCTATATAGATGAGGATGAAGAAAGTGAAATAGATTGTCTAGTAGGAGCATTTATGATGCTTAGACAAGAAACTATACAGAAGATAGGACTTTTAGATGATACCTTCTTTATGTATGGCGAAGATATAGATTGGTGCTATAGAGTAAAGGAAGGCGGATGGATAAACTATTATTATCCAAAGGTTTCAATAACACACTACAAGGGAGAAAGTAGTAAAAAGCAGAGTACTAGAATGATAGGTGAATTCCATAAATCCATGATAATATTCTATGACAAACATTATAAAGATAAATATAACTTTATAGTTAACGGACTTACCTATTTAGGCATATATGCTAAATGGGGACTCTCTCTTGTTATAAATGCCTTAAGAAAAGAAAAAAAGGTGTTTTAGTAAATATACATAGAATTTAGATATGTTAGGAGAAAAACTCATGGAACATAAATTCAGTCTAGTAATAGCAACTCTTAATCGTTATGAAGAAGTTAAAGGTTTTTTAAATAGTATAAAGAATATAAAATACCCTTTAGATAAAATAGAGGTTATAGTTGTAGATCAAAATGATAAGCTAGATTTATCTAAGATAATAAATGAGTTTCAGGATTTAAATGTACTTCATATAAAGTCTAGTATTAAGGGATTATCCCAAAATAGAAATCTAGGACTTAAGCGTTGCAGCGGAGACATAGTTGCTTTTCCAGATGATGATTGTGAGTATTTAGAAGATACATTATCAGTGGTTAATGACTTTTTCACATGTAATAAAGATTCAAAAGTCATTATGGGGAGAATAGTAGAAAGAGATGGGTCAGACTCTTTAAGAAAATGGCCTAAGGAGACTATTAATATAAATAAGAACAACTTCTATACAAAGTGTTCTTCTATAACTATGTTTATAAAAAAGAATCCAAAAGAATTAGTCTTTAATGAAAACTTAGGTACTGGAAATTATTTTGGTGCTTGTGAGGATGCGGATATGATATATAGACTTCTTAAAGAAGGAGCACCTATAGTTTATAATCCAGAACTTAGGTTATATCATCCACACTATTCTTCAAGTCATAATATGAGTGAAGAAAAGGTATATAGTTATGGATTAGGTTTTGGAGCGTTTTGTAGAAGTGGATTTGATGTACATAAATTAATATTACTTATAAAGGCTCAAGGGTATCATTGTGTAAATACACTTATAGGGATTATAACCTTGGATAAGGAAAGAATAAAAAAGGGTTATAATGCTTTTGTATCTAGGGTCAAGGGCTTTGTAAAATATAAGCCAGTTTAGAAATTTTGAAAGTGACTATTAAAGCTTAAGTTTATTATAGAGAATTTTTACTTCAAAAGATTTGGAGAGTTATGAAAGTACTTTAGGAGGGATTTATTGTGAAGGGAATTATACTTGCAGGGGGATCAGGCACAAGACTTTACCCAATAACAAAGTCAGTATCAAAACAAATATTACCTATATATGATAAGCCAATGATTTATTATCCTTTATCAGTATTAATGCTAGCAGGAATAAAGGAAATACTTTTAATATCAACACCAAGAGATTTACCATGTTTTAAGGAACTTTTAGGAGATGGTAGTGAGCTTGGACTTAGTATTTCCTATGCAGTTCAAGAGGAACCAAAGGGCCTTGCAGAAGCATTTATAATAGGAGAAGAATTCATAGGAAATGATAGAGTGGCTTTAGTTCTTGGAGATAATATATTCTATGGTTATGGATTTACAGAAAGACTTGAAAGAGCAGTAAACAGAAAAGAATCCACAATATTTGGATATCATGTAAGTAATCCAAAGTCCTTTGGAGTGGTAGAATTTGATGAAAGTTTTAATGTGGTTTCCATAGAGGAAAAACCAGAAGAGCCTAAGTCAAACTATGCAGTACCAGGACTTTATTTCTATGATAATAATGTGGTAGAAATATCTAAGAATGTAAAGCCATCAGCTAGAGGAGAACTTGAAATAACTTCTGTGAATAATGAGTATTTAAGACGTGGAAGTCTTAAGGTGGAATTATTTGGACGAGGTATGGCTTGGTT
>NZ_JMLJ01000020.1 GCF_000686705.1 Clostridium hydrogeniformans DSM 21757 | reverse complement strand
GTATTACAATTTATAACTTCATTAATTATTTTTATAGAGAGAATATTCATAAATGGAATTATAAAAAAGACTAATATAAAGATAAAAAGAGAGTGTATATTGTTTTCTATAATATCAATTGCATTAAGTATAATTATTTTATATCTATATCTCTATCAACCTTTATAAGTTTATAAAAGTTAATAGAATATAAAAGAACAATATACCCATATAGGGTAAAAGTTATAAAAAAATTGAATTACTTTTTATTTTTACTTATAATTGTTCATTTATCAAAAAGTTTAAAAGTAATTTATTGAAACAATAAGGAATAAATGATGAATAATTAATATAATCTTGGGGGTTTTAAGATGGAGTATATAAAAAGAAAAGTAGCAATGGTAAAAGATAAATATAAAAATCAACTTAAGTTTAATGGAGGAATTATTATAGGTTTTACTGTAATGAGGGTATTAGCATTTATTTGTCAACTATATTTATATGGAATATATATTTTTATAATCCTTGGAGGAGTAGTACCATTTGCTAATAAGTTTGGAGAATTTATTTATATAGTATATTTATTGATTCCAATGACAAATATTATGATTCTTAAGAAATGTCTATCTATAAGAATTAAAAGTAGTTCTGAGAAATTTGGAGATTTAGTTTATTGTAAGTTTGAAAAAGAATTGATGATGAGTAATCCAATTATATATATAAGTTCTAAATGGTTAATAAAAATTATGCTTATACTAGGATTCAGTTTTGGAGTAATTACACATAAGTTAAATATATTATATCCAATAATATAAAATAATAATGAAGATATATATAGATTTAGATATAGGAAGTATTTTTTATAAAGGGGTATTTAAGATGGAAAATATAAAAGGAAAAGTAGCACAAGTAAGAGGAGAATACAAAAGACAACTTGAGGTTAATGATGAAAAGTTATTAATAGAAAGTGAACCTAATAATATTGAATTAGAGGGATATCCAATAGTAAAAGCAGTAGTAGTAAAAGTGATTAATGGTAGGAATAAAGGAAAGGTATTCACAAGCAATATTGAATTTTTAGATATTTTAGATACAAATGAAAATACATTATTATTAGCTAGGCTCAAGAATAAAATGAAAGGCATTTTAAATTCGTAAGAATAAATATATTATGAATTCTAATATTTTTATTTGTGAATTAAGTAAAGAAAATCAGAGTAAGATCCAACAATTAGTGACTGAATATTTAAGTAAAGAAGGTTATGAGAAAAAAGTTATACAGAGAACAATAGAAAATGTTATGTCAGGTAGACTGTGGATTATACAGGAGATTGTTGATATAAATCAATTCTTAAGTGAAGGAAAAGTTATTGATATAAATAACTTTAAAATTAGAAGAGGTATTTAAATGGGGATAGGGGGGAGAAAATGAAACTATGGTATGAAAAAGTTGATAGGGGATATAATGTTTTTTTGAGTATAGATGGAAACATATATAAGAGCTTATGGTCAGCTCCTCCTAAGGAAATTGATAAGGTAGGAATCGATTATTTAAGTAAAAGATATGATGTTATTACAACGAATGAAAGATTAATAGAATTTAAAAAATTATGGAAAAAATTATGGCTTGTTAGTGACAAGCAACTAAATGAAATGAGGAGAGCGGTTGGACTTAATTATAGTAAGAAGCCTTATAAGAACAGGTTTTTTTGTGAGAAAGATAATGAAGCTTGGAATGATTTAGTTAATAAAGGATTAGCTATAAAGAAAATTGACTTATATTCCGATAACTCTTGCTACTTTTTTTTGACTAAAGATGGAATAGAGTTAGTATATGGAAATGAAATTAGTGACTCGATATATTCGAGATTATAGTATAAGGGAGATGGTATAGTGAGTATACATAGGTTGTTATTTGATCCAAATCTAAGACAAGGAGAAGTTAAGATAGCAAAGTTACCGCTATTAATAGGGTTCGATGGCATGGTAGGTGAGAGTGATTCTATAAGAGGACTATTAAATATACTTATAAAGGAGTATAGTGATGCTGAAGATGAGAATGATGATTGGCATTTAAGAGTTAAGCTTGCAAGATCAGAATGTATGAAGGCATTAGCATATGGAATCGATGCTGTTGTGTATGATGAAGAGTTTGGCATAATAAAGAACAATTATGCTGCAGATATTAGTGATAGTGATTATGAAGTTGATAATGAAGTTGACAATATATTAAAGATTTATATTAATGATGAGAAAAAATTTCTTTTATCTCTTATAGAGTTAGGTGTAATAAAAATTTTAGAGAGAGATGATAGTTTTTATTTTAAAAGTGATAATAAAGTTTTGTGTGAAGAATGCAATCATAGGCTTAATAATGTGTGTGGCATATATAAATCAAAGATCTTAGACATGAATGGATATTGTGCTTCAGGAACTAATTCAAACTTAAATGAACGTGAAGATGGTAAATATCATGAAGTACAAGCTAATAAAAGTAATAAATAAAACCTAAATTTAAGGAGGATTAAAGAGGGTATGAGAAGGTTTAAAATGTTAGAGATCATAAGCTTGTAATAGCTGCTAAGAATATGAAAATAAATAATGAAGAAAGAAAAATAATTTTAGAATTTTTACAATGGAATGATCATAACGGGTGTTATACAGATAATAACTGCAAAGGGAAAGAAATTAAACCACTTGGAAAAAAGGATACATTAAAAATATTTTTTGCCGTAGTAAATAATGATTTTTTTAAAGATAAGGATGATGATAACCCATTAAATTTTACATTGTTAGAGATAATTAAAATTTCAAAAAGAAGTAATGTATATTTCTCTACAACTTTAAAATTAACGATGCTATTAAGGAACAATAATATAGAAACCTATAAGAAGTTAATAAAAATGATTGGTTAATTAATATATGTGGTGGTTAATACATCATATGTAGAGATTGCGAAGTAAGGAGGAGCAAATATGTTTGATATTAAGGTTATAGATAAAGAGAACGAGTTTTATGGTGAAACTTTAAAAGGCGGTTGTTTTTATTATGATGTAAAACATACTGGCGATAGTGATGATTTATATGTTGCAACAACTAAAGATGGAAGAAAAATAAAGTTGTTAAGTTCACAGATTGATGAAGAATATTATCATAGACAAAAATTAGAAAAGGTTGTTGAAGAAATAGGAACAAAGATAGGTGATACAGTAATTATTTTAAAAGGTGGCAGTGGTTCTTACTCAAGAGAGTGGAAATTTGAGGGAGAGCATATTATCACAAATGTAGATTTTACAGGTCATGTTACTTTTGATAACGGAAATGCAACAATATTTAGACCAAAAGTTCAAGTGGTTAGTTCATGATCCTAAGATGATACGAGATAACAACATTAGAAGTACTAATTTTAAGATTATATATTATATATTTTTAGTCTTATAAGCACTATAAAAGTTGAATACTCAAATGATTTAAGTAAGTTTCCTAAACCTATATTGTAGTCTTATGGGGTTATGCAATAAAAAGACCCAGCTAAATTAATGATAACTTTAGCTGGGTCTTTTTATTTTTTGGGATGAAAATACCGCCGAGTCTTATCGGTTATAAAAGACTAGTAAATTGATTTTTATTGAGCGAACATAGGGAATTAGCGCCTTAATAAATGTGATATAAAGTAATTAATCAAGGAATTTATATAGTTAAAATGAACAAATTTTTATATGAGGAGGGAATATGGCACTAACTTTCATAGATATATTTTCTGGAATCGGAGGATTTAGATTAGGTATGGAAATGGCAGGACATAAGTGTTTGGGCCATTGTGAGAATAATAAATTTGCGAATAGAAGTTATGAAGTAATGCATAACCCAAAGAAGGAGGAATGGAATGCAGAAGACATTACAGAAGTTTTGCCAGAAGAAATACCAAGATCAGACGTATGGTGTATGGGGTTCCCATGCCAGGACATATCAGTGGCAGGGAAACGAAAAGGACTTAAAGGAACAAGATCTGGATTATTTTACAGGGTTATTAAACTCATCAAAAGCCAAAAAGAAGAAAATAAGCCCTCAATATTGCTCATTGAGAACGTTAAAAACTTGTTATCAATCAATAGCGGATGGGATTTTGCCAGTATTCTCTTTAGCTTGGACGAAGCTGGGTATGATGCAGAATGGCAAGTGCTTAACTCAAAAGATTACGGAGTCGCACAAAGTAGGGAGAGGGTGTTCATTATTGGACATCTTAGAGGTAGACGTACCAGAAAAGTATTTCCTATCAGAAGAGAAAACAGCCCAACTACTCTTAAACAAGTAATACCAGGATCAGATGCACAAAGAGTTTATGATGCCATAGGATTATCAAGAACATTGAAGGCAAATGGAGGAGGTCAAGGGGCTAAAACAGGATTATATGTAGTTGGAAATACAAGTAAATCTGGTCATAATAGGGCTAGAGTTTATGATGAGAAAGGGTTAGCACCAACTGTTATGGCTAGGGATTACAAAGGACCTATTCAAGTTATGGTTCATCCAGTATTAACACCAGATAGAGTAAATAAGAGACAAAATGGTAGAAGATTTAGGGGAAATGATGAACCTATGTATACTCTCACATCACAGGATAAACATGGAGTATTAATAAAGGAAGCAACGAAGAAGGGATATGCTGAGGCTAAAAATGGAGATAGTATTTCTTTAGCATATTTAGGATCTGCAACAAGAAGGGGACGAGTTGGGAAAAATATAGCTAAAACATTAACATGCACATGTAATCAAGCTACTATTACAAGAAAAAGAATAAGAAAACTTATGCCTATTGAATGTTTCAGGTTACAAGGATTTCCTGATGAATACTTTTATAGGGCAAAGGAAGTTAACTCGGATAGTCAATTATATAAACAAGCTGGAAACTCTGTCACTGTAACAGTTATATATGCAATAGCAAAAAGGTTAAGCCAGGATAACTAATTATCCTGGCTTAACCTTTTTGTTATTGCATATACCGCCGAATCATGAAGTCGATACTTATTTCTTTTAAATTTATTATATAAGTTTTACTGACTAGTTTCTATTTTTCTTGCAAGATTATTTAAGTTATTTCATGTATAGGCTAATAGAATAGTAACTTTTTTAGCTACATCCATAGTACCACCACTTACTCTAGCAGAAATAGTATCAGCAGGAACTGTATTATTTCTCATGAGGGAAACTAACCTAATAAAAAATATATTACAAGAAGTAAAAGACTGGGGCAGGATAATAATATCCTGATCCAGTCTTCTATAAATATAACCGCCGAGTTATGATCTATTAAATTAATCTTTTTTTCTAAATTCAATTATGAGCTCATACCCTAAAGTATCAGCATACAGCTGCATATCTGCGACTGTAAAGTTATTTCGTTTAAATTTAGCATTCAAGTTTTGTTGACTAGTTCCTATTTTCTTTGCAAGATCGGTTTGTTTCTTTCCTGTTTCAGCCAACATTACATTAATCTTTTTAGTTATATCCATAATACCACTCCTCAATCCTATTATAAATTATAAAGTTAAGTAAAACAACTTAAAAATTGTATTAGTAATATTTTTAAAGAGATAGGGAAGTGGCAAAAAGTAATAGGTAGTGTATAATTTTATATGGGAGTATATGTATGGAAGGTAAATGGAGTATAACTTAAGAAGTTATTTATTGTGATGAAGAATAGCTGAGTGCAAAATTTGAACTCGGCATAAGCTTATAAAAATTAGACTAGGAGAATTATACTAGTCTATTTTTTATAAATTTTTAGGTTTATAAAAACAATTTTAAAGTTGTAAAAGTGTTTACAAAACAACTTTAAAGTTGTATAATTAAATTATAAGATTTAATAAGAGTTCTGACGATTAACAAAATATTTTAAAGAGGAGGTAGATAAGTTTGAAATTAAAAGTATATATAAAGAAGTTATTTTAGAAATGCTATAAATATTAATGATAAGTATATTATTATAAAATAAAAAGGCAACAGCCAGAGCTATCACCTAATACACACATATTAAGTATAACGGTTCTGTCTAGCCTTGTATATATAGGAGGTAAAATAAATGAGTGTTAAGATTTTATTTGAATATATAAAAGTATGTAAAGTTAAAAAAGTTAATCCTACAAAAAGTGGATTGTATAAATATAAACATGGTATATTTAGTTAATAAGGATTTATTATAGAATAATAAAAAAGCGAAGAAATTGGAGAAATATCAATATGGGTAAGGATATTCATTATATTATAGCGAGTGTTTTACTTGCGTTAGCTATACCTATTTTAGTCTTAGAATTTTCACAAAATCAAAATTTATTTAAATTACTTGCAATAGGGGTATATTATTTATTTTTATTTGTAGCATTTCTTGAGTATATAAGAGCTATTAAGCATTGTTATAAACATAATAGATATACTATGATGATAATAGGTATATTGGGTATGACAGTAATAATCATGTTTGCAATATATCCTAAGGGAATTTTTAACTTAGTAACTCGTATAGTGGAGTCAATATGTGAGTTTTTAGTCTAGTATAGAGGCAAGACTTAACTATAAAATTACGAAAATATTAATATAGCATAATTAATGGAGGGATAGGGGTGAAGAATAAATTAATAGAAATAGATAATATTGAGGAAATGAAAAACAAAAGAGAGGAATTAATAATGTTTTTCATTGCAAGTGTTATACTTATGACAGTTATGACATTTTTACCTTATAGATACTACAATACATCCAATGCAAAGACATTAAAGGATCTTGGATTTTCAATTAATTCTAATTTATTTAGAATAACAATTTTTATGTTTGTTATAACAGGGTCTATAGTATCTTTATTTACTTTTATAGAAACTTTTATGTGGAAAAGAGTAAGAATAAGAAAAGAGTGTAGAGAATTAGCTGTAACTTTAATTATATTAAATACATTTATTTTGTTTTTATTGAACTCTTAATTTTATATGAAGAAGTATTATTAATTCAGTGTTTTATTATAATATAAGATATAAAGCATATATTATGTTATAATATTACCAATAGAGGATTAAAATGTGAATATACCTCCTTCTTTAATATGTCGAGTGTAGGGTTTGAGAATGGCAGTGGGAGGAGGGAGGCTATGAGTGAGTTTGTGCAAGTTTTAATTATAATTTGTATATTCTTAAGCTTTATTTTTACTATATTCGCCTTTTTTTGTTATAGGCCTGATAAATTTAAATTTGGTTATAAGAAGAAAAGTGATATAGATGGTGATAATGAAGTATGCATTACTTTGGATTCACAAAAAGATAAAAGAATCTAAGTGGTTGCACCCACAATAGATTCTCATAGTTAGATTCACATTTAGTTTTTAATGCCAAGTCCTACACTCGGCTGTCCTCTATTAATATTATTATAACATAGACATATTTTTATACAATATATAAAAAATATTTTTATATATGGAATATAAATTTAACTACTTATGTAATATATAGAAAAAGCATAAAAGGAATGATAAATTTATGGGTATAAAGTTACAAGAAGCTCTACACAATGGAGCGAAAATAAAAATAGAAGAAGCTAATGAGAGTATGAAAGAAGACTTAAAATGCGTATATTGTGGTGTTAAGTTAACATATGTAAATGGATATTACAAAGAAATTAATGATAAAAAGTGTTATGTTAAGCCATACTTCAGACTTAAAAGTAAGGAAAATGATCATCAGAATTGCAAATATGATACTGTTGGTCAATTAAAAGTAGTAGCTAAGGAATCGAGTGATGATGTATTAAGTGATATAGAAGAAGGAAAATTTGAACTTAGACTTCACTTAATATCAGATAGCATAGATAGACTTCAGAATAGTTCTTCAGATAATAAAGATGATAGTACAAGCAATGGAAATTATAAAGAAAAAGAGTTTATAAAGAGTGGAGAAAAGTTAGAATCTTATTTCTCAACAATGAAAAGATTGCTTCAGCTAAGAAGTGTTCTTGAGAGCAATAGTGATATGAGTTCTAAGGTGATATTAAAATTTCGTGATAGAAAGGGAAATGTTAGCAATATAAGTTGGAATAATTTTTATTACGATATAGATTCATTCATTAATTTATATGGGTATATAGAAAGAAAAAGACCATATCATCCTATTGCAATATTTGGAATAGTAAAAAAGATAATAGAGCCAAATGAAAAATATAAGTTTTACACTATAGAATTAGAATCACCAAGAGCTAAAAAAGTAGGGAGCGAATATCAAATTCCTTCTATACAGATAAAAGTAGAAAATAGGAGACTTGATAGTCTTGTTGAGCACTTAGTAGGAAAAGAGATTTTACTATATTCTAAATTTTGGATTAGTGGTAAAAGAAAATGGGAGAAAAAATTAGAAGATAATAAAAAAGTCGAATATTATTTTCTTAATATTAAGGGAAATTTACTACATAGAAATCAGATAATTACACTATAGTTTAATAAAAAGGGCTAGTTTAAAATACTAGCCCTTTTTATTATATTAATTATTCCATAAAAGTATACTTTTTAGACTATTTTTAAATTAGCTCTTAAAGTGTCCAAAAATATATTGAAAATACTTTATAAACGTTTTAATATTAATATATATATTTTAGAACGTTATGTAAAAAATAGGTATATAGGAGGATGCAAATGATATTAGGATATGCGAGGGTATCATCTAAAGATCAAAACGAAGATAGACAAATAGAAAAATTTAAAAATATAGGAATAGAAGAAAGATATATTTTTCTAGATAAAGCTATTGGTGCAAATTTTGATAGACCCAAATATCAACTTATGAAGGAATTTATAAGGTCAGGAGATTTAATATACATGGACTCATTAGATAGATTAGGAAGAACTTATGATGGGATTATAAGAGAGTGGAAGTACATAACTAGAGAATTGGATGCAGATATAATAATTTTAGAAAATGAGAGTTTATTTGATTCAAGAAAATTCAAAGAAATGGGTGATCTAGGAAAGTTAATGGAGGATCAGTTTCTAAGTTTATTAGCTTATGTTGCAGAAGTAGAACGTAAAAAGATAAAGCAAAGACAAAGAGAAGGGATAGATATAGCTAAGTTAAAGGGAAAAAGGTTTGGGAGACCTCAAATTGAGGTGCCAGGAAATTTTAATGAAGTTTACCAGGAGTGGAGAGCTGGAAAAATAAAAGCTGTAGAAGCTATGAAAATTTTAAACTTAAAAAAGAGTACTTTTTATAAACTTATAAACCAGAGAAATAAGACTGAAGGCAATAAGAATATGTTATGGAATAGTACATCTACAAGATTAGAATAAACTTTATAAGTATAAGTTAGGAGGAATAAGGTGGGTTTGTGTGATTCCCTAGCATATGAATGAGTAGATAAGATTCAAGATCACAGTTCTTTAGGGGATTATATTTACTGTTTAGAACTTATAAAAAGTATTGCGAAAGGTATCTAATAAAATAGACGATGGGTGGAGATCCATCGTCTATTTCATTAGATATGTAATCTTTTTATCTTTTTATCTTTTTTTAAATAAGGTTTTAAAAAAAGATTTTTTTTCAGATTTAAAATTATCTTCTCTCCATTTAATGAACTTATTATCAATATCTTTAAAGTGCATTTCTTGGGTCTTAAGGTAAGTTTTTTGTTGCCTTTCTATAATATCTTTAAGAACTTTGTTGTCGTTTGATAATTCTTCAAGTTTAGGATTTAAATTTTCAGTTAAGCTTTCATTAATAACAGTTTTCATTAACTTTTTTAAAACTTCTACCTTATCAAATGGAATAAGGTCGTAATTTTCTTGGATATTTTCTTCAGTAATAGTACAGGCACATTCCACACTTTTTATATCAATATCTTTTTCATCGTTAAGTATCTTTTTTATAGCATCATAGTTAAGGCCAGATTTTTTTAAGTTTATAACTCTTTTGAGTTCTTTAACATCAGTTTCAGTATAGACTCTGTTAAATGATTTATCTCTTTCAGGACTAAGGTTCAGAGCTTTTTCTAAGTATCTAAGATTATGGGATTTTAAGTCTAATAAATTACATACTTCACCTATAGAAAAAATTTTACTTTCCATCTATATATAGCTCCCTTCTTATTTTAAATCTTTTTACTTATAACTTGGCCATAACTATTATAAAAGCATCTATATTTAAGATTTTTAGTTAATCAATATTTTTTATGAATCTAAAAATTTTTTTAGACTTAATTTATGAGGTTAATAAATATTATTAAGGTAGTTACATGTAAATATTTTACAATTAAATGATTTATTTTTCAATAGCTTTAAGAAATACTATATTTATATAAATAGTATTTTATTAATTAACCGCCGATTAAGCATATGATACAGCTTTGATTCATAATTGATACATAAAAGTGCTTGAACATATGATAAGTGAACCTAAGTAGGGAATCATTGTAATATAAGTTGTGATATAACATAATTAAGAATATTTACTTCATAGGGGGTTAATTTGAAGTTAAAAGGTATTACTGATAAGGACTTAATAGTATATTTGGTTGCAATTGGATTAGAAATTAAAGATATAAGAAAAGCTGAAAATAAAAGTATAGTATATTTTGAAGATAACGACAGGTTAAAGAAATCTTTTTTTAAGTATGTAAATAAGACTGACTATATAAATTTATCAGATTTTATATGGGCAGAGAGAAGGATAAAGACTTTGTTATGTGCTCAAAAACATAAGTGATAGGATTAAAAATGGTAGAACTTAAGAAAAGGTTCTCTGAACTTAGAATGTAGCATAAAGGTAAATGTCGTAAGTATTAAATAAAGGAGGGAGAACTTAACTTTAATCTATATAATTTATCATCTTTCATCATTAATCTCTCATAATAACAAATGGGTAGGAGATGATAATATGATGAATCCACCAATTTCACGTATGGGTGGAAAAAGTAAATTAAGAAAAAATATAATAAAGATGATACCTGGCGATCATATTTGTTATGTAGAAGTTTTTCTTGGAGCAGGATGGGTTTATTTTGGTAAGGAGCCGTCAAAAGTGGAAGTCATTAATGATACAGATCAAGAACTAATTAATCTTTTTAAGATGTTAAAATATCACGGAGAAGAAGTTGAGAGGTTATTATCATATGAAGTTGTGTCAAGAGACAACTTTTATGATTATAGAGATCAAGATTTTTCTAAGTTAACAGAAGTTCAGAGGGCAGTTAGATTCATGTATCTTAGTGCTCAAAGTTTCGCAAGTAGGGGTATTTCTTTTGGATATAGTGCTCTTGGTAAGCCATCACCAAAACTCTTTAAGACAAACTGTCTTATAGAAATAAAAAAGAGATTGTCTAATACATATATAGAAAATTTAGATTGCTTTAAAATTATAGAAAAGTATGATAGAAGTACAACATTTTTCTTTTGTGATCCGCCATATATCGAGACCGAGGGATATAAGGATAAATTTGGGACAGAGGAGCATATTAGACTTTATGAAAGTCTAAAAAGTATAAAGGGAAAATTTCTTATTACATTAAATGATAATGAATTTGTAAGAGATTTATATAGGGAATTTAGTATAGAGGAAGTAGATGTTACTTATTCAGTTTCGAGGGATAAAGCTGCAAGAAAGAGTTATGGAGAACTAATAATTAAGAACTATTAGATTAGGAATTATTAGGAGTGTAACCATGAACGATGTTGAACAAATTATAAAAGATTATTATGATAAAAAAAAGATACAAGACAAACTAAAATATGAAATAGATATTCTAAAAAAGAATAATAGTAACTTAGAAGAATATATAAGAGTAATGAACTCTAGAAAAGATTTTATTGTTGCTAGAATAGAAGAAAATAATGAGAAGATACTAGATAAGCAACTTAAAGTTAATGATATATCAGAGGAGAATTCCAATATTGAGTTTATACTTAATTTTTTTTTAGATGATACAGAAAAACAAATAATAGAATTAAGGTACAAAAAAAATAAACAATACCAAGCTATGGTTGACATTGTTAATATGAGTAAATCAACTATCTCAAGGAGGGTTAATAAAATTATAGAAAAACTTGAGGACTATATTTATAGTTGTGAACAAGTATAATTCTAATAAGTATATAAGTTAAGGATTATCAATAGAGACTCCTAATGGTTAATTAGGAGTCTCTACTTCTTTTAATAAAATTATATATAACAATATTCAATTATTTACCATAATGATGTATTATATAGATATGAATATAAAAGTAGGTGCTAAATTATGATTAGTAAATTAAGAATAAAACTTAAAAAATCTATATCATCATATATTGATCTATCAATGAAAGGGGTTATATTTGGACTGCTTCTGTTCTTAATAGGACAGATAAAACTTGTAAGTAACGAAATTGATATAATTACAGATATAATACTCGTCCTATTAACTTTATACTTAATAAGACTGTTGTATAAAAAATTTATTTTTAAAATTAAAAAGTAAGGATGTTAAGAGTTATTATTAACATCCTTACTTTTTAATTTTAAAGGTTACTTCTGTTACAGATCCAATGATATTGATTAGACTATTTTTTATAGTTAAGAATCCATTATTAAATAAATTATTATTATAAAGAATTATATTAGGAGGCGAGTTTAATACCTTTGCTAATATAAAAGCATTATTATATTTTAATAATAATATATCCCCATCAGAGTAAGTAGAGGCTTTTTCTATTAATAATAAATCACCAACATTAATCCTACAATCTATTAAGTCGCATGGAGAATATACAAACATAAAGTTAGATAGAGCGACTTTATCAGATGGGAGTAAAATATTATTAATAATTTCATTACTATTTATATTATATAGAGGCACATCTATATAACTATCATTGTTAAGTTTATAAACCTTTTTAGATCTTAAAATGCTAGTTCCATTTAAAAAATCCAATGATACATTGAAAAAATTAGAAAGAATATTTTGTACATCTTGAGAAGGATATATAAGATTAGATTCGTATTGAGTTATTGTAGAACGATCAACATGACATATATTTGATAATTCTTTTTGAGTTAATCCTTTTTCGTGTCTTAAAAATTTTATTCTTTCACCAATGCTAGTCTTAATATTATTGTCCACTTTTTTCCCTCCGTTAAGTCCCAATAAGTTTAATTATAAACAATTGGAATATATTAGAGATATATATGTTTGGAAATCTAACACAAACTATTGACATGTTAGTAATAAAAACATATACTAGTATTAAGGTAATAATTGGACTAAAAGCATTTATGAAACATAAATGAAACAAATTTGCAATTATTAAGCAAGATTTATTGTTAAAATGGTATGTATATAGGAGAAACTATGTCCAAAATTTGTTACCCAAAAAGTCAACTAAAGTCACTAGTTATACTAGTGGCTTTTTTATATAGGTAATTATAAAGTGGGAGGGGAATCATGGATAAAGTAGAGATTATTGGGGACTTATATTTTACTCTTAAGAAAAATACTGTAGAAATCTCAGAGCTTTTAGGGGTGTCTAAGCAATACATATCGAAGGTACTAAATTGCAAATATAAGACAGAGTTCAAAGAGGAAAAGGAAAGACGAAAAAATGAAAGTTTAGAAAATAGACGAAAAAAGAAGGTTAATAACATAGTAGAAAAGAGGAAAAATAAAGATTTCTATGACATAAGTTCAGAAGATTTAAGAGTACAACATGATATGGATATAAAACAACTAAGTAGGGGAAGAACTCTTTCAACTCAAGGAGCAGTTTTTTCAAGTATTAATGCATTTAATGTTAAAGGTAATAAACTTGTATATGATGAAAAAGTTGGTGCTAGACCTGCAGATTTGCCTAAAAGTTTTAGTTTACAATTAAATATTAATGTTTATAGATAAGGAGGTGTAATTTTGAAGGCCAGGGTGATTAGGGATGATTTATGTGAAGATATAAGAAAGGGAGATATAGTTGAACTTGTCCCAGAGTACAGTTATATGATTGGAACAGACGAGAGAATAAAAGAATATTTTGATGTTAGGTCAGGAGAAATTGTAATAAAGAAAACTGTAAAGGTTAATAATAAGAAGTCTAATTTAGCAATAATAAAGTGCAAAAGAAAAGATGTAGATATTATAAAAGGTTAACACTACTTTTTAAGTAGTGTTTTATTTTTGCCCTTGAAAGGAGGTGATAATATGAAACAGATAGTTAAGGTAAAAAAGATAAAATCTATGGTACCTAAAAAAGTATTAAGAGTATTATTATGGACCATACTTATATTTTTATTTATAAGAGGTGTTGTAAGCATCATAAGACCTAATCAATCAAAAAAGATATTAAATGATGTAAACACTAGTTTGACTAATAACAATATAAGTATAGACAAAAGAAGGGGGGCTTCTGCCTTTGCTGAAATTTTTGCAAAAGAATTCTTTACGTATAAACAAAACAAAGGAGAGGACTATAGAAAAAGAGTAGCTCAATATATGAGTGAAATAGCAGTTTCTTCTTTAAATACGTCTATAAATGGAGAGGTACAAGCTTTAGATTCAACAGCAATTAATGTTAAAAGTTATTCCAAGAATGGATTTAATGTAGATGTGAGAGTTAAAGTAAAATATGTAGAAAAAAATATAGAAAAAGATTTATTTATAAGGGTACCGATTAGAGAAAATGAAGGATTATATTTAGTTGAAGATATACCATTTTTAATTGCTAGACCTAATTCTGCAAATATAGAAATAAATCAATATAATGATAATACTGTAGATACAAGTGTAGCTAGATCTATAGAAGACATGCTTAATAACTTTCTAAAGACATATTGTGAAGGTACAGAAGGAGAAATTAAGTACTATTTATTTGATACTCAAAAGTCTTTGGAAGGCTTAAACGGAAACTTTAGATTCAGAAATATAAGTGAATTAAGAGTTTACAGTAAAGATAAGGATTATCTAGCTTTAGTATCTTTTAATTTAGAAGACTTAGAAACTAAACAGGAAGTAAAGCAAAAGATACACATAACTATAACCAATAAAGATAGTAGGTACTATATAAAGGACTTAAATACAAGGACCGTTAATTTAGGGGAGGATAATTAATGAAACATATAAGTTTATTTACCAAAATGAGGGAAAGATTAAAAGTGATTTATACGTCAGTTACTATTCTAATTTTAGTTAATAGTACAACAGTTTTGGCTGCTGAAAATAAATATGCTAAGAATGCTTCGGATTGGGTGCTAAGTGGAGCTCAAGCTCTAGTTATGGCAGCAGCTGCAGTAATCATAGGGACATTCATACTAAAAAAGAAATTTACACAAATGGCAGTAGCTATAGCTATATCTGCAATTATAATATCAATAGTGTACAACCCTACACTATTAAAGACTATAGGAGAATATTTAACTCATGTAATTTTTGGATAGGGGGGAGAAAGGATAGGTAGTATATTTCTATCTATCCAATTTTTTATGAATGAAAATGAAGAAATAGTATTAAGAACCTATGGTAGCGTATGGAATATAGAGAGAAAGATTTATAGCATAGATGGACTAAAGTTATTAGTGCCAATAGCAATTAATGAGTTAGCATATTTTGCATTAAGCATAGTGGTTACATTTATATTAGTAAAGTTTCTTCCATTTTTTAATAATTTACATTTCGTAATTAAATTTTTGGCAGTTCCATTTATCTTGATGAAATTTTTTACTAGCATAAAGCTGGATGGGAAGTTGCCACATAAATTTATGTGGGATTATTGTGTGTATATAATAACGCCTAAATATTACTGTAGGTTTCAACCTGTAGAACAATATAAAAAAATTAGATTTACTAGTCCAGTACTTTTTAGAAGATATAGCGTTGTTAATAAGACAGATGAAGTAATAAAGAAGGAGGTGTAAGTAGTTGTACGAGTTTCCAATAAGATATTTTGAAGATAATTTTATTTTTAATGAGCAGAGAAATGAATGTTGGGCTTGTTTTAAGCTAATTGGATATAATTATGATTTTAAGTCTATAAAGGGTAAAAAAAACATACTCAATTCAATGGCTAGGTTTATTAGTAATATAGGTAAGGAAGCGGCAATATATATAGTTCCTGTAAGTCAAGATGTAAAAAAGCATTATGGTAATTTAATAGGTAGTTTAGATAAAAAAGATTTACTTTATAAGGCAGCAAAGGCACATGCCATTCAGACAGAATCATATTTGGAAGAAGGTATTAAAAAGAAGGGAAATTCCAATGATTATAAAGTTTATGTAGTAACAAAGCTAAAGATGGGTGATAGCTTAATTAATGATATCAAGGATACTTTAAAGTACTTTATTAAAGAACCTAGTCAAGCTATAGATGAACTCTTTGGAACAGGATATAAAGACATATATGAAAAAGATATACAAATGTTTCTTAAGATGTCTAATGAGTTTTTAAGGAAACAAGATAGAAGAGTAGCCTTAAAGAAGTGTAATGATAATGATGTTGAGTGGCTTATAAGGAGACCATTCTTTAGAGGACTTGATAATTTCACATTAAAAGGGTTAAGTTCGGTAAATAATTATGAGAAAAATATAGCTATAGGTAAAAAAGATGAATTAGAAAATATCACAGAGTCTAAAAGTTACTGGACTCCATATTCTGAAAAAGTTATCAAGAATGGCGAAAAAGTTATTAGAGCTTCAGGAAGAGAGATACTTACTCTTACTGAAGGACTAATAGACTTAACAGAAAATAGATTTATTAAAATACATCAAGATGAAGGGACATCATATCAAACATTTTTAGCACTATCACACATACCTGATGGAATCTTATTCCCAGGTAATGAATGGTTGTTAGCTCTACAAGACTATCCATTGCAAACAGAAGTTATAATAAGGATATCTACTATAGATCATAAACAGAGTATTAGGAAAATTGAAGGTAAGAAGAAAGAGATTAAGGACCAGATTGAACACATAATTGACAGTGATGATGATTTACCAGAGGATCTTGCAGATTCTAGAATATATGCAAATGAACTAGAATCTGAATTAAAGGCAAGTAGATCCCCGGTATCAGATACAAGTATAACTTTCTGTTTATCTGCAGATTCAAGAGAAAAATTAGAAGAAAAGGTAGACTTTATAAAGGAAATTTACACAGATAATAATTTCATTTTGGAAAGACCTTTAACTGACCAAATGAAGTTGTTTATGGAAAGTATACCAGGAACAGAAAGATATGTTAGGGACTATATACAGAGATTACCGCCGAGGACTTTAGCTGGTGGGATTATAGGTGCAACAAGATTACTCGGAGATAACATAGGACCATATATAGGTACAACAGGGGTACTACAAAAAAATGTGTATTTAGATGTTTCTAGGGCCACAAAGTTGAATAGATCTGCATCAGGTGGTTTTTATGGGACATTAGGAGGAGGAAAGTCTTTTGCAGCCAACTTACTATTCTATTTAAGTGTATTATATGGAGCAAATGGATTGGTTCTGGATCCTAAGGGGGAAAGAAGCAATTGGATAGATGATCTACCAGAATTTAAGGATCAGATTAATATAATTACCCTTTCATCAGCCGTTGAAGATAAGGGGAAGTTAGATCCTTTTTTAATTTATAGGGATAATTTAGAGGAAGCTGCTTATTTAGCTATATCAATATTATCAGAGCTATTTAATATAACACCTAAAGATGATGAGTATATAGCAGCTCTTGAAGCTATAGAGTGGGTTAAGAAACAGGAAAATCCATCAATGTTAAAATTAGCAGATAGATTAATGAGTATAGAAGATATAGAAATTAAAGATATAGCACGTAAGTTAGGAAGAAAAATATCTATGTTAAAAAACATGGCTATGGCTGGTTTATTATTTGGTGATGGTACGGAACAAGGATTAGATTTTAAAAAGAAAATTAATGTGTTACAGATTCAAAATTTAAATATGCCAGACCCTAATAAACCTAAAGATGAATATACTCAGGAGGAAGTTTTATCTACTGTTTTAATGCTACCCATAGCATCTTTTGCTAGGAAGTTTATACATCAGGATAGAAGAATTTTCAAAATAGTTTTATTTGATGAGGCATGGGCACTTGATTCTACATCTACTGGAAAACAAATGATGAACGCTCTAATAAGAGAAGGGAGAGCTTTGAACTCAGGATGTTTCTTTATATCACAATCTACTAAAGATATGAGAGCAGAAGGGGTTAAAACTAATATATCATATAAATTCTGTTTTAAAGCCACAGAAATAAATGAGATTAGAAGCGTACTTGAATTCCTAGATCTTGAAGAAACTGAGGAAAATATAGATATTGTTAGGAGTCTTGAAAATGGACACTGTCTATTCCAGGACCTTGATGGAAGAGTAGGGATACTAAAGTTTGATGCAGTATTTGAACACTTAATATATAAAGCATTTAATACTAATCCAGATAAAGTAGAGAATGATGAATATGAAGAAATGTAAGTTAATTTTAGTAATTGTATTTATACTTACATTCTTTTCTCTTCCTAAGAGTGCTTTATCAGAAGAAAGATCCAATCCCAAAGAAGCCATGCTACCATCTATAAGTAACCTATATAATTATAAAGATAATAAATATTTTACAAAATTTAAAGATAATTATTACTTAGATATTAAGGAAACAGGAATGTTTAAGGCTTGGGGCGGAAAAATATTTAATATGCTTGCCAATCTAATATTTGGATTACAGGTTATTTTAGCCCAGATAGTTATAGCAATAATTTATTATTGCTTTGAAATAAGTTTTTTTGATATATTTGGTTCTTCAATAAATAGCATAGTCTCAAACCTACAGCAAGGAATATTTGAGGAGTTATCTTTACTATGTATAGGGTTAATAGGTATATTTTATATCATAAAGATGTTCAGGAGTCAAAGAACTCAAGTTATAATGGCTATATTTCAGACAATATTTGTATTAGTATTTGCATTTTCATTTTTTAGAATCCCAGACAAAATGTTAAAAGGGGTAGATGATATATCTAAAGGAATAGGTCATGCTGCCCTTGAAGGTACATTTAAAGCAACTAATAACGGAAAAGAATCCTCAAGTGCTACAGAAGCTATATCAACCAACTTATGGCTTATGTTTGTCCATAAGCCTTGGCAAATTTTTGAGTTTGGTAATACTGAATTTGCAGAAAAAAATGAAGATAAAGTATTGAATTTAGCTCCAGAGAGTGAAGATAGACAGAAAGTAATCGATGATATAGCAAAAGATGATATTCATTTTCAACCTAGTTTAGGGCTTTCAAGATTAGGTTTAAGCATTATATATTTTTTAATATTCCTTATCGTTGCAATAGCAATTATATTATTATGTTTATTAATGATAGGATATCAATTTTTAATGATATTATTTGCTATGTTTGCACCAATAGTCTTTTTAATGGCTCTTATACCACGGTTTGGATTTAATACCTTAAAGAATTGGGTAGAAAAAGTTATAGGGTATGGAAGCATGAAGGCAGTTATGTCTTTAGTTATTGCGGTAGTCTTCTCCTTCATGCTAGCAACTTACCAGTTATCTGATAAATATGGCCTTTTAATTGTAGCATTAGTCCAAGTAACATGTTTAGGAATGGTGTGGTATAAGAGAAGTGAGATATTAGAGGGATATTTTAAATTTACAAATGCTGCTAGACAGCCTAATCCAGAAAGGATAAATAGGCAATTAAGAAGGGATATGAGTATAGAAAATGGATTTCAAAATTGGAGGAAAAGAAGAAATGAAGATGATGATCAGAGTAGTAGTAAGTCAAGTAATAGTAAATCAAGCAACAAGAATTCAAGTAAGTCAAATGGAACAAATAATCAAACTGGAGTAAATAAAAATAAGAACACTAATAATGGAGATTATAATACTCAACAAGAAACGGAAGTGATGGAATATAATAATGGACATGAACAAGCTAGTGAAAACAATACAAAGGATATAAATAATAATCTAAGAAGATTATTAAAAGTAGCTGAAGGAATATTAGAGCAAAGGTATGAAAAATCAATGAATAATTCTGAAGAGAAAGCAAAGAGAATGGGTACTGATGTTGAGTATTCTTCATGGGTAAAGAGAGTTATGAATAGGGAGAAAATGAATCTGCCTAAGTTTGAAGAGCGTGAAAAGTTAGCAGTAGCTAATCAAATTAGGGATATAGAGTCTAAAGGCGGAAATTTAGAAGAGTTAATATCCAGAGATGCTTTAGCTACTAATAATTTAACTAGACCTACTAAGTTAAGGACATTATCAGAAGAAAAGCCAAGAAATTTAGAACTTCCAAAATTTAAAGATATAAATGAAACTGATATGAGTAAGTCCTTAGTTGATGGATTTAACCTTAAGTATGGTAAGAATTATAACAGTGGATTTATGGATAATTTAATTAAAGAGTATGGTCAACAAAATGTTAAAAAAGTGCTTACAGATATGGAGAGAATCAATGGTAACAATACTATAAAAAATCCAGCAGGATATTTAACAAAATCTCTTAAGAACAATAAAGATAATACTCAAGAGTCCGGATATGTTAATAATCCAATTAATAATGCATCTAATAAAGACTATTCCTTAAGGTATAGTAATAATGAAGAAATATATAATAACCAGGAAGATAACAATGAAGTTTTTAGTGAAATGAATGGAATGGAGATTGAAGTTGGTAGTACAGAAAATACAATAAAAGATCCAGATATTAATATAGAAAGGTCATTAAAGTTACAAAAAGAAAAAAGTATTACAAATAAAGAAAAGAAATATTATGATAAAAAAGAATTAGAAAAAAATAAGATTTCTAACGGACAAACACTTGATTTTAAGTATGAGGAACGTAATGAAGACCCGGACATATAAAAATAATAGCTTTAGAAAGGCTATTATAAAGCTTTTAATTGGAACACTACCAATAACACTTATAATGACAATGCTTATTGTTTTTATGGCATCGATTAGTATGTATTTTTCTAGTGGATCACTATCTGACAAATTAACTGATACAGAGAATAATGAATTAATAGAAAAGGCAAAATCTAATATAGAAGATCTTTCTAATAATATGAAGGACTATTATGGAACAGATAGGAGATTTAAATTAGAGTATCAATTCATTCTTTCATATGTTAAATATATAAATGCATTGCAAGATTCAATTGGAAATGAGCAAGATTATTCATATGAAGGGTTACAGAAACAAATAGATATAGCAACTAAAGAATTATGGCCGAGGTTATCTTATAAGACAGATAAAATAATAACGATAAGAGAATATAAAGTTAAAGTTAATAGATTTGATTTTGAGGAAGAGTGTGAAGAGATAGATGTACTGGATAACATAGAGATTATTAGTACTAAACCTAATGCAAACACATATAAAAAAGGAGATAAAATATTTGTTCAAGATGAGAAAAAGATATATGTATGTAATGAATATGAAGAAACTAAAGTAGAGCATAAAGAAGAAGAAGCATTCTTTTTGACTAATGCCCAGGGAATTAAATCATCTTTTCAAATATCTTATGAAAATAGTACTGAAACATTAGAAAAGGAAAACGAAAAAATCACTGTAACTAAGCCAGTAATTAAGTCTATGGAGCAAATAGACAAGGATTGGGACGGATTAAAAGCTATAATATCTAAAAGACACAAGGATGAAGATGTAGAAAAAGCAGCAGAGGTTATTTTAGCTTCAGCTGCTAGTTATTTAAATGATGATGTTAAAGAAGATATGATATTTACAGGGGGGGGAAGTGGAGGCTTGGTAACCCCAGAAGAATTTACTGGAGGACAATCAGAGTTTGTGGAAAAAGTATCAGTTGGAGCTGTAGAGTCGTATAAAAAATATAATGTAATACCATCGATAACTATAGCACAAGCTATTTTAGAATCAGGATGGGGAAAATCAGGACTTACAGCAAAAGCTAATAATTTGTTTGGTATAAAAGCCTTTGGATGGAAAGGGGCTTTTGTAGAAATGTTAACTGCAGAATATAAAGGAGATGGATCTAAATACTATATTACAGCTAGATTCAGAGCTTATAATTCTTGGGAAGAAAGTATAGAGGATCATTCTAAAGTACTTATGCAAAGCAATTTTGCAGGTGTTAGAAGTGCAACAAACTATAGAGATGCTGCACATGCTTTAAGAGCTGGAGGATATGCGACAGATCCAGGATACCCTCAACTTATTATCTCAACGATTGAGATGTACGGATTATACAAATATGATAAATAGATCAGTTATTACTGATCTATTTATTTTTTTAATAATAATAAAGAGGTGTTTATATTGAGTAAAGTATTCCTAGCATTAGGTAACAAAGAATTAGAAGATAAGTTTAAAGAACTTGATATAGAAATTGTTGATGAGGAAAGTGATTTGAATGTATTAAAGGATTTACTTAAATACATAGACACAGAGTATTTAATAATTAATAGGTTATTAGATAATGAAAAAGCAGAATCATTGATAGATATATCAAGGATTGCTCAAAGAAAGAATATAAAGGTTATTATAATAACAAGTGAGGTACTTGAAGAAAAAAAGTTAGTTAGTGCCTTGGTGGCACAAGATGTAAATGCGTTTGTTAGCTTAAATAACATTGGTAAAGATGAAATAGTTAATGAGATAGAAAGTTATGTTAAGAATTATCCTGAAAGCTTTGATTATAATTTAATATCTACGCCAGAAGTTAAAATTGTAAAGGAAACAGAAGTTATTAAAGAACAAGTAATTAAATCTACTATAGTAAAGCAAGAAGTAATAGCATGTTATTCAGATAACTCATTGTCTTCAGCTCAATTTTCAATAATGATGGCAGAGACCATTGCTAATGAAACAGATCTAAAAACATTAGTTATAGATTTTGATACAATAACTCCATCGTTAGATCTATTATCAGCTGTAACAAAAGAAATTAAAATAGAAAGTAAATATGATTCGGGGAAACAAACTAGTCTAGAAGCAATAATATCAGCCTTAGATAGGGGGGCATTAGATTATGAGATATTTAAGGAGCTTATTATAAGAGATAAAAACTATCATATTATGACTGGTTTATTTGATCTTATAAAAGAAGAAGGAATTCCAAGTGATTATTATGAAAAAATAATTGATATGGCCAAGGAAATTTATGATGTTGTAATAATTAATGTTAATCCATATATAAAAAATACAGCAACCTTTATATCCTTAAAGAAGGCAAGTAGAGTAGTTACTTCAGTTGATGCGAACTTTATATCTATTAGGAATTTAAAGCATATATTTTCATCACTAAGATCATTTATAGATATAAGTAAGGTAAGTTTAGTTATTAATAATATATCATCATATTCCTTAAGTAAAGAAATATTAAATCAATTGCTTAAAGACTATAAGGTATTAGGATATCTCACATGGGATGAGAATATTAATAAAGTAATTAATGAACAGAAAGGGTATCTGAAAGCCAGTAGTAATGATAATAAGAATGAAATAAGAAAAGTTTTAGAAGGATTAGGATATATTTTAAAAAGTCAAAAACAAAGACTTACACTATTTAGGAGGAAAGGTTAAATGGGAGATATAAAGTTTTTAAATTTAAATAGTGTTAGAGAAAAGAAAAAATTAAATAGAACAGAGACTCTGGCATCACTTGTTGATGAAATTATCGTTTATCTAACAAGAGAAAGAGGAGCATTAGCACAGGATATACAAAGTGGTAAGCTATTAGAGAGCGCATTAGAAAGTGAAATAATTGATTATATAGATAAAGAAGAAATAAGTTTGGTGGGATATACTAGGGAAGATCTTATTAAAAATATAAATAATTATTTATACTCATATTATGTTTATCAAGATTTGTTAGATAGTTCTGATGTACAAGAAGTTAGGCTTATAAGTAGGAATTTGACAAAGATAGTTTATATTAATAGTAAAGGCAAGGTAAAGCATTATTTTGATTCAAGTGAGAAATTTGAAAATAGAGAATCTTATAATGCCTTTGTAGAATATATAGCTTCACGGAATGGAAGAGAGTTAAATCAAGCTACAGCACAGGTACAGGTTACTGATAAGTTTAGATGTAAGGATTCAATATTAAGAATTACAATAACTAATAAAGAAATTGATGGAAAAGGAAATGCTAATGTTTTGTTTGCTAAAACCCCAAGAAGAAAAAAGACATATGATAAACTCATTTCATTATGTATGCTAAATAAAGAAATGAAAAAATATTATATAGAAAATTTACATTCAGGAATAAATATGATGTTTATTGGAAGAGGTGGAGCTGGAAAAACTAATCATATTAACGCTTTAATAGAAGAAATACAAGAGGATATTGATACTCTTATAATACAACGTGATCCTGAATTACATTCAGAGAAAAATAATATTTATTTTGAAGATATACATGATGAAATGAGTGGAGGTAGTTTGGTTGATTTAACAAGAGCAGCAATGAAACAAAGAATTAAAACTTTTGTAATAGGAGAATTAGAAGGAGAAGAAACATTTTATTTCTTAAATGCAGGATTATCAGGACACCAGGTGATTACATCTATGCATATAGATGATCCTAAAAAAATGATAACTAAAGCAACACAGTATGCTCAATATGCAAAGGCAAACTTGAGCGAAGAAACATATAAGCAAATATTTAGCACCATGACATGTGTAATTTATATGAACGACTATAAATGTCTAGAAACAGTTGAGATTGAATATGATCATGAAAAAGGTGATGTAGTTTATTATCCTATCTTTGAATATAACGTAGATGAAGAAAAGTTTATTAGAACTGGAGAAAGCTGTGAAACAGTAAAAAGAAAGAAAAAGTATTACAATATGAAAAATAATGGATAGGAGGAGGAGTAATGCAGCTTATTTTAAAGGGGATAGTATCTGCATGTATCTTCATTATAGCCTATCTTATATTAAGTAACGAAAAATATAAGGTTATAAATGATGATATATTAAACTTTATAGAATATAAGCATAAGAATTATTTTAAAAAAGGTATAAAATCAGACTATATAAAAAGAAAAAGAAATAGATTAGTAGTCAAAATAGAAGAGCTAATAAAAGGAGCAAAGGTAAATAATGATATATGTATATTAAATTACTTTACTTTTATAATTGCTTCATTTTTATGTGGATTAATCATATTTATATTACTTAGAAGTTTTATAAATAATATATTTATACAAATTGAGGGAATTGTTTTAGGTGGCATGACTCCATTTTTAATCTTATGTAAATTATCAAATATAAATGAACAAAAAATAGATGATAATATGGAAGTACTAATAACTACTGGACTCGCTCAAGCAAAAACTAATAATAATTTAATATATATATTAAAAAATACTTATGAGGATATGGAGGAGGGGCCCATAAAGAAAGTAATACGAGGATTAACGAATGAATTAGAGGGAGGAATAAGCGTAGATAGGTCTTTTACAAATGCTATGAATAAAACCAGTAGTATCAGATTTAAGGAGTTACTTTATAATTTATCACAAGCTAGAGAAGAAAATGGAGACTATGTGCAAGTGTTTTCAGATGCAGAAAAAGCATTCTCAAGTTATTTTAAGTTAAAACAAGAAGGAATTGTAGAGGTTAAAAAAGCTAATAAAGCAGTTATGGTATTAATTGGAGCTATGGTGGCGACTATGATACCTTGTATGGCTGCTTTTCCAAATGCTAAGTATATTGTATTAGAAACACTTCCAGGTAAGTTGGTAGTAGCTTACTTTGGAGGTGTTTTTATTAGTAATCTTAAATTTTATATTGACTCAGAGAAATTTAAATATTAGGAGGCAGGTTATGACAAATATTCTAATACTAATTATATACACATGTATTTTTGTTACAGCTTATTTAGTTCTATCTGGTCCAAATAAAATTCAGAGAAAGTTAATTAAAGAGTTAAATAGTATAGATAGCATAAATGAACAAAAAGAATTTAAGGAAGAGATAAAAAAGGTAATACTAAAGCTTCCATTTGCTAAAACACAAAATCAATTAAATAGAACTGGAAATAGATTGAGACTTAATCCTGTAACTTATGTAGTTTATAAAATAAGTCTTTTAGTATTATCGTTTTTCATAGGACTAAAGGCAGATGGTATTTTATTTGGAACTATATTATCCATACCAGGATTTTTAATTATAGATGTACTATTAAAATCTAATAAGAGAAAGGAAAGAGAGGAGATTAGTTTAGATCTTGAAGATGTATATAGAACACTTAAGTTTAAAGAGAAAAGAAATAATAAGATTCCAGATGCAATTTCATCTTCAGCGGAGGTAGCAACTAGGTGTTCTAGATTTAAAAATGAATTAAAGATAGCAGCATTGCAAATGAAAATTTCAGGTAGGAATGAACAAGCTCTAGAAAAGTTAAAGGCAAATTTTGATTATCCAGAAGTTAGAGCTTTTGTTAAAGCAATAAAAACATATCTAAAAACGGGTATATTAGAAAAGTCTATAGAAGGGCATTTAGGACAATTAGAAAAACGAAATGAAGCTTATCATAAGTTGGAAATAGCAAAGATAAAAAGTACTGGTGAAAGATATCAGTACTTTTATTTCCTAGGTGCTGGAATATTATTATTGCTTATAATGTCTGCTACTATGACAGATATAACATATAAAATTATACATTAGAAGGGAGAAAGTAAAATGATAAAAATGATAGAAAACTTAAAAAATGAGGTAATAAGAAATCAATATTTTAATAAGGTGAATTTAAGAAAACATAAAGGTGGAGAACTATTACAATTTTTATTTGTAATAGCTATAGGTGCATCAATGTATCTAGTTTTGTCTGGTAAGGGGGATAAACTTATAGCTGATCTTTGGACATGGGTTGAAACAATGGTTAAAGGAGTTACTAAATAAGATACCTGGATTTAATCCAGGTATCTTATTTAGTATATATTTTAGGAGGAGTTAAAATGATAAAAAGAATAGAAAGTTTAAAAAATAAAGTAATAACAAGCCTATATGTTAATAAGGTGAATTTAAGAAAACATAAAGGTGGAGAGCTATTACAATTTTTATTTGTAATAGCTATAGGTGCATCAATGTACCTAATTTTATCAGGTAAAGGGGATAAGCTGATAGCTGATCTTTGGACATGGGTTGAAACAAATGTTAAAGGGGTTATTAAGTAGAATCACTTTGAATAGATGACAAATAAATATAGATAATTATTAAATAAGTATCTGGATTATTCCAGGTACTTATTATTTATCAAAGGAGGTTATTATGAATAAAAAGCATAAAGGATCTCAGCTACTTTTATTCATAGCTACTATTCCTATAGCAATAGGAATTATAGCAGTAATTTGGACAGCATTTCCTGTAACATTCGGCAAATTAAATTCAGAGGAGATTTATAGAAAATATTTTATGACTATGATAAAGGATGGATACCTAACAAGTAGTAATAAAATTAAACTTACAAATGAATTGAAGGAAAAGGGGTTTAAAAATATTAATATAAAAGCAACTGATAAGAAAGTTAGGTGGGGAGAAGATATTAACCTAGTAATTGAGTATGATATGTTAGTAAGCACACAACAGGAACATAATGGATATAAGAGAGTGAAAATGGACAAGGAGTCAATAGCTTTATCATGATAAAGAAAGTTAGGAAACATAAAGGAAGTGTAACGATAAAAGTAGTAATTGGTTTGCTTCTTTTCCAAGTCGCAGTAATTGGGATTTGGAGAGCAGTATATTATCTAGAAGGGACCAATATCCAGTATGGACTGCAGTATGCACAACTTGCAGCATATTCTCAAGTAGATAAGATTGAATTAGGAAATGATGAAGGTTATATATCTATTAAGAGTCCCGATAAGGCATTAAATGTTTTTAAAGAAAAATTAATTAAAAACTTATCATTAAGTACAGATTTTACACGAAAAGATGGGGTTTTTATAAAAGATAAAATAATAATAAAAGATTTTATTATTTATAATGTTAGAGGGTCACAGGTTGATATTTACACTATGTCTTCTAATGGATATTTTAACAAAAAAACTGAATCTATAAATAATACTAAGACTCCAATAGGCACAAAAGTTGAGAATACAACTATTCATACAACATTATCATTTGATGTTGATGTTATTTTATCTACTTTTAAAGATAAAGAGATAAAATTAGATACAGACATAGTGAAATACGAAAATAATAATTGAGGTGAAGTTAAGTGAAGAAAGATATATTTATAAAGTTTAGAAACATATTAAGAAAAAAGATGGTAATAATTGGGATATGCACTATACTTTCAGCTTCAGCATTAGCATTATTAACTAGAATACAGGAAAAATCTATTTCCAAGCCACAAGTGGATATTGTTAAAGCAAAGGTTAATATAAAAGAAGGGGATAAAATAAAACCTGAAATGTACGAAATTGTTAAGGAAAATTATGATAAGAATATAAATTATATTACTGAGAATGATCTAAAGGATAGTTCTATTGCAAAAGAAGTTATTTATAAAGGAGAAACTATAATAAAAGAGAGATTAAGAGATAAAAATGAAAATGAAAATGTAGAAAAGTTACTGTATTCATTAAAAGTTGATCCACATTCTGCTGTAGCAGGTACTATAAGATCAGGAGATATGATTCTAATAAGTGGGACTGTAGGTGAGAATGGTAATGCAATAAGTGACTATGTACTAAAAGATCAACAAGGGAATCCAAAAGAAATAAAAGTTAAAGCAGCATATAGAGAAGATAATACAATAGTAACCGAGTCAGATTCAGGAGTGGCTAGTGTTTTTATTTTAGAATTAGAAAATAGAAAAGATGTTACTATATTAGATAAATCAGCTAATCAAAACAATCAAAGCTTAAGATTAATAATGCCACAAAAATAAATTTTTGAAAACCATTGACAAATTGGTAAAATGCGGATAAACTTAAATTAATTGAATTGAATTAAATTAAGTTTGTGGAGGTTTAATTATGAAAATTAAAAGTTTAATTTTAAAAATTGTAGAGAGTTGTGGTACAAAATATGGAGCTATGACACTGGGAACCAAAATAGCAACCGCCGTTATAGCAGGAACACTGGTTGTAGGTGGCACTGCTGGGGTAATATATAATAACCATACAAATAAGAAAGTAGAAGTTCAGAAAGAGGAAGAGAAGAAAGAAGTAGTTGTAGTTGAAGATGATAAAGTTCAGATAGAGAATGAAAATGTAGAAACAGAAATAGAAAAAAAAATAGAAGATGGTAATTTAACTGAAGATGAAGTTAAAAAACTCGTTGAGGATGGAAAAATATCTAATGATAAGGCCAAGGAGATAAAGGAAAAGGTATATAGTAAAAAGCAAGAAGATTCTAAGGAAAAAGAGAAATCAAGTAATAATGTGAATGGAACTAATAGTAACTCAGAGAATAATAAGCCAAGTAATAATGGAAGTAGTAACAGTGGAAATAATGGAAGCAGTAACAATGGAAGCGGAAATAGTAACAATGGAAGTGGAAATAGTAATAGTGGAAACGGATCAGAAAACAAACCTAAGCCTCAGCCACAACCTTCAGTTAAAGTAGGAATTGACTGGAATCTAACAAATAAATTAAATACCTTAGTTGTTTCTAACACAGAGACTTATAAAGGTATTAAAAAAGAAACACTTAAAGACCTTGCTAAACAAGTAGCTTTAGGTAACATATCAAAAGATCAAGCGGTTAATAAGGTATCTGGTATGTCTTGGGAGGAAAATGCACAAAAAATAGATCCTTATTTACCAGGTGAATCTCGTAAAATAACTCCATTTGATATAAGGTGCAGTAAGTTCAATGTTTCAGGCAATGCAACTGCAGAAGATATTAGTATGAATTATAGTTTTAACTTAGGTCAATTCGGGGCGGTATATGCATATAGGAATAAAGATAATTCAGTAACTATTACTTCAATGGGATGTCAATTTGCATTGTCTAAATAAACTAAATAAGCCTTATCTCAAAATGAGAAAATGAGGTGTTATAATATTGAAAATAAAAAAGTATATGAAAGCTTTTGTTATCGTAATATTCTTTATAATATTAACAATTAAGCCTAGTATTGCTGAAGCGGAAGAGGGATTTAAAGTAATAGAATCGTTAGGCAATGAGGAATATAGCAGTCAAGAGGATTTACCAGAAAAAATATATTACAACGAACATGGTTTTCAGGGAACTTTATATTTAAAGGAAAAAAGGGTGTCTAGTGGAAAAGCGCCAGAAACTAAATATTACAGTGAAGATGTGGATTTTATAGTAAGCGATTACTCTCAGTGGAATAGGTATAGTGGTTTTATGAATTTTAAGTATCAAACTGGATGGTTAGCATATTCTAAAACTGTTAATAAAGATGGATATAGCTTTGAAACTTATTTAGATTCATCCAAATATCATGAGCATATTACCAAATATGCAGCACCACAGTATGAAAAGAGAGGTAAAAGCTCTTATGATGAATATTCAATATCAGAAGAGCGTTGGATTGGAAATGGAAATGTTACTCATGGTTCACAGTACCATACAGCAAACCATTATTATAAAGGACAATATACAGGAGAATACACAACAAAGGATACTAGAAAATGGAAGGGGCTATATTCAGGAAGAGTAGTTAATATAAAACCTATTAAACCCAGTATAAGTATAAAAGATTATAAATACTTAGAGCCAGGTACAAATAAAAAGTGGGTAAATACTAAAGATCAATTTATTATAACCACATCTATATGTAGTTATGATGAGTATGATAGATATCCTACTATTACATCACTGCTTATAGGTGGGAATGGAAGTGATAATGAACCCTATGATGGAACTAAATTAGTAGCAACTAAAAATGGTGTTACATCTAAGGGAAGTGAAGGAGTAAGTAAATTTAAGTATCAGGACTATATAGCAAAGGAGATCCCAGGATCAAAAACTTTAGAAGCAGATCATAAATTAATTGCTGATAAAAGTACCAGTGGATTAAACTTTCCTATATATACCCAAGGGGGAACTAATTCTAGTGAATGGTTTTATTCTAATATTTTTAAGTCAATAGATATACTAGCTGTAGATGGACATGCTCCAGTTTTAGTAGGAAGTTTACCTACAGAAAGTTGGAATAAAGATAATGTGACATTTGAGTTGGTTTTCAAAGATAAGGATAGTGGGATTAAAGAAATAGAATTATATGAAGGTACAAAAAAATTAGTAAGTAATAAGTTTAGTAATAAAAAAGAAGGATCAATAATATATAACGTTCAAGATGAAGGAATTCATAGTTATAAAGTAATAGCAAGAGATAATGTAGGTAATGTAGTAGAGGAAACATTTACTATAAGATTAGATAAAACTAAGCCTAGTATTAATGGGAATACTAGTTATGGATGGACTAAAGATAACGTAAGTGTATATCTATACGGAAAGGATAGCTTAAGTGGAATGGCATCTATGGAGTTATATAACTCTAAAAATGAAATAGTTGCTACAGGATCTAATATTATAAATTATATTGTTAGATCTGAAGGCGTTAATATTTTTAGGATTATTGCAAGAGATAAAGCAGGTAATGTTTCAGAAAAATTAATAGATGTAAAAATAGATAGAACAGCTCCGAAAGGAACTGTTTCTTTTTCTTTTGATAAAAACAATTTTGATTTAGGAGTAAGTGTTAAAGATATAGTAGAAAGGGAATCTGGAATTAATAAGATAACAGCTGAATATAGTAATAGTAACAATCCAAGTAAATCATATATAGAGGTATTAGAGAATGGAATTAAAGATCAGGTATTAACTAATTCTGATCTTAATGAAGATGGAATAGTAGATGATAAGGATGTAAGATTAATATCAATATATAACAACTCTTTGTTTGGAGATAAGTCTTATGATAGTAAATATGATTTAAATTATGATGGAAAGATAGACTTAAAAGATATAGCTATAGTAAACAAAGATATTGGGAAAAGCTATACTTTCACAGGGGGGAGAAATATTACAAAGATATTGGGAAATAGTATAAGTGCTAAAGTGAAAGTTAAAGCAATAGATAATTGTGGTAATGAAAGAATTTTAAGAGAAGAAACTTATATGCTTAATACCAATCCTAATTCACAATTAGATGTTACTAAATATTCTTATAAGGACAATAATATATATTGGGTTAGACCAAATGAAGAATTTGAAATAACATCTAAGAGCTTTTTTCCACGTGAGTTCAATGTTTTCCCAACTAGAAATTATGTTTCATTTGTAAATAATGATGAAACTTCAATAGATTCATGTGATACTGAAGGAAGGTATAAATCAGGAGAGAGTTATGAATCAAATTTTACCCAAGTTAATAAAGGAATCTATGCAAAAAGGATACAAGAGAATTCTAGTAATATATTAGTCGGTATACATACTCTTAAGGCTAAGATAGATGGAGCAGAATATAAATTATTTTCTAATGGATCATATGATAAATATTTAGGTGGCTATGTAAATAGTTTAAGATGGTTAAAGATAGATGGTACAGCTCCTGTTGCAGATAAAGTAGAGATTTCTAAACAAACTAGCAGAGAATTATACCTGGATATTTTTAATTTAAGAGATTATAGTGGCCAAAATAAAGTAGGAAGTGGGTTGGACCTAAATAACCTATATGTTGAGTATCAGCCGTTAGTTAATGGTAAACCTTCAGGAGTAAAAGAAACATCGAAAGCATATATATCTTTATCACGAAATAATTATAGATTAAAAATTGACTTCTATAACAGCAATAATAAAGATGTATATGGTGATTATATGATAAAAGTTTTTTCAAAAGATAATGTCGGCAATGTAGGTATTATATTTGATAAAATAATAAAAAGAGAAGAGTTAACTATAGAAGGAGTAATAGTACCTAACCCAGCACCAAGAGGGAAATTGTTATCTGTAAATATTAAGACTACTGGTTATGCTACTAAGCTAAAGGTTAAGTTTCCAGAAGAGTTAGTAAGTCTAGCTACACAAGAAGATCCGTTAATCTTAGAAAAGAATGTAGAAGTAGAGGCAACTCATACTGAGCTATTTAGGATGAGACTACCATATGATTCAAAAGTTACATTAGATGAAGGAAAAAGAGTAAAGGAAGAATATAAAGTATATATAGAAGCTCAGAATGAGTATGGAGATAAAGTTAATGCTTGGCTTAAGTTGGATGTCCAAGATAGTATAACTACAGGAGTAAAAATTAGAATTAGAGGGACAGGATATGATCAGGAGTAAGCTATGGGAATGTTATTAATTCTTTGTATATTGGGAGTAATTCAAGGGAATATAGTATATAGGGTAAGCAAATATATAATAAATAGGGATAATGAAAAAATAAGAGAGTTTAAAGTAAATAAATTATATATAGAAATAGCTATGGTTATTACAACCATAGCTATTTTTATAAAATTCAATATATCAGGAATTTTAGTTTATAGTGCTATAGGAACGTTGTTAGTGTTAATAGCCATAGTAGATTATCATACGATGTATGTTTACTTCTATACAGCTATTATAGGGATTATATATGCATTTGTGATAGCTATTGGGTCTAGAGATTTAAGAGAGATAAAGTTCATTATTATTTTAGTAGTTATACTTTTAGTAGCTGCTAAAGTAACTGGGGAGTGGTATGGTGATGTAGAGGTAATTTTTATAATTTTTTTAACATTAGGAGTTGTAGGTGGAATGATTACTATGTCAGTTACAGGTATACTAGGAATATTTGTAGCAATTAAAAAAAGAACGGTTTATATAGTTATTCCATATTGTCCATTATTGGTTATAGGATATTATTTTACTTTAATATTTTTATAAGATATTAAAGTAAAAGTTGGAATATAATTTGGAAAATATATTGACATGACCAGTAAACAAAGATACAATTAAATTAAATCGGATTTAATTTAATTGAATTCGACAATATTATAGTAAAGGTAGTGAAAATATGACAGAGTATACTACAGAGCAATTACAAAATATAGCAAAAAACTTGGCTCTGGTAAATAGCAGAGCTGCCTCAATTTTGACTGTTTTAGAAGAAAACAAGGGTATAAAGCATGGTCAAATTTTTACAGAAGCTAATTTAAGTAAATTTGTAACAGACAAGATAATTACAGCGTTTTTAGTATGTGGATTTATAGAAAAGGATATAGATGGACAAAACTTATCCTATGTATTAACCCAAAATGGACGGAATTTTTTAAAACTAGAAATAGAAAGGGGGAATAGATAATGAAACAAATAGTAAAAATCGGTGCGGATGTAGGAAATGATGCATTAAAAATATATATGGATAAGGCAAACTTTGAAGGACGAAATAAACTTGAGGTAATGAATCTAGTTGCACCAGGATATAAGAGACGAATTATAGGAAGTGAAACAGGTCACTTGTCAAATCTCCTAGATGTAAATATAGAGGCGGATGGAGAAAAGCTTGGAAGATTCTTTGTAGGCGGACTTGCTTTCAAGGAAAATAGAAATGATTTATTAGAGAAAACTAAAAGAGATATAAAAGCAAAGAACATAGATACTATAATTTTATTAGTAACAGGATTAGCATATAGTTTATATGATCCTTCTAATCCAATAAAGACAGAGCAGATTGCTCTGGGCACATTGCTTCCAACTGAAGAGTACTGGTACGATGATGAAGATTTAGTAGAAGTCTATGGAAGTAAGCTTAAGAGAAGCTATACAGTTAAATTTAATTCACCTAGATTTAATAATGCAGAAATTACGCTCAACGTAGTTGAACAAGAAATACAACCTGAATCAGTAGCAGGTCATCTTGCTTCAATTTATAATTCAGATGGTTCTCTAAAAAAAGGAATGAAAGTTAAAAATGAAGTTCATTTAGGAATCTTCATAGGCAGTATAACAACAGAAGTATCCGTTTATGAAGATGGAGAATTTAATTCAAGAGGATTTTTTGGAATAGATCTAGGTACATCAGATCCATTAGATAAGATAATAACTGATCTAGGCATAAATATGAATAGACATCAACTAGATCATATAATTAGAACTGGAAAAGAGCTTAAAGTTAATGTTAATGGACAAGCCCATGACTTGACAGATAAGCTAACTAGAGTAAAAGATAGTAGATTTAATTATTTTACAAGACAATTAGTAAATAATATAAACAAAAAACTATCAGAACAGGGAATAAATCCTTCTTTAATTACTAAGGTAAATTTGGGAGGAGGAGGAGCTATTACAACATTTGATAGCTTCAAAAAAGAAATTGGACTAGCGAATGTAAATTTAGTAGAGGATGCGAGGTTTGCAAATGCTTTAGGAGCTCTCCTAAGCATAATAGCAAAAGGGAATGAGCAGGAAGTGGCAGCAGATGAGGTACTAGGATAAGGAGTATGGAAATGAATGAAGGTGAAAAGAAAAAAAAAGTATATACACGAGGAGATATAGTAACCTTCAGACTGCTTAAAAGAATGAAGTTTGATGATAATGTATTAGATTTAATTAATACTTCAAACGAATTAAATAAAGAAATAATAGTAGCATTGGAGTTGTACTGTAAATATAAAGAGTACAAGTCTAAGATTCTTGAACAAAGAGATGATGATATAATACGAAATTTCTTTAATAATACTGAGGAGCCAATAAGTAAACCAATAAAACAAATGAAAAAATATAGTGAACCAAAGATTAATGAGCCAGAGTCTGAAGAGTTATACAATGACGAAGTTTTTTCAAAAGATATATTAGAATCTGAGGAAGAGAAAATATTTTCTTCAGAGGATAGTCTTAATATTGTTTCTGCTGATTCTGAGGTTTTTTATGAAATAGAATCAGTAGAGGATGAGATATTTTCTTCAGGATCGAAAGCGGAGGAAGAAAAGTCTAATGGGCTAGCTAGAGCTTTTAAAACAGTTAGAAGAAAATAAAAAAGATTCGACAAAATATTATAAATAAAAAGTGTAATACAGTTTTTACTTAGAGAAAATGAGGGTTTTCAGAAAAAAACATATATAATGTATTACGTTTGGAAAATATTAGTGGTATAAAAGTGTAATACAATTAAAGGTCAGATAAATAGAGTGAGTTAATAAGAAATAGCTAAAAAGTGTAATACAAAATTGATATAAAAATATTTAAAGTGTATTACAGTTGAAATGCACTTTAGATAATGGGTTTATAGGTTATATTAGAAAAAAGTGTATTACATTTTTAGATTTTTATAATTTATCTTCATAAAATGTAATACACTTTTGAAATGATATTATTACAAGAGCTTAAGTTAAAAAGGTTTAAAGTGTATTACATTTTGTAAGAGTCCATAAAACGACAAATGATAAAGAAAACAGAGATATTGAATAATGTTTCAAACTTTAGTAAAATCAAATTACAACATAATAAAAAAGATGCAGCTGGTAACTGCATCTTGTAATAAAATTGAAGTCGAACTAAAAGATACAGCTGGTAACTGTATCGCAAATGGTATTTAATTCATAAAAAAATTTTTTATACAAACTTAGCTGGTAACTTAGTTTGTATAACTCGAATTTTAAAAAGAGTTATCATGAAAACTTTATAAAATTCTAGAGCCTTTAAATTCAAAAAAATATGATTTTAAGGCTAGCTTTGCTATTCCCTAAAATTAGGGAATAGGCATATTTATATTATAACCAATTAACCCAAAAAAATAAAGAGGATAAAGAAAATAATTTAAATACATTTTACACCAATTTAAACAAAAAAAAGATGATATGGAGGTGAATTTAGAGAAATGGGTAATTTAATTAGAGATTTTTGGACTTATACATATAAAGATAAAAATTATTTTGGTGTTTTAGAGGTAATAAAAGGAGAAGATCTTAGCCAGAATAGAAATGAAAAAAAATATGAAACACATATTGAAAAGGCAATTAACTACACATATAAAAATGATGTTCTTAGCCATATGAGTATACAGACATATTGTACATGGTTAAAGGATAGAAGCTCAAGGGAGGAGAATGAACAGAAATATTACCCATTTATTCTTGAATTCGAGTCAAATAAAAAGGATAAATATTTTGATGTAGTTTATGAAGTGGCTGTATATGTAAATTACTTAATAAATGAGTTACATATAAATAGAGAAGACATTTTAATAATGATTAATAATTCTAAGTCTTTATATGTGTATGTTAATCCAAAGGTTTATTGTGCGAAGCCAAACAAAGATTTGCATAAAATATACTTTGAAATGTACAAGTCTATTAAGGATGAACTTAAGTTAAAGTATGTTGATGAATCAATAGTTGCTTCTAGTTATAAGCTAATGAAGACCCCTAATACATATTATAAGGGTGGATATTTCACTTGGATTACAATAGAAGAATTAATGAAGTTGTTAACTGGAGTAGTTACTAAGGAAGAGTTAACAGCGTCTAAAAGAAGTCTAGATAAAAAAATACCAGGAGAAATTTCACTTAAGGCATCTAGGCTTTATAGTAATGCAATAAAAAAATCTAAAAATGAATTTAAGAGTAAAGAGAGAAACTATGAAAATACTGATTTTGGATGTAAATGTGTTACTTATTTACTTCAGAATATGATTGAAAAAGGCCATAGAAACTATGGTCTAGTTAGTGTGGGAATACATTTAAAGAAGTTAGGATACTCAAAAATAGAAGTAAAAGATAACTTAATACAATTAGCAGAATCTTGGAATCACGATGAAGGTAAAAGATCTATATCATCTAAGGTTAATACTATATTTAGAAATAATTATAATTTTAGCTGTAAGTATGCGCAAAGTGTATTTGAAGATCTCGGTATAGAAAATATGTGTGATAAATGTCCATATAAGAATAAAAATAATGGTATAAAAGATGCAATGAACATCGATAGTAGAATAATAAATCAGCTTTGGACTAATAAGGCAAGTACAAGGCATTATTTATTATATTTAGATTTAGTTGATAGAGGACTTTTAAATAGATCATTTATTCCTTCAGCTGAAGGAATAAATGATAGAACATTAAGAGAGCTTTGCAAGCTTTGTTCATTAGAAAGATGTAAAGATGATAAAGAAATTATAGTTAAGTATAAAGCATCTAATAAACTTTATAAGCTGCCGAAAAGCTTTATGGATCAATCAGTAGAAGAATTAGGGGATTATATTAAACACTACTTAAGAATGCTTATAAAGGGCTATAAAGCTACAAGTAAGTATATTGTATTAAGATTGTCTAAAAAAACACTTATGGATGAACTAGGATACAAAGATGTATCTTCATTATATAAAATGATTAAGAAGTTAAAGGATATAGGATTATTAAAAGACCATTCTAAGAGTATGTATACTCTTTATTATGAAACATATAAAGTTATTAATATTGCTCCTGAAAAGGATGATAAGGACGTAGCAGAAAATATAGTTGATAAAGTTGTTGTTGGACAGCAATTAAAAATAAATAATAATATTTATTCAAATAATAAAAACATAAGTTATACTAAACAAAAAAATAAAGTGTTTGTAAGTGATCCTGGTCCACCAGGATAATTTTTAAAATCTAATATTACATGGTTTTTCCACTCATATAATTTTAAAATACAGCTTAAAACCTTGTACTTTAGGGGGTTCTTGGGATGCAAAAAATTTATTATAAATAATAATTATCTTTATATTCTCTATTGCAAGGGGAGAGTTTATAGCTTTCATATAGTATGTGTTTCCTTTAGTGTTCTATCTATTATTCCGTAGTATTTTATATTGTTATTTTATATACGGAATACCTATAGTATCTTTAGGCGTAGGCATTGATATTCTTAGGTTGTTTATTTTTATTAGGATACAAGGGCATTTTACTTTTTATATACGTAAAAACAAGTCTAAACTTTTAAATACCTAAAAACAAGTTTTAATGGTCTTAGATTTTTATTATATGTTGTCATGTTGGTTCGGTGGGGATATGTGTCATGATTATTAGAGATGATGAGTTTTAAACTTGTAACTTTATAATTATTATTTTTAATTATATATTATTCCTGTATAGTAATTACTATTATCTTGAGTATAGATGATGATAATGATTGGTCTAGATCGTTTTAATTATCTATTGAGTTGTCTCTAGGATTCTAATTAAGGGGAAGGTTAATTAGGAGAATACAGAAGTGAGGTGTGTGTATGTTTTGAATAAAGTTTGATCAAAAACTAAAATATCCTAGGTGAAGGCTCACGGGGCACTACCTAGGAGAACCACAATATACTTATCTAAATTTTTATCAAACTTTATTCAAAATTAAAATAAAAATTATCTATTTAGAAAGGTTTCATATCTAAATAGAATAAAAAATAGTCATATCTAGCAGGAGAACCAGGTCCTTTTGCTCAAACTTTATTTCAAAGCAACATTAAGAAGGTTAAAAATTGAGATGATAAGTTATTTAAAACAATAAGTATTTTTTAGTCTTTATGTAATATTTTGAATCAACTTTTAAGGGGGAATAAGAATTGAACAGATGTAAAATTGAGCAGGAAATTAAAGAGAGGTGGTTTAAAAATCATGTTGCACAATTTGAAAGGCTAAATGATAGAGTTAGCACACTAACATGGAGAGCTCCTAATTCATCATTCTACTATGTAAGATATATATTTGATGGATCTAAGTTGTATGTGAGTGGAGATATGGGAGAAGCTGTATTCTGTCTAACTGAAAAGACTGATATTAATACAATAAAAGATTATAATATTCATTATTTCCATAGTAAAATGACGGCATTTTGTGGAGGAAAGTATTCTTTCGATAGTGATGAGGCTATTGAAAGGCTTAAAGAAGAAATAGAGGAGGCTAATGAAAATAGAGATATTGATGAAGATGGTGTACAAGAAGAAACAGAAAAAAATAATCATATAAATTCATATATAAGTGTTATTAATATGTTAATTAAGGAAAGTAAATCGTGTATTAATAAAAGTGGGTGGGAATATGAAATAAGCCAAGTTTATGATGAATTAACTGATTATGATCCTGATTGTTCTGAATGGATATTCAAAGCTGGTGATGTTATTCCTAATAGGGTATATGGGTATTTAATAGGCATAAAGATGTCATTTGAACAATTAAAGGAGGTGTTATAATGCCAAGTTATTTTTGGGACTGGTATAGAAGTAAAGAATATATATAAACTTTAAGTATTGAGGATTGTTTTAAAAATAGGGGGTTTCTTATAGGATGTTGTATTGAGTATTTAATTGAAAGGGAACAACATATAACTAAATTAAATGAATTTGATAACTTGGATGATATATTAGAGTACTTAAAAACAGGAGTTGCGTGAACAAATTAACCTAGTATAATAAGAATATTATGATGGTGTGTCTAATTTAGGATTTAAGAAGAAGTATAACTTGTGTAATACTTCTTTTTTTATTACGTTACTTTAAGATTTTAATAAAGGAGTGTATTTAATTTGATAAACAAATTGAGAGAAATTTTTATGGGACTTACTAATGAACAGTTACTAAGAAGATTACTTATTATTGCTGTATCTATTATATTAATAGTTTTATTATTTCAAGTGATAAAATTATCTTTTTATTATTACCATGATTTAAGATTAAGAAAAGGAGCAGTGTGTTTAAAGGTATTGCCAAAACAAAATGCGGATATAAAAGAAGTTGAGAGCCTTATTAGGAATTTACATGCAATGTTATTGAATACTAAGTTTAGATCTATAAAATATGGTAGGCCATATATGAGTTATGAAATAGCCGCAGAACAGGGGAGAATAAATTTTTATATATGGGTTCCAGGAGATATGAAAGATAGGATTGTTGATAGGATTTATGATACATATTCTAATGTGGCCATTGAAGATGTAGATGAGTACATTCCTAACAATAAAAAACTTCCATGTAACAGTGCAGACTTAAAGTTAGCATTTCATCATACTCTTAAGATTAAAACTAAACATGATAATTTAGGGTCAATTTTAGCAGCAATGAGAGATTTAGATAAAAAGGATTTTGTTGCAGTTCAGGTTTTAGTAAGGCCAATAGATAATAGGTGGCAAATTCAAGGAAGAAGAGATTTAGAGAAATTTGAGAGAAGTGGAATACGACCAGGTCAAAAAGGTAATTTTAAAGATAAAGTTGATGCTGCCAAAGGTTCGATTTTATCTGATTTAAGTGATGGTCTAAGAAGCCAGGGAATTAATTTGGATATTGGAGGGATAAACGGCGGTAATATACAGAGAAAGACTAAGTTAGATAGGAAAGAAATAGTTGTAGCTTCAGAAAAAGTATCGGATTCAGGATTTGAGACAATTATAAGAATAATTGCTTTAGGTAAATATAGAAAGGGAAATACAACTAGAGTTAAATCATTAGTTGCAGCATTTGCAGAGCTATCTGCAGAGAATAAGTTTAAGAGAGATGTGGTACTTAGTAATAAGTATACATTAGAACTATTTAAGAATAGAAAGCCAGATCTTATTGGTAAAAATAATATATTAACACCACCTGAATTAGCTAGTATTTTTTTAAGATTACCAGGAAAAGAATTAATAGAAAAATATGATGAAGTAGAAAAGCTGGCAATAAAAGAGTTTAATATTCCTAGTGGATCTGAAGGTTCAGGAAAAGGAATAATTTTTGCAGAAAATAGTTATAGGGCAGTAAGGAGAATATTAGAATTTAAAGATAAAGATATTGTTAGGCATGTGGTTGTGCAGGGTAAGACTGGTACTGGTAAATCAGAATTTGCAAAAACACCTTTCTTAGATCAAATATCTAATAAATATGATGAAAATGGAAAACTTATAAGAAAAGGAAGAGGAGCTATGGTCCTTGAACCACATGGAAAGCTAGGAGATGAATTATTGGAGTTAGTTCCTGAATATAGAAGAAAAGATACTATTGTATTTGATATATTTAGTGAGCATCCCTGGCCGTTTAACTTTTGTAAGGTACCAGAGAGGGAAGCAGAAGATTTTACAAAAGATCAATTAAAGCAAAAGACTATTGATGAGTCAATAGAAATATTTAAGAGAACATTCTCTGATGTTTGGTCAGAAAAAAATGAGTATTATATTGAAAATGCTATAAGAACAATAATAGATGCTGAGTACTCAATGGTAGAATTACCTAGGCTTTTTTCTGATAAAAAATTTAGAAAATCGATAATTCCTTTTATAAAAGATCCAAAAGTTAAGAGATTTTGGGAAACAAAATTCGCTGAGAACAATAAAGGTCAGATTGATGCTGCAGTACTTAGTACAGCACAGTCAGTTGAGTATAAACTAGATAAATTTATAAGATCAACTGAGCTTAGAAGAGCGTTAGGGCAGAATGATTGTATAGATTTTAAGGAAATACTAGATGAAAATAAAATTATTATTTTTAAATTTTCTAAGGACAAGATAGCTAAGGATAAAATATCATTTTTGGGTGGTATAGCAATGAAGTTATTAATAGTAGCTGCTTTTGCTAGAGATAAAAAAATGTGGGAAGATCCATTTTTAGTTTTTATAGATGAAGCTCAAAACTTCATCAATGAGAGTATAAAGGATGTGTTATATGAACTTAGAAAATATGGTATAGGATTATTCCTTTTCCATCAAGAAATAGAACAGATGAAGGAAGTTGATGGACTTATAAATGCAATATATAATAATGTTGGAACAAGCATTACATTTACTACAGGTGATATGGATGCTCCTTTTTTTGCGAAAAAATATGGTCCTAAGGTTGACGAAGATGACTTGAAAAACCTTCCCTCAAGATATGGGTATTGCAAATTATTAGTTAATGGTAAAACTTCAGATACATTTAATATTAGATCTTTAGATAGGCCGACTGTTACCGCCGAGGAAGCTTCCAGATCATTAGAAGAGATTTTAGAGTATAATAAAGAAGGAAAAATGCATATTGATGAAATAGATGCAATGATTGCAGAACGATTCAAGGATGAAGATGAAGTATATGATGAACATCCACAAATATTTTCATTCAGTCTTGATGAGAATGAAGGCAATAATATAGAGCCTGATAACATAAAGGAGGATAATAATGCTATAGAGTCTAATAATATAAATGAAGATAATAATACCCTAGATAAAGGATATTGGAGTTGATAGAATGGAAGAGAAGATAAAAGGAAAAAGGAATCAAAAAAGGGTAGATTCAAAGGAAATAACAGATAGATTTATATTAGATTTTAAGTTTACAACAGTTCAAGAAGAAGCAATAAAGCTTATATATGAGATGAGGATACTAAGTACTTCTCAAATATCAGATATATTAGATAGAAGTATAAAATATGTAAGAAATCAACTTTTAGATTTATATAAGAATGGATTTCTATATAGATCATTTAATACTGAGGGGGTAGGACAGGGAAGTAAAGAAGCTTATTGGATGCTAGATAGGGGTGGAGCTTTATTTATAGCTGGGGCTTATGGAATTAGTGTTAAAAAGTTAAATTGGGATATAAGAGATAATTTAATTAAGTTCGAGAAATTGGCACATTCGATGAAGATATCAGATGTAAGAACTGCTTTAGAAAAAGCAGCTCATAAAAGTGGCCATAAAATTAATACATGTCTTTGTGATAGACACCTGTATTATGAATTTATAAATGGTGAAGATAAGTATATTTTAAGGCCAGATTTATTTTTAACTTATAATGATGGGAATAAGATATATCAGTATTTTTTTGAAATAGACATGGGTACAATGACTATTACAGGACCTAGAAATAGAACTTCTGTTGTTATTAGCAAAATACCTAAATATGAGAGTTTTATGTCAAGTAGGGAATGGGAGAAATATTTTGATGTGTATCCCAGGATAATATTTCTTACTACAACAAAGAGTAGAGCTTTATATATGGCAGAAGCAGTAAAGAATATACAAAAAACTAATTTAGAAATTTTGTTTAGTACATTTGAAGTTTTTGAAAAGGATCCGTTAGGAGAAAGTTATGGATATCTAAAGTCCATTGGAGGGACAACAAGCATATTTAATTAAAAGAGTATTAGTTTATACTAATACTCTTTTAATTTTTAATAATTTGATATTATAGGATGAAGTGTTAGGTAGGTATTATTTATAAATATAGTGGAGGGGAAATATGGGTATATTTAATAAAATTAAAAACAAATTAAACAGTAAGATGGTAGTGATAGCTGAAAAATATAGTGCAGCTGAAGAGTATGCATCCGTACTTAAATGTGAGAAAAGAGATGGATTTTTTGAAGGACAAAAGTATTTTATAGTATGGTCTGATGGGCACTTATGTACATTATATGATCCAGAAGACTATAATAAAAAATTTAAAAAGTGGGAATTAGAAGACTTACCTATAATACCTAATGGATTTTGGATTAAGACCAGGCATGGTAAAAAGAATAAATTAGACTTAATTAAAAAGTTAGTTTATAGGGAAGATGTAGATAGAGTATGTATAGCAACAGACTCAGCTAGGGAAGGAAATCTTATTGGAGACTATATATTAATGGCAATAGAAAATAAGAAGCCTGTATATAGAGTTATGATTAATGCATTAAATAGAAAAGATATTTTAGAAGGCTTTAAAAATATCAAATTAGCTAATGATTTTGAAGGGTTATCCTTAGCAGCACAAGCTCGAGATGAAATAGATTGGTTAATTGGATGTAACTTAAGCAGATTATATTCCCTTGTTAATAGAAAAAAATATTATATAGGAAGATGTAAGACAGTTATACTAAGTATAATTTGTAAAAAAGAAGAAGAAATAAATGCACATGAGCAGAAGGTTTATTATAGTATTCATGGCATGTTTACATCACTTAACTGTAACTATTCAGGGGTATTAAGTAGCACTATATACAATAAAAATGAAGCAGATAAAATATTGAACTCTATAGAAGGGCATCCAGGTATAGTAAAAAAAGTAACTAAGGATCTTAAGATTTTGGAGCCAGATAACTTATTTAATTTAAATGATTTAATAAGAGAAGCAAACCGCCGATTTGGGTATGCATCAGACTATACTTATTATGTTTCTCAGGACCTTTATGAAAAGCATAAAATAATAAGCTATGCAAGAACAGATTGTAGAAAAGTAAAGAATAGTAATATTGATGATATAAAAATGACACTAAATTGCATCAAATTTGGGAATTTTAGAGATAAGATTTGTGATATAAAGGGATTAGAGATATTTATTAGCAGATGTGTAGATGATAGTAAAGTGGTAGAACATACTGCAATAATACCATTACCTAATGATAATATTACAGCTATTTATAATAGTTTAAATGAATCAGAGAGAAATATATATAATCTTATAGTGAATAATTTTATAGATAATTTTATAGAAGATTATAAGTATGAAAGCATATTAGTAGAAACGGAGGTAAAAGGATATAAGTTTATAACTAAAGGGCGTAGAGTAATAGAAAATGGCTGGAATTATAATGCAACTAACGATTATATAGAAATAAGTGAAGGGGATAATGTTATATGCAGGAAGGTAATTATTGATAAGAAGATATCTAAGGCTCCACAGAGATATACAGATAATACGCTTTTTGAGTTACTTGAGAATCCAGGAAGATTTGTAGAAGATAAGAAGTTGAAAAATATATTGAAAGATAATGGTATAGGCACAAATGCAACTAGAGCTCTTATACTAAGAGACCTAATAAAAAATGAATATATAATTAGAGAAGGTAAATATATATTACCAAGTGTTGATGGGCAGGAGCTAATTAGATGTTTAAAAACAGAGAAGCTCACAGAGCCTTTTTTTACCGCCGAAATTGAAGAGCAGCTGCAGCTTATAGAAGATGGAAAACTAGGCAAGGATGAACTTATTAAAAAAACAATTAGTTTTATATATGAACATGTACAAGGTGTTAAAAAAGAATTTGATATAAAAGAAGAGAAAAAAATAGTTTGTAAATGTCCTTTATGTAAAACAGGAAATATAGTAAAAGCTGCAGATAAGGGGTTTGGCTGTACTAATTTAAAATTAATAGGGTGTAGATTTTACATTTCAAATTTGATTTTAGGAGCAAACATAGATAGGGATCAAGTCATTAAACTTGTGAATAATGGAGAAACGGATTCATTAATATTTAACGGCAGTAAAGGTACATTTAGAGCAAAAATAATTTGGGATGGAAATGTAACTAAATTTAAAAAGTGTTAGGGGGATTTTAGTCATGATGAAGAAAACACATGTGGTTGTTGGAATAACATTAAGTACTATAGTTGCTACCATTCTAAATAAAAATATAACTCTAATATATATAATAGCATCATTCATAGGATCATTATTTCCTGATGTAGATCATCCTAGGGGATCTATAAATCAGAGAATACTTTTAGTGAATAACTGGATATGTAAGGTCTTAACTTACTTAATGTTGGCAGCTATTTTATATATTTATGGTAGTAAAGCTTTAGACATAAAAACAATATATTATACGATTCCATTTCTAATAGGGATAGCTTTTTCAAGGCATAGAAGTATAACTCACAGTATTTTAGGAATTTTAGCATCTATGGTATTAATAAATTTTATCAAATTAAAATATAATTTAGATTTACGAGACCCTTTTTTTGTCGGATATATCTCACATATATTATTAGATATGTTTAATCCACAAGGGGTTGAACTACTATGGCCATATAGGAAAAGGATAAAGTTTCCATTAACTGTTGAGACAGGCGGAATGGGAGAGAAAATAGTTTGTTATATTATATTAGTTATAGAAATATTATTTTTACTTAAGAAAGGTGGAATGTAAAAGTGAGTAAAAAAAACAAAGATATCGATTTACCAGATATACAGGAATTTTTAAAGCTATCTAGGACTTTCATAAGACAGTTAGGACTTTTAAAGAATAATGATATCCCAGAAGAATATAAAGATATAATAAGTAATTCAATTGATCTTGTTTATGGAGAGATAGCTGAATATTATGAATAAGAAACCAAGAAACTCTAGGTTACTAGGTTTCCTGGTTAATAATTTTAGAAATTTCATCTAGGCTTAATTTTTCTTGATTTCTAAGTTTTAAAAATAAATTTATTCTTTCAATAGCTTCATCTTGAGAAAAGCCTTTATCTTCCATGTATTTAATTAGATTAGTTTCATTTATCAAAATACTTTTACCTTTTCCATGACGTGAATATATTATTTTATCATTTTTTACATCATAAGATATAAGGGATTTTGTTTTATTTACTAAGTGAGCTACTTCAATTGCTGTGAATGAGTTATTAGTTTTACAACCATATTTAACAGTAAATAGAACATAACCAACAGGGGTATTCAGAAAGCTTACAGGTATATTAAAGTCATTAAATGCTCCAGCAAACAAAGTTTTAAGGAGATCATCTATTAAACACCCAGGATCTACTTCACCGCCGAGTTGAATACATTCATATAAGGTATAAACTTCTAATAACTTTTTATAAGTATTACTATCAATAGATAGGTTTTTTATGTCGTCAATGAAATATTTTTCAGTTATCATATAATACCTCCTTATTTTAGTTTAATATTTATTTTTTTAAAATCAAGTATTTTTGTTTGAGTAGAAGAAAGGGAGAAAATGAATAGTTTATGCAAAAGAGATTGTAATAAATGTACACATATAAAAAGATGTGGAGGATGTTCTTTATGTGAGGCAGCTATTTGTAATAATGTATGTTTTAAATGTGGTATATTATGTCCACGAAGGGGAGCATCTATAATATATTTAAATAAAATTTATAAGTATAATGATAAATTAAAAGATAATAAAATCCTTAAGTTACCATATCATATACCTATTATACCAGATAAATTATCCAGGATATTAGATAAAAAAATATCACCTTTAGTTGGAATTCATGGAGGAAATATTTTTTCAAGTAATGGGGAAAAAATAAGGAGACTGTATAGAGAGAAAGGATTTAAAGAGGCATTAAATATAGAAGGGGATGGTATATTACAGTTTTATGTTAAAGACAGAACATTGGAAGGTATCTGGGACAATAGAAACAATATATACAAGGAGCTGAAGGAACAAAAATTTAAGGCTATAATAGCTCCTAATTTTAGTGTTTATGAAGATTGTCCAAGGTTTGATCATCTATATAACATACAGAGAAGCTTAACTATTTATAATGAGCTTATTGAAGAAGGATTTGATGCTATTCCAGATATATCATGGTATAACATTAATGATTTAGATTTTTGGATAAATCTCATAAATAATAGCAGTTGCAATACTATAGCGTTTTCTTTTCAAGTTGTTGATGTAAGATTAAAAGCATCTAATAACTGGAAGAACTATTTATCAGGATTCAGTTATCTTTGTAAAAACTTAAAAAATATAAAGCAAATAATTATAATTGGAGCATCATCTTTAAGTCGTGTTTTAGATATAAAATATTTCATAAATGATAATATAAGTATTCACGTTCTTAATCAATCTGCATATATACAAAGTCAAAGAGGAATGTATTCCAATATGAGAGTTAGAGACATAATTACTCCTAAAGATATATTACTGGAGAAAAATATAAAGTATTTTAATGAGATATATGAAAATATCAATGATTAGGGGGCGGGTATATGCCAAAAACACGTACACAAACTTTAGCAACAAGATCTAATAATGGAGCAAGAGAAGATATACAAGAAACCGCCGAAAGAATAAATGATAGGCTAAGAAGTTTTGGAACTGTCCAGGTTCAAGTAGAGTCTAGAACAAGAGGTCAAATGGAGAACTTAGGAGTAAGATTTTTGGATTCTCCAGGAGAAGCAGAAGTCAGTTCAGCGAGTGGAATAAACTATACAGTAAATTATGAAAATGGGACCTGCGATTGTCTACATTATAGGATGCGACAGCAAAGGTGTAGACATATAGAAGCAACAAATATAGCGCTTGGACAAGCAGTTGATGAAAATATAAATAGTAATTTTAGTATTGATGGATCTATAGCTGAAAGAAGTAGAATGGATGAAATTGAGGAATTAAATAGACAAAATATGTTCGCAGAACAGGAGGATGATAACTTTTTTTATCTTGATAACTATGACGAGTTTCAAAGGAGATTAAATGAAAGAGAAAATATAGAGTATGAATATAATAATGTCTTAAATGGAAGTAACATAACATTTGGGATTGAACTTGAGTTTGTAGGAGGAAATGCAAATGCTATAGCTAAGGAATTATATGAATTAGGAATATGTGCTTATGATGAAAGAGTAAGATATCATGCTCCAAGTGTAGAAGGAAAGTGGAAGTTAGAAAGAGATGGAACTGTATCTAGTGGATATGGAGGGGGGGAAATAGTATCTCCTATTCTCAGGGATACACCTGAAACTTGGAGGAATATAGAAAAGATATGTGAAGTTGCTAAAAGACATGGAGCTACAATTGACTCCAGGTGTGGAGCTCATGTTCACATAGGTATGGAGCCATTGGATACTGCTAGACAGAGATGGAGAAGATTTTTTAAGGTATTATCTGGATATGAAGAATGTATTTATAGAGCATCAGGAGGAGGAGAAGGTCGTATAAGAAGTGGGCATAGTAATTATGCTCGTACATTCGAGGGGAGAGCAGCGTTTGGAGCAACAACTCCAATTAGAATGGACACAGAAGATGATGTAAGGAATTTAGCAGCTAGTGTTAGTAGAAATGATAGATACTATGGAATTAATCTTACTAATATAACAAGTGAAAATAGACCTAATACTGTAGAGTTTAGATATTTCAATGGATCATTAAATGCTAGTCAGATCCAAGCTAATGTAAAGTTATCTAATGGAGTAATTATGGCTGCTGAGAAGGCGCGAACTAAAGATGTTGAAAGTATGAGTTTAAATGTTAGCAATAATTTTAAGAGAAGGGGAAAGCTTATTAATGAATATGATTCAACTAGTAGTAGAAGTGATAAAAAAATAGCTGAATTTATAGATATAATATGCACAAGAAAGAAAGATAAAGATGCATTAATAGATGTTTTTAGGAGAAATATATGGAGATGATTTTACAAAAGTAAAAAATAGTTGCACGAAAGTAAAATATGTGATAACATGTACTCGAGGTAAAAAATTGAAAATAAAGTAAAATTATAGTGGAGGATAGTTATGAAAGAAAGTTCAAATGAAACTTCTATAAAGGGCCTTGTTCTTATTAAGGTTCCTATAGAGTTAAATAACAAAGTTATAGAAGAGAATAATATTAAAGAGATTTTGAAACTCACTAAGAGAGAGTTAAATCTTGATAATATCTCAGAAGAAAATATAGAGTTATCTTTAATAGAAGGCTTTTAAGTTTATACATAAATTAAAAATAAAATTTAAGATGAGAAAGCGAGGAATATTTATGAAGTCAACAGGAATGGTTAGAAAAGTAGATGAACTAGGAAGGGTAGTAATTCCAATAGAATTACGAAGAGTAATGGATATAAATGAGAAGGATGGATTAGAAATATATGTAGAGGGAAACACCATAATGCTACGTAAATATGAGCCATCTTGTATATTTTGTGGTGAAGTTAGGGACATAGTCAATTTTAAAACAAAGCTTATATGTAAGTCATGCCTAGGGGGGATAAATAAAAATAATTTTTAATAAAAAATTTAGCCATATATTTTATGGCTAAATTTTTTATAGAATTAGGATTAGTTTAGAGAAGGATTAGGTGAAATAAAATAGAGTATATAGAGAATATAGTTGTTATAGATACAGTTATTTAGAATTGGGAAGACAGTTTTTATAAGATATAAAAGAAGAAAGGTAAAGATAATATATGATAGAGGAAAAGTTTTCAGAACTGATGGAATTTGAAGAGAAAAAAAATAGTTCTAATTCAGATTATGATACTAGAGCACTTTTAGTATCGTTTTGGACGATTGATATTTACATTATATATATGTATTTCTCATTTAGAGGATCTAAAGGAATATATGGAATGATTTTGAAGGATATAATTCATTCTAATATATCTTATTACATAGTTTGTTTTATAGCAGTATTACAATTTATAACTTCATTAATTATTTTTATAGAGAGAATATTCATAAATGGAATTATAAAAAAGACTAATATAAAGATAAAAAGAGAGTG
>NZ_JMLJ01000019.1 GCF_000686705.1 Clostridium hydrogeniformans DSM 21757 | reverse complement strand
TGAGGTGTGTCTTGAATTATTAAGTTTTAGAATAATTTGTTATATTTTGATTAATTATTCCTTAGCATATTTTGGTTTTTATGAAATAATTACATTATTCTATATCTTATCATAACTATGTTTATCTCTATGTCACCTTAATAGGTAAAAAACTTTGATTCAAATTATTAAATCATACTTCTATATATTTTAATATATTTTCTAATAACTTATATATGGTCGGAAGAATGTCGGAATTTTTATTGTTTCCAACATTATATTCATAAGCTTACTATTATCAATGCTTCCCATTATATTATTCCTCATATATTTTATATTAAACAGGCCTAGGAAGCTTACTTATAAAACTGGCATATCCGCTAGAATAGTATATAAGATTTAGACTGCTAAATTGTTGCATGTCCCTAAGGTCCTCAAATTCAAAGTTCTCCAACTTAGATTTGAAGTGATTAAAGTCATCTTCCATAGAACCTTTTAACAGCATATAACTAGATCCACTAGCTTCTAATGTATTAAATATACTTTCTAATTGTTTAATGTATTGAGTGCTGAAAATAAATTTACAACCAAACTTTCTACTCTGTGGAAGTATATATTCTAATGTTTTCATGCATGTGGGGGCTTGGAATATTTCATCTGCAATTACATTGCATCTTAAAGGCCTGTCTTTTAAACTACCCCTTAATTGACTAGTTAACCATATCTTACTTATCCAATAAGTAACCAGGATATTCTTAATCATTTTAGTTGGAAAATCAGATTCTTTCATCTGGATTAGGACTACTTTTCCCTGCTCCATGCATTCAACTAAATCTATATTATTACTACAGTTTTTATTATACATATACTTAAGTTTAAAGTCCTCTCTTAGTAATGAAATTCTATCTAGTATGTGCTCTATTTTGGATTCTTTAGTCCCTATAATTTCAGGTGGATTATTTTTAGTTGCTTTGGACCATTCATTTAATTCGCTTAAAGTATCTATATCATCCTCTAATAAATTGGTCAGTAATTTAGGTAGGGATTCTATATATTTCTTTCTCTTATTATGATTTTCTAAGCACTCTATAACATTTCTTATACTGCTGTGACCTTGTACAAAAACTACATTACAAGCAGCACTTAAGAATCTTCTCATTCTGCTGGACAAAGGATCTCCTACACTTATACTATCTACTAGAGCCATAACTTGTTGGCTCTGCAAGTTGGCTAACATCATCTTTTTATAGGAAGTCATGTCATCTGTGATTTTTATCTCATTAAATCCTAATCCTTGAATGTCTTTCTCCTCTGCTAGGTTTAAGACTATTAGTTTATCCTTAGGTATAACTTTAGCTATATCATTACTTAACTCACAATTTTTAATGAAGTCTATTAGGAATACACCTTCCCCGTTGTTGCTGCAATACCTAGCTATATTCTTCATATAGGTTGTTTTACCACTTCCTTGGCTCCCTATAAGGACTAAGGGTAAATTACCTATATTATATTCATTTTCTAGATAAGAGTTAGAAACACTTCCTTTATATTTAACTTCTCCTAAAGAAAAATAACCTTCCTGTAATTTATCTGGAACTTGAGTTTCTTCTATATTGATATGTTTTATCCTATGATCTCTTAAAAGCTGTCTCCCTGGTATCTGTATAAAGTTCTGTGCTTCATCTGTAGAAATTGTATTAACATCTACATTTTTAAACTTATATTCTTTAGTACTTATATTAGAAGTAATTTTTTTATAGTTTAGTTCATTGTCCTCGTCTAAAACTCTATAACTTTGGCAAACCGATAGAGCATTATTATCCTCTCTAGTTTTATCCTTACTGCTGCTAACCACTACTATTTGAGTGTCTAATACCCTAATGTCCTTTTTCTTCTTAGTATCATTACTTAATTCCTTCTCCTGTTCCAATGCAGTTGCTAAAGCTTCTGCAAAGCTCTGTTGGTTCTCTTTCTGCTTAGTACCTCCTGTAAAATCATTAAAGACTTCCATAACTGTATCAAGCAAATCCACTACATAGGACAATAAACCCTTACTTATATAAGAGAAGCTCATTTTTTCTTTTTCTATAGGTTTATGCTCCTTTAGTTTCTGCATTGTATCCTGGTACTGCTTAAGCCATCCAAATTGTGTTCTTGGAAGAAAGTTATATATTATAGTGACCCTATCTTCATCCTTCATTATCTCTATTACATTTAGGATAGAATTTAAAGGTTCATTGCTCTTTTTATCCACTTGTAAGCTTAAAGCATCTTCTTTCTTATATCCTAGTTGATACTTAGTAGAGTCAAAAGCAAAAGGATTGATACATTCCACCCTTTCTATTGTAGCTTTGGTCCATATCTCACTTATTTTCTCTAGTAAAATATTTTGAAATACTTCAGGAACTATAAAATAGAAACTAGCATTATCACTCTCTATATCTATTACATAGCTAATTTTAAAGTTTAACTCAAACCACAACTTTTTTTGCTCAATTTTTATTCTCTTGTTTATGGATCTAAAGGTATGTGTAATAGCCTTTGCTATATTACTAGAATTGTAATTTCTTATAGATTTATGAGGTATTATTTTAAGATAAATATAATTAGGTTTAATAAGTTTAAAGTACTTATCCCATGGTATAAATTCTTTCTTTTTAAATTTCTCTAACATTACATAATAGCTCCTTTGATTGCTTGTAAGAAAAGATAGGCGATAAAACTTATAGGTACATATTTACCAGCTTTCTTAAGACCTGCTATATAAAGTATTAGGCATACTAAAGCACAGAGTAGAAATATCCAGTAGCTACAGTTAACTACTCCTATCACTATCCATTTTATAATCCCTAGAACTACATCCTTAATTATTCCTAAAACATACTCTGACATATTCTCCCCTCCCCCTTAAAACATAGCCTTTATTAAATCAAATATCCATGGCAAGAAATAAAAGGTAGCAAAACCTATAGTATACTTGGCCACAATTTTCCCTATACCCTTTGTATCCCCTTGAGATAAGCTTTTAATTATTTCTGCAATACACATTATTAGGCAAACCCAATAACCAAACCTTCTACATATTGTCAGTAAAGTTCCTCCTGCTAAGTCTACTTTTCCTAAGTCAGCTGCTATTTCTGCTGATGATGCACAAGCCTTTTTTAACATTAATGTATTGGCCATAACAAATGTAGTAAGAGCTTTAAGCTTCTTATCTGCCATAACTACTTTAGCAAACTCTTCTCCCCATTTATACTTCTCTCTCATTAGTCTGTTTTTAAAAGAGTTTTCATTATAATAAAAGAACGTTATTTCCATGTATAATCCCCTCCCTAATAGTTAATAATAGAATTAAGAAAACCTACTTTATCATCTGGAGGTGTTTTATATGACTATAACTTTTGCTATAGCATTAATAACAATGGCTTTTTCTACTGGAGTTAGAATCGCAGAAACTTTATTAAGATAGTAAAATTTTCATTAATAATAGTAAAATGTATATAAATACTGTCAACTTTTATATAGCATATGCATATACTGCTAGTAAGCGTACGCAGTAGTGAACGCAGCAGTAACTTAGGGATAGTCTAGCCTTTAATCGGTTAGGCTATTTTTTATATTGTTAATACCCATTTCTGCATCTATTAAGATGCCTTTAGGCTTCCAATCTTCTAAGTAGTCCTCAATCCAATTTCCTTCTAAATCTAAGAATCCCCCTTCCCCACTGTCCACAATAAAGCACTCTTCCCAATTACAATTACCTTCTCTTTTTAATATCCCTTTCTCTACATACAGATCTTCTCTTCCTAAATCTAAAACTTTTAATAAACCTAACATTATATATACCTCCTAATTATTATTTTCTTTCTCTAAAACTTTTCTTAACTGTTCTTTAATCCAAGCACTTCTTTCTCTTTCCTCTATAGACATAATAAATGTATATAGCTTTATATCTTTGGTTGTCTCTTTGAAACTAATAGGCACCTTTTTAGCCACATCTTCACACCTTCCTTCATACTTGTTTTATATTTTTTTAACTCTCTTGGTATATCATATGTAGTAAACTCTGAAAAGTTTCCTAAAATATTAGATTAAGTCTAATATTTTTTAATATAAAGAATAAAAAAATAGACATCTATTCTAGATGCCATATTTCATTAACATTTATATTTAATTTTTTGGATATCTCTAAAGCTTTTTCTAAAGTTGGTCTACTTTTATCATTCTCCCAACTCCAATAAACTTTATTTGTAACTCCAATAAACTTTGCAAATTCATTTTGATCCATCATATATTCTTTCATTCTAATTTCTTTTAGTCTATTCGTCACTCCCATAAACTCACCCTATCTAATTTATATAATTTAAACTTTATCACAATATTTATGTATAGTTAAATTTTTATTTTTTAAATCTTTACTCAAAGTATTACTATACATAATTACTTCTTCTCCTTTATATTTAACTTTTACAGAATAATTTAATTTATATAATTCCTTAAAGTATCCTTTATACATTCTTTTTATATTATCTATATTATCATATGTAACAATCCAGGAATGATATTTTATATTTTTAATTTTATTAGATAAGGAAATATGATTATCATGTTTATAAAAATTAGTATATAAACATGAGCCTTTTTTATAATAAGGTGGATCAAAAAAAATAAATGATTTCTTATTTAAATTTGAAATTACTTGCTTTATAAGTTCTTCTGTATCTAAATTGTAAACTTTAATCCTATCTCTATATGTTCCAATTAGCTTTATCTTTTGTATTAGTTTATCTTTATTAAACCTACAATCAAGCTTATATGTTCCTAATTGATTTATTCCACCAATTACCCCTGCTTTTAATATTCCAGATCTATTAGTTCTATTTAAAAATAACGTTGAGAATCCTAAGCTTAATAAATCTTCCTTTTCTTTATTAAATTGAATCTTTTTTTGTTTTTGCCATTCTTCCATTGTAATATTAGTATTTTTAATCAGTTCACATAGCTCATTATTATGATATATCACAGAATACCAAAAGGCATATATTGATTTATCATAGTCATTGATTATTATATTAGATACATGCCCATTTATTAATAGTGACAAAGCCACTGAAGCTCCTCCACAGAATGGCTCAACATATGTTGAATTATTCAGTTTCTTTAAATAAATCAATTCTTTTATATATTCGGCTAATTTATTTTTACTTCCTGGATATCTTAACGGTGAATATGTTTCTTTAGCCATACTTCACCTCCTAAATAATATAATTAAATTATATCCTATAACAGATTTACTTTATAATAGGAGATAATTTTCTTTTGGCTATTGTATTATAAGAACTTTTAAATCTCTCTATAAAATTATTATACATTTCCTCATTTTCTTTAATCCAATAACCAAAGACATCTAATGATTCTATTATTCCTAAATTTTCATTAAACCATTTTTTGTATCTTTCTCTATCTTTTCCATCAAACTTTTGTGATAATGGTCCATTTTCTTCAATACTCTCTTTTGAAAAACCTATGTTAAGTCCATTTTCCCAAAGCTGAGAATCTGAACTTAAATTTAATAGAAACTCGTATATGACTTGCTCTGGTCTAACTTCACCTGGTAACTTAATTATATTTCCTTTAGAGTTTCCTGATTCCTCAATTGATTTTACATCTCCATCTAACACAAAAAGTACATTTGAAAAGTAAAGTGGATCATTTTTATTAAGTTGAAGTAATGATTCATATGATAATTTTACTTTAATAACATCTAAATATAAAGAATATTTTTCTGTAAGTTTTTGAAAAAACCATCTTCCTTCAGAGTCTTCGGAATAAACGGTTATTTTCTTTATATTGCTTCCTGGTTGAGAAAGCATTAAGTCATTTTCTATAATTGGAAATTCTGTATTTCTCAAAACTTTTAAAGGCCCATTATTTGTAGTTAAGTAATGTATTTCATAATTATTTACATTAGTATTTTTATTATGTAAAACCTTAGAACATAAATATTTTAATAAGGAGACGCTATGTGTAGTAAATACAACTTGTAATTTTAATTCTTTACATGCCTTATACAAAAATCTAACTAATTTTATTTGAGCAATAGGATGTAAAGCAGCATCTATTTCATCAATTAATAGCAATCCTCCATTATAATTTTTATTATTTTTTGATAATTTACGAAATGATAATATAGACATTATTATTTGGCCTATATTATCTTGTCCAGCTGAATTAGTAATAGAACTATATGTTGATGTACAAACTCCTATTCCCTTTTTTCTTCTAGTTCGTCCTATATCTATCATTTCAAAAGAAAGATTTTCTCCTTCATCCATTTTTAAATTTAAAATATCAATATAGTTATCTACAAAATAAATTTCTTCTTCTTCTTCTAATTTAATATTTTTAATATTTATTTCCTCGTCACTGACTTCGCCTATAGGATATAATCTTGATAAACCAAGATATATAGAGGGTAATTCTTTTTTTCTGCTATTTTTCTCCTTTTCATTTTTTGTTTCTGGTATAACTCTAAATCTTTTACCTTTTTGCCATGTTACTCTGCTTATTTTACAGTCACTTATCTTATCAGGATTACTTATATCATTAAAATTAACCTTAAATTTATCGGAACCACTCTTATCAAATTCCTTAGAAGCTTTAAATATTTCACTAAACTCTGTTCTAAACTGCGTATCAAACAGTGTTTTTCCTTCTTTTACCTTTAACTCACATGTATTTCCCAATAAAGCTAAAATTGTAGACTTTCCCAATCCATTTCTTCCAGAAATAGCTGTTATATATTTTCCTAAATTTATATTCACATTTTTAAGTGCTCTAAAATCTTTTATTTCTATGCTATGTATCATATACTTCCCCCACTATATATTTATTTAGTAACCACTTATATATAAAATTTAGTGGTTATTTCATTTTACATTAAATATGGTAAATTTGTCTATAACACCAAAATTACTATGAAAGTCTAATATGAATATTATTCTCTAGACTTTTTTCGTTTTCTGGTCTTAATTCATTTAATACCATTAAAGTTATATGATTAATAAAAGATTTATGTCTAATTGTAGGTTCCCCTTAAGTATATCATATACAAACTACATAACTGTAGCAGATGTACTTATTGGATTTATATATATTGGTAAAATATTTGCTAAAATAAAAAAACAATATTGATTCCATAACTGCTATTACCACATATATATTCCATCAGCACTATTATTATATTTCACTGTATTTTTATTTAGCATTATGATTTCATAATCTATATTAAAATCTTTTTTATTTTATTATAAAGCTTCTCAGTCCATTTGGTGTCATCTATTTCTGTATCTTTACTGGTATAAACAAGCTTAATTGTTAAGAGAATTGTAATTATCTATACATTATTTACACCTAACTCCAATATTTATTATAAAATAAAAAAGGTGGTCTAAGGATTACTCCCTAGACCACCTTTTTTATTTTATAATACCATTAATTATGATTCACTGAGTGAGATTCATATAATTTTTCTCTTATAATTCCTGTTGGAGTTGAATATCCACAAGCACAAGTTTTTTTATAAACATTATATGTTGTAGTAACATCACATCCTGGACCAACACTAGTTGGATAATGCCTCACTGTCTGAGTTTCCTGCCTTAAATATACCTGATTATAAAATCTATGTCCATCCTCATATGCTGGACAAACAGGTGCTGCAAATGCTGCCGTAGCAGAGAATAACATCATACTAGCGAAAACTAGCGCAAAGATTTTCTTTTTTGAAAAAAACTTTTTCATTCTTAATTTCCCCCTTTCTATAATTTAGATATAAAAATTGTATCTGTATTTATTTTACATCTAAATAATAAAATGGTAAATATGTATTTTTTATAAATATAATTATTGTATTCTCATACAAATTTTTACCAAAAATTTATATAATATTATAAATATTAACATCTAATTTTACCCCAACTACCTAATAACTCTTTTATTTCCTTGCATTTATCCATAGGCAATAACTGTGTTTCTAACCACATACCTATGGAATTACTTCTAATATACACTCTATCTATATCTTTAAAGTAATATCTTATAGCTCCTGCAACCTCTGCCCCATCATAATTTTTAAGCTGTTTATCTAAATATCCTGTAACTACATAACCCTCTGAAGGTTCTTTTGATTTTTTAGAATCATTTAACATTAAAGGTATATTAGGATCTATTCCATTTACAACAAGTCTAGCTAATTCATCCCAAGAAGTAGGAGCCCAAATTTTCTTATCTTCTAAACTATCACAAAATATTGTTTCAACTATAATAGCGGGCGCTATTGGTGCCTTTAAATCATGATAGTTTTTATTATATTGTTTCATTCCTTTTACGCCATTATTTTCTGGCCTTAGTTTAAATCCATGATTACCAAAGTTTTTAGCTATTCTTTTAGCAACATCTTTTGCTATAGTATTTCTATTTTCATCAAATATCCAACATTCGTGTCCTTGTGCACTTCCATTAAATGCATTCATATGAAGAGATATAAATATATCAACTCCATTATTAGTTGCTTTACTTGTTCCTTGAGTTAACTCATCATTTATAGAGCTTGAATTATAAGCATTACAATCTATCACTGTATGTCCATAAGCTTCTAAAACAGTTTTTACATTTCTATAAAGTTCTTGCATTTGAGACCATTCATCATACCCAGTTATATCAGAACTTGCACCTTTATGATTCTCACTATGTCCACCTCTTAATCCTATTTTCATAATATCCTCTCCTTATCTTTAAAATAAAAAAGAACCTAGTTTCCTAGATCCTTCTTTTCCGTACTTTGTTTAATTAATTGATTAATTAGCACTGCAACTCCAGTACATATAACCCCTTCTATTATCGCTAATACACTTATTCCTTCTATTCCTATAGCTCCAATTATACCTACAACTAATAGAATCCATGGTATGGTCCAATCTTTTATTTTAGATGCTTTTAAAAATATGCCTATAACATAAAGAGCAGCTACTAATATAAGTAACTGCTCTGGAACAAATTTTATTAAATCCATATACTATACACCTTCTTTTTCTAATGTATCAATTCTTTTGTGTGCTGATTTACTGCTTTCCTCAACCCTTATTAACCTAGAGTCTATGTCCGTTGTTCTCCTGTCTTGTGCTTTAATATCTAGTCTTATATCATCTACACCTTTACTTATATAAGCTAGGGTTGTAGACAAATGAGCATTACTTTTAGCGTCTTCTTTTATGTCTTTATTTTCATTTCTTCTAAATCCTAAGTAACCTAGTAAAGCTCCTAGTAAAGTACATATAACTCCTATCTCAACACTCATAATAACACCTACCTTTAATAGTTAGTTATTATTAATTCTTTATACTTCCCCCTTGCTTTCTTATCCTTAGCCACAGAATAGCTTACTTCTGTTTCTTTTATATTAAAATCTTTATACCATTCTCTAACCTTCTCATGGTCATTAATTGTTAATAAGAATTTACCCTTTATATTTTTAAGTTTATCTCTTAATATTAAGTGTTCTTCTTCCTTAAAACTGTTACCATAACCTGCTGTTTCAAAATAAGGTGGGTCTGCAAAGAAGAAAGTATAATCTCTATCATACTTTTCAATTGTCTTTTCAAAGCTTAGATTTTCAACATAAGTATTTCTAAGCCTTTCTTTTATATCATTTAAAATACCTTTGTAAAAAATTTGTGGTTTAGGTTTAGAATTTGTACCATATCCATAATGATTTCCCTTACCTGCAAAGGATTGACTTATTAAATACAAAAACCTTACAGACCTATGTATCTCTGTAAGATTTTCAATAGTCATATTCTTATATTCCTCAAAAATATCTCTACCTGAGAATTCGTACTCAAGCATTCTCTCTATTTCTGGAGCATGATATTTTATCATTCTAAATAGGTTTATTAGTTCTTTATCAATATCATTTATAACTTCAACCTTACTAGGTTCTTTTCCAAAATAAACCCATCCTGCTCCAAAGAATAACTCAACATAACAAGTGTGATCTGGTATCATACTTATTATTTCTTTTCTTAATTTGGACTTTCCGCCCATTCTTGTAATTGGTGGTTTCATCACTTGTATATCACTCCTTTTCTTAGGTTTTAAGGCAATAAAAAGAATCTAAGCCTTTCTATTGCCTAGATTCTTCTACATATCCATTATTTCTTTTTTCTGTTCTTCTGTAATCCACCTAAATTTTATTGCCCTATCTAATCCACTCTCATCTATTCTTTTTTCTAACCATAGCTCCAATACTATTTTATACATTAGAAATACCTCCTATAAGTAGTGTTTCTGTAAGGTTCTTTACTGTTTCCTTAAGCTCTTCTATTTCTTCATCTTTTTTTCCTACCTCCTCTGCTATTTTATTTTCTATAACTCTCTTTAGAAAAGGGCAATTCTCCATAATTACATCAAAGCTATCCATTATTACATACCTCCATTTGAATCCATTATTTCTTTTTTTTCTTCTTCTGTAATCCATCCTTTTTCAACTGCTCTACCTAACATAATATCTGTTAACCTTTGTTCTAAATATAGTCTTTTTAAAGTATTAAACATCTGTCTTACCTCCTAAATTAGATAAAATAAGAGCGTCTATGGTATCTTTCAATTCTTTTATTTCCTGATCCTTATTTTTATTACTTGTATCTGGAATTGTCATATTTAGTTTTATACTTAAATATTTGTCTATTTGTTCTTTTGTAGTTATTTTCTCTTCTTTTATTGTTTCACCATTAAAAGTATGAGTACATATTCTTTCTCTAAAATACCCAACTAATTCATTATTAATCTTTATATAATTAGAAGGTATGCTATTTAATATAGTGTTAATTAAGACCAGATTTCCATTAAGTATAGCTAAAATATACTCACTCATGCATTTCCCTCCTACTTTAATTTTAATATTGTATAAGCATGTATCCCAGCTTTCTCAGCAAGTTGTCCCTGTGAGAGTTGATTTACTTCATCCACCCAAATTGTTATTAGGTTATTCCCATTCGGTTGGCATGTTACATTATAGGATGTTGTTCTAAAGTCATCTGTTATCCAACTCCCATTTTCTAAGATTCTATAAATCTGACCTCCTCCACCATAGGTGTCTTCAATGTTAGTTAAAAACTTTAGTGGAACATTGAATGTAGCTGATCCATTACCATTTAATTTTATTTCTGTGCATTTTATGTTTGCCCTAACAACATTATTAGGTAAATATTCATAAAGTATGGAACACTCATTATTAGGCCCAACCCAATCTCCCTTTATAATCACCTTTTCTGTTTCACATCTAACTCTACTTAACATATTATCAGTTAAACTTAATATACTTCTCCAAACTCCAAATAGCTCATTTTCCATCTGATTTATAGCATTAGTATTGCTTTGTATAGAACCTCCTAAACTAATAGGATATCTTCCCTCTATAGTAGCTGGAAGAATAGTATTTTGTTGTATATAACCATCTTTAAATGTTCTTATGTTTAATGGATTATTGGTTTGTTCTATTGTTGGCTCTTTTTTTTCACAATAAATAAAAACTTCATTGTCATCTAACCACTTCTTAAAGCCAGTTATGTCATGGGTACTCAATTTATTTTTTGCAATCCTGATACTCAAAAGATTACTTTGAGCGGACAAGGTAATGCCTTCGAAATCAACGTTTCCAACCTTATCTGATGCTGTGAACTTATTGCATATCAAATTCACACCTACCCCATGCTTTATATCTTCTACTCCCGCTTGAAATGCTATACTATTTGGTAATGTTTCTGCCCAAGTATTTACCTTCCAATCCCATGAACTCAAAATATTTTTTTTGATTATTCTTCTTGTTAAAGCATTACTTTGATTGATAGTATCTGCGACACCATTCGGTAAACCTCTTAAAGGTTCTTTTAATAGAATTTCTGTTTTATTAGATTTATACGATTCTTGCTTAGTATCTAAGGTACTAGTTACCATAATATTATTTTTAAGATAATCTAAATCAGCTTCTTTCCATCCATCTGAAAATAGTCCTGCTACAGTTTTCACATATTCATTTGAATATAAAGGAATTTTTTGCATTGAATTTGCATTGACAATATAATCCCTTATCCAAACTCCATTAGGTTTATTTGAAATTCCAAAAATCAATCTCTTATTTGAATTGTTTATTGCATACATTTCATTAAAATTGTATATTAAATCAGTTGAAGTATAAATTCTATCAGTGCCATTAAATTTAGCTATATCAACCCTATATAGATTTTTACCGGTACTTAAAATCTCAATTTTATTACCTTCATAGTAAGATTCATATTCACTAAAACCGTCTCCCTTTTCCACCAATAACAAAGGTTCTTCTTTTGCATTAGACACATAAATAACCATGTACTTAGAATTACTTGTATTAGTAAATGTAGTCTGTGTTAAAGAATCACTCATATTGATAATTTGCGTAGCGTTCGAACCTATTTCTATCGAATTATACAAGCATATTGAAAACCTGTTGCTCATGCTATGTTTTTTTACTGAGTATTTTCCTCCTGCCTCTATAGGTATTACAGCACTTCTCGTGTTTGAGTCGTCAAGGAAAGTACTATTACCATCTCCACCTCGAATATACTTTTTTTGATATTCTCCTTTAAATAAGTTCTTACCGATATATTTTCCATCTATATAGTTGACTTCTCCAGCAGACTTAATTCCTTCGAAGTAGATTGGTGGACTTGATGTGTAATCACCCTTTAAAACCATTATTTCTGATAGAGTTGCCTTTTCTCCTTTATTTGTTAGGTAAACATATAATCCACACATCTCATTGGTTATATTTTTTTCTACATTGACTGTTATCCAATGGTATCCATCTTTTTTAGCATAGTAACTCGAAACAGGGTATTCAACCATACCTCCATCTATAGGATATAAAAATCTTATGCTAGATGTATCAAGTGTTGAATTTTGTATTCTAAATCCAATTGTATATACCCCCTTAGCAGATACATTATGCTTAAAATAATATGTCTGCTTTCCTCCAACATCCTCTATACTTTTAGGAACTTTACCATCTAAACATAAGTTAACTAAAGTTCTCCCCTTAATAACTACATCTGTTAAATACCCATCTTGTACATTATCCAACTTTGTTAGTGCGTTGGATGTTGAGAAACTACATCTTCCATCCTCTATAGTACTTTCGATTACCTTAATTTTATTCTTTGCTTCTCTACTTTCATCAGTTAACGTTTTTAGATTATCATCTATATTTTTATTTATTTCCCTTTGGTTAGATCCTTGTATAATATAGAAAGTTTTATTAGAATTTACTACTCCATAATCCCACTGTAATTGACTAAGCTCTGCAGTAACATTAGCAGCATTTCCTATGGATGCATTAATTTCATACTGCCAACTATAAGGACCTTGTGATTCCGGGGCGTAATAATCTCCATAACCACCAGCGCTAGCATATCCATATAATATTTCTCCCTCATCTGGATCTTTTGCATATAGTCCTATTTCACAAATATAAATAGCCTCTTTAACATTTTTATTTGTTATACTCCCTATTATTGTTGCACTTTTAAGTTCTGGATTAGGCGCTATAGATGTTATTGGAACATCTAGTTTAGGATTTAATAATCTTAGTAAAGTAACAGGATTTTGTGTATCTATTTGACCAGATCCAACCTGTAATTTAGTAAAATGTATTTTTTGTCCTGCTTGAGCCTTTGCATATAATTCCATTCCCTTACTGGTTATTATCATATTTTTAAAAAGTGCCATCTATTCAACCCCTTTCATTTTTATGGTGCTTTTATTTAATCCTTGTACAATAAAATATGGATTTTGCTTAAAGTTTATAATTTCTTTAGGATTATAGCTCATATTAATAACCTCACTCTTAGCCATAGATACAACCATAGCAGAATAAGGTTTAAAATCCACCAAAGATTTACCTATATAATTTACTCTAACACCCTCTGGCTTAGGTACTATATAACCATGCTGTATTAGGTCCTGTCTAATTTGATTAACATAACCAGTAATATAAGCATTAAAACTCATGTCCTGATTATCTTGTAATTGCAATCCTATATCTTTAAATATGTTATCCCAAATTTCATACATCTGTGGAATAGTACCATCCCACATATTCATAGCTACTTTTGCTTTTAGTACTAATCTATAGGTCTCATCATCTAATACTGGATTATGTCCGTTAAGTGGTTGGAAGGTAAGTAATCTTTCTCTCCCAATAACCTTACCTAATGTATCTAGTTGTTTACCTACTGCATAATCTAAATCAAAGTTTATATCTATACTCTTAACAGATAAATAAGCATGATCTATTATAGTAAGACTTTTACTAAGCCAAGAAATAAACTTAGGCTTATCCCTATGTTGGGATGTTATATTATCTACATATTTTTCTATGGCCATGACATCACCTCTAAACTACATTCGCTTTAATAAGATTTACATTTCCTCTGCAAACCTCATTGAATTTTAGTTCTATATCTTCTGTCTTTTGGGTTTCTCCTACTCTTGCTGCAGTTATAGAAGTTATGGAGAACATAGGGTCCATTAAATTAGGCATTGCTTGTAATGCCACTCCCCATAATGCAGATAAAGATAAATTCGCCCCTATATCCATAGCATTTAAATAAGTTTGTAAGTTTCTTTTAATGGATTCTGTAGTTTCTGTTGTGTATCCATTTAATTTCTTTATATTTATTGTTGCTTCTATATCTACATATGTTGGCCTAAAGAATTTAATTGGTGTTACCTGCCTTTTTTTATCTGTAATTTTTACAGTTACATCTCCATTTGTAAAACACCCAATTCCTTTATGAATCCATATTGCATTAGCTATATCTTTATCTTCTCCGCCCTCTACTACTGCAGTAATGGAGTGTGGTGGTAATCCTCGTTTATCTATTAAATTAGTGTCATTCTCATAAACCTTCGACCTACGTACTTTTTTAACTTGTGCTACTGCTCCACTTGTCCCTTCTAACATAGTTAAACTTGCTTGTGCGGTACTTTGACTTTGTCTTTTTCTTAAATCTGCATCACCTTCTATATTAGATCCTAAGATTGCACTTTCTTTATTATATACACCATTCCAACCAAAAGTAGGGTTAAATATTCCTGTTATATCCCCTGGATTAGCTACTATTGGTCCAGGTATCTCACATGTAGCTATAGTCTCAAGTTCACCACTTTCAGGAATGACAACTGTTGCTGGTAAATCCCATTTTATATTTCCTTTATCAGTAACTATTCCATTCCTAATTGTAGTCTCTTTTATCCCACTAACAATTACTTTACACTTACTATAAATAGCTGGTTTTCTTTTAATCCCATTAATTTTAACAATAGAATCTAGTCCACTTCCTATAGCTACATTAGGACCACGATTGTTATAAACATGCTGTGCTATTTGAAAAGCATCATATATTTTTTCACTTACTGTTGAAATCCATTGGTAGTCTTGACTATCTTCTCCTAAATAAATGTCTTGTCCAAAGATAGATTTTGCATCTTCTATAAGTTTATCTCTTACATCTATATAAGTCGGCATATGGAATCCTGATTTATCTATATAGGGAGCAAAATAAGTCATATAAGCCCTCCTTTCTAAAAGTCTAAGGATAATGTTACATCTCCATATCTTGTTTCTACTTTGCAACTAAAAGAATAATCTCTATTTTCAAAGCTACTTTCAAAGTTCTTTATTGATAGTACATCTTTTGTTTTTATTATTCTTTCCTTTATTAAGTTATCAACTAAATCTAAATTGTCTGGTGCCCCTGAATGTCCAAGTATATTCTGAAAAAGTGGTAATCCTTCCTCTACATTCTCCCACCATTCACCCTTTAGTAATAAAAGCCTAGTTTTTATAGCCTGTGCTACTGCATAAGTGCCATAAGTTATATTTTGCTGGCCTTTACCAAAAGAATAATCTCCATTAATATCTAACATTCTATACCTCATGAGTTAACACATCCTTTCCATTAACTCTGACATTTGATGCATTTATATTAATTTCTCCTGGTTTAAGTTCTATAAAAGACTTTCCATCTATAGTTCTTAATTGACATGAATTTGTTGAATAGTTTTTTATTTTATTAGGCTGAGACCAGACTCCTAATATTGCAAATCCGTCCGATAGATCGTGTCTTCTTCTTTCAAGTTGGTTTTGTATTCCACCATAGGAAAACCAAGCATCTATACACATATCTGCAAATATAACTAAGCATTCATCACCTTGTTTTATAGGAAATGTCATACAATAGTTACCAGCTCTAGGCATTACAATAGGTACATCTAACAATATAGGTATGTTTACCCACTCCTGGTTTAAATCTTCTTTAGAGATAAGCTCCCTTAATGCCAGTTGAACTGTTACTGTCTGCTCATCAGAATTAAAGCTTTGTATTATTCCTGGACACGCAACCCTTAATACATTCTTCCATCCATCACCCATACTTCTAAGCATACCTTGATCTGAACCTATAATTTCATTTAAAATTCTTATTTCTATCACCTACCTTGCTACTGCTGGAATCATTCCACCAAGTTGGTCTATGGTTTCAAACTTTACATACCAATCATTGCCCCTGGTATCTCCTGAATACTCTAATTTTATTACTCTGTATATACCATCCTTATCTAAGGACCTAAATAGTACTTGCGGAACATCACTATTAGTATTATTAGAACTATTAGCACTAGGCAATATACCTTTATCTACATCTATCATACATTTAGGTCTTCCAAACTCTGTTACTCCATAAAGGGCATGGTATGCAACTTGGTCTTTTGGTGCCTTGCCATCTCTTCCTCTAGCAGCATAGCAATATCCATCTCCAGCATAAATAGCTACGTGATGGCATGCATCTCCTTTACCCCAAAATACTATATCTCCTGGTAGTGCCTCAGATTGTGGTATAAATTTACCGCTACTGGCTACTAACTTATATTGTGGGTAAGTTATATCAACCATTTCAAGTCCAGCTACTTCGTAACAATGCTTAACAAATAGAGAACAATCATAGTACTTAATTCCGTTAATGGTTTGACCTCTGTACGGTTGACTATATTCTACATTAGGATCATCACAGATTTGTTTTGCTTCTGCTATAATCTTATCTCTTACACTATTACTTGTAGTTCCTCCTACCCCTGGAACAGAATTAGAACCATTTAAATCTATTCTTTTAGCCCTTACTAAACTATTGTCTACATGTATAAGACTATTTAACTTTATCTGTGGATTTAATAAGCACTGCCCAGATATTCCATAGTCTGTTTGTTCTGGTGTTCCTATAAGTCCACTTTTAGGACTCAACTCAAATATTTCTCCCTCTGGTAAATCATCCATATTTATAAGGTTTAAAGTACCATTATCCATGTAATACTGCATATTATTACTCTTAGCAATCTGCCTTAAATAGTCACTAGACTTTCCAAAGAATACTTTTCCTCTGGTAAGTGTTTGTCCACTTAATTGGTTTGATATACTTCCTAAGGATATAGGATTTTGGGCTTTACTTACTATATGGTCTACCATGCTTCTTGCTGTTTGACCTCTTGTTATAGAAAAGTTAGCTATATCAAAATTAATCGCCCTATCTGAATCTAAGGCGATTATAGTAAGTTTATATGTTGTTGATCCTTCTTTTTCTCTAATGGTCTGCAATATGTCACCATCAAAAATAAGACCGAATTGAATCCCCTCATATCCCGCCTCTATTGTTACCCTAACACCACTAATCATTATTGTATTCTCTGTTTGAGCATTAAGGTTATATATTGTTATCTCTGACGTATTAGGTTCCATTTGTATTGTTTTGGTTATGTTGAAGGTGCAATGCAATTGTGAGACATCTATTGCATTTCCTTTTGAATCTGAAACGGTTATTCTATATCTTCTACCAAAAAGTATGTCTCCTTCTTTTTCACTGCCTTTAATAACTTGATAATTAGTAGATTCTACAGTCATTCCTGGTTGATTATTTGCACTCTCTCCACTTTCTCCCCCTGTATAAGTCCCACTATCATACTGAGTAAGATTATTATCATTCATAACGCTAGTAACTTCCTTCACATAGTTTGGATTACCAGCGTATCCTGCTGCTTTTATTGCGGTTATTTGTTCTAGTGGTGTCTTGGCTCTAAAAACTCCATGTCTTGTATATCTTTCATTGTTTTTAAGAAAATATCCATGGTCTATTATACTGTCACCCCAACTTTGATAATGGACATAATATCCACCATCATCAGTGGCCCAAGTTCCCCTAGATATTCTTAAGGATGGATCATGTGCTCCAGGAAACTTAATTCCAAACAAATTATTATCAGTTTTTGATAATTTAGATTTTCCCCATCCTGATTCTAAGATAGCTTGTGCTATTGTTATACTTGGAAACACACCATACTTTTCAAAAGTCTTCTTAGCCCCAGGAACTATTTTATTAATAAAGTCTTTACTCATTGAGTATCACCCCAAACTAGAATGAACTCTTTACCTAGATTATGTTCATTTGGTCTATCACTATCTATATTAGGATTTAATTTTACAATATAGGCTGAACCAATCTTTAAATAGCTATATTGCTCTAAAATATTAAGGGATCCTATTAAGGGTATAGAGTTTATTAAAGGAGCTTTTTCTGAATCTGACAAGTCCATTTGCCAACACTTTTGTTCTGTATTATATCTTAGAAAGAAATACAGTTTAATTTTCTTTCCATCTATAGGGATAGTACTTGTAAAAGTTTGGTTTGGACTTGGTGTTAAAGGTACTATATACATGCTAAACCTCCTTTATTTAAAAAGACTAAAAAGGAAACCTTCATCAGCTTTAATAACTTTTTGGTCTCCTTCATTGGTTTGGTTAGATTTTTGTGGTCTCTGAGATACCTTAACAGTAGTAACACTTACTACAAATATTTGTTTTAATGTTACTGTAGCTCTTAACCCATAAGTAGTCTTATTATCATCTGTTGTACTTATTGTCTCCACCATCATATTATTATAAGTTCCAAGCCTAGTTACTACTGTTATAGGTACTCTTTGTTTTTGCAGTTCTCTTAACTTCTTATAGGCACTAACAGATCTAGAAGTGTTGTCATGAAACTGTCCACTAAAGTAACTCTCCATTACATCACTCATACCAATATCAAAGTTTAATCTAGAAGCTTCCTCGTAGGCGTGATCTGCTATGTCTGCTCCTGTTTGTATTGGATGCTCTGTAATATTTAAAGAAGTATCATGTTGGGTACTAAAAATAGCATCAAAAATTAGCTTTTCTTTTCCAGTATCAAAATAAGTCTTTACTATCTCTTCTGCCATTAGTACACCCCCTGTAGGCTCCTTGTATTTATCCCTCTTAACTTTCTATCTACTGCATTAGCATTAGAATTAGAATCATTGCCATAAATCTGTATTGTATTAGTATTAGTAATTCTATTATTGCTGTTAGTTGTCGTCTCATTGTTAGCTGTATTGCTACTACTTGTGTAACTTGGTGGAGTAGACCTATTACCTTCTATATCCCTATGGTAAACATCAATTTTAGATTGTATATCTGTTTCAGTTTCTTCCCCATTAAAAAAGTCTTTTATTTTTCCAAAAACTCCTTTAATTTTGTCTTTTATACCTTCCATAGCCTTTTTAAACTTCTCTTTAAAGCCTTCTAACTTATTCCCTAAAGCATCTATAGCACTACTTCCTATATCTTTAAAGAACCCAAAGACACTTCCTATTATAGATTTTCCACCTCTTAAGAAAGTAAATAGATCATCTAAAAGACCTAGGACAAATATTATCGCTCCAACTGGACCTGCCATTATTAAAGCTGCTATAGCTCCTATTATTTTTAATATATTTTTTAGTGGTGCTGGTATCTTATCAACAAGACCTATTATAAAACCAACTATTTTAGATATTATTATAAATATTGGAGATAGCAACTTAAATATTAATAATAATATTCTTAGTATAATACCTATAGCTGAACCTATTACCTTAGCTATAGCTGGAATTACTTTTATAAATTTATTATTAAAGTTACTAAATTTCTTTCTAAACTCTGCAAGTGGCCCAGCAATATACTTTAAAATATAATGACCTATCCATTGCATAGCTAAAGAACCTAGTTGTTTTAGTCTTTTAAATTCTAATCCTATCCCTTGTATAACTTTTATATTGTTCTGAAACTCCGGAGGTAATCTTAAGCTTTGAGAATCTTTTCTTAATTGGTTAAATTGCTTTAAAAGAGTTGGACTTAACCAAAGGTCTTCCATAGTTGCCCCTAGTGTTTTTAAAGCACTATCTATATCCTTAGCATTTTCCTTAGTTGTCCATAACTGCCTAGATAACTTTTCATGTTCTATATCTTGTTTTGCCATATTTGCTAGTGAACCAAGTAATTTTTTCGTTAAAGCTATTACTGCGGTTATTACTGCTACAATGGCTAAAAAAGAACCTACACTTTTAAAAGAAAAATCTGATAGGAACTTACCACCATTAATTTTTAAACTTTCTGATGACTTCTCTAACTCTTTAAAACCATCAATAGATTTTTCCTTAGAATTATTTAGATTACCTTTTGAATCTGCCCCTTGACCTGTGCTTTTCAAGTCTTCATATAATTTTTTTACTACTTTTATATCTTTAATTAATCCATTAAAAGGCTTTTGTAACTCTGGGAATAACTTTCCCAAAGAACTAGATGAGCCAAATAATGAAAAAAGGCCTTTCATTGCTTCATTGCTCTCTGAAAAACCTTTCTTACTATTCTCATTAAATTTCTTAATTTTTTCTTCTGTTTGCTCTATAGAGCTTTCTGCTTTTTTTGCTGAGTTAGAATCTACATCAAACCCTATGCCTATAAGATAACTTTTTATAAGATCTAGTGCCAGTTACATCACCTCCCTTTGAGAAGCTTCATATGCCCTGCGTTCATTTTCTGACTTCACTGCCATCATTTCGTGTACATCTAATAAATCATCCAATGTATAAGTCCCATCCCAGACTTCGTGTTGTTTCCACATGCCAGCGATAACAGGAGCATATAAATAGGCATCTATATTTTTAAATTCAGCTGGGAGATATTCAACCCCTTGGCTATTGAACTCAAGGGGCTTCCTGCGAAAAAACCTGATACATTAAAAATTAAGGATTGTATTGTTAGGTTCATTAATAGTCCTGTATTAAATTCAATGCCCAATACACCATAACTTCCATGCTTATCTAAAACTATTGCTGGCCCTGCGGGTAATACTTCCTCTACAACTTTTAAACAGTTATCTTGTATATATCTAAATTCATCTTCTGGTAAAGAAAAAATAGATGACATTACCTCTGTAAGATTAATATCATCTAAGCTTATGTCTTCTATATTATCAACTTTTAAATTCTTAAATATAGGTGTTATTATTTTTACTAACTTAAATAGCATAAATGATCCTGTTCTAGCATCCATTTTATTTAATCTAAAGTTACGTCCTTCTACCTCTATATCTTTAAATAAAACTGGCATATCCATTTAATTCCCTCCTAGCTCTGTGTTATTTCTGCAGACATTAAGTTCCATGTTACCTGTTGTCCTTGTGATTGATATGGTCTATCTGCTAATTTCTGTGGTGTAACTCCTGTACATGTAGTTATATCTCCTAAATTATTAGATTTAACAGTTATAGCCATCTTAGCAAATTCGCTAGAGTTCGCTATTTCTACATAGTTATACCAACGTAGTAAGTACTTATGAAGCTCTGATGTTTGTTGCATTGTTATTGTTAGCGTTCCATTCTTACCTGCTATTTTAGATATCATCACAGTTCCATCTGCAGCAACATCATGCGAAGTCTTATCATTAGCCATAGCTATTGCTATGCTACCTAGACCAGCTCCTGTTGATGAAGAAGCTCCAACACCTGGATGTTGAAATGAACATGTTACATCTTCAAAGCTATATGTGCTATACATACTTTTACCTCCTATCTATTTATAAATAGTTTTATAGATACAAACTCTATAGATCCTGCAAGCTTAACCAATACATATATTGGTGGAGACTTCCTAGCTTCTCTATCAACTTGAGATTGCTCATCTATACTATCTGCTAAAATCATATATCCTCTAGATAATGTATCTCCTGTCTTAACACTTAAAATACTTGCAGTGTTCCATATACCAGGAGCTATAAAACCTATATTCCTTGCCTTTTCTAATGGTGCTGTAATATGATTTAGTAAATTATCAATCCCATGGTCAGTTTGTGGTATTTTAGATGATGTTTGTAGTGCATTTATAACTGCAGATTGAATATTATTTGTTAATATATCTAAATTTAAAATCTCATCAAATGGTGTTCCATCTGCCATTACACCATTCTCAAACAAGTTATAAACTGATCCCCTATTTATATAAACATTACAATTATTATTCTTTAATATTGTTACTTGTGTACTTGTTAAGTTTTCAGGCTCTACCCCTGTTTCTTGTTTATATTTAAGTGTATAGGCAGAACCAGCTGTTTGTGTATTGGCTCCCATAGCATATCCTGCTATAGCCATTATTGCATCTTCTGTAGTAGAAAATTGTCCTAAAGTTCTATGAACTCCAGATTTATTTAATGTTTCTGCTACATTTCCCTTCTTATTCTCTAATACATCACTATCACTAGTTGTATAAAAATAGATGCTAGCTGGAGTAGCAGAATCCATATACTTAGCTATTTCTATAATTTCACTTTTAGTAACACCACAAACATATCCTAAGTACCATTCGGAATTATCTTCTCTACAGGCAGTCATTGCTTGTACAGCAGTCTCTCCCTTTTCCTTATCCCAAACTCCTACCGCAATCTTTGTTGGCTTTGGTGTTTGAGAAAAATATAATTGAGCTGCTAAATATTCTGGCTCAGTTCCTGTCCATCCATCCGCAGTCATATCTCCCATTTTAGAATATGTTTTTACTCTATCAGGAAGTTTTATAATTTTAGATGATCCAACTATAATCGCTAAATTAAAATTAGTCCTAACAGAACTAACCGGACCTACACTTACGGATACGTCTACTGCATCACTTAATGGTAATGTCATTGTCTCTCCTCCTTTTTATCTATTATGAATAGTTTTTATTTCTGTACCAGTAATATAAGGTACTTTAGTCTCCCTAATTACAGCTTCGTTAAAAGTAGCAGAAAAATCTGTTCTTTCCCACCATTGGCCATTATAATATTCTGGCAATCTTGTAGGCATTGGTACATCTGTTATAAGAAATAAGTTCTTAACTTTGAATTTTTTCATATAATCATAATCAAAAATCATATGTCTTATTACATCTGCATTATCATAGCTATTTGGACCATATAAAGTCCAATTAACTTTATGAACTCTTGTATATACTGTTTGCTTTTTAGCATAAGCTTTGTCCTGTTCATGTGGATTATATATAATATTTTGTTGTCTAGCCATTTTATCATCTACTGGTGTAATTCTTAGATAAGCTACATCTTCATTTATGGACCATGCTGGGGCTCCATCCGTTGGCCATGCAATCCTAACCTTGCTTTGATTTTCTTCTTTCTCTAGATCTATATCTAACATCTGGCATGTAATTAAATAAAAAAAGTCTTCTATTTCCTTAAGTCTTAAAACTTGGTCTGCCATATTAACAACTAGCCTTTCTCATAGCTATAGCTTTATAGTATCCGTAATCCCTATACGGACTTACGGAGTATATTTTATATCTTTCACCATGCCATAGTAATTCATCAGAAGTACCTGAATCCTTTTCTTTAGATATATCTCCCTTACGTGTAGTAAATATTTCTTGTGTACTATAAATAGCTAATTCCCCACCTACTCTATCACCTTCTGGAATCATTTCTATGTCTTTGGGCTTTGCTACACTTATTACTCCGGACATATTTACTTTAGCCTCTTCTTGTACAAATCTACCTTTATCCCACTTTCCTGACTTTCTAAAGATACTAAACCCTTGTGATAATCTAGGATCATTTATTACTCTAGATACATTAATCATTCCTTATCCCCTTCTTTAATCACATAAATTATACTTTTCCTCAATGCTCCTGTATCTATTAGTGGCCTATCTGAACCTTTTCCTTTTATAAACTTCTTACCGTTCTTATCCTTTTTACTACCTTTGATTGTTACTTCACTATTTGGAGGCCAATTATTATCAGGATTAGTAAACCAGTCTTTAGCTGCCCTTTCTCCAAGTGCTCCTGCCTTTTGTAATTCAACACTTGGATTATTTCCATCCAGAGCAGCCATAATTGCCTCTTTCATCTGTTCAGATATTTCCTCTTTGCTATTATCCATAGCAGGCTCAAGAACTGGTCTAGGTGGACTATGCCAAAGTGGAGATCCATTTTCATGTACATACATTTCATGGACTTTACTATAAGGAGTACCACTATCTAAATCATGTTGCATAGCTCTTCTCATTGTTACATCTCTTACTCCATGGGTATGGATATATAGTAATTCTGCATTGGCTATCTTATCATGCATGGTGTTCTCTTCCTCTGGAATACCTATGCATACTGTTTTTTTAGCTAAATCCTCAAGAGATTTTTTAATGTCCTTGGTTAAATCTTTTGTTATAAGCATATTAGTAAATCCATTTAGCATATAAGAACACCCTTAATACACATACATTCCACCTTTTCCAACTAACTTACCTAAGGTTATTAGTTGCTGACCATAAGTACTTAAGCTCCAACCATCCCAGCCTTCTATATTACTCATAGTAATACTATAATCTGTTGATATAGATACATCCCCAACACTTATGGATGTGTCTAGTCCTCGTGTTTTACCTGCTTCTAATATGCCTTTAACTCCACCATTAACATCAGCTACGCCTTGTAAGTATAAGGTACAAAAATGTGCAATAAATAAACACATTCCATATCTCCATTGTCTATGCCATCTACTTTCTTTAATACAGGCATTGGCCATATCTAAATACATATCTAATACTATTTTAGGTACTGTATAATTCCCCTCTGCATTCTCTCCAAACTGTGGATATACCTCATAGAAATTTTCTAATGTAAAAGGTGGATTAGTTCCAGGCTTCATATTTCCAGCACTACTTATTAACCCATTGAAAGTACTCATAAAATCACCTATTCACTTTTTTCTATTTCTTCTACTTCATCTTTATTTGCTTTACCTTTAGTCTTGCTTTGCTTTCTTAGATCACCATTTTCTGCTGCTATTTTATCCTCTTTACTTTCTATCACTGTTAAAGTTCCATCCGATTTAGCTAAGCTAAAAAGACCTGTATTCTCTATCCATTCTGGTACATCTATTATTTCAAGATTTTTAACTTTAATTTTTTCATCTCCATTTATAAAAAGTAATGATTTGTTTGTATATATTCTCATATTCTTCCTCCTTAAATAGAAAAAGCTTTAGCATCACACTAAAGCTTTTTATTTATTAATTTTAATTACTTTTATATTCCATCTGCATATAAAACACATTGTGTATATAAGAACTTAGTTTGTCCTATATTAGCCATATATGCAGTTAAATAAGCAACATCTCCTACACTAGGCTGTGTCATTGCTCTCATAATTGGTACTGGTATATCAATTAGTGTTTTACTTTCATCATTTACATAAGCCACCATACGGTTAGTCTTGTTAAGCCCAGCACCTACACACCATCTACAAGGAACTATTGCAAGCTCAACTCCTTGGTTCTTAGCTATGTTATTTTCTAATAGATAAGTTAGAATAGACACATTTCCTGCCTCACTAACCTTTCTAGTAGCAATGTAAGTGTATTGCTGTGGAGATATTAATATATGGTTTGGCATACCTCCTAAATCATACTCGCTATTGGTCCATGCTTCTGTAAGTACTGTATTTATATCATCTAATATTTCATCTGCTGTTTTAGTAGCCCATTCTGATTTTCCTTTTTCACCTTTAGCCACACTTGTAATAGTAATTGCTGTATTATTAACTAATCCATAGACTTCTTCTTCCTCTACACCTCTATAAACCATGTAATCTATAGTTTTATTGTAGTTTAATCTAATACCATCATCTAATATGCTATCAAGGGATCTTCCTATAGATTGCATTTTCTGTTGATCTATAAAAGGTACTTTTAGTATATTAGACCAAGGGAACACCTTAAATGTATCTTTACTTGTATTAGCTTGCATTACAGGTATGTTGTTTGTCTGTCCTCTAATTAATCCATAGTTATTACCACCTGTAGTAGCATAGTCAACAAATAAATTAGATGTATTTTCTATCCATCCTCCACCGGTCTTAGCTACTATATCTCTCATCCATGTAACACTTGTTAGTGGTTCATTTAGCTTAGCATCTCTTTTTTCTAACTCTCCAACTAAGAAGGCCATCCCTGATCCATCACTTGCTGCATCCAAAGCTGTTCTAGTTGGTGTTATGTTATTAAATGCATTATGCACCTGTCCATTAAAAGCATTTATATTCGTTGTTCCTTTCATTCCTGCACCTCCTATATAGTCCTATTAAGAATAGTAACTTCTGCTACTTTATTACTATCTAATTTACCTGTAGCCCACTTTAGATTTGGAATTTCTACAGTATTTTCTCCATCTGCTACAGCCTCAAATTGTCCAATCTTTCCATTAGGTAAAGTTGGATTTTCTTTTATTCTTATATAAACCTTCCCCCCTGCTGCTGGCTTACCGTTATTACATTTAACTGTTATGCTACCTCTATTAAGAACGTCCATAATTTCATTTGGCAAATATTTAGCAGCAGAATAATAATCTATAGTCTGCTTAACTTCTCTTACTGCTATGCCTACAAAATCTGTTGCTATATTAGTACTAGAAAACTTACTATAAGAATTATCTGGATTTAAAATAACAGCCTCCCCAAAAGCTACTGGAGAAGCTGTTTCTTTATCACCATCTATTTTACTTTTTACCTTTCTTGCTGTTATTATGGTATCTACACTCCTAGATACTGTACCTGGATAACCTAAATTAAGTTCAATTCCTATTGCTTTTCCTGGCATATTATTTCCCCTCCTTGTAATGTGGATTAAATTGCTTCTTATAATTTTCTCCTATAGCTTCTACTTCTTTTGCTTTTTCATCATCTGCCCTTTTTCTATCCATTGCATTCTTCTTTTGTGCTCTTAATATATCTGCATAACCATTATTACTTTGTTGTGTCTTCTTAGAAGTCTTGAATGCACTTAAAAGAGAATCACAAGCTTTCTTCTTTTCTACTGGATTACTTATATTTGCTATTATAGGCTTCATAGCTTTTAATGCCATTAACATAGTTTGATTACTATCAGTTCCTGGTATTGGGTTTTTAGGTCTATCTTCAGGGCTTATTACTACACCATCTGGAATATCTTCATCCCCTATCTCTCCAACTGGAACTGTAACTGATTCTTCTTCATCCCCTACTGTATTTTCTTCTAACTTATTAATCATTTCATCTATTGCTTCTTCTGGTGCCTTTTCTTCATTTTGTTTTGTAAGTAATTGCTCTACTAATTTAGTTAAACCTGATACCTGTTGTGTAAGTTGAGCTATCTCTGGACTTGAATCCTTAGCTGCTTCTTCATTTTCTTGCTTAGGAGTTACTTCTATATCCTCATATTCTCCTTCTTTCCTTTCTTCCACCAACTGATCTATAGTGTTAGCTATTTCATCTGGTTCTGCATCAGCTGCATAGTGCTTAAATCCTAATGCCGCTAATATATTTGTTACTGGTCCTCTTTTTTGTGGTATTTTTACTTTTTTACTCACTTTCTTCTCCCCTTCCAACTCTTTGTTCTTAGAATCTTTTATAGATACACGATTGCCAGCTCTTCCAGCATCAACAACCGCTACATGATTACCGCATATATTAATCTGTCTATATGTCCCATCTTCATTCTCTTTACATTCAAATTCGTATCCACAACTAACTTCTCTTTTCCCACCTTCTACTTCTTTTATAAGGCAACTATCATAGATAACTAAGTCTGCTACTAAAAGATCATCTTCTTCTTTACTTTGTCTTACATTTTGTACAGTACCCCTTAAATAGATATTAATATTATCTGGAGTTAATAAGTCTGGTGGATGGTCATCTGTTACTGGTTTACCTTCGAAGCTTGCTATAGCTGCTCTATTGAATACCTCATCTGGACTTCTATATACCTCTATAGTCTGCTTATCACTTTTTATTCCTAGCTCACTAGGTAAGTATGTATACCATCCTGTACGAGCAATAGGAACGTTATGGCATATTAAAAAACCTTCAGGTGTCTTTGTCATGTTAGGACTAAATCTAGATCCATAAAATGCTCTCATATGTCTTCATCACCTCCTTTCAAGCAAAATAAAAAAGCCTTATTTCTAAGACTTAATTCACTATTTATTTAAATTGCGTAATAAAAAAATATCGCAAATTCATTTATGAATAATGCAATATTTTAATATGTCATTTATTTTTTTACTTAATAATGTGTTTATAATATACTCATAACTAAGCTAGAATTTAAACATCTTTTTCAATAAAATGGACAGGGTACTTATTCCAGTATTCTTTGTATACTCTATCTTTTTGCTCATCAAAGTTTAATTGATACATCCTAAAGGTTACAAGTATATCCTTTGGTTGCCATTGTTCCTCATATGAATATTGGTAAGTCATTCCTATTTTTTTCATTATAGCCCCACTTCTTGGATTTTTAACATCATGTGTAGCTGTAATATAAGGAATACCATCTTTTTCAAGCTGTTCTATGACTACTTTACTTGCTTCTGTTACAATTCCTTTATGCCAAAACTCCTTTTTTAATCCATATCCTAAGTCGTGACTTTCATTATCACTTACATTAATAAATCCTATAGGTACGTTATCTACTTTCAAGCAAATAGCATAATGATAACCGTTTGACACTAGATATCTTTCTTGCAAGTATTGTTTTGCTTCTTCAATATCTTTAAGCGGGAACATTGGTAAAAATTTATTTACCTCTTTATCACTTAAAATCGAAAAAAAAGCATCTATATCTTTTTCAGTAAACTTTCTTAATATCAGCCTTTCAGTTTCTATAAATGAATTATCTTTCATAAAAATTTCTCCTTCAGATTCCAATTTATCAATCTACATTTAGTAAATTATAACATACTTTTTAAATATCACATTATTTCTTCAAATTGCTTTCTAGTCATTCTTACTATAGAACCATTGTAATAAACTTTAGATGGCCATTTAATTAAATCTAAGATTATTACTGCTTCTGGGTAACATCTACAATTATAAATATTACCTGCATGATAATAACCTACATTCTTTTCATTGTTTAAAGCTTCAGGGCTAGGTGGATTGTTCCAATTAACAATCACCCCTTCCATATGGTAGTGACTCTTTCTTACTCTCTGGTCTTCTGATGTACGCCATATATACCAATCGATCCCCATGTTTTCACATCTAGCCTTAGTTAATGCTGTAGAAGTTTTACTTACTTCTGTTCTAGCTATTAGCTTAGCTTTAGACTCAAACATAGTTGGTATTTCCTTTTGTAAATCCTCTGCTATATACTCTGCTCTTCTACCCTTAAAGGCTTCTTTAGATACATGTTCTGTAATATCTTTAGATATACTTAAAGGCATGCTTTTTATTAAATGTGCATTTCTTCGTATTTGTTCATTGATAGATCCACCTATAGGCCCATTAAGTTCTCTCTTTAATGCTTCGTATATACCCTTACCTTTACTATTCTTCCTAGCTGCTTGCCTCCAGGTATGTCCTGCATCTGCAAATAAACTAGTTACCATTTTCATAGCTGCTCTATCTGCATACCTGCTAAACTCTGGACTATTGATTGCTTTTTTAAGTTCTACTAATATTTCCTCTATTGTCTTAGCATCTTTTAATTTAACCTGTATCTGACTTGCTATCTGCTTTAAGGTTCGTTTATACATTTCCTCTATTCTTCTTTTAGGCTTCCAAAGGTCTTTAGCCGTATTTTTTCTCAGTGTCATATTATCACCAACTTATAATTTAATGTTAAAATATTCTTAAAGGAGGTGTTCATTTATGCCATACTATACATTGGTTAGTAAAAAGATTCATTGTTCATTTTGAAATATTGATTTATCTGTTTCTGGTAAATACAAGCTTATTGGAGATACCTATAAAGCTGAATTTCAATTTGGTATTTGCCCAATAATTGAAAATAATAACTTACCAGAATATAAAAGAAACCGTAAATTAGCTCTTTACGCTTTTTGTAAAGAATATCCTTGTAATGAATTAAATTCTTTTGAACCAACAATTGATTTAAATAAATAAGTATTAATCTATTTTATTTATTTTCCTATGCTCTATTTGAAATTCAAAACAATCAAGTTCATGCATTTGTAATGAAAGTATTTTTGAAAATTCTTCTGCTCTGTTGTAATTTTTTTCTTTGATAAACCTTTCGATATTATCAGCATTACAGCGAGCAGACTTTATTTTATTCTCTAATTTATAGATATTAACAATTCGCTCTGAAATTATATCCATTTAATTTCCTCCTATAAAAGTACAATCTATTACTCTTGATTAATTGGTATTCCTATTTTCGTAGATACTAGCTTTATTTCATTGTCTGATATAATAACTTTACAATATGGGTCGTAATTCTCTTTTAAATACTCTACTATTGGTGTACATAGATTTTTTAGCTCATTAATTTCCTTCAGATTATCCATATTTCTTTTCCTCCTTAATTGTGTATCCTTGTAATTCTTCATAATCTAATTCTCCATTCTCCTCTGGTACATCACCTACTGGATCTATATCTTCATCAGCATTTTCTATATCTTCATCACTTATGTTAGTAAACATCCCTGTTGTTTCTCCCATTTGCTTTAATTCCTTTAATGAAGTCTTTTGACTTATTAGTCCAGCATTAAATACATTAATTATTGCATTAGATTTTTTATCAACTATATCCGATAATTCTGTTTCTTTTGGAGAACCTATTGAATTGAACTCATAGTCCAAATCATCTGGTATAGCTCCAAACTCACTCATAAACATTATAGGTAGTAACTTATCTAGTACTGGATATAGCTGTGATGCTTGTTTCTGCTCAATTACATCATAGTAATTTTGTAAATCTGATTCTCCAGTAGCATTAAACCCCGCTGGACTTCTACCAAATAGTTTAGTAACTGGTATTTCAGCAGCACCTGCTACATCTAACATAAAGCTTTCATATATATCGTTAAGCCCACTAAATGAATATTGGTGTGTTTGAAAATCATCATCTTTATTTAATATATACATCCCCATATTAGACATTAACCAGTTTTGAGCCTGTACAGTATCATATAATTCTTTCTGAGCCTGTTCATCTGCTACAGCAAGCAACTCTCCTAAGTCAGCCATCTTTAATACTCTTAAGTTAGCTAAGAATACAAGCTGTGCTATATTCCAACTAGTATTATCTCGTTTCTTTAATTCATCAAAGATTACTTCTACTTCTGAAGCACCCCACTGTTGTTCAGTATACCTTTCCCAGTTAGGAAGTTCTCTTCCTATGAATCTAAGAACCCTGCTATGGTGTACTCTTATGCATCCACCTGCTTCTGTATTCCAATCATAGTATTTAGGTAATCCAAAGTCTGGACTTCCTAAGTCTTCTATAATTTCATCACCAGGAGTTAAACCACACCATCTATCTGTTACTATCATTCCTTTAAAACTTCCAGGCATTATCATGTCATAATCTAAAGGAGTGTTTAGTATATCCTCATGTCCATCTATTATAATTACTGCTCCAGCTCCACCATAAAGTCTTCCCCATTTTAATCCTTGTAATATATCTCTTTGTACCCTAGTTGTTCTCTCTAACTTTATAAACCTATCTAAATCATTAGGAGATAATTGAGTTTTTATATTTATCCAATTCTTACACATGTCTTCCGGAATACAATCTATTACCTTTCTTACTATCCAATGCGATCTATAAAGACTATTCATAAGCTGAAAATTCTGTGTAAGTCTAGTCATTGGATAGTCTGTACCTTCTAAAAGATTAGGTGTACCTGCTCCTAGCCTTGCAAGAACATTAGAAAAAGCATCTATTGCCATAACTCTATTATCTTTTTTTATTCTAGGTTTAGAATCCCTAGAATATCTCTTATTCCTTTTCTTCTTCATGGTTACCTCCTTTCATGCAAAATAAAAATAACATCTTCAATAGATGTTATCTCTTATGACTTATCTTGCTAACCTTCTAGACTTAATTATAGTTTTCACAAAATATCTTGCTGCATCTAAAGTATGGTCCTTACTTTTTACTGGTTTATCTTCTCCACGTAAGGCTGCTTTTTCATCCCATACATACCCTGCCACTTCTTCTAGAAAATTAGGACAGTTTTTCCTATGAACTTTTAATTTTCTATTAGATATCATTGTAGATACCATTCTTATTCCTTCTAATACATCATTATCTGCATCTTTGGTTCTTATTCCTTTATTTCTTATAGATATTTTTAAACTTTTAGCTGATGGATCTATAATAACAAATCTAGGATAATCACTTCCTATAAACTTTACTAAATCTTCTGCATACTGTGAATTTTCTTTTTGTCCTTTTTTATTGTTATCATGGTAATACTCATCTAATATCCAAACTGTATCTCCATCATCCCAAATATCTAAAAAGGTTGTAGGGTTTGATGCTCCATAGTCAATTGAAATATACCTTTGGGCCATACTTTTAAATCCTGGCGGTAAATCTTCATCTATAAAAGTGTTTAATTCTTTATCCCACATTCCATATATAGCACCTTGAGCAATTACCCATAACCCTAAAATCATTCGTTCATACCAAAATCCAGTATAAGCATTCTTAATAAAGGTTTTGTATTCATCATCTAAACTTGGATTATCATCTAACATAAAATGATAAACCTTAACCATTCCACTCTCTAGTTTTTCTTTATCTGTTATATATTCTGTATAAAGATAATGGTATGGGCTATCTGGGTTAGTAGTTCCATACAGTTTAGCTCCTTTAATTGAAAGTCTATTAAGTAATTGCTTGAAGAATTTTTCAGGCATTAAGGATAACTCATCACAATAGGCTCCTGCCAAAGTTTTACCCCTTAAATACTTTTCTGAACCTTCATCTTTTGCCCCTATAACTTTTATCTCTCTATCAAATATCCTTAGGTCTCCTGATTGTCTATTATAGGAATAATCTTCTTCATATAAGGTCTCAAATAAATCTCTAAGAACATTATCATATACGGTGTCTTTAGATACTCCTGTCATTATCAATAGACCTTTCGGGCCTTCTTCTACATATCTAAGCCATTTAAGAAGCATTGCTATAGTCTTACCACTTCTTACACTTCCCTCTAAAATATTAATACTTGCATCTAAAATTACTGGTGTATCAATGAAGTTCCAAGCTTTTTCACCAAACTGTTCAAATTCCATTACTTAGCTGGTCCTTTCTTGAAGACTTCAATTAATTTTCCTAAGTTACCCTTTTGTTTATCTTTATTCTCACCAGTTAATTTAGATATTTCAGCTTTTAACTTGTTAATTCTTAGTGTTTGTTCTTCAGTAGCAATGCCATTTTTTGATAATTCATCATATTGTTTAATCATACTTTCAAGTGTCTTCATTGCCCTTGACTGTGCTTGTAGAAAAGTGGCATGTTTATCCCATGCAAATTGAATAGTATATCTTTCTGATGAAGATGTATCTCCATTAGTTTCACCGCTAAGAGCATTAGTAGTATCTTCTTTATTTTTAACATACATAATATGCTGAGCTCTTATTATTGCAGCGTATTGAATTTGAATGTTCTCCCATAGGATATCTAAAGTATCTTTTTTCTGTATCTCTTGAATAATATTAAAAGTATCTTCCGGTAAATACTTAGAAAAGAATCCATGAGTCTCAGCGTTGTTATTACCTAACGGCGCTCCATGCCCTACTGCATTTTTATTATTGAGTGGTGCTCCTCTTTTTCTTTTGGAACGTTCCGTATTTTTTATACTTTCCTTTTGGAACGTTCCGTTTAATTTTTGTTCCCATTTATCTTTATTCTTCCAACCTCTAATTGTTCCAGGGGAAGCACTTAATATCTCTGCTATCTTAACTAAGTCAATCTTCCCTTTATGTTCTTTGTATATCTCAAATGCTTTGTCTCTGTTTGGACTTCTTACTTTTGCCATACCACCACCTCATTGCTAATTGCTTATTTGTTTATTTTGTATATAAGAAAAAGAGCCTATGTTCATAAGTATATTAAAATTCTTTTAACTACCTTACACATTGACCCTTATATCTATTTATTTCAAATTATTTAAACTTGATCTAGAATTCTTTTTTACTTCGATCTCTTTTTCTAGATCTATTAAACTTTGTAACATAAGTTTATAGACTCTTAATTTTTTTTCATCCTTTAGAAATACCTTACTTGATACATATGAAAATATTAGAATATATAAGCTTCCATATATAAAAAACTCCAAATTACTCATTCCAGAAAATAATTTTCCAAAAACAATATCTTTAATTAAAATACCTAAGATAAATATAGCAAAAGCAGTTGTATATCCTCGGTCTTGATCTTCTTTATATTTTATTTCTAGTTTTATTCTACTTTTTTCTTCGTCTATTTTATTTAAATTTTTTCCAAACATCCCTTTATAATCTTTTTTTATATCAGATATAAAATCTAAATAAATTTTGTTTTCTTTTTCAATATCAAGACTGCGATATATCTTTTTTAGCTTTTTTGCTCCTTTTTCATAATGCTTACTAGATTTTTTCTTAAATGATTTTTTGTATACATTGAAAAGAGCATCAATTATATTACTTATTATGGTTCTATATTTATATTTTAGTGTTTTTTTAAGCTTTAAATTATCACTTGTATATATTAAATCCTTTAATTCAAATCCACAATTTTCCAACATGAAGATAGCTCCATTTAATTCTTCTCCTACATCTCCAGTTGTAAAAGAACCTTTAAATATTATTTCATATCCTAATTTAGATTTTAATATTATTTTATTTTTATTTTTTGATATAACAGAAATTATTTCTCCAAAGTTATAAGGTTCTCTCTCAAAAAATTCTTTTGCTTCATAAGTAGAACTTATTTCAAGTTCCAATTTATTATTTTCAGGCGTTTTTAAAATTATCATTATTAATCTTTCCTTCCTAAATGCATACATTTCTACATATATATCGCACTTTCCTACTTTTATTTTACATTTAATGAAGGATTTTTTAATCAATTGTAGAAATATGGTAAATGAAAGGAGGCGTTTTAAATGGAAAGAACTATAGTTTCATCATCAAATATTTATTCCATAGGATATGATTCCTATTCTAAAACTTTAGAAGTACAATTTCATACAGGTTCTATATATCAATATTACAATGTACCTCAGTCAGTTTATAGTGGTATAATGTCAGCATCATCTCATGGTAGCTATCTTCATAATTATGTAAAAGGAGTTTACCAGTATAAGCAAGTAGCTTAATCTATAACTTTAATTATTATAGCTGGACCATTCATCTTAAGTTCTTTATTCTCATATGGTTCAGCTATAATAGTTTCTACCCCTTCTCTTTTACTTAGTTCTTCAACTAATTCTTTTGTACTAAACTTTTTTATACTCATTTAAAATACCTCCATTTATTTAAAATATTATTTTTGCCTTAAAGCACCTTTAACCCTTACATAAGCTCTCTCTTGCATACATTCCTTTAAACTATCTGAAGCTCCTTGCTTTCTAATATTTCTATTACTACAGTAAGGACACACTAAGTATCCTTGTAATCTTTGTATATCTTCTGTAAGTAAAACAAATTCTTTTCTACATCTACTGCAGCTATAGCTTGTATAAATACTTAGCATATCCTCACCTACCTTTACAAAATAAAAAAGACACTATTGGCAAGTGTCCTTTTTAGAATTTTTACTAAAAAAATGAATTTTATTTACTATCTTTGCTATATATTTTTATAACAGCATAAAAATATAATTATTACTAGTTTATTACCTAAAACGTACTACTCATAAATTATACCTACATCATATTTATATAGGTAATCACTAATGTCAGGGTTATATTTTTCCATTATAGGTATATCCCTACTATTAAATCCTCCCCAATGACGATTCCAACACTTTGAAAAATATTTTTCTATGTCATTTACAATCATATGATCTCTTAAAAGTCCAGAATAATTTTCATGCTCTATTTCATTTAAAGTATACTTTTCTAACATACTATCAAGTTGATCTAAAGTTTTTATTCCAAAATCTCTTAATTCGTTGATTATCGCTTCCTCTACAGTACTGATTTTTCCGAAGCTAGGTTCTATACGTTTTTCTTTTATTTCATTATCAAATCTATTTAATAAATATTGATTAAGTGATGTACTATCAATTAATATTCCCTCTAAGTTTCCTTCCTGTGTATTTTTATAAATTTCTTTTGAGTAAGAATCTATTTCCTTGGATATTTCCTCAAACTGCATATCAATTAATTCTAGAGTACCTGCAACTAATGCAAATTTTCTTTTAATACTCTCTGGCAAAACCCCACTAAATTTATAATTTCTATCATGCTCTATTTCAGCCCATGTATGTTGTAATAAAGTCCTAATTTGAACTTCAAACTTCAAATTTTTATATGCATTATACTCTGGAAGATTACTTCTATCTTCTTTTATTTTTGCCACATAATGAACTGATCTATAACCTACTTTATTTGTTCCTAATTCCTCTCCTTTATCTACGCTATTCTCTTCATCTATATGAAATTGTTCTTTAATTATTCTGCATATTTTATCTACATCTGAATTTATGTAAGTTATAATTCTTATTCCAGCTAGATCCGTTATTTCATCTACAGGCGTTTTGTATTTATCTTTTGATGCTTTATTACAATAACTATCTTTCTCTTTAACTCTACCATAAACAGAATTAACAATAATTTTTTCATTTTCTAAAATATCATTTATTATATTAGTAACTTTATTAATTAATTTTTTGTATACGTTTTTATTCTCATCATACCAAATTTCTATATATTCGAGTTTTCTATTATCCATTTGCATCCCCTCCATAAAGTATTTTACAATATATCCTAATATTTTACAACAAAGTACCTTATGGTATAATCCCTGCGGTTTATGTGTTGCCTTATCATTCTATATTAATTTTTTAGCCTCAGATAATAAATCTTTCATGAAATCATCTATAGTGTTATTTTTTTCAGTTAAGAATTTACTCAACCTTTCATACTCATTTGTCCTAAAATAATACTTCTCAAAATTAGCATATTTATCTAATAACTCATCATATACTTTTGATACTAATAAATCTTGTGTTTCTTTTACATCTAATAATAGATAATTAAACTCAAGATTATTAAAAAGCTGTGTTAAATTATTATTCATACTATTAAATGCTACAAGTATATTATGTACTGAATTTTCTAAATCATTATCCATCTCTATAATCTTTTTAAAACTACTAATTTCAAATTTTATATGCCCACATGTTTTATAAATATCTTTATACAATAAAAGAGAGTTTTCAATTCTTTCTGAATCATTATTCAATTTTCTTTCATATTCAAACTGTTCTTTTTGATTATTTAATGTAATCTTTAATATAAAAAATGATATAAAACCACCTGAAATAGATCCAATTAATACCCCTGTATAATTAAAATAATCTTTTACTTCTAATTGATTCCCATAAGAGCTATTTTCAAACAAAGAAGCTACCATTACTCCTATTATAATTAATACAATCAACATAATTAAAAAATAAATATACTCATTTTTATGTTCAATTTCTTTACTCTTACCCCTTATATCCTTCATAATTATTCCCCCTTTAAATCTTATACTTCTACAGAATTGTTATAAATTCCTTTTAAAAACACATATACCTAAGTAATCGTATTTTACATGAGGGAAATAAATTTATTCTATATTATCATTATACATCAGGTAAGCTCATAAAATTATCTCTCTTTTATTCCTCTTTTATTCCCATTTTTAGCATATGAACCAATTATCCCAATTAGATATGTCTTTTATTAACTCATTTTTTAGTTTATTAACTCTGGATTGTGATAGGTTAATTTCCTGTCCTATCTCCCATTCTTTTTTCTTATCTTTATATTTTAGTTTTAATAACTTTTTAGACTCATCACTTAAAAATCCTATATTATAACCAATTATATTATTATCTTCTTCTATACTCCTTATTAATTCTTCTGTCTTGGTAATCTCTTCTTCTTTTCTAGCCTTTTCTATTAATAAATTATCTATTATCTTAATCATAGTTCTCTCCATGTAGCTTGTACCATCTGAACTACAGGTGACTCTTTCACTAAACTCTATACTTCTACTTTCTATTGGTATACTTATATCTGTATGTTTTATTCTATTTTCTATAGCATCACTTTGCTGCTCTAATAACTTTATTTTATTCCTAAGGCTATCTATCTTCTTATCTTTACTGAAATAGTTATATAGCTTCTTCTCAGTAGCTCTAAATAAGTTCCTATCCATAATTACCTCCTTGAATATAAAAACACCGCATATCCATTTCTGAATGATACGGTGTTTAGCTTAATATATACATATTAATTTTTTAAATATCATATTGAGTTATTTATATCTTTTAACTAAAAAGTTTTTTCACACAACTTTAAGTTCTAAGAAAATTTTTATATTTATATCATGCTAATCATTATTACGTTTATAATTTAAATAAAAATCCTTTTTATTTTCAAAAGCCTTTTTGACCTCTCTAGTATTAAACGGACCATAACCAAACTGTCCATTAAATTCTTCTTTTAATTGTTCCAAAATATCTTGAGGTATTGCAATGCTTGTCTCATTAATTACCTCTGTCCCTGGGTATTTAATAATAAGATTTCTAACTCCTGAATTAGTACAGCTCCCTTCGAAAGTTAGGGTGTATGGAGTACTTCTTTTAACACTCTTAAAATGAAAAGCAAAATCAGCCATCAAATCACTCCTTAAAATATGTTAACTTCTCATGTGTAAAAAATACATTATCTAGAACATTCACCATAAGTTAAAAGTATTACAAATATGAATCAATATTATAGTAATTATACCATATGATTCCACTCTATCACCATCTAATATTAAAAAAATATTGCTTAACACCGTATTATTCAATTTTCAAAGAACACTTATAATTGATTACCATATGAGAATACAGGCATGAACCTATACTCCCATACCGTGTTATTTAATCTATATTAATCAATCTATTTAAAATCAACTGATTCAGAATAATAGCAATTAGATTCCACATGCCATCTAATTGTTACATATCCCTTTGATGTAGCTATTTTATAAAATATCCATGTAAAACTTTCAGCCCCTCTATAGTCTTTTGTATTTTCATTACTTGTGGATTCTTCAAGTTTTAATATTGAACTTCCTAATTAAATTATTAGCATTACCACATATATCTTTAAATAGTTACATTTTCACAACAATCTTGACTATGATGAATTAAAAACTTTAACCATCTTCACAGTAGAACTTTACTTCATCACTTTCTATTTTTTTCTTTATCAAAATAAATCTATAATTTACATTCTATATCTTTAACTAAAGTTTTATCCACACTTATCCGTTATTTCATGTAACTTCTCCCTTAACTTAACATGAATTTAATATTAATATTTAGAGTAATATACTTATTGTAATAAAAACTAATTTAAAGGAGGTATGTCTATATGAATTTCTCAGAAAATAATATAGATGCTATAAAAAAGATTGTTAATCAAATCTACGAAATCATAACTCTATCACCAGAAACTGGAATTGCTTCAACAAATACAATGATACAGCTATGTCACCCGGGTATTCCTGTTAATGAAAACGATTATAAAAATGCTATGAGTAGAGCAAATCCTGGTGGTGATATAAGTACCGCGTTAGCATTTTCAGCTTTAGTCAATAATATTCCTGCCTGTGCAATTTCAAGTTACATACCTTCAGGTGATGCTGTCGATAGTGCATTTGAAATTTGCTTACAAGCTAATTCCAAATATGAAGCAAATCCTGATCAGATAAAGCAGTACAATAAAGCATGGGATTATTTATGGGAGGTACAAAAAATCGAAGATATGAATGGAAACATTATCGAACTTCCAGCAGTACCTCAAACCCGTTATCAGAAATTTTTAGACCTTGAATCTGAATATATTTCAGCAGAATCAGCTCTACAATCTTTAAAGCTTCAATGTGATTTAAATACAACAGAGGGTAGAAATAAATGGGCTATTCAATCTATTCAGTTGGTTAATGTACGAAACCAAAAACTTAGATTATTAGAATCATATCGTCCTAGTATTGATGAGGCTTTAAATATAATAGCAACATCAAAGAATGATGTAACTTCATTCGCAATAGCGAAGGCTAGGGATGCATTTAATAAGTGTTTAATTTCTGACCCTGCAACAGGTGAAATGCAACATGTTAGTTTTGCTTCTCCTAGCAACTGGTACGATAATTCACTTGCTAATAGTATGACACTCATAGAAGTTAGTAATAAAGTTAAGGACCAAACAAAGACAGACTATTATACATCATATGGAGGTGGTGCTTCTTTTGGTTGGGGTTTATGGTCAGTAGGTGGCTCGGGTGGACATACAAAAAAAGAACATACTGAACATTCTACATCTACAGACATATCAGTTTCGTTTAAAGTAGGAAATATTCAAATTGAACGTCCATGGATGAATTTTAATTTTTTTAAATTAGATGGATGGTATCTATCAGGGCAAAAAAAAGGAATAATTTCATCTGGTACAGCTCCTAATACAGATGCTGATCTTCTTCCTCAATTTCCAGTTCAATTCTTGGTTGCTCGAGACCTTAAAATTAGTGCAAAATGGTCAGAAAGAGATTTGGAAATTATTGACGAATCCACTCGTGGAGGTGCTTCAATAGGTTGGGGATGTTTTAAATTATCAGGAACTTACGAGCATAGTAGCCATGAGGAAAAATTTCACTCTGAATTCGATGGAACAACTATTTCAGTTCCAGGTGTTCAAATTATTGGATTCGTTTCGGCAATTCCGCCCTTATCTCCTCCAGCAGATGATCCTAATATACATAATTTTATTAACTCTGATGTTGGTTTTAATAGGGCTCAATTAAAAAATAAAACAAAAATCAAAAATGGCTTTAATTTAAAAATTGAAAGTAACTAATATTATAAGTTCTTGCTTTTTATAATAATCAGATTCAGAAAATTATAGAGTATACAAATTTAAATCTAACACCATACGTAAATAGTTCTTTATTACATTTTTAAATTATTTCTGAACAATCAGATATTTATTGCAAGAAGGAATATCTGATTGTTTCAAGATAAATCCTATCTTCTTGATTTTTATCAGTCTCATACCTCACCTTTATATTATCTACAAATATACTATTATAACATTTATAACCTTCATCATAACACATTCTTCTTAATCATTTTCAAATTTAAACATCCTTAAGTCTACTATATTTCCCACTTTATAATTTTCTCTTAACTATTTTTAAACTCTGCCCTTAGCCAAGTTAATTTACTTATAAGGACTTCTATTTCTATCTTTAAATTATCCATAGCACTTATAGCTGTATAATAGCTGCTCTCTGCTATATCTCTATTAAGTCTTAGTTCAGCTACTTCCTTATTTCCTCTAGCTAACTCTTGGATTAATGTAGCTGGATACTTGTCCACTTTAAGTCTTAATATTTCTTTATTTAAAGCTATTCTATACTTTCTTTCTGCTTCTGCTTTCTTTATACCTAAAGTCTTAAGCTCTGTGTTACCTTGACCTAATGCTCTTATACAAATATCAAGATTATTCATTATATCAACTGGTGTCATATACTAACCTCTCATCTTAAATACTTCTCTGAACTCTGCTATTCTATTTTCAAACTTTTTAAGCTCTTCACCCCTATACTTCTCTAATTCTTCTAAGTTTGAGAAGCTTATTAATTCTTGTCCTTGTAGCTCTACACCCTCAGGACACACTCTATATATTCCATTTTCACCTTCTAGTACCATGCTCTTAATCTTTAACTTACTCACTTTCTCAGCTCCTTTTGATTCTTTTTTAATATCTTTAGGTTCTTCTACAACTTGTACCACAGAATGCTTGTCCACTTTAACTTCTTCTATAGTTTTATTCTCTATCTCTTCCTCGAATATATACTCTGCTGCTTCTTCCGTTTCTTTATCAAACTTCTTTTCAGCATCTTTATTTTCCTTAAGTTCAAACTTAGTATTTTTATAAACATTGGTAATTATAGCTTTACTTAAGTTTGGAAATTGTGTAAGTAAAATTTCTATTGATTCCTTTTGCTTAACATCCTTCTCTATAAGCTCTATAGCTTTCTTTTTCACTTTTTCCTCTATCTCTTTTATAAGCTTCTTTGCCATATTAAAATCCTTCCCTTCAATTAATTTTTTCCACTTGATAATATCTTCTTCAATTAGATGTGCTAATCTATTTTCAACATCTTTTATATATTCAAAATCCTTCTCAGGAAATAGCTCTATAAATAATGTACTTATACACATGTCTGTAATAAAACTTAGTTCATCTAATTTCATATTGGCTCTTTCTTCTGCCTTTGCATTAGTTATATCCTCTATTACTTGTAACTGCTTAGAACTAAAGTTATCCAGTATCTTTGTACTTTGATTAACTTCCCTTTGCATTTTTCTTCTCTGTTGTCTATTCAAGGCCTACACCTCCTCTAGTTCAAATTCCACTCTCTCTAAATCTTCTGTATATCTCTTTAAAATTGTAAGTTCAGTAACCTGGCTATCATCATCAAAAGCTATTTTATTTAAAGAGTCCAAAATAATCTTTGCTATGTTATCTGCATCAGGTTTCTTTTGTGGATACTCTATCCCCTCTCTTATAACTTGTAATCTCTTTTTGGTATAAGACTTAGGCACTTTATAATAAGCTGTTATATTGGCTCTTATAGACCCTGTAAGCTGTCTACCATCTTGTTGTTGGTAGCATATCTTTACCCAATTTTCATAACTAACTGTATCTTTAGGTGTTATTGCTCTCCCATTAAACATTCTTGGCCTAGCCTTTCCTTTAATCTTGCCTTCTACTACTACCATTTAAAGCCTCCAAACTTTACATTCCACTTTCTTTTTCTACTATCATGAAAGTTTTTGAAATAGGCTCCACACTCTCTATCTGATTTACTATTCTTTTCTATAAGTCTTTTCTTAGCATATAACATAAAATTTTCTTTGTTACTTTGCATAGATTCTACCTCCCATAAGCCTTTGAATAAGCTCTATCTTACAGTAGCCTTCTTTATAGACTTTAAGTTTCTTAAGTATCTTACTTGCTTCACCCTTGGATATTTTGAGTAGCTTCCTTATTTCTTCCTCTGTGTAATAAGCTTTGCTGCTAAACTTTTCAAACAACTTATTTTGAAGTCTATATTTATATTCAAGGTCCTTAACTCTATTTAAGTGTGGACCATCATTACCCCTATGGCATTTATAACATAAGTACTTAAAATTGATTTCTATATTGGCCATGCATGGAGATTGACTTTTAAAAATTATATGATGTAGTTCTATCCCCTCATTACGGCCACATTCCTCACATACTAAATAATTCAAAAACTCACCTCTTTTATTTTTAGGACAAACTAGGTGTTTAACCTAGCCTGTCCAACTTTATATGTTTCTATGAAATTATCTTTATATTTTCTAAGCCTTCTAAATTCTCAGTTAGATAAGCCTTTATGTTGTTCATAGCTTCATTTCTCCATGCTCCTCCATCTGCTTCATATATAGCAGCTCTTGGGCCTTCTTGCATTCTAAATATAAATTTACTTGATGGTTGTTCTACTTCTGGGAATGTTCTATATGGTGCTAGTGATACTGGATTAGGAACTATAGCTTGTCCTACAGTTGCTACACCAGTTTTAACTGTTACTGACTGACTTACCCCATCATCCCCTGTACTTTTTACAGCTTCATCTCTTATGAGACCTGTATATTTTAATAAAATTTCTCTATCTCCCACATTTACAAATGAACTTTGTAGCATGATATTAAATTTCTCTGTATCTAAAAAATAGTCATAGTGAATGTTATTTGGAAGTATAGCTTCTGCTCTTATATACTCCTCTCTTTCCTTATCACTATTTAAAGTACTATATAGATTAACTTCCCCATGTGATTTAACTTGTATCAATAACTCTCCTTGTAATTTATCTATGTTTGCCTTTATATAATCTACAAATCCTGTTAAAGTTGATACTCCTAATACTGATGCCCTCGGAGCTTTAACTCTAGTTAAGTTCCTAGTTGTAAATACTCCTTGTTCTGTTTCAATTATTATTTTCTTTCCTTCTCCTAAACCTACTAAATACTCTAATCCTTCTCTATTTATCATCTTTTCTTCCTCCTAAAATTTATTATTTAACTAATTTTATTCCCTTAAGGTCTATTGCTTTTTCCTTCTCTTCTGCAGTTGTCACAATCTCGCCAGTTCCATCCTCTACTCGCATAACACTTTGCCCTGGTACTTGCTTCTTATATTCACTAGCTAGTATTCCACCCTTACCATCTGTTCCAATTACAATCTTTGTTGCTATTGGTTTATTTGGAGCTAACTTGGTTTTAGCTATTATAGCTACTTCTGCTAACTCTCTATCTTCACCAGAAGCAAAGGTCATTTCTAGGGTAAGTTTTCTTTTTAGCTTGTAATCTGTATTTGGATCTGAAATATTTCCTAACACCTCCTTTAATGCCATATCCATTTTCTCTGCTAGTGCTCCCTCAGCAAAATTCTCAAGGTTAATCATATTTTCCATAGTTTATCCTCCTTATATTGTTATATCCATATATATAGATTTATAGATATATATTCTTGTACTAGATCCTAAAAGCTTATATATGTCCTACTTTTTAAGTTGCTTTAAACAATGCTCGCATATGTTTTTACCTTTAAAGTTAGTCATATCATTAGCTTCTCCACAGAAGATACATGCTGGTTGATACTTTCTAAGTATTATTTGCTCTCCTTCTGTAAATATCTCTAGAGCATCTTTAACCTCAATATCTAATGTCCTTCTTAACTCTATCGGAAGTACTATCCTTCCTAGCTCATCCACTTTTCTTACTACTCCTGTTGATTTCATAATTAATATTCCTCCTTAAATAAATCATTTTTCTTATATACAGTTAAAGATTTTTCTACTACATTTACAACCAAATAAGCCAATAATGTAAGAAATATAGTTTTAAATAATCCCTCCAAGCTAACACCTCCTTACAAGTTTTATGGATCTTTCTAAGATAGTTATTGTGTCATGCAAGCTTGTCCTTTTGTTAAATCCTATACGGTTGAATTTAATGTCCTCTGTTGTTAACTTAAGTGCTTCTCTAAATTGCTTATCTGTTAAGTTATAATATATTTTCAGAGCTTGTAACATTTTAATATCACTCCTAAAGGATTTTTTAGTATTTGTGAAGAATATCACCAGTTGAAAGGCGGTGATACTATGCAAAGAACTCAAGTTTCTTCTAAGAATTTATGCTCCGTTGGATATGAAAATTCAACATTAGAAATTGAATTTCACTCTGGTAAAGTTTATAGGTATCTACATGTACCTGAAGCTGTTTATTCTGCTTTAATGTCTTCACCATCAAAAGGTAAATATTTTTCTACCTATATTAGACACAAATACCCATTCCAACCATTGCCTTAGTCTATAATTCTTAAAATTGTTGCCGGACCTAAATCGGTTATGGTACCGTTATATTCTCTAGAAATACTATATTTTTCATAAGGTTCAGCTCTTAACTCTGTAACACAGTCATTACGTTTTAATAATTCATCTACTAAATCTTTTATAGATACATTACTTAAATATAATTTTTCTAACTGCTCTTGAACTGGTACTTCAAGAGTAGTTTCTTCTAGTTTCTTTATTGCGTAGTCTAAAGCTTGTACATCATCAACCCAAGGTTCTTCCTTCCACCCTTCACAGTGCTCTTTTAAACTCTTTAATTGATTTATGACCTCTTTCTTATTCATTTAATCCCCTCCTATGCTTGTACTAAATTTTATTTTAAATTTTTTCTCATCTTCTCAATTTATTTTGCATATCATAAAGTGAGAAGGTCTTTGGCTTTATATCTTAGAGCTTAGTATAATATAATGCTAAGTGTTTTCTTATGTTGATTAATATATAAAAAGGACTAACCTTCAGTTATCTCTTGTGCAATAAGTTCTAATACGGCGATTACTTTCTTTAAGTTTTCTTCATTTTGTTTTTTGGTTATATCAGGTTTTACTATAATTACCTTTGGCATTTTATCACCTCATCTTTTGTTCATTAATTAAGAGCTTTTCAATCTACCATCATTGGTTTAAGATTTTTAATATTTATTATCCTTTATTAAGCTTCTTTCTCTATTTTCCAATCTTTCAATTAGATAACCTAATTCATCTTGAGTAAATTCTTCAGCGATTATATCCGCAAGAACCTCTGCATATTTTTCCTCTAAAAATTTTATATTTTTGGGTAACTCAACTATAACTTTATACATATAATCACCTACATTAGATATTGATTATATTAGTCTTTAACCAAAGTTATATTAATATTCATGCTATATAGTATCTTATTTTTCACTCTTTAATTTTTTGTTATTAAATAGAACTTCATGCATGATGTATCTAAACATTTGTTTTTGACACTCTCTTTCTATCATTCCTGATAGTCCATTTTTGAATTCTTTTAAGTTGACCATATTTAAATCTACTTGTGCATCTAATTTCTTAATTAGTTCATCCTTAGATATACAAACCTCTTCTAAAACCTGTGCATTCCCCTCTATAGTGCTTTTGAACTTATCAACGTTATATCTAACTCCTATATTTATTGCTTTTAACAACTTATATCTAGTATCATCAATTAACTCTTTTAACTCTGCTGTAGCGATTCTTCTTTGATCTACATTTTCAAACACTATAGACTGCTCTGACTCTTCAAGTTCCCTAATTAACTTATCCTCTGTGTTTGTAATAGCATTTATAACTTTACTGTGAGAATCTAAAAATCTCTCTTGAACTGCTTCCATCTTTTCGTCTATTACTCTTTCTAGAGTAACTACCACTCCCATGATAACCACAACTTGAACTATCCCTATAGTTATTAATAAAATCTCCATATCCATTAATCCCCCATCCTTTTTTATTTATTTTTATTAAGACCTAATAATCCTTCCTCAAGCTCTTTTATGGTCATTCCTCCATCACTTCCGTCATACTTTCTTTGATCAAAATTGTTGAAACCACTTGCTTTTTTATAAGGCTCTTGATTCTTAATTGGCTTATATTCTCTGCCTTTAGCTTTCCAATTTTCTAATATGCCTTTTACATAGCTATAGTTTAACTTTCCTCTATTGCTTGCTTCCTTAGCTGCATCTACTAGCCATTGATGTGAATAAAGCTCTATATCAGCAGAGATCTCTTCATACTGCAAAGGTGTTAACATAAATCCACATTTTTGAAAATGTCTAAATACATATGCATTATCTAAATTTTTAATTTCATCACAACAACAACTACCAGTATTAATCTCTGTATTATATATCTTATTGTTATTATTATTTATATCTTTATCTATATCTAATTCTTCTTTCTTATTCTTGTTCTTATTCTTATTCTGTTGCGTGATTGTCACGTGACCATCACATGACGTATCATCTTTAGGGCAAGATTCTGGTAAACTAACTTGCTTTTTTCGATCTCTTTCCTTTTGTTTTCTAAGTCTATTTTGTTCCCGTACTTTCTCCATACCCTCAATGTTTTGATGCTTTTCCCAATTATTAATTTTAATTAGCCTGTCTTCTTGGACATGTATCATGCCAAAGTTGGACAAAGTTTGAAGGGCAAGCCTTACACTATTTAGTGGACGGTTAAATATAGTGGACAACATTTCTTCTGTATATGGGACATTCTCATTAAGAAATATATACCCATTTGCATTTGTCTTACCTGATTGAACTAGTAACCTTATCCAGATATAATGAATCGTATCTCTTTCTGGCATAGCATCTATAAGTTTAATTTTCTCGTCATCAAACATATTGGTAGTTATCTTTATCCACTTTACTTCTGCCATAAGTTTCTCCTTTCCATGATTCTTAACCCTATTTCACTACTCTAATGGTGAATCTTTAAACAATTCCTCTTGCTCATTATTTTCTATATAATTAATATTATTTTGAGTATCATTTAATGGTATAGGGTCTACATCAATGTAATTAAAACTACTTACCTTCTCTTCTTTTGCCTCTGACTTATAATCAAGGTCTAATGCCTTGGCCATTTCTACACTCTTAGGTGCAAACTTTAAAACATCTATAAGTACTGTTTTCTTAGCCATTGAGTCAAAATTCTTGGCCCAAACTGAATTCTTATTAACTTCACCTTTATATAAATAATTCTTAGAAAAATCTCTTGCATGCTTATCTACTCTTTCCCTGGACCATACTACAAAGTCACAACCTCCATTCTTAAGTTTATACACTGCATAATAATGTGTTACTTCTTCATTAGGAACATCTGCAGGCTTATGAACTAAGTTTTTGTGTAGTCCGTATTCATAAGAAAATTCATCACCTTTTCTTATCTCATGAGCATATATAGCCTCATATTCTCCAGTATTAAAAGCCATCTTCAATATACCTTTATATCCAACTTGGAAGTTTACTTCTACAATGTTTGCTTTGTTATTCCTATATGGTATAACGTAAGCTTCTCCTAGGACTGTGTTAGGTTCTAAACCACACTGAGCACTCTGCATTAGAGCACTTAAAAATGTTGTTGTATCAGCTTCCCAAAACACAGGATTCCCATTGAATAAGCTTAAAGCTATCCTACTAAATCTCTCTGGTGTCATTGTATTTGCTACTGCTTTTTTAATCTCTGGTATCATCTTCTCTAAGGCATTCTGCATTTTCTTTTGTGGTGTTAATTGTACATTAGTAGTTGCTGCTTGTTTATTAGTAACTAAGCCGCCATTTATATTAGCCATTTTTATCTCTCCTTCTATTTACATTTAGCAATTCTCATATTTACAAATTCACTTTGTCCTTGAAGTATAGCTTCATATGTCAATGGATATTTTTCCTTAAGTGTCTTAGTATCTAACTTATCTTTTTTAACTTCAAATCTACTAATCTTATAAATTCCATCTGTAGCTTTTTTACTATCTCCCATATCTAAATATATAAGTTGTTTAATATGCTCCTTATCCTTCTCTAATGCTTTTATCTCTTCTGTAATGTCTTTATACCTAGATAACTTATTATCCGTTATAGTAGCTTCTATATCATTATCTAAGGCTTGTTTAAAAAGTATCTCTTTAGTTTCTACTTCTAAACCTGTTGGCTCTGGTGGTATCTTTGTGAGAATATTACTATTCCAAAACTTTTCTCCCATTTCAAATAAAACTTTTATATCATCTTCATTCCTAGGGACTACCTTCCATTTAACTTCTTTACCTAATAAGTAAACAATTAAGAAGTAGTTAAGACCTGTAATCCCCATATACCATTGAACTTGGCAATAATATTCATCTGGAATCTCTTCTCCTTGCCACATCTTAGTTAGAAACTCACTAGCTGTTTTGATTTCAATACCTATTAGTTCATCCTTACCTATTTGCTTAATCTCTGCTGTATCTCTATTTTCCCAATATGTGTAGTTATCTTCTAATCTTGCTAAACCATCTATATTAGCACTAAAGTATTCATGTTCTTTATGAACCATCATGTATGGATACTCATAAGTAGTAAGTTTAATTTTTGTAGCCTTCTCAAAGTCTTCTTGTACCCATTCTCTAATTATTGGCTCCATTCTATTGCCAAACTTAGTGTGTATATTACCTTTAAACTTTTCACTTAATCCAAGTTTCTCATTAAATACAGTTAATGGACTTCCATACTTACTAAATCCTGCTATCTTCGCTATTTCTGAACCGCCTATACTATTACATCTTTGATTAAGCCATTGAGTTCTTTCTTCATTGTCTTTTCTAGTATCAAAGACTATTTTTACACTAGGAAATAAACTTTTATTTTCTATAAATTCAATCATTAAAAACACCTCTTAATCACAATAGCTTCTGAAACAGTGAGGACAACCGGTTACTAACCTTTCTCCTGTTTCTCCAATAGATTTCCTCTCTCTAATTTGATAACTTTGATAAATATTTCTATTACACTTCCAACAAGTTCCGCTACTTGGAGCAAAATTTGGATACCCCTTTTCTTCACAAAGTTCTTTTTGAATTCTCATACAATTTCTTATTTCTTCAATTGTTTTTTCTTTAATACTGTTATTCATTTTTAATCCCCCTATCCTATTTTTTCTATTTCAAATTCATCTGCCATAGTGCTAGTTACAAAATATTGATATTCATCTTTTTTCATTTCCTCTATAAGCTTTTCTTGTGCCTTTGGATTTAAAGACTCAAATTTATCTAAGCAAATAATTTTAAGTACTCCTGCTTGTGCCTTTGCAATCTTCATAGCTAATTCAAGCTTTTCTCCATCACTTAAACCATCTATTAGAGTTCCATTTATTCTTATTAATCCATCAGAATCTACACTTATTCCCTCTATAGGCATCTTAGCTTTCTTTAGTAAGTCTCCTGGTAACTCTCTTGCCTTATCTATTTTTATAGTAAGATCATTACTATATCTCTCTTTATCTGCTAACTCTCCATCACGAATGTTTAGCATCATATCCCATTGTCTTAAGTAACTTTGCATTTCACTTATTTTTTCTGCTTCTTCTTGTAATGGATCTATATCCACAGGTTCATTATTTTCTAAATACTCAATTGACTTGCCAATCCTAACTTCTTCTTTTTCTACCTCTGCATTTACTTTTTCATCTACAGCTTTAAGTTCCTGCTGTTCTAAGCTATCCATAGATAAAAGCTCCTGTTCTTTAGCTGCTACTTTATTTTCATTTATAGATATAAGGTCCTTGGACTCTTCCTTTGTTATTTCTAGTTGCTTCTTTAGGTTTTCTTTATCCTCATTAGCTTTTTTATTAACTAAATCCATTCTTTCTATATATGAAGACTTAAGTTCTTGAATCTTGGCTTGTAACTCTGTTTCTAGGTCTACCTTAGCTCTCTCATTATCTAATTCAATCCCTTTTAGTCCTGTTTCATAAGTCTTATCTAATCCATTAATAGTATCTTTTGCTTTATCTATCTTAGATTTAGAAAGTTCTATAATATCCTTTATGTCCTGCCTATTATCTTTAAACTTTAAAGCTATCTTAGACTTCTCACTTTCACCATTAGCTTTTATGGAGTTAATCTTATCCTCAAAGTTAGCCTGTAAATTCTTAGCTTCTTCAATCCAGTGGTTAATTTTTTGAGCTTCTGAAACTTTGTTATAGTACTCCTGAATTTTAAGATTTCTCCACTCTTCTCCATCATATTCTGCAGGTAATTCATCCAATATTACTTTTATCTGAGTCTTAAGTTCTCTTATCTTCCTATTGACTTCTTCCCTATCTTTGTAGTATTTTTGTTCTATACTCTTAAGAATGAGTAGAATGTGTTGGTCAAAGTCGATATTGCTAGGGAGGTCGCCAAACCAATTAACAATATCTTCTTTGCTCCAACCGATTTCTAACATACTTAGGATAGATTTTGTTTGTTCTTTAATATTCATATTTACCCAATCTAATGGTCTAAAAATATCTCCATTTATTAAACTTCTTAAAAACTTTTCTGTACTTGGAACTGCTCCATCTTCTTTCCTTACTTTTAAGTAATCCCCTTTATCTGTTCTTAATCTTCTATCTACAGATAATCCGCCATCTAATTCAACAAATAATGTAGCTTCCTCTTCCCCATGTTTTATAACCTCTGTACGTCTATTCCTATTAGTAAATGTCTTTTCTATGGCTTCTATAATAGAACTTTTACCACTTCCCTTAGGCCCCTTTATAAGATTTACCTTGCTGCAATCTAATCCTAACTCTTCTAAACCTAAGAAGTTTTTAATATTTAACTTCTTTATTCTTAACCCCTCTACTTGACATTGGACTAATTCTTGTATACTCAAAATTCTTCACTCCTTATATAAAAACTTTTTGTAATCTTTTCAACCAGTCCCACATAGAATATATTGGGAAGGTATTTTCTTTTTTACAGAAAAAACTTATTTTAAAAAGGCTTTTCAGCCTTACTCATCTGATGTTTTAGCAAATTACTAAAACTGTTTTCTTTCCTATTACTTTTCCATACTTGTAGATGTTTATCTCACGTTTGTTAATTCTATAAATTGATACAGGTTCTATCTGCTGTATCCTTACTTCCATGTCTTCTTCAAAGTTATTTAAATAATTTACTAAGTCCTTAACTGTTGAAATTCCCTTCATTTTCACCCTCCTTATAACTTCTTTATATCATCTAAATCACTTAAGTCCTTACCTACATATTCATTTAGAAATCTCATTAGCTCAGCTTTAGTTATTTTCATACTTCCCAACTTTAAGCCTACTAGAATATTTTTACTAATAAGTTCATAAACTGCATTTCTATTTATTTTTAATAATTCTGCTACTTCTGCAACTGTATAAAGTACTGGATCCAATAATATCACTCCTCCCACTTCCAAATACTTTCACTTATAAGCTCATTTGGTGTTACTTTTAAGGCCTTACACAACTTACCAAGAACTTGTATTCCTGGATTAGAGTATTTCCCTTTTTCCAACTCTGTTAAATACCCTCTAGCCACTCCACTTTTGTAACTTAATTGAGATAAAGATATTCTTTTCTCTCTTCTCAATTCTTTTGTTTTTAAAACTGACACTTTAGGGATTCCTCCTTAGGATTTATTCCCTTCCATCTTACCCTTATTTATTTAAATTTTTAAGTGTTGCTGATAAGCATCTATCTTCTAATGTTTTTATAGTTTCTTGTAAAATCACTTTAGTAAATAATGCTGTAATTTCTACTCCTTCAAACTCACTCTCTACAAGTTTTAAAATTTTATCTATTGTTTTCTCTCTTTGCTCTTGTGTAACAGTAAACTTTAATTCTTCCATACTGTTACCTCCTTTTTATTGTTTTACTTCCATTATCATCCTATAATGTAATTATGGTAGTGTAATACCAAATACATATGAAAGGAGAACTATTAATGGATTTTGATTTTACATCTGAAGAAATAATTTTTATCTATGGACATTTTAAAAAGGAAATTAAAAAATTAACCGAACTTAAAAATCTTCCTAACTCTCCTATATCTCACAAAAGCATAAATGTAGATATAGATCTTTATTCTTCAATCACTAATAAAATTGAAAAATGTTGCCCTAGACTAAATAAACTAAATTCGTACCTTTAATTACAATTGTGCTTTAGTTTCTGAACTAAAGCACTTTTCCCTCTAAACCTTTCATATACATATCTGATGATTCGTATTTCTCAATATTAATTACATAAACTTCCCCATTTAACTTAATCGGTTTAATGAAGCTATCTTTATTCTTAAGTAATATTCTTATAAATAACCTTATGACCATTCTTATCTCCTTTTCTATCTAAACTTTCTTACAATCTTATTTAAAATATCAATATAATAGTCATTTCTCTAACAGTTCTTAAATACTAGAATTGTTACTTTTCCTGCCTTTTACATACCTCACTTTTACTAATTTATTTTTTAAAGAACTACATAAGATATATTAAGCCGTATCTGTTGTCATATCGACGTCAAGGTCAGTAAAAAAAATTTCTTCTATTGAGCTATTATATTTTCTAGATATTTTGTATGCTTCACTAAGCGTGAATTCAGTTTTACCATTCTCTTTAAAATTGAATGTAGATACTCTTATATCGAGAAAATCAGCTAAGTCTGTTTGGGTATCTCCATATTTAGCTCTAAGTGACTTTAATTTACGATTAACCATTTAATCACCTCCTTGTATTCAAAGTGACTACTTATCATAATTCAATTATAGTTGTCATATTGTCGTCTGTCAATACTATTTTTAATCTTTTTCAAAAAAAATATTCATTATGTCGTTATTTATTTTTATAATAATTAATTGTGTATAATAATATATAGGAGGTAGTCATTATGAAAACTATTGGTGATAGAATAAAAGAATTAAGAGAAGACAAATGCTTAAATCAACAAGAGTTAGGGAAAATGTTTAATGTTCATAAAGGAACTATTTCTAACTGGGAAAATGGTAAAAGAACTCCAGATGCAGATATGATTATAAAAATAGCTGATTATTTTAATGTATCTATAGATTATTTATTATATAGAACTGATAATCCAATAGCAAAAATATATAATTATAATTTAGATGGTAATGATATAGAGATAGAAATAAATAAAAATTATCCTCATAATCTTACTCCACAAGAAGTTGAAAATTTAATTAATCAACTTAAAGAAGTAGGATTTGATGTTAATAAATTAATTGAAAAAGCTAAAAACAAAAACGACTAGACAGTAGATAAAAAAATATCTACTGTCTTTTTTTAATTCTTTTATTTAATTTACTTATATAAACATACTTAACATATTCAAATGTATATATTAATTGTTTTTTGTTGTCTACATATTTAATTTGGATTATATAAGCTAATTTTGTTATATTTTGAAGATAAATTCTGTATACAGACAATTACATAATTATTCAATTTATGAAATAATTATTACAAAGTGAATAAAGAAACTTTTTATTTACTTTGTAATAAGGGGGATGTTCTATGTTAGAAGAATATATTCTATGTATTCGAATTAATAAACAAACTATTTATAAAAGCATAAAAAAAGATATCTGTATACAGAATGGGGAAAACATTACCTATAGAAACTACTTTTCTACTATAGGAGAATTAAATACGGAGGTGTTAACATGCAAGGAAGTGTCCGAAAGAAAAATGGTAAATGGTACTACTCTTTTGAAGTTGGAAGAGAGAACGGCAAAAGAAAAAGAATAGAAAGAGCTGGTGGATCTACAAAAAAAGAAGCTCTTGAATCACTTAGAAAAGCTATAGTTGAATTTGAAAGTGCTGGAAGTGTTTTTACAGAAAGTGATATGAGTATAAGTGATTATCTTGATTACTGGTTTAAAGAGTATGTTCTTATAAACTGTAAGCCTAATACCCAGAAGAGCTATGAACAGCTTATAAGGAATCACATAAAAAAGGATTTAGGTATTTATAAACTTAAGCAAGTTACCTCTGCAAGATTACAAGAGTTGATAAACCTTAAATACAGAAATGGATTTAGTAAGAACTATTTATCTAATTTATATGGTGTTCTAAGCGGCTCATTTAGAATGGCTGTAAATCCATATGAATTGATAAAAGTAAACCCAATGATTCATGTATATTTACCTAAATATGATACCAGATTAATAAATAATCCAGATGATCTTAAAATAATAACAACTGAAGACTACAGTAGAATAATCGAACGATTTCCTTATGGTTCTAACTTCTATACACCTTTACAAATAGCTTTTCATACTGGAATGAGAGCAGCTGAAGTTATGAGTTTAACCTGGGATTGTATTGATTTAGAAAAAGGAACTATAAAGGTTGAAAAAATTCTCTATCGTAACGATTTAGGTGTTTGGATTTTTAATAGTCCAAAAACTGCAAGTAGTATAAGAACAATATACATTGGTAAAACACTAATTAACTTATTAAAAAAACACCATAAAAGTCAACTTGAAAATAAACTTAAATATGGTGTTCATTATAAGAAAAATGATTTTGATTTTGTATGCTTAAAAGAAAATGGGGAATTACTTACTACCGACAGTTTAAAGTATCTAAGTCGAGTAGTCAATTACGAATTAGGTATTAATTTCAAATTTCATTCTCTAAGACATACACATGCTACTATGTTATTAGAATCTGGAGCTAATATAAAAGAAATACAAGCTCGTCTAGGGCATAGTAAATTAGCAACAACAATGGATACATATTCACATGTAACTGAAAAAATGAAAAAAGAGAGTGTTGATATTTTTGAAACTATAATAAAGACAAAATTTCCGACATAATATTTTTATGTCGGAAATCTCGCTTTTAGATTTCTAAAGTAATCTAAGCATTAAGATTACTTATGTTAACATAATTTCAACACATGTCTGTATAAAATATAAGCTTAAAAGAAAACACATAATCGTATATTTTTTAATACTTATTCATAAAAATCGCATAATGTACCAATATCTAGCTTATAGTGATTTATAATACATTCCTTAATTTTATTCCATACTTCCTCTATGTCTTCTATATCATCAACGTCATTCTTATAATTTATTGTTTGGTTTCCAAAACCTCCATTATTGTTTTTAACATTCGTAAAATAATTTTTAAGAACTCTTGATAAATCTGGTCTTTCAAATCCAATATCAGAGTTTAAATCCTCTATTTCTTTACATGGAACATAGCTATAAATATTATCTATCCTATCATCAATAGTAGCTCCAATATATAGAGTATAATACTTATTCTTATTCTTTAAAGATTCTATAGTTAAAGTATAGTACCACTTGCTAAGTCTAGTAAATCTCTCTAAAGTTCTATCAGGTGCTTTTTGTTCTTTAAGCTTTTGAATAGTATCATTATAGAAGTCTTCAAAAGTTTCAGAAGACAAATTCTCAATTTTATATTTTGTAACAAAAATGGTATCACATATAAACTTATCATATATATTTTTTTCGTTAGATTGCTTCCCAGATCCAAAAAGAATAATTCCACCTGGCTCTAAATCTTTTAGTATCTTACACTTTTTCACATTGTTATCTTGTTGACAATTAGAATATAAAAACATATTTCCAAGCACACATGGATCTGTATTCAAATATCCTGTTTTGCAACTTCCATTTCCCTCTGAACTTATGGAATTACAACCTTCAGAAAGTGGCTTAATTGGATAATGCCTTCTCTCTGGAAAACCTTTTTTATTTTCGCTTGCATTGTTTATTTCTTCAAATCTGGATATTGCCTCCCATTCAGTCCAAAATCCAAAATTACATTCCTTAATTTCATCATCTATAGATGATAACAACTTCCCATTTGAGACTACGTACTTGCGTGAATGCCTAACATCTTTTGCCCATTTATATATAGTTTGATCCTTTTCGGGCTTTCTTTCATCGGCTGGATGAAAAAATAATATTAGTCTTTTTTTCATAACTTTTCCCCCAAAAACAACTTAAGATTCATATCTTAGCATAATTAGTATATCTTATTCTAAAATTCAAAAGCCTCTTGTCTTAGTTTAGTTTCCGACATAATATTTTTATGTCGGAAAAATGTAGGAAATATCGATTTTTCAAACTCTCTAAAACCCTTAAACCATTGGTATTACTTAACTAGCTTAACCACAGTTTCAACGTGAGGTGTGTCTTGAATTATTAAGTTTTAGAATAATTTGTTATATTTTGATTAATTATTCCTTAGCATATTTTGGTTTTTATGAAATAATTACAT
>NZ_JMLJ01000018.1 GCF_000686705.1 Clostridium hydrogeniformans DSM 21757 | reverse complement strand
TAACCGCTTGACCAATGGGCCTTGTATTTTGTTTTAAAGGTAATATGGCGACCCAGAAGGGACTCGAACCCTCGACCTCCGGCGTGACAGGCCGGCACTCTAACCAACTGAGCCACTGGGCCATATTTATGGTGGGCACAACAGGGATCGAACCTGTGACCCCCTGCTTGTAAGGCAGGTGCTCTCCCAGCTGAGCTATGCGCCCATAAATAATGGTGACCCATAGGGGAATCGAACCCCTGTTACCACCGTGAAAGGGTGGTGTCTTAACCGCTTGACCAATGGGCCTTATATACTTCTCGAGAGATTTTTCGAATCACTCGACATTTATTATAATACATTAAACAACTTTTCATGTCAACATATTTTTGAATTTTTTTTTATTATTTTTGTAAGTCTTTAATATATAATATAACATTTATTGTTATATTATATCAAATCCTTAAATAACCTAGTATAATGATGAAAAATATCAATTACTACAAGATATACTTAAATCTTTTAAAATTTTAGCTATAGATAGGTCCTATCCCTTTTGTATACTTCTTCCTTATCTTATAGTAAACTATTTTAACATTTCTATACTTAATTTTTTCCTATAAATTTGAAAGTTCCACCAATGCACAACCATTTATAGCAGTTATATTGTTCTCTCTGCAGTATTCATGTATCTCATTACTTTCTGCTCCTGGTTGAATTAATACATTTTGTATATTTAGCTTCTTAGCCTCTTTTAAAACTTCTAAGCCTTTTACTGGATTTATACATAAATCTAACACTTCTATAGCATATGGAACCTCTTCTAAACTATTAAAAGCCCCTTGTACTCCTTTAGGATTAACACCCTCTACCATATATCCTGCTGCTTTTAATCTATTTAAAATCTTATATGCATACTTACTATCATTAGTAACATCTCCAACTACTGCCCATTTTTTGAAAGTCATAAAATCTTTAGCCTTCATAAATTCTTTTCCTCCTTAAACTTAATAATTTATGTTTATTGATAATGTTTTTCTTACCTTATATTATATTATTTTTCCTAAGGGTTTTAAATGGTATAATCTATTTGTTAATATAAATTACAAATATTTTTTCCTATAAGGCGGTGATTTATTTATGAAAATAGCACTATGTCAAATGAATATATTATGGGAAGATAAAAACTTTAATAAAAATACAGTGTTAACCTTTGTGAAAGAAGCATCCTATAAAAAATGTGAACTCATAGTTTTCCCTGAAATGACCTTAACAGGCTTTTCTATGAATACTATTAATTTAGGTGAGGAATCCCCTGAAAGATCTGATACTGTTCTATGGTCTTCTAAAATTGCTAAGGACTTTAATATTAATATAGCCTTTGGATATATTGAAAAACTCAAAGATAAAGCAAAGAACAACTTAGTAATAGTATCCTCTGAAGGTAAGATACTTTCTTCATATTCAAAAATTCATCCCTTTTCTTTTGGGGAAGAATCAAAACATTATTTAGGTGGCTCAGATTTTATAACAACCTCCATATCAGATATAGAATTTGGAAGTACTATTTGTTATGATTTAAGATTTCCTGAATTGTTTCAAATATTATCTAAAAGAAGCCACTGTATAATAGTTATAGCTAATTGGCCAAAGGAGAGATCCTATCATTGGACCACCCTATTAAAAGCTAGAGCTATTGAAAATCAGTGTTATATCCTTGGAGTAAATAGAGTAGGGTCCTCTAATGGCTTAAACTATTGTGGGGATTCTATGATAGTATCTCCTCTTGGAGAGGTATTATGCCATAATTTCAACAATGAAGGTTTAATCATATCTAATATTGATAAGTCAAAAGTTGAAGAGTTAAGAAATGATTTTAAAGTTAAACTAGATAGAAAAGAAACCTTATATACTTTAGGTTACAAAAGGAGTCAAATATGATATATCACCATACTATTATAATTGGTGGAGGAGCCTCTGGTGTATTCTCTGCCATAAACTGTAAAGATTTTGGGATGGATGTTGCTATACTAGAAGGTACCGATAGAATTTGTAAAAAGCTTTTGACTACTGGTAATGGAAGATGCAACATAACCAATGAATTTATAAAACATCCTTTTATAAATTATCACAGCGACAATAAAGAATTTTTCATTGATACCTTATCATCCTTTTCTGTAGATGATACATTAAACTTTTTTTCCGGGCTTGGCCTTCCTATAACCACCTTAGAAAATGGTAAGATGTATCCTATGTCTCTTCAAGCCTCTTCTGTTATAGATGTAATAAGGTTTGCTATTGAAGAGAGAGATATTCCACTATACCTAAATCACAAGGTATGTAGTATAAAAAAGCAAAGTGGAAAATTCATAATATCAGTAAATAATTCTGATGTTAAATATACTTGTGATAACTTAATTATTGCTTGTGGTGGAAAAACTGCTCAAAGTACAGGTTCTGATGGCTCTGGCTATACATTACTTAAATCTTTGGGTCATAGCTTAATTGAGCCCCTACCTGCATTGGTGCAACTAAAGCTTAGTCATAAAAGTTTAAAGGCTTTATCTGGTGTAAAATTTAATGGTTATGCTGAAATACTAGTAGATGGAACCCCTATAAAAAAGGAATATGGGGAAATTTTATTTACTGACTATGGGATATCTGGTCCCCCTATACTTCAATTAAGTAGAATAGCATCTAAGGCACTATATGAGGATAAAGAATTAAAAATAAATGTAGATCTGATGCCTGATGAGTCTTTAGAAGACCTTACTAACTTTATGGATAATCACTTTGGTATGTTCTCTTATAGAAGTATTTTTAATGCCTTTATAGGACTTATTAATAAAAAAATAATCCCTATAATTCTTAAGGAAGCTGGAGTAGATGATATCCATAAGCCTTGCTATAATTTAAGTTTTAAAGAAAAATCTTCTATAATAAAACTTTTAAAGTCATGGGAATTTAAAGTTATAGGCACTAATCCTTTTAACAATGCTCAAGTTACTTGTGGAGGAATAAACACAAAAGAAGTTTGTAATAAAACCTTAGAATCTAAGGTTGTAGAAAACTTATATCTTTGTGGAGAAGTCCTAGATGTAGATGGAGATTGTGGTGGTTTTAACCTTCAATGGGCTTGGAGTTCTGGATTTAAGGTATCAAATAGTATTTATAATAAAAATAAAGATGCTAATTAGCATCTTTATTTTTCACTAAATTTTATTTCAATTATGCTTAAATCTTCATTTTCTTCATTTTTAAATCTATAAAGTCCAACATTCTCTTCCTCTATAAATTCAGTTTCAACCTTTATTAGTTCCTTATACTTAGCTTCTTTTTTATATATAACATTTATATTTTGAGGAAGTAGCTTTTCTAACTTTTCCATAGGAGTGTTATTTATTGCCCAAGTTATGTAGTTAACATTATTTACATGATTATTAGTATCTATATGCTCATATTCTGTATAGAAGGTTTCAACCTCTTTCCCTTGGAAGTCTCGTACCTCCCCCATTGGAAGCTCTAGGTCACAGGATACATTATAAGCATCGCATATTTCAATTGGTACCCTTATAGCTCTTCTTCTTTTTATATCTATCATAAGCCACATGGACTTAGCCTTTGCTACTACTTTGCCTTCCTTATTTAAAACTTCAAAAGTCCTAAAAGCATAAAACTTTCTAAAGGAATAGGGGTTTGTCCTTACTGTCAGCTCATCTCCATAAGAAATATGAGAATTGAGCTCAATATCCCACTTATAAAGAACCCAAGCTTTATTATTTTCCTTTTGGAATTCTATACCTATACCTACCTTTTCACTGTGCTCTGTGGCGATATCCCCCAAGAAATTTATTAAAGATGATAGCCTTAATTTACCAAATAAATCTATATCATAATAACAAACTTCATATTTTTTCTCATAAATACTCATAATTTCCTCCTTGCTTCTTCTTAACTATAAATTGTATATCATATTACTCCTTCTTTCTAGTTAAGTAAATATTTATTAACAAAAGTTAAAATATTTCTTACTACTTCTCCCCTCTTTCCTAGAATACTTTAACTTATAATTGACTAAACTAATGATTAAATATGATTTAAGGAGTTTTTCCCATGAAAAAATTTTTAACTTTTATAATGACTTTTTCATTAATACTCTATGGGTGTACTTCATCTCCTAATTCTCCCCATTCTGAAGTAAAAGGAGTATCTGAATTTAAAAATAAGGATTTTTCTTATTACCCTATCCTAGGGGAATCTTCTAATTTATCAGAGTCTGCTAAAGATTCCATGGATAAATGGAGAAAGGATATAGTTGACTTAGCTAATGAAAATAAAGATTTAATATTTATAAATGGTCCTAAAACCTCTAAGGATGTTGCAATAACCTTTGATGATGGACCCGACAATATGGTTACTCCTAAAGTTTTAGATATACTAAAAAATAAAGGTGTAAAAGCATCCTTCTTTTTTATAGGAGAAAATATAGATAAATATCCTGAAGTAGTCTTAAGAACATTTGAAGAAGGTAACTTAGTTTTAAACCACTCCAATACTCATAAAGATTTAAGTAAGATTTCTAAAGAAGAGTTTTGTGAAGAAGTAGATATTACTGATAACAAAATTAAAAATTTAATAGGTAAAGCTCCAAATATAATTCGTCCCCCCTATGGAGCCATAGATAAATTAGATGAATATAAAGAAAGAGATTTAAAAGTTGCCTTATGGTCTATTGATACCTTAGATTGGTCTAAAAGAGATAAGGATAACATATTTAATAATGTAAAAGATAATATAAGACCTGGCGATATAATTCTTATGCATACAACTAAAGATACTAACGCTACAGCTGAAGCCCTACCTTTAATCATAGATTATTTGAAAGAAAATGATTTTAATATAGTTACCCTAGATAAGCTTCTAGATATTCCTCCCTATAGTTATAGCCATTACTAGCATCAATTGTGATTTATTAATAATAGTCCCTATTTTATGTTTAAACTAATGATTTAAAAATTATGGAATCCAAAGCTAAAAATGTATTTAGTATTTACTAAATAGTACAAAACTAAAAGAGAGTCTTAAAGACTCTCTTTTAGTTGTTTAATACATATAGTAATACCTCTGGGTCAACATCATGCATTTCACATGCATTTTGTAGAGTATCCCTTTGAGATGAAGAACAAGCAGCACATCCTAAGCCAAACTGCTCAAATATATCCATGGCTTCTGGATATTCATTCAATATATCTCCAATTATAGTATCCTTATTAATTTCCATACAATCACTCCATTCAACTGATAATGATTTTCTAATGAAATTATATCTCAACAAGTTGGTTTTGTCTATAGTCATAAGCAAAAAAAAGGATGGTAATAACTCCACCCTTTTCATATGCTATATATCTGAAACCATCATAGTTTGATCTCTTCTTGGTCCAACAGAAACTATTGCCATTTTAACTCCAGTAAACTCTTCTATTCTCTTTAAATATTTCTTTGCATTCTCTGGAAGTTCATCATAGCTTCTAGCATCTGCAACTTCTTCTCCCCAGCCTTCAAACTCTTCATAAACTGGTTCACACTTAGCTAAATCTTCAAGGCTTGCTGGGAAGTAATCTATAACATCTCCATTAAATTTATATCCAACACAAACCTTTATTTTTTCTAGACCCGCTAATGTATCTATCTTAGTAACTGCAAAGGATGTTAAGCCACATACTCTTGCTGTTGTTTTTAATATTACAAGGTCAAGCCATCCACATCTTCTTGATCTACCTGTGGTAACTCCATATTCATGTCCTTTTTCTCTTATCCACTCACCAGTTTCATCATTTAACTCTGTTGGAAATGGTCCCTTACCAACTCTTGTAGTATATGCCTTTGCTATTCCTATAGCATTAGTTATCATATTTGGTCCTATTCCAACTCCACTGCATACTCCACCTGAAGTTGTATTAGATGATGTAACATATGGATAAGTTCCATGATCTATATCAAGAAGCATTCCTTGAGCTCCTTCAAATAAAACCTTCTTACCTGCCTTAATCTCATCATACACTCTAACAGACACGTCTTTTACATAAGGTCTTAACCTCTCAGCATATCCTAAATACTCATTATATATTTCATCAAAGCTTAAAGCCTCTCCATTTAAAACATCAGTTATATATTTATTTTTCGCTTCTATATTTTCCATAAGTTTTTCTTTGAATACTTCCTTATGCATTAAATCGCATACTCTTATACCAGATCTTTCATACTTATCAGTATAGCAAGGACCTATACCCTTACCAGTAGTACCTATATCATTCTTACCTCTTGCTTTTTCTTTTAAAGCATCAAGAGTTCTGTGATAAGGCATAATTAAATGAGCTCTATCACTTACAATTAATCTATCTGGAGTTATATCTACCCCTAATCCTTTTAGGTAATCTATCTCTGTAAAGAAAGCCTTTGGATCTACAACTAATCCATTTCCTATAACATTTAGTTTATTTTCATAAAGAACTCCTGAAGGAATTAAGTGAAGCTTATACTGCTTATCTCCAACTTCTACAGTATGACCTGCATTGTTTCCTCCTTGGTATCTAACAACTACATCTGCACCCTCTGCAAGATAGTCTGTCATTTTACCCTTTCCTTCATCTCCCCACTGTGCTCCAACAACTATAAATGCTGACATATAAAAACCTCCATTCTTAAGTTACCTAAATTACTAAAATTTCTCACTTAATAACTAATTTATATAATAACCTTAATTTAAAAAGCTATTATAGTTTTCCCTAAAAAATTTATTTAATTTATTTAAGTAGATTTTCTACCTTTAAAATACTATCAAAGTGAAAGTTAATAGTCAATAAATCTACGAACATTATTTTTTAATTTATTATTAAATTTCGCTATGTTTTTGTTTACATATGTTTTATATTTTATTATTCCCCTATTTGCATAATTTTTAGATAAACTTCTAAACTTATTCTTATATAATAACTTTTAGCATCAATTCCTTAATACATATGTTAAAATTGATATATAATTAATATTTACTGTTTGGAGGAGATTCATATGAACATTTACGAAGAAGCTCTTAAATTTCATGAAGATCATAAAGGTAAAATAGAAATCATAGCTAGGGCTGAAGTTAAGGACTCTAGAGACTTAAGTCTTGCATACTCTCCTGGAGTTGCTCAACCTTGTCTTGAGATTCAAAAAAATCCTGACCTAGCTTATAAATATACTAGAAAATGGAATACAATAGCTGTTATATCAGATGGTTCAGCTGTTTTAGGCCTTGGAGATATTGGTCCCTTAAGTTCCCTACCAGTAATGGAAGGAAAGTCAATGCTTTTTAAAGTTTTTGGAGATGTTGATGCCTTTCCAATAGTCCTAGATACTAAAGACGTGGACGAAATCGTTGAGACAATAGTTAGAATATCCCCTTCTCTTGGTGGTATAAATCTAGAAGATATATCTGCTCCTAGATGCTTTGAAATAGAAAAGAGACTTAAAGAAAGATTAGATATCCCTGTATTCCATGATGATCAACACGGAACTGCTATAGTTACCTTAGCTGGTCTTATAAATTCTTTAAAACTTGTTAATAAAAAAATGGAAGACCTAAAAATAGTTATGAATGGAGCTGGTGCTGCTGGAGTTGCCATAGCTAAGCTTCTAATATCTTGTGGAGTTAATAATATAATAATGTGTGATAGAAAAGGTGCTATATACAAGGGAAGAGAAGGAATGGATGAATCTAAGGTTTCTCTTGCTGAAATAACTAATAATGAGGAATCAGGTTCTCTAAAAGATGTTTTAAAGGGTGCTGATGTATTTATAGGAGTTTCTGCTGCAAACTGTGTATCAAAAGAAATGGTAAAATCCATGAATAGAGATGCTATAATATTTGCTATGGCAAATCCTACTCCTGAAATATTCCCAGAGGATGCTAAGGAAGCTGGCGCAAAGGTAGTTGGAACTGGTAGATCTGACTTCCCTAATCAGGTTAATAATGTTCTTGCCTTCCCTGGAATATTTAGAGGTGCTTTAGATGTTCGTGCAAGAGAAATTAATGAAGAAATGAAAATAGCTGCAGCTTATGCTATAGCAAATGCTATAGGTGATGAGGAGTTAAACTCAGACTATATAATTCCTAAATCCTTTAATAAAGAGGTTCAAGATAAAGTTGCTGAAGCGGTAAAAGAAGCTGCTATAAAAAGTGGTGTAGCAAGAATATAAAGTGTAATTTTTCATAGCTATTAGGTTAACTACCTAATAGCTATGATTAGTTTAATATTAATTAAAATCTAAGGTTAATTTAAAATTAAGCACTATGAATATTATTTATCTTAATTTAATATCCATAGTGCTCTTATATTGTATTTTTTTATAGATATAATTGTAAATATCCTACTTGATTTCATTTATCAATATATAGAATATATGTTAAAAGTTAAATAGAATATGATTTATTCATCTCTTTTTTTCTACTGTCAAACTCTTTTTTAATATCAATTAATAATTCTGGATTTTCAATTAAATCATAAACCGTTCCTGAGAGTATCTTTGCTGCAGTAATTATAGCATTATGTCCACTTTCCGACTTTCCATTTTCCACAAACTCCATGGAATGAGATGATGCATTTTCATCAACAAAGGCTACCCTTATACAAGATCCCGGAAGCTTGTACATAACATTTCCAAAGTCAGTAGAGCCCGTTTTCTCTCTTGCTGGCTTCCTTCCTGGTGCATCTACTAACTCTGCATTCTTCATTAATAAATCATTTAACTTATATACTGGAATCTTACTATGTAGGCTCTTTACAACTTCTATGTTGTAAGTTGTTTCAGTCATCATAGCAGCACCCATCACAATTTTCTCAAATCGCTCTACTACATTTCTTAAATAAAAAGAGTTATAAGATCTTAAGCTAAAAGAACCTACTGATTCTGATGGTACTACATTACAAGGTCCACCTGCATTAAGGACAGTATAATGCATTCTAGTATCCTCTAAAACATGTTCTCTAAGGAATTCTACTCCCTGAAATGTAAGTAATAATGCATCAAGGGCACTCCTTCCTGCCTCAGGTTTTAATGCAGCATGAGAACTTTTACCATAGAAGGTAACCTTAAGACTAGTTGATGCTAAAGATTTTATGTCAGTTTGAGTTGCCGGTCCCCCATGCATCATCAATGCCACATCAATATCCTTAAAACATCCCTCCTCTAGCATTATTAACTTTCCACCGCACCCCTCTTCAGCTGGGGTTCCATATACTACTAATTTAAAAGGCTTATTCTTCATATTTTCCTTAATAGTTACAGCACAGGCTACTATGCTTGGTCCTTGCATATGATGAGCACATCCATGACCTAATCCTTCTAAGGCATCATATTCACATAATAATCCTATACTAGGACCTCCAGTTCCATATTCATAAACTGCTCTAAAAGCTGTTTTTAATGACCCTAGCCCTCTTTCAACTGAAAATCCATTTCTTTCTAGATAATCAGTTAACTTATCAAAAGCCTTGTATTCATTAAAAGCTAGTTCTGGATTATCAAATATATAATCTGCCATATGTAAAATTTCTGGCTTAATTTCATCAATCTTTTTAATTACATTTTCTTTTGTCATATTATATTACCTCTTTATTTCTTTTATAATGGTCCAAGATGAATTACTTGAGCAATAAATACTAATATACAACCTGTTACTATCCATATAAGGAACATCTTCCACATAAATTTCATCCATCTATCATAAGGGATATTTGTAACTCCTAAAATACCCATTAAAGCTGTAGAAGTAGGTAAAATATAGTTACTAAATCCATCCCCAAAATTATATGCTAATACCGCTGTTTGACGAGTAAGTCCTACCATATCTGATAATGGAATAACTATAGGCATGGTTGCCGCTGCTTGTCCACTCCCTGAAGTTATAAACCCATTAATAATAATATTAGTAATAAACATTGCAATACCTTGAAGAAAATTAGGTACTATATTTAAAACGTTAGCCAATCCATGGACAACACTATCGATTATATGGCCTGAGGTTAATACCCCTGGAACAGCCCTTGCCATACCAATAATCATTGCAGCTGACACCATCTTTTTAGCTCCATTTACAAAACATGAAGCAATTTTACTAGGGCCATAACCAGCAAAAATTCCTGCAATAATTCCTAACCAAATAAATGCTGCTGAACTTTCAGCAAGATCCCACTTTAATTTAATACCGCCATATACGATAATACATAAGGTAACTATTAGTGAAAGAAGTACTAACCACTTTCTAATATCCATAGTTCCGAATTCTTCTAAACCCTTATCTCCACTTCCTTTATCTTGTAAATCCAAATCATACATAGGACTTAGTTCAGGATTTTTACGAATGGATTTAGCATATCTAACTAAAAATATATTTGTAACAATCATGTACACTATAAAACAAATAACTCTAAATTCAATGCCTGAATAAAGAGGAAGATCAGCTAACTTTTGAGCTACAATAGTGGTACTTGGATTTAATGTTCCTGTAGAAAACCCTATAGCTCCACCTAATAGAATAATAGCTGCACCTACAATTGAATCAAAGCCCATAGCTCTAGATATCATAACCATAATAGGCGCAAACCCAATAAACATATTTACCCCTTGAGTAGTGCAAATAAGACCAAATAAAAGGGTTAATAAAGGAATAAAAATAGATTCCTTTGTTGCATATTTCTTTGCTACCTTACCTATCGCCGCTTGAAGCGCTCCACTGCTTACAATAACATTAAAAGCACCCCCAGATAGCAAAATTAAGAAAAACAAGTCAACAGATTTTACAAATCCAGCTATAACTTGTTTTGGAATAGATAATATACTAACAGGTGAATTTTCAGTATAAGTAAAGGAATCTGGATTTACCACACTAATACCTAAGTCATTTTTAACTCTCTGGAATTCCCCTGCTGGTACAAACCAGGTTAATATGGTAGCAAATACTACGATGAAAAGAATAATTACAAAGGTATGTGGCATTTTAAAAGATTTTTTCTTTTCATTTATTGTTTTAATCATCATTCATTCCCCCTAAGTTAAACGTTTAGATTAAGCCATAAAAAAATATCTAACGCCTTGAATTTTAGCATGAAAAAACTCTTTAAAGAAATATTCATATTTTATACCCTGGCAATAAAATTTTTTTATAGCTATGAACTTAGAGGACTAAATACTTTTATATTCTATTAAAATATAATCTATTAACTTCTTAACAGCTGGCTCTTTTAAAGCTTTGTTTCTATATAACATAACTGTTTCTTTTTTCAGCGCCTCTCCATTATGTGAAAATAAGGGTAAGAAATGAAGGTTCTTTCTATTTTGAATATGTATTTTAGGTAAAAAAGCCCATCCTAATCCTTGGGAAACCATCTCCATACAAGCCTCTACTGAATTAACCTGTATTATATTAATAGGTTTATTTAAAGAAGAGCGGTTTTCCCACCAATGATAAAAATCTTTATCAGCTTTAGTAATAACAGTTGCCTTATCTTGGATCCAAGGATTCAGATGCAAATTATCAAAATCAATTGGTTTTAATGAAATGATTCCACTAGGTTCTTCTAAAATAACATGTTTTTTCTCACTCCAATTCATATCTCCTCTTCTTATAATAAAATCAACACTGTTATCTTCAAGCATTTCAGGTAACTCTAAAGTACTTGATCCTGTTTTCAAGACTATATTCACATTAGGAAACCTATCTTTATATCCCTTTAATATAGGAGCTAGTCTATATTTTGCAAAAACTGTACTAATACCTATTCTTACAGTACCTGATATGGACTCACTCATATTTTGAACATGAATTTTAACACTATTTAATCTTTCTAACATCTCTTTAGCATAACTAAGTATGTATTCTCCCTGAGGAGTAAATGACACTCCATTTGAATAACGATTTAATAAAACTACATCGAATTCTTTTTCTAGTTTATTAAGACGATATGTTAAAGAAGGCTGAGAAATAAAAAGACGCTCTGCTGTTTTAGTTAAACTTCGTTCCTCATCTATTATATTTAAAATAAGCCAATCTCTTGAATCCATAGCTATTACCCCCATAAATTTTATGACTAACCAGTAAGAAGATTATAATTTGTTCTTTAGTACTCATTATATTATACAATAACCAATTACAAACATAGCCATATAATTGGTTATATAAATCTATAACTATTAATGCTGATACCCTTTTATTTTAGTATTTAAGATCATGCCCTTAAAATCTCTCCCCTAATCTCAATGACTTATAATAGCATGAAGATACCTTATCACCATTTCAGTATTTCAGTGAAACTTATCTAAAGTAAACTTTTAATATAGATATAAGATTTACTTTATTTGAAATGTATTAAAAATAAATATTAACTGATTGACATTTAATTCCTAGAATAATATAATAATATTATGAAAATTAAAATAATTTAAAATTTATAGACCATAAATAGAGGAGCAAGTAAGCTGGTAGTTAAAAAGTGTTAAGGAGAAGAACCTTCAATATTTTTAATGAATTTCTTATTTGCCGAAAGATTTATTATGTTCTTATAATAAATCTTGGGAGTGAGATACAAAAGTTTTACTCTTGCCATGATTTCCATGGAGCGCTATTTATGTGATGAAACACTTTTTCATTGCATAGATAGAAATACTATATTTGTTATCTAGAGCACTGAAAAATTCAGTGCTCTTTTTATTTACATTATTTTTATTTATAAAATTATATAGTGTTTATATTTTATTAAGGAGAGGGGGATATATATGAAGTCATTAATAAGACTTAGAATGAGTGCTCATGATGCCCATTATGGAGGTAATTTAGTAGATGGAGCAAGAATGCTTCAACTATTTGGAGATGTGGCTACGGAGCTTCTTATACTAAGAGATGGAGATGAGGGTTTATTTAGAGCCTATGAACAAGTTGAGTTTCTTGCTCCTGTATATGCTGGAGACTATATAGAAGCTGTTGGAGAAATCATAGAAGAAGGTAATTCTTCTAGAAAAATGAAATTCGAAGCTAGAAAAGTTATAGTTCCAAGACCAGACTTAAATGATTCAGCTTGTGATGTACTGGAAGAACCTATAGTTGTTTGTAAGGCTATAGGAACCTGCGTAGTTCCTAAGAATAAGCAAAGAAATAATAAGTAAATACGGAGGTTTTTTTAATGGAAAAGCTTATAATTACAGCTGCAATTTGTGGTGCTGAGGTTACAAAGGAGCATAATCCAAATGTACCTTACACTGTAGACGAAATAGCAAAGGAAGCTGAAGCTTGTTATAAAGCTGGGGCTAGTATAATCCACCTTCATGTTAGAGAAGATGATGGTACTCCAACTCAGAGTAAAGAAAGATTTAAAGAATGTATAGACGCAATAAAAGAAAGATGTGCTGATGTTATAATACAGCCTTCTACTGGCGGTGCTGTTGGTATGTCTGATGAAGAAAGACTTCAGCCTATATATTTAAATCCTGAAATGGCTACCCTAGATTGTGGAACATGTAACTTTGGTGGAGATGATATCTTTGTAAATACTGAAAATACTATAAAGTATTTTGGTGAGAAGATGATAGAGCTAAATATAAAACCTGAGGTAGAAGTCTTCGACAAAGGTATGATTGATAGCGCAATAAGACTAAATAAAAAAGGCTATATAAAAAGCCCAATGCATTTTAATTTTGTTATGGGTGTTAATGGTGGTATTTCTGCTACACCTTTTGATTTAACCTTTATGGCTCATAGCATTCCTTGTGATAGCACCTTTACTGTATCTGGTATAGGTAGGGCTGAATTCCCAATGGCTGCTGTATCAATAGTTCTTGGTGGACATGTTAGGGTTGGTTTTGAAGATAACGTTTACACATCTAAAGGTAAACTTGCAAGCTCAAACTCAGAACTTGTTGAGAAGGTAGTAAGAATATCTAAGGAACTTGGACGTGAAATAGCATCTCCTAAAGAAGCAAGAGAAATTTTAGGTTTAAAAGGGGTGTAAATATCATGAACAAAGTTAAAACCTTAGAGGAAATCAAATCTTTATTTAAAGATGACATGACCATAATGATTGGTGGATTTCTTGGTAATGGGTCCCCACTTAAACTTATTGATGCTTTAGTTGAAAAGAATGTTAAAAACTTAACTATAATAGGCAATGATACATGCTTTGAAAATCAAGGAGTTGGCAAACTTTTAGCTAATGGTCAAGTTAAAAAAATAGTTGCTTCATATATAGGTGGTAATGCTGAAACTGGAAGACTTATGAATGAAGGTAAACTTGAAGCTGAATTAATTCCTCAAGGATCTTTAGCTGAAAAAATCAGAGCTGCCGGAGCTGGCCTTGGTGGAATATTAACTCCAACTGGTGTGGGAACAATTGTGGCAGATGGTAAGGATACTATAACAGTGAATAATAGAGAGTATCTTCTTGAAATGCCAATTAAGGCTGACCTCGCCTTAATAAAGGGAAGTATTGTAGATGACTTTGGAAATGTTTTATATAAGGGCACTACAAAAAACTTCAATACATCCATGGCTTTAGCCGGAGACTTAGTTATAGTTGAGTCTGAAACCTTAGTTAGATGTGGTGAAATAGACCCTGATCTTATTCACACTCCTGGAGTTATTGTAGATTATATCTTTAAGGAGGATAAGTGCAATGATTAATGATTCTAAGCTTATAAAAGAAATCATAGCTAAAAGAGTTGCTAAGGAACTTAAAGATGGTCAGCTTGTAAACCTAGGAGTTGGGCTTCCAACTATGGTTGCAAATTTTCTCCCAGAAAATATGGAAATATTTCTTCAATCTGAAAATGGAATGGTAGGTATGGGACCTTCCCCTAATAAAGGTGAAGAGAATATAGACATAGTAAATGCTGGAGGTCAGTATGTATCCATAACTAAAAAAGGTGCTTTCTTTGATAGTATAACTTCATTTTCTTTAATAAGAGGTGGTCATGTAGACGTGACTGTTCTTGGTGCTCTTCAAGTAGATGAGGAAGGCAACCTTGCCAACTGGATTATACCTGGAAAAATGGTTCCTGGTATGGGAGGAGCTATGGATTTAGTTACTGGGGCAAAAAGAGTTATTGTAGCAATGCAGCATACTGGTAAAGGTCAAATAAAAATATTAAAAAAATGCACTCTTCCTTTAACAGCTAAGAATGCAGTGCACTTAATAGTTACAGAGCTTGGAGTCATGGAAGTAACTAGAGAAGGTTTAGTTCTTCGTGAAATACACAAAGAATCTTCTATAGAAGAGATTCAATCTCTAACTGAAGCTAAGCTAATTATACCTGATGGAATAAAAACCATGGATATCTAAGAATTAAATAAATACTTTAGAGGGGGATAAAATAATGGCAAAAGGATGTAAATACGGAACTCATAGAGTTTTAGAACCACAAGGAGTTTTAACTCAAGCTGCTTATAAAATAGACAATAAAATGGAGATATTCTCTAATGAGATATTAGTTGATGTACATGCTCTTAATATAGACTCTGCTTCCTTTACTCAAATAGAAGAAGAGGCTAATGGAGATATAACAAAAATAAAAGAAAAGATAATGGCTATTGTAAATGAGCGCGGTAAAATGCAAAACCCTGTAACAGGCTCCGGTGGAATGTTTATAGGTACTGTATGCGAAATAGGAGAAGACTTAAAGGATAGAGATTTAAAGGTTGGCGATAAAATAGCTTCTTTAGTTTCTTTATCATTAACTCCACTTAAAATAGAGGAAATCTTAGATGTTAAGAAAGACATAGATAGAGTTGAAGTTAAAGCTAAGGCTATATTATTTGAAAGCGGAATCTATGCAAAACTTCCAAGTGATATGTCTGAAACATTAGCTTTAGCAGCTTTAGACGTAGCTGGTGCTCCTGCTCAAACTGCTAAACTTGTAAAGCCTGGCCAAAGTGTATTAATTCTTGGTGCTGCTGGAAAGTCTGGAATGTTATGTTGCTATGAAGCTATGAAAAGAGTTGGACCTACAGGTCGTGTTATAGCAATGGTTAGAAAGGAAGCTCAAGCTAAAAGTCTTAAAGAGTGGGGTCTTTGCCATGAAGCTATAATAAGTGATGCTGGAAAACCAATAGATGTATTAACTAAAACTTTAGATGCAAACTGTGGACGTGAAGTAGATATATCTATAAGCTGCGTAAATATACCAAACACTGAAATGTCTTGTATCCTACCTGTTAAAGATGATGGAATAGTTTATTTCTTCTCTATGGCCACAAGCTTTACTAAGGCAGCTCTTGGTGCTGAAGGTGTAGGTAAAGATGTAACTATGATAGTTGGAAATGGATACACTAAAGATCATGCTGAAATAACTCTTTCTGAGCTTCGTGAAAGCGCTACTTTAAGAGAAATCTTTGAAAAATTATATATATAAGTTCTAGTTAAGATACTACAGTAAGTACATTATAGGGGAACTATATGTAGTATCTTTAATAAAAAATATATTTATATCTAAGGGGACTAGAAAAACTCCTCTAACCACATATAGCAGTTAGAGGAGAAGTTAAATGTTAAAAAAATTCACCAATAAAATTATATCATACTTACAGATTACTAGGGGGTAAATACTAAATGAAAGTTAATAGGCGCTTTGAATTATTTAAAGATGTTACTGATGAACAGTGGAATGACTGGAAATGGCAGCTTAAGAATAGAATAGAGACCTTAGAAGAACTAAAAAAATATATACCCTTAACTGAAGAAGAAGAGGAAGGAGTTAAAAATGTTCTAGGAACTCTAAGAATGTCTATTACTCCTTACTACTTATCCTTAATTGACCCTAATGATCCTAATGACCCTATAAGAAAACAAGCAATACCAACTGGTATGGAACTTCATAAATCTTGTGCAGATCTTGAGGATCCATTACATGAAGATGAGGATTCACCTGTACCAGGACTTACTCATAGATATCCAGACAGAGTCCTACTTCTTATAACTGATCAATGCTCTATGTATTGTAGACACTGTACAAGAAGAAGATTTGCTGGTCAACATGATACCTCACTACCTATATCTCAAATAGATAAAGCAATTGAGTATATTAGAAATACTCCTCAGGTTAGAGACGTTCTTTTATCTGGCGGAGATGCTCTTTTAGTATCTGACGAAAAGCTTGAATATATAGTAAGTAAACTTCGTGAGATTCCTCATGTTGAAATAATAAGAATAGGTTCTAGAATTCCTGTAGTTCTACCTCAAAGAATAACTGATGGATTGGTGGATATGCTAAAAAAATATCATCCAATATGGCTTAATACTCACTTTAACCATCCTAATGAGATAACAGCTGAAGCTAAAGCTGCTTGTGAAAAGATGGCAAATGCAGGTATTCCTCTTGGAAATCAATCAGTTTTATTAAAAGGAGTTAATGACTGTGTTCATATAATGAGGGAGTTAGTTCATGGATTAGTTAAAATAAGAGTTCGTCCTTATTATATATATCAATGTGATCTTTCTATGGGCCTTGAGCATTTTAGAACTCCAGTAGCTAAGGGTATTGAAATAATAGAAGGATTAAGAGGTCATACATCTGGATATTGCGTTCCAACATTTGTTGTAGATGCTCCTGGTGGAGGCGGAAAAACTCCTGTTATGCCTAACTACGTTATATCTCAAAGTCATAACAAAGTAATCCTTAGAAACTTTGAAGGGGTTATAACTACTTATATGGAGCCAGATGAATATCATAGTGAATGCCATTGTGAAGTTTGTACTGGAAAGAAAGAATATAAATATACTGGTGTTGCAAGTCTTGCTCAAGGGGATAGGATGTCCTTAGAGCCTGAGGGACTAGCTAGAAAAGAAAGAAATCAACACTAATAATTTTTGATTTTAATTTGTGGGGAATTAAAGTTATATATTTAATAGTGGATGCTAAGTTTGTATTATAAATATTTTTTAACTTATTAATTATAAGTCCAAAGGTTTTACAATCCTAATATCCTTACTAGATATGAGGATTGTAAAATCCTAGGATTAATTTAGTGATAATTCAGCTAGAATTAAAAGGCTACTGAATTAAGTTTAGTTTTATTTAGGAGAATTTAAATGAAAAATAAACCTCTTATTAATCTTATAAAAGAATATTCTCTTTTATCAATAATAGGTATGGATAAAAATGTTGGTAAGACTACAGTGCTTAATTATATTATAAATAATCTAGGAAAAGACAAACTTCCTCTTGGTCTTACTTCAATTGGCCGTGATGGTGAGGATGTTGATGTAGTAACAAACACCTCAAAACCTAGAATTTATGTACCCTGTGGTAGTCTTATTGCAACATCAAGACAGTGCTTAAATTATGGTGATATTACAAGGGAAATTTTATTAACAACCGGTATTCATACCTCAATGGGAGAAGTAATAATACTTAGAGCATTAAGCGACGGCTATGTAGATCTTGGTGGTCCTTCATTAAATAGTCAAATGAATGAAATATGCCTAAGACTAAGAGATATTGGTGCCTCTTTAACTATTGTAGATGGTGCTCTAAATAGAAAAACCTTTGCCTCTCCAACAATAACTGAGGCCACAATTTTATCTACAGGTGCTTCCTTAGATAGAGACATGAACAAAGTTGTTAATAGAACAATTTTTGGGGCAGAACTTCTATCCATAAGTAAAGTGGAAGATGAAAATATATTCACCCTTTGTAAATCCTTTAACTCTTGTCATAGAGTAACTTTAATCTATAAAAACAAAGACTTTAAGCACTTAGATGTAAGAACATCATTAGATGCCTCTAAAAAAATAATAGATAACTTTGACTCTTCCATATCCTATATTTATGTAAAAGGTGTAATATCAGATATGCTCCTAAATGACTTGATAAAAGAATGTAATGTGAGAAATGTAACCATTATAGCTGATGATGGGACTAAGCTATTTATAAAACGAGAAACCTTGAGTAAATTAACAATAAAAGGTGGTGTTCTAAGAGTATTAGAGCCTATAACATTGCTTTGTATTACCTGCAATCCAACATCACCTTATGGTTATAATTTTAATAGAATAGACTTTCTTAAAGCCTTAAAGGAAAATACTTCTCTACCAGTCTTTGATGTATTAGGAGGTGATTAAAATTCAGTTTTTAGATAAATCTCAAAGAGATCAAATAGGTTTTACTTATATCCTAGATAAACTTCAAGTTATGACACCCTTTGGAGAGATACTAAAAAGAAATTTAAAGCCATTTTCAAATAAGTCTAAGACAAGCTTAATGGTAGAGCTAAATAATATAGAAAAGGTAGTTAAAAATTATACCCTTGAGACTACTCTTATAGATAATATAGAAATATTGTTCTGCAGGCTTAAGGATATAAGTAACTCTCTTAAAAGGTGTGAGAACAATTCTATATTAGATGATGTTGAGTTATTTGAAATTAAAAACTTCACATTAATAATAAATGAACTTATAGAATCATTTTCTTTATTAAATTCAAAACTTAATTTAGAACACATTAGATTTATATCTTTAGATGACACCTTAGAACTATTAGATCCTGAAGGAAGAAGACTACCTACCTTCCACATTTATGATAAATATTCACCTAACTTAAAAGAAATACGTAAAATCAAAAGAACCCTTGAAAATAGGATTCTTTCTTCTTGTGATGAGAAGGAAATACTCTCATTAAAAGAAGAAAGACTTAAGTATGTACTACTTGAGGAAGAAGAAGAACTTAATGTTCGTAAATATCTATGTTCTGAAATAAAAAAATATATTGTTGACTTTAAAATCAATATAAAGTCATTAGGAAAATTAGACTTAACCCTTGCAAAATCAAAGCTTGCAATAAATTTTAATTGTTCACGTCCTATTATCTCTGAGGACTTAAATATACACCTTAAAAATGCCATAAACCCAGAGGTTGATTCTATATTAAAGGGGAAGGGAAAAGCTTTTGTTCCAATAACCATAGAAGTTAAAAGTGGTACTACCATAATAACTGGAGCTAATATGGGTGGAAAAAGTATTTCTCTTAAAACATTAGTATTAAATGTTCTTTTATTTCAAATGGGATTTTTCTTATTCTGTGATAAGGCCATAATACCTATTTTAGATTTTATATATTTTATATCTGATGATCTTCAATCAGTTCATCAAGGTCTTTCTACCTTTGGTGCTGAGATAATTAAATTAAAACAAGTTCTAGCCCATGCAAAAGATAAAAATGGTCTTATAGCTTTAGATGAATTTGCTAGAGGAACTAACCCTAAAGAGGGAGGGTTTCTTGTAAAATCTCTTTGTATATATCTAAATTCTCTTAAATCTATAAGCATTATCTCTACTCATTATGACAATATAGTAGAAAATTCAATGGTTCATTATCAAGTTATTGGGCTTAAAAATCTTGATTTTACTTCCTTAAAAAGAAAGATAGATTTAAACAAAGCCAGATCTGTTGAAATTATACAAGAGCATATGGATTATAGATTAGAGCTAGTTTCAAATAAAAATAGTGTACCTAAAGATGCTTTAAACATTTGTGTTTTACTTGGACTTAATAATGAAATTATATCTATTTCTAAAAAGTTTTATGATGAAAGCTTAAAAAAGGGGGATTAAATATGGAAAGTAAACTAAACCTTAATTTTAAGGTGGTGGAAGAAGCTAGGCAATCTGCAAAAAACATAGCTTTAGATACGCAAAAATTTATTGACATGCATACAACAGTTGCTGTTGAAAGAACAGTTTGTAGATTACTTGGAATAGATGGTGTAGATGAAGTGGGGGTTCCTCTACCCAATGTAGTTGTAGATAACTTAGTTAAAAACAATGCTCTATCCTTAGGAGCTGCTTATTTTATAGGGAATGCTATGGTTAAAACAGGACTTTCTCCTCAAGAAATAGCAGAAAGGGTAAGTAAAAATGAGCTAAATTTAACTACTTTAGATTCTTCTGACTTATTTGAAATAAAAATGGCTATAATGCCTATAGCTAAGGCTACTGTTAAAGATATTAAAAAGAATAGAATTAAAAGAGATGACCTTTTAAAAACTTATGGAGATAAGACTGGTCCTTTATTATATGTTATAGTTGCTACTGGTAATATCTATGAAGATATTACTCAAGCTATAGCAGCTGCAAAACAAGGTGCTGATGTAATAGCTGTTATAAGAACTACTGGTCAAAGTCTTTTAGACTATGTACCTTATGGGGAAACCACTGAAGGCTTTGGTGGAACCTTTGCCACTCAAGAAAACTTTAGACTTATGAGAGAGGCTCTTGATGAAGTAGGAGAAGAACTTGGAAGGTATATAAGACTTTGTAACTACTGCTCTGGATTATGTATGCCTGAAATAGCTGCCATGGGAGCTATTGAAAGACTTGATGTTATGCTTAATGATGCTCTCTATGGAATATTATTTAGGGATATAAATATGAAAAGAACTATAGTAGATCAATTTTTCTCAAGAGTTATAAATGGATTTGCTGGAGTTATAATAAATACTGGTGAAGATAACTATTTAACTACTGCAGATGCCATTGAGGAAGCTCATACAGTTCTTGCATCACAGCTTATGAATGAGCAATTTGCGCTTCTTGCTGGACTTCCATCAGAACAGCAAGGTCTTGGACATGCTTTTGAAATAAATCCTGAAGTTAAGAATGGCTTCTTATATGAATTTGCCCAGGCACAAATGGCTAGAGAAATCTTCCCTAATGCTCCACTTAAATATATGCCTCCAACTAAATTTATGACAGGTAATATATTTAGAGGTCAAGTTCAAGATGCTTTATTTAATATAATCACAGTTCTTACAAATCAGAGGATTCATTTACTTGGAATGCTTACTGAAGCTATCCATACCCCATTTATGTCTGATAGGTTTTTATCCATAGAGAATGCTAAATATATTGCAAATACTATGGCAGACTTAGGCTCTGAAATAACCTTTAAAAATGGTGGTATTATGGAGGAAAGAGCCAATGAAGTTCTTAATAATGCCACAGCTCTATTAAAAGAAATAGAAAAAGAAGGATTATTTAAGACTCTAGAAAAAGGTATTTTTGGTGGAGTTAAAAGACCATTAGATGGAGGTAAAGGGCTTTCTGGTGTTACTGAAAAGTCTCGTGATTATTTTAATCCCTTTATTGATTTAATGTTAGGAGGGGCTGAATAATGAGTGGAGGATTATATTCTACTTCTAAAAAAGATTTTGATAAAACCCTTGATCTTACTAAACTTATGCCTTATGGTGACACTATAAACGATGGTAAAGTTCAACTAAGCTTTACGCTTCCTATAACTGATGATGATAAAGGAGCTGAAGCTGCAAAGCAATTAGCTAAGAAGATGGGACTACAAGAACCAAACGTTGCTCATCATGAAGCATTGGATAAAAATTTCACCTTTTATGTTGTTTATGGAAGCATAAACTATACTGTAGACTATGAATCAATTCATGTTGAAACTGTAGATGTGGATACCATGTCCATGGAAGAAGTTAATGAATATATTAAAGATAATATAAAGCGTAATATAGTTATTGTAGGAGCAAGTACAGGTACTGATGCTCATACTGTTGGAATAGATGCCATAATGAATATGAAGGGTTATGCTGGGCATTATGGTCTTGAGAGATATGATATGATTGATGCATACAACCTTGGTAGTCAAGTTCCTAATGATGAATTTATTAAGAAGGCCCTAGAACTTAAGGCTGATGTATTATTAGTATCTCAAACCGTTACTCAAAAGAATGTTCATATTCAAAACTTAACAGAGCTAGTAGAGCTCTTAGAAGCTGAAGGTTTAAGAGATAAGATTATATTAATCTGTGGTGGCCCTAGAATAAGCCATGAATTATCAAAAGAATTAGGCTATGATGCAGGCTTTGGTCCTGGAAAATATGCTGATGATGTGGCTACCTTTGCAGTAACTGAAATAGTAAATAGAAAGTTACTATAAGGATTGTAATTTTATCTGATGGGCTATAAGCTTTACTACCCATCCTCTAAAAGGTGTGGGATAACAGTTGCAACAACCCTAGATTAATTCATCTAACCTTCAGATGACGGAAAGAACACCATCTGAAGGTTAGATTCCTTCTATATTCCATAAAATAAAGGCTCATAAAGAGCCTTTATTTTTTACCTTTTGTATTTCTAGCATTTTCTGATAATGCACTATTTCCACTACTCTTAAATCCATTTTTTGAGTTTGCACTATCATTTGAATTATCTATCATGCTTTGATTTTTTGCATTTTGAGAAAATTTGTTCTTTGACATAATACCCATCTCCTTCTATTTAATATTTAACTATGACTAAATCTCTTAATTGTATTTATCTATTCACATCTATTAGCCTTCAATTTATATTTCTCATATATATTAATTTTTATTCAATGAAGAACACATTGTAATACTTTTCCTTAATATATGATGCAGTTACCTAAATTCATTTAACTACCCAATACTCTTCTTAATTTATAATTAGTTTACTTCTATAAATAGAAATCCATGGTATAATCTAGTTATTAATTTACCATTTATGGTATTTTTTTATTTAAGAGCAAATTACTTTGTTTAGGGGGATATTCTTATGAAATCGCAATCAGCATCAAAAGGATTTGCTATACTATCTATCTCAGGAATAATGTGCAAAATACTATCTCTACTCTCTGTACCTTTAATTAATCTTATTATCCATGAGAATGGTTATGGTATGTATTTTTCTGCAACTACTATATATACTGCTATATATGTATCTACAAATTCAGGAATTCAAACAGCAATAAGTAGACAAGTATCACAATTTATAGCTTTAGAAAATAACAGGGCAGCTTTAAAAACATTTAAAATGGCTAGAGCTTTGCTCTTACTTTCATCTACTATTATTTGTGTACTGGTATTAGTTTTTATAGTTCCTATATCAAAAATTACAGCTGCTGAAGACTCAATTCCAGCTTTAATAGCCATAATGCCATCCCTTGTCATTACATCAGTACTTGTTTCATATAGAGGATATTTTCAAGGGAGAAATTTAGTAACCCCTATAGCTGTTTCTCAGATATTCGAACAAATTATAAATGTGGTTTTTAGTGTGGTATTAACCTATATATTATATAAATATGGTGTGAAAGCTGGCGCTGCTGGTGGATCTCTAGGTACAACCTTAAGTACCTTAGTAGCTACCATTTATGTAATATTTATATACAGAAAACATAGATTTAACCGCATAGAAGGTCCTAAGGTAAATGTTAAGACTGAAGCATTAAGTAATAAATACATATTAAAAAATCTATTACAATTTAGTCTACCTTTAACATTCATTCTTTCTATACAATATTGGGGCGATATAATCGATATGTCCATTGTTAAAAATATACTAGGTTCACTTGACCTTGATTCAGATACTCTTTTCGCTCTACTTGGAAAATATAAAACACTAATTGGTGTTCCTCTTATAATTATAGCTTCCCTATGTTCTGTAGTAGTACCATCCCTCTCTAGATCAATAGCAATAAAGGATAATAAGTCAATCAAATCAAAGATGAGTTTTACCTTTAGGGTATGCTTTATTATATCTATACCATCTGCTGTTGGACTATTTATACTTAGTGAACCTATTTATAAAGTAGTTTTTATTGGAAGAACTCAAGGATGGGATCTCCTAAAACTAGGTGCTATAGTTGTAGTATTTATGTCGGTAGTTCAAATTCAAACTATTATACTTCAATGCTTAAATAAATTTAAATTTGTGTTTATATCTTCTATGATTAGTATATTAACTAGAATTATTTGTAATTATATATTAGTTAGCATACCAACCATAAATATAAAGGGTGCCATCATAGGAAATATATTATGTTATCTTATTCCTATGATTTTAAATCTATTATATTTAAATAAAGTTTTACATGTTAAAATTTCTCTATTTAAATATAGCTTAAAACCAATAATATCCTCTCTATTTATGTCAGTTACTATATATGCCTTACTTCTATTAAATAAAATATTTTTAAATAATTTTATAACTGAGAGCTTACTTTCTAACTTGATTTTCTTAGTTATAGCTATTATTTTAGGAATATCTGTATATGGATATAGCTTAGTTTTATTAAGAGGAATAACTAAAAATGATTTAAATTATCTTTCTCCAAAAATTCCTAAAATGCTACCTTCTTTTATTAGAAAAAATCTTAAATAAGTATATAATAATTTAAAGTCCTTCTAACTTACCTTATATTATAAAAAAATCACTATGTTATATAAACCATTATGGCTCTATATAACATAGTGATTTTTGTTTTTTGAAGAAACTAATCTATTTTAAAATATACCATCTTATTATAAATAATATCCATACATGAGCTGGATAGAACACATAAAATAGCCACCTTAAATCCCTTCCCTTTTTTCCATTATAAAGCCATATAAATAATAATGAGCCTATCATCATCCATTGATAATTATCCATTATAGATTGAAAATTTCTAGTTACTAAATATGATACTAATAACATGGAAATGCATACACAGGAATAGGCAATATATAAAGCCTTCTTATCCTTTCTATAACTATAAAATATTAAGCTAAGAAGTATTCCCATAAAAGAAGCTTCTGTGAACATAGAAAGTCCAATAAATAAGATGCATTTAAGCCTATTCTCCAAGGTTCTATTTTCCTTAAACTTTTCATAATAAGTTAAAAATCCTACGGAGCATGCCATGGATAAAAATATATTATTTATTATGCTCTGTCCACTATAGAAAAATTGAGTTAATATATAGTTTCCAACTAACATTATCAATCCAGCATATAATAACCTCTTAAAATATTCCTTTTTACTCCTTGTGTATACAAATCCTTCTACCAATAGATAGAAGAATATAGGTGCAACTACTCTTCCTATATAGTGAAACCATATTGGTGCTCCTGGTATAAACTGAGCTATGTGATCCATAAGCATAAATATAATCATAATAATTTTTAGTGTAAATCTATCAATCATATATACCCCACCCTTCCCCATTTAAATTTATATAACCTATTATTTATTACTAGTAATAAATAATAAGTTATATGACATCTTATAAAAAAATTTGTAGATGAAGTAGCCTTCAAGATTTCTAATTCAATTCTCTTCCCTAAAGGTATACTCCTACTAATATTATATATATTAAGCCTTTAAGTCCTCTACTAAAATTTAATGGTCATAATAAAGATTCTATTTACATTTTTACATTAATATTATTATACATCACCCATCCAATATATACCATATGAGCTATGATAATAAAGAAAGCCCTAGGGTTAACTTAAATAACCTTAGAGCTTTTTATGAATAATATAACTTACTATTTTCAATATGATATTTCCAGCTTATCTTTATACTTATCTAATTTCTTAAACTATATCTAAAAACTAATATTAGGTTTTATACCTTATTTATAGATTCCTTTAGGGTATGCCATGCAAGTACTGCACATTTAACTCTTGCTGGCATATTAGAGATATTCTTAAATGCCATAGCATCTTCAAGGATTTCTAAATCTTCATCATTCTTTATCTCTCTTTTTATCATTCCTATAAAGGTTTCTACAAGATTTAAAGCTTCTTCCTTTGACTTACCCTTTATTAAATCAATCATTATAGAGGTAGATGCTTGTGATATAGCACATCCACTACCTATAAATGAAGCATCTTCTATTAAATCTCCATTAAATTTCATTTCTAAGGAAATCTCATCTCCACAGCTAGGATTGTGTCCAAGCTCTATGGTGTTAGGATTTTCTAAATGTCTTTTATTATGAGTACTTTTATTGTGCTCCATTATAAGCTCTGTGTATATATCATTAAGATTCATATCCAAGCCACCTCCTTACATTCTTTAATCCTTCTATAAATTGATCAACCTCTTCAATTGTGTTATAAAAATAAAAACTTACTCTTGAGGTTGAATTAATTCCTAAATACTTCATTAAAGGTTGAGCACAATGATGCCCTGCTCTAACAGCTACACCATAATTATCTAATATAGTAGATACATCATGAGGATGCACTCCTTCTATTTCAAAGGATATAACAGCTCCTCTATCCTTCATATCTTTAGGCCCTACTATCTTAACATATGGAATTTCCTTCATCTTCTCTAGTGCATAAGAAGCTAATTCCTCTTCTGCTTCTTTTACATTATCTAGTCCTAGATTATCTAAGTAATCTATAGCTGCATGAAGACCAACTGCTCCTTCAACATTTTGAGTACCAGCCTCTAGTTTATATGGTAACTCTGCAAAAGTTGACTTCTGCTCCCATACATATTCTATCATATCTCCCCCATATAAGAATGGTGGCATCTTTTCTAAAAGCTCTTCCTTCCCATAAAGGACTCCTATTCCCATCGGGGCTAGCATTTTATGTCCTGAAAAAACTAAGAAGTCAGCATCTAAAGTTTTAACGTCCACCTTCATATGAGGTACACTTTGGCTAGCATCTACAATAACTACAGCTCCTTTTTCATGAGCATACTTTACTATATCTTCTACTGGATTTACAGTTCCAATAGCATTTGATACATGGGTTATTGATACTAGTTTTGTCTTTTCTGTTATTTTATTTTTTATTTCTTCCTCTGGTATTCTTCCATCTTCATCAATATACATGAATTTAAGAATAGCACCCTTTGATCTTGCAACATTTTGCCATGGAATGATGTTACTATGATGCTCTAGTATAGATATAACTATCTCATCCCCTTCATTTATGAAGTTCATTCCATAAGAGTAAGCAAGAAGATTTAATGATTCTGTAGCATTCTTTGTAAATATAACTTCTAAAGCCTTATCTGCATTTATAAAAGTTTTTACCCTTTCTCTTGCTCCCTCATAAGCCTCTGTTGCCATAACACTTAAATAATGTGCTCCTCTATGAGGATTAGCATTATGCTTATCATAATAACTTTTAATAGCTTCAGTTACTATCTTTGGTTTATGAGTAGTAGCTGCATTATCTAAATAAGCTAAGGGTTTATTATTTACTTTTTGGGATAGAATATCAAAATCTTCTCTTATCTTACTCACATTAAGCATTTACAAGTCTCCTTTGTATTTCTTCATCTATGGAAGCTCTTATAGCTTCATCATCTATTAAATCTATAATAGGTCTAAATGATGCTTCAATTATAAGTTTCTTAGCTTCTCTCTCTCCAAAACCTCTACTCATTAAGTAGAATAATTTATTCTCATCTATTTTACCTGCACTAGCAGCATGAACTCCTTCAACATCATCCTCTTCACATAAAAGAAGTGGTATTGCATCTGATTTAACATCCTTATCTAAAAGAGTTACATATTCCTCTTCAACTCCCTTAGACCTTGCAGATCCTCTCTTAAAGTCTATAGTTCCTCTAAATATCTTCTTACATTTATCTTTAAGAGCTCCCTTTGTTTCTATGTTACTTTCAGTTCTTCTGCCTATATGATTCATAACATAGTTTATATCTATAACTCTTTCTCCATCGCCTAAGTATACTGAGCGTAAATCTGCATTTGCTTCCGTATCCTCTAAGTTAGAAACATAGTTTGTTACACTATACTTTCCTCCAAGGTCTACATTTATATAATTTACCTTAGCTCCATAACCTACAAAGGCTACATTTGAATCAAAGTTATAGCTTAGTTTATTCATCATTTGAACCTTTATAACAGTAACTTCGGCCCCATTTTTAGCAAATATTTTAGTAAGTCCATTATGGAAGGCTTCTTCCTGTCCATCACTTAAGTACTCCATTATTACAGTTACCTTGCTGTTTTCTTCAGCTACTATAATATTATGATCAACTAAAGTTTTGTTATCATCACTAAATATGTGCTTAATCTTTATTGGTTCATAATCTTTTTCATTTCTATTTGTTTTTATTATCATAGATGAGTTACTATATTCCTCTGATAACTTAACTGAGTCCTTAGATACTCCAAACTTTAAATTATCATCTATCTTATAATCCTCATTACATGATAATACTTTATCTCTTAAAATTTCTATATTTCCCTGGAAAACTCCCTCAGCTGTTGTTCCTTTGAAATCTCTTATCTCAGGACAGGAATATCCATATATAGATATATCATTAACCCCCATCCATCTATAAGTTAAAACAGGGGCCGTATTCATATTAGTAAACTTCATATCCATATTATCCCCTCCTATCCTATTGTTCCTTCAAGTTCTATACTAATTAAGTTATTCATTTCAACTGCATATTCAAGTGGTAGCTCCTTAGCTATTGGCTCTACGAAACCTCTAACTATCATAGCCTTTGCTTCTTCTTCACTTATACCTCTACTCATTAAGTAGAATATAGCCTCATCACTTATTCTTCCTATCTTAGCTTCATGTCCTAAGTCTACTTCATCATTCTCAACTATTATAGTTGGTATTGTGTCTGACTTAGACTTATTATCTAACATTAAAGATTCACAGGAAACTGTTGACTTAGAGTGAACAGCATTTTCTGATATATTTACAACACCTCTGTAAATAGCAGTTCCTCCATCTTTAGATATAGATTTAGAATTTATTGTTGATGATGTACGTGGAGCTAAGTGCATAACCTGTGCTCCTGTATCTAAGTTCTGTCCGTTACCAGCAAAAGAAACTCCAGTGAACTCACATTTTGCTCCTTCGCCCTTTAATATACTCATTGGGTAAAGCATAGAAACCTTAGATCCAAATGATCCTGAAACCCATTCAATAGTTCCATTCTTCTCAACTACTGCTCTCTTTGTGTTTAAGTTAAACATATTTTTAGACCAGTTTTCTATTGTACTATATCTTAATGTAGCATCTTCTTTTACAAATAACTCAACACATCCTGCATGAAGGTTATTAACAGAATACTTAGGTGCTGAGCATCCTTCTATAAAGTGAAGTCGTGCTCCCTTTTCAACTATTATTAATGTATGCTCAAATTGTCCTGCTCCTGGAGCATTTAATCTAAAATAAGATTGTAGTGGTATATCTACAGCCACTCCTTCTGGAACATAAACAAAGGATCCACCTGACCACACTGCACCATGTAATGCTGCAAACTTATGATCTGTTGGAGGTACACACTGCATAAAGTATTCCTTTATAATATCTTCATACTCTATTATTGCTGTTTCCATATCAGTGTATATAACACCTTGCTTAACTAAATCTTCTCTTATACTGTGATAAACTACTTCTGAGTCATACTGTGCTCCAACCCCTGCAAGAGATGCCTTTTCAGCTTCTGGTATTCCTAAAAGATCAAAAGTCTTTTTAATATCTTCCGGAACTTCTTCCCAACTTTCTTTCATCTCAGTATCTGGTTTTACATAAGTCGCTATATCATCAATATTTAATTCTGTTATATCTGGTCCCCATGTTGGAAGATCTATTGCATTATATATTTGAAGACATTCAAGTCTAAAATTTGTCATCCATTCTGGTTCATTTTTTTCTTTAGATATATCTCTTATTATTTCTTCTGTTAATCCATTTTTACTTTTGTAGCTATATCTAACTTCATTTTTTATATCATAGATACCTCTTTCGATATCATCTAATTGCGTCTTTTTTCTTTGTTCCATATTAATTCACCACCTTTATAAGGAAAAACTTATTTTTTGAAGTTTTCATATCCCTTCTCTTCTATTTCCTTAGCTAGTTCCATGCCTCCTGTTTTAACTATCTTTCCGTTAACTAAAACATGAACATAATCTGGTCTTAAATAATCTAATATTTTATTGTGGTGAGTTATTATTAAAATAGCTCTTTCTTCATTTGCTAAAACTTTAACTCCCTCTGAAACTACCTTTATAGCATCAACATCTAGCCCTGAATCAGTTTCATCTAGTATTGCAAGTTTTGGCTCAAGTATTGCCATTTGTAATATCTCATTCTTCTTCTTTTCTCCACCAGAGAATCCAACATTTAAATATCTCTTAGCATAAGATTCATCCATTTTTAACATTTCCATCTTTTCTTTTAATGATCTCTTAAAGCTCATCATTCCTGCTGGCTTTCCTGAAACTGCTCCCTTTGCACTTCTTATGAAGTTATCAACAGTAACTCCAGGTATTTCTTCTGGATATTGGAAGGATAAAAATATACCTTTTTTAGCTCTTTCATCAGCTTGTAATTCATTTATAACTTCACCTTCAAATTCAATTGTTCCTTCTGTTATTGAATACTTAGGATGACTCATAAGTGTATTGGCTAATGTTGATTTTCCAGCACCATTTGGTCCCATTATTACGTGTATTTCACCCTTATTTATTTTTAAGTCTAATCCTTTAAGGATTTCTTTATCTTCAACTTTTGTATGTAAATTCTCTATATTTAAAAGTCCTTGTGACATAATCTTCACTCCTTAATACAATATATATCCGATTAAATTACTCTACTTTACTATTTATATCTTACTATTTTACTCGGTTTTAATCAAGTTTAAATTCTCCCATTTTAGTGGATTTTTTATTAAAAACTCTTCCTATTTTAAATAATCTCCATATTTTATATAAGATTTGCTCCAAATTAATTTTTTACAATGCTTATGTTTCCTTAGATTAAATAATGATAATTTGTTTTTTACTCTTAACTCTATTTTAGATTATATTTTTTTATTTATATATTTTTTATTTTCCTTATTGACTTTTATGTTTTAATGCCCTATAATCTATTTAAATTAAATATTGATTCTTATCATGAGCGGTGGAGGGACTGGCCCTATGAAACCCAGCAACCGGTATATTTAAAATACATCGGTGCTAAATCCTGCAGGTTTATCCTGAAAGATGAGAGAATAATCTTGGAATTATCACCAGAGTTTATTCTCTGGTGTTTTTATTTTATATAGAAATATCATCAATTAATTTGATTTTAAAATATTGTAATTTATTTTCTCATATAGTATTGACTTTCATTTGAGATTGAAATATAATTTACTTAAAATTCAATAAATGGATTATCTTATCACGAGTGGTGGAGGGACTGGCCCTATGAAACCCGGCAACCGGTATATTTAAAATACATCGGTGCTAAATCCTGCAGGTTTATCCTGGAAGATAAGAGAGTAGGCATGGTACATCACCAGAGTTTATTCTCTGGTGATTTTTTATTTACCTTTTAAAAGACTTAGAGGAGATGGTTTAATGATTAAAATTCAAGGTTTATATAAAAGTTATAAAGAAACAGAAGTTTTAAAAGATATAAGTATATCCATAGAAAACAAAGATATATTCGGAATAATAGGTCATAGTGGTGCTGGTAAGTCTACTCTTTTAAGATGTATAAATGGTCTTGAATCTTTTGATAAAGGGAGAGTCTTTATTGAGGATAGAGAAATAACCACACTAAGCAATAAAGATATTAGATCTCTTAGAAAAGATCTTGGAATGATATTTCAAAACTTTAACCTAGTTTCAAGAGATACCGTATATAACAACATTGCTCTACCGCTTAAGGTCTGGGGCTATGATAAAAGTTATATAGATAAAAAAGTTAAAGATCTTCTAAATATTGTTGGACTTCAAGATAAAGCTAAGGTTAAACCTAAGAGCTTAAGCGGAGGCCAGAAACAAAGAGTAGCTATTGCAAGAGCCCTTGCCCTTGAACCTAAGATATTATTATGTGATGAGGCAACCTCAGCATTAGATCCTAAAACTACTAAGGATATCTTACATCTATTAAAAGATATAAATAAAGATTTAGGAATAACAATAGTAATAGTAACTCACCAAATGGAGGTTATAAAAGAGGTTTGTAATAAAGTTGCCCTAATAGAACATGGGGAAGTTTTATATAGTGGAGATTCCCAAGACCTTTTCTTAAAGCCAAATAAGGACCTTAAGGAATTCCTTGGAGATGATTCAGATGTAACCTTAGATGGGGTAAATATTAAAATATTTTTCCCAAGCTCTATAAGTAAATCTTCAATAATAACTTCTATGGCTAGAGAGCTAGATGTAGATTTCTCTATTATAGGAGGTAAACTTGAAAAATTCAGAGATGAAATTTTAGGTACTCTAATAATTAACTTTGATGATATTCATAAAGAATCAATAGAAACCTATTTAAACAATAAAAATATAGATTGGGAGGTAGTTATATAATGATTAGTAATTTTCTTAATTCTTTTAATGAACTTATATATCCAGAGTTATTAAACACTCTTAATATGGTTCTACAAGCTACATTGTACTCTATTATACTTGGTCTTATACCAGCAATAATATTAGTTATAACTTCTCCTAATGGATTAAAACCAAATAAGTTTGTATATGGTGTACTAGATTTTATAATTAATATTTTAAGATCTTTCCCATTTATAATATTACTGGTGGCTATAATACCTTTTACAAGGTTTGTAGTAGGTACCACCATAGGACCTATAGCTGCTATTGTACCCCTAAGCATTGGTGCAGCACCTTTTACTGCTAGAGTCATTGAAAACTCATTGCTTGAAGTTGATCCTGGAGTAATTGAGGCCGCAAAGTCCTTTGGCTGTAGTACCTTTCAAATAATTCTTAGGGTTATGCTTAAAGAAGCTCTACCTTCCATAGTTCTTGGCATAACCTTAACTGTTATAAGTATTGTTGGTTACTCTGCTATGGCTGGAGCTGTTGGTGGTAAAGGTCTTGGAGACTTAGCTCTTCAATACGGATATTATAGGTATGATACAGAAGTGCTTATCTATACTGTAATTGTATTAATAATTGTAGTACAAGTTTTCCAATCTATTGGAACTTTAATTTATAAAGCATTAACAAAGTAAAAAATTATAGATTCAAATAAGTTAAATTGTAGGAGGTTTTATTCATGAAAAAAGTTTTAACATTAGTTTTATCAGCTACTATCGCTTTATCCCTAGCAGCTTGTGGAGCAAAAAATACAGATGGTGCTAAAGATTCAAAGAAAGACAGTAAGGTTATAACTGTAGGGGCTAGCCCGGCTCCTCATTCAGAAATATTAGAAACTATAAAGGATGATTTATCTAAAAAAGGTTACGAGCTTAAAATTGAGAAATTTACAGACTATAAGACTCCAAATACCGCTTTAGATAACAAAGATTTAGATGCAAACTTCTTTCAACATGTACCTTACTTAGAAAAAGAGGTTAAAGAAAGAGGTTTTAAATTAGACTACACTGTTAAGGTTCATCTTGAGCCTATAGCATTATATTCAAAAAAAATAAAGGATATTAAAGACCTTAAGGATGGAGCTAAAATAGCTGTTCCTAATGATCCAACTAATGAGACTAGAGCATTAAGAATACTTGAAAAAGCTGGCTTAATTAAGGTAAAAGATGGGGATTTAGTTACTGCCCGTGATATAGTAGAAAATCCAAAGAACTTAAAAATATCTGAGCTTGAAGGAGCACAAATCCCTAGATCATTAGATGATGTTGATGCTGCTGTCATAAATACTAACTTTGCTTTAGAAGTTGGCTTAACTCCTACAAAGGATGGACTTTTAGTAGAAGATAAAGATTCACCTTATGCAAACATCCTTGCTGTTAGAAAGGATAATAAGGATTCTGATGCAATAAAGGCCTTATCAGAAGCTTTAACTTCTGATAAAGTTAAGCAATTTATTAAGGAAAAGTATAAAGGAAGCATACTTCCATCATTTTAATTAACTATGCCATTATAAATTTCTTAAAATAAATAAAATTTCATTCTTAAGTCTTATATAATAAGGCTAAACAAACTTAAAGGATACTGCTTACCTTAGCAGTATCCTTTAGTTTATATTATTTTCTTAAACCCATCTCCTAAGGCTTCATATACATCAGTTACACTAACAAAAGCCTTTGGGTCTACTTCTTTTATATAATTTTTTATTCTAATAAATTCTTTCCTATCAACTATTACACTTAACACATCAACTTGAGACTTACTATAAGAACCTGTGGCATGATATATGGTTGCCCCTCTTTCAAGCTCTTCTAATATAAACTTCTCTATTTCCGGTATTTTATTGCTAATTATCCTTATTTCTTTAACTGCATTAAGTCCATCTATAGCTCTATCTATAACCATACCATTTAACACTACTGCAAATAATGCATATAATCCTGACTTTAATCCAAAAGCTCCTATAGCTAATATAACAACTACTAGGTCAGTAAATAGAACCCCTTTTCCCATGTTAATATGAAAGTATTTATTTAAAATTTTAGCTATAATATCAGTTCCTCCAGTAGATGCATTGGCGTTAAATATAATAGCCATACCTATTGCGGTTAACATTATCCCAAATAACATTTCAAGAAATATATCACCAGTTATGCTCCCACTTAATGGCACTACTTTTTCTAATATAAATATGGTACTAGATAATAGCAAGCTTGAAAAAATAGTTTTAGCACCAAAGCCTGGTCCTATAATTACAAAAGCAACAATAAATAATATTCCATCAATTATAAACATTGCTCCCCCAACTGGTATCATAGGTATATAATGATTTAAAACCATAGCTATTCCGTTTATTCCTCCCCCAGCTATGTTATTAGGCATCATAAAAAAATATAACCCAGATGCAACACAAAGCACCCCTATAACTATGAATAAATAATCCTTAAAATTCTTAGACATTTTATCACCCCTTTTAAATATTTTTATATCAATTATATTTTATTGTTCAAATATTCCAAAAGTCAACAATATTCACTATTATTTTTTCTTTATCCAAATTTTTTTATCCTAAAACAAATAAAGTATTAGAGACTTCTAATACTTTATTTAATATTGCTATTGAAAAAAATTATTTTTTGAGAGCTTTATTCAAAAGCCTTAAATCCATCTCCTAAAGTTTCACATACATCAGTAACGCTTAAAAATGCATACTTATCTATTTCTTTTACATAATTTTTTATTCTTATAAACTCCTTACTATCTACTATTGTCCAAAGAACCTTTACTTCCCCATCACTGAATGCCCCTTTTGCATAGTATATAGTAGCTCCCCGTCCTAATTCATTTAATATAAACTTTCTTATGTCTTCTAAGTTATTACTTATAATTCTTACTTCCTTACATATATTGAATCCTTCAATAAATCTATCTATTACTACTCCATTTAGTATAACCACAAATAAAGCATATAACCCACCTGTAAATCCAAAGGTTATAGCTGCAAGTACTGTAACAACTAAATCTGATAATAATACCCCTTTTCCTAAGTTTATGTTAAGGTATTTGTTTAATATTTTAGCTATTATATCTGTTCCACCCGTAGAAGCATTTTCATTAAATATAGTTGCAAGACCTAAGGCTAAAAGCATTATTGCAAACATTAATTCTAATAATATATCATTAGTTAAAGGTTTACTTATAGGATATAATTTTTCTAATCCCCATATGATTCCTGATAATAGAAAGCTAGCATAAACTGTCCTAGCTCCAAAATGCGGTCCTATAAGTATAAAGGCTACTATAAATAAAATAATATTCATAATAGTCATTAATGCGCCTACTGGTATTCCTGGTATATAGTGATTTATAACAAGACCTAGTCCATTTATTCCCCCACCAGCTACATTATTTGCCATAATAAAAAAATAAGTTGCTATAGCTACTAAAAATACCCCAAAAGTTATTTTAATATAAGCCTTAATTTGGTTTTTCATAAATATCCCCCTTATATATTATATATTGCCCCCTATATATTATACATTACTAAAGGACCTAACAAATACTGTTAAGCCCTTTAAATTCAGCTGTTTATCAAATTGGATTTCATTTTACTAATTATTTTAAATTAATGCTCTTCTTTGGCTAATATCCAAAGTTTTCTTCTAGTAATATAACTTTTATTCTTCCCTTTAATCCTTGTCTTTTTATTAATGTATATTCATTACATATTCTTTCATTACTATTACAATCTGCACAGTACCCTATCTTTGTGCAAGGAGTACTTTTATTTAACCTTACACAGTTAGCAGGTCCACTTACCTCTTTGTTTCTTTCTATTGCTGATTCTAGATTTTTAACAATTTTATTTACTCCTGCAACTACTATAACTTTATCAGGACCATATAACATAGCTGCTACTCTGTTACCATTACCATCTACATTATAAAGCCATCCATTTTCAGTTATAGCATTAGAACTTGTAAAATAGCTATCTGCACTAAAACTTTTTCTAAATACATCTTTTATATCCTTAGGAGATAATCCTTCTTTATATCTATCAAGAAATTCATATCTTCCACTTCTTAAAAAATCAATAACTCCTGTTTCAAATAGAGTCATAGATCCTCCTACTGAAACTACTTCCCCCTCTTTGCATATGTCCTTAATCTTATCTAAAAGCTCTTCCTTATTACTTACAAGATAAGCTTCCATATTGTTCTTTTCAAGAGCCTCCATAGTTCTTTTTACTTTTTTATTAATTACTAACCCTAAATTATTATCCATAAAGCATCCCCCTTATATGAATTATTATTATAAATAAGATTATACTCCAACTGCATCTTATAGGATAGTTACCTTTAATATTATATAAAAAGTATTTCCCAGAAATATTTCTATCCATAAACTTATGCCCTATATAAAATAAATATTCTAATTAATAAAGCATTTTAATTATACAAATTTATTTATTGCAATAAGATTTTCTATATTACTATTTATAATAATTAATTTATATTCTTAAAAATCCTATAATATATTTTATTCTTACCTTACATATACTAAAAACTATCCTCAATTGTTTAAAATCTATACTTAAATTACATAAAAATAAAGACTTTTCTACTAAAATAAATTAGTAAAAAAGTCTTTGTATAAAAATATGATTTTATTATTGATGTATTGTATCAAGATTTCCGAACTTACTGTACTGTCCAAGCCAAGCTAGCTTAACTGTTCCAACTGGACCGTTTCTTTGCTTAGCTATTATACATTCACCTATGTTTTTATCTTCTGTTTCCTTATTATAATACTCATCTCTATATAAGAACATAACAAGGTCAGCATCCTGTTCTATAGAGCCTGATTCTCTAAGGTCAGAAAGCATTGGTCTATGGTCAGCTCTTTGCTCAGGAGCACGAGAAAGCTGTGACAGTGCTATTACTGGACATCCCATTTCCTTAGCAAGAGCCTTGATACCTCTTGATATTTCTGATACTTCTTGTTGTCTACTTTCCTCTCCACTACCACTCATAAGCTGAAGGTAGTCTATCATTATCATATCTATTCCGTATTCTATCTTAAGTCTTCTACACTTAGATCTCATTTCCATTATAGATACTCCAGCAGTATCATCTATGTATATTTTAGATGCTGCAAGTGGTCCTGATGCTCTAGCTATATTTTCCCAGTCTTGCTCATCTAAATTACCTGTTCTAAGTTTTAACATGTCAACATTAGCTTCTGCACAAAGTAGCTTATATGCTAACTGTTCCTTAGACATTTCCAGAGAAAATACAACTATACTCTTACCTGACCTTAATGCAGCATGCTGGCAAAGGTTTAAGGCAAAAGTTGTTTTTCCCATTGATGGTCTTGCAGCTACAAGTATCATCTCTCCACTTTGAAATCCTGAAGTCATATCATCTAAGTCATTAAAACCTGAAGGTACTCCAGTTACATCACCTTTATTATTATAAAGCCTTTCTATTTCAAGAAATCCTCTTTCAAGAACTACGCTTATAGGTTCAAAATCATTAGAAGATCTCTTTTCAGAAATATCAAAAACCTGCTTCTGAGCGAAATCTACTACTCCCTCAACTTCAGCCTGACCATTATAACTCTTATCTATTATTTCATTAGAAGCCTTTATAAGTCTTCTAAGCATAGATTTTTCCGCTACAATCTTTATATATGCTTTTAAATTTGCAGTGGAGGGAACAGAATTACTAATTTCTGTGATATAGCTTATTCCACCAGCACTATCTAGTTTCTCTGTCGCCCTTAGATGTTCTATTAGAGTTATCATATCTACAGGTTCATCCTTTTGAAATAACTCCATTATAACACTAAAGATTATCTTATGAGCTTCTCTATAAAAATCTTCTGATTTTAGACTCTCTGCTGCCTGAGCAATAGAGTTTTTATCTATGAGCATAGATCCAAGAACTGATTGTTCAGCTTCTAAATTATGCGGAAGACTTCTCATAACAGATGTATCCATATTTCCTCCCCTTTCTTCTTAATTATTGCACAATATATCTATTATAAACTATAGACTTTAAATTTGTAATTATTAATATATATTTTTTAATACTCGCCCTCTACTTATTTATTCAAAATAATAAGGCTGACCTAAAAGCCTATATTTTAGGTCAGCCTTATTTGTTCTAAAATATTAAATTAATAAGTTCATCTATAGTACTTATTGATTTAACTTCTATATCTTTAAGTCCTAATGGAACTTCTTTTTCATTATCCTTTGGAACAATAACAAGATTTATTCCCTTTCTTCTAGCACCATATACCTTTTCAAATATACCACCAACTGGCTTTATCATACCTCTTAAGGATATTTCACCGGTTACTGCAACATCTTGTCTTAATGGTTTATTTAATAAGGCACTTATTATACATACAGTTATAGCAGCCCCTGCTGATGGACCATCAATTCTTCCTCCACCAACTACATTTACATGTATATCATAGTCTCTAATATCTTTATCAGTTATTCTTCTTATAACTGACGCTGCATTAAACACTGAGTCCTTAGCCATAGAACCAGCAGTATCATTAAACCTAACTTTACCTGTACCTTTTTCCTTTGCTTCAAAAGCTATAGCCTCTATTTCTAAGGTTGATCCAACAAAGCCACTAACCCCTAAGCCATATATATGTCCAACTTCCTTTTTGTCTGTTGTATCTAATATCTCATAAGGAGAAAATCTTCCTATAGATAAAACTTCTTCTATATGATGTTTTTTTATAATTAAGTTATCTATATCTCCATCCTTAGATGTATAAAGAGCATATCCATAAGCATCTGATAATATGTTAATTGCTTTTCTTCCTTCTATTGTATATCTACTTATAAGCTTGGCCACCCCATCCTCTAGTGTAACCTTAAGCTTATCACTAGCATTTTCTACAATATTTTCTATATCAGTAGATGATAAAGGTTCAAAATAAACTTCTACGCATCTTGATCTTAATGCTGGATTTATTTCAGAAGGATCCTTTGTAGTAGCCCCTATTAAAACAAAATCTGCAGGAGCACCATTTTCAAATAAGTATTTTATATATTTTGGTGTATTTTCATCATCTGGATCATAGTATGAAGATGAAAACTCAACTCTTTTATCTTCTAATACTTTTAGTAACTTATTTTGTAGTATAGAATCTAATTCTCCTATTTCATCTATAAATAATACTCCACCATGAGCATCAGTAACTAAACCTGGCTTTGGTTCTGGAACACCTATCTCAGCTAAATCTCTTTTACTACCTTGATATATAGGATCATGTACTGATCCTAAAAGAGGATTTGTTATTTCCCTTGGGTCCCATCTTAAGGTTGTCCCATCAACTTCTATAAATTTTGCCTCTCCATCAAAAGGAGTAAACTTAATTTTTTTAGCTTCTTCTAAAGCAAGTCTTGCTGCAGTAGTCTTACCTACCCCTGGTGGTCCATAAAGGATTATATGTTGTGGATATGGAGATGCTAGTTTTGATAATAAAGATTTTATAGCTCTTTCTTGTCCAACAATCTCCTTAAAGCTCTCTGGTCTTAAGAGCCCTTGTAAACTCTTTGTAAGTTTCTTAGTATCAAGCTTCTCAAAGGTAGCATACTTTTTAAGAGTCTTAGCATTTTCTGGTCCCTTTTGCTTTCTTATTATGCCAAGTCTCATCTCATCAACATATTTTTCTTGCTTCTCCATTAAAGCCTGTTCTACCTGTTGTTCTATTTTATTTTGAATATATCTTCTAGCTATATTTTCAGATAATAATCTATTAGCTTCTTCTATTAATTCATTGATGTTTTCAGGAGTAGCTTCCACGTCTACTCCCTTACCATCACTTAAAATCTTATTTATAGCATATATTCTTTTATATATATCATCACTTTTAACATGCTTTTGTAGTTTATACTTTATGGTTCTTGCTCTTATAGCTCCCTCATCTAGTACATTATTAGCTACTTCATATATTATATTAACTTGAGATTCTAAAGTTGTTCCCTTCTCTAATAACTCTTCAACACTTAGCTCCTCTATTGTATTGTCAACTTGTGATTTCAAAATTTAAATCCTCCTTATTATTCGGAAACAATAACAACCTTCATCTTAGTAGATATTTCTGGATAAACCTTGACTTCTATTTCAAATATTCCTGGTTGCTTTATAGTATCCATAACAACCTTTTTCTTATCAACTGAAACACTGTACTGCTTCTTTATAAGCTCAGCTACATCCTTACTTGTTATTGCTCCAAATAGTCTTCCATTTTCTCCTGCCTTAGCTTTAATATTTATTTCTTTTCCTTTTAACTTATCTGCTAAAGCTTGAGCTTCTTCTATTTCTGCCAATTTCTTTCTTCTATCATTTTCTTTCTTTACATTTAATATGTGCACATTTCCATCATTAGCTTCTTGAGCTAACTTTCTTGGGAATAAAAAGTTTCTTGCATATCCATCAGAAACATTAACAATATCCCCCTTCTTTCCTACACTCTTTATATCTCCTAATAAAATTACCTTCATTTTACTTCACCTTCCCTTGAATATTTGTTTATAGCATCTTTTAATTTCTTCACCACTTCTTCTGGTGTTGAATTACTAACCTTTGCTCCTGCTATGGTCATATGACCTCCACCTCCAAGGGTTTCTAATACAAGTTGAACATTTATATCTCCTAGAGAACGTCCACTTATATTTATATCCTTATCTATTGTAACAAGAACAAAGGAGGCTTGAATACCTGTAATATTTAGTAGTTCATCCGCTGCCTTAGCAGCTACTACAGTATCTTCTATATTAGGTGGAGCAATAGCAATTGCAATATTATTTTCCACCTTTGCATTTTTAATTATTTCTGATCTCTCTATATATGTTGATAAATCATTTCCAAACATTTTTTTAACATCAACGGTGTCGGCTCCTAGTTTTCTTAAAAATGATGCCGCTTCAAATGTTCTTACACCTGTTTTTAAATAAAAGTTTTTAGTATCAACACATATTCCAGCTAAAAGAGCTTCTGCTTCTAATTGACTTAGTTTAGGTTTCTCTAACATGTATTGAATCATCTCTGTAACTAGTTCTGATGTAGATGATGCATAAATTTCTATATAAGTAAGGATTGCTCCTTCTATAAAATCTACTGTTCTTCTATGGTGGTCTATTATAACTATATTCTTTACTGATTTTACTATATCTGAATCTTGGACATATCCCATACTGTGAACATCAGCTAATATTAATAAGCTATTGTCATCAAGCATTTCCTTGCATTGTTCTGGAGTAATTAATAAACCATCATACTTAGAATCTTCTTTTATTTTATCAACTATATATCTTATACCGTTTCCTGATTCCTTTAATACAATATGACATTCCTTATTTAACTTTTTAACAGCACTACTAAGACCAACTGATGCTCCAAAACAATCCATGTCTGGATTTTTATGTCCCATTATATACACTTTAGAACTTTCTTTTATTAAGTCATTTAAGGCATGAGCTACAACTCTTGCTCTTACCTTTGTTCTTTTTTCAACTTCCTTAGTCTTTCCACCAAAGAAATCCATCTTTTCTCCTGACTTAACTACAGCCTGGTCTCCCCCTCTTCCTAGAGCTAATTCTTTTGCACTATTTGCAAAGTTACTATTTATTAGAGGATTATCTCCAGATTTTCCAACCCCTATACTAAGGGTTACAGCCAGCTTATTTCCAAGGCTTATCTCTCTTATTATATCAAGAATTTCAAACTTTTTCTTTATCTCTTCTTGTATATATTTCTCTTGTATACTTAGTACATATTTATTTGAAGAATATTTTCTTATCATAGCATTAATGCCTTGAGCATAGCTATTTATATTTCTCTCTATTTCTGCTGCTAAAAGTGGTCTATAATCCTCTTCCGTACTTTTTATAACCTCATCTAGGTTATCAACCTCTATAAGCATTATACTTTCAACTTCACCTTTATACTGTTTTATTTTAGTAACATCATAAAAATAAAGTATTATTATACACTTTTCATTATAGGTTTCATCATTTGTTTTAACAACATTAGTATAGATATCAAAGTATTTTTCATCTATTTTTATATATCTATAACAACTTACTATTCCTTCTTTTATATCCTTAGAGTCAAACTCATTAACTATACTGTTAATATTTTTTCCTAAAAGTTCTTCTCTCTTTATTATAGAAGTTAGTTTATTGTTATACCATGTAATATCTCCATCATCTGTAACTATCATCATTGGAAATGGAAGATTAACTAATGTATTTCTAGTAGCACTATCTAAGTTATTAGAAAACTCTTCTATAAACTCTTTAAGCTCACTATGTTTTTTTCTTATTGTCTTTACATTATATATTATTAATAATGTAAATATAAAAAAGAAAAGAAAACCTAAAACCATATGACCAACAATAAATAGAGATGATATTAATACAGCTATAAAAATCATATAGATTTTTGTATTAGGTATAAAATCTTTAAATCTATCCATATTGAAGTCACCTTCCTACTTTTTCAATTTCTTTTTTACAAGCTTCTCTAAAGCATTTGATAAACTATTTTCATCTAACTTTCTAAAATCAAATATTAGATCCCCAATACCAATTAAAAATATAATTTGGCTAAGAGAAGGGTTTATAAATGCAAACACTAATATAGCTATAACTATCCCTTTATTTAAATTGAATTTTTTTCTTAAATAATAAGTTACTACTGCCATGCCTATTATAATCATTATAAACTGAAACAATATAATGGAAGAATTAAATATGTAATGACCTATTGTCATATCATAACTTGCCATAATCATTCCTGAAATCACAACTAAAATAAATAATGCTCCTAGTCTATTATCTAAATACCAGGTAGTAAAATGTTTAATCTCATCTACCTCTATTCTTAATTTTTTTAATACGCTTTTTGTAACAACATAATTAAGGTATGCACTTACTAATGCTAATAATAAAATAAACCCTGGTATAAGTGTTAAAATTAAATTGGGACTTAGTTTATTCATCACATCAAATAGAGGATTTCCTTCAACTGGAACTCCGGTTGATTCATAAATTCCCTTAACTAAATTCAATGACTCTTTAAATGCTTCTAATTGGGTTTCAATAATCTTATATAAACTTGTTCCAAGAATTAAGTATATAGTTAAGCAATAGTTTACTATACTACCAACTAAAGAAACTAACGTTTGAACTCCAATAGTAAATGTAGATGATTTTTTATTTTTTATACAATATCCTATGGTAAGTCCTGTACTTCCATATAATATTGCACTTCCTAATGCATAAATAGGATTGTTTATAACCGATGTAAGTATTAAACTAACTACTATGGCAGCTAGTGAAACCTTATAGCTATGTTTTATAAAAAGAACCGTTATAGGTAATGGGAGTGCAAATAAAAATAGCCCCCCAATAACAGGAACATAATTAACTATCATAAACATAACTATTATAAGTGCACTCATTATTCCAACTTCTACTATAGATTGAGTGTTATGTTTTTTGTTATACATATTTTCCTCCAAATCTTTCTCTTAGTTTCTTTCTTTTAAATGAGTATATAGTCTGCTTAAATTTTTTCCGTCTTTTTCTACTAAATCCTCTTCGATTATTCCTACCTTAAGCTTTTTCTTCATATTATCGTCAACAGCAGTAAATGAATATCCTAATCTCTCTGCTAGGATATATAATATTATTATTGCCCCGGAAATACATTCTAGTATAGCTTCTTGTGCTACATTGCTTCCTTTAGTAAGTAATCTAAAAAATTCCCCTATAATACAAAGTAGTTGAGCCTTTAATTCCTCTATTATCTTTATATCAGACATTATATTGAAACTATCCTTTTTCACCTTGTATCCCCCCATTACCATAGTTATATATTTATTGTAGTTTTTTTTCAATATTTATGCAACTAAAGTTTATTTACCCATAAGCCCATATATTAAGGAAAGATATATTATAATTTACCCAACTTATATGTTATTCATTATTGTTATGATAATACTTAGGGGGATTTTGTAGTAATAGGTATTTTTATCGTAGTAAAAGACATTTTTCTTATGTATTACATAGTATTACACTAAAACTTTTGTATTACTTGATGTTTAATGTAGTTTTATGGAAATACAGAAAAAATTCTAGACAAATTTCATTAATAAAAAACAGGAAGCGTTTTTATTAATGGATATTATGTCGTAATATATTTATAAATTATAAGTAACTATCTTTAATAATTATCTATAATATTTTATATGAAAATATCTGCATTTTAAACTTCTAAGAAAATCCTTATGTATTTATAACCTTATATAAAGATATAGATTAATAATCTTTATAGGCTAACTTATTCTATACTATATAATTTAAGTGTTTTAATACTTTAATGTACATATAATAAATTATCATACTCCTAAAATAATTTTGTTAATCTCTCTTTTATTTTCAAATATAAAAAGCTACTGATTAAAATCAGTAGCTTTTTATATCATAAACATTATATTACTCAGTTGTGAATGGTAATAACGCTATGTTTCTTGCTCTCTTTATTGAGTCAGTAAGCTGTCTTTGGTGCTTAGCACATGTTCCAGATATTCTTCTTGGTAATATCTTACCTCTTTCTGTAACATACTTTCTAAGTTTGCTTACATCTTTATAATCTATGCTTTCAGCTTTATCTACGCAGAATGCACAAACTTTTTTCTTTCTCTTCATTCTAGAGTTTTTCTTCATATCTCTGCTCATTATTTTCCCTCCTTACCTTAAAAGTGTTAGATTTAGAACGGAATATCTCCATCATCAACTGGAGTTATATCCTCATCGTATGACTGTCCTCCGAAAGGATTTGATTCTGGAGCTCCATTATCAGCACCTTGTGCGAAAGGATTTCCCGCCATACCATAATCACTGCCGCCACCGAAACCTGTTGACTCTTGTCTAGAAGCTTTACCTCCTAAGAAGCTAACTTCTTGAGCAACAATTTCAGTAACGTATCTTTTTGTACCATCTTTGGCATCATATGATCTCGTTTGGATTCTACCACTAGCAGCCATTAAACCACCTTTAGTCATGTAGTTTGCAGTAGCTTCAGCTTGCTTTCCCCATATAACAACAGGGATAAAGTCAGCCTCTCTTTGCTTAGTGGATGCGTTGTATCTGTCAACAGCCAAAGTAATTGTGGTTACAGCCATACCAGTTCCAGGAGTATATTTTAGCTCTGGATCTTTTGTTAGTCTTCCAATAAGAACGACTTTATTCAATTATGACACCACCTTACTTTTCTTCCTTAACGATTATATGTCTTACAACACCATCAGTGATTCCGTAAACTCTCTCTAACTCCTTTGGTAATTCAGGATTAGCAGTGAAGTTTATTAGAGTGTAGTATCCTTCGCTGATCTTAGAAATTTCGTAAGCAAGCTTTCTCTTACCCCAGAAATCTACGTTATCAACTACTCCTCCACCATTTTCTATTACACCTTTGAACTTATCTTGAGCAGCCTTTACAGCCTCCTCGTCTAAAGATGGGTGTAATATGAATATAGTTTCATATTTTCTCATCTAATTCACCTCCTCCCCTTGGCCTAAGGCTGTGTTTTACACAGCAGGGATTATACCAACCTATTTTATCATTAAGTAATTTTTTTTGCAATGTTTTTTTCTTCAATTTTTTACATCATTAGTATTTGTATAGTATTTTTAATATATTGCCCCTTATTCAATCACAATTTTCATTACTACTTAATCTTATTTTTTATAAAATAAATTTTTAAGTTATAGTATCTTTTAAGTAAAAATTGTATTGTTATATAATAAAAAATCAGTAGAGTAATGCTTCCCTACTGATTTTTTATTATTCCTGTGGTATATTTTGTTTTATTATTTTTTTCACATCTTTTTCAAATTTACTTCTAGGCAACATAACAATTCTACTACATCCTACACACTTTATTTTTATATCTGCACCAAGCCTTATTATTTCCCATTCATAGCTTCCACAAGGATGTTGTTTTTTCATTTGAACAATATCTCCTAAGTAAAACACTTTAGTCATAGTATGACCCCTCTCCTTATTTGTCTACTTATCATTATTAGAAGTATTATAAATCATTCTCTTAGGATATGGTATCTCTATCCCATCTCTATCTAAAGCTTTCTTTATTTCTTTTCTAAGCTTAACTTCACATTCCCATTGAGTCATAGATAAAGCCTTACCGCAAACTCTAATTGTAACTCCTGAATCCTTCAAATTTGTTACCCCTATAACCTTAGGACCCTCTACCATATTCTCATTTTTCTTACCAAAGTCTTCACACACACCATTTAAAGTTTCTATAACATTATCTACATCCTCTTCATAGGCTACATCTACCTCTACTAAAACTCTCATATCGTTCCTTGAATGATTTGTTATAACAGTTATATTTCCATTTGGTATAACATGACAATCTCCACTGAAATCCTTAAGCTTTGTAAGTCTTAATCCTATACTTTCTACTATCCCACCTTTATCCCCTATGTTAACATAGTCTCCAACAGCAAATTGGTCTTCAAATATAATAAAAAATCCATTTATTACATCCTTAACAAGGTTTTGAGCTCCAAAACCTATGGCAACTCCTCCTATGCTGGCAAACGCAATGTTTATAGGTCCAAATAAAACAGTAAGCATAGATGTTATTCCAAAGAAATATACTGTATATCTAACTACACTTTTTAGTATCTCTCCAATTGTACTAGCCTTTCTGTCATCTAGAGATATTTTTAATTTACTTTGTCTCTCAACAAAATTATTTATTGCCTTCACTGATATCTTTATAGCGATCATCATTATAGCAACTATGATAATAATTGCTAATGTTTTGTTTATTAATGTATTTAGAATTGTATCCCAATCTAACTTTTGTGTAAATAACTCCCTTATATTTTGCACAAAACCCCTCCTCTTAAGTAAACCCAAGTCTTATATAATAACTTGAAATTCTTCTTCATTTTTATGATACATATTTTTTATTATTAACTTTTCACTTTGAACTAAAGATTTAACTAAATCTATGTCCTCAGTGTCAAACTTCACACTTATACCACAACTTTTAGTTATATAAGTTGGTGTAGGCATTATCGTTACCTTTAGCCCTTCAGACTTTAACAATTTTTCTCCTTGAATTGCATCATGGGTATTTTTAAAAACAAGTAAGCAATATTCTCTCATGGTTCCTCCTAAAATTTATAATTAAGTACTTTATATTATAATGATAGTATAAAACATTTAACCATAAAATTAAAACATATACCTTAAATTTTATTAAGTTAATTTATTCTAGATATTATAACTCTACTATTATATATAAATTAAGAGTAAAAATAGAAATTTTATATGGTACTTTTAACTGAAAATTTATTTTATCCAAATCTCAAAACCTCCACTTGCCGTGAATGAAATACGGATAAGTTAAGTGAAAAGATTAAATTATATAGTCCTAAAATTACTTATCACTAGCTAATATGGAATATTTACTATATATTCTTTAAGTTTATTTTCATGATTAAGACTATATATTAGTTACTTAAAATCATTATTTAATAACTTAATTAGAATAATATTGTAATTTATCTTAAATATTTTTCAAAATAATATTATAATAGGATATGTTATCAATGTATAGATTATATAAATAATTATTATTTTATAATAATTTATACTATTATTCTTATACTTTAAAAGATATTCTTTAGGGTGTGTTAACTTATAATATATTAAGAATTAATACCTCAAAATTTTAATTTTTAACCTTTGATTTTTTTAAATTTTAACTAGCATAGTAGCTTAATTCAATAAGTTATATATGCTTTTAAATATGTAATTATGATTATATTAAATTTATAAAGGAGATATATATGTCTATAGATTGGTTTATTTTATTAAAGGCTTTTATATCAGGCTTAAGTACAGGGGTTGTAATTTGTATCCCTTTAGGACCATCAGGAATAGAGTCCATTAAGCAAACAGTGTCTCGTGGGTTTATTAATGGTTTTAAAGTCTCTCTAGGAGCTATTACAGCAGATATGTCCTATTTACTTATAATAAATCTTGGATTAGCTAAATTATTTACTAGTAATCCTAAGGCTGAGGGAGTTTTTTGGATAGTATCTGGAATACTATTAATATTATTAAATATATTAACTAGTGACTCAAAAAAGCATAAGAAAAGATTTTTTAATTTTTCTAACCTCTCTCTCCCACCGTTTTTATTGGGGTTTATAATAACCTTCATAAATCCTATGACATTATCACTATGGCTGGCCCTAAGTGGAACAGTTGTGGCTCTTTGGAGGGATGTAGGTGTTATTTATTACATTATTTTTCTAATCAGTATATTATCAGCAATGATAACCTGGTTTGGAATCCTTAACTTACTAGCCTCAAAAGGTTTTAAAATGTTAACTTCAAAAACTTCTGGAAAAGAAGGGCTTACATCAAGAATATTAAAATACATATTAATAGCCTTAGGTGCAGGCTTTGTATTATTTGGATTAATTAAAATAATATTGTAAAATTATATTGTATATTATTTTAAGGAGGATACCTATGAATATTTATTTGGATAATGCTGCTACTACATATCCTAAACCAGAGACTGTAATTAATTCTATGTGTAATTATATGTCAAACTTAGGTGCTAGCCCTGGAAGAGGATCTTACTTTAGTGCATTAGAAAGTAGTAGATTAGTTTATGAATGCAGAGAATCCCTATGTGATATTTTTAATTTTAATAAAGCAGAAAATGTTATATTTACTTCTAATGTAACTAATGCATTAAATATTTTATTAAAAGGTTTTATTAAACCAGGTTATCATGTGATAACTACATCCATGGAACATAATTCTGTTCTTAGACCATTATTTGATCTTAAAGATTCACTTAATTTAGACTTAGATATTATTCAATGTGATAGCAATGGTCTTCTAGATATAGAAAAGTTTAAAAATACCATAAAAGATAATACAAAATTAGTTGTTATGACTCATAGTTCTAATATAATAGGAACTGTTGAACCATTAGAAGAAGTAGGAGCCATTTGTAAAAGGTTAGGAATTGATTTTATTGTAGACTGTGCTCAAACTGCTGGAATTACAAATGTAGATTTTAATAGATTGAACTGTAGTGCTTTAGCCTTTACTGGTCACAAGGGACTTTTAGGACCTCAAGGTATAGGTGGTTTCCTTCTAACTGATGAGTTTAATAAAAAATGTAACTCTTTAATTTTAGGGGGTACAGGAAGCCTATCTTCTGAACCTACTCAACCTGATTTTTTACCTGATAAATTTGAAAGTGGTACTTTAAATACTCCAGGTATCGTTGGTCTTAATGCTGGTTTAAAATTTATAAAAGAAGTAGGTTTAAGTTCAATAGAAGAAAAAGAACAATATTTAACTCATATACTACTAAGTGGTTTGCTTAATATGGACAAAGTTAAAGTTTATGGACTTTCTAATAGTAAAGACAGAACTTCCGCTATATCAGTTAATTTTACTAATATGGATTCTTCTGAGGTTTCTTTTATGCTAGATAGTACCTATGGTATAATGACTAGAACTGGTCTTCATTGTGCTCCTTTAGCCCATAAAACTATCGGTACATATCCTATAGGAACATTAAGGTTTAGTGTTGGATATTTTAATGATGAAAAAGACATTTATTACACATTAGATTCCTTAAATAAAATAATTAAATAGTTTAGGTATAAAATTAATAAACTAGTATATAAAACTTCCTTTTTGATAATAATTACAAAAAAGGAGGTTTTATATTATGCCTAAAATTATCCTTGATTCTTTTGACTTAAATTCATCTTTTAAGGTTAGAGATACTCTATGCCTAGAGCTACTTCCCCTTATAAAAGATAAGCGTCCAATTGTATTCTTATGTATAGGTACAGATAGGTCAACTGGAGATAGTCTTGGTCCCTTAATAGGACATAAATTAAAATTTATAAATAAAAAAGGAGTTTTTATTTATGGTGACCTAGAGTCTCCTGTTCATGCTAAAAACTTAACTGAAGTTGTAAATAATATAAAAACTACTTATAATAATCCTTATATTATAGCTATAGATGCTTGTTTAGGTTCTCTTAGTAATGTAGGTAAAATAATCATAGATAAACGGCCTATATATCCTGGTTCTGCTGTTAATAAAAACTTGCCTCCTGTAGGTGATTTAAGTATAACTGGAATTGTAAACATAAGTGGTGCTATGGAATTTATGGTATTACAGAATACTAGACTTTATACTGTTATGCAACTTGCAGAAATCATATCTCAAGGCATATATCACTGTATATTAAAAATTTTTGGTAGTAAAAGATCTTTTGAGTTAGAAATAGATACCTTATTAAATAACTCTTCTAAGTTAAGTAGCCACTAATTTAAAATTAGTGGCTACTTAAAATATATAATTACTATGTCTTGTTTTTAATATATAATCTATATCTTCATCACTTTTACTTCCCGAATCAATTATAAGAGGTCCCTTATCATTACTTAAAGCTTTTACATAATCTAGAGAACAACTATTATCATTTTTTAAATCACATACTATAGCTTCTGTATCGCTATATATTTCATCCTGTAGTGAATATCCTCTTTGTTTTAAATATATTTTTAAGCTACTTAATGAACTATCTACATATATCTTCATAGTAAAAACCTCCCTAAGGATATATTTACCCTTAGAGAGGCTTTTTATTCTTCAAAAAAGTAGACAGCATAAAGACCTTTTTTATCTTATGATTCTACACTTCTAATAAGTATCCTATTAAGTATACAACTAAAAATGTAAGATCCCAGACTCGTTTAATTACAATTCAATTTTATTAAAATTCATCTAAATTAATGTTCATTCTATTTCTTATACTAATATATAACTATTATATTATATAACTTCATAAATTGGAATATTTATTTATATATTATTTGTTAATGGCTTCATTTAATACTTGCTGTTCCTCATCTGACAAGTCATATCTTGAAATGCCTTTATCTATCGGTTTAGCATAACAGGTACTTTCATTTCTTCCAAATATACCTGTAAGTATTACTCCATCATTATTTCCATTAAGTAATGCTATAGAGAAACTTAAGTCACTTCCTACATCCTCAAATGCCTTATACCTTACAACGGATACCTTCTGAAGACATCCCTTTACCTTTGAGTTTATATCTTCAATTCTCTTGTTACATTCATTAACTATATCACTTGCATTATCTACCTTATCTAAATATGCTATTATAGATTCTTCTAAGTTATTATTATTTGTTCCTCTCATTAACCTTCTATACTTAGTCTCTAGTTTTCCTAAAGAATTAAATATGAGTATTACTAAAATAAGTAATAGTATAACGATAACTGATAATCCTATTATTATATAAGGTGAAAAGTCCTTTATCATTTCCACTATATTTTCCAAAATTCCTTACCTCCTAAATAAATGTTTCATGTGAAACATTATACCTGTAAAATGTCTAATATCCTTTGTAAATCTTCTTCTGAATAATATTCTATCTCTATTTTACCCTTATTTCTTTTTGAATTAATGTTTATCTTAGTATCAAATTTTTGCTGTAGTTTTTCTTTCACATCAACATAATAAGGATTTATTTTTTTAGACTTTTCATTATTATCATCTTTATTCTTATTTTCTCTTATATTTTTAATTATCCCTTCCAGAGCTCTAACTGATAAATCTTCATCTATAACTCTTTGAGCTATTGTATATTGAAGGTTTTTATCACCAATTGATAATAAAATTCTACCATGGCCTTCTGATATTACCCCATCAATAAGATAATCTTTTACTCTATCATCTAGCTTTAGTAACCTAAGAGAGTTTGTAATGACTACCCTTGACTTACCAAGCTTTTTAGATAATTCCTCTTGAGTCAATTCAAATTCCCTTAATAATTTCTCATAAGCTATAGCCTCTTCTATAGGATTCAAATCTTGCCTTTGAATGTTCTCTATTAAAGATACCTCTAAAACTTCCTTATCTGATAAATCCATAATTACTGCTGGTACTTCTTTTACTCCAGCTTTTTTAGCCGCTCTCCATCTTCTTTCTCCTGCTATTATTATGTAATTACTTTTCTCTTTTTTAAGTATAAGAGGCTGTATAACACCATATTCTTTTATAGATTCGCTAAGTTCTAAAATCTTTTGCTCATCAAAATAAGTTCTAGGTTGTTCATTATTAGGTTTTATTAAATTTATTGATATTAAATTTGACTCATTTTTTTCAATTATTTTTTCTTCCTGTTCTTCTGGTATGAGAGCTCCTAAGCCTTTCCCTAATCCAAACTTCTTACTCATCTCTCATCACACTCCTTGCTTTTGTAAAAATTCTTTCGTTAACTTCTCATAAGAATCCGCACCCTTACACTTATCATCATATAACATTATAGGAAGTCCAAAACTTGGTGATTCTGCTAATCTTACATTTCTCGGAATATATGTTCCATATACCTTATCTTTGAAGTATTTCTTCACTTCGCTCACAACTTCATTGCATAGGTTTGTTCTAGCATCATACATGGTCATTATGACACCTTCTATGTCTAAATCCTTATTTAATGACTTCTTCATCATTTGTATAGTTTGTACCAATTGTCCTACTCCTTCTAATGCATAGAACTCGCATTGTATTGGTATAAGTACTGAATTTACCGCACTTAATGCATTTATAGTTAGGAATCCTAAAGATGGTGGACAGTCAATAAATACAAAATCAAAGTCATCTTTAATCTCTTCTATTTTATTTTTTAATATTACTTCTCTTCCTTGCTTGTCTGTAAGTTCAACTTCTGCTCCAGCTAACTCCATTGTTGATGGAACTATAAACATATTTTTTACTAGTTGGCTTTCTATTATTACATTTTTTAAAGATTCATCTTCCGTTAAAACATTATATATAGATTTATTTAGTTTTCTTTTATCTATTCCAAGTCCACTAGTAGTATTCCCTTGTGGGTCTATGTCTATTGCTAATACCCTATATCCTTGCATAGCTAAATATGCACAAATATTTATATTAGTAGTTGTTTTTCCAACTCCGCCTTTTTGATTAAAAACGCATACTGCTTTCATAAACTCTCTTCTCTATAAAAGCTATAGAGAAATGCACCTCCTCCTGTATACATATACTTATTATTATATATTTTAAACTTTAATAATAAAAGATAATTTCTGTAACAATCTAAGTTTTTTATTAATTTTATTTTTTTATAGTAAAACATATGAAAATATCTAGTAAAATCCCACTATAAACATAAATATTTTCTCTCTAAAATCCCACTTATACTATAACATACACTTAGTAGATGTTATTTAAATACTTAAACTATTATATTAAGTATTTCTACCAATAACTAATATATATTCTGTAATCATAAGATAATTCTTCTTATATTATCTAAATTTATTTTTCTGCTGCATTCCTACCCTATATTATTATAGTTAACATATGATAACTTTAAAACTGTTAAATTTTTATAACTCAATAATTAATATAATATCATTAAAATTAACCTAAATTAAAAGTTCAATATATATATGTTGCAATTTAAATATTACAATTAAAGAATAGAAATAAAAGATAAGATCTAATCATTGTTTTTATTCTTTAAATGCACAAACTTTTATGCAATATATATATTAAAATTATCTTTATACAAATATATGATTTCCTTATTCTTTCTTAAAAAGACTAACAATTCTAGGAATAGTTAAGATAACTCTTTATAAGAACCTAACATATATAATTTTTTATATTTAAAAATAATCATATACAGAATCAAACTTATACTTACTTATCTTCAATATATAAAAATACTATAACTAAATATTTTTTCATTAAATTAAGAATTCTATATAAATGTTTCACATGAAACATTTTATAATGATTCTAATATATATAAAATTCAGCTGTTAATCATATATATTAAATATAACTGGTTACCCTATTTAAATTTAACCCTTAAATTTATTATAGATTTTTATTATTCCCTTATATATCTTTAAAATTAAACATGTAAATCTGAAAATTTTTGCTCAGACTTCTCTACAATCTATGAAAAAATCTCTGATACTCTAACTTATCCATGGCTTAAGTCTTTTAACTTGTAATTTTTAATAATCCTATAAAATCAGGTTTTTACTAAACGCTTTATATAGGGATTTAAGTTTAAAAATTAATTTATACATATGGCTAAAGAAAGAGGAATCAACGATATTTTAAAAGAATAAGTTGAGGATTAATATTAAAACTCTATAACTGCTCTTATTTTAAAATTTAACTATACCAATAGATTAATTAAATCTTAATTATATGCTTCTGTAATTATAATATATTTATATTATAATTCTAGATTATTAATAACTTTATTCTATTAAAATAATTTATATTTACTAAAAATCTACATCATAAAGAAGAATGTTTCATGTGAAACATTCTTCTTTATATATCTTAACTTCTAATATTTCTTATCTAAAAGACTAAGTATACATATTATAATGTTATTAATTACCTAAATCATAATTTATATAGCATAGAAACTTTAACTTAGTTAAGTCTTATTTTATTATTTACCTTTAGGTATTCTAACTGTAACCTCTACAAATTCATCTAAATCCTTAGACTTATATTCAGCGTTTATACCATACTTATCAAAGACCTGTTTTATGGTATTTATATATATCTTAGAAGAGAATACTCCCTTTATTCTTTTTTTACCATCCGTAGCTATCTCTTTATTAGCAAGCTTTAATAATTCTTTCTCTATAAGTTCTTCTGTCTTTTTTACATTAAGTCCTCTTTTTACTACTAAATCTAATACATATAATTGCATTTCTTCATCTGGAAGTTTTAATAAAGCTCTTCCATGTCTCTCTGTTAGCTTTTTTTCTAATAATATACTTCTTACTTCATCAGATAATTTAAGAATTCTTAATTTATTAGCTATGGTGGATTGCTTTTTACCTATAAATTCTGCTAATTGATCTTGAGTGTATGAATGAATCTTAATTAGGTTATAGTAAGCTTCTGCTTCTTCTATAAAATTTAGATTTTCCCTCTGTATATTCTCAAGTAATGCTATAGCTGCAGAATCTCTTTCATTTATTTCTACAATTATAACTGGAACCTGTTTTAATCCAGCTTTTTTTGCAGCTCTAAGCCTTCTCTCTCCAGCCACTAATTCATATTTATCATCATGACTTTTCCTAACTGAAAGAGGTTGTATTATTCCATAAGTCTTTATTGACTTAGATAATTCCTCTATAGCCTCTTCATCAAAAACCTTCCTAGGTTGATATAAGTTAGGATAAATTAATTCTGGATCCACATAACAAACTTCATTTTGCATACCCGTACCATCCCTCGCTATCTTCCTTATATTAACATTTCTACATTTAATAAAATTTTTCCTCTTTTTTATTTAAAAAAGTTTAAGACAAATAATTATCCTAAGCTTCATATTTTGTTGTTATTTGATAGGTTTCTTAGTTATACTAGTTGCTTTTCTTGGGTAAACTGCTGGAGTTTCTTTTACCTTCTTTATTATAACCAAATTATGATTTAAATCTGTTCCCTCAACCTCTACTGGAATTATAGTCTCTAGTTTACCACCTAAGAGTCCTATAGCGTTTCTTGCATCACTTAACTCTTCTTCTACTGCTGGACCCTTTAAAGCAACAAAGTATCCCCCTACCTTTACATAAGGCAGACATAATTCACTTAATACACACATATTAGCAACTGCTCTTGAAGTAGCTATATGGAATTTTTCTCTATACTCTTTCTTCCTTGATACTTCTTCTGCTCTACCGTGAAGAGTTTTAAAATTCTTTAACTCTAATTTATCTATAACATCATTTAAAAAGTTTACTCTCTTATTTAATGAATCTAAAAGAAGTACATTGGTATTTTCGTTCATTATTCCTACTGGTAATCCTGGAAAACCTGCACCTGTTCCTACATCAATAATGCTCTTAGCTTCTTTAAATTCCTGAAATTTAAATGCCTTTATACAATCTATAAAATGCTTTTTTATTATTGCTTCATCCTCTGTTATAGCTGTTAAATTTATTTTTTCATTCCATTCCTTAAGTAAATCTTTATATAAAATAAACTTATTATATTTATCCTCATTAAATGACATATGAACATCATCACATGCATCTTTCATAAGATCAAAATAAATCATATAAATCCTCCAATAGGTTAATTGTTATATTTATGTTCTAAATATATTAAAAGCACAGATATATCCGCTGGTGATACCCCTGATATTCTTGATGCCTGGCCTATGCTAATTGGTCTTATGGCACTTAATTTTTGAACTGCTTCTATTCTTAGACCCTTTATATTATCATACTCTATGTCACTTGGCATTAATTTCTTTTCAAATTTTTTAAATTGATTAACTTGATCTAGTTGTTTTTCTATATATCCTTCATACTTAGAAATTATTCCAACTTGCTCTTCAATATCTTTAGATAACTCTGGTCTATCATTATCTAAATCTTCTACCATCCAATAATCAAGTTCTGGTCTCTTTATTAATTCGTATAAACTTATAGGTTTCTTAAGCTCTGCTGAACCTAAACTTACTAAGAATTCATTTATCTCTTTTTTATTAGTAATTTGTAAATTCCTTATTCTCTCTAATTCTTTCTCTATTTGAGATTTTCTAGTTAAGAATTTCTCATATCTATCATCAGATACAAGTCCTACCTGTCTTCCTATGTCAGTTAATCTTAAATCTGCATTATCCTGTCTTAGAAGTAATCTATACTCAGCTCTTGAAGTCATCATTCTATATGGCTCATTAGTTCCCTTTGTAACTAAATCATCTATTAATACACCTATATATCCATCGGATCTAGTAAGTATTAATGGAGCTTTTCCCTGTACTTTTAGAGCTGCATTTATCCCTGCTATAAGCCCCTGAGATGCAGCCTCTTCATATCCTGAGGTTCCATTGAGCTGACCTGCACCAAACAGCCCATCTACCTTTTTAAGCTCTAAGGAAGGCTTTAATTCTAATGGATCTACACAATCGTACTCTATAGCATATCCTGTTCTCATTACCTCTGCATTTTCAAGACCTGGTATTGTTTTTAACATCTTTATTTGAACTTCTTCTGGTAATGAACTAGACATTCCTTGAACATACATTTCTAATGTATTTTCACCCTCTGGTTCTATAAATATTTGGTGTTGAAGTTTATCTGGGAATCTCATTACCTTATCCTCTATTGAAGGACAGTATCTTGGTCCCACACTTTCTATTTCTCCATTATAAAGTGGTGATCTATCTATATTATCTGTTATAACTTTATGAGTTTCTTCATTAGTGTAAGTTAACCAACAAGATATTTGTTCTCTATCTATATTTTTATTCATAAATGAGAATGGTACTATTTTATCGTCTCCCTTTTGTTCAACCATCTTTGAGAAGTCTACAGACCTTGTGTTAACTCTTGCTGGAGTTCCTGTTTTAAATCTTCTTAAAGATATACCAAACCTCTTTAATGTATTTGTTAGCTCAGTTGCAGCTGCAAGGCCATTTGGACCACTATCCTGTCTAAACTCACCTATTATTATCTTACCTCTTAAATAGGTTCCTGAAGCCACTATAACAGCCCTTGTGTTATAACTAGCTCCTGTACTGGTAACTACTCCACTTACCTTTCCGTCAGTAAGGTCTATATCTACAACTTCACATTGTTTTACATCTAAGTTCTCTTGATTCTCAAGAACGCTTTTCATAGTATCTTGATATCTCTTTTTATCAGCTTGAGCTCTCAATGAATGAACTGCTGGTCCCTTTGATGTATTAAGCATTCTAGATTGGATAAAGGTCTTATCTATATTAATTCCCATTTCCCCACCTAGAGCATCTATTTCTCTAACTAAATGACCCTTAGCAGTTCCCCCAATATTAGGGTTACAAGGCATCATAGCTATACTATCTAAATTTAAAGTTGTTATAAGGGTTTTCATACCCATTCTCGCAGAAGCAAGAGCTGCTTCACACCCTGCGTGTCCAGCTCCTATTACAACTACGTCATATTCTCCTCTTAAGTATTTTTTCATAATGCACCTACTTTCCTATACAGAATTCTGAGAATATCTTATCTATAATATCCTCTTCTAAAGTTTCTCCTGTAATTTCTCCTAAATTCATCCATGCAGCTCTAACATCGATAGACGCTAAGTCTATTGATATTCCCATATCTAATGTATCAAGAGCTGCTTTACATCTCTCCTCAGCCTTATATAAAGCTTCTTTATGTCTACTATTTGTTATCATAACCTCTGTAGCTGAAATTTCTCCACTAAAGAACATATCCTTTATCTTATCTTTTAACTCACTTATACCTTCTCCTGTTTTAGCTGATACAGTAAGGATATTTTCTTTGTTTATTCCCTGTAAATCTTCTATGTAAAGTTTTTTATCTAAATCAACCTTATTTAAAAGAATTATGTGTTTTTTATCCCTTATATATTCAATTATCTCTCTATCCTCTTCATGAAGCTCTCTGCTTAAATCCAACATAAAAACAATTAAATCTGCTTCATTTATCTTTTCTTTACTTTTTTCTACACCAATTTTTTCAACAATATCTTCCGTCTCTCTTATTCCTGCTGTATCTACTATCTTAACTGGTATTCCATTTATGTTTATATATTCTTCAATTACATCTCTTGTGGTACCAGCAACCTCTGTAACTATAGCTCTCTTTTCCATTAGAAGACTATTCATAAGAGATGATTTTCCTACATTAGGCTTACCTACTATAACCATGTTCAGTCCTTCTCTTAGTATCTTTCCTTCATTTGCTGTAGATAGGAGACCTTGTATATCTTTTATTATGCTTCTTAAGCTTTCTGATACTTGGTTTCCTGTAATCTCTTCAAGATCTTCTTCCGGAAAATCTACAGTTGCCTCTATATGAGCTATAGCTCCTAATAATCTATGTCTAATCTCATTTATCTCCTTTGATATCCTACCCTCACTTTGAAGTAGTGCAGACTTCATAGATAAATCAGTTTTTGCATTTATTAAATCAATTACTGCCTCTGCTTGAGTTAAGTCAATTCTTCCATTAAGAAATGCTCTCTTTGTGAACTCTCCTGGATCTGCATTCCTTGCCCCATTTTTTATAACTTCTTCAAGTATCCTATTAGTTGAAAATACTCCACCATGACAATTTATTTCAACGCAATCCTCTGCTGTAAAACTTCTAGGGCCCTTCATATATGAAACTATTACCTCATCTAAAACCTCACCAGTTTTTTTATCTATAATATGTCCGTATCTCATAGTATATGGTTTTATATCATTTAAAGGTCTATTGTTCTTTCCTTTAAATATTGATGATACAACATCTAAGGCTTTAGTTCCTGATAGCCTTATTATTGAAATTCCGCCTTCTCCAATAGCTGTTGCAATGGCTGCTATTGTATCAAAATCTCTCATACATATCCTCCTTTTTATAATATTCCATTTTATCACATAAACCCTTAAACTCTAACGGTTTCAAACAAAAATCACTAAATAATAGTATACCCTAAAATACTATTAAAAGAAAATTTTTTTCTTTAGTTATTTATATTTTCATCCTTATATTTTAAACTATTTTTTTCTTACTTTACAGACTGAATTTTATGCCATTATTATATAAATACTTGTCTTATATACATAACTATTATATGTATGTATTAAAAGTTCCTTATATAGGGTCTTTATGTCTTCCTGATTGTGGATTAAAGTTCCATAGAACCTTAATTTTCTTATCTCTATACACCATTAATATAAAGGATTAAATTTATTGAGTTAATGCAAATAATAATAGAAATTAAAAATTTATTATCATTTGGATTTTCTCATATATTACTAATTAATATCCATAAAATAAAAAAATAAGCAGGTAACTTAAATTATCTGCTTATTTAAAATACAATTTTTATGTTTAATCTAGTTCTACGTGTTTTATATTATCTAGATCTAGGGTAATATAATCATCTTGATTGTATATATTTATATAATATTCCTTATCAGGATCTATATAATATAGTCTTCTTCCATTATCCAATCTATTTATAGATGGATTATTCCCAGAATTCCACAGAGCTTTTTCTCCATTGCTATCTTCAACATCTATTAAACTAGCATATACTCCATATCCATCTATATTAAAATCTATTGTTAACATATTCTCATCTATATTAGCTCTTCCTATTCTAATATTTACATTTTCTCCCGCCTTAATATCTATTGGTTTATTATTTTGCATAAATTCTCTTACACTTATTTTTTTTATAGGTTTAATATTATCCGTAGTCCCTTCTATAATTTTATATGGAATAAAGGTTAGTTTTGATGGTATTTCCCTAATAGAATTAGTAATTACGCTTCCTCTTTCTTTACCTCCCCTTTCTTTACTTGACTCTCCTCTAAATGGTTTAAGTATGTCTCCTTTATCAGTAAATACCCCTATTATGGGAAGTCCTATATCTTCATTCTCTTCTCTACCTTCAAAGTCTATTTTAGATTTAAAACTTCCTAAAGTTACCTTCTTTATTGTATATAAGTTTTCTCTACATTTAACATCTATATTTAAGTTTACCATCTTGCTTTTTCCATAAATTTTTTCCTTTTCAGTCTTTAAAGCAAATCTCCATGTTCCATCTATTCCATCTAAATTCTTAATTATAAATTCTATCTCAATATTCTCTTTAAAATCTTCTAGATTTATATTGGATATATCAATTTCTGACACTTGATCATAGTAATACTTTCCCTCATCCTCTTTTATAAGTTTACTAAAATCATCAGTTCTAGGATCATCTAACTTTATCCCATTTATATTTAAAACAGAATCCCATATTCCAGCCACAGATGCGAATTCCTTATTACTTATAATTCTATAGTTTAATATAAGAGATCCATTTTCTATGATTATGTCATCAAAATTTATTGTTACGCCTTCACTGTTATCACTTTGGTTTATAGTATTTAAGTAGTTAACATACTCCTTAGAAACATAACCATATTCATAAAATTTTTCAAATATCTTATTAACCACAGGGAGGCTTTTTGCCATGGCAGGATACATAAATGAGCTTCCAATTAAGACTATACTGCTAATTCCAGCAACCATAATCCCTTTCTTAAGCATATTTCTTTTGTTTATTATTTTTTTCTTTTCAGGTAAGTTTTTTAATACCTCCTCAGTAAAATCAATAAAGTCTTCACTAACACTTATATCTCCAAGTTCTTTTTTTATTTTAAAATCTATATCCTTATTTAACATAGCTTTTTTCTTCCCCCTCCCTTAGAACTTCAAATAATTTTTTTCTCCCTCTAAATAATCTTGATTTTACTGTTCCCTCTTTTATATCTAAAACTTCTGAAATTTTATCCACAGGGTAGTCTCCAAAATAATAAAGCACAATTACCATCTTTATCTCTTCACTTAAATTATCCACAGCCCTATATAAATCAATATTTCTAAAGTCTTGTGGATAACTTATTTCTTTTATATCAGATAAGTAGGTTATCTTCTTTTTTTCTTTTAAAATTAAGTTGCATTTGTTAATTAAAATTCTGGTAATCCAGGTTTTAAAATACTCATTATTCCTTAATGTTCCTACCTTTTCATATGCAATTACTATGGTCTCTGATATAACATCCTTAATATCCTCTTCGCAGGATAAAAACCCCTTAGCTACCTTATATAAGTCACCTCTTACCCCTCTAATTAAATCTATAAAAGCTTTTTTATCCCCTCTTTTAGCTTCTTCTACTAACTTGTCCATATACCCCTCCATTTAAAAAACTCTATGTATTAGATTAACTTCTCCCCCTTTAGGTTCCAATAAATTTAGGATTTTTATATAATCCTTGTAATACACTTAAGAGAAAGAATACATTATCTTCCCCTTAATTTTTCTATATATTTTACACTAATAATTTAATATTCTTTAAAAGGTATTTATCTTAAACTTAAAGGTAAATATTAAGTTATTTTTAAAAAGAAAAAGACATCCTATTAGGATGTCTTTTTCTTTTTAACTTCTACTACAACTCTTCTAAACGGCTCATCACCTTCACTATATGTGTACACATCTGGATGATTTTGAAGTGCTGCATGAATTATTCTTCTCTCATATGGATTCATTGCTTCAAGTCTAAAGCATCTTCCATTTTTATTAACCTTATAAGCAGTCTTACTTGCTAATCTTTTTAATGTTTCTTCTCTCTTAGCTCTATAATTCTCTGAGTCTAATACAACTCTCTTATATTGCTCATCATTTCCTTTGTTTATAACTAAACTTACTAGGTATTGAAGAGAATCTAATGTTTCACCTCTATATCCTATAACAACCCCCATATTAGGGCCCTCAAGAGATATTTTTATAGTATCCTTCTCTTCTTTAATTTGTATTTCTGCCTTTACTCCCATAGAATCCAGTACATTGCCTAAGAATTCTCTTGCTGAATCAGCATAATTATTCTTAAGTTTTACAAGAATTTTTGCAGGTTTAGCTCCAATAAGTCCTAAAAGACCTTTAGAACCTTGTTCTAAGACTTCAACTTCTACCTTATCTTCCGTAACATTTAATTCCTTTAAAGCACTCTTTAAAGCTTCATCAACTGTTTTACCTGAAATTTCTAATGTCTTCATTTTCCCTTATTCACCCACCTTTTATCAAGAAATCCATTCTCTAAAATTAAGCATTAGCCTTCTTTTTCTTATCATCTAAAGCCTTCATTATTAAGGTTTGGATTATTTGAATTAAACTGTTTGTAACCCAATATATAACTAATGCTGATTTAAACTTTAGTGACATAAATGCTATAAATCCAGCCATAAATAAATTCATAGTAGACATAGACTTTGCTTGTGGATTATCCTTATTTTTACTAGATATTAAAGCTGAAGATAAATATGTAGTTACAAAGGATAATACTGGTAAAATGTAAAGAGGATCTGGACTAGCTAGGTCTGGTATCCATAAAAAGGCTGCTCCATCTATTCCCTGTAAATTATTAAATACATAATAAAGAGCAAATAATATTGGCATTTGTATTATTAATGGAAGACATCCACTAAAAGGACTTACACCATATTCCTTATAAAGCTTCATTACTTCTTGTTGAGCCTTTGCAGGATCATTTTTATACTTATTCTGTACCTTTTGAACTTCAGGTTGAACCTCTTGCATTTTAACTTGAGATCTTGTTTGCTTTATATTTAAAGGAAGTAATAAAATTCTTACTATTATAGTAAATACTATTATGGCTAAACCATAAGCTGCTCCTTCTGAGGATACAACTGTGCCAATTAAGTTATGAATTTGCTCAAAAAATGAGCTTAAAAAATTTCTTAAAGCCTCCAAATGAAAAAACCTCCTGATTCCTTCTTAAATTATTTAACAGGATCATATCCACCTTCACAGAATGGATTACATCTTAATATTCTTTTAATTGCTAAAAATGTCCCCTTTAATGCTCCATACTTTTCTAAAGCTTCTAAAGCATACTGGGAACAGCTAGGGTAAAACCTGCAACAGGGTTTTTTTAATGGCGAAATATACTTTCTATAAAATCTAATAATATTAATTAGGATTTTTCTCATCATTATTATATATTCCTGCCTTCTTAAATAAATTTAACATAGCAGTTTCTACATCTTTATAATCTTTTTCTTTGATAGCTGATCTGGCCACAAATACGAAATTATAGCCCTTTTTTAAACCTTTTCTATTTAATCTGTAATTTTCACTTATAAGTCTTTTAACTCTGCTTCTAATTACACTTTTTCCAACTTTCTTACTAACAGAAATTCCTACTTTATTATAAGGAATTCCTTTCTCATCTCTATTTCTATTACTTCTAAATACATAAAGTACTAATAATTCATTAGAAAAAGACTTACCTCTTCTATATACAGATCTAAATTCTGCATTTTTTCTTAATCTTTCGCCCTTCATGTAAAACCAAATCTCCTTTTTCCTGCTAATTGCAGAAAAAGGCCACAAATGCGGCCCTTATGCTGTCAATCTCTTTCTACCTTTTAGTCTTCTTCTTTGAATAACATTTCTTCCAGCCTTAGTCTTCATTCTCTTTCTGAAGCCATGCTCTTTTTTTCTTTGTCTCTTTTTTGGTTGATATGTCATGAACATATGTCTACACCCCCTTCTAGCTATTTTTATTTATAGCAAGTTACTTACTATCTAAAATAATCATTTTAGGTTTTACTTTATAATTATATATTTTAGCTTCTATTATGTCAAGAATGCTTCATACTGTTAATAATTTTCTATACAAGTAACTCTTTTTGTGGATAAGTTATTGAATCCCTCTATTTCTTTGTGATATTATTAAAAAGACTTGTGAATAACTTTTTGAGTACCCATAGTTATCCACAACTGTTGATAACTATGTGCATAACTTTATATAACTTGTAGAAAATTTAGTACTATATATATTATTTTTATCTATTTTACTAAATTTATTACATGTTGACTATGTTTATTTTTTATTTTACACAATTGTTGATAACTTAATTATTTTTATTTTATATACAAATTTATCAACATGTGAATATTTTTATGCCCATTTGTCAATATGATTAGATATTGTGTATAACTATGTTTAAATCTTGTTAGTTTATATTTTTTTGATATAAAAAATTTTTTTTAAATATTGAATTTTTGACTGGAGGATAAGAAATGGATACCCAACTTAAAGAAATATGGGAAAAAACCTTAAACATCTTAAAGGGGGAGCTTACTGAAGTGAGCTTTAATACTTGGATAAAGAGCGCTACTCCTTTATCTTTTACCAATGATACTATACGCTTAGGGGTTCCAAATAATTTTACTAAAGATATATTAGAAGGAAGATATAAGGATCTTCTTCAAAATGCTATAAAACTTATATGCTCTAAAAAGTACAATCTAGAATTTGTAATACTTTCAGAAGAACCAGATGAGGAGGAGATAAAGAAAGAGCAGAAAAAAGAACCTTCTGCATCAAATGTGAGTCCAAGTGATGAGATGACTGCTACTTTAAATCCTAAATACACCTTTAATTCTTTTGTTATAGGTAACAGTAATAGGTTTGCTCATGCAGCATCTCTAGCAGTAGCAGAATCTCCAGCAAAAGCTTATAACCCTCTATTTATATATGGTGGTGTTGGACTTGGTAAAACACACTTAATGCATGCAATTGGACATTACATACTTAATAATAACTCTAAAGCAAAAGTTGTTTATGTATCCTCTGAGAAATTTACAAATGAACTTATAAATTCAATAAAAGATGATAAAAACGTTGAGTTTAGAAACAAATATAGAAATATAGATGTACTTTTAATAGATGATATACAGTTCATAGCAGGTAAAGAAAGAACTCAGGAGGAATTCTTCCATACATTTAATGCTCTACACGAAGCTAATAAGCAAATAATTTTATCCAGTGATAGACCGCCTAAGGAAATACCAACCTTAGAGGATAGACTTAGATCTAGGTTTGAGTGGGGACTTATTGCTGATATACAAGCTCCTGATTTTGAAACTAGGATAGCAATATTAAAGAAAAAGGCTGATGTTGAAAATCTAAATGTTCCAAATGAGGTTATGCACTATATAGCAACTAAAATCAAGTCTAATATAAGAGAACTTGAAGGTGCACTAATTAGAATAGTTGCTTACTCCTCTCTTACAAATAGAGATATTACAGTTGACCTAGCCTCTGAAGCATTAAAAGATATTATATCTAATAAACAAACAAAACATATAACAATAGATATAATTCAAGATGTAGTTTCTAGTTATTACAACCTTCGAATTGAAGAGTTAAAATCTCAAAGAAGAACTAGAAATGTTGCCTATCCAAGACAGATTGCTATGTACTTATCTAGAAAGCTTACAGATATGTCCTTACCTAAAATTGGAGAAGAGTTTGGTGGTCGTGACCATACAACTGTTATACATGCATACGAGAAAATTTCAGCAGGATTAAAAGTAGATGAAACTCTACAGACTGCAATAAATGATATAACAAAAAAATTAACAGATAAATAATTCACAGTTGTATATAATAGAATATGTATTTACTGTGGATAACTAAAAACAATATAGGTGGACGTTAACAATGTGGATAAGGTACCTGACTTATTTCAATCTTATCCACACTTATTTTTGTCTTTAGATTATTGATTTTTAAGGGCTAGAGGCACTTATCAACAAATTAACAGCCCCTACTACTATTATTACTATAAATATATTTATCTATATTATAATATCTAAGTAAAAATATATCTTTTTATTGTGAATAACTTTAGGAGGTTTTTATAATGAAACTAATATGTGAAAAAAGCAAATTACAAGAAGCAATATCAATAGTTCAAAAAGCTGTAACTGGTAAATCACCAATGAATATACTAGAAGGTATTTACCTAGAAGCAAGACAAAATGAACTTAAACTTATAGGGTCAGATATAGATTTAAGTATTGAAACAAAAATAGATGTTCAAATAATAGAAGAAGGAAGATTAGTTGTAGATTCAAAGATATTCGGAGAAATAATAAGAAAACTTCCTAATTCAGAAGTAACATTAGAATCAAAGGAAAACAACATTCTTAGTATTCATTGCCAAAAGTCAGACTTCGAACTTGTTCATATGAATGCAGATGAATTTCCTAGCTTACCAAAAATAAATGAGAACCAATTTTTCTCTGTACCACAGGGAACATTAAAAAATATGATAAAAGGAACATCCTTTGCAGTTGCTCAAGATGAAACAAGACCTATACTTACAGGAATACTATTTGAAGTTAAGGAAAAGACGCTAAACTTAGTAGCATTAGACGGTATTAGACTTGCATTAAGAAGTGAGCTTTTAGATACTGAAAATACTATAAGCGCTGTAATTCCTGGTAAAACTTTAAATGAGGTTGCTAAGATACTAGAGGAAAGTGAAGAAATAGTAAATATAACATTTACCACTAACCATATACTATTTAATCTTGGGGTTACAAAAATTATATCTAGGCTTTTAGAAGGTGAATTTATAAATTACACCTCAATAATTCCTCAAGAACATAAACTTAAAATAACTGTGCACAAACAAGAACTTCAAAACTGTATTGAAAGAGCTTCCCTTATGGCCAAAGATGGAAATAGCAATTTAATAAAATTAGACATACAACCCGAGACCTTAATCATAACCTCTAATTCTCAATTGGGAAAGGTTAGGGAAGAAGCTTCCATAGAATTGCAAGGGGAACCTCTTCAAATTGCATTTAACTCTAAGTACTTAATAGATATTTTAAAGATAATGGAAGAGGAAGAAGTAACATTAGAATTTACAAGTGCTGTAAGTCCATGCATTATAAAGCATAAAAATGCACAAAACTGTGAGTACCTTGTCCTTCCAGTTAGATTAGTTAAATAATTTTTTAGGAGGAAAAAATGATAGAAGTTAGTGTAGAAACGGATATAATAAAACTAGATGCCTTTTTAAAATGGTCTGGTGCTGTTAGCATGGGATCAGAAGCTAAAATTGTTATCCAAGAAGGAGAAGTATACCTTAATGGTGAAGTATGTACCCAAAGGGGTAAAAAGCTTAAAAAAGGCGATGTTATCGAATTTAATGGAGAAAGTTATAAAGTTATATAATTTATTTGAAACCAAATATGATATAATTTTAAATAGGTGTTTCATATGTATGTGAAATATTTGCAGTTAAAAGATTATAGAAATTATGAGTTACTTAGTATAGACCTTGTAAAAGGTGTCAATGTTTTTAAGGGAAACAATGCCCAAGGAAAAACTAATATATTAGAATCCATATACTATTGTGGATTTGGAAAATCCCATAGAACAAGTAAAGATAAAGAACTTATTAAATGGGATAAAGAAAATTCAATAATTAATCTCCAGGTATCCAAAGAGAGACTGGATAAAAAGATAAATATAAATATTCTAAAGAATGGGAAGAAGGCAATAACTATAAACTCAATAAAAATAAGTAAAATTTCAGAGCTTATTGGGGTATTTAACGTAGTTATGTTTTCACCAGAAGACCTGAGGGTTGTGAAAGAATCACCAGGTGTTAGAAGAAAATTTATCGATATGGAGATAGCTCAGTTAAATCCTAAGTATTATCATTCCTTAGTTCAATATAATAAAGTCTTAAACGAAAGAAATATTATATTAAAAAAAAGAACTTCTGATTCATCAATGATTGACATTTATGATGAACAGCTGAGTTCTTTTGGTGAGTATATAATAAAAAAAAGGTTAGAATACTTAAATAAATTAAATGATCATGGAAAAGATATACATAGGGATATAACATCCAATAAAGAAGAAATAGAATTTAGATATATTACCTCTATTGACCTTTCAAAGGATATAAAGGAAAATTTAAAGCGTAATTTAAGTGCTAATAGGAAAAAAGATATGGATAAAGGTAATACCTCTGTTGGACCTCACAGAGATGACTTAGGAATATATTTAAACAATATAGATGCTAAAAGCTTTGGATCACAAGGTCAACAGAGAACTGCTGTCTTAACAATGAAATTTGCTTCCCTTAAAATAATAAAAGAATTAACTGGAGAGCATCCTGTATTATTATTAGATGATGTATTATCAGAACTTGATGTAAACAGAAAAAGGTATATATTGAGTTCAATTGATGACATTCAAACTATAATAACATGTACAGGAATAGAAGACATCAATGAAAATTTACATGGAAATTATAAAGTGTTTAATGTGGAAGAGGGTCATATAAAAGAGTAGAGGAGGAGAAAATGTGTTTTTGCATTTAGGAGAAAATGTAGTGGTTCCAGTAAAAGATGTTATAGGAATATTTGATATAGAAACAAGTATGTATAGCTCAGATACTACACAATTTTTAAGATTAGCTGAAGAAGACGGGTTTGTTCAAAGAATAACTAAGGAAAAGCCAAAATCTTTTGTTATTGCAGAGGTTAATAAGAAATCAAAGATATATCTTTCACCTATATCATCTGCTACGTTAACTAAGAGAACAGATATAAACTATGACCTTTAACAATTGGTTAAGCTAGGAGGTTTTTTATAGTGGAACAAAATAATCAATCCTATGATGAAAGTCAAATTCAGGTTTTAGAAGGATTAGAAGCGGTTAGAAAAAGACCTGGAATGTACATTGGTACTACAAGCTCAAGAGGACTTCATCATTTAGTGTATGAAATAGTTGATAATAGTATAGACGAAGCTCTAGCGGGATTTTGTAAGAAAATAAATATTACTATTCACAAGGATAATTCCATAAGTGTTAGAGATGACGGTAGAGGTATGCCAGTTGGTATACACCCTAAGATGGGAAAACCTACTGTGGAAGTAATAATGACAATTCTTCATGCTGGAGGTAAATTTGGAGGAGGAGGATACAAAGTATCTGGAGGGCTCCATGGAGTTGGTGCATCTGTTGTTAATGCTTTATCATCAGAATGTGAAGTTGAAGTAACAAGAGATGGAGAGGTTTGGAAGCAGAGATATGAAAAGGGGATTGTAAAAAGTGACCTTGAAAAAGTAGGGTCAAGTGATGGTCAGGGAACTAAAACTTATTTTAAACCTGACCCTGAGATATTTGAGGAAACTGAATATGATTTCGAGATTTTATCACAAAGATTAAGAGAGCTTGCATTTTTAAATAAGGGAATAAATATAACCTTAGCTGATGAGAGAGATGACAAGGTAGAGGAATATCATTATGAAGGTGGAATAAAATCCTTTGTATCATACCTAAACAGAAATAAAGAGGTTCTTCATAAGGAGCCAATATATGTAGAGGGAATAAAGAACGATCATACTGTGGAGGTATCTCTTCAGTATAATGACAGTTATGCAGAAAATATTTTCTCATTTGCCAACAATATAGCAACCATAGAAGGAGGTACTCATTTAGTTGGATTTAAGACGGCTTTAACAAGAGTATTCAATGACTATGGTAAAAAGTTCGGATACTTAAAAGAAAATGATAAAAATCTATCAGGTGATGATATAAGAGAAGGATTAACTGCTGTTATATCTGTTAAGTTAACTGATCCTCAGTTTGAGGGACAGACAAAGACAAAGCTCGGAACTAGTGAGATAAGAAGTGTAGTTGAAACTATAGTTGCTGATGGAATAAGTGCATTCCTAGAAGAGAATCCTAACGTTGGTAAAATAATAATTGATAAGGCGCTTGTAGCTGCTAGGGCAAGAGAGGCAGCAAGAAAAGCTAGAGAACTTACAAGAAAATCAGTATTAGAGAGAACATCTCTTCCTGGAAAACTTGCAGACTGTTCATCTAAGGATCCTTCAGAGTGTGAAATATACATAGTCGAAGGAGATTCAGCGGGTGGATCTGCAAAACAGGGAAGAAATAGAAGATTCCAAGCGATTTTACCTTTAAGAGGTAAAATAATGAATGTAGAAAAGCAGAGACTAGATAAAATTTTAAACTCAGATACTATAAGATCAATGATTACAGCCTTTGGAGCTGGTATAGGTGATGAATTTGATATAGAAAAGATAAGGTATAATAGAATAATAATAATGACAGATGCCGATGTGGATGGTGCTCATATTAGAACTCTTTTATTAACCTTCTTCTATCGTTATATGAGAGAGCTTATAGAGCAAGGACACGTTTATATAGCTCAACCACCTTTATATAAAGTTGATAAGAGCAGAAAAGAATTCTATGCTTATTCTGATAAAGAGTTAGAGAATATTTTAAATGAGCTTGGTGGAAAAGATAGTAGTGTAGGGATTCAAAGATATAAGGGTCTTGGAGAGATGAATGCAGAGCAGCTTTGGGAAACAACAATGGATCCTGAAAGAAGAATACTTTTAAGGGCGAATATTGATGATGCTATGGCTGCAGATGAAATATTCACTATATTAATGGGAGATAAGGTTGAGCCAAGAAGAGAATTCATACAAAAGAATGCAAAGAAGGTAGTAAACCTAGATATATAGTGATTTAATGAGGTGAAGAACATGTACAATGAAGGAAATGTTGTACCCGTAGACATAAAAAATGAAATGAAAAAGTGTTATATAGATTATGCTATGAGCGTTATAGTAGGTCGTGCTCTTCCAGATGTTAGAGACGGTCTAAAACCAGTTCATAGAAGAATCCTATTCTCTATGCAGGAATTAGGACTAAGTCCTGAAAAGGGATATAGAAAGTGTGCTAGAATAGTTGGGGACGTTTTGGGTAAGTATCATCCTCATGGTGACTCATCAGTTTATGATGCACTAGTAAGAATGGCACAAGACTTCTCTATAAGATATCCATTGGTTGATGGACACGGAAACTTTGGTTCTGTAGATGGGGATTCAGCCGCAGCTATGAGATATACAGAAGCAAAGATGAGTAAGATTGCTATTGAGCTTCTAAGGGATATAAACAAAGATACTGTTGATTTCATTCCTAACTTTGATGGAGAGGAAAAAGAGCCATCAGTAATACCATCTAGGTTTCCTAATCTTTTAGTAAGTGGATCATCAGGAATAGCTGTAGGAATGGCTACAAATATTCCTCCACATAACTTAGGTGAGGTTATAGATGGAACTATAATGCTTATTGATAATTCAGAAATTACTGTTACTGAACTTATGACTAAGATAAAGGGACCAGATTTTCCTACAGCTGGAACAATCATGGGAACATCAGGAATAAGAGCGGCTTATGAAACTGGAAGAGGTAAAATCCTTGTAAGAGCTAAAGCAGAGATAGAAGAAGAAAATGGTAGGCATACAATAATAGTTACAGAGTTACCATATCAAGTAAATAAGGCTAAACTTATAGAAAATATTGCGGATCTTGTTAAGGATAAGAAAATAACCGGAATATCGGATCTTAGAGATGAATCTGATAGAGATGGTATGAGAATTGTTATAGAACTTAAGAGAGATGCAAATCCAAGTGTTGTATTAAACTTATTATATAAACATACTAAGATGCAAGATACCTTTGGAGTTATAATGCTTGCTTTAGTTGATAATGAACCCCAAGTTTTAAACTTAAAAGAGGTTTTAAGTCATTATGTAGATTTCCAAAAAGAAGTTATAAGAAGAAGAACAGCTTTTGAATTAAATAAAGCTGAAGAGAGAGCGCATATCTTAGAAGGACTAAAAATAGCTTTAGATCACATAGATGAAGTTATAAGTATAATAAGAGGCTCTAAGACAAGTGAAATTGCAAGAGAAACACTTATTTCTAGGTTCGGATTAAGTGAAAAACAAGCACAAGCAATTCTAGATATGAGACTTAGAAGGCTTACAGGTCTTGAAAGAGATAAGATTGAGGCTGAATATAATGAGTTAATGGCTTTAATTCATAGATTAAGAGAAATACTAGAAAAAGAACAGTTAGTATTAAATATAATAAAAGATGAGTTATTGCAAATAAAGACATCTTATTCAGATGAAAGAAGAACTGCTATAGAGAAGGTTGCAAATGATATTGATATAGAGGACTTAATTCAAGAAGAAGATGTAGTTATAACATTAACAGATACAGGTTATATAAAGAGAATATCCGCTGATACATACTCTGCTCAAAAGAGAGGTGGAAAGGGTATTCAAGCTATGACCACTAAGGAAGATGATTCTGTAGGAAGGGTCATAATAACATCTACGCATAGAGATTTATTATTCTTCTCAAATAGGGGGAGGGTTTATAGGTTAAAGGCATATGAAATACCAGATGCAGGTAGAACTGCTAAGGGAACCAATGTAATAAACTTAATACCGTTAACTCAGGATGAAAGAATTAAAGATGTATTATCTATAGATATTAAAAATATGGATGAAGATGGTTACTTAATAATGACTACACAGCAAGGTATTATTAAGAAAACTAGGCTAAAAGAATATGCAGCAATAAGAAAGAATGGATTAAATGCTATAGGTCTAAGAGAAGGCGATGAGCTATTAAAAGTAAAAGTAACCCATGGGGATGCTGAAATCATAATGGTAACTAAATATGGATATTCCATAAAGTTCAATGAAAAAGATGTAAGACCTATGGGAAGAAATGCATCAGGAGTTAAAGCAATAACTTTAAGAGAAGATGATATAGCAGTGGCTATGGATATAATTGTACCTGGTGAAGAACTCCTTGTAGTAAGTGAGGAAGGATATGGTAAGAGAACGAAAGTTGAGGAATATCCTATTCAAAACAGAGGCGGAAAAGGAGTAAAGACATATAAAATTACTGAAAAAACAGGATTTGTTGTATCAGCTAGAGTATGTAAAGGCGAGGATGAATTAATGCTTATAAACTCTAGTGGTGTTGCTATAAGAATAAATGTCCAGGATATATCAATAACAAGTAGAAGTGCTATGGGTGTAAGACTTATGAGAACTAATGAGGAGCAAAAGATAGTTGCTATAGCTAAGATAACCATTAGTGAAGAAGGTCTTGAAGAAGAGGCTGTAGACCAAGAGGATTCTAAAGAAGTTGATATAGTCGATGTAATAGAAGTAAACCAAGAAGATACTGATGATTCTATAATTAGTAATGAAGATGATAATGAAGAATAATATTTAAATTTAAAAGCATGAGTTATACTTTTTTCTGTATAACTCATGCTTTTCTATATAAATTACATAGTTAATTAATAGATAGATTTAAGATCTTCAAATATACTTATCCAAGTGTGTCAATATAGGAAACAGGTAGATATAAATAGTATTTTAAAGATATATTAATATAAAGCTCATATATATAGTGAAAATTCACAACTTAAGAATTAGATTATGATAAGATGTAATACGTTGCTAATATGCATGGCAAACTTAGTAACAAAAACAACACATATTTAAGTTTAAAAAACTTTTTTAAAAAAGTGTTGACATGATTCTGAAAAGATGATAATATTAAGAGGTCGCTTGAGGGCGACATGGTCTTTGAAAATTAAACAGATTAAGATAAAGAACCAGCAATTCTTTTACAGTAAATAATTAGCGAAAAGCTAAGATTAAACTTTTAAATTGAGAGTTTGATCCTGGCTCAGGATGAATGCTGGCGGCGTGCTTAACACATGCAAGTCGAGCGAGAGAGTCTCTTCGGAGACAATCTAGCGGCGGACGGGTGAGTAACACGTGGGCAACCTGCCTTGTAGTGGGGGATAGCCCTCCGAAAGGAGGATTAATACCGCATAA
>NZ_JMLJ01000017.1 GCF_000686705.1 Clostridium hydrogeniformans DSM 21757 | reverse complement strand
ACCAGTAGCTATGGACGAAGGATTAAGATTCGCTATAAGAGAAGGTGGAAGAACAGTAGGATCAGGAGTTGTTACTTCTATAGTTAAATAATTAAATTTTTAATTATAATAGAAATAATAATAAAAGTTTTATTCTAAGTTTTAGGATAAACATTGATTATAAGATTAGAGTACCAATGAGCTTGAGGGAATTTAAGCCTAATATATAAAGGAGAATTCATAGCGCAATGAGTTTAGAATTTATATAGTAGGAAAAAGTTTTAGTATGTACTAAAAATCCTGTGATATTTAAGCGCAATGAATATTATGGGAAGTTCACTAAAAGGCCTTTAAAAAGTACGGGGGGATATTATATTATCCTCCTGTGCTTTTTTGTGTATGAATGAATTTTATAATCCTAATGTTGTATTCTTTTAATTATATGTATTGGAATTGTAAGTGTACTGATTAGTTAGTAGAGAGTTTAGGGTAAGTGAAATCTTATCTGAATTAAATTTTATTTTATTAAGATATACATTTTTTATTTATAATGAGTATTTTATATTTTAAAGTTTTAAATTTAATTATGAATATTTTAAAAGTAATAAATTATTTTAAATAGATAGGATAGTGTTATTAATAGGATTAAGAATTAGTTTTATCAATAGTATTAATTGCAACTTATATATAAGAAAATTTATACAGGTATTTTATGAAAAAATTATCTGTTGAAATTAATAAAAAAAATATATATAATGTTATAGGTATCCTGTTTATACATAAAGTTTTCATATAAATAGCTTATTATAAAAAAACTATTGTAAAAAGTTTTAAAATATATTATAATGTAATAGTTGTGAAGCTATAACAGTGATGAAACAAGAGGTTGCCGAGCTTACGGGGAATTCTTGTTGAGCATGTTTAGGTCTTAGAACCTGACGACGGGAATTCTATTCTTTGTATAAGGTTGTTTTAAACTATGAAACACCTGGAGCAGTTTATAGAACGTCCGCTGTTGTGCGTAAGTAAGTAAAGCGTACATGAAAAGGAGGGAATGAAATGTCAAAACAAAAAATAAGAATAAGATTAAAGGCGTTTGATCACACAATATTAGATCAATCAGCAGAGAAAATAGTTGAGACTGCAAAGTCTACAGGAGCAAAGGTGTCTGGCCCAGTGCCACTACCAACTGAGAAGGATATTATAACAGTCCTAAGAGCTCCACACAAGTATAAGGATGCAAGAGAGCAGTTCGAAATAAGAACTCATAAGAGATTAATCGACATAGTTAATCCATCACCTAAAACAGTTGATGCATTAATGAGATTAGATCTACCATCAGGAGTAGACATAGAAATAAAGTTATAAACGTACATAAAATAGTGTACGCGTAATAGATAACTATTACGAACTATTATGATTGCTAAAAAATAAAGTGATCCGCTAATATGTTTAGGAGGTGTAAAGCATGAAAAAAGCAATATTAGGAAAAAAAGTTGGAATGACTCAAATCTTTAACGAGAACGGAAAGGTTGTTCCTGTAACAGTTGTAGAAGCAGGTCCATGCGTAGTTCTTCAAAAGAAGACAACAGAAAAGGATGGATATGATGCAATACAAGTTGGATTTGGTGAAATAAGAGAAAAGCTAGTTAACAAGCCAAAGAAGGGACACTTCAACAAGGCTGGAGTAGCTGTTAAGAGATATATAAGAGAGTTCAGGCTTGAAAATGCTGGTGAATACCAAGTAGGTCAAGAATTAACAGTTGATATGTTCCAAGCAGGAGAAAAAGTTGATATAACTGGAACTTCTAAGGGTAAGGGATTTGCAGGAGTTATTAAGAAATGGAACTTCAGCAGAGGACCAATGTCTCACGGTTCTAAGTATCACAGAGGAGTAGGTTCTATGGGAGCTTCTTCTGATCCATCAAGAACATTTAAGAACAAGAAAATGCCTGGACACATGGGAAATGTTAAGAGAACAGTTATTAATCTTGAAGTTGTTAAAGTAATGGCTGAAAAGAATGTAATCTTAATAAAGGGTGGAATACCAGGACCAAACAAAGGTCTAGTAATAATAAGAAATAGCGTTAAAGCTTAATTTCTGTTAGAAAGGAGGATGCAGAATGCCAAAGGTAGGATTATTTAACATAGAAGCAAAGCAAGTTGGAGAAATCGAATTATCAGAAGTTGTATTTGGTGCTGAAGTGAAACCACACGTAATGCATCAAGTAGTAGTTGCTCTTTTAGCAAACAAGAGACAAGGAACTCAATCAGCTAAGACTAGAGCAGAGGTTTCTGGAGGTGGAATAAAGCCTTGGAGACAAAAAGGAACAGGTAGAGCAAGACAAGGATCTATAAGATCTCCACAGTGGATACACGGAGGAATTGTCTTCGCACCAAAGCCAAGAGACTACAGAGTTTCAACGCCTAAGAGTATGAGAAAAGTTGCTATGAAGTCAGCTTTAACAAGCAGAGTTCAAGACAACCAATTCTTAGTTCTTGAAAGCTTAGAATTAGCAGCTCCAAAGACTAAGGAAATGATTAAAATATTAAATGCGTTTGAAGCTAAGAAGACTTTAATAGTTACAGCAGAATCAAACGAGAATGTATATAAGTCAGCAAGAAACATAGAAGGGGTTTCAGTAATACCTGTAAACAACATAAATGTTTATGACTTATTAAAGTTTGAGAAGATATTAATAACTAAGGACGCTGTATCTAAGATTGAGGAGGTGTACGCATAATGAAGTTAACTAGCCATGATATAATAAGAAAGCCAGTTATAACTGAGAAGTCAATGACTGCAATGGCAGAAAAGAAATACACTTTCATCGTACACAGCAGCGCTAACAAAGTTCAAATAAAGAAAGCTGTTGAAGAAGTATTTGGTGTTAAAGTTGAAGATGTTAAGACTATAAACATGTTAGGCAAAACTAAAAGAGTTGGCGTACATGTTGGTAAGAGAGCAGATTTCAAGAAGGCTATCGTTAAGTTAGCGGCAGACAGCAAAGCTATAGAGTTCTTTGAAGGAATGCAATAGTACAGATAAATAAAGCCAGTATTGGCGGTTTCGCCAGATAAGCTGAAAAAGGAGGGAATTTAAATGGCAGTTAAAACTTTTAGACCTACTACCCCATCAAGAAGAGAAATGACTATGTCAACATTTGAAGAGATCACAACAAGTTCACCAGAAAAATCTCTTTTAGTGTCTTTAAAGAAGAGCGGTGGTAGAAATGCTCAAGGAAAGATAACTGTTAGACACCATGGTGGTGGTGCTAAGAGAAAATACAGAATAATAGATTTCAAGAGAAACAAGGATGGTATACCAGCGAAGGTTGTTTCTATAGAATACGATCCAAACAGAACAGCATACATAGCGTTAGTTGTATATGCTGATGGAGATAAGAGATACATAATCGCTCCAGTTGGATTAAAGGTTGGAGATACAGTAGTATCTGGACCAGATTCAGATATAAAGCCTGGTAATACACTTCAATTAAAGAACATACCAGTAGGTTCTGTAGTTCACAATGTTGAGCTTGCAGCAGGAAAAGGTGGTCAGCTTGTAAGAGCAGCGGGTTCTTCAGCACAATTAATGGCTAAAGAAGGAAACTATGCAACACTAAGATTACCATCAGGTGAAATGAGATATGTAAGAATTGAGTGTAGAGCAACAATAGGAACTGTTTCTAACTTAACTAACGATATAGTTAACATAGGTAAAGCAGGTAGAAAGAGACATATGGGAATCAGACCAACTGTAAGAGGATCTGTAATGAACCCATGTGACCACCCACACGGAGGAGGAGAAGGTAGATCTCCAATAGGAAGACCGAGTCCAGTTACTCCATGGGGTAAACCAGCTCTTGGATATAAGACTAGAAAGAATAAGAAGTATTCTGATAGATTAATAATAAAGGGAAGAAACGGAAGATAGTTCTAGGAGAGAATTCATATTCTCTTCTGAAGCTAACTTAATAAAGTTCTATGAAGGGAGGCCAATACATGAGTAGATCATTAAAAAAAGGACCTTTCGTGCATGAAGGTCTTTTAAAGAAGATAAATGAAATGAATAAAAATAGTGAGAAGAAGGTTATAAAGACTTGGTCAAGAAGTTCAACAATCTTCCCTCAAATGATAGGACACACAATAGCTGTTCATGACGGAAGAAAGCATGTTCCAGTATATGTTGTTGAGGATATGGTTGGACATAAACTTGGAGAATTCGTATTAACAAGAACTTATAGAGGACACGTTAATAACGAAAAAACTTCAAAGAGAAGATAACCTTGGAAAGGAGGAAACATTAATGGAAGCTAAAGCTATAGCTAAGTATATAAGAATGTCTCCAATGAAGGTTGGAGTTGTATTAGACTTAATAAGAGGAAAAAGTGTTAATGAAGCTTTTGCTATACTTAAATACACTCCAAAGGATGCCGCTGATGTAATATATAAGGTATTAAAATCAGCTGTTGCAAATGCGGAGAACAATAACAATTTAGATCCAGCTAGATTAGTTGTTGCGGAAGCACATGTAGGTCCAGGACCGACATTAAAGAGATTTAGACCACGTGCTCAAGGTAGAGCATATAGAATAAATAAAAGAACTAGTCATATAACACTAGTTGTAAAAGAAATAGCTTAAGTAGAAGGAGGGACATAGAGTGGGTCAAAAAGTTAATCCTCATGGACTAAGAGTTGGCGTTATCAAAGAATGGAACGCTAAATGGTATGCTGATAAAAATAATTTTTCAGATTACCTAGTAGAAGATAATAAGATTAGAACTTTTGTAAAGAAGAGACTATTCTCAGCAGGGATATCTAAGATTGAAATAGAAAGAGCTGCAAAGAGAGTAAAGTTAAACATATATACTGCTAAGCCAGGTGTTGTAATCGGCAGAGGTGGATCAGGAATAGAAGCTCTTAAGAAAGAGTTAAATGCTATAATACCAAACAAGAACATTCTAATCAACATAGTTGAAGTTAAGAATGTAGAAGCTGATGCACAGTTAATGGCAGAAAATGTAGCAGCACAATTAGAGAAGAGAATATCTTTCAGAAGAGCTATGAAGCAAACAATCCAAAGAGCAATGAAGAACAACGTTAAGGGTGTTAAGATTGCATGTTCAGGAAGACTTGGTGGAGCAGAAATAGCTAGAACAGAACACTATCATGAAGGCACTATTCCACTACAAACTCTAAGAGCTGATATAGACTACGGATTTGCTGAAGCAGACACAACTTACGGAAAAATCGGAGTTAAGGTTTGGGTTTATAATGGCGAAGTTCTTCCAACAAAGAAAGTTGATAAGAAGGAAGAGGCTAACGCGTAAGAAAGGAGGAATCAGTTATGTTAATGCCTAAAAGAGTAAAGCATCGTAAGGTACAACGTGGTAGAATGAGAGGTAAAGCTACAAGAGGTAACTTTATCGCATACGGAGATTACGCTATACAAGCTACAGAATGTGGTTGGATAACAAGCAACCAAATAGAAGCTGCGAGAATAGCTATCAATAGATATATAAAAAGAGGAGGAAAGCTTTGGATAAAGGTTTTCCCAGATAAGCCAGTAACTCAAAAACCAGCTGAAACTCGTATGGGTTCAGGTAAGGGTTCACCAGAGTACTGGGTAGCAGTAATTAAGCCAGGTAGAGTGTTATTCGAATTATCTGGAGTTAATGAAGAAGTAGCTAGAGAAGCTATGAGACTTGCATCACATAAACTTCCTGTAAAGACTAAGTTCGTTACAAGAAGAGACTTCGAAGAAATGGGTGGTGAGAAGAATGAAGGCTAGAGAGTTAAAAGAACTAAGAACAAACAGCCCTCAAGATTTAAGAGTAAAGCTAAGCGATCTTAAGGCTGAGCTATTCAACTTAAGATTCCAATTAGCTACTGGCCAATTAGAGAATCCAATGAGAATTAAAGAAGTGAAAAAGTCTATTGCCCAAATAAAGACTATAATAAGACAAGAAGAAATAAAGGCTTTTGAGCAGTAATCTGAAAGGAGGTATAACCTGTGGAAAGAGGAAATAGAAAGAGCAGAATCGGTAAGGTTGTTTCAGATAAGATGGATAAGACAATAGTTGTAGCTGTTGAAACAAAAGTTCGTCATCCTTTATATGGAAAGACTATGAATAAAACTACAAAGTTCAAAGCTCATGATGAAAATAATGAAGCTAAGTTAAATGATAGAGTAGAAATAATGGAGACTAGACCATTATCTAAAGATAAAAGATGGAGATTAGTAGAAATAGTTGAAAAGGCGAAATAGGTCTTTTAGACTGAAAGGAGGGTATTTGCATGATTCAACAACAAACCAGGCTAAAGGTTGCAGATAATTCAGGTGCAAAAGAAATTATGTGCATAAGAGTTTTAGGTGGTTCTAAGAGAAAATATGGAAACATCGGTGATATAATAGTTGCTAGTGTTAAAAGTGCAACACCAGGCGGAGTTGTTAAAAAAGGAGATGTTGTTAAGGCTGTTGTAGTTAGATCCGTTAAAGGACTAAGAAGAGGCGATGGTTCTTACATAAGATTCGATGAGAATGCAGCAGTTATAATAAAGGACGATAAGCAACCAAGAGGAACTCGTATCTTCGGACCAGTTGCAAGGGAGCTAAGAGATAAAGAGTTTACAAAAATATTATCATTAGCACCTGAAGTTCTATAAGATAGGGAGGTGTCTAAATAATGAAAGTTCATGTAAGAAAGAACGATACAGTTATGGTTATATCCGGTAAGGATAAGGGCAAAACTGGAGAGGTTTTATCAGTTATGCCTAAGACAGGAAAAGTTATTGTAAAAGGCGTAAATGTAGTAACTAAGCATAAGAAACCAAGCAAAGCAAATATGCAAGGTGGAATAGTTAAAGAAGAAGCTGCAATATATAGTTCAAAAGTAATGTTATATTGCAAAAAGTGTAGCAATGTTACAAGAATAAGCCACAAGTTATTAGAAGACGGAGCAAAAGTAAGACTTTGCAAGAAGTGTGGAGAAACATTCTAATATTTGAAAGGAGGTAGACCCAATGATCGCAAGACTACAAGAGAAGTATAATAACGAAATAGTTCCAGCTATGATGGAAAAGTTCGGATATAAAAATATAATGCAAGTTCCAAGACTTGAAAAAATAATTATAAACATGGGAGTTGGAGAGGCTAAGGATAATCCTAAGACTCTAGAAGCTGCAGTTGCTGATCTTCAATTAATATGTGGTCAAAAGCCAATATTAACAAGATCTAAGAAATCTGTTGCTAACTTCAAAATAAGAGAAAATATGCCAATAGGATGTAAAGTAACTCTAAGAAAGAACAAGATGTATGAGTTTGCCGATAAGTTCGTAAGCATAGCTCTACCAAGAGTAAGAGACTTTAGAGGAATATCTTCTAAGTCATTCGATGGAAGAGGAAACTACGCCCTAGGAATAAAAGAGCAACTAATATTCCCAGAGATTGAGTATGATAAGATAGATAAAGTTAGAGGAATGGATATAATCTTTGTAACAACTGCAGAGACTGACGAGGAAGCTAGAGAACTATTAAGATTCCTTGGAATGCCATTTGCTCAATAATTAAGGAGGGAAGATTGTGGCACGTAAAGCTTTAATAGAAAAGTGGAACAAGACACCTAAATATGCAAGCAGAGCATACACAAGATGTAGATTATGTGGAAGACCACATGCTGTTTTAAAGAAATTTGGAGTTTGTCGTATATGCTTCAGAGAATTAGCTTACAAAGGTGAAATCCCTGGATGTAGAAAGGCGAGCTGGTAAGATATTGTTATTGGATAAAGAAAGGAGGCACATAACATGGTTGTAACAGATCCTATCGCAGATTTGCTAACACGTATAAGAAATGCAAATGCTGTAAGACATGAAGTAGTAGAAGTTCCTTCTTCAAATGTAAAGAAGGCGATAGCTAATATATTATTACAAGAAGGATATATAAAGAATATAGAGGAATACTCAGATGGAGTAGTTCCAATGTTAAGAATGACTCTTAAGTACGGTGCTAACAAGGAAAGAGTTGTAACTGGTTTAAAGAGAATATCTAAGCCAGGATTAAGAGTTTACTGCCAAAAGGATGATATTCCTAAGGTATTAAACGGATTAGGAGTAGCAGTAGTATCTACTTCTAATGGAATAGTTACTGACAGAGAAGCTAGAAAGCTTGGAGTTGGTGGAGAAGTTCTTTGTTACGTATGGTAATTTAGAACAAAAGAGATTTGAAATATAGATTATAGTTAAGTATAGATTAGCGAGATATAGATATCCGCACACAAACAAGGAATGTAGGAGGTGCTATTATGTCAAGAGTTGGTAGATTACCAGTAGCCATTCCTAATGGTGTAACAGTTACTGTAACACCAGAGAACGTTGTTACAGTAAAGGGACCAAAGGGAGAATTAACAAAGGCTATGCATACAGATATAAACATAGCAATTGAAAATAATGAAGTTGTTGTTACAAGACCAAGTGATCATAAAACTCATAGATCTCTTCATGGTTTAACAAGAGCATTAATAAATAATATGGTTAAGGGAGTAACTGAAGGATATCAGAAGACTTTAGATCTTGTAGGTGTTGGTTATAGAGCACAATTACAAGGTAAGAAGCTTGTTATGAATCTTGGATTCTCTCATCCAGTAGAAATAGAGCCAATAGAAGGAATTACTTTTGAAGTTCCAGCTACAACTCAAGTTTTAGTTAAGGGAATAGATAAAGAAAAAGTTGGAGATGCTGCAGCTGATATCAGAAGCTGGAGAAAGCCAGAGCCATATAAGGGTAAAGGAATTAAGTACTCTAATGAAGTTATCAGACGTAAGGAAGGTAAGACTGGTAAGAAATAATAGAAAGGAGTGAAGCTAAATGATAAAGAAGCAAGATAGACAAGAACAAAGAGTTAGACGTCATCTAAGAGTTCGTAAAAAAGTTTCAGGAACTTCTCAAAGACCAAGACTAAGTGTTTATAGAAGTGAAAAGAACATATACGCTCAAATTATAGATGATGTAGCTGGAAAAACTTTAGTTGCTGCTTCTAGCTTAGATAAAGAGTTCACTAATAAAGTAGGTAGTAACAAAGATGCTGCTAAATTAGTAGGAGAAATGGTTGCTAAAAGAGCTATAGAAAATGGTATAAAGGATGTCGTATTCGACAGAGGTGGATACATATACCATGGAAGAATAAAAGAACTTGCAGACGGAGCAAGAGAAGCTGGCCTACAATTCTAATTTAAGGAGGGAAATACATGAGAATCGATCCTAGCACTCTAGATCTTAAAGAAAAAGTTGTACACATAAATAGAGTTACTAAGGTTGTTAAGGGTGGTAGAAACTTCAGATTCAGCGCTTTAGTTGTTGTTGGAGACGAGAACGGACACGTTGGCGTTGGTATAGGTAAGTCTATCGAGATACCTGAGGCGATCAGAAAAGGAATAGAAGATGCCAAGAAGAACCTAGTTAAGGTTGAATTAGTTGGAACAACAGTTCCTCATAGAATAAATGGTAAATTCGGAACTGGTAATGTATTAATAATGCCAGCTGCTGAAGGTACTGGAGTTATAGCTGGAGGTCCTGCAAGAGCGGTACTTGAGCTTGCTGGATTAAAAGACGTTAGAGCTAAGTCTTTAGGATCTAACAATCCAAAAAATATGGTTAATGCTACTATCAATGGATTAGCGAACCTTAGAACAGCTGAGCAAATTGCTAAGCTAAGAGGTAAATCTGTTGAAGAAATTTTAGGTTAAGGAGGGATTTGCCTTGGCTAAAATAAAGGTTACTTTAGTAAAAAGCTTAATAGGTAGAAAAAAAGATCATATAGCTACTGCAAACGCGTTAGGTTTAAAGAAAATAGGAGCTTGCAGAGAGCATGAGGGAACACCTCAGATATTAGGTATGATTAAAAAAGTTGACTACTTATTAAAAGTAGAAGAAATTTAATAAGTAAGAGGAGGTGTAAGTAGCATGAGACTTCATGATTTAACACCAGCAGCTGGAAGCAGAAAAGCTCCCAAAAGAGTTGGTAGAGGTACTGGATCAGGATTAGGAAGAAACGCTGGAAAAGGTGAAAAGGGTCAAAATTCTAGATCAGGTGGCGGAGTAAGACCTGGTTTCGAAGGAGGCCAAATGCCTTTATACAGAAGACTTCCTAAGAGAGGATTTACAAACATATTCGCAAAAGAGTATGTTACAATAAATGTTGACAGATTAAATATCTTTGAAGACGGAACAGTTGTAACTTTAGAATTATTACTTGAAAGAAGAGTAGTAAGTAAGTTATTAGACGGAGTTAAGATATTAGGAAACGGAAACTTAGAGAAAAAGTTAACAGTAAAGGCTACAAAATTCTCTAAATCTGCAGCTGAGAAAATAGAAGCAGCTGGAGGAAAAGTCGAGGTGGTATAAAATGCTATCAACCCTACGTAATGCATGGAAAGTTCCAGATTTAAGAAAAAGAATTTTATACACCATATTTTTAGTAGCAATTTTCAGGATAGGAAACTTTATTCCTGTTCCTGGAATTGATACAGCTCAATTACAAAGCATGAATAAAGCAGGAGGTTTAATTAACTTCTATGATTTCATGGCAGGAGGGGCATTTAGTAAATTTAGTATATTTGCATTAGCGGTTTCACCATACATAAATGCTTCTATTATAATGCAGCTTTTAACTATGGCAATTCCTCAACTAGAGCAATTGTCCAAAGAAGGGGAAGAAGGTAGAAAGAAGATACAAAATGTCACTAGATACTTAGCTATCCCTCTTTCAATTTTTATGGCTTATGGAATTGTTGCCTTAGCCATGAACACTGGGGCTGTATTAGATACATCAACATTAGGAATTATTTTAATAATGGTTCCTCTAATAGCAGCATCAGCTTTCTTAATGTGGCTTGGAGATCAAATCACAGTTAAGGGCATAGGAAACGGTGTTTCCCTTATAATATTTGTAAATATAATATCTAGATTCCCTGTAATGGTATATCAGCTTATCGATCGTACAAAGAGCGGTGATGTTGATATAATAGGAATGTCTTTATTCATAATAATATCAGTAGCAATGATTTTAGCAGTAATAGTAATGACTCTTGCTGAAAGAAGGATACCTGTACAATACGCTGGTAAGGCTGTTGGAAATAAGACCTATAAAGGTCAATCAACTCATATTCCAATAGGTATAAGTGGATCAGCAGTTATAGCAATAATATTTGCTTTATCTGTATTACAGTTCCCACCAACTATTGCACAATTCTTCCCAAATTCTTCATTTGCTACTTGGATAAACACAAGTCCATATAGTATCTTTAAAACTGACAGTGCAGCTTATATGGTGGTTTATGCGATTTTTGTTATATTCTTTACTTGGTTTTATTCTCAAGTAACATTTAAGCCAGATGAAATGGCAGAGAATATGCATAAGTCAGCAGGATTTATTCCTGGAATTAGACCAGGTGAGCCAACTGCTAAGTTTATAGAGAGAGTTTTAGATAGAATTTCTGTTTTAGGAGGAACTTTTGCAGCTTTAATTGCAATATTCCCACTAGTTATGGATGCATACACACCATTTAAGGGCATACAGTTCGGAGGAACAATGCTATTAATCTTAGTTGGTGTATCACTTGATACAATGAGACAAATAGAGTCACAGCTAGTAATGCGTCATTATCAAGGATTTCTTAAATAGTAAAAATTGGAGATGATGCCGGTGAAGATTATATTATTAGGTCCTCCAGGTGCAGGAAAAGGTACTCAAGCTAAATCAATAAGTAACAGATATGATATACCTCATATATCAACTGGAGATATATTTAGAAAGAATATATCAGAAGAGACTCCCTTAGGAGTAGAAGCTAAAAGATATATCGATAATGGACAGTTAGTTCCAGATTCTTTAACTATTGATATAGTTAAAGATAGATTATCTGATGAGGACTGTAAGAAAGGTTTTCTACTTGATGGATTTCCAAGAACAGTTGCTCAAGCTGAAGCCCTAAAAGTATTTCTTCAGAATAAAAATGAAGGCATGGATTGTGCTTTATTAATAGATGTTCCTAAAGACTTCATATTAGATAGAATGACTGGAAGAAGAGTTTGTCTTTCTTGTGGAGCTAGTTATCACATAAAGTTTAACCCATCAAAGGTTGAAGGTAAGTGTGATGTATGTGGTAGTGACATAATTCAGCGTAAAGATGATAATGAAGCTACTGTTAAAGAAAGACTACAAGTATATGACAATCAGACTCAACCATTAATTAATTACTATAATGAAGAAAAATTACTTAAAGTAGTTGATGGAACTAAAGCTATAAATGAAGTTTTTGATAGTGTATGTAATATACTAGGGAGAGATAAGTAATGATTCATATCAAAAATAGTCAAGAGATTGATTGTATGAGAGAAGCAGGAAGAATTGTTGGTGAAACTCTTTTAATGTTTAAAGGAATTATAAAACCAGGAATGACTACTGCTGATATAGATAAGATTGCAGAAGAATTTATAACTAAGCAAGGAGCTAAGCCTTCCTTTAAAGGATATGGTGGGTTTCCGGCTACACTATGTGTAAGTGTAAATGATGAGGTTGTACATGGAATACCAGGAAATAGAGTTCTTCAAGATGGTGACATTGTTACTTTAGATTGTGGAGCTTATGTAAATGGCTTTCATGGAGATGCTGCAAGAACATATCCTGTAGGAAGCATTTCCGAGGAAGCTTCAAAACTTATAAGAGTTACTGAAGAAAGCTTCTTTAAGGGCATAGAAAATGCAGTTATAGGCAAGAGACTTACAGATATATCTCATGCTATACAAACTCATGTTGAGACAAACGGCTTCTCAGTAGTAAGAGATTTCGTGGGTCATGGCATAGGCAAAAGCCTACATGAAGACCCTGAGGTTCCGAATTTTGGGAGACCAGGCAGGGGACCAAAGCTGGTTGAAGGAATGGTGTTAGCTATAGAACCTATGGTTAATATAGGAAAGTTTCATGTTGTAACTAAGGCTGATGGATGGACAGTTGTTACTGCCGATAAAAGTCTTTCAGCACAATATGAAAACACAGTAGTAATTCTACCAGAAGGTCCAGAAATTTTAACTCTAATAAAATAGAGATAATTCTGCTTAGTTATAAATTCATATGGCATCTAGCATAAGAACTTATGACTAAGGTAATCATAGAGGTGAATAATTTGCAAGACAATGATTTAATAGGTACAGTTGTAATTTCTAAATCAGGAAGAGACAGAGGTAATTACTACATTGTCATAGAGCAAATAGATGAGAATTATGTGTTACTTGCTGATGGAAAGAGGAAGACCGTAGAGGCTCCTAAGAAAAAGAAGCTAAGACATTTAAATATTACGAGTGATTTAGCTGATGATATAAAAAAAGTAATAATGTCTAATAATAAAGAAGTAGATGTTATTATAAAAAAGTTTTTTAAAGCTAAAGGCATTATTTAAGGAGGTTTGATTACCTTATGCCAAAAGATGATGTTATAGAAATGGAAGGTAGAGTATTAGAATCTTTACCAAACGCAACATTTGAAGTAGAATTAGAAAGTGGGCATAAAATATTAGCTCATTTATCAGGAAAGTTAAGAATGAACTTCATAAGAATAATTCCGGGAGATAAGGTAACTGTGGAATTATCTCCATATGACCTAACTCGTGGAAGAATTACTTGGAGAGCAAAGTAATAAGGAGGGTTAACTATGAAAGTAAGACCATCAGTTAAGCCTATTTGCGAAAAGTGCAAAGTTATAAAAAGAAAAGGAAGAGTAATGGTTATCTGTGAAAATCCTAAGCACAAGCAAAAGCAAGGCTAAGATTATCAAAGATATTAAGTTTTAGGTGCGGCTGATAAGGAAGGGATTGCTCACTTCCTTAGGACTTAAAATTTCATATATAAATAAAAGGTTATAAAATTTATTGATGTACAAAAAGATTAGTGTATCTCAATTACCAGGAGGTGTAAGTTTTAATGGCAAGAATATCAGGTGTTGACCTACCAAAAGAAAAAAGAGTTGAAATAGGTTTAACATATATCTTTGGAATAGGACTACCAACTTCTCATAAAATTCTTGAAGCTACAGGAGTAAATTCTGATACTAGAGTTAAGGATTTAACTGAAGAAGAAGTTAATGCTATAAGAGATTATATAAACAAGAATTTAAAAGTTGAGGGAGATCTTAGAAGAGATGTCGCTCTTAGCATAAAGAGATTAGTTGAAATAGGATGTTATAGAGGTATTAGACATAGAAGAGGACTTCCAGTAAGAGGTCAAAAGACTAAGACTAATGCTAGAACAAGAAAAGGTCCTAAGAAGACTATAGCTAACAAGAAGAAGTAATAAGTAAGGAGGGAATGTAATGGCAGCTCAGAAGGTTAAAAAGACCAGAAGAAAAAAAGATAGAAAGAATATTGAGCAGGGAGCAGCTCATATTAAGTCAACTTTTAATAACAGTATAGTTACTTTAACTGATACAGCAGGAAATGCATTATCTTGGGCTAGTGCTGGCGGACTAGGCTTCAAGGGTTCAAGAAAGAGTACTCCATTTGCAGCGCAAATGGCAGCTGAAACAGCAGCTAAAGCAGCTATGGAACACGGTTTAAAGAGTGTTGAAGTATACGTTAAGGGACCTGGATCAGGTAGAGAAGCAGCTATAAGATCATTACAAGCTGCTGGATTAGAAGTAAGTCTAATAAAAGACGTTACTCCAATACCACATAACGGATGTAGACCACCAAAGAGAAGAAGAGTGTAATTATTTATTAACATAACAGGAGGTGTAATTAATGGCAAGATATACTGGCGCTACTTGCAGACTTTGCAGAAGAGAAGGTATGAAGCTATTCTTAAAAGGTGATAGATGCTTTACAGAAAAGTGTGCTTTTGCAAGAAGAAGCTATGCACCTGGTCAGCATGGTCAAAGCAGAAAGAAAATATCTAACTACGGAACACAATTAAGAGAGAAGCAAAAGGCTAGAAGAATATACGGAGTTCTAGAGAGCCAATTCAGAACATATTATGAAAAGGCTGATAAACTAAGAGGAATAACAGGTGAGAACCTATTAATGCTTTTAGAATTAAGATTAGATAACGTAGCTTATAGATTAGGTTACGGAAATTCTAGAACAGAAGCTAGACAGTTAGTTACTCATGGACATTTCTTAGTAAATGGAAAGAAAGTTGATATCCCTTCATATAAGGTATCAGTTAATGATGTTATAACTGTTTGTGAAAATAGTAAGGCTAAGGAGAAGTTTAAGGTATTTGCTGAAAATCCTAAGACTTTACCAAAGTGGTTACAAGCTAATCCAGAAAACTTTGAAGGTAAGGTTGTAGCTGAGCCTGCTAGAGAAGACATTGATGTACCAGTAAATGAGACATTAATCGTCGAGTTATACAGCAAGTAATAGCTTTTAAAATTTGCACTTGGGTAGAAAAATATTTCTACCTAAGCAAATTTATAGAATCAGTTGCCCTCATAAAAGGTTGCCATTTTTTAAAGTTAAGGAGGGTTTGTAAATGTTAGAAATAGAAAAGCCAAAAATAGAATGTATTGAAGTTAGTGAAGACGGAACATACGGAAAGTTTATAGTAGAGCCACTTGAAAGAGGTTACGGAATAACTCTTGGAAACTCTCTAAGAAGAATTTTGTTATCTTCATTACCAGGAGTAGCAGCTACTTCTGTTAAGATAGATGGTGTTTTACATGAGTTCTCAACAGTTCCTGGAGTTAAGGAAGATGTTACAGAACTTATATTAAACATAAAGACTCTTGCATTGAAGATGACAGGAGATGGTCCAAAGACTGTATATATAGATGCTAAAGGACCAGGAGTTATTACTGGAGCAGATATAAAAACAGATGGAGATGTTGAGGTTATTAGTAAAGATCTTCATATAGCAACATTAGATGATAATGCTAAGTTATATATGGAAATCACAGTTAATAGGGGAAGAGGATATGTTTCTCAAACTAAAAACAAAAGTGATAACCTACCACTTTCTTCAATTCCAATAGATTCTATATATACTCCAGTTAAAAGAGTTAACTTTACTGTGAACAACACAAGAGTAGGCCAAATAACAGACTACGACAAGTTAACTTTAGAAGTATGGACTAATGGAACTATAAAAATAGAAGAAGCTATAAGTTTATCAGCAAAAATCTTAATAGAGCACTTTAAGTTATTCTTAACTCTAACAGATAATGCTGATGACGTTGAAATAATGATAGAAAAAGAAGAAGATAAAAAAGAGAAAGTACTAGAAATGACCATAGAAGAGCTTGATTTATCAGTTAGATCTTATAACTGTTTAAAGAGAGCAGGCATCAATAGTGTTCAAGAGCTTGCACAAAGATCTATGGATGATATGATGAAGGTTAGAAATCTAGGAAAAAAATCTCTTGAAGAAGTAGAGAAAAAGCTTAAGGACTTAGGACTAAGCTTAAGATTAAACGACGAGTAAGGAGGTAAAGTCATGGCAGTTCAACGTAAATTAGGTCGTCCTACTGACCAGAGAAGAGCTATGCTAAGAAATCTTGTTACTAGTTTCTTAAAACATGGTAAGATAGAAACAACTGAAGCAAGAGCTAAGGAAACTAGAAGAATAGCTGAAAAAATGATAACTCTTGCAAAGGCAGGGGATCTTCATTCAAGAAGACAAGTACTTTCTTTTGTAACAGAGGAAGATGTAGTTACAAATTTATTTGATAACGTAGCTCCAAAGTATGCAGAAAGAAATGGTGGATACACTAGAATGTATAAAGTTGGTCCAAGAAGAGGAGATGCAGCTGAAACAGTTATACTAGAATTAGTATAGTATGGTGTATTTTAAAGGGGATTAAGTTAAACTTAGTCCCCATTTTACTATATAAAAATAAATATTTCTTATATTATTGTATAAGTACAAAAAGTTTTTTATAATAGGGTAAGTAGTAGAAAATATCTAGTTTAGGATTTTTGTTGGATTATTTCTAGTGCTTATTTTTTAGAACCAAGTGTAAGAGTTCTTATTATATATGAAATTAGTAAATATTAAGGTATTGAGAAGGGTAGAACTATATTTTAAGGTGAGTAAAACTGACTTTAAAGGTTTTACTTTGTGGAGGTTATAATTTATGAAAGATAAGATGATTTTATGTGAAGATCTCACCTATAAGTATACTACATATGAGGGTAGTGAAGAAAAGTATGCTGTAAATGGAGTTAACCTAGAGGTAACTGAAGGTGAGTTTCTTGTAGTTTTAGGCCATAATGGGTCCGGAAAATCCACAATAGCTAAGCATATGAATGCTTTGCTACTTCCAAGTGGAGGTAAAATTTACATAGATGGTATGGATACTACTGATGAAAATAATACATGGAAGGTAAGAAGCACTGCAGGAATGGTTTTCCAAAACCCTGATAACCAATTAGTTGCAACTATTGTAGAGGAAGATGTAGCCTTTGGACCAGAGAACCTAGGGGTTCCATCAGAAGAAATAAGAAAAAGAGTAGATGAGAGTCTTAAAAGAGTTGGAATGTATGATTATAGAAGACATGCACCACATTTATTATCAGGAGGGCAAAAGCAAAGAGTAGCTATAGCAGGAATACTTGCAATGAGGCCTAAATGTATAATTTTAGATGAACCAACAGCAATGCTGGATCCTTCTGGTAGAAAAGAAGTGGTTAGAACAATAAAAGAATTAAATAAGGAATTTGGTATTACTATAGTTCTTATAACCCACTATATGGAAGAAGCAGTAGAGGCAGATAGAATTGTAGTAATGGATAATGGTAAAATAGTACTTGAGGGAAAACCAAAGGATGTATTTAGTAAGGTTCCTTTAATGAAAAAGATAGGTCTTGATGTACCTCAAGTTACAGAACTTGCTTATGAATTAAATGAAAATGGTATAAAGATAAATGAAGAAATATTAACTATAAATGAAATGGTGGATGCGTTATGTCAATTAAAATAGAAAATTTAACACATATTTATATGGCTAAGTCACCCTTTGAAAAAATAGCTTTAGATGATATCTCTATTGAGTTAAATGATGGAGAGTTTATAGCGCTTATAGGACATACTGGATCAGGAAAGTCTACCCTTATACAGCACTTAAATGGTTTATTAAAGCCTACTTCAGGAAAAATAATAATAGATGGAACTGATATACTTAATAAAGGTGTAAAATTAAGTGATATAAGAAAAAAGGTTGGATTAGTTTTTCAATATCCTGAATATCAACTTTTTGAAGAAACTATTGAAAAGGATATACAATTTGGACCTAAAAATTTAGGGTTATCAGATAAAGAGATTGATACTAGGGTAAAAAGGGCTATGAAAATGGTTGGTCTTGACTATGAAACCTATAAAGATAAGTCTCCCTTTGAGTTAAGTGGAGGACAAAAAAGAAGGGTAGCTATTGCAGGAGTAGTTGCAATGGAGCCAAGGATTTTAATATTGGATGAACCTACAGCAGGACTTGATCCTAAGGGCAGAGATGAAATATTGTATCAAATAAAGAAGCTTCATAAAGAGTATAACATGACAATAATTCTTGTGTCTCATAGTATGGAGGATGTAGCTAAAGTAGCTGATAGGGTAGTTGTTATGAATAAAGGAAAATGTATATTAGATGGGAGACCTAATGAGGTATTTAGAAATATAGATACACTAGAAGAGGTTGGGCTTGCAGCTCCTCAAGTGACCTATTTAATAAGAGCTCTTAAGGAGAGAGGGTTTAATATAGATGATAATATTTTTACTGTTTCTACAGCTAAGGATGAGCTCTTAAAATACTTTAAGGGGGCAGAAACTAAATGATTAAGGATATAACTATAGGTCAATATGTTCCAGGGGATTCTTTTATACATAGACTTGACCCAAGAACTAAAATACTTACTGCTATACTGTTTATAATTCAATTATTCTTAATTAAGAGCTTTGTGGGATACATTTTTGTAGTTGCCTTTTTAGGTATTATTGTATGGGTGGCTAAATTATCTCCTAAGTATTTATATAAGGGATTGAAACCAGTTTTTATGCTAATAATAATAACCGCCCTATTGAATGTCTTTATGATTGAAGGAAAGGAATTATTATTTCAATGGAAGTTCTTAAAAATATATAAAGAGGGTGTAAATACTGCTTTATTTATGGTATTAAGGCTTGTATTTTTGATAATGGGATCATCCTTACTTACACTAACTACTTCTCCTATAGAGCTTACAGATGGTATAGAGAAGCTTCTAAACCCATTTAAGAAGATAGGAGTACCAGCTCATGAACTTGCTATGATGATGACTATAGCATTAAGATTCATACCAACTTTAATGGATGAGACGGATAAAATAATGAAAGCACAGATGGCAAGAGGTGCTGATTTTGAAAGTGGAAAGCTTATACAAAAGGCAAAGAGTTTAATACCTCTTTTAGTACCATTATTTATATCTTCCTTTAGAAGAGCAGAAGAGCTTGCAATGGCTATGGAAGCAAGATGCTATAGAGGTGGAGAAGGTAGAACTAGAATGAAACAGCTTAAGATGGAAGGAATAGATGCTATAGCTTTTGTTACCTTCTTTGGATTTGCAGCTGCATCTATATTTATTAGATAATTTTAAGATTAAACTGAGGGGGATAAGGTTTAAGACCTGTAACTTTAGTTTAATCTTAAGAGACTTTGTCTTAAGTATAAAAATACAGTCTACTAACTAGTAGGTAAGATAGCTTAAGTAATATATATAAGGTAAAATAGAAATTTTAAAGTGAGGCTTTAATGAGAAATATAAAACTTATTTTAGAATATGATGGAACAAATTATAGAGGATGGCAAAAGCAAAAAAATGGTAAAACTATTCAAGGAGAGGTTGAAAGAGCTGTAGGAGAGGTTACAAAAGAAGAGAGTATAGAAGTGATAGGATGTAGTAGAACAGACTCAGGAGTCCATTCAAGGGCATATACAGCTAATTTTAGCACTAACAGTAGTATACCAGGAGAAAAGTTTCTATATGCAATAAATAATAAATTACCCAAAGATATAGTGGTTACATTTTCAGAAGAGGTAGAGGAAAAATTCCATTCTAGATACAATAGTAAAGGAAAAACATATTGCTATACTATATTAAATAGGAGAGTACCATCAGCTATACATAGGAACTATGTTTATTTAGTAAAGGATGCTTTAGATTTAGATTTAATTATAGAAGGGGCTAAGTATTTTGAAGGTACTCATGACTTCGAGGCCTTTAGGACATTAGGTAGTTCTGTAAAAACTACAGTGAGAACTATTCACAGAGTTAAGATAGAAAAGGAAGAAGATCTTATAAAAATTTATGTAACTGGTGATGGTTTTTTATATAATATGGTTAGAATTATGGTTGGAACTTTAATAGAGGTTGGAAGAAAAAAAATAAATCCTGGTGAAATAAAAAATATAATAGATAAAAAGGATAGAAAGTTAGCTGGAATAGTAGTTCCACCAATGGGGTTAGAGCTTTTAGAAGTATTTTATTAATTTAAAAAAAATGCATTGACACACCCGGCTAAATGTATTATAATTAATTTGTTTTTAAAGTGTATCATAGTGTATAAGGTCCACATGCCCGGATCTTGACATATATGCGGACTTAATCAAAACCTAATGATCAGTTCAGGGAGGGAAATAGGATGAAATCATACATCGCAAAGCAACAAGAAGTTGAAAGAAAATGGTATGTAGTTGATGCTGCTGGAAAGCCACTAGGAAGAGTAGCTAGCCAAGTTGCTTCAATATTAAGAGGAAAAAATAAGCCAACATTCACACCGAATGTTGATACAGGAGATTTCGTAATAGTTATTAATGCTGAACAGGTAGTATTAACTGGTAAGAAATTAGATCAAAAGTTCATGAGAAAGCACTCTTTATATCCAGGTGGATTAAAAGAGATTCCATACAGAGAAGTGCTTGAAAAGAAACCAGAATTCGCTTTTGAAGAAGCAGTAAGAAGAATGCTTCCAACAGGTGTTCTTGGAAGAAAAATGTTAAAGAAGCTTAAGGTTTATAGAGGCCAAGAGCATGATCAGCAAGCGCAAAATCCAGAAGTACTTGAGTTAAAGTACTAATAGTTACTGGGAGGAGGAATAAAAATGGCTAAGGTTCAATACATGGCAACAGGAAGAAGAAAGAAATCCGTAGCTAGAGTAAGATTAGTACCAGGCGAAGGAAGAGTTGTAATTAATAAGAGAGATATAGAAAATTATTTCGGTTTAGAGACTTTAAGATTAATAGTTAACCAACCATTAAACTTAACAGGAACTAAAGAAAAATTCGATGTTTTAGTTAACGTAAATGGTGGTGGATTCACAGGCCAAGCGGGAGCTATAAGACATGGAATAACTAGAGCTTTAGTAAAAGCTGATGAGAGCTTAAAACCAGAATTAAAGAAGGCTGGATTCTTAACAAGAGACCCAAGAATGAAGGAAAGAAAGAAATACGGTCTTAAGAAGGCAAGAAGAGCTCCTCAATTCTCAAAGAGATAATATTTCAAGAGAGGCATTGCCTCTCTTTTTATTTTGTAATTAATAAGCATTATTATAGTCAACAATTACAATCAAACTTAATAATAAATATAGGATTTTAATCTTTCCACTTAGATTATCCATGAATTAGCTTATTAAAAATGCACATTTTAAGCATGAGATAAAGTAAGTTTTGAGTTAAGCACCTATATTAGAAGTGTAAGCTTTAATAACATATTATTTAGATGTGTTATTAAAGCTTATATAAGCTAAGTAGAAAATAGTTTAACTTAGGGGGAGTATTTAAGTCCTAGAATAAGTACAGACGGGGTTTGAGTTTTAAACTATAAATATTAAATATACAAGGTGAAGTTAATTTATAAAATTAGCATGTAAATTATAACTAATTTTACAAGGGTTTAATATATAATTAATATTTCATTATATTATGAATGATAAACCATAATTATATATGAATTTTAATGAATATATAGAGTCTCTTTATGAAATACTAAAAAATATAACCATTTTTTAGTGGGGAATATTAAGTTTAGGTTAAAAAGTACATATAAATCTTAACAATTACATTTTTTTTAGTTAATATATATAGTGGTCAAATTAATTTTTCATAAAAATGGAGGAGTATAAGTTTTGGATACTGTAGGGATGATTATTGGTTTAATTGGAGGATTAGGTTTATTTCTTTATGGAATGAAGCTAATGGGAGACGGTCTAGAGAATGTAGCTGGAGAAAAGCTAAAAAGCATACTAGAAAAAGTAACATCTAACAGAATAATGGCAGTAGTAGTTGGAGCTGCAGTTACAGCGATAATACAGAGTAGTAGTGCAACTACAGTAATGGTAGTTGGATTTGTTAATGCAGGACTTATGAACTTATCTCAAGCAGCCGGCGTTATAATAGGTGCCAATATAGGTACAACAGTAACAGCTCAATTGGTAGCATTTAAACTTGAAGATGTAGCACCAATATTTATAGGAATTGGAACCGCAATTATATTATTTTCAAAAAATAAAAAGAGAAGAGATTTAGGAAATATAATTTTAGGTTTTGGTATATTATTTATGGGACTTGGAGTTATGTCAGAAGCCATGACACCTATGAAGGATTCACCAGCATTTAAAGACTTTATTTTGATGATTGGAGACAACTGGATACTAGGAATTATAACTGGTCTTGCTATGACAGCGGTACTTCAAAGTTCATCAGCAACCACAGGTTTACTTATAGCATTAGCAAGTACTGGAGCTATAAACATGAGTGTTGCTCTACCAGTTATTTTTGGATGTAACATAGGTACTTGTGTAACAGCATTATTATCTAGTATAGGAACTAATAAAACAGCTAGAAAGGCTGCTCTTATACACTTAATATTTAACCTAGCAGGTACATTAGTATTTTTACCTTTAATGACTCCTCTGACACACTTAGTAGAGTCTCTAACACCAGGAGATATAAAGAGACAAATAGCTAATGCACATACTGTGTTTAATGTAACTAATACTATTGTTATGTTACCTCTTATAAACTACTTAATAATAATAGTTAATAAACTAATACCAGGAGAAGCTGAAATAGAAAAGGTTGGAGCGGCATATCTAGATGATAGATTGTTAGAAACTCCAGTTATAGCAAGTGGGCAAGTTATTAAAGAAACAATAAGAATGGCAAATAAGGCTAAAGAGAATCTGGATCTTACCATGAGAGGCTTCTTGGAAAATGACGAAGCACTTGTTAAAAAGGTTTATGAAAATGAAAAAATAATAAACGCATTAGAGTATGATATAACTAATTATCTTGTAAAGTTATCTAAGAGTGATTTATCAGATAAAGAAAGAGGAATAGTTGCATCTACTTTCCATGTAGTTAATGATATAGAAAGAGTAGGAGATCATGCTAAAAATATAGCTGAGCTTACTTTAGAAAAAATAGCTAAGAGTTTAACTTATTCTAAGATAGCAGAAGATGAAGCTAAGCATATATTTGATTACACCTTAAATGCTATTACTATAGCTATTGAAAGCTATGAAACAGGGGATAAGTTTAAGGCAGAGTCTATAATAGCTGTAGAGGCAAGAATAGACGTATTAGAAAAAGAGTTAAGAGAAAATCACATAAAAAGACTTAATGATGGCACATGTAGTGCACATGCTGGAGCTGTTTTCCTTGACTTGATAAACAACTTAGAGAGAATAGGAGACCATGCTATGAATATAGCTGAGGCTGTATTAAATAAGCATAGATAGTCAACGATAAATTAAAATATGTTGAAATAATAATATAATAAAGATTTAAAAAAGCATCGTGAAGTAAGCTTCACGATGTTTTTTAGTATTTAATATTTATAAATAGTAAAATTATATATAGGGTTTTCAATTCAAAACTTATCTTATGCACTACTTAAGATCTAAGGTCTTAAAGGATTTAAGTGCATGTATAAGTTAAGATTCAAGCTAAAAACCTTATATAGGGATTTAAGAATAAAGTTTAACTTATTCATTAAACATCTACTTAAATTATTTTAAGTAGATGTTTAAAGTGATTTTAAAACTTAAAACCGTATAAGCGAATTTTTATATAAATGATTAAAGAGTAGATTAATATCTTAATTTAAGAGATATAAACATTTAATGCTAATAATTAAGATATGTAAAAATAAGACTAAACATAAATACAAGAAAAGTGAGCAAACTAACTTCATATTATGGCTAATATAAGGAGGAGTTAGATGAAAAGACATAAAAAAATATACATAACTCTAGCTACTATTATAATTACTTTATTATGTAGTTCATTAAATTATGTAGTGGCTTATTCTAAAGATAATAACAAGAAGATTATCTTAATAGACCCAGGTCATGGAGGCTTTGATGGAGGAGCTAAATCTAAGAATGGAACCATAGAAAAAGGAATAAATTTAGACATATCTAAAAAATTAAAGGAGAGCCTAGAAAAAGAGGGGTATGAAGTTTATATGACTAGGGAAGAGGATAAGAGCCTAGATACCTCTACGGATGCTAAGGTTAAAAAAAGAAAGTCTGAGGACCTAAGTAGAAGATGTGAACTGAAGAAAGAAACTAATTGTGATATGTTTATAAGTATCCATCTTAATATGTTTACAAGCAGTAAATCAAAAGGATCGCAAATATGGTATTCAGATTTTTCAGAAAGTAAGGTGGCAGCAGAGACCATACAAGAAAGTTTCAAGGAAAACCTAGATTCTAACAATCATAGATTAGCAAAACCAGCACTAGATCAATATAGGATACTTAGGGATAAGTATGAAGCACCATGTATAATAGTAGAATGTGGATTTTTATCAAACCCTCAAGAAGAAGTCCTTTTAAAGAAGGATGAGTATCAAAATAAAATTGCAGAAGCTATTACAAAAGGAGTTAAAAAATACTATTCTTCGTCAAAGGAATAAAATTTCCTAGGAAATAAATAAAAATAGGCATATTATTGCCTATTTTTTGTATTTAAGGTAATATACATAAATTAGGTTTTAAAGACAAGTTTTTAAAAGGTATATATTGTTCTCAATAAATGTCATATAGAATCTAATAAAAAATTACATCATATACTATAATGATTTATAAAACCTTAGTTTTAGTCATAAACAACAGAAGTTTCTTTATTTCCTATAGCAAACCAGGTTTTACCTTTTACTAAAGAGATCTCATTACCATTTTCATCATAAAATCTTATAGGACTAGATTCTTTCTTCCAATTAATTTTTATGACTTTTCCAGCCATAAATAAAAATCCTTCTCCACTACCTGTGGTAGTTTTATTTGGATATTCCTCCTTTGATAACTGCAGTATTATATTAGAAACAGTTATCTTTTTCCCATCATTTAAATCTCTTTCTGGGGTCTTATCTTTATAATATATATATTCTCCATTTTCAAAAAGAAAGGATGAAGAAATAAGTCCATTTATTTTTAAGTACACTGAATTGGCACTATCAAAAGAGCCAATTTTTTCATCTAATGCACTAGAGAAGTTTAGTTTAGGTAATTCTAATAAAGGTATTTTTTCAATATTTAAAACAGGGTAATTATTACCTGGAGGAGTATCGTAAAACACAGTCTTATATATGTGACCTAACTTAGGATCTATGTATTCATATATAAGATTGGCCTTGTTGATACCAGAAAAGGACTCTAGGTCTTTAAATTGTGAATATGTTACTTCTATAGCTTCTCTTGATGAGGATACTGGAGAGAGGATTTCTCCAGTAATAGGAGACACATTAACACTGTTGCGAGGAATCCTATTAATATGTAGATATATAATTTTTATAAAGCTGTAGAACAGAACTATTACTAATAGGGATATAAGTATATAGGATACAACATCAAATATGTTAGTTTTATTATTCATAAAAGAAATACCTCCTAAATTAAAAAGAATACAAAACTTCAAAAGGAATAAATATTAATTACTATAATTTATAATAAAAATTTCCTTAAAATATTACTAATTGCAAAAAAAATATAGGGTTTAAAAATAGTTTCACATAAATTTCAGAAAAATTAGTCTTATCATTGATAACGTTTTATACATATGGTATCATAATGGTGGATGGACTAATGGACTAATCCATTTCACTTTGGGAGGGTAGAATCATGGAAATAGTAATAACTAAAAATAATGGAATTCCTTTATACTTACAAGTTAAGAAACAGATAATGAACCAGATAAGAAATGGCTCTCTCAAGGTTGGATCAAAAATGCCAACAGAAAGAGAATTAGCAGAAAATTTAAAGGTTAGCAGGAATACTGTAAGTACTGCTTATAAGGAATTAGAAAAAGAAGGTGTATTAAAATCATACCAAGGAAAAGGAACCTTCGTTGCAGAGGAAGGAAGAAGTTGGCAAAATCAAAATATAAAAGATAAAATAGTTAAATTTGTAGATCTAGGGTTAGAGGAAGCTCTTGAAACTGGAATGAGTATAGAAGAGTTCTTAGATATAGTAGAAAATAGAGTTAGAGAAAAAATTGAACAAATGAATAAAATGGTGGCAGTATATGTTGAATGTAATATAGAACAAGCTAAAATGTTTTCAAAAGAGCTTAATGAAAGTACTCATATGAGTGTAATACCTTTAACGGTATCAGATTTAATGACAATGAATGAGGAAGTTAAACAAACTCTTACAAATTGTCAGGTGGTAATAACTACTTTTAATCATGTTAATGAGGTTACAAGAATTGTTAGTGGCTTTCATAAAGAGGTTTTAGGGGTTGCCATTAATGCAGATTTAAGTACCATAGTTAAAATTGCTAGGTATCAAGATGGGACAAGGTTTGGATTTTTCTGTTTATCTGAAGAATTCATGTTTAAAATACAAGGAGCCTTGGAATCAGCTGGTCTTAGTAATATAGATATAACTTATTCAACAACTAGGGATAAAGCTGAAATTAAAGAAATAACGGATAAATCAGATGTAATAATAGTTTCACCAGGTAGATATAGTGATGTTATGGAAATAAATAAAGATAATAAGGAAGTAATAAATTTTATATATTCTTTAGATGATGGTTCAGTGAAAGCCTTAAAATCTAAAATTGTTGAACTTCAAAATTAGTTTAAAATAGCTAAGGCTATTTAAATAAATCTACACTTAAATTTTTTAGGAGGCAATTAGAATATGAAAAATAATAAAATAGTCCTTGGAGTCATAGGGTCAGACTGTCATGCAGTGGGAAATAAGATATTAGATTATGCATTAACAGAAGCAGGTTTTGAGGTTATAAACATAGGGGTTTTATCTCCTCAAGAAGACTTTATAAATGCTGCAAAAGAAACCAATGCAGATGCAATTTTAGTTTCTTCCTTATATGGTCATGGAGAACTTGATTGTAAAGGAATGAGAGAGAACTGTGATGAAGCAGGATTAGATGGAATCCTTCTATACGTTGGAGGCAATATAGTAGTTGGAAAACAAAACTGGGAAGATGTACATTCAAGATTTAAATCTATGGGATTTGATAGGGTATATCCACCAGGAACATCTGTAGATACAACAATAGAGGATCTTAATAAGGATTTAAAGGTACAAGCCTAATTTCCCGAGATTGGGGGTTTAGTAATGAAAAATGCTTATTTATTAATAGACTTTGGAAGTACCTATACAAAACTTACAGCTGTGGATATAGATAATGAAGAGATATTAGCAGTAGCTAAGGATATAACTACAATAGAAGAAGATATAATGATTGGATTTAATAAGGCTTATGAAAAGTTAGTAAGTAGGCTTCAAGGTATGGAAGTAAATTTTATTAAAAAACTAGCTTGTTCCTCAGCAGCTGGAGGTCTTAAAATGGTAGCTATTGGGTTAGTACCGGATTTAACAGCAGAGGCGGCTAAAAGAGCAGCCCTGGGAGCAGGAGCAAGAGTTATAAAGACTTATAGTTATGAGTTGACATCCTTTGAAATGAATGAAATTAGAGGTTCTAAGGTTGATATGATACTTTTAGCTGGGGGAACCGATGGAGGGAATAAGGATTGTATAATTCATAATGCAAAGCTTATTGCAGAGTCAAATCTAAATATACCTATTGTAGTAGCAGGTAACAAAGTTGTTAATGATAAAATAAATGAAATATTTAATGAAAATAATGTGAAATTTACTATAACAGAAAATGTTATGCCTAAGCTTAATGTTCTTAATGTAGAACCTGCCAGGGAAGAAATAAGAAAGATATTTATGAATAATATTATAGAGGCTAAAGGGCTTAAAAATGCTGAAAGCTATGTAAACGATATCCTTATGCCAACACCAGCTGCAGTTCTTAAGGCAGCTAAGGTTCTAAGTCAGGGTAGTGATAAAGAAGAGGGCATTGGAGAAATAGTTGTTGTGGATATCGGAGGAGCAACTACAGATATTCATTCTATGGCAGATGGAGAACCAACAAAACCAGGGGTAACCTTTAGGGGACTTGAAGAACCTTTTGCAAAGAGAACAGTAGAAGGAGATCTTGGAATGAGATATTCAGCTCTTTCTCTCTGGGAGGCAGCAGGAACAAGAAAAATTAGAAAACATTTAAAAGATAAGTCCATTAATATTGAAGAAACCTGTAGAAGTAGGAGCCAAAACATAATGATGGTTCCAAGTACAGAAGAAGAGATTGAATTTGATGAGGCCATGGCAAAGGTAGCTACAGATATTGCAATGGAAAGACATGCAGGAGTTGTAGAACCAGTATATTCTCCACTTGGAGTTATATACAGTCAGCATGGAAAAGATTTATTAGAAGTAAACTGGGTAATTGGAACTGGGGGAGTACTTGTTCATAGTGAAGACCCAAAGAGCATATTAGAGTCAGGATGTTTTGATAATGAGAACTTAAATTCATTGAAACCTAAAAATCCAGGTTTTATGCTAGATAAAACTTATATATTATCTGCCATGGGATTATTAAGTGAAGAGTTACCAGATGAGGCAGTTAGAATAATGAAAAAATATTTAGTAGAGTTATAAAGAGTAGTATTTTGTGGGTAAAACTATATAAATTAAGAAGGGTAGGGAAATCAAGGTGGATTTAAAAAATATAAAGTGGACAGAGGAGAAGTTTTTCAAGGAAAGAGAAATTATATTAAATCATTGGCCAACAGGAAAAGGTGTAGATTTACAACAGGCTGTAGATTATTTAAAGAAGGTACCAGACCATAAAAACTTTGCAAAGAAACTTGTAAAGGCTAAGGAAGAAGGGGTGACCTTAGCTCAACCAAGAGCTGGAGTTGCATTAATGAATGAGCATATTCAATTATTACAGCATCTTCAAAATGAGGGCGGTGCAGATCTTTTACCTTCTACCATAGATTCTTATACAAGACAAAATAGATATGATGAATGTGAAAGAGGAATTAAAGAAAGTAGAGCAGCGGGAAGATCATTACTTAATGGATTTCCAGTAGTTAACCATGGGGTAGATGGTTGTAAAAGAGTATTAGAAGCTGTGGATCTTCCATTAGAGGCAAGACACGGTACTCCAGATGCTAGATTATTATCTGAAATAATTCATGCTGGAGGATGGACTTCTAATGAAGGAGGAGGAATATCTTATAATATTCCTTATGCAAAGAGTGTTAGTATAGAAAAAACAATCCTTGATTGGCAGTATTGTGATAGACTAGTTGGTTTTTATGAGGAGCAAGGTGTGTCCATAAATAGAGAACCTTTTGGACCACTTACAGGAACTTTAGTACCACCTAGTACATCAAATTCAGTGGCTATAGTAGAAGCATTACTTGCTGCAGAACAAGGAGTTAAAAATATAACTGTAGGTTATGGTCAATGTGGTAACTTAATACAAGACGTTGCTGCAATAAGAGCCTTAGAGGAACAGACCTATGAATATTTAAAAGCAAATGGATATAATGATGTTTATGTAACCACAGTATTCCACCAATGGATGGGAGGATTCCCAGCAGACGAAGCTAAGGCTTTTGGAGTAATATCAACAGGTGCGGCGGCTGCTGCTCTTGCAGGAGCAACTAAGGTTATAGTTAAAACTCCTCATGAGGCCATAGGGGTTCCAACAAAGGAAGCTAATGCAGAGGGAATTAAAGCAACAAAGATGACATTGAACTTACTTAGAGGTCAAAAAATGCCAATGTCAAAGGAATTAGAGTTAGAGATAGCAGTAATAAAAGCAGAAACTAAGTGTATGATAGATAAGCTATTTGAACTTGGACATGGAGATTTAGCAGTAGGTTCAGTTAGAGGATTTGAAGCAGGAATTATAGACATTCCTTTTGCTCCATCTAAGTTTAACAATGGTAAGATGATGCCTGCTAGAGATAATAATGGAGCAGTTAGATATCTTAAAGCTGGCAATGTACCTCTTACTAAGGAACTTCAAGACTTTAACTTTAAGAAATTAGAAGAAAGAGCTAAGTTTGAGAATAGAGAAGTTGGATTCCAAATGACTGTAGATGATATATTTGCAGTTGGTAAAGGAAAGCTTGTAGGAAGACCAGAAAAGAAAATAGTTTTATAAGAATCAAAAGATTATTAATTATAAGAATTCCAAAAGGGTAAATATTTTAAAAGAAGGAAGGGCAATAATATGAAAATCGTTGATGTTGTATGTTCACCAGGAAGAACAGGATTTTATTTTGATGACCAAAAAGCTATAAAAAATGGAGCAAAGCATGATGGCTTTACCTATGTTGGAGAAGCTGTTACAGATGGATTTAAGTCAGTAAGACAAGCTGGGGAATCCATATCAGTTATGTTAATATTAGAAGATGGACAAGTAGCTCATGGAGATTGTGCTGCAGTTCAATATTCTGGTGCTGGCGGACGTGATCCTCTATTTTTAGCAGAAGACTTTATACCAGTAATAGATAAGGAGATAGCTCCAAAGCTTATAGGAAGAGAGCTAAATTCTTTTAAGGAATTAGCAGAAGAGTTTGATAGAATGTCTATTAATGGTAATAGACTTCATACAGCTATAAGATATGGAATAACTCAAGCTATACTAGATGGAGTAGCTAAGTCCAAAAAGTTAACTATGGCTGAGATTGTTCGTGATGAATATAATACAGGAGTAGATATAAAAAGAATTCCTATATTCACACAATCTGGTGATGACAGATACGATAATTCAGATAAGATGATAATAAAAGGGGCAGACGTAATGCCTCACGCATTAATTAACAATGTGGAAGAAAAACTTGGACATGATGGAGGAAAGCTTCTTTCATATGTAAAATGGTTAAGCGATAGAGTTTTAAAGCTTAGAACTTCTGAAAATTATAATCCAGTATTCCATATAGATGTTTATGGAACTATAGGGGTAGCTTTTGACTATAATACAGAAAAGATAGCGGAGTATTTTGGAAAGCTTGAGGAAGCAGCGAAACCATTTAAGCTAAGAATTGAAGGTCCTGTAGATGTGGATCATAGAGAAAAGCAAGCAGAAGCTCTTAGAGATTTAAGAATAGAATTAGAAAAAAGAAACATAGATGTGGAAATAGTGGCTGATGAATGGTGTAATACCTATGAGGACGTAGTACTATTTGCAGACAATAAGTCTGGTCATATGCTTCAAATAAAGACTCCAGACCTTGGAGGAGTTAATAATATAATAGAGGCTATATTATACTGTAAGAAAAAAGGAATCGGAGCATACTGTGGAGGAACTTGTAACGAAACTAATAGATCCTCAGAAGTATGTACTAATATAGCTATAGCTTGTGGAGCAGATCAATGCTTAGCTAAACCAGGTATGGGTGTTGATGAGGGCTATATGATTGTTAATAATGAGATGAATAGAGTAATAGCTTTAGTTAATAGAAGAAAGAAATAGTAAGATATATTATTTAAGAGGTAGTAACTAAAGCTGCCTCTTTTTTAAAATCCTATAAGAATTAAGTTATGACAATTAAAACCTTGGGGTAGAACTCTTAATATACGTACATAGGGTAATAACTTTTACAAGGTAATGTTATAATATAGATATGTTGTAAGGCATCATTAAAAATTAACTAGTAGTTATGTTGGACTATTTTAGGAAATACTTAGTATAGATATATTTTAAGTGTCTTACCTAAAATGAGTTTAATATATAGCTAATTATTTTATTTAAGTTGTCTAAATTAAAATTTTAGGAGGCTTTTCTATGAAGGAAATTAATGTACTAGATATAATAAAGGCAGTAAAAGATTTATGTATAGATTCTAATTATTTTTTATCAGATGATATAAAAAACAAATTAAAGGACTCAAAGGAAAAAGAGACATTTCCTATAGCTCAAGATATTTTAGATAAAATTCTTATTAATGTGGATATAGCTAAGAATGAAAGAATGCCTATGTGCCAAGATACAGGTATGGCTTGTGTATTTGTAGAGTTAGGCCAAGATGTTCATATTGTGGGAGGCTCTTTAGAAGACGCAATAAATGAAGGGGTAAGGCAAGGATATTCAGAAGGATACTTAAGAAAATCTGTAGTTAAGGATCCTTTAGATAGGGTAAATACAAAAGATAATACTCCAGCAGTAATTACTTATAACATAGTTAAGGGAGATAAACTTAAGATAACAGTTTCTCCAAAAGGATTTGGATCAGAAAACATGAGTGCTTTAAAGATGTTAAAGCCGGCAGATGGAGTTGAAGGAGTTAAGGATTTTGTAATAGAAACAGTAAAGAAAGCAGGCCCTAATCCTTGCCCGCCTATAGTGGTTGGAATTGGTATTGGGGGAACCTTCGATAAGGCAGCAGCTCTTGCGAAAAAGTCATTACTTAGAAATGTGGAAGAAAGAAATCCAAATGAATTTTATAAGAACCTTGAAGAAGAGCTTTTAGAAAAAATAAATGCATTAGGAATAGGACCACAAGGCTTTGGAGGAAGAACAACAGCACTTTCAGTAAATATAGAATACTATCCAACTCATATAGCAGGACTTCCAGTAGCAGTTAATATAAATTGTCATGCTACAAGACACAAAGAGATAGAGTTGTAGGAGGGAGGAAGAAGGTATGGAAAAGAGAATAACAACACCCCTAACAGAGAATAAGGTAAAAGATTTAAAGGCAGGGGATAGTGTTTTAATAAGTGGAATTATATATACAGCAAGAGATGCGGCTCATAAAAGGCTAGTAGAGCTTTTAGATAAGGGAGAGGAATTACCTATAAGTTTAGAAGATTCAATAATATATTATGTAGGACCAACTCCAGCAAAACCAGGTATGGCTTTAGGATCAGCAGGACCTACTACAAGTTATAGAATGGATCCCTACGCACCAAGATTATTAGATAGAGGATTAAAAGGAATGATAGGAAAAGGCCTTAGAGGAGAGGAAGTAATAGAATCCATAAAGAAAAATGGTGCAGTTTATTTTGCAGCTATAGGTGGAGCTGCTGCCTTAATAGGAAAATCTGTAGAAGAAGCAGAGATTGTAGCCTATGAGGATTTAGGAGCTGAGGCTATAAGAAAGCTTACAGTAAAAGATCTTCCAGTGGTAGTGGTTATAGATAGTGAGGGTAATAACCTTTATGAAATAGGACAAAAGCAATACTTAGATGGTCTAAATAATAAATAAGAGGTGTTTTTATGGAGATAATTAAACCAGCAAAGGCTGGAACACTAGAATCCAATGATATACTTATTATGGTATATCCAAATGAAGAGGGAAAAATAGAAATTAATCTTGAAAGCATAGTTAAAAAGCAGTTTGGTGAAGTAATACTTCAGGTTATAGAGGATAAGCTTAAGGAAATGTCAGTAGAGTCAATTACTATAAAGGCACAAGATAAGGGAGCCTTAGATTATACCATATCGGCAAGAGTAGAGACTGCCATAATGAGAGCTGTTTAAAATTAACTATAAGGTGGGATAGGGATGAAAAATCTAAGAAGAACTATGTTGTTTATGCCAGGTAATAACCCAGGAATGCTTCAAAATGCAGTGGTAATGGGATCAGATTCTATAATCTTAGACTTAGAGGATGCTGTTAGTTTAACAGAGAAGGACAGTGCAAGAATTTTAGTTAGAGAAGCAATAAAAAATATAGATTACTCTCAGGTAGAATTAATTGTGAGAATAAATCCTTTAGATACTGAGTTTGGACCAAAGGATTTAGAAGTTATAGGAAGGGTAAAACCAGATACTATACTTATTCCAAAGGCAAATGAAGATTCTATAATAATGGCTGATAACATACTTAGTAAAATTGAAAAAGAAGAAAAGTTTGATAATGGATATATAAAGCTTATAGCATTAATAGAAACTGCTTACGGAGTAGAAAACGTATCTACTATAATAAGGGCTTCAAAAAGAGTAAATGGAGTCCTTCTTGGAGGGGAAGATTTAACCTCAGATCTTGAGATTAAAAGAACTAAGGAAGGGGAGGAACTTTTCTATGCAAGAACTAAAATAGCTACTGCATGTAAAGCTTTAAGAATTAGTTCTATAGATACTCCTTTTACTGATACCAATGACCAAGATGGGCTTTATAAGGATACTAGAAAAGCAAAAAGCTTAGGTATGACAGGAAAATCTTCTATAAACCCAAGACAGATAGATACAATTCATGAGGTTTATTCTCCAACTAAAGAAGAAATAACCCATGCTAAAAGGGTTCTATTTGCTATGGAAGAGGCTAAAAGAGAAGGAAAAGGGGTATTTTCATTAGATGGTAAGATGGTGGATGCTCCAATAATAAATAGAGCTATGAAGACAGTAGATTTAGCTGAAACCCTTGGATTAATTTAGTATAGAAGGTGGGATAGTTATGAGAAATGCAGCGGGAAGAGAGCTTCCATCATATATAGAAGGATATGGACAGGTTACTCCTTTTAAGGGAGAAAGGGAGAACCCTATATTAAAACCGAAAACTAGTGTTAAGGAAAGTGTAGTATTACCAGGGGATAGTAAAGTGTTAAATTCTATAGATGAGGCACTGGATAGGCTTAATCTTAAGGATGGAATAACAATATCCTTTCATCATCATTTAAGAAATGGTGATTATGTGCTTAACATGGTTATGGATAAGATTGCAGAGAGAGGGATAAAGGACATAACAATAGCAGCAAGTTCTATATTCCCAGTTCATAAGCCTTTATTGGGGCATATGGAAAATGGAGTAGTAACAAAGATTATAGCATCTTATATATCAGGACCAGTAGCAGAGGCTATATCTAATGGGAAATTAGAAAATCCAGTGATAATGCAAACTCATGGAGGTCGTGGACGTTCCATCGAAAGTGGAGATGTTAAAATAGATATTGCCTTTGTGGCAGCTCCAACAGCAGATACCTATGGAAATATAAATGGAGTAGAAGGAAATGCAGCTTGTGGAGCATTAGGATATGCAGTGGCAGACTGTCAGTATGGAGATAAGGTGGTTGCCATAACAAATAATCTTGTACCATATCCAGCATGCCCTATTGAAATTAGTCAAATATATGTGGATTATGTGGTTAAGGTAGACTCTATAGGAGATCCAAAGGGAATTGTTTCAGGAACTACCCAAATAACTAAAGATCCTATAGGACTTAAAATAGCAAAAATGGCATCAAAGGTTATGGAAGTATCAGGACTAGTTAAGGAGGGAATGTCTTTCCAAACTGGGGCTGGAGGAATATCCTTAGCTGTTGCTAAAGAACTTGAAAATATAATGAAAAGAGATAACATAAAGGGCAGTTTCGCATCAGGTGGAATTACAGGATATATAGTGGATATGGTTGAACAGGGGTTATTTAAAGGACTTTTAGATGTTCAATGCTTTGATTTAAAAGCAGTACAATCCTATAAAACTAATAAGAACCATCAAGGCATGTCTGCATCTATATATGGTAATCCTCATAATAAAGGTGCAGTAGTTAATAATCTTGATATAGTTATTTTAGGAGCTACAGAGATTGATAGAGATTTTAATGTAAACGTATCGACTGGGTCTGATGGAGTAATTATGGGGGGATCTGGAGGACATAGTGATACTGCAGCTGGAGCAAAGCTTACTGTTATTGTATCTAACCTAATAAAAGCTAGGCTTCCTGTTATAAAGGAAAAGGTAACTACAGCTACAACTCCAGGAGAAAGTATAGATGTGTTAGTTACAGAAAGAGGAATAGCAGTAAATCCAAGAAGACAGGATTTAATAGAAAAACTTAAGGAAGCAAAACTTCCAGTTATGACTATAGATGAACTTAAAGATATAGCTGAAAAGCTTACAGGAAAACCTAAAGAAATAGAAACAGATGAGAAAATAGTAGCTGTGGTAGAATACAGAGATGGAACAGTTATTGATGTTATAAAAAAAGTCAAATAAAGTGGAACTACAATTCTCATAGGGTCATTACCCTATGAGAATTGTAGCTAAGCTATTTCTTAAATTTTACAATATCTTATTTCTAGCTTTACTTATAGATAAGGACATATAATTGTAAATTTAAGAATAAATTTCATCCAAGCTCTTGGTTTTAAGTGTATACTAAAGCCAAGAGTTATTAAAGTTATAAGGAGAAAACTTTATGATTAATATATCAGAAAGAATAAATCTTTTAGATAGGCATCAGGTTGAAAAAGTTAAAGAATTTCTAGGACAATTTAATTTAAGCTATGAAAATGATATAGATTATACTCTAGTGATAAGGGAAGAGGGAGAAATAATAGCTACCTGTTCAAAAGCTAAAAATATATTTAAAGCTTTTGCCATAAATGAAAATCATAGGGGAGAAGGAATCACAGGAACACTAATAACTAATCTTATAGATAGAATGTTTGAGGAAGGAATATATCATAGTTTCATATTTACAAAACCAGAAAATGCCCATATATTTTCTTCCCTTAATTTTAAGTTATTATATGAGACAAAAGAAGCAGTAATTATGGAAAATGGTATACAAGATATAAATTCCTATATAGATAAAATCATTAAAAGATACCATATAGATTTAGACAGTGAGAGGGTAGCATTAGTTATGAATTGTAACCCTTTTACTAATGGACATCTATATCTTATAGAAGAAGCGGCAAAGGAAGGAAAAGAAGTTATTGTTTTTGTTGTGGAAGAAGATAAATCAGACTTCCCTTTTAATAATAGAATAGATCTTGTAAAAAGAGGAACTAGTCATTTAGACAATGTTAAAGTATTACCAGGAGGAGAGTATATAATATCTAGTGCAACTTTTCCAACCTATTTTTTAAAGAAGGAAGACGATAAACTAAATATCTATACAAAAATAGATGGAGGAATTTTTGGTAAGTATTTTTGTAGTAAAATGAATATAAAATCACGATATTTAGGGGAAGAGCCTTATTGTAATGTTACAAGGATGTATAATGAGACTTTAAAAGAGGAATTGAAAAAATTTAATATTAACATTAAAATAATACCTAGAAAAGTTTATGATAAAGAACCTATTAGTGCATCTAGGGTTAGGAAACTAATAAAAGAAGGTAATATGGAAAAGGTTAAGGAAATAGTTCCATATACAACCTTTGAATTTTTACTTTCGAAGGAAGGAAGGGAGATAGGAGAAAGGTTAAAAGAAATTAATTCTCCAAATTAATTATGAACAAGTTAGCATTAGAGATATTAACGGATAGAGAAAATAGAGTAGCCATGCAAGAAGACCTATTAGAAAATCATAATAAAACTTTAATATGCCTTAGGGTTAATTATCCAGGAGTATATAAAGATAATGAATTAAGTAGAAAGATATTTTTTTCCATAGAAAAAATAATTGAAGATATATTTGTTTCATTTACTCACTTGAAAATTCTTAAAATAACCTCGGAGGGGCCTACAGAGATTTTTCTTGTGGATAAAGATTCTAGGGAAGTTAAAGAAATTACAGCAAAAATAGAAGAAACATATCCATTAGGAAGGTTTGCAGATATAGATGTTTATGATAGTATAACAAAGGAAAGCATAAGCCGAAAAGATCTTGGAATGGAAGAGAGAAAGTGTTATCTTTGTGATAATAAAGCACATATATGTGTACGTTCAAAGAGTCATAGCCAAGGAAATTTAATATCTTATATGGAAAAAGTATATGATGACTTTAAAAGAGGTGGATATGATAGACGATGATTTTATATTTAACATAATTGAAATTGCAGAAAAAAGTATATTATATGAGGTATCTACATATCCATCACCAGGTCTTGTATCACCTATATCCCAAGGAAGTCATAAGGATATGAACTTTTATACATTTATAGACAGTGCTCTATGCCTTAATAAGCATTTCTATAAAGTTTGCAAGATATCCTTCGATAAAAATATGACCCCAAAAGAAATTTTTAGGGAGTTAAGAATCATAGGTAAAATTGCAGAGGAAGATATGTTTGATAGGACTAATGGAGTTAATACTCATAAGGGAATGATATTTCTTATGATAATAACCATAAGTGCGGTAGTTATTACAATTAGAAATAATAAAGATTTTTATTACATAAAAAGGTCTATAAAAGATCTCACAGAGGATTTATTAGAAAATGATTTTAAAACCTTAAAAAATAAAAAAGAGTTAACCTATGGAGAGAAAATATACATAAAATATGGATTAACAGGAATAAGAGGGGAAGTAGTAAATGGACTTCCTACAGTGTTTAATATGGGGCTTAAGGTTTATGAAGATAACTATGACTCCTTAGATAAGAGAAGAAATATAGCTAATACCTTAATTGCTATAATGTCAGTTAGTGAAGATACCACACTTTTACATAGACATGATATAGGGGTATTAGAATACATACAAAAAACTTGCAAGTCTATAATGAAAATAGGTGGCATGACAACAAAAAATGGAGAAGAATGTATACAAAAACTAGATGATGAATTATCATTAAAAGGTATAAGTCCAGGTGGTAGTGCGGATTTACTCGCTATTACCATATTTTTAAGTGAAGTGAAAAAACTATATTTTAGCAGGGAGGAACCATGGAAAAAAAGTTAAAGGTAAAGCTAGGTATCTTTATTTCATTATGTATAGTAGCTATAGGAACTATAACTTATGGAATAATAGATCACAAAAGAGAAATAAATAAATTAGAAGCACAGTACTTACAAGAACTACAAGAAAAAGAAGCAGATAGGGAAGAAAAGAAAAGGTTACAAGAAAAAGAGAAGGAAAAAGAAGATGAAATTAATGCTAAATGTCAAAAGGCAGAAGATATTTTATTTGGAAAAGATAAAAACAAATATGATGAGGTAATAAAGATTACCACTGATATAATAAAAGAACATCCAGATAGTTATAGGGCCTACTCTTTAAGAGGAATAGCCTATGCATATAAATCTAATATAGTATCTTCTAATAAGACTAAGGCAATGGAAGATATAAATAAGTCTTTAGAGTTAAAGGAAGACTATGGTTATGGAAGATTCAATAAGGGACTTGCCTACGCAATATTTGGTCAATATGATGAGGCATTAAAGTGGTATGATAAGTCTCTAGAGGTAGAAAACTATCATTGGAGCCATTATGGAAAGGCAGCTATATATGCTAAAAGAGGAGATGTAAATAATAGCGTTAAGAACTTAAAAGAAGCTATAAAAATAAAACCTGATATAAAGGATTTGGTGAAAAAAGAATCAGAGTTTGATAAGGTTAAAAATTATAAAGAATTTAAGGACCTTATCAACAACTAGTAATTTTAATAAAATGTAATCATCCTATTAAGAAATTTAACTACAATATGTTGTCTTAGCATTTAAAAATCTAAGACAACATATTGTAGCTTTTATTCTTTGTGTAACAGTGTAAGGGTAACTTTTGTTATAAAGTCTACACGTTAAAGATATGGTGTGATGATTTTTATAACAGGATTTACCCTATAACTACATTAGATTCAGTTGAAAACTATTGAGTTATCAATCAGTGAAATGTAGATTATTTAATGCAACATATATAATTAATCTATTCTTCTAGACATTAGGAATTTGCCAGTTAATAGGATTATTACCTAGCTTACTTAAGATGTCATTGGTTTTAGAAAAATGTTTACATCCAAAGAACCCTCTAGAGGCAGATAGGGGACTAGGATGAACTGATTCTAATATATAATGATGATTATTAGTTATGAGTTTTTTCTTTTCTTTTGCGTTATTTCCCCATAGTAAGAAAATAACAGGCTTTTCCCTATTATTTAGAGTTTCAATAATCTTATTAGTGAATATTTCCCATCCTTTATTCCTATGAGAATTAGGACTTCCTTCCCTAACAGTTAATACTGTATTTAAAAGTAACACTCCTTGCTTTGCCCAAGGAACTAAAAATCCATTGTTAGGTATATAATATCCTAAATCTTCATGGAGTTCTTTATACATATTTAAAAGTGATGGAGGTGTCCTCACACCTACCTTAACAGAAAAAGCAAGTCCATGAGACTGATTAGGTCCATGGTAAGGGTCCTGACCTAAGATTACAACTTTTGTATCATTGTAAGAAGTTAATTTTAAGGCAGTGAATAAATCATGCTTATCAGGGTAAATAACTTTAGAGTTATATTCCTTTATTAAAAATTCTCTTAAGGATAGATAATAGTCCTTTTTAAACTCATCTTGAAGGATTGAGTCCCAATCATTGTTTAAGTTTACCATTTTATTTCACCACATTTCATAAGTAATTATTTTTATATGAGACACAATTATAATTATTTTAAGTAGCTAAAGGGAGCTATAGCTTTATATAAAAGTTTATTGTTAGTTCCTAGAAGAGGAAAACCTAAGATTTGCCTCTTAACTAAGCATCTTTTTTATAAAGTAATTAATTATATATTATAGAAGTTTATATAGTTAAGAGTAATAAATTCAATAATATAAGATCACCATAAAATAATTTATAAAAATATATTGTTAAAAAATTAGGAATAATACCTAAAGGATATTAATATATATTATATGTATAAATTAATATCTTAAACTGTCAAAGTAAAGATCACCAACTTCTAGCCGCCATCTCAGCTTAGTAGTTATGTGATCTTTATTTCATCTCATGACTATAAGCTTTAACACCCCCATCCTCTAAAGGTGGGGATAACAGTTGTGACAATCCTAGATTAACTCATCTAACCTTCAGATGGTGGAAAGAACACATCTGAAGGAAGATTCGTTCTATTAATAAAATTAGTTTACATCAATTCCATATTTTTTACATTTCAATGAAACAGTTCTATGAGTTAATCCTAAAGCTTTACCAGCCTTATTAAAACTTTTATGCTTTTTCATAGCAAGTTCTATTATTCTCTTTTCATATTCTTCAAAGGGAAGTACATCTCCATTTGTAGTATTAATAATATCCTTAGAAGAAGGAGTAATATTTTTAATATATGATGGTAAGTCACGACAGGTTATAATATTGCCATCACAAAGATTTATAGCTCTTTCTATTATGTTTTGAAGTTCACGAATATTACCAGGCCAATCATAGGATTTTAGTAGACTTAAAGCTTCATCCTCAATATCATTAACATTTTTTTTAAGTTCTTTACCAAATTTTATAATAAAGTGATCTGATAGTAAAGGAATATCCTCTTTCCTGTTTCTTAGAGGAGGTAAAAGAATAGATAAGACATTTAACCTATAATATAGATCCTCTCTAAAGGTTCTTTTCTCTATCATTTCTTCAAGATTCCTATTGGTGGCAGCTATTATCCTAACATCAATTTTTTGGGGAGATAACCCACCTAAGCTTTCAATTTCTTTTTCTTGGAGTACCCTTAAAAGCTTAACTTGCATAGAAATAGGCATATCACCAATTTCATCTAAAAATATGGTTCCTTCATTAGCTATCATAAATTTACCAGGCTTATTCTTAAGTGCACCAGTAAAGGCCCCTTTTTCATATCCGAAAAGCTCACTTTCTAATAAAGTCTCTGGAATAGCAGCGCAGTTTACCCTTACAAAAGGTTTATCTCGTCTTGAACTATTATTATGAATAGCTTTTGCAATTAGCTCTTTACCTGTACCACTTTCACCTGTTATAAGTACGGTGGAGGTACTCATAGATGCCTTCTCACAAATATTTAAAATTGATTTTAGACTACTGTTTCTCCCTATAATATCTCTAAAATTTGAATTTCCTTCTGTATGTTTAAATAATTCTTCTTTATAGTAGGTTAATTCGTCCTCAGATTTTTTTAGTTTTAACATTAAATCCTTTATTTCATTTATTGCCTTTGATGTTGAAATCACTCCTTTAAACTGCCCATCTATAAACAAGGGCTCAAGGGTAGAGATTATTTCAACACCATCTTTTTCCCAAATTACATTCTCAAGTTTTTTTCTAGAATTGAAAACTTGCATCCTAAGACCATTGGGAGCAACTTCCATTAAATCTTTACCTAAAATATTATCAGCTACCACATTAAAGTTTTTTTCATAGGAGGGATTTATATAGGTTATTTTTCGGCTCTCATCAACAAAGCAAATAAGGTCATGGGAGGTAGCAAGAATCTTTTTAAATTTTTCATTAAGTTCCTTCATACCTACAAGGTCAGATACATCTTGAAATACACCTATAGCTCCTATTATTTTACCTTCATTAATAATGGGGCTTCTGTTAACCATGATTATATGATTGTTAATATGTTGAATTTGACCAATTTGTTTTTTACCAGTATTAACAGTATTAACAAGTTCAGTAGTAGGAATTATGTCTTTAACAAATTTACCGAGAACTTCTAGATAGGTTTTATCTACTATGTTAAGGGCATACTTATTTATTTTTATAATAGATGATTTACTATCTACAACTATTATTCCTATAGGTAAGTTATCTAGAATTTGTTCATTAGCTATTGTATTCTCTTCTATAAATTCATCTACTTTAGTTTCTATAGGGGTAGATTCTAATAAATCTTCATTTAAGAAGTTCTCTATTTCATCCAATGCCTTAAGGGCAGTGGGAGTAGTATCTTCACAGCCTAGGGTTATAATATCATACTGGTGTATTTTTAAAGAGATTAATGCTAACATACTTATTCCCATAAAGTTACCATCATTTTCTCGTTTTATAAAAAATTCTATATTATACTTACTTTTAAGTTCTGAAACCTTATTTACCAGCATGGCAGCCAGTCTAGTGTGAAGGCCGTTTTCGGTTTTTATCATAATATTCTTTTCAGTCATAAGTTTCTCCCTCTAACTACTTGATAAAAAGTATCATATTTCTATAAATGGTTGATATTTTTTATCAATTCAAATATATCTATATAATATACAAGTTTAATTAAAATATCTAGGGAAAACCGTAAAAAAAATATAAAAAAAAGCCAAAAAAACGATTTCACAAAATGCTGTTATATTTTATAGAATTTAATAGATACTAAGATTATGATAAGAACAGGGTTAGATATCTTGATAAAAAATATCAAGGATGGTAATAGTCCTATACTTATAAATATTAGTTATCAATAAATTTTTAATTATTATAAAATAAATAAAATAGGGTAAGCAGTTAAGAAGACTAAAGCAGATTTGTATAATAAAAAATAAAGCTATTATACTGATATTAAAGAGTTATAGGACTTAGGGATATATAATAGAATAAGACTAATAAATAGTCAATTGTTACATATAACTAATGGTATTTAAAATTAATTTAATATAACTAATCTAACTATGGTATGATTATTGCTTATAAAAAGTAAGAGGATTTTGTTGTTTTTTAAATTCACAGTAGGAGGAAGATGTATATGAAAAAAGGAATTGCAGCTTCAAAAGGATATGCAATAGGTAATGTTGTTATAAAGGAAGAGGAAGAATTAATAATACCAGAGGATTTAATAGAAGATATAGAGTCTGAGAAGGAAAGGCTATCTAAGGCTTTAGAATTAGCTAAAACTCAACTTTCTAAAATAAAAGAAAAAGCATTAAAAGATATGGGAGCAGAAAAGGCAGCAGTATTTGAAAGTCATATGATGCTTTTAGATGACCCAGAATTTACTGGAGCTATGGAAATGGAGATAGATAATAATAAGTCTAATGCTCTAAAGGCTGTAGATTCAGTGGCTAAGACTTTCTTAATGATATTCGAAAGTATGGAAGATGAATACATGAGAGAAAGAGCAGCAGATATAAAAGACGTTTCAAATAGAATTCTTTTAAATGTTGCAGGAAAGATGGTTGGAGTAGAGGTTCAGAAGGAAAATACTGTAGTTGTAGCTAATGACTTAACTCCATCAGATACAGCACAGCTTGATAAGAAGAAGGTTGTTGCTTTCTTAACTAATATAGGAGGAAGAACATCTCACAGTGCTATAATGGCTAGAACATTAGAAATACCAGCAGTAGTAGGATTAAATGATATAACTTCTTCTGTAAAAAATGGAGATTTAGTAATAGTTGATGGTATAGAAGGTATAGTTATAGTAAATCCTGATGAAGCTACTGTTAAAGAGTATGAAGGTAAGAGAGATGCCTTTGAGAAAGAAAAAGAAGAATTAAAGAAGCTTGTAGAAGTTAAGACAGTTACAAAAGACGGAAAAAGAGTAGAAGTAGCTGGAAACATAGGAAAGCCAGAGGATGTTCATAAGGTTCTTGAAAATGGAGCAGATGGAATAGGATTATTTAGAACAGAATTCTTATACATGGATAGAGATGATATGCCAAGTGAAGAAGAGCAGTTTGAATCTTATAAATATGTTCTTGAAAAAATGGAAGGTAAGCCAGTTGTTATAAGAACTCTAGACATTGGAGGAGATAAGCAGCTTTCATACTTACCAATGCCAGAGGAAATGAATCCATTCCTTGGATATAGAGCTATAAGACTATGTTTAGATAGAAAAGATATATTTAGAGTACAAATAAGAGCTTTACTTAGAGCATCTGTATTTGGAAACTTAAAGATAATGTTCCCAATGATATCTTCATTAGAAGAATTTATGCAAGCTAAAACTTTTGTTGAAGAATGTAAGGCAGAGTTAAGAGCAGAAGGAAAAGAGGTTGCTGAAGAGTTTGAGCTTGGAATAATGGTAGAAATACCAGCAGCGGCTGTTATGGCTGATGAGCTTGCAAAACATGTTGACTTCTTCTCTATAGGTACAAATGATTTAATTCAATATACTTTAGCTGCGGATAGAATGAGTGAAAAGGTATCATACCTTTACAATCCAATGCATCCAGCAGTACTTAGATTAATAAAAATGACAATAGATGGTGCTCATAAGGAAGGAAAGTGGGTAGGTATGTGTGGTGAAATGGCAGGAGATGAGACTGCAATACCAACTCTTGTAGAATATGGTTTAGATGAGTTTTCTATGAGTGCATCTTCTATTTTAAGAGCTAAACAATTAATAATGGAATAATAATAACTTAAAGTAAATCTCTTAACTATCGTATATATAAAATATATAATGATAGTTAAGAGATTTTTATTTTAGGAGGAAACCTAGTGAAAAATAATAGCAATAAGGTTTATAAAAAAGCTTTAAGATATTATGAAAAGGGTGAAATAAATAAAGCCCTTAGCCTTTGTGAAAAGGAAATATCTAAAGATATAAGCAATAGGGAAATATTAAATTTAAAAGGTCTTATACTCTATTTAAGGGGAGATTTAAAAGGATCAAAATACATATGGAAGGTTAATCATGAGGCTAATAAGGATAATATAGCCAAGAAATACTTAGAAAGCTTAAGTGGGGATGAAGAAAGGGAAAGGCAATTTTTAAATGCTCTTAAGTTAAGTAACTCTAATAGTATAAGACAAGCATATGCTATGGTGGAAAAGTGTATGGATAGTGATTTTAATTCTATAAATGTTAATAACTTATATGCATCTCTATGTTTAAAGCTTATGGAATATGATAAGGCCGTGAAATCATTGGAAAAGATATTAAAAATAGATAAAAATAACAAGGAAGCTTTATTATTAAGAAAAGAGGTTGGTGAGTTAGGGGTAACTAAGAAAAATAAATCTAATAAAGTTAAGCTAGTCATTATGAGTGCTTCAGTAATAATTATAATGTGTGGAGTATCCTATGAGTTTATAAAAAGATTTAATATATTTAATTCAGTACCTATAGTAAGTAAATCAGACTCTAATAAAGATAATAGCGAAAAGAGTGATAATGAAACAGGACATGTAGATTTAAAAGAAGAAAGTAATAGTAAAGATAAGGAGTCTAATAATAATCCCATAGAGGTTAATAAAAATGATGAAGAGAAGAATTCTAATGAGAATGTGGTAGACTTTAATAGCAAAGAGGTCAAAGATAAGATTTCTAATAAAGATTATAAATATATAAATAATATAATAAAAAGTTATAAGAATAAGGATCTTAAAATTAACGATAAGATAGTTCTAAACTCTGCCATAGAATTTATGGATAAGGAAGGCTTAGAATTAGCTTATAAAGAAGCAAGTAAACTTATAAAGGATAAAAAGTTTAAAGAAGCGGCTCCATTACTCCATATAGCTGAAGAATATAGTGGTAATAGTTATTTAAAGCCTCATATACTTTATATGAGCGGGTTTTTAAGAGAATCCACAGAGGATGTGGAAAACGCACTAAAATATTATAAGGAATATGTGGATAAATATAAGGATGGGGAATATAGAGAAGAGGTATTATATAGAATGGCACTGATTTATAAAGGAGTAGATAAATCCTTATCAGTTAAATATGCAGAAGCTTTAAGGGGGGAATTTCCAAACTCTATGTATAACAACTCTAACATAAAGAACATACTAGACTAGAGTATTAATATTTAAGGAGGCGGGTTTATGGTAACTGTGATTAAAGATATTGAAGTTTACTCACCGGAATACTTAGGAAAAAAGACTATTGTTATTGTAGATGGAAAAATAGAAGGGGTATATGATAGTATCTCAATACCTGAAGACTTTATATCTATAAGGGAAATAGAAGGGGATGGAATGATTTTAATGCCTGGCTTTATAGATGCTCATGTCCATATAAGTGGAGGTGGAGGGGAAGGAAGTTTTAAAACAAGAACCCCGGAAATAAAGTTATCAGAACTTATAGAAGCAGGAATAACTACTGTGGTAGGGTGTATAGGAACTGATGGTATTTGTAGAGATATGAAGTCACTTCTTGCTAAGGCTTATGCCTTAGAAGAGGAAGGAATAACATCCTATGTTTATACAGGATCTTATGAGATACCAGTTAGAACTATTATGTCATCAATTAAAGAAGATATAATGTTAATTCCTAAGATTATAGGTGTTGGAGAGGTAGCCCTATCGGATCACAGGTCTTCTCAACCTACCTTTGAGCAATTTATAAGTCTTGCAGCAGATGCAAGAGTTGCAGGGCTTTTAAGTGGTAAGGCTGGAATTGTACATGTACATTTAGGTGATGGTCCTAAAAAGTTTCAGTATATGTGGAAGCTTATAGAGAATACTGAGATACCTATAAATCAAATTGTTCCTACCCACTGTAATAGAAGTATACATCTTTTTAAGGATGCTATAGAACATGGAAAAAAAGGGGGGTATGTAGATTTAACTACTAGCTCTGATCCGGATTTTTTAGAGGAAGATGAAGTTAAAGCTAGTAGAGGACTTAAAATGCTTCTAGAAGAGGGAGTTAAAGTAGAAAATATAATGTTCTCTTCAGATGGTCAGGGAAGTCTACCTAAGTTTAATAAAAATAGAGAATTTATAGGACTTGGTATAGGATCAGTATCTTCTCTTTATAGAGAGGTAAGGGATGCAGTACTTAATGATGGAATAAGTCTTGAGATGGCTTTAAAAACCATAACTTCTAATGTGGCAGATTGTCTAAAACTTAATGATAAGGGAAGGATTGCTAAGGGAAAATCAGCAGATCTTATAATTGCACGTAAGGAAGATTTGACCATAGAAGGGGTATTATCAAAAGGCGTAGAGTGTATGAGAAAAAATAAAATTTTAATTAAAGGAACATTCGAGTAATCCTTTATAACTATTGACTAAATTCTTTTATTGTAATAAAATATATTTATAGAAATACCCAATAGGGGTATATTGGAGGGATATGAAAATGAGAGAGATAAATGATTCATCTTTAATTACAGAAGTATCTAACGGAGTAACTTTAGTAGATTTTTGGGCTACTTGGTGTGGACCATGTAAAATGTTATCACCAGTTTTAGATGAACTATCTAAAGAAATATCAGATATTAAATTTGGAAAAGTTAATGTTGATGAAAATCCACAATCAGCTGAGCAGTACAGAATAGCAAGTATACCTACTATACTTTTATTCAAAAATGGAGAAGTAGTTGATAAAATAGTAGGATTTAGACCTAAGGCAGAAATAGAGCAATTTATAAAAAAGCATGTATAAGAAATTAAAACTTAATTCCTATGAACTTTAATCATAAATAAGTTATCGTTAAAGGTGACTTTACAATTCTTGTATCTAGTCTTAATTTATCTATGGGACTAGAAACTTAAAATTTCCAAAGAAAAGAAACATTAGTTTAATTTTGAAGTTTAGCAGTTTTAATCCCTTAATTATTTAATAAGGGAATTAAAACTGCTACTATTATGATTAATAATATAAAAATATTATGATTTTACTATTTAGGAAATATTAAATTTACTACAAATTTCATATTTCTATGAATTATAAGACGAAGTAATATGAAAAAATTAATAAGGTTTCTTCCTTTCATCTATAATGGTTTAAAAGACTATAATAGTCATAAGGAAGATAGATGTTATAAAAAAGGGAGAGAAAAGTATGGGCAATAGATATGATATAGCTATTATAGGTAGCGGTCCAGCAGGACTTTCAGCTGCATTAAATGCAAGTATAAGAAATAAAAATTTTATAGTTTTTGGGAATAAAGATTTAAGCACAAAGGTAACTAGGGCTCCAAAGGTTAATAATTATTTAGGATTATATGGTGTAGATGGTAAGGAACTTAAGGAGAGATTTAAGACTCATATAGATTCGATGGGAATAGAGATAGTAGAAGAAAGAATAAATGCAGTATATGCCATGGGAGATTATTATGCACTTATGGTAAATGAAAAAATATATGAGGCATCTTCTATAATACTTGCAACAGGTATAGAGTATACAAAGCCTATAAAGGGAGAGGCGGAATTCTTAGGAAGAGGTGTAGGATACTGTGCTACTTGTGATGCACCACTTTATAAAGACAAAATAGTAACAGTTATAGGATATAATAAGGAAGCTGAAGAAGAAGCAAATTTTGTTTCTGAACTTACAGAAAAGTTATACTATCTTCCTATGTATCAAGGAGAATATGATTTAAAGGATGATATAGAGATTCTTAAAGGAAGACCTTTAGAGATTATAGGATCAGATTTTGTAGAAAAGTTAATCCTTACAACAGGAGAGGTCGTAACCCATGGAGTATTTGTCTTAAAAGATAGTATATCTCCGGGGCAACTTGTACCAGGAATTGAAATGGAAGAGGGTCACATAAAGGTTGATAGACTTATGAGAACAAATTTACCAGGATGTTTTGCTGCTGGAGATTGTGTAGGAAAGCCTTATCAATACATTAAGTCAGCAGGGGAAGGAAATATAGCATCCTTAAGTGCGGCATCATATTTAGATAAATTATCTTCAAAAAAATAAGACATCTGATTTCAGATGTCTTATTTTTTAGCATCAAAGAATACGTGATTCCCTATGGATTTAATGTTGGTTTTTGGAACATCCTTCATCCATTTTGAAGTAGCTATCTTAGGGTTGTAGAAAAAGACTGCATTATTTGTTGGATCAGTTCCTAAAATTGCATCCATAACTGCTTTGGTAGAACTATCATCAGGTTTTGCAGTTATATTTCCATTAATAACGCATGAAAAAGCATTTTTTTGTTTCACTACATTTTCAACGGACTTAGGAAAGGAGGGATGAGTAACCCTATTTAGTATTACAGAGGCTACAGCAACCTTACCTTCATAAGGTTCTCCCTTACTTTCTTCATAAACAATCTGAGACATTAAATATATATCACTTTTGGTTAAGAGAACCGTATTATTTCCACTATTAAATACTTGCACTACCTCTTCATCTTCTTTATAAAGAGTTTTACTATTTTCTTTAGTATATAAGCTGTCAGATTCTAAAAACACCATAGAATCCACTGGATAGTTCACCATGGCTAATGTTTCTATAGAGAGTATGTTAAAAAATACCAACATTACAATGGGAACAATTATGGAGTATTTTCGCATAAAAGGCCTCCTTATGTAAAATTTTCATGTCCTTATTATTCCCAAGATAATGGTATTAATACATAGTAATATACCCTGTATAATGTGTTTTAGGATTATTATGTGAATTTATCTATAAAATGCTACTTATATCTTACTTAAAAGCCAGTTCTTTATACTGTTTAAAATTATTTTCAAAAATACTTATTGAATTTTTAAATTTTGATTCTCCAGATTCTACTGCTACATAGAGTTTGTCGATATCAGATTTACTTAATTTTTTAGAGGAAGACATTTCAGAATAAATAGCTTTTCTAACTTCTTTTATATAGGAACTATACAAATTTAGGGATTCATTAAAAGCATTGAAAGCTTCAACTCCACTACTTGGATAAGAGAGTGAATAAAGTTTGAGATTTAACTCATCCATTAAAGCAGCAGTTTTATCTATATCTTTTAAAATATCCTCAAATTCTAGGGTATTACCTCTACATTTCTCTATAAGAGAAGAATACTCTTTGTTATTTTCAAAAAATGTTTCTATTATGCCTTCGAAGTTTAATAAAAAGTTTTTATGTTCTGATCTAAGGTTCTCTTTCTCCTTAAGAGTCATTATTTCGGGGTGCAAATCCTTATAAAAGCTTTTCATAAATGATTCCCCTTGAGAAGTAAATAATATTTTAGGAGATGAGAGATTGTCATAGTACTCACTGGTTTTTTGTCCGTATTTCATAAGAGCTGAGATACTATTATCTATGTCTTTCCCCTTGGGATTATTTAGTATTCCAATAAGTTGTTTATAAAATAGTAGGTTTTGTTCAACACCATTTTCTAAAAAATTATTAGAGATATTATTGGGATTTAAATTAGAAAGAGAGTCTTTTAAAGAGGATAACTCCTCAATAGTTTCTGATAATTTAGATTTTAATTCCTCATTATTACTAGATATATCTGAAAAGGTAAGAATATTTTCATTCAATGAGTTAATATTATTTATATACTCAGTTAACTCAGAGGATGTACCTTCAGAAATACTTTTAGGAGTGAGAAATTTAAACAGGGTAAAAGAAAAAAGCAATAAAATAAAGCTTAAAAAAATATTTAAGTATAATTTTTTCATAACATCACCACCTATTAATATTTTTATCTGATGGATACCAACTGTACCCCCATCCTCTTAAAAGGTGGGAGACAACAGTTGATACGCCCCTAGATTAACTCATCTAATCTTCAGATGGTGAAAAGAACACCACCTGAAGGAAGATTCGTTCTATCCTTATGTTAACAATTAGGTTTTAATTTAAATATATTTAGGTTAAATGCAGAAAATGACTAATTTATTAAATAATTTTTAAAATTATAGGAGAGTAATTTTATACTAAAGTTTAAAGAGTTAGTGTATAATTATAGATATAGAGTATAGAGAGGTGACGGCAAGTGGAGATTTGGGAAGTTATTTTAAATACCGTAAAAAATATATCTATACCATCAGTACTTGATATTCTAGTGGTAGCTTATATTTTTTATAAAGGTTATATGCTAATAAGAGAGACAAGAGCAGAGCAGCTTCTGAAAGGAATATTATTTATACTTGCACTTATTCCTATAAGTTATCTTTTAGAGCTAAGAGTGGTTTATACCATATTAAGTAAAACAATAACAATAGGTGTGTTATCTATTATAATTATATTCCAGCCAGAAATAAGAAGAGCTTTAGAACATTTAGGAAGAAGCACTTTTATAGATAGACATATTTTAGATAATGAAGAAGTTATAGAAAAGGTTATGAGTGAAATAGTTATAGCAGTAGATAACTTATCACAAAGTAAAACAGGAGCATTAATTGCTATAGAACAAAATACAGGTCTTGGAGAGATAATAGCAACGGGAACTAATATAGATGCTGTAGTTAGTTCTGCATTGCTTGAAAATATATTCGTTGTTAATACTCCACTTCATGATGGATCTACTATCATAAGAAATGATAGAATAGTTTCTTCAGGCTGCGTTTTACCTTTAACCAGTAATAATACAATAAGCAAAAAACTGGGAACAAGACATAGAGCAGCCATGGGGCTTTCAGAGACGTCAGATGCTTTAGTTATTATAGTTTCAGAAGAAACAGGGACTATATCTCTTGCAGTTAATGGAAGACTTAAGAGGAATTTTGCAAGGGATGAACTGAAGTTTGAGCTTTTAAAGCTCATGAAGAATAGAAAAGACCTTAGAAAACTTACTGCAGGGGAGAGGGTGAAAAAGTGGATAATAAGAAGAAAAAACAAGACATCCTAATTAAGATAGCCTGTGTTATATTTTCCTTTGGTTTATGGTTATATGTTTCAAATGTAGAGAACCCTACCATAAGTAAAAAAATAAGTAACATACCAGTAGAGGTTATAAATGCTGATGTACTTTCCCAATATAAGCTTGCTATGCTTCCAGCACAAGATTTTAAGATTAACTTATCTATTGAAGGGGCAGCAAATGATGTGTATCGTGTAAAAGCTGATCAATTTAAACTAGTGGTGGACCTTAGTTCTTATGCCTTAAAAAAGGGAGAAAACAATATCCCAGTTAAGGTAGAGCAGTCACCTAATAATATATACATTATTAGAACAGAAACCCTCAGCATAAAGATGAACTTAGATGAACTTGTGGAAAAGAGTGTACCTATAAAGGCTGATGTTACTACAAAAACTAAGTCAGGTTACTATGCTTCTAATCCTGTAATAAGTCCAAGTAATGCCATGGTTTCAGGACCAGCTCAGTATGTTAACAATGTAAATGAGCTTATTGCAAAAGGAGAAGAAAAGAATGTAGATAAGGATATAGAACTTACATTGCCTCTTACCGCTGTAAATGAAGCAGGAAGAAAGGTATCGGAGGTAAGTATAAATCCTTCAACAGTGAATGTAGTAATACCTATTAGAAAAAGTAAGGTTATAGATGTAAATGTAAAAACTAAGGGGGCATTAGGTGATAAGTTAACCTTAAAGTCTTTAGAGTCAACCCCAAGTAAGGTAGAGGTAACAGGAAATGACTCAGAGCTTAAGAATATATCATCTATGGATACGGAACCTATAGATTTATCATCAATAACAGGGAATAAAGAATTAGTGGCAAAGCTTAGAATTCCAAATGGAATAAGGATATTAAATGGAGGAGATTCAGTAAATATAAAAGTAGTAGTGGAAACTGTGGCTAAAGAGGAGCCTCCAAAGGAAAATATTAAAAAAGAATTAGTTATACCTATTGCCATGAAGGGATTAAAAAATGAATTAAAGGCAACATTAGATAGCGATAAGATAACGGTAAATGTAGAAGGAAGAGAAGAGGATATTAAAAATCTTAAGGACAATGAAGTTGTAGCAGAAATAGACTTAAGTAATGCAGTAGAAGGAGAACAAGAAATTACAGTAAAAGTTACAGTAAAAGAAGGTATTAAGATTATAAGTAGTAAGCCAGAAAAAATAAAAGTAACCATAAGCAAAAAATAATTGGAGGAAAGTTAATGACCTTAAGAGTAAACAATATTGTTTTAGATATAGATGAAGACATAGAGAAGGATACGGGATATATTTATAAAAAGCTTTATAAAAAGCTTAATATTTCAGAAGGTGACATTAAAGAAGTTAGAATTATTAAAGAATCTTTAGATGCTAGGCGTAAAAACTCCATAAGGTTTAATTATTGCGTTGATGTAGAATGTCTAAATGAAGATAAAATTTTAAAAAGAATAAAAGATAATGATGTAAAACTAGAAGACAAGCAACTAGAAGATCATATAGTATTTGGAAGTAAAGAGCTAAAATCAAGGCCCGTAGTTGTAGGATTTGGACCATCAGGAATATTTTCAGCTCTTTTATTAGCTAGGAATGGATATAGACCATTAGTTATAGAAAGAGGAGAGGCTGTAGAGGAAAGAAGTAAAACAGTTGAAGAGTTTTGGAAAACAGGAAAATTAAATAAAGAGTCTAATGTCCAGTTTGGAGAAGGAGGAGCAGGGACTTTCTCAGATGGTAAGCTTACAACTAGGATAAAAGATAGAAGATGTGATTATATATTAAAGGAACTAGTTGATGCTGGTGCTCCAAAAGAAATAATATATAGAGGAAAACCACATATAGGAACAGATATACTAAAAGATGTGGTTAAAAATATAAGAGAAGAGATAATAAGTCTTGGTGGAGAGGTGTTATTTAATTCAAAGCTAGAAGAAATAAACTCTTCTAATGGAAAAATAACATCTATAATTGTAAATGGAGAAGAAGTACCTTGTGAAGCTTTAATTTTAGCCATAGGGCATAGTTCAAGAGACACCTATGAAATGCTCTATAAAAATGGGGTTAATATGGAGGCAAAGCCTTTCTCCATAGGAGTCAGAGTAGAGCATCTTCAAGATATGATGGATGAAAATCAATATGGAATATATAAAAATCATCCTAGGCTTAAGGCCTCAGACTACAGATTAGCATACACAAGTAAAAAATTAGATAGATCTATATATAGTTTTTGCATGTGTCCAGGCGGAGAGGTTGTAGGTGCTTCATCGGAGGAGGAAAGGCTTGTAACTAATGGAATGAGTTATTATAAGAGAGATTTAAAAAATGCAAACTCTGCCATTGTAGTTAGTGTTTCTCCTAAAGACTTTCAAGGAAGTAACCCATTAAGAGGAATGGAATTTCAAAGATATTATGAAGCTTTAGCTTATAAAGTAGGAGGGGGAAACTATAAGGCCCCTGTGCAGCTTATAAGTGATTTTATGAAAGATAATATTACAAAATCTTTAGGGAATGTGGAGCCAACTTATAGACCAGGATATGAGTTTAAGGACATGAGGGAATGTTTACCTTCCTATGTTATAGATGGACTAAAAGAAGGATTTATGGAATTTGAGAAAAAGATAAAAGGTTTTGCAACATCAGGTGGAGTCATGACAGGAATTGAAACAAGGACTTCAGCTCCAGTGAGAATAGAAAGAAATACCATGCTTCAAAGCACTTCATTAAAAGGGCTATATCCTAGTGGTGAAGGGGCAGGATTTGCAGGTGGGATTATATCGGCTGCAGTTGATGGAATGAAGGTTGCAGAAGAAATTATGAAGGAATTTAAAAATATGGAATAAATTTTCTGAAAATAACCATTTTTATTTTAAGTTTTGATAAAATATAATAGATAATTCTAAATATTAGCTTTTCAGGTATCTGAAAAGCTAATATTATATATATAATTAATTTGGGGGGATTTAAAAATATGAAAGGCAATTATATTTTAGTAATTAATCCAGGATCAACATCCACAAAAATAGCTCTTTTTAAAGATGAAGAGTCTATTTACGTGGAAAATTTATCTCATAGCCCTGAAGAAATAAAAACTTATGAAACTATATATGATCAAAAGGATATGAGAACTAAGGTCATACTAAATTGGTTAGATAATAAGAGTATAAAGAAAGAAGATTTATCAGCAGTGGTAGGCAGAGGAGGTCTTTTAAGACCGATGCCAGGTGGAACCTATAAAGTTACAGAAAAACTATTAGAGGATTTAAAAATAGGATATCAAGGGCAACATGCTTCAAACTTAGGAGGGATAATTGCTTATGATATAGCTAAGGACTTAAAGATTCCATCCTTTATAGTTGACCCAGTTGCAGTAGATGAAATTACAGAGGTTTCAAGGATATCAGGTATACCAGAAATACCAAGAAGATCTTTAGTACATGCACTTAATATAAAGGCTGTCACAAGAAGAGTTTGTGAAAATATAGGTGAAGATTTTTACAATTCTTCTTATGTAGTTGCTCATTTAGGAGGGGGAATATCTGTAGCTCCTGTGGAAAATGGTAGAATTATAGATGTAAATAATGCTAATGAAGATGGACCATTCTCTCCAGAAAGAGCAGGAGGACTTCCAGCAGGAGATTTAGTTAAACTATGCTTTAGCAAGAAATATACTCAAAGTGAACTTAAAAAGAAAATGGTTGGAGAAGCAGGCTTTGTAGGATATCTAGGTACCAATGATGGTAGAAAAGTGGATGATATGATAAATAATGGGGATAAAAAAGCGGAAATTATATTAAAAGCTATGGCTTATCAGATAGCAAAGGAAATAGGAGCAATGTCAACTGTTTTATTTGGCAAAATAGATGCTATAATATTAACAGGAGGGCTTGCACATAATAAAAAGCTTACTTCTTGGATAGCAGAAAGTGTTAACTTTATAGCACCAGTAAAGCTAGTTCCAGGGGAGGATGAAATGTTAGCTCTTGCACAAGGTGCACTAAGAATTGTATGTGGGGAAGAAAAAGCTAAAATTTATGAAGAAGAGGTGTAACAAATGGTTAAAAGCTTTGAAGAAGTTTTAAAAAAGGTAAAGTCTCTTGATATTAAAAAGGTTGCAGTAGCTGTAGCACAGGATGAACCAGTACTACAAGCTTTAATGCAATGTAAAAAGGAAGGAATAGCAGAGGCTATACTTGTAGGAAATGAAAACGAAATCAGAAAAATAGCAGAAGAAATAGGCATGGATTTAAGTGGTTATGAAATAATCCATGAAGAGAATGGTCCAAAGGCAGCGTTAAAGGCTGTAGAGCTTGTATCTAGTGGAAAAGCAGATATGGTTATGAAGGGATTAATAGATACAGCTAACTTTTTAAGAGCAGTTTTAAATAAGGAAATAGGATTAAGAGCTGGAAAGCTTATGTCCCATGTTGGAGTTTTTGAAATACCTAATGTAGATAGATTAATATTTATGACAGATGCTGCTTTTAATATGTATCCAGATTTAAAAGCTAAAATAGATATAGTAAATAACTCAGTAGCAGTTGCTAAAGCTGTAGGAATAGAATGTCCAAAGGTAGCTCCAATATGTGCTGTTGAGGTTGTAAACCCTGATATGCCATCTACATTAGATGCTGCAATGTTATCTAAGATGAATGAAAGAGGACAAATAAAGGGATGTATAATTGATGGACCTTTAGCTCTTGATAATGCTTTATCAGAGGAAGCTGCAGCTCATAAAAATATATCAGGACCAGTGGCAGGAAAAGCTGATATAATGGTTCTTCCTAATATAGATGCAGCAAATGTAATGTACAAGACTTTAACATACACAAGTAATTCTAAAAATGGTGGACTTTTAGTTGGAACAAAGGCTCCAGTTATAGTTACATCAAGAGCAGATAGCTTTGAAACAAAAGTTAATTCAATTGCATTAGCTGCCCTTGTAGCTTCTTGCAAATAATTTAAATATAGGGGGATCTAAAAGATGAGCTTTAAATTATTAATAATAAATCCAGGATCTACATCTACTAAAATAGGTGTTTATGAAAATGAAAATCCAGTATTAGTTGAAACTTTAAGACATTCCAGTGAAGAGATAGAAAAGTACGAAACTATATTTGATCAGCTATCCTTTAGAAAAGAAGTTATACTAAATGTTCTAAAAGAAAAGAATTTTAACATAAAAGAATTAAACGCTATTGTTGGTAGAGGAGGCCTTTTAAAGTCCATTGAAGGTGGAACCTATGAAGTAAATGATGTAATGCTTGAAGATTTAAGAATTGGAGTTCAAGGACAACATGCATCTAACTTAGGAGGAGTAATAGCTAATGAAATAGGAAAAGAGCTTAATATTCCATCCTACATAGTTGATCCAGTGGTTGTTGATGAAATGGATGAAGTTGCTAGAATATCTGGTATGCCGGAGATAGAAAGAAAGAGTATATTCCATGCATTAAACCAAAAAGCTGTTGCTAAGAGATATGCAAAGGAAATTCATAAGAAATATGAAGATATAAATGTTATAGTTGCTCATATGGGAGGCGGAGTTTCTGTAGGAGCTCATAGAAGAGGTAGAATTGTTGATGTTAACAATGCCTTAGATGGAGAAGGTCCATTTTCCCCAGAAAGATCAGGGGGAATACCTGCTGGAGACTTAGTTAAGCTTTGCTTTAGTGGAAAGTACACTGAAGAAGATATTAAGAAGAAGCTTACAGGAAAAGGTGGCTTCGTTGCTTACTTAAATACTAATAATGCAAAAGAGGTAGGAGACAGGGCAACTGAAGGAGATAAGGAGTGTAAACTTCTATTTGAAGCTATGGGATACCAGACTGCTAAAGAAATAGGTAAGTGTGCTGCAGTTCTTAAAGGAGAGGTAGATGCTATAATCCTTACTGGTGGAATAGCTTATGCAAAGGATATGGTAGAATATATAAAAGAAAGAGTTAGCTTTATGGGAAATGTAGTGGTTTATCCAGGAGAAGATGAATTACTAGCTCTAGCAGAAGGAGCTTTAAGAGTTTTAAATAAGGAAGAGGAAGCTAAAATATATAAATAATAATTAGTTAAGACAGCAAAGTTTTATGACTTTGCTGTCTTAGTATTTTAGCAATAATATAAATTTATATAAAATAGTAATATCAAAAAATGTCGTCAATTGAAAGTTAATTTCAAGTATATTTATAATTTACTAAAAATTCAGGCAGGGCATTTCTAAACAGACAAATTACTAGAATAAAAAATATGACTTTTTGTCTTTTAAAGTAAGGGCTATATAATATATAATTAAAGTATAAATTAATAAAAAAGGATTACATTTTCCTTGAAAGGAGTACTTATGAGTAGAATAAGGGTTTTTACAGGACACTTTGGAAGTGGAAAAACAGAAATATCCATAAATTATGCTTTAAGTCTTGCAAAGCAAGGTAAAAAAGTAACTCTTGTAGATATTGACATAGTTAATCCTTATTTTTGTGTTAGAGAGTTAAAAGAGGAATTAGAAGCTCAAGGGGTAAAGGTTATAGCTGCCAATCCACATTGGTCTAATGCAGAGCTTATGGTTGTACCACCAGAAGTAAATTCAGCTTTTAATGATAAATCCCATGAAGTTGTAATAGACATTGGTGGAGATGATATGGGAGCTGTAGTACTTGGACAATATAATAGATTTTTCAAGGAAGAACCTTATGATATGTTCTTTGTGGTTAATACTACAAGACCATTTACATCAGATAAAAATGGAGTAGAAGAATATATAGGATCTATAGAAAAAGCCTCAAGACTTAAGGTTACTCATTTTATATCAAATACTAACTTATCTTATGAAACTACCATAGATAATGTACTAAAAGGAGACAAAGAGGTTTTAGAATTATCTAAAAAGCTTAATATCCCCTATAAGTATACAGTTTGTAGAAATGATATGGTAGAAGAAATTAAGGGGAAGGTTCATGGAGAAGAGGTATTTGGAATAGATATTTATATGAGACCACCTTGGAGATAATAAACCTTCATAGAAAATATATTCTATGAAATTAAATAAATAGTCATACTAAATACGAAAAGTATAATAGTATTTCTTGTAATCGTTTAAAGGAGGGTGTGTGTATTATGGCAAGAGTTACCTTTAGAGAAGAAAGATGTAAGGGATGTGGACAATGTGTTATAGCGTGTCCAAAGAAAATCATAACTTTTGCGGATAGATTAAATGAAAAAGGTTATCATCCAGCAACAGTTACAGAAGACAAGATGAAGGATTGTATAGGTTGTGCATCTTGTGGAAGAATGTGTCCAGACTTAGTTATAACAGTTGAGAAATAATCTTAGGAGGGGGATTTATAATGGGACAAAAGGTTTTAATGAAAGGAACCGAGGCCATAGGTGAAGCAGCTGTAAAAGCTGGATGCCAGAGTTTCTTCGGATATCCAATAACACCACAAACAGAAGTTTCAGCATATTTATCAAAGAGAATGCCTCAAATAGGTAGAGTTTTTCTTCAAGCTGAAAGTGAAGTAGCAGCTATAAATATGGTTTATGGAGCAGCTGGTACAGGAGTTAGATGTATGACATCATCTTCTTCACCAGGAATAAGCTTAAAAGCCGAAGGGATTTCTTATATAGCAGGAGCTGAGCTTCCATGTGTTGTAATAAACATAGTTAGAGGAGGCCCAGGACTTGGAGGAATACAGCCAGCACAATCTGACTACTTCCAAGCAACTAAGGGTGGAGCACATGGTGATTTTAATATGCCTGTATATGCACCTGCATCAATACAAGAAATGGTTGATATAATTCAAGATGCCTTTGATGTGGCAGATATATATAGAACTCCTGTAATGGTTATGGGAGATGGAATGCTTGGACAAATGATGGAGCCTGTTGAGTTTAAGGAAAGAGAAGCTAAGAAACTTCCAGAGAAAACTTGGGCTGCTAATGGTTTAGGAGGAAGAAAAGAGCATAATGTAATAAACTCTTTATTCTTACAACCAGAAGCGTTAGAAAACCATAATAATAAACTTCAAGCTAAGTATGATGAAATAAAGAAAAATGAAGTTAGATATGAATTATTTAACTGTGAAGAAGAATGTGACCTTATAATGGTTGCTTACGGAACAACAGCAAGAATATGTAACAATGTTATAAAGCTTGCAGCTAAAGAAGGAATAAAGTTAGGTTTAATAAGACCTATAACTATATGGCCATTCCCACAAGAAGCCTTTGATAAAACTGTGGGTAACACTAAACATGGCTACTTATCAGTAGAAATGAGTTGTGGACAAATGGTTGAGGATGTAAAACTTTCTTCAAATGGAAGAAAACCTGTTGATTTTTACGGAAGAACAGGTGGAATGGTTCCAACGCCAGCTGAAATATTAGCTAAGGCTAAGGAAATAGTAGGAGGTGCTAAGTAATGGCTATAGTATTTGAACCAACTAAAGCTTTATTAGATAGGCCAACCCACTACTGTCCAGGATGTACTCACGGTATAATCCATAGATTAGTTGGAGAGGTTTTAGAAGAGTTAAATGTTTTAGATAAAACTATAGGAGTTGCTCCAGTTGGATGCTCAGTTCTTGCATATGATTATTTTGCATTTGACATGTTCCAAGCAGCTCATGGTAGAGCACCAGCTGTTGCTACTGGAATAAAAAGATCAAATCCAGATAAGGTAGTATTTACTTATCAAGGAGATGGAGACCTAGCAGCTATTGGTACTTCTGAAATAGTTCATGCAGCAACAAGAGGAGAAAATATAGTTACTATATTCGTAAATAACTGTATATATGGTATGACAGGTGGACAAATGTCACCTACAACATTAGCAGGACAAGTAACGGAAACATCACCATTTGGAAGAGATGTACAAGTACAAGGTCATCCAATGAGAGTATCAGAAATGTTATCTACTTTAGATGGAGCTTGTTATGTAGAAAGAGTATCCGTTGATAATGTTCCTAATGTAATAAAAACTAAAAAAGCTATAAAGAAGGCTTTTGAAAATGCTATAGCAGGAAAAGGTTTCTCAATGGTTGAGGTATTATCTATATGCCCAACTAACTGGGGATTAAATATAGAAGAATCTCTACAATGGTTAAGAGAAAATATGATGCCTTTCTATCCTTTAGGAGTTAAGAAGGACACAACTGGGGAGGTGAAATAATATGGCAACTCAAGAAATGTTATTTGCAGGTTTTGGAGGACAAGGTATACTTTCCATGGCTAAATTTCTAGCTTATGCTGGAATGGATGATAACTTAAGTGTTTCTTGGTTACCATCTTATGGTCCAGAGATGAGAGGAGGTACTGCTAACTGTTCAGTTATACTAACTGATGAGTCAGTAGGTTCCCCAATAGTTATATCTCCAGATTCATTAATAGTTATGAACAGACCTTCTTTAGATAAATTTGAGGATTCAATAAAGAAGAATGGATTATTAATAATGGATTGTGATTTAGTAACAAGAGAAGCAAAGAGAGAGGACATAGAAGTTATAAAGATACCAGCACAAACAGAAGCAGCAAAGCTTGGATCTACTAAAATAGCTAATATGGTACTTTTAGGTGCAGTAGTTGCTAAAACTAAAATAGTTGAGATGGATGTACTTTTAGGTGCCCTTAGAGATCATGGAAAAGAGAAGTTCTTTGAGTTAAATAAGAAAGCTTTAGAAGTTGGAGCATCTTACGTTAAATAATTCAATAGGTAAAAATAACTGGTTAACTTTTAGTTAACCAGTTATTTTTTAATATTTTTTGAACATATATATGAAGAATAGGTATTAATATTTAGGTAATTTGTAAAACTAATACTTGTGAAATGTTTACATAATTAAATTAACTTATAGTAGTTAACTAAGTGTTAATAAATCTTAAAGTTTAGTTAACTACTATAAAGAATAAAATTTTCACTTAAACAACTCCTATTGTATAATAAAGTTGTAAAATTTATGTTTTTAGATTTCAACCTTTGGGTGAAGTAAGATATTCATTCAAAGGTTACTTTTACTTTATAGAGAATGAGGAGGCAAAGAATGATAGTCTTTAATAATATAAAAAAATCCTATAACAAAAATACTATTATAGAGAAATTTAATTTAACAATAAATAATGGAGAATTTGTAGTATTTATAGGACCAAGTGGTTGTGGTAAAACAACCATGCTTAAGATGATAAATAAACTTATAACTCCAACTAGTGGGAATATAGAAATAGATGGAGGAGATATAGCAAATATTGATTCTGTGAAACTTAGAAGAAACATAGGATATGTTATACAACAAACAGGAATTTTTCCTCATATGACCATAAAAGAGAATATAGGAATCATACTAAAATTAACTAAAACAGAAGAAAATAAAATAGATGAAAAGGTTAGAGAATTATTAACCTTAGTTGGACTAGAGCCAGAAAAATATATGAATAGATATCCAAAAGAACTTAGTGGGGGTCAACAACAAAGGGTTGGAGTTGCTAGAGCCCTTGCTACAGATCCAGATATAATACTTATGGATGAACCTTTTAGTGCATTAGACCCAATAACAAGAAATTCCCTTCAAGAAGAATTATTTAATCTTCAGCAAGAGGTTAAAAAGATAATTGTTTTTGTAACCCATGATATGGATGAGGCAATAAAGCTTGCAGATAAGATATGTATAATGAATAAGGGAGAGATTTATCAATACGATACCCCAGAAAATATACTAAGGAATCCGGCAAATGAATTTGTGGAAAGTTTCATAGGAAAGGATAGAATATGGAATAACCCTGAATATATAAAAGCTAAGGATGTTATGATTAAGAATCCTATAACAACTAATGGAAGAAGAAATGTCCTCCAGAGTATAGAAATAATGAGGAATAATAAGGTTGATAGCCTTATGGTTGTAGATAAACAAAACCTATTAAAAGGAATAGTAACAATAAAGTCGATAAAAGCATATATAAACGATAACTCTAATATAGAAGATATAATGGAAAAAAATCTTATAACTGTGGATGAAAATTCAAACATTGTGGATATTTTAAAGATCATGAATAACAATAATATTGGTTATGTTCCAGTTATAAATTCAAGCTGTGAGTTAAAGGGATTAGTTACAAGAAGCAGCCTTATTTCTGTTATGAGTGAGAAGTATATATATGAGGAAGAGAGGAAAGAGTAGTGAGTACATTTATGGAATTTATTATAGAAAGAAAAGAGGAGATATTTAAGCTATTAATAGAACATATATACCTCACAGTACTTGCAGTTTTATTAGCTGCTGTTATAGGAGTTCCTTTGGGGATAATTATAACTAGATATAAAAATGCCTCTAAATATGTCCTTGGGGTTACTAATATACTTCAAGCAGTACCAAGTCTTGCTTTACTTGGATTACTTATACCTTTGGTCGGAATAGGAAGTAAACCCGCAATAGTTATGGTGGTCTTATATTCTCTCTTACCTATAGTGAAAAATACTTATACAGGTCTTAAAAATATAGATAAGGAGATGCTAGAGGCAGCTTCAGGAATAGGACTTACTAAAAGTCAAGTTCTTAGAATGATTCAAATTCCGTTAGCCTTACCAGTAATAATGGCAGGAATAAGAATATCTGCAGTAACGGCAGTAGGATCTATGACCATAGCTGCATTTGTAGGAGCAGGTGGTCTTGGATATTTAGTGTTTTCTGGAGTTCAAACTGTTAATAATGATATGATACTAGCAGGAGCAATACCAGCTTGTATTCTTGCTTTGGCTATAGATTTTATAATAGGAAAAATAGAACTCTCAGTAACACCTAATGGATTAATAGATGATAATAATAAGAAAGGTGTTTCTAAGACTTTCAAAGTTATAACTTCATTATTACTTATAGCAATAGTAATTCTTTCAATCTCTAATATGTTTAAGAGTAATAAAAATACTATTGTTATAGGGTCTAAAAGTGATTCTGAACAACGTATACTTGGAAATATGCTATCAGATTTAATTGAGGATAGAACAGATATTAATGTCCAAAGAAAAATTGGCTTAGGGGGAAGTAATGTAACCTTCAGTGCTATAAATAATGGAGAGATTGATGGATTTGTAGAATATACTGGAACATCTCTTGTTAATATTTTGAAAATGGATGTTATTAAAGATAAAGATAAAGCTTATGATGTAGTAAAAAAGGAGTATAGGGATAGGTTTAATATAGAATATTTAAAACCCTTAGGTTTCAACAACACATATACCCTTGCAGTAAAGAAAGATATAGCTTCTAAATATAATTTAGAAACATTCTCAGATCTTGCAAAGGTAAGCGATAAGTTAAGACTTGGAACAACTATAGAATTTAGCAATAGAGAAGATGGCTTTATAGGACTTGCAAGGGATTATAATATGAAATTTAAATCTTTAGATGCAATAGATGGTGGGCTTAGATACACTTCTATAAATAATGGAAAAAGTGATGTGATAGATGCATTTTCTACAGAAGGGTTACTTAAGGCTTTTGATTTAAAGGTTCTTGAAGATGATAAGGGGTTTTTCCCACCTTATAGTGCTGTACCTATATTTAGAAAGGAAGTATTAGAAAAGTATCCAGAAGTTGAAGATATAATGAATGAATTAGAAGATAAGATAGATGAAGAGACTATGAGGGAGTTAAATTATAAGGTAGATAAACTTGGAGAAGATCCAGCTAATGTAGCTAAGAGTTTTCTAAAGGGTAGAGGATTTATTAAATAGTCATAAAGGAACTTAGGGAATTTATTTTCCTTAAGTTCCTTTTTTTATAAGGAAAAACTTAAATTTTATATAAAGTTTTAAGTGCAAAAGTTAATGTATACACTTTGATAAATTAAGATAAATCAATAAAACTTTAATGAATAAGTTAAAAAGTATTATTAAATCCCTATATAGGATTTCTATCTTGAATCTTAACTTATAAATGCACTTAGATCCTTTAAATCCCTAGAACTTAAGTAGTGCATAAGATAAGTTTTAAATCAAAAACCCTATATAGAGCTTTAATATAAAGCCTTAACTTATTCATTAAAAATATCCTTGATTTGGATAGATATTATGAAGTAATTTTAAAACTTATAACCCTATATGGTATTTAAAGCAGAACTATATTATAAAAACTATCTTATTTAAAACATTTTCATAGGTATTTTTGTTCATAATATTCAACTAAATGTTAATAAATATTAATACTTAGTTAAATACTATGTATATAAAAATTTTCAATTAGACAACTTATATGATACAATAAAGTTGTCAGATTTTAATAGGAATTTATTTATATAAGCATAATATAGAAATAATACTGTATTTAGAAGTTAAGTCTTTTATATAGAGAAAAATATTCATATAAAGATTAACTTTATTTTATATAGGATAAGGAGGACATAGAATGATAGTTTTTAAGGATATAGAAAAATCCTATAATAAGAACACTATTATAGAGAAATTTAACTTAACAATAAATGATGGGGAGTTTGTAGTGTTTATAGGTCCTAGTGGTTGTGGTAAAACCACAACTCTTAAGATGATAAATAAGCTAATAACACCAACTAGTGGGGGTATAGAGATAAATGGAGAAAATATTTCAAATATTGATTCTGTAAAACTTAGAAGAAAAATAGGATATGTAATACAGCAGACAGGAATATTTCCGCACATGACTATAAAGGAGAACATAGGAATTATACTAAAATTAATTAAAACAAAAGAGAGTAAGATAGAAGAAAAAGTTAGAGAACTATTAACCTTAGTTGGATTAGAGCCAGAGAAATATATGGATAGATATCCAAGAGAACTTAGTGGAGGACAACAACAAAGGGTTGGGTTTGCTAGAGCTCTTGCTACTAATCCTGACATAATACTTATGGATGAACCTTTTAGTGCATTAGATCCAATCACAAGAAATTCACTTCAAGAAGAACTATTTAATCTTCAACAGGAAGTTAAAAAGACAATTGTATTTGTAACTCATGATATGGATGAGGCTATAAAGCTAGCAGACAGGATATGTATAATGAATAAAGGTAGGATAGCTCAATATGATACTCCAGAAAATATATTAAGAAATCCAGCAGATGAATTTGTGGAGAATTTTATAGGTAAGGATAGAATATGGAACAATCCAGAATACATAAGAGTAAAGGATGTTATGATTAAAAATCCTGTAACTACTAATGGAAGAAGAAATGTTCTTCAAAGTATTGAAATAATGAGAAATAATAAGGTAGATAGTCTTATGATAGTGGATAAGGAAAATGTATTAAAAGGTATAGTAACAATAAAAGCCATAAGAAGGAAGGGCAATAATAATTCTACTATAGAAGAGATAATGGAAAAAGATCTCATAACTGTGGATGAAGATTCAAGTATTGTGGATATTTTAAAAACTATGAATAATAACAATATAGGATATGTACCAGTTGTAGATTCAGATAAAAAATTAAAAGGATTAGTTACAAGAAGTAGCGTTATTTCTGTTATGAGTGAGAAATATATTGATGAAGAGGAGGTAACAGAGTAATGAGTGCTTTTATAGATTTTATGATACAAAGAAAAGAACAAATCTTTAAGCTATTCCTAGAACATATACAGCTTACTATTCTTGCGGTTTTAGTGGCTACTATTATAGGAGTGCCTTTAGGTATACTTATAACTAGATATAAAAAGACATCTAAATATGTACTTGGAATTACTAATATACTTCAAGCTGTACCGAGTCTTGCTTTACTTGGACTTCTTATACCAGTAGTTGGAATAGGGAGTAAGCCAGCTATAGTTATGGTAGTTTTATATGCTCTTTTACCTATAGTAAAAAATACTTATACGGGACTTAAAAGCATAGATGATAGTATGTTAGAGGCGGCAACAGGAATAGGACTTACTAGGAGTCAGGTTCTTAGAATGATTCAAATTCCCCTAGCTTTGCCAGTAATAATGGCAGGTATAAGAATATCAGCAGTTACTGCAGTAGGCTCTATGACTATAGCAGCCTTTGTAGGTGCAGGAGGTCTTGGATATTTAGTATTCTCAGGAGTTCAAACTGTTGATAATAATATGATACTTGCAGGGGCAATACCAGCATGTATCCTTGCTTTAGCTATAGATTTTATAATAGGAAAAATAGAACTTGCAGTAACACCAAATGGTGTAACAGATGGTAAAAATAATAGAAGAGTTTCCAAAACATTTAAAGTAATAAGTGCAATATTGATTATAGTAATAGTTTTTTTATCTTTTTCTAATATGTTTAAAAGTAATAAGAATAAAATTGTAATAGGATCTAAAAATTACTCAGAGCAACTTATACTTGGAAATATATTGTCTGACTTAATTGAGGATAGAACAGACCTTGAAGTTGAAAGAAAGCTTAATTTAGGCGGGAGTAATGTAACCTTTAGTGCAATAAAAGGTGGAGAGATTGATGGTTTTGTAGAGTATACAGGAACATCTCTTGTTAATGTATTAAAGATGGAAGCTATAAAAGATGGAGATAAGACTTATGATGTTGTAAAGAAAGAGTATAGTGATAAATATAATATAGAATATTTAAAACCTTTAGGTTTTAATAATACCTATACTCTTGCAGTTAGAAAGGACTTAGCTGATAAATATAAATTAGAAACTTTTTCAGATCTTGCAAGAGTAAGTAAGGACTTAAGACTTGGGGCTACTATAGAATTTACCAATAGAGAAGATGGATTTATAGGGCTTTCAAAGGATTATAACATGAACTTTAAATCTGTAGATGCAGTAGATGGTGGACTTAGATATACATCTATAAATAATAATAAAAGTGATGTTATAGATGCTTTTTCTACAGATGGACTAATTAAAGCATTCGATTTAAAGGTTCTAAAGGATGATAAAAATTTCTTCCCTCCATATAATGCAGCACCTATATTTAGGAAAGAAACCTTAGAAAAGCATCCAGAACTTGAGGGAATAATAAATGAATTAGCAGGAAAGATAAATGATGAAACCATGAGAGAGTTAAATTATAAGGTAGATAAACTAGGGGAAGATCCAGCTAAGGTAGCTAAGGATTTTTTAAGAGAATCAGGATTTATTAAGTAATCATAAGGGAACTTAGAGAATTTATTTTCTTTAAGTTCTTTTTTATATAGATATTATTTAGGGTGGAGAAGTATAAATTCATGAATTTTATATGAAATATATTCCGATAATTATAGTTATTAATATAAATTTAATTAGGGTATAATGTAAGTAAAACATAAAAAAATAAGGAGTTGATATCATGATAAATGTAGCATTAATAGGGTTTGGTGTTTCAGGACAGGTGTTTCATGCCCCTACAATAACTAGTGTTCATGGGTTAAATCTTAAAAAGATATATACAACTAGTAGTGAAAAAAAAGAGAAGGCTATAAAGGAGTACCAAGGGGTAGAGGTAGTCAATGATTTAAATAACATATGGTTAGATGAAAGTATAGATTTAGTTGTGGTAGCTACTCCAAATAATCAGCACTATGAATTTGCTAAGGTTGCTTTAAATTATGGAAAACATGTGGTTGTAGAAAAACCTTTTACCATAGAAAGTAAAGAGGCAGAGGAATTAATAAAGCTTGCAGAGGAAAAGAAGTTAGTTCTATCTGTATATCATAATAGAAGATGGGATAGTGACTTTCTAACAGTAAAGAAAATCATTCATGAAGGAAAGCTAGGAAATTTAGTTGAGTATGAGGCTCATTTTGATAGATTTAGAAATTATTTTAAAGAAGGGGCATGGAGAGAAAAAAACGTTCCAGGATCAGGAATATTATATGATTTAGGAGCTCATTTAATAGACCAGGCCACAAACTTATTTGGATGTCCTAAGAAAGTATTTGGAGATGTAAGAATCCAAAGGCAGGGTGGAGACACAATAGACAATTTTGAAGTAATATTATATTATCCTAATTTAAAAGTTAACCTTAAGGCAGGAATGCTTGTTAGAGAGGAACTACCTCATTTTATTTTGCTTGGGGATAAGGGATCCTTTATTAAATATGGAATGGATATTCAAGAGGGAAAGCTTAGGGATGGAATAAGACCAGTTGCTGTATCAGACTTTGGGGTAGAACCAAAGGAACTTTATGGAACAATACATACAGAAATTAATGGAGAAGTCATAAGAGAAAAAGTTGTAAGTGAAGTTGGTGATTACACAAGTTATTATAAAAATATTCTTAATACCATAAAGGGTGAGGAAGAGCTAGTGGTAAAACCAGAAGAAGCTAGGGATACCATAAGGATAATAGAACTTGCTATAAAAAGCTCTAATGAAGGGAGAATAGAAGAGTTTAATTAATCCACAAAACAGGTAAGTTTTCTTAAAAGTTGTGAATAACTTTTAAGAAACTGTTTATAATTTATAAGGACAAGCGATCTAGAAATATGAATACTATATATTATTATAAATTACTAAAGTGATAGTTACTTATAATATTGTGAAAAGCTAAAGGGCACATGATATGTAATTGAGGAGTGAATAAATATGAGGACAAGCTTAAAATCTAAAAATAATATAACCAAAATAGATGAAATGGTAGGTCTTGATACTGTATTTCAGGTTTTAGAATATGATAGCTTAAGGGGAGGAAAAGATTTAAGTACAGCTTTTGCATTGTCTTTTATGACTGATTCTAATATAAAGCTAAGGCAGATAAGAATACTGTTAAAGGATGCAGCTGTGAGATTAGAAGCGGGAGCTCTTCAATTTATGAAAGGTGATATAGAAATTGATAGTAGAATGGGTGGCATAGTAGGGCTTGGGAAAAAACTTATCTCTAGTAAATTGACTAATGAAAAAGCCTTTAAGCCATTATATAATGGTACTGGAGAGATTTTTCTTGAACCTTCCTTTGGTCATTATGCTCTTATAGAGTTAGAAGATGAATCTGTAGTTGTTGATGATGGATTATTCTACGCCTGTGAAGAGGGGGTAGAAGTAGGGGTATCATCTCAAAAGAGCTTATCCTCTGCCTTTTTTGGAAATGAAAGTTTCTTTCAAACTAAAATTTCTGGAACGGGGATTGCAGTTTTAGAGTTACCAGTACCAGAATCAGAGGTTATAAAAGTTAAACTAATAGATGATGAATTAAAGGTAGATGGAAACTTTGCCATATTAAGAAGTGGAAGAATAGATTTCACAGTAGAAAAATCAGCAAAATCATGGATAGGAACAGGAACTAGTGGAGAAGGACTTTTAAGTGTGTTTAGAGGAACAGGAGAAGTTTGGCTTATTCCAACATCTCATATTTATGAAAATATATCAGGGTTTAATTTAAAAGGTATGACAAATCCTTCAGGAACTATAAATACTAATCAAGGAAATAAATAATTAAATTTTGTAATATTTTTTTATGAGATTCATATAATAGATGATGAAGTAATTAAAATGAGGTTTTTTCAATGGAGGATTCACTTTATCATTATGAGGAAGGGGAACAAGAGGAAAAGGCAAAGAAACTTCTCTCCTATGGAGAGCTTCCTTTAAAGAAAGTTATGAAAAAGTCTTATGATAATAAGGAAATTCCTAAGATACTAAATGAGGTAAGAGAAGAGTTTTTCTCAATGTTTAAGAGTCTTCCAACAGTAGAAAAAGGATGTAATAGGAATATAATGGCGGCTTCTTATTTAATAAGCTTTCTTAAGGTTAATAAAAAAAGAGGTTATCCAGTGTCTGTTGCATCAGAGGTAATTTTAGATACCGTAGATATTGGAATTTCTTTAATCCCAAGTTTTATAATAAAAAAATATGTTACAGAATATGAAATGGCATTTATAAAGAATATAAAATCTAAGGGAATAAGGGATTCTTTAAAAACCTTTAAGGGAAAAAATCTAGAACTTAAGGGTAGGAGAAAAAGAGAGTTAATAAATTCCCTTATCTTAAGAGAGAATGTTAAGGAGTTTAGTGTATATTTAGAGCCTATTGCATTATTATAATACACCTTTATTGCTAAGTTATTGATTCTTGTTTCAGTGGTAGTTCATATGTTATAAAATATTAAAACATATATTTTATTTTAGAGAAATCCCTTAACATATAGGGTTTATATGTGTATAATAGTTTTATTAACAGTGTTGACTTTATAGAATAGTATGCTATAATAAAGTCAATTTAAAATGTAAATGCAATGAAGAGGACAGTAGTTTGTGTGAATTATTTACAGAGAGAGGTTATGTAGCTGTAATTAACCTTAAATAACCATAAATGAAAACCACCTCTGAGTGACTTTAATACAGTACGGTAAGCACCGTTATATGCTTTAATGAGTCCTAAATTTAATTTATCTAATTTAGGAAACTAGGGTGGAACCACGGGAATTCAGCTCTCGTCCCTTTCTGTAATAGGAAGGGATGGGAGTTTTTTTAATTTAGAAATATAAATTATTAAATACAAATATTTTAAGATTTAGTTACCACAAAAGGTTAACCATTAAAAAGTATTAAAAGTATCATAATAGTTTTTAATGGTTAATCTAAGGAAAAGAAGGGAGAGAAATATATGATAAAAATAACTTTAAAAGATGGATCTGTAAAAGAGTATGAAAGCAAAATATCAGTTATTGATCTTGCAAAGGACATAAGTGAAGGTCTTGCAAGAGTTGCTTGTGCAGGGATTGTAGATGGAAAAGTTGAAGACTTAAGATTTGAAATAGAGAAAGATAGTGAGGTTAGTATAGTAACCTTTGATAATGAAGAAGGAAGAGAAGCTTTTAGACATACAGCAGCTCATATATTAGCTCAAGCTGTTAAAAGATTATATAGTGGGGCAAAACTTGCTATAGGACCAGCCTTAGAAGAAGGATTTTATTACGATGTAGAGTTTGAGGAACCTATAACTCAAGAAGATCTTCCTAAGATAGAAGCTGAAATGAAAAAGATTGTTAAAGAAAATCTTTCAATAGAGAGATTTATTCTTCCTAGAAATGAAGCTTTAAGTCTTATGAATGAAAAGAATGAAGAGTATAAGGTTGAACTTATAAATGATCTTCCAGAGGATGAAATTTTATCATTCTATAAAATGGGAGAGTTTGTAGACCTATGTGCAGGTCCTCACCTTATGACAACAAAGCCAGTTAAAGCAGTTAAGCTTACTATGCTTACAGGAGCTTATTTTAGAGGCGATGAAAATAATAAGATGCTTACTAGAATATATGGAACAGCATTTACTAAGGCTTCTGATTTAGAAGAATTCCTAAAGATGAAGGAAGAAGCTAAGAAAAGAGATCATAATAAGCTAGGAAGAGAGCTTGGAATATTTACAACTTCTGATATAGTAGGTCAAGGACTTCCTCTTATAATGCCAAAGGGAGCTAGAGTTCTTCAACTTCTTCAAAGATGGGTTGAAGATGAGGAAGAGAAGAGAGGATATGTTTTAACTAAGACTCCTATAATGGCGAAGAGTGATTTATATAAGATTTCAGGACACTGGTCTCACTATAAGGATGGAATGTTCATAATAGGAGATGAGGATAATGAGGAAGAGGCTATGGCATTAAGACCAATGACATGCCCATTCCAATATTTAATATATAAGGCGGAGCAACACAGCTATAGAGACCTTCCAATAGGATATGCAGAAACTTCTACTTTATGTAGAAAGGAATCTTCAGGAGAAATGCATGGTCTTATAAGAGTAAGACAGTTTACTTTAGCTGATGGTCACATAATATGTAGACCAGACCAAGTTAATGAAGAGTTCAAGAAGGCTGTAGACTTAGTTAAGCATATAATGACTACTTTAGGAATACAAGATTCCGTAAGTTATAGATTCTCTAAGTGGGATCCAAACAACAAGGGTAAATATATAGATAACCCAGAGGCTTGGGAAAGCACTCAAAAGGAAATGAAGGTTATATTAGATGAACTTGAATTAGACTATAAGGAAGCTGATGGAGAAGCAGCATTCTATGGACCTAAGCTAGACATTCAATTTAAGAATGTTCATGGCAAGGAAGATACAATAATAACAGTTCAACTAGATTTTGCCTTAGCAGACAGATTTGATATGAGCTATGTAGATGCAGATGGAAGTAAAAAGAGACCATTTATAATCCATAGAAGCTCAATAGGATGTTATGAGAGAACTTTAGCTATGCTTATAGAAAAATATGCAGGAGCATTCCCAATATGGCTTAGCCCAACTCAAGTTAAGGTTCTACCAATATCAGAAAAATATCATGACTATGCAGAAAGTGTAGTTAAGAACCTTAGAAATAAGGGCATAAGAGTAGAAGCTGATTATAGAGCTGAGAAGATAGGATACAAGATAAGAGAAGGAAGAATGGAAAGAATACCTTACCTTCTAATTGTTGGAGAAAAAGAAGAAGAAAATAATAATGTAGCAGTTAGAAGAAGAGGGGAAGACTTAGGTATACTATCTATAGAAGGCTTTGAAGAGAAGATATTAGAAGAAATAAGAGAAAAAGTGAATAACTAAATTAAAGTAGCTATCTTAAAGGAGGAGAATCCTTCTTTAAGATAGCTTTTTATAAAGAAAATTTATTAGGGGATACTCTATTAAATAATATTTAACTAATAATACTATTATAAGAAGATGTTTTATTCAATTTTTTTAGTGGTTTCATGTTCCTTTAATAAAGAGGATACAACACCACTTAAAGCTAAGAGGGCAAGTAAGTTTGGTATAACCATAAAACCATTAAACATATCTGTAAGTTCCCATACAATTTCTACCTTTAATGTGCAGCCTATAACTACAAATATAGCTACTATAATAGCGTAGATTTTTGTAGCTTTCTTTCCAAGAAGAAATTTAACATTAGCTTCTCCAAAGAAATACCAACCGATTATAGTGGAAAAAGCAAAAAACAGTAGGCAAATTGCAATAAAAATTCCACCAAAAGATCCTAGAGTTTTAGTAAATGCAGCTTGTGTAAGCTCTATTCCAGTAGTTTTTCCATCAAGAACACCAGTGGTTAATATAACAAAAGCTGTAATTGTTAGTATTATAAATGTATCAACAAATACTCCCATAAGGGCAAATATACCTTGATCTACAGGGTGTTTAGCCTTAGCCATGGCATGAGCATGAGGGGTAGAACCCATACCAGCTTCATTAGAGAATAGTCCCCTAGCAACCCCGTATCTTATGGCATCCTTTATACTGGAACCAATGATACCACCAAGGATAGCTTGAGGGTTAAATGCACCTACAAATATCATTTTCATAGCTTCTCCAAAGGAAGAAATATTTAAAAGTATTACAAAAACACCACCTATTATATAAAAAGCGGCCATTATTGGGACTAGTTTTTCTGTTACAGATGCTATTCTTCCAAGACCACCTAAAAATATAAAAAGACAAATTATAGATAATATAATTCCGACAATTAAGGGATTAAAATTAAAGGCAGTGTTAAAAGCAGTACCTATGGAGTTGGATTGAACCATGCTACCCATAAAGCCTAGGGCGAAAATAGCAAATATGGAAAAAAGTTTAGAAAGAATAGAACCTAATTTTCCTTTAAATGCAGATCTAATATAATAAGAAGGTCCACCAACTACGTCCCCATTAACTTGAGTTTTATATTTTTGTGCAAGGGTAGCTTCAGCAAAGGAAGTAGACATACCAAAGAAGGCACTTACCCACATCCAAAATATAGAGCCAGGACCACCGGAGGCTATGGCTGTAGCAGCTCCAGCTAGATTTCCAGTACCAACCTGAGCAGCTATAGCTGTGGCTAAGGATTGAAAAGAACTCATACCATCATTTCCAGCTCTCTCCCCCTTGAATTTTATACTACCAAAAACCTTTTTAAAACTCTCTTTAAATTTTCGTACTTGTACAAATCTAAGTTTAAAAGTGAAATAGGCTCCAGTACCACAAAGAAGGAATAGAAGAAGGAAGTTCCAGAAGAAAGAATTAATTTTTTGGACTATTACTAAGGTATTCATAAAAAATCCTCCTATTAATTTATAAATTTATAATCTTTACAAACAATATATTCCAAATTATCAATTTTAGTACTAAGGGTTTTATTATATATATAAATTTTAGTTATTTATATATATAATAGAATAAACCTATTTACAACGTAACAATGTTTTGTTACACTGAAAATAGGAGGTGTAACAATGAGCGAAGATTTAATATCAAAAAAAGAACTTTTAAATGTAACTGGAATCTCCTATGGTCAGCTATATAGATGGAAGAGGAAGAATATAATACCTGAGGAGTGGTTTATAAAAAAGTCTAGTTATACGGGACAAGAAACGTATTTTCCAAGGGAAAAGATATTAGAGAGAATAGAAAAGATAAAGGATATGAAGGATAATTTATCCTTGGATGATTTAGCTGATGTATTCTCTTCAACACCATCAAAGGTTAGTTTATCAAAGGATGAAATATTAATAAAAAACATTGTATCTAATAGAGCATTAGAAATATATGAAAGTATATATGAACCATTAGAAGAGTTTGGGTTTGATAATATTCTTATTCCTTATATTCTTGATGATCTTTTAAAATCAGGGAATATAAGTTTTGATGAGGGAAAGAGTCTTATAAAGCTTTTAAGTACTACTGAGTTTAAAGATAAAGATTATGAAATAATTCTTCTTAGAAAGTTTGGAATTGGCATATGGGTTCTTGGAGATGTTAATGAGAATTTTTATATAGAAGAAGAAGGAAAAATTATCATAAAGACTACACTAAAGACTTTTATTGAAGAATTAAAATTAAAGCTTGAAAGGTAGGTAAATGGTATGAAAGAAGAAATGAGAGGTTTGAGTATTGATGGGTCAGGTACTATAGAGAGTGGGGAGTATGAAGATATAGATATATATGGACGTGCTAATTTATCTGGAAATGTAAGATGTGAATCATTAATGATTAATGGAGTATTAGAATCTAAATATAAAATATATGGGGAATCCATAGAAGTAAATGGGGCAGTAAATATTAGTGAATTTGCCCAAGGGGAAGAAATAGAGGTTAATGGGGCAGCTAGTTTTAAAAATGGCTTAATATTTAGCTCTATGGAAGTGAATGGAAGAGTTTCTGCTATAGGGGAGATAAAGGGAGAAAGATTAGAAATAAATGGTAAGGTTGATATTGAGGGAATTTTAAACTGCGAGAGTGTAGAAGTTGGAGGGTGTTTAACAGCTACTAAGGATGTTACTGTAGAGAGTATAGAATGTGATGGAATTATAAAAATTCAAGGATTATTAAATGGAGAAAATGTATTTATAGAATCTTCCTCTAAATCCTATGTAAAAGAAATTGGGGGAGGCGTTATAGAAATTATTTCAACTTCAAAGAATCTAGGAAATGATTCCTTTGTTTCAGAGTTTATTGAAGGAGATGAAATAAATATAAATAATGTAACAGTAAAGAGTGTCAGAGGTAATGTTGTTAATGTAGGAGATTATTGTGTGATAGATAACCTTCATTATAGAGATCAGGTTAATATAAGCCATAAGGCTAAGGTTAAAGAAGTTATAAAATTTTAAGGTAGGTGATGAAGTGTGGAAAAAGATTTAATGGATATAGAAATAGATGGATTTTCTAAGATTGCAGGAGGAAGATATAGAGATATAGTTGTAAATGGTGGAGGGAAAACCGTAGGAGATCTTAGTTGCGAATCTATGGAGGTAAATGGATTTTTAAAAGCAGGAAGTAAGATTAACACTTCATATTTAAAAATAAATGGAATGGGCCGCTTCACTGATGAAGTTCATGGAGAAAAAATAGCTGTAGATGGTACTTCATCCTTTATCGGAGGGCTTACCTTTAGTAAATTTGAGGTTAATGGAGTAGCAAAAATTAAAGGGGAAACTCAAGGAGATAGCTTTGATGTGAATGGATATGTGAAGATAGAGGAAAGTTTGAACTCAAGAGCGGTAGACTGTGAAGGGGCTATTTTTATAAAAGAAAATCTTCAGGTAGAGGAACTAGATTGCAGAGGGTTAATAAATGTTAAAGGATTATTAAATGGTGAGAAAATTTATATAGCTGCTAGTAAATTTTCCTATATAAAAGAAATTGGAGGATCAGAAATAGTTATAAGATATAAGGATGGGGTTAGCGAAAAACTTCTTAACTTAATAAGAGGGTTTATAAATGGTGGAAGTAATTATGATGGACTTGTTACTGATTTTATAGAGGGAGATATGATAGATATTTCTAATATAAAGGTTAAAGAGGTAAGAGGTAATTTCATAAAAATAGGAGAAAAATGTGAGATAGACAAAGTAGAGTATAAAGAAAAAATAGAGATAAGTCCCCTATCTACAGTTAAAGAGATTATAAAATTATAATGCAATGGGAGGGTATTAAATTATGGAAGAGAAATTAATGGATTTGAAAATATCAGGTTCTTCTACAATGCCAGGAGGAAAGTATGACTCAGTAAAAATAAGCGGATCTGGAAAAATAAATGGAGATGTAATATGTTCAGAGTTTAAAGTAAGTGGGTCAGGGGCATTAAGGGGAAGTTTAGAAACAATTACAGGTAAGGTTAGCGGTAGTGCTTCTATTCAGGGTAATATAAAATGCGGAGATTTTAAGTTTTCGGGATCAGCTAGTGTGGGAGGAAACTTAGAAGGAGGAAATATTCATACAAGTGGATCAACTAAGGTAGAAGGCAGAGTTAAAGGTAAATCTCTTAACGTGTCTGGATCCATGAAAATCGGAGAAGGTATCTATGTTAATGATATAGACATATGTGGATCTCTAAAGTCAGGCGGAGACTGTGAAGGGGAGAGATTCATATCTCAAGGGGGATTCAATATAAGAGGGCTTCTTACAGCCGATGTCATTGATATAGGCTTAGCAGGGGACTGTTATGCTAAAGAAATCGGAGGAGAAAAAATAATAATAAAAAGAGTAAGAAATAATGGTGGGTTCTTAAGATATATATTATCCTTAGTAAATATAAATAATGGAGTGTTAAATACAGAACTTATAGAAGGGGATTATGTAGAGGTTAATTACACTAGATGTAATATTATAAGAGGAAAAAAGGTAGTTGTGGGAAAGGGATCTGTAATAGATAAGGTAGAATACACTGATGAAATAATAATAGAAAATGGTGGAGTAGTAAAGGAAGAGGTAAAGGTTCAATAGGTATGAAAGGTTTTATAATGTAAACATTAAAGTAAGACAGTGTAGTACTTTAATGTTTACATTATAGCTAATTATTAGCCTTAAGCTTTAATTAAAAATAATTAGAAAGTTTTAATTCTATGGATTAAATTATACATATGTTAAATCATTAAAATTGAATTTATTTCCCTGTCTAAAGCACTATCAATGAACGACAGTTCAATGAATAAGGTAATTATTTATATTAAAACCTTGTATAGTACTTTAAGTTAAGGAAGAATTAACTTAAATATTAAATTTATTAACTATAATATTAAAGAAATCAATATTCATATTTAATATATTAATTATAGATTTAAATATATTAATAAATTAGAATATAAAAATTAAAATATTTAAAATATATATTGAAAATTTTAATTAGACAGTATATACTAAAGATACAGAGGTGGTTAAACATGGGATATGAGGTTATAAGTAAATGCCCTGTATGTTCTAAGAAACTTAAGATAACTAGGCTAAAATGTGAAAGCTGTAATACAATTATAGAAAATGATTTCCATATGTCTAAATTCGAGTATCTTACCAGGGATCAACTAAAGTTTATAGAAGTATTTTTAAAATGTAGAGGTAATATAAAGGATGTGGAGAAGGAACTTAAAATCTCTTATCCAACAGTTAGAGGAAAGCTGGATGAGGTATTAGTTTCTCTTGGATATGATAAGCCAAAGGGAGAAAACAAGGATTCTTTAAAGGTATTAGACGCCTTAGAAAAGGGTGAAATAACCACAGAAGAGGCAATTAAACTTCTAAGGGAATAAGCCTTGCTTGTTGCAAGGTTTTAGATTAAGTTCAATTTCAAGAATATTATGAAATGTGCAATAGGAGGGTGTATTATGAAAGAGGATTTATTAAGAGTATTAAAAATGGTTGAGGAAGGTAAGATTTCAGGGGAAAAGGCAGAAGAGCTTATAGCAGCATTAAAACAGGAAAAGGAGACATCAGGTTCTGTAAGTGAATCTCCAGAAGACTATGAAAAGAGGATTCTTAAGGTAAAGGTTTTATCCAGTGATGGAGATGATGTTTCAGTAAATCTTCCAATAAGTTTTATAAAAGGGGTTTTAAAATCATGCAAAGAACTTCCTATAAATGTTGGAAATATGAAGGGGATTGACAAGGAGGCTTTAATGAATACTTTAATAGCAGCCTTAGATAATAATATTATAGGTAATATAGTGGAAGTAAATTCAGGAGATGGAGATAAGGTCAGAATTTTTATAGAGTAGTTTGGGGGAAATATGAAGATAGTAATAAAGAATAAAGAAAGAAAAAGACCTATAAAAATTCCAGTTCCTTTAAGCTTAGTCACGGTATCTTTAAGAGTATCAAAACCTTTAATATACCGTGTGGCTAGGAAAGAAGATGATGAGAAGTTAAAAAAGATTTTAGATTGTATTAATTTTGATTTACTATGTAGAAGCATCAAAGACCTTAAAGGCTTCAAGGGGCTTAATATAGTTGAGATTAAAGAAAAAAGTGGTACAGAAATTAAAATAACAGTATAGGGGTAAGGGGGACAGAGGGAATGGAAAACAGCGTAGAAGTTAAAAATTTAAGTAAGATTTTTATAACTAGAAAGAAAAAGTTTTTTAAAACCTTAGAAGTTAAAGAATTTAAAGCTGTAGATAATATTAATTTTAATATAAAAAAGGGAGAAATATTTGGCCTTTTAGGACCTAATGGAGCCGGTAAGACCACCACAATAAAGATGATTACAGGGCTTTTAATGCCAACTACTGGCGAAGTTATGGTTATGGGACAAGATGTAAATAAGAATCAGAAAAAATCATTAAAAAATATAGGGACTGTTTTAGCAGGAGATAGAAGTATATATTGGAAGCTTACAGGAAGAGAGAACCTTGAGTATTTTGCAGCATTGTATGGATGTGATACAAAGGAGGCAAAGTTAAGAGCGAATAAAATTATCAAAAGGTTTCAGATGGAAGAGAAATCAGATGTACTAGTTGAAAAATACTCCACAGGAATGAAACAAAAGATAGCTCTTGGAAAGGCACTTATACCAGGAGCACCAGTAGTATTATTAGATGAACCTACCTTAGGACTAGACCCCCAATCAGCAATAAACTTAAGAGAAATAATAATGGAGATAAAAGAAGAAGGAAGAACAGTTCTACTAACAACTCATTATATGGAAGAGGCAGATTTTCTCTGTGACAGAATAGCAATCATAGATGGAGGAAAGATAATAGCCTTAGACACACCAGAAAATCTTAAGAAAAGCATAAGCAAAGTAAAGATCTTAAAAATTACCATAGATAATTGTAATGATAAAGTACTAGAAGATGTAAAAACCATAAGTTATGTTGAAAATATCAATAGTGAATATAAATCAGAAAATAGAGCTTATGAAATTATAATCCACCATAATGATGGAGAGGAAATAATACAAGAAATAATAAATATTTTAATAAAACACAGCATAAAGCTTCTTAATATAAAGGTAGAAGAACCTTCCCTTGAGGATGTATTCATAAATCTTACAGGTAAGAGTTTAAGGGATTAGGAGGGGATTATCATAGATAGGATAAAAGTTATTAGGGCTTCTTTTAAAAAGGAGTTTATTCAGTATATTAGATATCCCTCATGGATAATAGCAAGTTTTATATGGCCTCTTATAATACCATTTTTCTACGTGGCAGCAGGAATTGCCATGGCAGGACCAGATGGAAGCGGATATGATACATTTAAAAATATAGCGGGGACTGAAAGCTATATAGGGTATGTAATTATTGGAACCATGGTTTGGTCTTGGGTAAATATGACCATGTGGAGTTTTGGAAGTTACCTTAGAAGTGAACAAACTAGAGGGACTCTGGAGTCTAATTGGTTATGTCCTATAAATAAATTTGACCTTTTTATAGGACAAGGTATCTTTAGCATAGCAACTAGTTTAATTAGCCTTGTAATAAGTATATTAGAATATAAGTATATTTATGGGGTTACTTTTAATGCAACCCCACTTGGATGGATAGTATCATTTTTAATATTCCTTCCAGGAGTTTATGGGTTTGGACTTATGTTTTCTTCTTTAATACTAGTAGCAAAGGAAGCTGGTGCTACAGTACAAATCATAAGAGGAATTATAACTATATTTTGTGGGGTATCCTATCCTATAATTATGCTTCCAGAGTGGATGAAAGTAGTATCTAGTACTCTTCCTTTTACCTATGGAATAAATGCTTCAAGAAAACTGCTTTTAAATGGTACTTTAGTAACTTCAGGGGAAGTTACCTATGATATATTTATGTGTATTTTACTTGGATCAGTAATGTTTATAATAGGAAGAATTTTATTTTCATCCTTAGAAAAAAAGGTAAGGCTTTCTGGAAGTCTTGAAAGGTTTTAGGAGGGGGCTATATGAGAGAATTTTTTATACTTTTAAAGGCTAGATTTATTTTGAAAATGAAATATTATTTTAGATATCCTCTTAATATAATTTTTCCTTTAGTTGATCCAATAATATGGCTTTCTCCTATGTATTTTATGGGAAAAGCTTTTGAGGTAAATGGAGAAATTAGGGGCTTTACAGCCTATACAGGAAATTCAGATTATATGGGATTTTTAATAATAGGATTTATGGCAAGTACATTTGTATCTACAGCTTTATGGGCAACTGGATTTACTCTAAAAACTGAAATGATGCAGGGAACCCTTGAGGCAAACTGGAGTGCACCAATAGATAAAATGGCGTTTTTAATAGGGACAGCTTTATTTCAATTTTGCGAGGCTCTATTTGAAATTATACTTACCATGATTATATGTCATTTCTTATTTGGATTCACAATAACTATAAATCTATTTAGAATTCTTCTTTATTTAATACCAGGAATTATAGCTATTATGGGAATAGGAATAGGGGTAGCGGCCTTAGTTCTTCTTATGAAAGATGCCAATACTGTAATAGATTTAAGTAATATACTTGTAATGGGACTTTCAGGAGCTAATTTTCCAGTTAAGATATTACCAAAGGGAATGTTTTTCATATCAATTTTAATTCCATTAACCTATTTAAATGATAGTTTAAGAGCTATAATGATTAACCAAGAGCCCTTTATAGATCTTAAATATCAACTTCTTATATTATTTGTTTCCATGTTTGCATTTTACATCTTAGGACGTGGAATATTTATGAGGGTTGAAAGAAAATGTAGGGAAAAGGGAATGTTATCAGGACACTAAGACTAAAGGAAGCCGAGGCTTCTTTTAGTCTTTTTTTATAAGGTAAAAATTATCATAATAAATAAAATGCTTTAAATGAGATATATATTATTATTGACTTTCACTTTTTTTATGTAAAGAATAATGTGTATATATTAAATAAACTGCAAATACCAATTCTAGAAATATTATTAATGATATTATTGGATGTATATTGCTAAAAACATAGTTAAAATAATAGAAGTTAAACTTATTTATTAAGCTTAAAATTACATTAAAAATAAATTTAATCAATATATATTATGGAATCTTAAAAAAACTATAGTATAATATAATAGGTAAATTACTTTTACAAAAATTTTTAAATAGTGAGGTAGAGGCTATGGGTAGAATGTTTGGAACTGATGGAGTACGTGGAATTGCAAATACTGAATTAACTGCAGAACTTGCTTATAATTTAGGAAGAGCAGGTGCCTATGTATTAACAGAAGGAACACATAAGCCTAAGATTCTTGTAGGAATGGACACTAGAATATCAGGAGATATGCTTGAGTCAGCTTTAGTTTCAGGAATACTTTCCTTTGGAGCAGAAGCGGTATGCTTAGGTGTTGTACCAACTCCAGCTATTGCTTATTTAACAAGAAAACTTGGAGCAGATGCAGGTGTTATGATATCAGCATCACATAATCCAGTAGAATATAATGGAATTAAGTTTTTTGATAATAAAGGATATAAGCTTTCAGATGAACTTGAGGATAATATTGAAAGTGTAATAGAAAATAATTTCAAGGATGTTCCTGTACCAGTGGGAGGAGACCTTGGAAGAAAAAGAGTTGAGGAGTCAGCTCTAGAAGAGTACATAGAATATGCTAAATCTACAATAAATGTAGATTTTAAGGGTATGAAGGTAGCTTTAGATTGTGCTAACGGGGCAGCTTATGAAGCAGCAGTAGACACATTTAGGGATTTAGGAGCAGAGGTTGTTGTTATAAATAATGATCCAGATGGAGTAAACATAAACAAAAACTGCGGCTCTACTCATCCAGAAGAACTTATGGAATATGTAGTTAAAAAGAACTGCGATCTTGGTCTTGCTTTTGATGGAGATGCAGATAGATGCCTTGCAGTGGATGAAAAGGGAAATCTTATAAATGGAGATTTTATTCTTGGAATATGTGCCAAGGAATTTAAAAAGCAAGGTAGATTAAAAAATGATACTTTAGTTGTAACTGTTATGAGCAACTTAGGACTTGATATCGCTATGAAAAAAGAGTCTGTGAATGTGGTGAAAACTAAGGTTGGAGACAGATATGTTCTTGAAGAGATGGTTAAGAGTGGATATAAACTAGGGGGAGAGCAATCAGGTCATGTTATATTCTTAGATCATAACTCAACAGGAGATGGTCTTGTTACAGGTCTTCAGTTAGCTGCAATAGTTAAAAAGAGTGGAAAAACTTTATCAGAACTAGCATCAAACATAAAGGAATTACCACAGGTTTTAGTTAATGCAAAGGTACCGAATGATATGAAAGATATTCATGAAAAAGATGAGGAAATAAAAAACGAAATAAAGAAGATTGAAGAATCCCTTCATGGAGTTGGAAGAGTACTTATAAGGCCTTCAGGTACAGAGCCTTTAGTTAGGGTAATGCTTGAGGGAGAAAATCAAGAAGAAATAGATGCAATGGCTCATAACTTAGCAAAACTTATAGAAAGTAAAGTTAACTGTTAATATATTAATAAAAAAGCTTGTTACTTAAGGTAACAGGCTTTTTATTATGCTCATTAAAGAAGTTTTTGAGTAGTCAAAAATTTAGTATAATCAAGGTTTAAACCCCTTATAACCTAGTATTTGCCACACAATATAAGTAAGTATACATATAATATTTATGAATCTATTCTTCAAAGAAGGAGATGAAGCTTTATGCCAAACTATTTGGTTTTTAATAATTCGGCTGAAGAATTAAAGACCTTGATATTTGGAAGTAATAATGGAGAATCTATTCCAGTCAAGGTAGATAGTGATGGTAAATTAGAGTTATCAACTATTAATATAGGTGGAATAACAGGTACATTAGATATTAGACCACTAAAAGGGAATGTAGACAGTGTTAGTATATCAGGTACTGTGACCACAAGACCATTAAGTGGAATTACAGATAGTATAAAAATCACAGATACAATAGCAACAAGGCCGTTAACAGGGGACACGGATAGTGTAAGAATAGTAGATACAGTAGCAATAAGAGCCTTAAGTGGAACTACAGATAGTATAAAAATAACAGATACAGTAGCAACAAGACCGTTAACAGGAAATACTGATAGCGTAAGAATCTTTGATACTGTAACAATAAGAGCCTTAAGTGGAACCACAGATAGTATAAAAATCACAGATACAATAGCAACAAGACCGTTAGCAGGAAATACTGATAGTGTAAGAATCTTTGATACGGTAGCGATAAGAGCCTTAAGTGGAACAACAGATAGCATAAAGATCACAGATACAATAGTAACAAGACCATTAACAGGAAATACTGATAGCGTAAGAATCTTTGATACGGTAACAATAAGAGC
>NZ_JMLJ01000016.1 GCF_000686705.1 Clostridium hydrogeniformans DSM 21757 | reverse complement strand
TACCCCACCAACTAGCTAATGCGCCGCGGGCCCATCTTGTAGCGGATTACTCCTTTGATTGCTCTAAGATGCCTTAAAGCAATATTATGCGGTATTAATCCTCCTTTCGGAGGGCTATCCCCCACTACAAGGCAGGTTGCCCACGTGTTACTCACCCGTCCGCCGCTAGATTGTCTCTGAAGAGATTCTCTCGCTCGACTTGCATGTGTTAAGCACGCCGCCAGCATTCATCCTGAGCCAGGATCAAACTCTCAATTTAAAAGTTTAATCTTAGCTTTTCGCTAATTATTTACTGTTAAAAGAATTGCTGGTTCTTTATCTTAATCTGTTTAATTTTCAAAGACCATTAACCAAACTTAAAATGTTTGATTTGCTGTTACTAACTTGCTTCGCTCATCAGCAACGATATTAATAATACCATATTATGATTCCCTATAATAGAGCTCTTATCTATTATGATGAAATTATCTCTTTTTTTCTAGTATATACTTTAAATTTCGACTTATTTTCTATTATGATACACATGGTTAAGTTTATTTCTGATTCTTTATCTTATTCTTACTTATGTTTTATTATGTCTAGTTTTTAGCTAAATTATTCTTAAATCTATAACTTTAAATTTCTCTTATATATGAATAAGTTAAACCTCAATTTATATTATTCCTTAACCATACAAATTATATCTAAGTAAATTCATATAATTTTAGATTTATTACTTTTCTTATTAATTTAAATAACCCATTAAGTTTCTTATTAATGTAACTCTCCTATTATAACCTGGCATATACATTTATTTAAACTATAATAAGTAACTATTTAACTATTACCTATTTGCATTCTTTGAAATATCTCTGCAACCTCCCTATCTAATTTTTCTTCTTCTGTTAACTTATTTATTTCTTCATCCACAGTCTTAACTTCTTCGGAACTAAAAAGTTTTAAAAATAAATTATTTAACATCTTATTCTCCCTACTTCAAATGAAAAGTTTTATACTTAGAAAACCTTCATTTATTTCTATATCGTATAAATTTTCTTAAAATAAAATTTTTCTTATCTTTTACTACATCTTCACAATAAGTATTCCCCCTTTAATCTAGTTTAAATTTCAAAAACTCTTATAATGTGCCCTTAATATAAATTCATATTTCTAATACTAGTATAACTTCTAACTATAATCATAGTATTGATAGCTATGTTTATAGATTAAGATTATTTTTTTTAATAATTGTCTATCATATAAATATCCTCTATTTATTATTTTACCATTTTATACCAATGATTTAAATATTATTTTCCACTGTAAATCTACATACTTTATTACTACATAAATGTAATACCTACTTTCATTGGCACTTGCTCCAATAACTCACTATAGTGTGATATGAATAATTTCTTTATAATCTTACTTATAATAAAAAGCCTAATACAAAATGTAGCGGAGGATTTAACTAATGGGGTGAAGCTTTAATAAGCTGGGTACTCTCTAACCCTAACCCGTCAACTAACTTCGCAGGCTTTAGGGAGGAATTAATTATGAAAAAAATAGTTATTTTTTGTGCGTCCTTAATTGTACTTGGTTCTTCATTTTTTATATTTAATAGAACTAATGCTGTTAAGGAACTAGATTCAAGCGAAATTCTTTTATCTTCAAATAATGAAGAGTCTAATAAAAAAGATGAGGTCTTAGAACACTCTGATGCAAATCAACCTGCTGAGACTTCTATACCTCCTCAATCTTCTAATCCAAAAGCACCTTTATCTAGAGGGGGGTACGTGCCACCTTCTAAGGAGAGTAGTAATGCAAATACTGTAGAAAAGGAAATAGCCCTTTTAGATTGGTGGAATGAGGGAACCAATGTATTTTCTATAGGAACCCAAGCTAAGGTTATAGATGTTGAAACAGGTAAAGACTTTATGATACAAAGAACTACTGGTACTAATCATGCAGATTCTGAAGCTTTAACTTACAATGATACAGAGAAAATTAAAGAAATCTGGGGTGGCTTTTCTTGGGAAAGACGTCCTGTATATCTTATAATTAATAATAAAAAATATGCTGCCTCAATGACAGCTATGCCTCATGCTGGCTTGGATAAATCTCCTGCCTTAAAAACAGTCTCTAATCGTTCTGGTGGATTTGGTACTGGTGATAATCTAGACTTTATAAAAAATAATGGAATGGATGGCCACATAGATATTCACTTTTTAAATAGTACGAGACATAAGGATAATAAAAAGGATCCTAAGCACCAAGAAGCAATAAAAAAGGCTTATAATTCTTAAGTTTACTAAGTAAAGCTAACTTAAGTTATAGAAATCAATAAGGTGTATATAAGGAAAGAATTATCTCTTTCCTTATATACACCTTTATTTAAAATAAAAATATATTCTAGAATTATTTTAGTTTAATATAAAAATAGTATTATATATACCTATAGCTTTTATAAGATATTAACATAAATCCTTAAGTTATTCATTAAAAATATCATTAGCTTATCTGCCTTTAGGCGTGGAGTAAATTAATTCTAAAACTTAAGTCCTTATATAACTTAATTTAGAATTAATACTTATACTCTTATATTAGTCTTCTTTCAATTTATAAAAAGTTATATGATCTTCCCACTTTCCATTTATATGAAGATAATTTTTATTAATTCCAAGGTCTTCGAACCCACATGCCTTTAATACATTTTGAGACCTTAAATTACTTATAAGAGTTGAAGCCTCTATTCTATGTAATCCCAAATCATAAAAAGCATATTCAATAATGGTATTTACTGCATCCCTCATATATCCATGCCCCTGTTCATCCTTATCTAAAGAATATCCAATAAAGGCACTTTTAAATATCCCATGGATTATATTAGATAGTTGTATCTTTCCTATTAATTTATTTCCTATAAATATACCAAAATTCATACTAATCCCATTTAGATATTGTTTAAAATTTTCTATAAGTATTTTCTTTTGTGCTTCATTAGTATAAAAACTATCATCCCTTAAAGGCTCAAAGTCTTTTAGATGATCCTTGTTCCTTATACAGTAATCTAATACATCTTTAGTGTATTCAGGGGTTAATAACTTTAATATAACCTTTCTTCCTTTAATAGATAAAGAAGACATTACATTTCCACTATTAAATTCCATTGATGTTATTCCTAGAAGATATTGACTCTTATATATACCATTTGAATATACATTACTATCAAAGATTCCCTCTAACATAAATCCAACTTCTAAAAACGAGCTAAGATTTACATTTTCTTCCGCTATTATATTAAGCTTAAATATCTCCCCACCAGAAAAAACCTTGTTTCCTACGGCCCTTAAAGCCTCTGTCATAAGGTTCTTATTTTCTTGTCTATAAAACTTAAGCTTTACTAAACAATTTTTTTCTTCCTTATTCATATCTAAAATATAAAATCGTCCTATTGTTATGCCAATTTTATCTTTAATTATATATTGATTTAAAGTACCATTAGATAGTTCTACAGCTATCTTTTCATTTCCCATAATTATCTCTCCTAGGTATATTATTAGTAACTTTGTTAATAAAACATATTTAATAAAAGATAAGTATATCTTAAAAATTAATATATTAAACATACTATCTTCCATTAAAGGTCATAAGTTAAATAAGTATATCCACACAAAATAATACCCCTTAAAGCTCTTATCATAACTTATAATTTAATATACCTCTCATAATAAATAAGTAAGCTCAAATTAAGCCTACTTATTTATCATAAGTTTATCCTTAGTTTTTCTATGAACAGCAAATAAAGCAATTATTGATAGTAATAAACTAATAGGTATTATAACAAACGCATATCTAGTTCCAAGTATATCATTTGCTATTCCCATTAAGAATGTCATAATCATATTTATAAAAGTTGCAAAGGTAACTATTATACCTGTAATATATGTACTTCCATTTTTAAAGACCTTGCTTATGCTAAGAACTACTGTTGGGAATGTTATAGCAAAGAATATCCCTGAAGCTCCTATTACTAAAACTCCATTCTCTCCTAATAGGAAACCTATAATATATAATACAGCTCCAATACTAAGAGATTTTAATACAACATTTAAGTAGCCCTTCTTTTCAACAACAAATCCCCCAAATAATCTTCCTAGTGAAAACACTGCAAAGAAAATAGCTAAATAAAGAGAGCTTTGGGACTTATTAAAGCTAAAGCTTGATTCCATGTAATTTACAAACCAATTGGAGGTTCCTCCCTCTGCAAATACATAAAAACCTAGAGTGAATATGTATAAAAGCACAATCTTATTACTTAAAGCTTCTTTTAATGTAATTCTAACCTCATTATCGCCTTTATTTATTTTAGGTATTTTTATAAAGTTAAATAATATAAGCATAACACCATAAAGTACTGCAACACCTAAATATATTTTTCTCCACTGTATTCCATTATACATAAGAACTCCTGCAGTTCTTTGACCAACTGTTGATCCTAATCCATAACAAAAATGTACTAAGTTCATTATTACACTTTGCATAGATATAAATAATATAGGAATTAGGGTATTAATAGTTATGGATGATAATCCAAGACCACAACTTGTAAGTGTCATAGAAATGATAAATACTAAATACGAATTACTTAAAGATAATAATATAAGGGCTCCTATCATAGTTATAATTCCTATTATAAAAACTATTCTTTGCCCTATTCTGTCACAAAGCCATCCACCTATAAATGTAGCTATAGAATAGCCTATTGTACACATAGTTAACACAAAACCAATCTCAGTATCTGTTATTCCAAAATCACTTTTAAAACTTGGTACGAAAACACCTCTTGTATTTTCCGCAATTGCAGCAAGTATCATCATTGTAAATATAAATAGTGTTGTAAATAAATGCGGCTTACTCTTCTCCATTTAAACTGCTGTTCCCCTTTCAAGTATTTATTCTATTTACGTGTTACTGAAACATTATACCATAAAATATTAATATTTTTAAAAGCTTATTAACTATTTTATTTTGGTATTTTATGTACTTATTAATTGTTTTAATACAGTAGATAATACAGCTTCTATGTACAGATAAGCTATAGGTCTTTTACATAAACACTTAACTTACTACTTAAAAATATCCTTTATTTATCTTGCTTTGGATAGATGTATAAATTAAGTTTAAAACTTAAAACCCTATATATTATATCAATGGATGCAGCATACCCTCAAAAGTTTAACTTTATATTATATTAGGTTATAATATATACTGAACTTTTACTAAAATATTAGTACTATATAGCTTCACTATGTCAGTGTTATGTAGTCTTATTAAATAAATTAAGAACAACTTTATTACCTTAAAATATAAGTTCTTAAAAAGGAGTATTAATCATGAACAAACAATCAATAAATAAAATAAGTTTATTCCTCCTTGGTCTTCAAGGACGCTTCGAAGAAAACTCAAGCATATTTAAAGAAATCCATACAACCTTCAATACTGGCCTTAAAGAATTTAAAGGCGTAGGTACATTTAATGAGGGCAAAATCAGTTATAACTTTAATGGAAAAACTTCTTTACTATCTATAGATGAGTTATCTAAGTATCTATGTAATGAAGCTGAAAAATATGATTCTTTAATAATTCTATATAGGGAACGTGGTACAGATATTCTTATTTCTGGAGACAATAAAAATGTAAAGATGACTTCTACAGAGGTTAAGGAAGAAAATATTCAAAACCTATCTAAAACTTCTTCAAAAGAAGTACATATAAATGAATCTTCAACCCTACTAAATAGGGATTACTACATAAAAGTAGGAAAAGCAGACCCCCTTCTTAAAGAGCTTGGTATAATGTCCTCTGATGGAAAAATTAAAAACGATAAAATAAGAAAATATAATCAAATAGATCACTATGTTGAACTTTTAGAAGGAATTTTAGACTCACTCCCTAAAAATGAGGTAATAACAATCTTAGACTGTGGTTGTGGCAAGTCCTATTTAACCTTTGTATTAAATTATTATTTAACAGATGTTAAAAGAAGAAAGTGTAAATTCATAGGTCTTGATAGATCTACTGATGTTATTGCTGCCTCTACTAAAATGGCTAAAAACCTAGGTTATAGAAATATGGAATTTAAAGCTGTGGATATAAAGGATTATAATCCTCCAAGTAAAATCCACGTAGTTATATCCCTTCATGCTTGTGACACTGCAACTGACATGGCTATATCCTTAGGAGTTAGATTAAACTCTGATGTTATAATAGCTGTTCCTTGTTGCCACAGGGAACTTTTAAATCAATATAGCTACGACCCTTTTAAATCTATAACAAAATACGGCATATTAAAGGCTAGAATGGCAGATGTTCTTACGGATGGAATGAGAGGACTTATGCTTGAAGCTAAGGGATATGATGTATCAATAGTTGAATATATATCTCCTCTTGAAACACCAAAAAACCTTATGATTAGAGCCATTAAAAAGGGAGATGAAAATCCCGACCTCATGGATGAATACATGAGCCTTATGGCAAACCTTAATGTATATCCCGCTCTTTATTCTTACTTAAACAATATTTATGAATAATATATTGTAAATTGCTAACACTATTGTTTGTAGATAACTTTATTATCTATAAATTCATATTCTCCTCAGCCAGTTATATGAATTATTTTTATTTAATTTAGCTGAGGGTATAATCCCCCACCTTATATCACTTATTGAGTTTTAAGTGGCTTTATATTTAATAATTAAAGCCACCTAAACTCAGAGCACATGACAGAGTTAATCCCCTTATGTCATGTGCCTTTTTTAATTTAAGTTTACTAGGTTAAGGTTATTATTTATCTTTATCATGAATATAATTTCTTAGAGTTTCTTTAGGAGGTGTATTTATGATAAAACTTAAAAGAAAACTTATAATTTTTTCTACCTTCTCTCTTATATTCATTATTATTGGATCAATTATAATGTATAAAATATTAAAACCTTCCTCAAAACCAAAGGAATTATGGGTTCTTCCTAATGTAGAAAGACCATATAGCAGGTTTATAACAAAAGAAACTCTTATTAAAGAAATTAGACAAAAGCATGAAATTATACCTATGGAAATAGAATTAAAAGAAGAGGTAACAATAAACAACACCCTTTTTGATATGGAAATATTCAAGAAATTACAAACCATTCACTTCTTTGGAAAAGGCATTTATTCAATAGATTTATCCAATATAAAAAATGAAACCTTAAAAGTAGATAAGAACAAAAAAATTGTAACCTTAGAAATTCCTAAGCCTACAATTAAAGCCATAACCATAGAGGATAGTAAAACTTTGTATGAGTCCCCCACTTTAGGTATATTAAGATTTGGTGATGTAACCCTAACCCCAAAGGAATATGAAATACTTATAAATCAAGTTAAAGAACGGATGTCCTCTAAACTTATGGATGGTGAAATATATGATGAAGCCATATCAAACAGTGAGAATTCTCTAGTAAATATTATAAGTCCCATACTAAGTACCACTGATTATTCTTCCTATAAAATTAAAATTAGCTTTATATAATATAAATATAACTTTATTTATAAAAATAAGGACATGGGTAAAATTTATATTTCCCATGTCCTTTTAAATTAGAGTTTAACCTATTAATGACTTCTTGCTAAATTACTTTGTATTCTCTTAAGTGGTAGTATGTTAAGAACCACTACTGTTATTATAAGTTCTGGAACTAAGTAAGTTGAGTTATATATTAAAGAATACAATAAAGGATTTTGTCCATTTGCATACTCTGCAAAGAAAATTACCCCTGATAATATATGACATATATAACGACCTAAAATTGCTACGAAAGACCCTAGAGTTATATTGTTCCTAAAATATCCTGCAAGTCCTAAAGACATAAATGCAAATGTATAGTCAAGTAATAATTGAAGTGGATGTACTACATAAGCTCCAAGTAATAAATCTATTATTCCAAATAATAATCCGCCTAAAAATCCTACCCTTGGTCCATATATATAGGCTATGAATATTATAGGTATCATACTACCTAAAGTTACAGATCCTCCATTTGGCATTTTCATTATAGTAAACATCTTAAGTATTGTTCCAAGTGCTATGGCTATTCCCACATAAGTCATGGTTTTTGCATCTAATTTTATCTTTCTAAATGCAAGTAATGCCACCACTAAACCTACTAGACAAAGTAAGGTTATATAAATTTTAGGATCTGAAAAAACAGTTCCTAAGGACTCTAAAGCTTTTGGAGCTTTAAACTTAAAATTAAAAATATTTAATAACATATAAGACCCCTCCTTATAAATTTGTAGACATTTATATATTAGAATGCCCTTAAATTATTTAAGTTATATTGAATAATAACATTATTAAAAATAAGCTAGAATATTACTAATTATTTTTCAATATTTATCTCATGGCTATAAGCTTTACTCCCCATCCTCTAAAAGGTTGGGTATAACAGTTGCTACGCCACTAGATTAACTCATCTAACCTTCAAATGGTAGAAATAACACCATCTGAAGGAAGATTCGTACTATAAATAATAAAAAAAGCACTGCATAAAGCAGTGCTAATGTATTCTTAGGTATTTCCATTACCGCTGCTTCCCTCCGCTGGCATTATCCAGATCAGGTAAAGGGTTAGGATCTATCATCCCTCTCAGCCAAATGGCACCCCCAGCAAAACAATATATAGTTGTCTATCTATCTTCTATTATAATATTTTATATAAAAATTACAACTATTCATTGAGATAAATTATTTATATATCAAATAGTTTTTATCTCCAAGTAAAGTTCTTCCAAAGACATACTAAAGTCAGTTTCCCCGTAGAGCCAACTATATTACGCCTTTAAATCACCATATAAATTCCCTAAAATCTAATAAATTAATTATGATGATTCCCTTATTAAAATTATCATATTAGGTAGAAAATATAACATAATAATAATAATTGTGTGAAATTTCCTCCACTTTAGGTTATACTATTACTGATATATAAAATTTTTGTTGTTTTATGTTGACTTTGAAAATGTTTTCTAATAGAATCTACAATAAGATAATTGAATACTAATACTTTTATAGGTTTTCGAGAGAGATTAATAGGGAAGCTTTGGTGTAAATCCAACACAGCCCCCGCTACTGTAATCACTACTTATAAATCACATCCACTGATTTAAAATTGGGAAGGAGATTTATAAGGCATATATGTGTAAGTCAGGAGACCTGCCTATGAGATTATTTTAACTTAACTTCGGAGGGAGGTTCTAGTTTTATGCTAAATTTGTGCATAAGTCTGTCCTTTGGAGAGGCTTTTTTTGTTTTATATATTATAAATACTAAACTAAACTCCTTTATGAAGTATGGGTTACTAATAGATATACTTAACTTAAAATATCTCTATTTTTATGAGTGTTAAATAAGTCTATAAACATTTAATATTTACCTTTAAAAATAACAGTAATAAATAATGCTTTAGACTAAATAAAGTTTTTCAATGTATATCTATAGATTCTATTTTAAATATCTAATTTTAATTATGTAAGGAGATTATATCTATGAAAAAGAAAAGTTTAATTGCACTAACACTAGGTGTTAGCCTACTATTTACAGCATGTTCATCTACTTCCTCTACAGTTAAAGAGGATAAAAACAAAGCTGAAGCTACTTCTAGCAAAAGCTATCCAGCTTCAGTAACTAATTTTAACTTTGATAAAACAGAAAATAAAATTACCTTTAACAAAAAACCTGAAAGAGTAATAAGTACTAACCAAACTACTACTGAATTATTACTACACTTTGGACTTGAAGACCAATTAGTTGGAACAGCATATATGGACAACCCTATTCTAGATAATCTTAAAGAAAAACATGATAAAATTCCTGTGCTATCAGATAAATACCCAACTAAGGAAATGGTTATAGAAAAAAATCCTGATCTTATTATAGGATGGAAAAGTGCATTCTCAGATAAGGTATTAGGTGGTGTTAACACATGGAATGAAAAGGATGTTAATACATTTATCCAAAGAAACTCTGGTATCGCTGAAAAAGCAACTGTAGAAAATGTATATAAAGATATAGAGGATATTGGTACAATCTTTGATATAAAAGATAAGACAGATGCCTACATAGCTGACATGAAAAAGAACATAGAGGGTATAGAGAACTCTATAAAAGATGTAAAATCTAAACTTAAGGTTTTAGTTATAGAAGGATCTAAAGATAATAAATATACATCTTATGGCTCTAATACGCTAGTTTCTGATATGGTAGAAAAAGCTGGTGGTAAGAATGTGGTAGAAAAGGGTGGTACTATGGGACCAGAAAATATAGTTGAATTAAACCCAGATGTAATAGTTCTTATACACTTTGAAGCTCAAGTTAAGGATAATAAAGAAAAAGATGCTCTTTTAAATAATCCCGCTCTTCAAAGCGTACAAGCTATAAAGGATAAAAAAATATTATATACTCCTTTAGCTGAAACTTACGGAGGAAGCGTAAGAACAGCTACAGGAATAGAAAATCTAGCTAAAGGTCTTTACCCGGATTTAGTTAAATAAAAATTGTGAGGTTAGTAAATGAATAACAATCTATCCCCCTCTACTCCTTCTAATGTATATTTTGAAAAATCAAATAAGAAGTTTTTTATTATAATTGCTACTCTTATTTCTATTTTACTTATATCATTGGTGCTTTCCATTACCTTTGGTTCTGCTAATGTATCTGCTTATGATGCCTATAGAATTATTATATACAATACCCTTGGTATTCCCATTGGAGATACAGCTACATTATCCAAGGGACCATTATATGATATAGTGTGGCATATAAGATTTCCAAGAGTTCTCCTTGGATCATTAGTTGGAATGGGACTTTCTATTGTTGGATGCGCAATGCAGGCTACAGTAAATAATCCATTGGCTGATCCCTATATATTAGGGCTCTCCTCTGGTGCCTCTCTAGGTGCTACCTTCTCCATATTAATTGGAGTAAATGGTGTATTATTTGGTAGTGGTGTTACCTTTGGAGCCTTTACAGGAGCTTTAATTTCTTCTATATTTGTTTATTTACTGTCTAATGTAGGAGGAAGAATTACATCAACAAAGCTGATTTTATCTGGACTTATAATAAGTTCTATATGCTCGGCATTTACAAGCTTTATAATATTTATTTCAAATAATGCAGAAGGAATGAAAACTGTAACCTTTTGGATGATGGGCGGGTTAACTTCTGCTTCCTTTGAGAATTTAAAAATTCCATCCATAATTATAGTAATAGGTATAGTATTTTTTCTATCACAGTTTAGAGTTTTAAACACTATGGTTTTAGGAGAGGAAGCCTCTATAACCCTTGGTATAGACTTATCCTCCTATAGAAAAATATATATGTTAGTCTCTGCTCTAATAACCGGAGTAATAGTCTCAGTTTGTGGAACTGTAGGTTTCGTAGGTCTTATGATTCCTCATATATCAAGACTTATAGTAGGAAGTGACCATAAAAAACTCCTTCCTATAAGTGCCCTTTTAGGTTCTATTCTATTAATATGGACTGACGTTCTAGCAAGGGTAATGATGAAAGGATTAGAAATTCCTATAGGAGTTCTTACTTCTATGCTAGGAGCACCATTTTTAATGTGGCTGCTAATAAAAAAATCTTATAGTACTGGGGGTAAAACTAATGAAAATAGAGGTAGCTGATTTATCCCTAAGTATAGGTAGTAAAAAAATATTAGAGGATGTATCTATAAATCTAAATAATAAAGAGTTTGTAGGCTTAGTTGGTCCTAATGGAAGTGGAAAATCTACCTTGTTAAAAGCAATTTATAGAATCTTAAAGCCTAGTAGTGGATCTATCTTTATAAATGGTAAGGATATATCTAAACTTTCTATAAAATCCACGTCTCGTGAAATGGCTGTTGTTAGTCAATTTAATGAGCAAAACTTTGAATTTAAAGTAATAGATATGGTTCTTCTTGGTCGTACGCCTCATAAGAAAGCCTTTGAGTTGGATAACAAAGAAGACTTTAGAATATCTATGGATGCATTAAAGAAAGTATCTATGGAAGATTACTACAATAGAGAGTTTTCCACCCTATCTGGTGGGGAAAAGCAAAGAGTTCTTCTAGCAAGGTCCTTAGCTCAAAATGTTGATATACTAATACTAGACGAACCTACAAACCATTTAGATATAAAACATCAGCTTCAGATTTTAGAGCTGGTTAAGTCATTAAATATAACGGTTCTTGCCGCATTACATGATTTAAACTTAGCCTCTAATTATTGTGACAGAATATATGTACTTAATAATGGAAATATTGTTTCTTCTGGATATCCAGAAGAAGTATTGACAGAGAGAATGATAAAAGATGTTTTTGGAGTAAATAGTGAGGTATCCCTTCATCCAAAGACAAATAAATTAAATGTTGTTTATTTATCCAATAGTATATAGAAGGAATCTTCTTTTAGGTGGTGTTCTTTCCATCACCTGAAGGTTAGACAAGTTAATCTAGGATTGCCACAACTGTAACACCCCCACCTTACACGCGGATGGGGGTGTTACAGCTTATAGCCATCAGATAAAAATAGTTATAGCCTAGTTCTAATAATTTATCTATTAGAGCTAGGCCATAACCTTTTACACTATGGTATTTACTATATTTACACCTCTACTACTTTAAGTAAAAGCTAGAATATATAAGTTGTAATATTAAAGCTACATTAAATTCAGTTAAAACTTATTTAGTCCTCAAGGAATAGAATGTAAATTAATTAATACAACATATATATATTTATTCTATAACATTTATAAGTTTTCCAAAGACATCACTATTATCTTTGATTTTCTTTTCATTACCTAAAACACAAACATGATTTTGTTTCATAACACTTTCTATAACTGGTGCAAAATCCTTAATATTATTTAACTTTGTTTCTATAACTTCATTTCTTTCCCTTTGCTTAGTTTCATGGCTTATTCCCATATAATACTGCTCTATAGCATATTCTGACTTCATAGATGGTGTTAATGGACTATCAAGTTTACTAATTGTACCTATTATATACTTAGTCATGGTTTCCTCATCTACTTCTAATTCCTTTAAGTAGTCAGGCATTTCATCATATACCTTTAAGGTTTCTTTTATATTAGGATCTCTGTAAGATGTTATAAACATGTTTCCACTTCTACTTATCCTTGGAACAACTCCATAAGCCCCACCTTGAACTCTTACATTGTTCCATAAGTAGTCAAAGTTTGATATGGTTTCAAGAACTAAAGCAGATCCATTGTATTTATATCCATTATTTATAAAATTTCCACCCTTAGCTACATATTGAACATTGCCTTGAGTAAGTAATCCTTCATTACAACTATCTTCTAGGTTAAAGTCATAAGTAACCTCTGCTACTTTCTTATCTCCTAAAATCTTAGTAATACTTTCAATTGGATTTTTAACTGAATCATAGTCTTCTTTATCTGAAGTAAAGCTAACAGTTAAATTACTCTTATTAAATAACTCTTCCCTAGTTTTCTCTAAGTTTTTCTTTACTTCATCCCATTTGTTTTCAAAATTCTTTTCAATATCACAAAGGAATTTATAATAGCCTATTCCATCTATAATCTCATCAAAGGATCCCTTAGGTGAGAAATAAGACATCATTCTCTTAGCTGCTACTATGTGACCTGAACTAAACATACTCATTTCATAATAGCTCTTTATCTCTCTAAGATTTTGAAGAATTCTTTCCTTATCATCAAATAGAGTATTTTCAAGGATTTCTCCTATAAGTTCAGTTGTCTTATCTAATTTATCCATAAGAGCTTTTGCCTTAACCATAAATACTGCACTAAAATCTTTTGGATTTCCACTCTTAACATAACTTGTTACATTAAAGAATATAGCTCCACTGTGTATTCCTATAGCATTTGCTAAAGATCCATAAGAATAGTTTTTAGTTCCTATTTTTCCAATAACGTCAGATAAAAGTTTAGCATAAGGAAGTAATTCTTTTGGAAGAACTTTAACATTAAATAAAAGTTTTAAATATCCTATTTTATTTGTTTCTACCTCATGGAATAAAACTTTAACTCCATTTTCTTCTTTTATTTCTAATGGTAGTTTATCTGCCTCTTTATTTATATCTTCTATTCCAAGACTAGGTATACTGTTTAAAGCTTCCTTGGTATCCTTTGTCATCTGTCTTTCTTTAAGCTTTTTACCCTTTTCTATAATAGACTCTTTTTCCTTGTCACTTAGTTCATTCTTATATTTAGAAAGCTTTTCAGCTAATTCTCTTTCTTTTCTTTGTGAAAGTCCTTTTTCAGGTTTTAATATTGCAAAAGAACTATGAGGATTATTTAGTATATGCTTTTCTATAAGGTCCTCAAAATACTTAGTGTGTAATGCTCTTTTAGCATTTTCAAGAACTGGCTCATATGCTAAATTTACAAAAGGATCTCCTCCATAAAGCCAGCTATCCATAGCTTTTGTATAATAAACTATTCCTGTTGGATACCCTCTATAGTCTCCCTCTCTTAATATAAACTCTATTTTATTTATGGCAGCTTCTATAAGTTCTTTCTCAATGCCACCCTTAACTAAGCTTTCTAATGTATCAAATACTACTTTTTTAAATTTATCCTTGTCATTTTCATTAGCATCCTTTGCTACTATTGAAAAGTAAGGCTGTTTTATACCATTTTCAAACTCTCCAAATACTGACTTACCAATACCAGCCTCAAGTAAGGCCTTCTTTAAAGGTGCTGCTGGAGTTTCTAATAATAAATATTCTATTACGGTTAAAGCTAAATTCTCATTAATATCTAATGCTGACCCTATAGAAAAATTTAGGTTTAAGAAACTCTTATTTTCTGTAGAATCATCTTCTGAAAGACTATAAGTATAAGTATATTCCTTCATTTCTTCAAAAGGTTCTTGAGTACCTATTTCTGAATCTATTTCTTGTCTTTCAAAATTACTTAAATACTCATCATTTATAAACTTAAGCTGCTCTATTAAGTCTCCATCTCCATATAAATATATAAAGCTATTTGAAGGGTGATAGTACTTTTTATGGAAGGCTATAAAGTCTTCATAAGTAAGTTCTGGAATAACCTCAGGATCTCCACCGGAAGAATGGCTATATATGGTATCCGGGTAAAGAGTTTCTGTTATCTTTCTAAATACTAATGAGTCTGGTGAAGAGTATGCTCCCTTCATTTCATTATAAACAACTCCATTATATTTAAGTTCAGAATCCTTGTTTTCTAAGGAATAGCTCCATCCCTCTTGCATAAATATCTCTGGATACTTATATATATTTGGATATAATACAGCATCTAAATAAACATCCATAAGATTTTTAAAATCTTTTTCATTTCTACTAGCTACAGGATATATGGTCTTATCTGGATAAGTCATTGCATTAAGGAAGGTATTTAAAGAACTTTTTAAAAGTTCCACAAAAGGTTCCTTAACATCAAACTTTCTAGATCCACATAAAACTGAATGCTCTAATATATGTGGAAGACCTGTACTGTCATTAGGTGGGGTTCTAAAACCTATAGCAAACACCTTATTATCATCATCATTACTTATATTAAGAAGCCTTGCTCCTGTTTTTTCATGCTCAAAAACTTTTCCATTTGCCTTTATTTCTTCTATATAAACATCTTCTATTAGCTTAAATCCTTCATATACTTCATTAACTTTAAACTTCATATCATCACTCCTTATATGTTTTATGAAAATCTTACCATACCCTACCATGGTAATCAATAATAACTCTCATTAAATTTATTTTTCTATAGTTCTTTCGCATATATAGTATTATTCCCTAATTTATTAATTATTATATTTAAGTTTATTTTTACTTTGGATATATAATTTTCACTTAAAATTTATACAGATAATTTCCTCTTAATTTCTCCATGAAACTTTAAATGTATCAGCCTTACAATTTCATGGAGTTAAATAATAAATAGGTTACATGGAAAAATTAAAGCCTATCTGTACTAATTAATAATTAAAAAATAAAAAGAGTGGTATATAAAATTACTCACTCTTTTCTATATAAAATTTATCTTTTATTAAATTACCCATGCCATAAATATTGTATAATTTTTACAGCATGCTTTTTCCATACTATATCACTACTATTTAATCTATCTTATTAATTCATTTCCTCTTTAGCACTGAGTATTCTAACCTTATGTGTTTTGTTTATTATAATTTTATTAATTCTCATTAATTTCCCACTCAGTATTACTCCCTAATTTAATTTTATACGAATTTAACTCTTTAATAAGCTCATCTATATTTATCTTATCTATATTATCTTTCCCTATATCCTTAAGGAAAGTTATTATCATTACCACTATTGATGATACATCTAAATTTATATTAACAGAGTTACTCTCTAAATTTTTCACACCTATTTCACTATTTTTATTTATATTATCGCTATTTTCCTCATGTGACTTATAATAGCTACCACTTTCACTTAGCTTTTTTTCCATATCTTCAATAACTTTTTTCTGCTCTTCTAGCTGATTATATAAATATTCAATAGCTCTAGCTTGCTTAGATAGCTTTTCTATTAAAGTTCTATTTATTTCTTGCTGCTTTATAAGCTTTTTACTAAAGGTTTCTATATATTTCTCTATTAGAATCTTACTAAACATAGTATCACCTCCCAAGTATTATATAATATGAAAATTATTTAATACTTGACAGGTATTTAATGTAATATAAGAGTTATTAGTAGTATAGAACGAATCTTCTTTCAGATGTTGTTCTTTCCATCACCTGAAGGTTAGATGAGTTAATCTAGAGACATATCAACTGTTATCCCCATCTTTTAAGAGAATGGGGGTGTTAAAGCTTATAGCCATCAGATAAAACTAACTAATATACTCTTTTAAATAATAGAACTTACAGTTACTTTATTGTATATTCTCCAATTATTCCAATATACATCATTAATCCCCTTATTATATTAATATCTTTATAAGTTCTAGCAATGTCTGCATAAATTCATATATAAAAGACACCTTTTAACATTATGTATCATAAGATATATAAAAATATTATTTATTCTTATATAAGGAAGTGATATTTTGAATAATAACTTTAGTAAAGAATTAGAAGAAGAAAACTATGAATTTTATAATGAGGTTGACCCCTCTAAACCAGATACCATTACAAAATTTGTAGATGATATAAATAAGCCAAGAGTACTAACTCCAAGATGTATCAATTCTAAAGGCACATATTATGAGGTAGAAATGAAGGAATGTTATCATAAATTCCATAAATACTTTCCTAAAACAAGGGTATGGGCATATGAAAAAAGCATTCCAGGACCAACCATAGAGGTACTAAGAAATGAAAAAATCCATGTTAAATGGATAAACTCTCTTCCACTAAAGCATTTTTTACCTATAGACAGAACTCTTCATGGAGCAGTTGATAATCCTGAAGTTCGTACAGTAGTGCATGTCCATGGTGCCAGAGTTGATTCTAGTAGTGATGGACATCCTGATGCTTGGTTTACTAGATGTAATGCTATCACTGGAATAAAATTTGAACATGAAGTTTATAGATATACTAATGACCAACAGGCTACTACCCTATGGTATCATGACCATAGCATAGGAATAACAAGATTAAATGTATATGCTGGACTTGTTGGGTTTTATATAATAAAAGATACTCTTGAAAGAAAACTAAACCTTCCATGTGGAAATTATGATATCCCTCTAATGATTCAAGATAAATCTTTTAATAGTGACGGATCATTATTCTATCCCGATTCCCCACCATTTCCTGTAAGAGTAAAACCTTCTGTAACTCCATTTTTCCTTGGAAACACTATTGTGGTTAATGGTAAGGTTTGGCCTCACCTAAAGGTTGAGCCTAGAAAATATAGATTCAGAGTAGTAAATGGATCTAATACAAGAAATTATAATATTGCTCTTTCAAATAACCAAAGCTTTTTTCAAATAGGAACTGATGGAGGATTATTAAATGCTCCTATTACTTTAAATGAAATACCTTTAGAACCTGCTGAAAGGGCAGATATAGTAATAGATTTTTCTAAATTAAAAGGTGAAAGCTTGATCCTTAAAAACCTAGGTGATAATTCACCTCATACTGGTGTACTAATGGAGTTTCAAGTTGTACTCCCTCTTTCATCTGAAGACACTAGTAAAATTCCTAATATTCTATACCCAATTAAAGATCACCTAGAAGAGCATATGGCGACAAGGATAAGAACTCTTCCCCTAACCGCTACCCAAGATGATTATGGACGTCCTATGCTACTATTAGATAATAAAATGTGGCATGATCCGGCTACTGAAAAGCCTTTGATGGATTCAATCGAGGTATGGAATCTAGTAAATTTAACAGCTTTCCCACACCCAATTCATGTACATCTAGTTCAGTTCAAAATATTAGATAGAAGACTCTTTGATGAACAGAAATATCTAGAAGAAGGAATACTGGAGTTTATTGGAGATCCAGTACCTCCAAGGGAGTACGAAAGAGGATGGAAAGATACTGTTAAAGCTGATTCTAAAATGGTTACTAGAATAATTATGCACTTTAAAGAATACCCCGGAGATTACGTTTGGCATTGCCATATTCTTGAACATGAAGACCATGATATGATGAGACCTATAAGAGTTCTAAAAGAATAATTTAATAAATCTAAAAATAAAGCTCAGTTGGATTTCCAACTGAGCTTTATTTTATTTTTCCTCCCTCCTAACTTCCCCATATAAAATTGAATACTGATTCCATTAAACTCTTTCCCTACTTAGTTATAAAAATTTAAACTTAGCCTTAACTTTTTATAACTTACATTCATAACTACTATATCCCATACCCTTAAAATTTAATTATTATTTAAAACCTAATTATGTTTTTTTAATAAATATTATTCTATAATCAACAAAATTATTGATAATATTTTCACTATCATAAACCTTTCCCCTCTAGCATTAAAGAAAAATGTAAATAAATATACTAACATTTTTATTTACATTTCCAATTATTAAAATGAACCTATATTCATATTGATATTTACATATTATAGCCACTATAAAAGTCCTTAGTTTCACAATTGGAAGCTTTTATATATAACATCTCCATGCTTATACTTAGTGTATTTATATACTATCTTAAAACTTTATAAAATTTTTTTAAAAATATATTAACACATTATTTTTATGAACATATATTAGTCTATATAAATATATTTTAAGGAGTTGCTTTATGAAAAAGTCATTAATATCAATTATTATTTCAACCGCAATGATATTCAGTCTAGGAGCATCTTTAACTACTACTGCTAACGAAACAAATCAAGGATATTTAAAAAGTCTAATTTCAGTTAAAAGTAAAGCTGCCAAAAATAGTGATATAGGAACTAGCAATCTCCATGTTTATTGGAATGCTAATTCTGATTCCCCAAGATTTATTGATGGAAAACTCAATAAAGATAAGATTGAAAACAAGAAGGATGTATTGAAATATGTTAAGGATAATAAGGATGCTTTTGGATTAAATCTTGGCTCCTTTAATCTTATTGATGAAATAAAAGATGAGCAAGGTAATACTCACTACAAGCTACAACTAAATGTAGATAATATAGAAGTTATGGGAAAAATGGTGGTAATTCACGTAAATTCTAAGGGAGATATATACTCAATAAATGCAGATATAGATCCTAGTTTATCAGATAAAAACTATAAAGGTTTAATAAAACTATCTAAAGATGAAGCAATAAAAAAAGCTGAAGCTTCTTTAGATGTGAAAAATAATCAAAAAAATTATAGCTATGAGCCTTCTTCAAAAATATTTATTAATAAGGTTAATGATACCTGGAGAGTTGGATATTTAGTAGAAATAATATTTAATGAACCTTCTCCTGCTAACTGGAATGTATTTGTTGATGCTACTAATGGTGAAGTTCTTTCTAGCCAAAATATAATAGCATCTATTCAAGGTAAAGGTATAGACCTTCACGGAAATGAAGTAAACCTAGAAACTACAAAGGTAGGATCTAAGTTTAGATTAGATGATAAAACTAGAGGAACTAGAGGAAGCTACACCACTCACGATGCAAGAAAAACAAATTATATTCCTGGATATATGGTAGAAGATAATGATAACAACTTTAATGAAGGTGGAATTATAGCTTCTGCTGTAAGTGCTCACTCTGGAGTTGCTAAGTCCCATGATTATTTCAAAAACAATTTCAACAGAAACTCTTGGGATGGTAATGGTGCTGGTATAACAGCTACTGTAAACGTAGGAAATAAATATTTAAATGCTTATTTTGATGGTAGAAGTAACCTAGGCTTTGGTGAAGGGGATGGAGTTAATGCTGCACCTTTTGCTGGATGTCTTGATATAGTTGCTCATGAATTTACTCATGCCGTAACTAAATCTTCTTCTGGTCTTATATACCAAGCTCAAAGTGGAGCTTTAAACGAGTCTTTCTCTGATGTTTTTGGTATATTAATAGAAAATAACACTTCTGACTGGGAAATGGGAAATGACTTACAACTATCAACATCAAGATATATCTTAAAGAGAAGTGCTATGGATCCTGAAAAATATAACCAACCTGCTCATATGAGAGATTATAAAAACCTTCCTATAACTCAAGCTGGAGACTGGGGTGGTGTTCATACTAATTCTGGAATACCAAATAAAGCTTTCTATAATATTGCTTCTAAGTTAGGCTTCCAAAAATCTGGACAAATATACTATAAAGCATTAACATCTTATCTTACTCCACAATCTCAATTTATGGATGCTAGAAATGCTCTAGTTAGAGCTGCTTCTGATATCTATGGAGAGAACAGCCAAGAAAGAGTTGTTGTTCAAAATGGTTTAGCTGAGGTAGGAATAGGACAAGCTTATAGTGGAAATCCTGTAGAATAACTTTATCAAGCTAAACTTTAATACACTAAAATTAATTTCATAAAAAACAGAGGAAGCCTTAAAAGACTATACCTCTTAAGTGCTTCCTCTTAATTTTATAACTTAAATTAACAAATCTTCACTACTTTAAGACCTAACTATCATTATAGGTTAAATTATTGTACTACTTAATACTAAAAAACTAAACTATTAATAGAATCTTTTATATTCCTTCTCTAAACTATGAAACCCTGAAATTGATATATTATTATCATCTATAATTTTCTTTATACTATACTCATTTTCCTTATTATATTCCATAGATATTCCACAGCAAGCCGAAAGTTCTCTAGGTGTTGGCACAATTGTATATTTTATTTTTTCCTTCTTTAAAAGCTTCTCTAATTCGAGTCCACTAGTATGAGAAGGAAAGAGTATATAATGTTTTAGAGTTTTCATCCCTATATTATTTCAAGGAAAGCTTCTACTCTAGTTTTTATTTGACCAACATCTTCTGTAGCATAATCTGTTTCTATATTAATAACCGGTATACTCTTTTCCTTAAGAGCTCTTTCTATACCTTTATACTCAACAGCATAAGTATGACAGAAAGAAAGATTTGAGTGTATAACTCCATCTATATTATATTCTTTAGCATATCTTACTAAATCATCTATTCTGCCTGTATTTGGAGTAAAGCATGCACAATTTATCTTTAAATACCTATCTGCTAAGTTTTTAATTAAATCTTCTATAGTTTCTCCTTCTGTAGAAACCTCATTTTCAAAGTATCTAGTTCCTGTACAAGTTTCCTCTACTACAACCTCAGCATTTAAACTTTCTATTATAGAGTGCATTTTCCAGTTAGGTACAGCCATTGGGGTTCCTGTTATCATTATTCTTTTCTTTCTTTCCTTATCCCCTTCAAGGCTTGCACTAGCTTCTTCCATAACGCTTATTCTCGCATCTAATTCATCACATAGCTCATTAACCTTTTCAGTAAATCTAACCACATCATCATTAAAAGCTATTTGAGATATTAAAAGAGAATCAAGTCCACTTATTGGAGAAGGCGTATACTTTCTTAAATCATATAATCTCTTTAACGCCCTTCTCTTTTTATTCATTAAATCTATAGAGCTTCTTAATCCTTCTACAGTAACCTTATTTCCTGTAATATCTTCCATTTTCTTTATAAATAATTTTATTTCTTGCTCCCACATATTATAATCCTTGGTCCTCTTCATTTGAGGAAGATCCATAACATAGGTAGGTACATGTTCATCTAATATCTCCCAAGCCTTTTTCTTTCCATCACAGGTTGTTTCCCCTACAATCATGTCACAGGATTGGAAATAAGGACATGTTCCACTAAGCTTTGCTCCCATGAAGGCTTTTATTAAAGGACAAAGATTTCTTGGAAGAACAGTTTCTCCATCCTCTACCCAGAATTGTGATCCAGCACAAAGCCCTACCCCTATAGCCTTAGATGCTAAAATAATTTCATCTGGTACAAAAACACAGAAGGTTCCAACAACCTTTCCATCTTTTTCTTTGTGTTCTGCTAATTCTTGTATTCTTAACCCGTGAATTTCTGATACAACAAAGTTAAAGTAGTTCATCCCTTCTGGTCTATTCTCTTGTGATAGATATGTACTTCCATAAGCTTCTGGTAAAACAGCACATAACTGATCATGTTTTTCTAAATCCATATCAAGACTTGTCCAAAGTTCTCTGTAATCTGCCATATGTAATTCCCCCTAAAATTTCATTCTACTGAAATTATATCCTTAAAATTACTATGTAACCAATCTATTATATCTATGTTAAATCGTTTACCTATTAGAATTGCCTATAAGTAAAGTTTTATTTCAGTAAACCTCTTATAGGGTTTCAATATAAGTCCTTAACTTATCCATTAAAAATATCATTGATTTGTCTTGCTTTACCTGGATGGATAAATTAAGTTTAAAACTTAAAATCCTATATAATGTTACTATATCAGCTCTTAATTTTACATCCCTTAAAAGTCTAATTTATCACTGAATAAATAACAGGTATAATAGAACGAATCTTCCTTCAGATGGTGTTAACGCTTATAGCCATCAGACAGAACAAGTATCAATTCCTTTTTTGGTAATATTTGGGTATTATATAAGAAAGTATATAAGGAGGGGTGGTTTTTGAATAAGGATAAAAAATTAGATTTAAGAACAATATTCCATTGTATGTTTATACTCTTTTTATGCATTTCTTTTATTCCTTCTCATACCATATCTTTTCTTTCTTCATTCTCAATTGAACAAAGAAGGGTGTTAAAAGAAGAAAGATATAACTCTTTATGGAATTACTCCAATTCCATATATCTAATGAAAGTTGAAATAGATAAAATCTATAATGAGAAACATATAGAAAAAAATAATATAGAAGCCTTAAAGCTTTATGAAGAATACTTAGAAAAAAGTTCTATGTATCTAGCTAATGTTGTTAACTCTAAATATAATGATCTGTCCCTAGTTAAGAAAACTATATACTCTATTGGAAGAGATACCTTATCATTTGAAGAAAACAAAATTCATATAGATAAGTTTTTAGAGTTTTATAATGATTTTAAAAAAGTTAATTACTCTTACGAAGATATTAGTAAGGCTGAGTTTAACAAAGTCTTAAATGAATTTTTAGAAATATCCTTAAAGTATTTTGGACAGTAGATAGTTTTGTGTAAAAACATAAAAAATAATTAAGAGCTCCATTGGAGCTCTTAATTATTTTCCCATCCAAAGCTGAGGTTCATGATGATTCTTAGAGTTAGCATAATGTCCTATCTTTTCTCCGTCTATAACTCCAACATCAGCATTCTTTTTTGGATGCATTTTTCTTTTTTCTACGTTGGACTTTGGTCTATCTTTCATTCTATTTTTATTATTATCCATAGTATATCCTCTCCTTTTAATAAGAGTTCCTTATTAGGATGTACAAGATATACTTCTTCTATGCTGTGATGTTATTTGCTATAATGTAAGCAAATTCTAAGGAGTAATTTAACTTATTTTCTATAAATTTTTTTATAGAATCTAAATCTACTTCCCTACTGTTATCTAGTGATATCCCTCTAAAACTTAAGGTCTCCTCCATTACTGATAGCATGTTTTCATCTATTATTTTATTTTTATATAAATCTTTAAAAATACCCTCTAACTTAGGATCCATCTTAAGATTTTTAGAATTTACAAAGTTACTTGTAAGTTCTAATATACTAGTTATAATTCTCTCTATATTAATGCTTATATGTTGAAAACTTTTAAAGTCTTCCATACTGTCATTATTAGTTTTTTTATCCTGTAGTTCTTTTATGGAGTTTTCTATTATATTTATTTTATTTTTTATAAACTTATCCACACTTTCCTCTTCCTTCCCCTTACAGTTATTCACATATCCACTGATGTATCTAGGGATATAACATTATCCTTAGTACTTTCTAAATAGTAATCTATTAATTCTCCTACACTAGTTAGACTGTTTTTTCTTTTCATTTTCAAGCTTTAGTTTATGATTTTTAACAATATTTAATACTAACTTTCCATAATTAATAATTTTTCTTTCTCCCATTCCTTTTACTCCTTTAAGTTCTTCATAGGTTACTGGAAGAGTATTCGTTATCTCAATTAATGTAGCATCTGAAAACACCATATAAGGTTTTATATTATCTCTTACTGATATATCCTTTCTTAAGAGCCTTAGCTTTTTAAACAAGTCTTCATCTAGAACTACACTTGCCTTATTTTCCTTAATATTTAATAACACTTTTTCCTTACCTTTTAATATATTTATAGATTTATCATTAAGCTTAAGAAGGGAATAAGTATTAGGCTTCTTATCTAAATACCCACCTTCAATCAGTGCATTAATCATATCCTTAATATACATATTACTGTAATCTTTCATTATCCCAAAGGTAGATAGATCTTGAAGATTATTTTTAACTATCTTTGGCCCCTTAACTCCTCTTAAAATATCACAAAGAACAGATATCCCTACTTTTTCACGGGTTCTATATATACATGATAATATCTTTTGAGAATCTATTGTATAATCATAAAGCTCATGATTATTTAAACAACTACTACAATTATTACAAAACTCCCTTATATTAGAGTCACCAAAATAAGCTAATATAAATTTTCTTAAGCATCCATCACTTTCACAAAACTTCACCATATCACTTAACTTCATAAGTTCTATAGCTCTTCTTTCAAAAGATGATGAGGTATTTATTATAAATTCTTGTCTCTCTATATCATTTCTATTATATAGAAGATGACAGCTACATAATTCTCCATCACGACCTCCTCTACCAATCTCCTGATAATAGCTCTCTAAGTTTTTTGTCATAGAGAAGTGTATTATATATCTTATATTAGACTTATCTATCCCCATACCAAAAGCATTGGTAGCCACCATAACATTAGTTTTTTCAAACAAAAATTCTTCCTGATATTTTTGCTTTAAGCTATCTTCTATACCGCCATGATACTTACTTACATAAAAGCCTCTTTCTCTTAAATACTCATATAATCCATCCACTTCTTTTCTAGTAGCACAATATATAATACCACTTTCATCCTGATTTTCTCTTATATAATCCTTAACAAACTCTAGCTTCTCTATCTCCTTATGTATATTTATGGATAGATTATCCCTATTAAAACCTCCTAAATATATATAAGGATTATTTACCCCAAGAAGTTTTATTGAATCCTCTCGTACATTTTCTGTAGCTGTGGCTGTAAAGGCTGTTATTACAGGCGTTATATTTAAAGAACTTATAAAGGGTTTTATGTAAGTATAGCTTTTTCTAAAATCATGTCCCCACTGAGAAACACAATGAGCCTCATCTACTGCTACTTGTGAAATATAAAGTGATTTAATTAAGCTACAAAAGTAAGAGTTTTCAAGTCTTTCTGGTGCTATGTATAAAAGCTTAACTTCTCCATCCCTAGCTTTTCTTATTGTAGATTTTATTTTTTCTAAGGATATGGTTGAATTTATATATTCAGCTCTTATCCCCATGTTATTAAGGTTGTCCACCTGATCCTTCATTAAAGATATTAGTGGGGATATAACCAATGTGGTTCCCTCCATCATAAGAGCTGGAATTTGATAACATAAGGATTTTCCGCCTCCAGTTGGCATTATGCAAAATACATTATTTCCTTTTAGTATTCTATCTATTATGTCATATTGCCCTTGTCTAAAAGAAGGATAACCAAAATATTTATTTAAAATTTTTAAAGCCCTATCCATCATAATAAATACATCCTTTTTATTATTGTATATATAAGTATTAACATATTTCTTATCTATATATTCATGAGTTTTAAAATACTTTATATTATATATCCTATTATATAATATAAAATCAATCCCCTAAAATATTAACTTACTAAAGTTATCCTTTTAAGTATTTAATCCTAGGGTATTATAAAAAATTTAATAAAAATCCTCATAATAATTTCTCACTTAAAAAATTATTCCCCCTATTTATTAAATTTTCTAAGTATTTTTAAAGTTAGGTTGACATTAATGATTTTACACTTATATAATGATTAAGATTTAACAATTATATTCATTTTAGGAATACTAAATACTATTTTTAGGACCTATATAATTTCATAATAAGTAAAGATACTATATGAAAAAGCCCTATAATAATATTTAGATGGTGTTTTGATAATAAGGGGGTAAAACTAATGGATACTATTAAAGAAAAACTTATGAAATCTATTCTAACTCTTAATGATGTACAAGCTGCTAAAGAAAGAATTAAAGATATTTGTATACATACAAACTTAATTCACAGCTCAGTACTTAGCCATTGCTACGGCAATGACATTTACATAAAGCCTGAGAATCTTCAAACAACGGGATCTTTTAAACTTAGGGGAGCACTAAATAAAATAAGTAAATTAACTGATGAACAAAAATCTAAGGGGTTAGTTGCTGCTTCTGCTGGTAATCATGCTCAAGGAGTTGCTTACTCAGCCCAAAAGTTAGGTATAAAAGCTACTATAGTTATGCCTAAAACCACGCCTCTTATAAAGGTAGAATCTACAAAACAATACGGTGCTGAAGTTGTTCTTACTGGTACTTGTTATGATGATGCTTATGAGGAAGCTAAAAGACTTGAAAATGAACACGGTTACACTTTTATCCATCCTTTTAATGATGCTGATATAATGGCTGGTCAAGGAACCATTGCTCTTGAAATATTAGAAGACTTAAAAGATACAAATGTAATACTTGTTCCAATTGGTGGTGGCGGTCTTATAAGCGGTGTTTCTGTCGCCGCTAAATCAATAAATCCTAATATCAAAATAATAGGAGTAGAATCTGAGGGAGCTAAAGCCATGAGGCTTTCATTAGACAATAATAAGCTTACCAATCTTGATGTAGTTGACACAATTGCAGACGGAGGTGCTGTTAAGAATCCTGGTGATCTTGCTTTTGAAGTGGTAAGGCAATATGTAGATGATATAATAACCATCACAGATGAAGAGGTTATAGATTCTATCTTTACTTTAGTAGAAAGACATAAAATAGTTGCTGAAGCTACTGGAGCGTTATCCATAGCAGCATTAAAAAAATTAGACTTTAAAGGTAAAAAAGTAGTTCCTATTATAAGCGGAGGAAACATAGATATAATAACCTTAACCTCAGCTCTTAACTACGGACTAATTTCACGAAAGAGAATAGCAGATTTATCTTTAGAGCTTAAAAATTCTCCTGGTCAGATTTCTAAGATTTCCTCTATAATATCAGAAGAAGGGGCTAATATAGTAGAGATTAACCATAATCATACTAAGGTTATGGAGCATTTTAAGAAGGTTGTAGTAACTATTACTATTGAAACTAATGGACAAGATCATATAGATCATATAACTAGATCATTAGAGTCTAAGGGATATAATGTTATATCTAATAGCTAACATAACTTCTATTTTAATATTTACATATCTAAATAAGTTAATATAAAGTCTTGGAAAATTTAGATGGATAGAATATAGGAATTAAATACTTCCTATACTCTATCCATTTTATGATTCCTTTAAAGTTCTTCTCTATTTTTATAAAAGCCTATAGAAATCTTATGAGAGATATACAATAAAATTAGAGATATAACCAATATTAAGCTACTAAATACTGTTATATTATCATTTAGACTCCCTATAATATTTGTGTTAATATAATCTTTTTTTAAATTTTTAAATACAAGATTATAAACTAAAACCATTAAAATCATAAATACACTGTTAATGTACCCCATATTCTTACCTATAACCTTAAAAAATATTGGAATGTATAAAGATATCAATAATAAAAATATAGCTAATGATATACTCAATGTATTAAAACTTATAAAAGATGCATTTATAAATAAAAGTTTTAATCCTAATACTGTCACTAAGCTTACTATTAAATATATAAAAAAACATAACACAGAAAATATATATTTAGATAGTACTACTTCCCTTGAGCTAGATGGTACACTTTTTAATATTACATATATTTTATTTTTACCCTCCATGTTCATACTATATAAAAACACTTGTATACTGCAAAATACTAATGAAAACCCATATACAATCTGTGATCCTATATATGAGTATTCCCTCTCACCCAACATTCCATTAAGGACTCCACATAAAAGTATAATAAATCCTCCCCAAATATATATTACTTTTCTTTGAGCACACCATTCCTTATATAATAAAGCTTTCATCATTAAAACTCCTTTTTATCATATATATAGATAGAAATCACCATAGAAATTATATATAAGATAAAGGTAGCGGAAAATATTATTACTTCATAGTTTTCACCTATAATATTATTTGCATATATATTTATCATTTCATAGTGCTTAGCTTCCATACTATATATAGCCATCGTTATGCCCATTATTACCCCCATCATAACTACCCTTTGAATAGTTTTTCCAAGGTCTACTCCAAATCTAATAATAAATGGAGTCATAAAAGTTGAACATATAAGAAGTAGTAAAAAGTTCTCCAATATAAAACTTATGTGAATATTTTGCATACTAAATGATGTTATACCAATTATACTTAGGAGTTCTTGAGTACCTATAACTATCATTATAGATAAGATAGAAATTAATATTAATGATATATATCTTGAGCATATTACCATAAACCTACTTGCTGGTAATGAATTCACAAAGTTCATACTCTTATATTCATGGTAAAATATATAATTATAACAAAGTATATATACCATAAATAAAACGTATCTAAACATAGTCATTGCTGTAATATCACTTCCTGAAGAAAATAAAATAGGATAAGCTAAAGAAAAAATTAAAATTATCTTCCATGTAGTTTTAACTAAGTTAAGATCTTTTAAAATTAAAGCTTTCATCTACCCTCACCTACCTTTTATTCATATAAACCATAATATCATCTAAGGTAGGTTTCTCTATTATTACTTTTTTCCCCAAGGTTTCCCTAACTAAATTTTTATTATCTGTTAATGCTTCAAATCCAAAACTATTCCTATCCACACCTATAAATAAATTCTTATTGTCTCCCTCTAAAAGGTTATTGTCTCCCTTTACAACAGCATAATTTTCCATAATATAATCTTTACTCTCTGAAAAAACTACTTTTCCTTTATTTAAAAATGTTATATAATCTGCTATTCTTTCAAGATCTGAGGTTATATGAGTAGAGAAAAATATACTCTTATTTTCATCCTGAATTATTCCTTGAAGTAGATCTAAAATCTCCCTTCTAAACACAGGATCAAGCCCTGAAGTGGGTTCATCCATTATTATTAAGTCAGCATCATGAGATAATGCTAAAGCCAAAGAAAACTTCATTTTCATTCCTTTAGATAATTCTTTAAGTTTTTTATTTTCATTTAGAGAGAAGTTTCTCATATACTCTTTAAATAGCTTATCATCCCATGATTTGTAGAAGGGAGCAACTATAGATTTTATCTCCTTAAGTTTTAGATATTCATAAAAATTAACCTCATCATAAACAAATCCAATTTTTTCTTTTATTGCTTTTTCATCTTCTATATTGTCCTTACCAAAAACCTTTATCATACCATTGTCTCTTTTTATAAGGTTCATTATAAGCTTAATTGTAGTACTTTTCCCCGCACCATTTGGTCCAATAAACCCCATAATATATCCTTTTTTAAGCTGAAATGATACATTATCTAATTTAAAATCATTAAAAGCTTTATCTAGATTTTTAACCTCTAAAATATTCTCCATAAAAACATCCCCTTAAATATTTTTACTCATAAAGAAGTGTAATCATCTCCTTTAAATCCTCCAAAGTTATACCTACAGACTTTCCTTCCCCCACAGCCTTCAAAAGATAATCTTCAACATTTCTTATCTTCATTTCTCTTAAAAGTTCTTTATTTTGAGAAGAAACAAAAGACCCCTTGCCCTTCACTGTTTCTATAAATCCTTCTCTCTCAAGCTCCTCATAGGCTCTCTTAGTTGTTATTACGCTTATCTTAAGACTTTGAGCTAAACTTCTTATAGATGGTAATGCTTCCCCTTCTTTTAATTCCTCAGATAATATGGCTGACTCTATTTGAGATCTTATTTGCTCATATATAGGATCATCTGAAGAATTAGAAATAATTATCCTCATACTATCTATCCTTTCAAAATTAAACTATGCTTTCTCTTTTGTTTAATCCGTATATACTGTATATAGTTTATATATACAGTATATAATTAATGGCTATGTTAGTCAATAATAATTTTAAATGTTTTCCCTAAATCTACTTAAGGATTACCTAACACCATATTAGCTAGCATTATTTCACTATTCTTTTCCTATCTACCTTGCTCATTTTCATATAATACTTGTACATATTTTATAACAAAAAAGGCAGTAGATATTAATATCTACCACCCTTAATATTGAATATTTCTTATTCATTTTTTAACATAGAATAATATTATTTCTTCTAATATTTCTAAATTTTATGCCTTCCCCTTTAAGCAGAATACAAATTCTTATATGCATCCTATATATGTTTTCGTGGTACTCACTTACATTACTTCCTAAATAACTTTTTATCCTAAGTATGCTCTATTTTTGTAATAGTTGTGCACTTAATATATACTATTACATCTATCTTTAATTTATTGGTTTAATATTAATCTAAGATATAATTACTATTTTATTTATCTTTTCAAATAAGCTAGGAGATACTTCTTTTATTTTTCCTGAATAATATACTTTAACCTCTTTAGATGCTTTTAATTCATTCCAAGATAAAGGATTATCCTTGTTATCTGTTATAGTCATCTTAGAGTTAGTAATATTGTATTTTACATCGCTGTTATCTTCAGTTGCCATAATCTCCTCATGAGAAGATTTAATGATTTTTAGATGAATACTTTTCTCCTCTTTATTTATATCATCTTTGTCTGTATTCCTTGAACATCCTATTAAGAGTAAGCTAACTGCAAGTAGAATACATGAAATTATACTTATTCTTTTCATAACATAACCACCTTTTTTAGTAATTATAACACTTGCTTTGTTGCAATGATAGGTTTTAATTATGAAAATCAAAAGCTTAAATCCTATCTGCAATTTTTTCTGTACTTCTAGTATTTTCTTTTTTGTATGTGTCATCATTTAATATATCTATAGAGTGAAACTTTCCACCCTATAGATATATTACTACTAGTAAATTTTATGAATAATAACTAGCAATTAATATAATGAACTATTACTTTTATTTTGATCTTACGATACTCACATAGATTATCCTCTGTAAATACAAAGCAAAATTCTCCTGCATTAAAATTCTTACATATACATTGGCTACAATTACCTGTGTCTATTTTTTTTGCTCTAAATGCATATACTCTATTGTCTTTATAAATTAATACCCCAACCGCAATTTTTTTATTTGGGCATATATTTTTTAAATTTACTTTTATAATAAGTAATCTTCCATCACAAGATGGCTGTACATCTAAGAATTCATTTTTTATCATTTTACAAGGTGGAAAATTTATCTCTTTAGTTACATCATAACAGCATTCATTAGAATCAATTCTCATATCATAACCATAAGACATCTCAGTAATAAAACCTTTTGGATCAATATCTAATTCCGTTGTATCATACTTATCTGATGAGTCTATATCTTTATTATCAAGCACTTTACTTCTCCCCCCTTACTATATGATTAATATTAAATAACAAAATCTATGGAAGGGATATCCTTCAGATATCCCTATATATTATATTTAAGATTATTATTTAGCAATTACATGGAGTATCAAAACATGCATACTCTGCTATTGTCCTTACATTCAGTGAAAGTGGATCACATAAATCAGTATTAAAAATAAAGCAGAACCTAAAGTTAGTTGTAACACATGGATCAGCATTGGTTGAAGGTGGCATACAAACTTCAGATACCTTAAATCTTAAAACTCTTTGAGGAGTGCTATTATCACATACAAATACCCCTACTGCCACTTGCCTTCTCTCACATGCTCTAACAGTTACATTAACTGTTAATAATCTACCTCTACATCCTATATCAGTTATATTCACAGGAAGGGTTGCAGAATCTTGACAAGCATTAAATGTAACAGGAGTACTGGTTTCACAACAACAATTCCCTTCAGTAGGGCATGTTCCATACCTAACCTGTGCAATTGCAAAGTCAGCTCCACCTGTAATTTCAACTCTGTCAAAAACAGTACAACAACAAGTTCTTGCAGCAAATAATCGTGCACCAGCATCTCCATTAACATCCATAAATATGCTTCCAACTAAAGTAGTACCTGAATAAAAGCTTACAGTGTAAGGAAAAATCGCAAATGGTTCAGGCTCTAATTCAAACCCAAATGTACATGATGGAACTGATAAATTAATGGTTAATGAAAAATTTCCATCGTTAAATAATACATCTGGAGTTGAATCTTCTGAGAATGGTGGTGAAGACCAGGTTTGCCAACTAGAAGGGACTGTTCTTTTATTAAGTGGTGAACTAAATGTAACAGTTTGGATTCCATCAGTTATAGAAGTATAATTATTAAAATCCACCAAACCTGAAATATCTATTCTTGTTGTTGAAGCTTGATATTCTTCATCTGGTAAAGGAATCCTGGTAAAGCAAGAAGAATCAAATTCGGAAATTACTTGTGCTTCTTTTGGTTCTTCTGAATCACTAAATATATATTTATAAAGAGGAGCTCCTTCATAATAGGAATTAAAACCTGAAGGCATGAGTTCAACTCCATTATCTTTTATTTCATCCATAATAATTCCTCCTATTTTATTAATTTCATCAACTAATACCATAATATTAATCCATGTCAATTTATGTTACAGATATCCCATAAAGATTGTATTTAAATCACTAAAACCTTAGAACTTTGTAAATTATAGTCTTTTAAGATAACTATTACAACTTAACATACCTTTTAACGTTGAAGTCACACAAGTTTTAATATAAAACTCTTAAATAATATAACTGAATCTATATGTAGTATTTATATACCTACTTAAGTACAAAATAACTAAGGCTTTTATTTTCAAATATATATTGAAAATAAAAGCCTTCTCTTAATGATTAAGAATTACTTATTTTATCTTTCAAAAACTCCCTATTGTGTATTATCATAGGGTTATCTGGTATAAATTTTCCTGCTTCTTCATTAAACTTATTAGCTAGGTCGTACATTTCAAGTCTTGAATAGCAAACACATAATTGAATATTTGGAATCCATGTATAAGTTGCATGGTTAACTAGGCTAAGATTGTCCTTACTTGGAGCCGTATCTATTGCTAGCTTATACCAAAATATAGCTTGATAAATCATATTTCTATTAAAAAAGCAATATGCTATTTTACAACAAAAGTCTGATCTTGGAACATCATGTTCAAAAGCTTTTAAGAGACACTTAAGCTGATTTTCATTATCTCCATTAGCAGAGTAACATTCTGACATATTGCTTAGTGCAGTTTTTACATCCTCTATCCATCCAGCCTTTGTATCTAAAAACTTATTATACTGTTCTATAGCTTTATCATAATGTCCATTATGGAAGAGTTCATTTCCATAATAAAACATATCTCTTACGGATAGTTCTTCCCCTTCCTTAACCATGCCTTCATATATCATAAGATTCCTCCCGCTACTTGATTTTATCTTTCTATGATGTACAGAAACATCAGAATTTATTATATTTCCATGTACAGCTAAATATTCATGAATCTTCCCTATCCATTGAAAGTCTCTCCCCCTCTTTACTAGCCTATTACGTCTTAAAGTTGATGTAGGATTCCCACTACTGTCTTCCTCTAAAACATATATCATGGTAACAGAATCTACATTTCTATCAAGATTCTTCTTTAATTCTAATAACTTTTGTAAGCTTTCCTCTGTTACAACATCATCCGCATCTAGCCACATTATATACTCTTTAGTTGCCTTACTAAAAGCAAGATTCCTAGCTAGTCCAAAGTTATTTTGCCACTGCATATCATAAACATTTGCTCCCAATCCTAAGGCTATTTCCTTAGTTTTATCCTTTGAACCTGTGTCAACTATTATTATTTCATCTATAGCACTAAGTACAGATTTTATACATCTTTCTAAAACATCTTCCTCATCTTTTACTATCATACATAAACTTATTGTTATATCTCCGTTCATAAATAGCCACCTCTATATTAAATAACTAAGACATCTTAAGAGAACTAAATTATCCTAAGTTTAATATAAACTCCTTTTTTCAAGGAAATAGATTGTACAAATAGGGGATACTATCTATACAATCTATTGTTATGATATGAATCAAAATAAGGAAACTTAATATTTAACTCTTTATCTAAAGATGCCTAATACCATAATATGACTATTACAATATTATGTGTATTTATTTTAATCATTTAACCTTCTTCATAGAAGTAGCAACATCAGGTTCCACCATAAACTTTACTCTCATGTTTAAGTCTATGGATAAAGTAACTATGTCCTTAATAAGCATGGATTCATGAATTATTTCATTTCCAGTACTTAGGTATACCTTTATATTCTTATTCTCATATAAGTAGGGAGATTCAATATATACCACCTTATCCTCTTCTATAAACTTCTTTAAGGTTCTTAACCCTCCTGCTCCATCCTTAACCTTTAACTTATATGGTATCCTTATTTTAAATTTTACTCTAATGGATTTTCCCTTCCCCTTACTTAATACCTCTGTACCTTTAACTATATACCCCTTATTAAATATTATTCTATTTAATATAAAAGGCCCTACATAGCTTTCCGGTATCTCTATAAGTATATCTTTAAAGGATAAAATCTCATTATATATTTCAATAATATTGCTTTGTGTTTTTAAGCTCTTATCTATTGCTTCTATCTTTTTATCCTCTTCACGGTTAAGAGATGCAGTTCTAGATATTTCTATTATGCTATAAGGTTCCCCCTTATACTCATCTATGTGTATATTTTTAACTATAGAATTATCCCTGGTATTAATTACACTTACCCATAATTTATCTAATTCTGGTTTACTAACTACAATTAATCTATCATTGTTTATTATTAATTTCTTTGGATTTATTATATCTATAGATGCCTCTACAGATTCTGTATCTATGTTTATTATATCTATTTTATTAAGTCCCTTATTTAAAGCATATATTTTATTACCTTTACCTTCTAAGGATGTCAATGAGGAATTTTTAGGAAAACATATAGTGCTCATCTTACTTTTTTCCATATCTATTATGGACACGTTGCCAGAGTATTCATCTACTCCCCCTTCATTAGATATATAAACTTTTTTTCCATCATCACTTATTAATATACTATTAGAACGTACCCCTATGTTTTCAATCTTAGAAATAAACTTCATAGTTTTAAGATCATATATTTTTAACTGTTTTCTAAATACATCAAGGATAAAGAGTCTATTCCTTTTATTATCTATTTTTATACTATCTGCTATGGAAAACCCTTTTATTCCCCCTAGCTTCTTTTTTAAACTTATATCATATACTCCTATCTCAGAAATATTAGAGGCATATATTCTTCTATTATCTTCATCTATATGAATATTACCGTTGCTTTCAATATTCATATATTTTAAAGTATTATCTCTAGTGTCTAATATACCTATTTTATCTCCATAGCCTCCAACATATATAAAATCATTATATAAAATCATTGTAAAAGGGGGAAATGGAAGGGATAAAGTTCTTATTTTAGAACTATCCTCTCCATCAATAAGAGTTATTGTATTATTACCTAAGTTTGCAACATAGTATAAAGATTTCTTTATAATACTTTTTGCAGACATTTAATTTAACTATCCCCCTTTTTATTAAAGATTCTACTTATAATTGACCTATTAGTCTCAAGTTCTAACTCCTTTTTCAACTTATTTTTTTCTATATTAGCCTCCCTCACTATTGAGATAAGCTTTTCCTTCTGACTATTTATCATATGGATTTCCTTATTTGCATCTTCTAAAGCTTTTTTAAGATCCTCTCTATGATTATTTGTAAACTCTAGTTCCCTAAGAACACTTTCTCTTTCTATATTCCCCTCATTAAATGTTCTTTTTAACTTCTCATTTTCTAAAAGTATGTCACTTAATTTTATATCCAAATTATTTTTTTCTAACTTTACTTTTTCTAATTCCTTCTCCTTAGATTCTAGCTTACTTTGAATTTCTCTATACTGAATAATATTTTCTTCAAATTTACTTTTAATATCTCTATATTCAGCATTTTTTCCCTCTAACTTATTTTGAATTTCCTTATTATCTATAACCTTTGCATCTAACTTGTCTTGTATTTCTTTATACTTAGTGGTTAATACTGATATTTCTTTATTAAACTTAAGTTCATCTTTATTTATTTGTTCTTCCATTAATTCTTTTATTCTGTTGGTCTCCCTTAATTTATCTTTAAAAGATTCTATCTCCATTGAAGTATTTTGAAACTTGTCCTTAGCTATATTATATTCAGTTAATAAATTACGGATATTTTCCTTAAGCTCGTCTCTTTCTCTTATAAGTTTACTTATTTCATTTGTAAGGTCTTCCCCTTCTTTTATAGCCTCATTTCTCTCTTTTTTAGCATCCTCTAAGGAGGTTCTCATTTCTTGCATTTCTCTTCCTGACTCTTCAAATATCTTCTTAAATTCAATTATATTTTCTTCATTTTTCTTACTTTTAAGAGTAATAGTTTCTAATCTATCCTGAAGCTCTTCATATAGGCCTTCCTTCTGCTGAAGCTGCATTTTTAAGGTAGCTATGACTTTATTTGAATTTTTTCCACTTACCTTTTCCTTCTCCTTAACCTTATGAACTTCTTCATTAATAATATTATTATCTTCATAGTTGTTATTACCATAAAACATATCCGGATTAGTACCTATTGAATTTATTTTATCTGCATATTCATAATTGTTATTGTAATAGGATTTAGGACCAAATATATCATCATGACTTTCTATGTTTTTTCCTACCTTATAACCATTTACTTCATCTAAAGACTTGCCTTTTATGATATTTCTTTCATCTCCCTTAGGTAGAATAACTTTTATTGTGGGGTAACTGCTTCCGAAAACTCTGTGGCAAGTTATTTCTTTATTATCTAAGTTTACTCCTGTAGAGCTATAGAAATTCACTTCATTACCCTCATCAATATATAACTCTTGTGGTTTACTCCATTTTCCCATTAAAGTAGAATATAATATCTTTTCTTCTTCATTCCACAAAGCCCATAAGGAATTATCCTTTTCTACAAAACAAATATGGTCTATTGTATTTTTAGTATTATAAATTTTATCATACTTGATATCTCCATTTTCCTCTAAATGAATTTCTTCTAGAGAAGAAATCCCTTCATTACTAGACATATTTAAGATATACAACTTATTATTAAAAAACTTTGTGGAAATCCTTACATCTTCTCCATTTGTATAATATATAGCTTGTGCTTCACTCCATTGTCCATTATATAAGGCACCTTTAACCTCATTATCTCCTTCATTTTTATCTATATAAAGTAAATATATGTTTCTTTTACCTTTGCACTCTATTCTATAATTATCAAATACCTCATTAGTACTAACTGAGGCAACTGTGAACACCTCACCCTTATCCTCACTAAGTTTATAATGGACTATATTTCCTAAGGCTTCACTATCCTTATTTGATATAAAAAATACATGTATAGTTCCTTCCAATACTATAACCTTAAGATTTCTTATCTTCTCTTCATTAATATCATAGATTGGTTTTCCTAACCATTGCTTTCCATCCCAGCGACAATATTTAACTTCTGAATCGTTTCTATAAACAATATGGATATTTTCATTCCTATCCCTATATATATTAAATTCTTTTACTCCTCTATCTAATCTAGTCTCCTTGCTCCATCTATTATGGGAATACATAGTGTTATATAACATATTCCCTTTTTCATCTAATAAAAATCTCCATAAGTTATTTTCTTTATCATGAAAAATCCATGTATTTGTATTACTTATCATGCTACTCCCTCCACCATATTATTTATCTTTTAATATTTAGGTAAATCTTATGATTTGCAATTATAAAACTTTATTAATATGCTGCTTATAAGAAAATATGTATAGTTTCTCCCTATAAAAGTATATTTTTATTTTGAGAATATATTACTTAATGCTAGTTAATAATTGAGTTTTATTTATGCAATTAAATAATTTTTAAGTTAAGAGAAGTTTTTAAGATAAATCTTTATATAATGAGCTTTAAAATTATCTTGAATCACCTTGAATTGTGGTAATAATTAGCCATCACTTAGTACAATATGAATAATAGTTCCATGAAGTGCTAAATAAAGTAAAACTTAATCAAACTTCTATGCCATAGTAAAAAAACTTTAGATGTGCTTCTACTAAAGTCTTTTTTTATTATCTTAATATGCAAATTTCTCTTTATCTTTCCTATCTCCTATGTAACATTATAATTTCCTTTGTATATTATATACTGTAAATCTATTATTTAGAAAAAGGAGGAAAGTAAATGATTAGCTCCCATAATGATTTCGTTCCAAGGCCTGGCATTATAAACAAAGAAGGCTGTTTACCTGATCCTTTAGAACTAGTGTGTATTGAAGTACCTAAAGTATTTGACCAATGCTTAATTAAAAGATGTGTTAGATTTTGTGAAGGACCTGATACAAAAACTACTGATGAAGAATTAAGAAGTCACCCATTAGATAATCCAAAAGTTTTCCTTGGATGTCATGACTTTAATATTAGGCTTTTAGCTTTTGATAAACTTCCTATTAGAGGACACTCCGGACACCATAAAATAATAGTTCACTTTATAATCTCTTTCTATGCAGACTTCCTAGATAATGATGGTAAGGAATGTTCAGTATTTTATGAAGTAAATAGAAGTGAAACAATAAGCAAGCTTTATTGCCCTGATTCCATAGCTAAAATAGCTTCTAGTACTATACCATACTCCAAAAACTTAGAATCTGAAATATTAAAGCTTGAGCTAGTTGCAGAATGTCTTGATGGAGTATTCAAAAGAGATTGTGATGGTTGTGACTTCTTAGACATAACCCTAGGTTTCCATCTAATTGTTAAATGTGAACTTTTAGTACAATTATTGATTCCTGCTTACGGATACTGTCCAATACCAAATCCATGTAAAGAATCAAAACCTAAAAACCCTTGTGAAGAGTTTAACTGCTCACCTGCGCCAAAATTCTATCCTGATCAAAAACTAAGACCATTATTCCCAACTGATGAAGATGATTTCTATGATGATTTCTTTGATTGTGGATGTGAGCATTAATAAGTTTAAGGCTAATATTTAAATAAATACATCTAACTAAGTACTTACTAAAGATAAGGAGGTTTTTTAATGAATTCTAAAAGTAATTATTATGATTATGAAGACTTTTATAAATATGAAAATAACCATGAGTATAGCTCTTTAAAATGTTGTAATGACAATCCTTATCATCCAACTCCAACTAAATCAATATTTAGTTGTGGCCATGGTAGTGGTATATCTCTACCTATCTCAGTAACTAATCCTATACCAGTGGCAAATGTGACCATAGATACTACTTGTCTTTGTAATCCTAGTGTGAAAATAGATTTTAGTTCTATAATTAACTATCAAACATTAATAGATCTTGGTGGAGGTGGCTTTGGATTATTAACTAATCCATTCTCAGTAACATTTAGATTAAGTAAAGTTTGTGGAAAAACAGAGAAAATCACTCTAGGAAGCTGGGATTATAGCTTTGGTTTACTTGCTTTAGCTGTAAATGTAACTAATTCCTTTAGCTTTAGCTACTGTGAATGTAATCCTTGTCCTAGTTGTTGCACTTATATAGTAGAAATAGTCAATACCACTCCACTTATAACAACAAGTAGTGGTACAGAAGTTCCTATAACTATATCACAAAATTCTTCTATAAGAAGTTCTAATATATTTGCTACAGCTTTTTCTCATTAATTTATATTTAATCCCTGATAGAGTCAGACTTTATAACTTTACTTTCCTTAAAAATTACCTATTGAATTCTTTTATTTATTGCAAAAATATATGATTTAATTCTAAAAAATAATATAACTTAAACTTTAAGGAGGTTTATTTATGAAATCAAGATACTTTGATTATAAATCTTATGATGACTATAAAGATGATGATAACTGTTGTCATCATGACTATCCTAAATATGATGGTAAACATCACCATGATGATTCTCCTGAATATGAGTATAAATGCTGTAATCACGATTATTCCCAATATGATGATAAAGACTGTGATTATGATTATCCTAAATATGAGTATAAGTGCTGTAACCAAGCTCATTGTAAACCTGGACACCCTACTCCAAACCAATCATCCATATTTGCTTGTGGACAAGGTACTGGGATAGCTATACCAATACCTACAGTTACAAACCCAACTTTTAATCCATTAGCAATAGCAAGTGTTACTATAGATAGTACTTGTTTATGTAATCCTAGTATTAAAATAGACTTTAATGCTCTAATTAATTATCAAGCTCTTATAACTCTTGGAGCAACACCAATATTAGGCAATCCATTTACAGTAACATTCCAACTAAGCAAAACTTGTGGAGATGGGTCTAAGATTACTTTAGGTACATGGGACTTTGCTTTTGGAATATTAGCTCTTGCTGTTAATATAACTAATTCCTTTAGCTTTAGCCACTGTGAATGTAATGTATGTCCAGGATGTTGTGTGTACACTGTAGAAATAGTTAGGGTTTCTTCAAGTGTATTATCTAGTACAGGAGTATTAACTACTGAAAATGCTTCTATAAGAGGATCTAGTATATCTGCTACAGCTATTTCTCACTAATAATTGAATAATAATATATACTCTTATAGCTTTCTTGAGAAATTATATATAAATGATTAGATCTTAAGAATTTTTTTCCTAAGGTCTTTTCTTTATTTATACTTATATAAACTTTTATAGGTGTTAATAAATACAATAATTTTTTCTTATATTTATTTTAGAATTTATTATTTATTACTTCACTTCATATGTAACATTATAATTCCCTCTGTATATTATATACTGTAAAGATATTTATTATAAGAAAAGGAGGAAAATACATGCTTATCTCTGGTAACAATTTTACACCAAGACCAGGCATTATAAACAAAGAAGGCTGCCTACCTGATCCACTAGAGCTAGTATGCATTGAAGTACCTAAAGTTTTTGATCAATGCTTAATTAAAAGATGCCTTAGATTTTGTGAAGGACCTGATACGAAGACTACTGACGAAGAACTAAGAAGTGATCCTTTAAAGAATCCAAAGATTTTCCTTGGATGTCGTGACTTTAATATTAGGCTTTTAGCTTTTGATAAACTTCCTCTTAGAGGACATCATGGATATCATAAAATAATAGTTCACTTTATAATCTCCTTCTATGCCGACTTCCTAGACAAGGATGGTAAGCAATGCTCAGAGTTTTTTGAGGTAAATAGGAGCGAAACTATAGGTAAACTTTATTGTCCTGATTCTATAGCTAAAATCGCTTCTAGTACTACACCATACTCAAAAGATTTAGAAGCTGAAATTTTAAAACTTGAACTAGTTGCTGAATGTCTAGATGGAAACTTTGTACGCGATTGTGATGGTTGTGACTTCTTAGATGTAACACTAGGATTCCATTTAATAGTTAAATGCGAACTTTTAGTTCAACTATTAATCCCTGCTTATGGATACTGTCCAGTACCAAAGCCATGTAAGGAAGTAAAACCAAAGAATCCTTGTGAAGAGTTTAACTGTTCTCCAGCACCTAAATTCTATCCTGACCAAAAACTAAGACCACTATTCCAAGATGAAGATGAAGATGGATGCTTTGATGACTTCTATGACTGTGAATGCGAATGTGAGGATTAATTACTTTTAAATTCAAAGCTTCAATAATATGTCTTAATAAATACAATTAATTTAAATATATAAATTAAGGAGGTTTCTTCATGAATTCTAAAAGTAGATATTTTTATGATGATAATCATGATAAATATGATGATAGCTATGACCACAAATGCTGTGATCATGACTATCCTAAATATGAGTATAAATGTTGTAACCAAGCTCATTGTAAACCTGGACATCCTATTCCAAACCAATCATCCATATTTGCTTGTGGACAAGGTAGTGGAATAGCTATCCCAATACCTACAGTTACAAACCCAACCTTTACTCCATTACCAATAGCAAGTGTTACTATCGATAGTACTTGTTTATGTAATCCTAGTATTAAAATAGACTTTGATGCTCTAATTAACTATCAAGCTCTTATAACTCTTGGAGCTGCTCCAGTACTAGGCGGACCATTTACAGTAACCTTCCAACTAAGTAAAACCTGTGGAGATGGATCAAAGATTGCTTTAGGTACATGGGACTTTGCTTTTGGAATATTAGCTCTTGCTGTTAATATAACTAATTCCTTTAGCTTTAGCTACTGCGAATGTAATGTATGCCCAGGATGTTGTGTTTATACTGTAGAAATAGTTAGAGTTGCTTCAAGTACAATAACTGGCGTAGGAGTATTAACTACTGAAAATGCTGCTATAAGAAGTTCTAGTATATCTGCTACAGCTATTTCTCACTAATTTAAGTATATTATATAACAGTTCTCTATAACTTTATTTTTCTTAATTTATAAATTAAGAACCTAACTATTAATTTATTTTAGATTAATACAACAATATATGTTAAAAATTTAAGGAGGTTTCTTTATGAATTCAAAATCTAGATACTTTGATTATAACAAGCATGATGATAAGTGTTGTGATCATGATTATCCTAAATATGATGATAAGTGCTGCGATCATGACTATCCTAAATATGAGTATAGATGCTGTGATGATGATTATCCTAAACATGAATATAAATGCTGTAATCATGACTATCCTAAATATGAGTACAAATGCTGTAACCAAGCTCATTGTAAGCCTGGACACCCTACACCAAACCACTCCCTATTTGCTTGTGGACGTGGTAGTGGAGTAGCTATACCAATACCTACAGTTACAAACCCAACCTTTAATCCATTACCAATAGCAAGTGTTACTATAGATAGTACTTGTTTATGTAATCCTAGCATTAAAATAGACTTTGATGCTCTAATTAACTATCAAGCTCTTATAGCTCTAGGTGCTACCCCATTACTAGGTGGACCATTTACAGTAACCTTCCAATTAAGTAAAACCTGTGGAGATGGATCAAAAATTGCTTTAGGTACATGGGACTTTGCTTTTGGAATATTAGCTCTTGCTGTTAATATAACTAATTCCTTTAGCTTTAGCTACTGTGAATGTAATGTATGCCCAGGATGTTGTGTTTATACTGTAGAAATAGTTAGAGTTGCTTCAAGTACATTAGCTGGTACTGGCGTATTAACTACTGAAAGTGCTGCTATAAGAAGCTCTAATATATCTGCTACCGCTATTTCTCACTAATAATTAAATAAGAATTTATTCTCTCATAATTTGCTTGAGAAATTATAAATAAATTGATTAGACCTTAAGGAAGTGTATTCCTGGGGTCTTTTCTATATTTAATAAATATTAAACTCTCTATATATTATTACCTAAAAATATATTTAATCTTATCTTTATATCTAATTCATTCCAAAAATATAAATCCTAATATTTATTAGAATACTTTATATAACTTTCTTATGAATTTATATATTACATAAATAGTTCTTAATCCCTTATAACTTATATATTTATAAAAACCATTCTTTTTTTAAATTCAGTAACACTTATGTAGAAAATTTCATATTAATATATAGAAATACTTTTTCATAAAGTTTTCAATATATTACCAAAGAAGAGTTTAAGGAGGTTTATTCATGAATTCAAGATCAAGACGTTTTGACCACTGTAAAGAACCTTGTCCTCCACCTAAGAAATGCTTTAATGAATGTGATTGCGAATGTAAGTGTAATTGCATGCAACCCCCAAAATGTTGTAATCAAGCTCACTGTACACCAGGTCATCCATTACCAGATCAATCATCCTTATTCGCTTGCGGACAAGGTAGTGGTGTAGCTATTCCAATCCCTACAGTGACAAACCCAACTTTTAATCCATTACCAATAGCAAGTGTTACTATAGATAGTACTTGTTTATGTAATCCTAGTATTAAAATAGATTTTGATGCTTTAATTAACTATCAAGCTCTTATAACTCTTGGTGCAACACCAGTACTAGGTAGTCCATTTACTGTTACCTTCCAACTAAGCAAAATATGTGGAAGCGGTTCAAAAATTGCTTTAGGAACATGGGACTTTGCATTTGGAATATTAGCTCTTGCTGTTAATGTGACTAATTCCTTCAGTTTTAGCCACTGTGAATGTAATGTTTGCCCAGGATGTTGTGTTTATACTGTAGAAATAGTTAGAGTGTCTTCAAGTGTACTCTCTAGCACAGGAGTATTAACTACTGAAAGTGCTGCAATAAGAAGTTCTAGCATATCTGCTACAGCTATTTCTCACTAATAATTAAATAGAAATTTATACTCTCATTCTAAACTATGAGACTAATATATAAGTTAATTAGACCTTGAGGGGTTTTCCCTAAGGTCTTTTCTTTTACTAATATTTTAACTACTGCTTTTAACATAATATGCTTAACTTATTTAACCTCATAATTTCTCTACTACACCCCTCATTATAAAACCTTACTTTTTAAAACTAAAACTCTTAATAAAATAATTTAAGAATTATAAATCCCTAGTTATTATATAACTTTGAACTTATTGCAATGTAACCTAATTATGTTATATTTCATATTAATATAACTAACAAGTATTTTTTATAAAAGGAGGTTTATTTATGACTTCTTTGTATACCTCTAGCAAAGTTAAAAATAAAGATTTGTGTAGACCACAAGTATATAAAGGCATTATTTCTGTCTGCAATGAAGGAAGTGCTCTAGAGGTCCCAATACCAAGTGTTTCTAATCAAAGCTTTCAATCCATACCTATAGCAAGCGCTGATATAGATATAACTTGCTTTTGTAGTCCTAAGGTTAAAATAGATTTTAATTCTATAGTAAATTATCAATCCCTTTTAATTATTACAGGTACTCCAGTTATTAGAATTTTTACTCCTCTTAGGGTAACCTTTCAGTTATCTAGAACTAATGATTCAGGTTCAAAGGTTTTGTTAAATTCTTGGACTTATTCCTATTCCTCCTCTGCCCTTACCTCTAATACTAATGGAAATTTTACCTTTACCTATTGCGATAAAAATCCTTGTCCTGGATGTTATTCATATAGTGTAGAAATAATAAGGGCTAATTATTCATTATTTGGAGGAGTAAATACATCTGTAGAAAACTTTTCTATAATTAGTTCTAATATAAGCTTATTAGCTTTTGATTCACAATAATACATTAAATGTATTAAATGTATTATTACATCATATATCCCTAGTTAATTCTAGTTATTTCCTTATATTTTTTATATTTTAGGTGTAGTTTTTTACTTCTCATGTAACATTATGATTTTCCTTGTATATTATATACTGTAGATATATTTATTATAATAAAAGGAGGAAAGTTCATGGCTATACCTAATAATCATTTTTCACCAAGACCTGGTTTAATAAACAAAGAGGGCTGTCTTCCTGATCCAGTAGAACTAGTATGCGTTGAAATTCCAAAGGTATTTGATCAATGCTTAATTAAAAGATGCCTTAAGTTTAAGGAAGGCCCTGATACTAAACGTAGTGACGAAGAACTAAGAAGCAATCCTTTGCCATGTCCTAAGATGTTCTTAGGATGCAGAGATTTTAATATAAGACTTTTATCCTTTGATAAAATTCCTCTAAGAAATGATGATGAATATAGTAAGGTAATTATTAACTTTGTAATATCTTTCTATGCAGATTTTGTAGATGACAATGGTGTTAATCAATCAGAGTTATTTGAAATAAATAGAACTGAAACTATTCCAAGACTATATTGTCCTGATTCTATAGCTAAAATCTCTTCAACCTGTGAAAGTAATTCTGAAGATTTTGAGAGCGATATTTTAAAACTTGAACTAGTTGCTGATTGTCTAGATGGTAATTTTATTGAAGATTGTGATGGAGATATGTTTTTAGATGTGGTTATAGGCTTCCATTTAATCGTAAAATGTGAGCTTATAGTACAACTTTTAATACCAGCTTATGGATATTGCCCAGTTCCTAGACCTTGCAAAGAAATACCAACAGAAGATCCTTGTAAGTTATTCAATTCTTCACCAGCACCTAAGTTCTATCCAGATCAAAAATTAAAACCTCTATTCCCAACGGATTATCAAGATTCAGCTATATCTCCTTTTAACTACGATGATGACTTTAATTGTGATTGCTAATATGAGCTATATTTAACTAACCTCAGTAACCTCTTGTAGTAAAATTCATATTAATATAATAAAGCTATTTTTAATAAAGCTAAAGATAAAATAAAAAAACTAAGGAGGATTATTTATGGATTCAAGATCAAACTCTTTTAATTCAGGCTATATGGATGAATTTAGATATGATTGTAGATGTAATAATTGTGCACACTGCACACCTGGACATCCTCTACCACATCAATCATCCTTATTTGCTTGTGGACAAGGTAGTGGAGTGTCTATTCCAATTCCTACTATTACAAACCCAACCTTTAATCCAATACCAGTAGCAAGTGTTACCCTAGACACAACATGTCTTTGTAACCCTACTGTTAAAATAGACTTTAACTCCCTAATAAACTATCAAGCTCTTCTAACCCTAGGAGCTGCCCCTGTTCTAGGCGGACCATTTACAGTTACTTTCCAATTAAGTAAGACTTGTAACTCTGGTTCAAAAATAACTTTAGGAACTTGGGACTACTCATTTGGAGTACTAGCACTAGCTGTAAATGTAACTAACTCCTTTAGCTTTAGCTACTGTGAATGTAATGCTTGTCCATCATGTTGTGTATATAATGTAGAAATAGTTAGAGTTTCTGCAACTACATTAACTGGAGTTGGAGTATTAGTTACTGAAAGTGCTTCTATAAGAAGCTCTAGTATATCAGCAACAGCTATATCTCACTAAAATTTCATTTCGAAACTATTAGTATATAATAAATATTAACTTTTTAAAGATAGGTAGATATTTTATCTACCTGTCTTTTATGTTATATAGTAATAGAATTTTATTTAGAAGCTTTATTACTACAATATATTTGCATTAAAACTAGCTATAAAATCTAAATCAAAACTTCGCTAAAATTAAGTTTAATCTTATCTATGATTTATAAATTAATTTATTATATATGTTGTATTAAATACTTTATATTCTACTAATTGATGGCTCAATAAATTTTAACTGAATCTAATATAGTCCTAATATTACAACTTATATGCTTTAATATTATTTATATAAAATCATAAAAAAAGAAAAGCTCTGCAAGCTAATCTTACAGAGCTTTTTATCTTATTTATGCTTATCTTTCATTTTCACACAGAATATTAGTTTAATCTTAGACTCTATTGTAAATCCACAAACTATTTTACTACATATATCCTTTACGCATAATATCTTTAATAGATCTTTACACTTTAAGTCTATTCCCTTAGGAAGTTTAAATATGAAGCTAAAGCACTTCTTACTACAAACCTTTCCTTCACGGCAATATCCCTTATCAAATACATAAGATGTATTTAATACTGCACTTACCTTTATCTTTCTATCTCCATCACAATGTGATAGGTCTTTTATATCTAATATTTCAACATCTGCGCAAGATTTTATAAGTCCTATAGCTGGTCCTTCCTTACAGGAAAGTCTAACACAGTCTTCTATTTGGAAGCATCCACAATCCTTAAAATTAACCTTTGTAAATACCTCATTTGATTTACATGTGAACTCTTGTCCATCAATTATAGAAGTTCCTCTTGCTCTATTTTTAATTATTCCACAATCTCCTAAACCTATTATCTTTGCTCTTATAGTTACTACCTTAGTTTCACCTGGTTCTATAGGTCCAAGATTTATACCAGTTGCTAAGTCTCCACAGTCGAAAGTATTCTGTCCTTCTCTAACTTCTAGGCATCTTAGAGATGGTGATAGGTTGTCTCTTAATATAAACTCATCAATTCTTATTTGACAATTACTTGAAGCTCTTATTGTATACACTAAAATGTCCCCAAGTTCTGCCTCATCACATGCACTTTCAAGTCTAACTTCCTTAGTAATATTGCATAAAGCCGCTACTATATTTAAAAGAGCTGGGTCACTACATTCACTTGCCCATACTTCTCTACTACAACATCCTGATATGAAATATGAGAATTTAACACATGCCTCGTTATTTACTGTCTCTCCTACAAATGGTCCAACTGTAACTCTGAAAGTTATTAAAACTTCTTGACATGGTTTTAAAGAGCATAAAGTTATAGGCTCAAATGTAGTACTATCAGAATGAACCTTTCTACAGTTAATTTCTAAGCTTCCTGGAACAAATGTTAGTTGTGGTGGAAGGTCATCAGTTATAACTAAATTACGAAGAGTATATTTTCCTTTATTTCTTACTTTTATAGTTACTGTAACCTGTTGTCCTGGTATTGCACAAGTTCTATCAAACTTCTTGGTGATTTCTAAGCATGGATAATGGTGCTTTTCTTCCCAATCAAAGTCTTTATCATCACAATGAGGTTTATGGCAATCACAATCATGGTGTGGCTTTCCACAATCCCAGCATTCCCTATGCTTATCATATTCACAATCACAGTCCCTATGATACTTGTCACAATCACATTCATGACTTGGCTTATGGCAATCATCATGATGCTTATGACAGTCACAATCATGGTGATGTTTATCACAGTCATGGTGATGCTTATCACAATCCCAATCATGATGATGGTCATCACAAGGATTATGGTGTTTACAACATCTCTTCTTGCCATATTCCCAGCAATCATCTTTGTGACCCTTGGATCCCTTATACTCCCCATCATTAATATCTAATTTAAGCTCTTCAATAACATCATATAGCTTATAATCTATATCTTGTGAGTAATCTATATCTGCTTTAAACTCATTTAAACCATATTCTTCAGATTGAAAATCTAAATTTTCATTTTCATATATGCTTTTGTTTTCCATACGGGTTATCCCTCCCTACTTCTTTCGTTCTAATACTAATATATGTTGTAATTTTACTTATGTTACAGTTATATAGAAAGGAGAATAATACTTTATAAACTTGAAAACTCTTAAGTTTTCTCATATTATTATCATAATTTAGCATTGATATGAAAAACTAAAAGGAAACTATAAAAAAGCTTTAAATAGTTATTTATATAAATAAAAATCTATCTAAAGCTTAGAAATTATATATATTTTTATATTTAACTAACTCATGTTCCTAATATATTCACTTACAAATATATTTCTATAATATTCATATCCCTTAACTGATACTATATTACAATCATGTAATACCCATGGATCTATCTGTTTAGGAACCACAACTTTTAATCCTTTTTTTATAAATTCCATACATTGTGATCCATCATAAAAATGCCATCCATTAAATATATCCTCTCTCCATGGTATATCATATTGAGTTATCATAACTAGTCCATCTACTAGTGATACTTCTTCTATATAGTCAGTTGGATTTTTAAATTGTAGCTTTGACATAGCACCAGTATGATTATCATATACACATCCATATAAGTCTTTATCTTCCCACCATATTCCGTTACTAGTCACGTTTTTACTACCTGCCATTCCTATAATTCCAATATCTTTATTAGAGAATATATATACTATATCTTTTAATATATTCTTGTTTAATATAAACACATCTTGATGCATGTAAATCTTATACTTCCCTCTGGCCTTACTGATCCCAATGTTATATCCATTAGCCATACTACTAGCATCTAAAATTTTTATAACTTCTGTAGAGTATCCTTCTGGAATATCTAGTCCATCTATATACCTTATACATTCTTTATATAAAGACTCATTATTAACACATATTATAAAAGATATTAAGCTATCATTAATTCCCATTACATATCCCTCTCTATAATGCTAATAGTCTTTAGCACCTCTTCATTTTTATCCTTATAGTCATAAATATGTCTTAATGCTAAAGATTTATATCCTTCTTCAGAAAGCATTTTAGATATAAGAATATTTGTGTCCACATTATTTTTATCTATATCATAAGACTTACCTAGTAGTATTAATCCTAGCAAGTAATTTTTAGTAGATTTACTAGATTCATATATTGAGTTTAATACCTTAGTTGTGTTTATAATATTTTTACTTAATAAATCCATCAATACATCTAGTGATACATGTCCCTTGCTAATATACTCAAGTATTACTTCTGAAGATTCTTCTTTATCTATATCAAACTCTACTCTTCTTAATTTAAATATAATTTCTCTATTTATATCAATATTTTCTTCTTTATAAATTATATTTTCTATCTTACTATACCTATTTAAATCATAAAATACAGCTATTCTATTTACTATAATCTCCCCTAAGAACTCCTTTTCATCATAAACCATATGAAAATTATGAGATACCATAAGTTCTTTTATATAATTTAATCCATTTATAAGATCCTTATCATCATTATTAAAATCTATATTAACTATTACTTTAGTATTATTCTTTAAAACATACTTTAAGTTTTGTATAAGATTTTCTTGAGTCTTTATCCTTTCTAGAGATGTTATAAATATATAATCAAATTCCATGTTCTTGTCCTTAAATTCTTCATGATTTATAATGTCTATAGATTTACTAGCTATTTCTTCTGCCCACTTATTTAACTCAACTCCATAATATTTACATTGATTCATCTCATTTTTTATTCTAACCCCTGTAGCCCCACATCCACATCCAATCTCTAAAATAGAGCAAGTTGTATTAGGAGCTATAAATTTTAGATATTCCTCATGAATAACTAAATCTATAAAAGAAAATTTCCACTTATTAATAAATTCTAAGTTATTTTTATTTATTATCTCATAAAACTTGCTATCTCTATTAAAAGAAACTCCACCATAATGATGTATAAAGGTATCTCTACATAACACTAGATTATATCCTTCCTTAACAATTCTCATGGAATAATCATCATCCTCAAAGTTTCCAGGAAAGAATCTTTCATCTAATAAACCTACCTTATCTATCACTTCTCTCTTTATAAGAAAGCAAAATCCTATTAATTTTATTCTTTTTTCCCATAAGTCTTTATTACTCTTATTAAAGGCTGATGAAAATTTATGAATTTCTCCAATTGATGCGTGATTAACTGGTATACTTTGTCCATAAGATGCAGAATTAGTTACTGGTCCTACAGCTCCTATTTTATCATCACTATAAAGGCATTTTCTTAGGTTGCTTAACCAATTTTCTGTTACTATAACATCATTATTTAGGAGTAAAATATCATTTTCTTTATTTGATATTTCTATCCCTTGATTGCAGCCCTTAGGAAATCCCATATTCTCATTATTTAAAATTACTCTTAAATCCTCATTGGCTGCAAGCCACTCCCTAGTTTCATCAGTAGAATTATTATCCACTATTATAATTTCATAATCTTCATCCTTTGTATATTGTCTAATACTATCTATACAAAGCTTTGTATAGTTTAATTTATTGTGAGTAAGTATTACAATACTTGTCCCCATAACCATCCTCCCATACACCATAATAATAACTTGTACAATATATTTTATTTATATAGCTAACTATTGTTACCCATTAATACTATCTCTCATAATTTTTAGATAGCTATATGTAATATGATCAATATTTTAACCTTAATCACTCCCTTTCTAATGTACTTTCATTATATTAACTATTTAAAAAATTATTAAACTATAGGTTATATCAATTAAAAAGGATTCAGAAAAGTAGTAATACTACTAATCTGAATCCTAACTAATTATTTAAAGTTATCCTATTTGATGAATAGACCAAACTATTCCTCCTGGAGTTGCTCCTAAATTAAGAGATACTGTTAATCCACTTGCTTGATAGAAAAGTCCTAATACATCCCCAGCATTTAAGGATACATCCCCAACTAAAGTTACAGTTGCAGCTCCTAATATAACTCTTAGAGTTAAGACAAGGGCAATATTAACATCTAGAATTGGGAAGTTTCCTGTAAGCAATGTAGTATTTACTGGGGAAGTCCTTATTACAGCAAAGGATGGATTTACTCCTCCTCCTATGGCTGCTGAAAGAGTTGCAGCAGTATTATATCCAATCTCAGCTTTAATAGAATACAATCCAGTATTTGGTACAGTATAATTTCCTGTTGCCGCATTGAAACCTGTTCCGTTATAGAATGGTGATGCTACTGACCATCCAGCTAATTGAGTACTTGCTGCTACAGATAATGTTGTCTTATTAGCAGAAAATCCTACCGCTCCAAAGCTTGGACCAGTTGCCCCCGTTGGACCTGTAGCACCAGTGGATCCTGTTGCACCCGTTACTCCTGTCGATCCCGTTATTCCAGTTACTCCTGTAGCTCCAGTTACCCCTGTTGCTCCGGTTACCCCTGTTGCTCCGGTTATTCCTGTAGCTCCTGTAGCTCCTGTTATTCCTGTGTCACCTGTTGGTCCCGTTACTCCCGTTGCTCCTGTTACACCAGTCACTCCGGTAGCTCCAGTTACTCCGGTAGCTCCTGTTATTCCTGTTGCACCAGTCACCCCTGTAGCTCCTGTTACTCCAGTAGCTCCTGTTATTCCCGTTGCTCCGGTTATTCCAGTTGCTCCTGTTACTCCTGTAGCTCCAGTTACTCCGGTTATTCCAGTGGCTCCTGTTGCACCCGTTATTCCAGTGACTCCTGTTGTACCCGTTATTCCTGTAGCTCCTGTTATTCCTGTAGCTCCTGTTATTCCTGTGTCACCTGTTGGTCCCGTTACTCCCGTTGCTCCTGTTACACCAGTCACTCCGGTAGCTCCCGTTATTCCTGTTGCACCAGTCACCCCTGTAGCTCCTGTTACTCCAGTAGCTCCTGTTATTCCCGTAGCGCCAGTTATTCCAGTATCACCTGTTGGTCCTGTTACTCCGGTAACTCCCGTTATTCCGGTGGCTCCTGTTGCACCCGTTACTCCTGTTGCCCCGGTTATTCCTGTTGGTCCTGTAACTCCTGTTACTCCAGTTATTCCAGTTGGCCCTGTTATTCCTGTTACCCCTGTTGCACCAGTTACTCCGGTAGCTCCTGTTATTCCTGTGTCACCTGTTGGTCCCGTTACCCCAGTAACCCCTGTTATACCAGCGACTCCTGTTGATCCCGTCACTCCGGTTGCTCCTGTTATTCCTGTGGCTCCTGTAGCCCCCGTTATTCCGGTGACTCCTGTAGCTCCTGTTACACCAGTTACTCCAGTAGCTCCTGTTATTCCCGTTGCACCAGTCACTCCGGTAGCTCCTGTTATTCCTGTTACTCCTGTAGCTCCAGTTACTCCAGTAACTCCTGTAGCTCCGGTTATTCCTGTGTCACCTGTTGGTCCCGTTACCCCAGTAACCCCTGTTATACCAGTGACTCCTGTTGCTCCGGTTACTCCAGTAGCTCCTGTTACACCCGTTAATCCTGTCGATCCCGTTATTCCAGTGACTCCTGTTGTACCCGTTATTCCTGTAGCTCCTGTTATTCCAGTGATTCCTGTTGCTCCAGTTACTCCTGTAGCTCCAGTTATTCCTGTGGCTCCTGTTATTCCCGTTGCACCAGTCACTCCGGTAGCTCCTGTTATTCCTGTTACTCCTGTAGCTCCAGTTACTCCAGTAACTCCTGTAGCTCCGGTTATTCCTGTGTCACCTGTTGGTCCCGTTACCCCAGTAACCCCTGTTATACCAGTGACTCCTGTTGCTCCGGTTACTCCAGTAGCTCCTGTTACACCCGTTAATCCTGTCGATCCCGTTATTCCAGTGACTCCTGTTGTACCCGTTATTCCTGTAGCTCCTGTTATTCCAGTGATTCCTGTTGCTCCAGTTACTCCTGTAGCTCCAGTTATTCCTGTGGCTCCCGTTATCCCCGTTGATCCAGTTACACCCGTTACTCCTGTTGCACCTGTAATTCCGGTAGCTCCAGTTATTCCTGTCACACCTGTTGGTCCCGTCACTCCGGTTGCTCCTGTTATTCCTGTAGCCCCCGTTATTCCGGTGACTCCTGTAGCTCCTGTTACTCCAGTAGCTCCCGTTATTCCAGTTGCCCCTGTTACACCAGTTACTCCAGTAGCTCCTGTTATTCCTGTGTCACCTGTTGGTCCCGTCACCCCAGTAACCCCTGTTATACCAGTTACCCCTGTAGCTCCTGTTATTCCTGTTACTCCTGTAGCTCCAGTTACTCCGGTAGCTCCTGTTATTCCAGTGACTCCTGTTGGTCCCGTCACTCCTGTAACTCCTGTTATTCCTGTTACCCCCGTTGCACCAGTTACTCCTGTAACTCCTGTAACTCCTGTTACCCCTGTTGCACCAGTTACTCCTGTAGCTCCTGTTATTCCTGTGTCACCTGTTGGTCCCGTTACCCCAGTAACCCCTGTTGCACCTGTTCCCCCGGTAACTCCTGTTGACCCAGTTACTCCCGTTGCTCCTGTTGCACCAGTTACTCCGGTAGCTCCCGTTACTCCTGTAGCCCCTGTTGGTCCTGTTACTCCGGTAGTTCCTGTTGGTCCCGTCACTCCTGTTGCTCCTGTAACTCCAGTTGCTCCCGTTATTCCCGTGTCACCTGTTGGTCCCGTAACTCCTGTTACACCTGTCACTCCAGTAGCTCCTGTTACACCTGTCACTCCAGTAGCTCCTGTTATTCCTGTAGACCCTGTTGGGCCCGTTACTCCTGTTGCACCAGTTACTCCTGTCGCCCCTGTTGGTCCTGTTACCCCTGTTGCACCAGTCACTCCTGTTGGTCCCGTAACTCCGGTTGCACCTGTAACTCCAGTAGCTCCAGTTATTCCTGTTGCCCCTGTTGCTCCTGTAGCTGGCCCTGTCGCACCTGTTGCTCCAGTCGGTCCAGTAACTCCTGTTGGGCCCGTTACTCCGGTAGCCCCTGTGGGTCCTGTTGCTCCTATTCCATCGCTTTCTACTACTGTTAAACTTGCCTTTACTGTTGTACTTGTAGAAAAAAATGCTTCTAAATTACTATTTATTAATGAAAAACTATAGGGAACCGATGTAACATTTAATAGTGAATTACCAACTACCTCGCCTACTTTTATAGGTGACTGACCTGGTATTGTCCTATTATCCGATGTCTTTATTGAAAAAGATATATAATCAGCTCCAAAAGAGGACTGTGTAGTAACCCACCAATCTACATAATATATTCCTAGTTTTGTTATAGTAATGACTCCTGTCACTGAATTATAAAATATATCAGTACCTATATTTAATAAAGTATTATCAAATATAAGATTTTGATTGGCACCAACACTTCCTCCAGCAATTCTTTGAAGTTGTATACCGTTATTCGCCATTTCTTACCTCCTATTAACAATGATTCTTTTGTATTGTTTCAATTATTTTTATTTAACTTTAATTATTGATAAATTTCCTTGCACTGTTGTATTAGGAAATTGTATACTATCTCCACTTGTGTTTAGGAGTTGTAATGTGGCTGGTGTTCCAATTACATTGATAATTGCATTACCTGATACTTGAGTAGGTTGTGATTGAGCTGGAGCAACTGATGATACAGTACTTGGAACTACTAATCCTCCAGTAGCTTGTATTGAGAATGAAATTTCCGTAGCAGCCACTCCTAGGTCATCTATTACTACCCACCAATCTATATAGTATGATCCTAGAGTATTTATAGTTAATACACTACTAACAATATTAAATGATATATCTGGTGCTGCATTATTACTTATTATGATATTTAATGGTATAGGCTGTCCATTATTGACAACATTTCCTGAAGCTCCTATTGCTTGTGCTTGTAATCCTATAAGAGTTGCAGTTGCACCTGTTGATCCAGTGGGACCGGTTGGTCCTGTTACACCTATTCCTGTAGGGCCTGTCGGTCCAGTTACTCCTGTAGCTCCAGTTATCCCTATTCCTGTAGGTCCCGTTGGTCCGGTTACTCCTGTAGCTCCAGTTATTCCTATTCCTGTAGGGCCTGTTGGTCCTGTAGGGCCTGTTGGTCCTGTTGCTCCCGTTACACCTATTCCTGTAGGGCCTGTTGGTCCCGTCGGTCCGGTTGGACATGTTGGACACGTTGGACAAGGCGGCTTATTTTCACAGTGAATGATTATATAAGGCTTTTTTTCTCCCCTACTTGAAGCAAAAGAAACTGCCTCTCTGCGTTGTTTACCAGTTAGAGTTAAACCATAATTATTTATACTTCCGTCTATCCATGCTCTAACTAAATTTGTCACATCTATTTTTATATACTTATTTATATCCCCCTCCACTATGTCCTTCTCTATACCCGTATCTTCATTATCTGGCGCTGTATTCCAAGTTACAGTATTAGTATTAAAATCTTCAATATTTCTATAAAGTTTTAATGTAAATACCGAATCGCAGTTACATAAAAGTAGAGAGTCCACATACAAAACTAGCTCTGCTTTCAGTAAATTTCTACAATCTCTAACCTTAGATAAATCAAATTTTATCAACGTATTCAATTCATCTGACTTATATTTACCTTCTTCTGTTTCCCCTGCTAGTAAATACGGTAATGAGCTAAAATTTTTATTACTAAGGTATTGAGATACAAAAGTGTCATTATTGGTATATATTTTGTTCTGACTCACAAAAAACACCTCCTGATTTCTAAAAGTCTAATATATATTATTAAATTCATTGATAAACCGTGTCTATAATCTTAAATCCTTGCATAGCTTTGGAATTCACCGCTATATTTTCATATAAATTTCATATTTGTTTTATAAAAAAATATAGGTTAAGAAAAAGAAAACTTTTAAAATTTTCTTTCCCTTAACCTATATATTATGCACACCTTATAATATTGCTTCATTGAAAATTATTTTAAGTTAATATTTTTAATTATAATCATAAAATTCTATAAAAACCTTAAATAAATCTCCATCAAGCTCTATATACATTTTCCCATTATGAGCCTCTACCAAGCTTTTAGCTATGGCAAGACCAAGTCCATTTCCTTCTACATTAGAATTCCTAGACTTATCTCCTCTTGTAAATCTTTCAAATATTCCTTCTTCATCAAAATCTAGTTGAAACTTAGATATATTTTTTATACCTATCTTAATTCCATTTTGCACCTCATATACTTCCACATAAACCCTGGTGTTTTCTAATGAATATTTCAAGGCATTATTTATAAGATTCTCAAATACTCTAGAAATTTTCTTACCATCTAATTCTAATTCAATTTTATTTTTAAAAGTTTTAAATATAAAGTCTAAGTTTTTACTACTACATAAGGTAGATGCAGAATATTCCCCTATAGATTGATTTATAAGTTCTATTACATCTACCTTTTCCTTAGTTATCTCTAATTTACCACTATTTATCTTTGATACCTCGAATAAATCTTCTATAAGACTTTTAAGTTTCAGACTTTTATTATTTAATATTTTAATATAATCTTCTTTCTCCTCTTCAGTGAGTCCTTCTCTCATAAGTATATCTGTATAATTTATTATAGAAGTTAATGGTGTCTTTAAATCATGGGATACATTAGCCACAAGCTCGCTTTTAAGTTTTTCATTTTTTATTTGATCATCTATAGAAACCTTAAATCCATTTCTTATTGTATTAATATTCTTAGCAAGATTTGAAAGGTTCTTTTCTCCCTTTTCTTTTAAATTATAATCTAAATCTCCCTGTACCATCTTTTCCGTTCCAGATATTATTCTACTTAAATTTCTTATAAAAAATAAGAATTTAGGAAGAATATAAGCTACATATATAAAAGGTATAATCAAAAGAATTTCCTTATCTATCATGTTAGAAATTACTATAATAAACAAGCTTATTAAAAATAAAAAAGATGCAAAAAGGAATAATAAAAATTTGAATCCTAGGCTTCTACAAGCAAATATATCTTTTAAGGATAGTATACTTTCTAATAAAACTATTGATAAATCCTTTAACTTTATTGCTAGGGTATATAAAAAACTATTTCTAATAAGTTTCTTACCTTCCTCTACCCCTATATTTAACATTAAAACTAATATTACTATAAGCCAAATTAGTTTAGCTATAAACTTTATAATAGCCTGAGTAAAATCCTCCCTGATAAATTCAAGATCTCGCACCTTATCTTCTATAAACTTATTACGACTGTTTTCATCATATATAATTAAATCCCTTAAAGAAGAATCACTTCTCTCTAAACTATTTGGTACCCAATATACTTCAACGTAATCCTCAGGGCTTTTTATATAATTTAGGTGCTCATTAAAGTTTTGTACAGCAGGTGAATTCTCTGGATAAAAAATCTCATATTCATAGCTAACGCCACTAATATATCGTTCTATATAACTGTAATCACTAAGCATTTCCTTGACTATAGTTCTATCTCTATACATAGAACTATCATTAGTTATAAATTTCCCACTAGGTTTATGAATAACTAAAAATTTCACTGTTTTTATAGTATCTATTCCCTTACCTATGCTATCCAATTTTTCTTGGGGATTAGATGGTATATTATTTAGATAATCGGTACTTTTATAAATTTTCACATTAACATCAGTTACATCCCTATGAATCCATTTATCTATATCAAAGGATTTTATACTTGTACCTTCTCCATTCATATCATTTTTCAAATCGTAAATATATCTTTCCTGATTTTTAACCCTATTATAATTATATTTTAATCCTGAAGTCATATCCCCATATATACTAAGAGCTAATAAAACCCCAACTATAACCATAAAGGGATATATTTTTCTTACTATATTCCAAAAATCACTTGCTTTCCATTTTGTAGCCAACACCCCACACCACCTTTATATACCTTGGTTCCCTTGGATTTATTTCTATCTTCTCTCTAATTCTTCTTATATGAACAGTCACTGTATTTTCTGGTTTATAAGCAGGCTCATTCCAAACCCTCTCATAAATTTCTTCTGAAGAAAAAACTCTACCTGGATTTTCTGAAAGTAAAGCTAGTATTTTGTACTCTAAAGGAGTTAACTTTATCTCTTCCCCATCTACAGTTACCCTATGGCAACTCTTATCTATATAAAGTCCATCTATTATTATTTCATCCTTATTGTCCTTATCTACATGGTTTCCAAAATCCATATATCTTCTTAGTTGAGACTTAACCCTTGCTATAAGTTCTAAAGGATTAAAAGGTTTTGTGATATAATCATCTGCCCCTATATTAAGCCCCAATATCTTATCTGTATCCTCGCTTTTCGCTGAAAGCATTATTATAGGTATATTCCTATTTTCTCTTATTTTCATACAAGTTCTTATACCATCAAGCTTTGGCATCATAATATCTAAGATTATAAGATGTATATTCATAGTTTCTAATATATCTAGAGCTTCCAGTCCATCTCCTGCCTTTATTACTTTTATATCCTCACTTCCTCTTAAATATATATCTATGGCATCCCTTATTTCCTTCTCATCATCTACAACTAAAACATTATATTGATTCATTGAAAAAGCCTCCTTCTTATGATACTCCTCTATGTTAATATTACTACCTATTTATTACAAAACTTTATATACAATTCTTAAGGAATTCTTAAAGATTAACTTAAATTATATAATAAGACTTACTCATTTAGTTATTAGTAGAAAATATTGATACATAACTTTAAATCACCCTTTAAATCAGTTGGTTTAACTATTGTATAAAGTAATTTATAATCTCTATAATATTAAATCAATTTAATATTAACTTAATTAAATCTATATTACCATAACAAAAAAGGTGTTAAGGATATCTAAAATACCCTTAACACCTTTTACTCTTCTAATTCATCTAAAACTTTGTATGTGTTAAATATAATTCCTTATACTTTTCCTTATATATTTTTCTCATTATAAATTCCTTAAATAATACACCTGGTAGATATATTAAAGGAAATATCTTAAACCATATCCCTCCACCTTGTGTTAACTCATAGAAATAAGCTACTCCATAAGCAACAATTAAAATAGCTAAAGCAATGACTATGTCCAATACTTTTAGTGATTTATCCATGATTATCCCCTCTTATCACATATACTAATTATAACAAGAATTATTATATGTCCCTTTTAGCATTTTGTGAATAGATTTTGATGTTATGTTTATGTTAAATCCTCATTAATCAGAATATTATATAAGTTATATTATACCTTGTATGAGTTATTTAATAACCTTATAATGCAACCATTCATAAGGCATTAGGTCAATATATTTACCACTTACAAACCTATCATCTATAAGTAGTAAGGTCCCTCTATCTTGCTCTGTCCTTATAACTCTACCTGCAGCCTGCATTACTTTATTCATTCCTGGATATACATAGGAATAATCATAACCGTCCCTATCTTTTAAGTCATAATACTCTTTTATTATATTCCTTTCTGTACAAACCTGTGGAAGACCCACACCCACAACTACTACCCCATTTAGTCTATTCCCCTTAAGATCAATTCCCTCAGAAAATATTCCTCCTAGGACTCCAAATCCTACTAAAGTTTTCTCACTGTCTTCATTAAAATTGCTAAGAAAATTCTCTCTTTCTTCCTCATTCATATCACCTTTTTGTATTATGGTATTTATATTACTATAAGACTTTATAAATTCCTCATAGGTTAAATTCATATATGAATATGATGGGAAGAATATTAAGTAATTTCCTGGTCTTGCTTCTATTAGCATATTAATCTTGTTACAAATCCTGCTATAGGTAAACTCTCTATGTCTATATCTTGTTGAAATAGGATATATAAATATCTCTAGGTTCTCTCTTACATAAGGAGATTTTAAGCTTAATATCTCATCTTTTTCTTCTCCGCCTAATACTTCCTTATAATACTCTAATGGGCTTAATGTACCTGAGAAAAATACTGTGGTCTTATGACTTTTACTTATTTCCCTTAAGAGCTTAGATGGATCTAAACAAAAGAGTGTAACTATACATTGACTTCTTTCCCTAGTTACATAGGTTATATACCTTTCATCATAAAGCTTAGATATCCTTATAAATGAAGTAAAACTAAAATATAAATCCAGTATATCCTTATATCCTTCTTCCTTTTGATTCTTAGATAACCAATTTTCAGCCTTAGTGATAAATGTATTTACCTTAGTAATTAATTCTTTTGGCTTCCCTTTAAAGGTTGAAAAGTCCTCCTCATCTGAGTTTCTAATACTTAAAAACTCTTTATTTATTTCTCCTAATTGTTTGTACAATGTTTTATCTTTATATTTTAATATCTTTCTTATTTCCATAATCTTAGATTTATCTATAGTTGCAGAGAACATACCTCTTGCCCTATCTATAAGGTTATGTGCCTCATCTATAAGTACAGCATAAGAACCATACTCATCCTCCCCATATCTTTTTAAGGATACCCTAGGATCAAAAACATAATTATAATCACAAATTACACAATCTACTAGATTAGATATATCTAAAGAAAATTCAAAAGGGCATAGTCTATACTTTTTAGCATAAGTTTCAATTGTAGTTCTATTTATCTCATCTTCATTACTTATAATATCTAAAATACCTTCATTTACCCTGTCATAATAACCATCTGCATATATACAATTCTCTTTATTACAACTTACTTCTTCGTTAAAACATATTTTTTCCTTTGCTGTTATTGTAAGTACCTTTGACTTTAAACCACTGTTTCTAAGTATTTTAAAAGTTTCCTCTGCTACAGTTCTTGTTATAGTCTTAGCAGTTAAGTACATAATTTTATCTATGCCGCCTTCAGCCAATGCCTTTAAGGAAGGAAATATAGTTGATATAGTCTTTCCTATTCCTGTAGGTGCTTTTATGTATAATCTTTTCCCTTCATCTATAGCCTTATATACCTTTACTGCCATTTCCCTTTGGCCTTTTCTATATGTCTTAAAAGGAAATTCTAAGGTACTTATAGATTCATTTCTTCTTTCATTAAGCTTAACTTTTACTGAAGCTAACTCTAGATATTTATCAAGAAGCTCATTTATAAATTCTTCTAGTTCTTCCACCTTAAAACTTTTTAAAAACTTCTTTTCATCATAGTTTTCAGTATTCACATAGGTAAGTTGAACATTTATGTCTGGGAGATTGTTTTTTATTGCATAAATATATCCATAAACTTTTCCTTGGGCCCAGTGGACCTTATTAAAGTCTTCTTCTATGAACATTAATTCCTTAGATGTAGACTTTATTTCATCTATGGTAATTCTCTCTTCCTTTATTACTCCATCACATCTTCCCTCTATAATAAACTTAAAATCCTTATATTCTATTTCCCCTTTAAGGGTAACTTCTTTTTCATAGTTATCATCTTGTTTTCCTTGTATTATTTGATGTGCCTTTACCCCTTCTTGCATAGAAGAAGTCCCCTTAAATGAAGAATCTATGCTTCCACTTCTTAATACAAATTCTACAAGTTCCCTTACCGAAAGTTTAATTAAATTCAAAGGGTTCACCACCATACTCAATTTTATTAAATATTGTTTATCATTATTATCTTTCTATTTGAAATATATTTATTATGAATATACCTCAATACTCATTAAAAATATAGTTAATTTTAAATAAAACAGTTCACTGTTAATATTATACATAATATACTGATAATATAAGGAGTGATTTTATGAATACTATTATATTAGTTCTATATTGTATTTTTTCAGTTTTCATGGTAATTTCATCCCTTGTAGCAGCTAAAAATGATGATTTTAAATTCAACTTTTACTTTATTTCTAATAAGAGTTTTATGAACTATATATGCTATGGTCTATTTATATTTTTATTGATTTTTTCTAAGAAAAGTTCTTCTTCACACATGAATTTCCCAATATTATCCTTATCGTATATATGGCTTTTATTTCTTTTACCATTCTTCAAGTATATTAGAAAAAAGGACTCTACAGCTCTAGGTTTGTCTATTATTTTCTTTTTCTTAAATATTATATTATCTTATATTATTTTAGGATAAAATCTCTTATACTATATAAAATTATTTTGTTATATGTATTTTAAATTTTAAAAAGGTGCTGCCATCTCAAATCATTAAAGTCATTTGAAATGGCAGCATCTTTAATACTTATAACCTTGTTTAAACCTTATACTAACTTATAATTACCTCTCTAAAGATTATAAGTTCTTAATCTTTTACTTTTATCAACTTCTTCTTAACTTTTTAAGCCACATACATAATATATCCATTCTAAAACTAGATATACCTTCATGTCCTATATCCTCTACCACTACCTGAACTGATGAATTTATATTAGTTAGATCTTTAAAAAAACCTCTCATATCACTATAAGAATATATCTCATCCTTAGTTCCATGGAAAACTATCATTGGAGTATCCTTAAACTTACATATATTCATAGGTTCCCTATAATTTATCCCATTTTCTCTTCCCAATAACTTAGGAATATAATAATGGGTAGATATTATACATAATCCATCTACCATCTCACCGCAATAGTCATAAAGTTTAAGAGCTCTATATCCTTCTATAAAAGCTCCATTTACTATGACCTTATTAATTTTAAAATTTTCCTTAATATAAATAATTAAGTCTTTAATCTCTTTTAAAATCTTCTCATCTAAACAAGAATCATCTTCTACTACCTTATTTGGGAACAATATTATTATCCCCTCATTGTCACATATATCCCTATAGAACATCTTTATGTTATTTTTATATTTTTCATTTCCTATATCATTTAATACAACCATTAAGTCTGCTTCTTTGTGATGATTTAAATCCTTTGGAATATATAAACTATAACCATTTTGTTCTACAAGTTCATTTACGTTCTCCAAACTATTCATAATACATCTCCTTATTTCTAAATCTTCGTAATTTTCTTATAATTATTATACTAGATTTTTTTTACTTTATATAAGACTTAATATAAAGTTTTAAATAATATTACTTAATTAAAACTAATAGCACCCAAGTTATCTATTGGTTTTATCTATAGATTGTATTGGTAAATTCTTTTTGTATAAGTTGTATCTAATATTCTATATAAAATAAAACTACAACTTTGATAAAATCTTTATCTTATCTAAATTGTAGTTGAATTAATTATTTAACTTTATAATTTCTATGTTTATCTTTAAGGTTATACTGAATAAAGCATTTAGTTACTTCCTACGCATATCTTATATGTTACTCTGTCATAGCTTATACTATCTTTACTCCAAAAGTTTTCTTCTCTATGTACTTCCTTAAATCCTATATTTTCTCCTACCCTCATCATAGGAATATTTCCTGTCCATGTCTCCATGTATATAGGATTAAAGTTTTCCTTTAGATAATTCATAAATAAAATTAATCCTTCTCTTCCATAACCTTTACCCCTAAAATCAGTGGGTGGCAGAGTTATTCCAACTGCTAACTTATTAGAACTTTCCTTTAAAAAGTAAGCATTAACCCATCCTATATGTGTTCCATCTTTAGTGCAAACTTGCAAAAACTTTTTAACCTTACTTTTTCTATCTTCTATTATTTTACTTAGGATAAATAATTTAATACTCTCTTCATCAAAATTAAATCTTTCCCAGGGAGCATCCCATTCCTCCCACTCTCTATCAACAGTATACCAATGTATATAATTATCTATATCCGTAATTTCTAGACTTCTAAGAATAATATTATCCCCTTTAAGTACAAACTTCTCTTTCATATAGAACCCCCTGTTGTTTAAATGACTTTGTTAAGATATATAAATAATTATAAGGTATATATGGTATTTTTCGCTATTTTAATTTTATTTTTTAGGGAGATATTATTAACCCTATATTTACAATCTACAATAAAGAAAAGTTTTATAAATAAACTTATTATGTTTTTCATTTATGTTTTTAAGCTCTTTAAAGTTTCTATCTATTGTGTAATCCCCTCTATTTATGGCCTATTTTTTCTTGTTCTAAAATACATATATAATCTAGCTTTCTTAATACTTCTCTATATCCTTCTTTTATTATATTATTCTCATAAAGTTCTTTATAACTTATTTTATCATGATCAACTCTTAAAATTTCTTTATAGTTAATACCGTATATCTTTTTTAATAGCCCCTCATAATCCTTAAGTATAACTTCTCTATAACTTTTCTCGATTAACCCTTGATTTAATATATCATAATTAAGTTTTTCAATTATTCCATACAACTGATATAAGTAGCTAAGTTCTTTTAATGTATACTTATCTGATAAAGCTGCAACTAAATTAGAATAACTCTTATTTATAGGGATTGGATAAAAACTTCCCTCTTCATTGTTATTAATACCCTTTATTCCCCTAATACTTTGAAATATAGAAGTACATACATCAAGCCTTATTATATTTGCATAAACACAAATCTTTTTACATTTATGCTCCTCCTCATACTTCCTATTTATCTCCATAATTCTATATTGTTCTTTTATACTTTTTACTGTTGTCTTATTGGAAATAACCCAGCTAAAATATGCTCCAACTAAAGACCCTAAAAGTATAGCCGATGCAGATATAAGAGGTGTAACTAAATAATTCGGTATAGTTATTAGAAACATATCCTCATCACCACCCTTTTATAAAATGATTTTATCTTACTTAAATTTATAGGATTCTAAGTTTTAAATTTAATTTATGAATATGTTTAAAAGAAGATACATCAAAGATATTTTTAATGAGTAAATTAAGAACTTATGTTAAAACCCTATATAGAGTTCTGCGGTAATTTCTTAACTTATACATTCATAAACCTTGAGACTTATCAACGAATAATTTACACGTATAAACTACCTTTTGAGTATGCAACCCTATAGCAATTTTAAGATAAATAATACATTTTATTTTCTACCATAATAAAATATTTATCCATTAAACTCTTTCTTAATTTCTTACTACTTCTAACCCAAAATCATTTACATATAATGTATAAGTGATATAATTGTAATAATATGTGAATTTAAAAGGAGGGGTTTAATGAATCTACACTTAACCTTAGACTTTTTATCTATCAGTTTACTTATATTTTTTATTAAAGAGTACTATGAAAATAATAATTATAATATTATTCAATCCTTTAAAGTAAAAGTTAAATTTCACGTAATTATAAAATTTATAAGCTTTTTACTTCTAATTACTTCCTTTATTGATCTATATAATATTTTACTTACCTTAGACTTTTTATTGACTGATATCTTAGATAGACTACTTTTTATAACTATGATTATTGCCTTTCTTTTATATATACCAAATAAAATTGTTTTTACTAAATCTGGAATCACCTATGGTTATAGGTTCTGGAATTTTGAATCTATCGATTCAATTGATATACATGATAATACTATAGATATTTTATTCACCAATGAAAAACGAAAACTTATATTTTTGAATACCACATCATTAAAAGAAGAAAAAGATATATTAGAAATATAATTAATTCTCAATTCTTTAAATTAATTCGCCTTATTCTTAAGGTAATCTAATGATTTTCTCATTATTAAATTTTTATTTATTGTAGTAATTATAATTTATTTTTACTATGGATTTTAACAGTGTTATTGATAAAATAAAAGGATTTAATACTAATCTAAAATTAAATTAGTATTAAATCCTTTTTATTTAAAGTAATTACTCTCTTTATAAATTAAGTTTAAAACTTAAAACCCTATAGCGCTTTATAATCATAACTCTTCACTACCTTAAGACTTAACTAGCATAATAGGTTAAGTTATTTTTTAGAAACAAAATCATTTCCTTTTATATAATATCTCCATAAGAAATCCTTTGCTTCTTCTGCATAATCTATCCCTATTCTCTTACTTTCTACTACTTCAAACTCCTTATTATCACCATTACATATATGTATATCTTCAGTAAATAATGATGCCTTATTTATGTCTTTATCTATGTTAAAGGCTATGCATAATTTACCTGGTCCTGATGTAAGATTAAGAACTTGCTTTTTACTAAGTTCTTTAAAAGGACGTTTAAACCTATTTATACTTATAGTGTCTAAGCCTTCTAAAGGCTCTAGAGCTCTTATAAGAACTCCTTCTGCTTCGCCTTCCTCTCCAGTTATGGTATTAAAACAATAATACATTCCATAAATAGAATATACATATGAAGTTCCAGCCTCTGAATACAAGGTAATAGTTCTATTTGTTTTTCTTCCCCCATAAGCGTGGGAAGCCTTGTCTATTCTTCCTATATAGGCTTCTGTTTCAACTATTTTTCCTTTTAAAATATTTCCATTATAATTTCTTACTAAAACTTTACCTAATAAATCCTTAGCTACTATTCTAGCATCTCTTCTAAAAAAATCCTTACCTAAGATTTCTTTATCCATGATTATAAAAGTTCCTCTTTATAAGTGTCCTCTTTAAATCCTACTAATACTTTATCTTCTCCTATAATTAAAGGTCTCTTAACTAACATTCCATTAGTAGCTAATATTTTTATTAGGTCTTCATCACTTTCTGTTTTAACCTTATCTTTTAAATTCATTTCCTTATATAGTTTTCCACTTGTATTAAAAAACTTTTTAACTGGAAGATTGCTTCTCTCTATCCAAAGTTTTAACTCCTCGTAGGATGGATTCTCTTCAACCATATGTCTATTATCAAATTCCACATTATTCTCTTCAAGCCACTTTCTAGCCTTTACACAAGTACTACATTTAGGATATTGCAAAAATAAGTATTTCATATTATATTCCTCCTCTTATACTCTACTTATAATCTAGTTATACTATTTAATAAAAATCTATATAGAAGTTTATCATATATAAAGTTCTAATTAAAAACTACAATTATAAGCTTAAAATAAAAATAAATTCTAATGATTGTCATTACGATTTAAATACACAATTTTTATTGAATATATATTTTAAACTTTTCTATTTATTATATATGATTATTAAAATTATCCAACAAAATTTTATTATGAAACTTCATTTTTATCAAATAACTATTATTCTATATTTTACCACAAAATCTTTTATATAAGCTTATTTCTCTTATAAAAATTATTTGACTTTAAAGATATAAATATTCCTAGTAAAACTATGAGTTAATCTTTAATATTTCCTTATATAATAAAAATCTTTTTAAATATTTAAAATTTCAATTCTTTCTATATACATAGGCTTTTTCAAAAATTCCTCTAGTATTTATAACTTCATAAATTCAAATAATAGTATTAGAAAGTTAGAGAGGAGCTGAAGTAACATGGAAAATAGAAGAATAATAAGTAGTAAAGACTTAAAAGAAAGACTAGAAAAAGAACTGGTAAAATTTAATTTTATATATAAAACAGATACAAATGCTAAAGATGATCCTTTTACAGTTACAGCATATATAAACCCAAAGCTTTGTGAAGGTTATAATGATATTAAAAACTTTTTAAACGCTATAAATAATAAGGAAGATAGTGCAAACTGTACTATAATTGAAACCAATGCTATAAGAAACATAAGACATGCTTATAATGATAAACAAGATTTTAGATATTTATTAGGTGCTGAAGAACTTAAGACATTACTTCACAGTTCTTATAATTTACCTAAAAATAAATGTATTGATAAAATAACTAAAGTTCATGAAGATATTCATATAGTAATAGAAGAATTAGCTCATATAAGTTCATAAATCTTTGCTTTATTAATGATTACTCTAAATGTTCATTTTAAAAATTAACTCATGTAATTTTATGAACCCACTACTATTTACTTATTTCAATAATAGTTATAAGTAATTTAAAACAAAAGAACTCAAAGGGACAAGTTCCCTGAGTTCTTTTGTTTCGTAATCTATATATATTGAATTAAGAACTTTACATTTCACTTATTGATAACTCAATAAGTTTCAACTGAAGCTAATGCAGTTTTAATATTAGAACTTATATATAACTAATAAATATAAGTTCATTTGATTCTTTATTAATTTTTCAATTAGCTCCTGTACTCTTTGCTGTGTCACTTAAATTTTGTTATGTAACCTTTGACACTTTAACTATATCTATACTTATCTCATCTATAAGGTTTTAATATAAGCCCTTAACTTATCCATTAAAAATATCATTAACTTGTATTGATTTAGTCAGATGTATAAATTAATATTAAAACTTAAAATCCTATGGTTTTAATATTAAAAATCACATTAATTTTTAACTATATAACTGAATTAAAGTTCAATATAAAAACCCTATAGAATAGACTTTTTTATCATGTCTACTATATAGGGTGCATTTTATATAATTTAACTTTTCACCATTTTATTTAAAAGCATAAATTTTACTTATAATATACTTTACCTATTAAATCTTATAAATAATCCTTTATTAAATCCCTAACTACTTCAGCAGCTAATATCATTCCCGCTACTGGAGGAACAAAGGATATGCTTCCTGGAGTTTGTCTTTTAGAAGTACGCTTAAGTTCTGCTAAATCTGCATCTTCCTTTTTAGAAGTATTCTGAGGAGAATATGGTTTTCTTGGCATTTCTTCTGAATAAACCACCTTTAATTTCTTTACTCCTCTTCTTTTAAGTTCATATCTCATAACCTTAGCTAAAGGACATACCTTTGTTTTATATACATCAGTAACCTTAAATTGAGTTGGATCTAACTTATTTCCTGTTCCCATTGAACTTATAAGGGGAACATTATGCTTCTCACACCATATAGCTAAATCTATTTTAGATGATATAGTATCTATGGCATCAACTACATAGTCTACATCTTCTGTTATTATGTCTTCTATATTACCAGCATTTACGAAGGTTTCATGAGTTATAACATTACAATTTGGATTAATACTTAATACTCTCTCCTTCATAAGCTGAACCTTAACCTTATCAACACTATTATGAATAGCATGAATCTGCCTATTTATATTTGTAACACATACTGTGTCGCTATCAACTAAAACTATAGTTCCTACACCACTTCTTGTTAATGCTTCCACAGTAAAACTTCCTACTCCTCCAACACCAAAAACCACTACTTTTTTTGTCTTTAGATATTCTACTGCTTCTTCTCCTATTAAAAGTGCCGTTCTAGTAAACTGATTTTGCTCCATTAAAGTTCTCCCCTTTTGAGTTTTTATGTTTTAGTGCTATTATAATACATTTACTAAATACTACTCAAGAAATTTGTCTAAATCTATTATTAACTTTTAATAGGTAGTTAATCCATATTTTATAACTGTATGATTTTAATCTTTTGATTTGATTTATCCATACCTTAATTTCTTGAAATTGTGGATTTCATACATCTTTCTAAGGACTATAAATTAAAAATATTTTAATTTATAAACTCTATATAAAAAAATCTAATAATTTCAATTATATAAATAAGCTAACACACTGATTTAGTTTAAAGTTATTTTGTTTTAGAAGTTATATATCTTTGATATAATATACTATAAGTTATTTTAAGAAAAAACTTCTATGAAGTTTTTCTAATATATCATTGTAAAAAAATTCATACTTTAGTATTATAATTTATATTTATGGATTATATTTGTTCTAAGATATAGATTATAATAATTTTAAGTTAAGTGTAACATTGATATAGCTATCCACAATGATACATTGGATTATTCCTTAAGTTTTCTTTATCAACTTTTAAAATGGTTATGAAGAAAACTTTTGAATAAATATAGATTTCACTGTGGATATCTATATAGGGTTACTATGTCAATTTTCAACTTATACATTCCTTAAAAAGCTGATTTATCAATGAATAAATACCATGTATAAGTTAATTTTATATTTATGAACTCTATCTGTATCACAATATGCTAAATATAATGCTTATTGCATTAAATTATATAAATGGAGGAATAATTAATGATTTTAGGAATAATATCTGCTATGAGCGAGGAGCTTGAACTTCTTCTTAAAGAGATGGATAATAAAGAAACTTATAAGAAAGCTAATATGGAATTTAATGTTGGAGAGATATATGGTAAAAAGGTAGTTTGTGTTGTTTGTGGTATAGGTAAAGTTAATGCTGCGGTATGTGCTCAAATACTTGTATCTGAATATAATGTAACTAATGTAATTAATGTAGGTATTGCAGGAGGTATTGGAGAAGATATCGTTCCTGGGGATTTAGTTATAGCAAGTGATTTAATACAACATGACATGGATGCTACAGCTTTTGGTGATAAGCATGGTCAAATACCAAGACTTGATACATTTGATTTTAAATGTTCTGAAGACTTAATCTCCTTAGCAAAAAATGCCTGTGAGAAAAATACTAATCACAAAAGCTTTATAGGAAGAATTGCTACTGGTGATCAATTCGTAGCAGATGTAGAAAAAATAAGATGGCTAAAGGAAATGTTCAATGCTCTTGCTTGTGAAATGGAAGGTGGAAGTATAGCTCACGTATGTTACTTAAATAATATACCATTTGTTGTGATACGTTCTATATCTGATAATGCAAATACTGGAGCTCACATGGACTTCGAGAAATTTAAGTATATAGCTGTTGAAAACTCTACTAACATATTAAAAGCTATGCTTAAGGAAATGTAATCTTAATCTCTATTGTATAGGGATTTAATAATAATTTTTAACTTATTCATTAAAGTTTTATTGATTTATCTTGATTCATCAAGGTGTATAAATTAACTTTAAAATTTACTTCATACATTTCTTAAAAAATAATAAATTAAGGCTATTGTTGAATAATAAGTTAAGTAATTATTTGAAAGGCCTATTTATGGGGTTTTAAGTTTTAAGGTTACTTTATCCATATGGCTAAAGCAAGGCAAGTCAATGATATTTTTAATGGATAGATTAAGGACTTATATTAAAACCCTATAACTTTTAAAGGAAAACTTAAATATCTAATTAAGAAGAATTAATTATATTAGTATAGGCTTTATGAAGTTTAATCCTATTTTAAGTAATAATTATGTTCTTCTAAATACTTTAAAATATAAGGCTACCTTAAAAGCATAATACAGCTTAAGGTAGCCTTTTCTTTATAATAATATAATAGAAAACTTCATTAAGTATTTATATTAAAGCTTATTATTGCAATTAACTTAAAATAAACCTTATTACCTATATCCCTTGGGAAATTTTAGTTGCTTTTTTCCCTTTAGTAAAATACCATGCAGTGTATGCTACATGTAATATAAGATTTAATATGCCCCAGTAAAGAACAACTTTACTATTATACCATTTTGAACTATCCATAAGAGGAGTAAATATATCCCCTGCTATAGCTCTTATAAATAAATGAAAACCTAAAGTATAAGATCTAGCACTAAACCATAAATCTGGTCTCTTATTAAAGAAAACACAAGCTAAAGGTGCTATTAGTATACATAAGGTAGTAGCAAACATATGTGGTCTTTCTGCATATAAAAAACATGCATTCCATGTTGTATAAAGTAAACTCCACATAAGTGGTAACTCCGCTACCATATCAGCATATTTATCTTTTTTATCAATTTTCCAAGCATTCTTTGGAAGTGGAATAGTTAAGCATAGAATGATACCTGCAAGGAAGTTAAACCAACTCCCTACACTTAAATCTGTTATAGAAGCTTCTATTATATTAGCATTTAATGCTACATATACAATGGCTACTGGCCATATCTTTTGAAGACTTGGTATACCCTCATAACCTACTCTATTATTTAAGCGAACAATGTTTACAAAACATAAGGGAACTAGTACTAATATAGTTTTTCCCCACATAAACAGTCCATCTATATTTCCAAACCATAGAGGAAATGATAATAGAGTTAAAAAGAAAAATACTGTTGCAGCCTTTAAATTTCTTCTAAAAAACTCATGAGCTACAAAAAGAATAAAAGAATAAATTGCTATTCCTAGCAATATTACTGGTACAGATTGATTCATTAAAAACCCCCCAATCTCTAAATTTTCCTATATCAATTAATATCGTATTGTAAAGCTAATACTTTAATGCTTAATTTTTACATATAATATTATTATATGTTTTATTCTATTTGCTTGCTAACTCAATATAATCTTTTACTACTTTCATAATTAATTAAAAATTAGGAGGTATTCTAATGTAATTTCATTTCTTTAACATAAGCTTATTATATTTATATAGTTTTACTATTTTAGTAATAGTTTTATTAATCTAACATTCCCTTAATCCATTAACTACTTCTCGCTTATCTTAAGGTTATGCTTGATTTAATTTAAATTTAATTAATTTCTTGTGCTAATTAATTAAAACTCTTTAAGACAGTAGCTTCTATCTTTTTGATTTTAAAATTTTATGATTTAAAAACACAAATTTTCACTGCTTTAAAGCTTAAGTAGCATAACAGTTTAAATTATGACTTATAAAATAATAAATATAAGCTTTTAGGTTAATCTATATACTTAATAAGTATTACCATCCTCTTTCTGAATACCTACTTTCCAAGCTTTCTATTGTGTCGCCTAAAATAGCTGTTCCTAAATCCTCTGAGAGTTCTGCTATTATCTTTGGATTATTATAATTCTTAACTGCCTCTACTATTGCTATTGCTCTCTTTTCAGGATTTTCAGATTTAAATATTCCTGATCCTACAAAGACACCATTGCAACCTAACTGCATCATAAGAGCTGCATCTGCTGGTGTGGCTACTCCCCCTGCAGCAAAATTAACTACTGGAAGCTTTTTATTAATATGGACATAGCAAATTAAGTCATAGGGTGCCCTCATATCCCTAGTTATGGTCATAAGCTCCTCTTCTTTTGCATGGACAACTTTACTAATATCTTCTGACATTTGTCTCATATGGGTTACAGCCTCTACAATGTTACCTGTCCCAGCCTCTCCTTTTGTTCTTATCATAGAAGCTCCCTCTCCTATTCTCCTTAATGCCTCTCCTAAATTCTTAGCTCCACATACAAAAGGTATATTGAAAGTTTTTTTATTTATATGAAAAGATTTATCTGCTGGCGTTAATACTTCGCTCTCATCCACATAATCTATTCCTAAGGACTCTAATATTTGAGCTTCTACAAAATGCCCAATCCTAACCTTTGCCATTACAGGTATAGAAACTGATTCTTTTATTTCTCTTATAAGTTTTGGGTCAGACATTCTAGCCACTCCCCCCTCTTTTCTAATATCAGATGGAACTCTTTCAAGTGCCATAACTGCAGAGGCTCCTGCCTTTTCAGCAATAATTGCTTGTTCCTTATTTACTACATCCATTATTACTCCACCCTGAAGCTTTTCTCCTAATTTTTTATTAAAATCCACCATTTTTATATAACCCCCTAAGTTTCATTTTATCCATATATTACCTTGAGATGTTTTAATCTCAAAATGTACCCCTACACTTTAAAATGTATCAATACACTTTGGGGACGGTTAACATATTTTAGACCTTAATCTTTTATTGATCTTATTACCTTAGGGACAGTTAACATATTTTAAGCCTTTATCAATTTTCATTCTCAGAGACATTTAACCTATTTTAATCCCCTAATCCCCTAATCCCCTAATCCTATTAATTTTTTAGGGACGGTTAACATTTCTAAGTTATTTATATACCCTTTCTGCTTCTCTTTAAAAGTATGTTAACTATATTGAATTATCTTATAGTATAAAGTAAAATTTTATAGGATAATTTTTCTAATATTATTTTCTTAATTTAAGGAGTGGTTTTCTTGAAGGATAGTAGTCAATGTAATAATCAAAGTAAGTATATGAATTTATTAAAAGCTCTTGGGATCATAGCAGTGGTTATGGGACATGCTAGTTCTCCTTTTACATCCATAATTTATTCCTATCATATGCCATTATTCTTTTTCATATCAGGATACTTTTTTAAAGATAAATACTTAGACAGGCCTTTAGACTTTGTAAAAAGAAGATTTAAGTCCTTATATTTAACCTTTGTATTATATGAACTTTTTTTCGTACTTATCAGAAACTTATTAATTAACATTAATGTATACACATCTGATCAAGTAGTTCCTATAACTGAATTAAAACAATTTTTAGTATTGTTAAAAACATTACTTTCTTTTAGTTATACTGATGATATGATGCTTGGTGCATTCTGGTTTTTAAAATCTCTTTTCTTCGTAAATATATTATTTTTATTGATAAGTTTAATCTTAAAAAAACTAAATGTTAAAAATGATAATTTAAAGCATTTAGTAATCTTAGGTATTTATTTAAGTTCGTTCCTATTGTTCAAGAAGGGTTTTAATCTAGAAGTTATATTAAGAGGTTATAATATTCGTTTAGTAAATCCTATCCTAGCCATAGTTGATACCAGAACTTTACTTATGCTTATGTGTTACTATATAGGATACTTATATAAAAAATATGAGGATAAAATTCCAATGAATATATATGGTTTTATAGTTTGCTTAATAATAATGTATTTAACTAAGGATATATTTATAGATATTTCTAGTTACACCTTTACTAACCCTATTTATCTTATTCTACTACCTTGTACTGGAGTTTACTGTAATTTATATATAGCAAAGTTTTTATGCAGAAAAAACTATAAAGCAATGTCTTCACTAGAATATATAGGTAAAAACTCTGTTATTATAATGGCTCTTCACTTTTTATCTTTTAAATTTGTAAGCTATATTAATATATTAATTTACTCACATCCTATTAATATGCTTTCAGAATATCCTATAATATCTGGTTATGATAATTGGTGGGTTTTATATACTATTGCAGGAGTTCTAATTCCTGCTTTATTAAAAGTTTTATATGACTCTATAAGTTTTTATATGAAAAATAATTCATTAAAAGCTAGTATTTAATAAAAAAGTAGTATGATAAAGTTTAAATTTTTTTATCTTTATCATACTACTTAATTTTTTTCTATAAATTAAAAATATTAACCGTCCCTAACTAATTTTTAAACTTATATTATTTCTCTTATGTATTTTAATCTATGACTTATCCCTACCCGATTTATACTCTTTATATCATTGGTAGTCCTCATCTTAAATGTTAGATATAGTAATTATTACTTTCATATAATAAACCACTCAAAATTTATTTTAAATAAAATACTTCTCTAAAGTTTGGTTTTCTTTAGAAATAAGTTGTTAACCGTCCCCATTAAAATACCTGTATCTTATTTTACTCATATAAAAAATGTTAACCGTCCCTAATTATTTCTTTATAGTTACTTTATTTATTCATAAAAGTTGTTAACCGTCCCCAATATTAGCTCAGGATTTCTTTTATACATAGGCTAAGATTTCTTATGTCCCATTCATATATTTTTCCTATATTTCCCACTCTAAAGGTGTTTTCTTTTGTAAGCTTTCCAGGGTATATTATGAATCCTCTTTCTTTAAGCTTTTTGTAAAACTCATTAAAGGATAAGTTTATATTATTAGGATATATGAAGGTTGTTATTATAGGGGATTGTACAGTTTTATCTATTATTGAATTTATGCCTATCTCCTTAAGGCTTTCAGCTAAAAGCTTTTGATTTTTACTATATCTTTTATATCTCTCCTCTACACCACCTTCATCCTCAAGTTCCTTTAATGCCTTATAAAAAGCTGTAACAACGTGTGTAGGTGATGTAAACCTCCACTTTCCCTTGGTATCTTCCATGACTCTCCATTGATCATATATATCTAAGGATAGTGTTCTCTTATTATTTTTACACCTTTCAATTTCACTCCTTTTACATACTATAAATCCGAATCCTGGTACTCCCTCAATACACTTATTAGAAGAGCTTATTAAAAAATCAATATTAAAATCACTTATATCCATAGGTATTCCACCAAAACTACTCATTGCATCCACTATAAATAAAATATTATGCTTCTTTGTGATTTCTCCTACCTCTTTTACAGGGTTCAACATTCCTGTAGTTGTTTCACAGTGAATCATTGCTAAGGCATATATATCTTTATTTTTATCTATTATTTCACTTATCGTCTCTATACTTAATGGATTTTTATATTCTTCCTTATATGCTATATAAGCAATACTTTCAGCTTCACAAATTTCTATCATTCTTTCCCCATAAGCTCCATTGCTACATATTAATAAAGTTTTACCCTTAGGAACAACTGTAGATAAAGTCCCTTCTACTGAATAGGTACCACTTCCCTGAAGAAGAACAGTTGTATATTCTTTTGTATTTTTAGTTGCTATGTTAACAATTGAAGCTCTTATTTTTTCAGTTAAATTTTTATACTCATCATCCCAGGTACAATAGTCATAATCCATTACCTTTTTAACCCCTTCTGATGTGCTTAATGGACCTGGAGTAAATAGTAATTTCCTTTCCTCTGTAGTGCTAATACCCAGTATCTTATCTATATTATATAAAATATCTTTTACATCTTCTAAGGAATCTGCCACATAACTAGCTCCAGCTTTTAAAAATTTATCTCTTACTATATCCATTCTTCTTGTAAGATCCTCTTTACTTAGGGACTTTACCTCCTCTTCTCTAAGACCCAGCTCAGATCCTCCCTTTATTATTCCTATAGTAATTAACCCTCCATTTACCCCTTCCTTTATATCACTTATGGTATCTCCTATCTTTACACATTTATTTAATGGATATATTGATAAGTTTTCTGCATTTTTATATATCATGTAGGGGTAAGGCCTTCCCGCCTTAACTTCATCGGCAGCTACTATATAATCAGGGTAGTACCCTTTATCTTTAGCATTACTAGCTACTATATCCATCATAGACTTTGTATACCCTGATGTAGAACCTATGGCTATATTATTTTCTCTTAATATATTAGTAAGTTCTATTGCTCCTTTTATAGGTTCAGCATAGTTATGAAGTATTAATAAAATATCTTCCTCAAATCTCTTATACATCCTATTTATATCATCCTCATTCCACTGCCTACCAAAATGTTTATTCCATAGGTTATTTATCCTATCTATTTTTAGCATTTCTATTATGTGGTCTCTCTTCTTAAGACCCATAGGTTGTCTAGCTTCTTCTACAAAAACATCTATTCCCTCATCCTTAAATACCTTCATAAAACATTGAATGGGAGCAAAGCATCCATAGTCTACTGTGGTACCTGCCCAATCTAAAAATACCCCTTTTATATTATTAAGTTTCATATTTATACCTCCCTATGCTTCCACAGTTTTTATTAAAACCTGTGTTTCCTTCTTATTAGTTCTCTCATTAACTAATTTCTTACTTAAAATCTCATATAAGCAACGAACTATTATATTGGTTATTATAATAAGAACTCCTAAAGCTGCTGATGAGGATGTATTTCCTGCATCATCTAAATTTATCATTGATATAGTAGCTAACTTAAGTTCTGGAGAATACAGGAAAACTAGAGCTGATATAGTCACCATTGAATTTGTGAAATAATACATAAATATTTCTAAAAGAGCTGTTATAGACATTGGTATAGTTACTTTAAATAATGTTTTATAAAATTGTAGGCTTAAAGATTCTGAAACATCTTCAAATTCTTTATCTAGCTTTTTCATAGCTGTCATAGATGTTATAAATGGTACTGAGTAAAAATGAAATACATTGGCTAATACTAATATAGCCATTGTTCCGTATATAGAGTTAAAAGGATTATTAGGTGAGTTAAAGAAAAATATATAAGAAAGTCCTATAACTAGACCAGGTACTGCTAAAGGTACTATAGATATTAAATACCCTACGGTTCTAAGTAGCTTAAGCTCTTTAAACTTTTCTATAATATAAGCATTAGAAAAACTTATTATTGTTCCTATAAACGCTGTTATCAGTGACATTTTAAGACTATTTGTATAGGCAGTTAAGCCATCTCCTGTAGAGTTATTAAAGGTGTAATTACTAAAGGTTATACTTAAGTCATAGGGCCAAATTTTAACCAAAGATACATATACTATCATAAATATAAGTGCTAGAAAGAATAAACTTATAAGACTACAATATAAAGTCATAGACCTGTCTCTTAACCTATTGTTCCTTATTTTATAATCTACAGATTTAGCATTAACAGCTCCATCTTTTCTCTTATTTTCACTGAATCTATCTACAACAAAGTATAATAATGCTGGGATTAAAAGTATAATTCCAACCACTGCTCCCATATTTATATTTTGTTGTCCTACTACCTGTTTAAATATATCAGTGGCTAAAACATTGTAGCTACCTCCTACAACTTTTGGAGCACCAAAGTCTGTAAAGCTTAGGGTGAAACTAACAAAAGCAGAACTTATTATTGAATATTTTATATTTGGAAGAGTTATATAGAAAAACTTCTTAATATTTGATACACCTAAAGTTTCTGCTGCCTCATAGAGTCTAAAGTCAACAGTCTTTAAAGATATATATAATATTAAAAATACTTGGGGAAATGCATATAAAATCTCTGAGATCACTATTCCCTTAAACCCATATAATCCTATGTCTATCCCTAAGTACATAGTTACCAGGCCTTTGTTTCCAAATAAATATATCAGGGCTATTCCATATAACATAGTTGGAGCAAATAAAGGTAATAGGGCTATATACTTAAATATTCCTTTTGCCTTTATATTAGTTCTAGTCAATCCGTAAGCATATAAAAAGGCTAATATTACTGTTATTACAGTTGTCCATAGAGAAACACTAATGGTGTTCTTTAAAGAATACTTTGTTGCTTCAGAGCTTAAATATGAGAGTATATTTTGAATTCCTACATATTCGTCAGCCTGATTTTTAAAGGCTGTTGTAAATAATGTTACAAGGGGTAGAACCATTACTACCATTAGAAATATAACCATAGAGTAAATCATCATGTATTTTAGTAACTTATCTTTAGAAAAAAACCTCATAAAATTACTTCTCATATCACTACACACATCCCAGTATTTTATCATCAACATATACTTCCTTTTTATTTTGCCTTATAGATAAATAAATTTTATCCCCATCTCTTAGATTCAATGAATCACAATCATACCAAGGTATATCTGCTATAATTTCTTTACTTATATCATTAGTGCTTAAAAGATTTACAAATATCCTATAGAATCCTCCTCTAAACTCCATGGACTTTATTATAGAGGGTCTTGAGTTCTTTATGTTTTCTCTAGTTATTAAAAAATCCTCTGGTCTTATGGAGCCATAAGACCCAAATATATTTTCATTTTCTATAAAATTAGTAACTCCTATGAAGTCTGCTACAAAGTTATTGCAAGGATTTTTGTATATATCCAAAGGAGTGCCTATCTGCTCTATTTTAGAGTTATTCATAACTACTATCCTATCCGCCATAGATAAAGCTTCCTCTTGATCATGAGTTACCATTATAGTTGTTATACCTAGCTTTTGTTGTAACTCTTTTATCTCATACCTAAGTTTAGCCCTTACCTTTGCGTCTAAAGCTGATAATGGCTCATCTAGTAGCAAGAAATCTGGTGATAAGGCTAAAGCCCTAGCAAGAGCTACTCTTTGTTGTTGCCCTCCTGACATTTCTTTTGGATATTTCTCCTTACAATTTTCTAACTCCACAAGATCTAAAACTTCTTTAACTCTATTATTAATTGATAGCTTGTCTATTTTCTTTTCTTTAAGCCCAATAGATATATTTTCAAAAGCAGTCATATTAGGAAATAATGCATAAGATTGAAACACTATACCTAAACCTCTCTTTCTTGTAGGCTCACTGGTTATATCCCTTCCCTTTAAATAGATCCTTCCTTTTTCACAGCTTTCAAGTCCTGCTAGTACCCTAAGAAGGGTTGTCTTCCCACATCCAGATGGTCCTAGAAGACAAAGAAACTCCCCTTCTTTTACAGTAAAACTTATATTATTTAAGGCATTGAATCTTCCAAAGGTTTTGCTTAATTCCTGAATTTTTAGATACTCACTGTCTATCATCCATATATCTCCTTCTATATAAATTATCTCTTTATATACAAATTAAAATTAAGAGCTGACATAGTAACCATATAAAGTTCTTCTTGACTAAAGTTATCATTTCTTAGGTTCGCTCTTTGAATCATATTTTTTAGTCCATTTATCTAAGGTCCCTTCCCTATCCTTAGCTGATTTTACAAAATCATTCTTAACTAGTTTATCTAAGGCATCCTTTGGGTATTCATTAGGTAAACTAAAGTCTCCTTTTATAGAAACTATAGGATAATTCTTTTGGTATACCTTCATTATGTCATCTGATATTGCCCAATCTAAAAATTCTTTTGCCTCACTTTTTATATCTGATTTCTTTATTAAAGCATTTGCCTCAAGATCCCAGGGTAATCCCTCTTTAGGGAATATAACTTCTACTGGTGATCCCTTAGTTTTCTCTTTTATCCCCCTATAAGCTAGAGATATTCCTATTGGATACTCTCCCTTAGCAGATAGCACTGCTGGTTTTGATCCTGAATGAGTATAGTTTGCTATATTTTCGTGAAGTTTATCTAAATAGCTCCATCCTTTTTCCTCTCCAAAAACTTGCAACATTCCAGCTACTGTTAAATACCCAGTTCCTGATGATGCAGGATTTGGCATAGTTATTAATCCTTTATATTCAGGTCTTGTAAGTTCTTCAAAACTATTAGGTACAGGTATGTTTTTTCTTTTTAACTCCTCTTTGTTTACAGTTATTCCAGCCTCAAAAACATCTATTCCTACCCATTTAGGGGTATCTCCCTTATCTTTAAATTTATCTTGTATATTCTCTACTCCTTTTGGAGCATAAGGCTCTAACATATTTTTATTATCTAAAGTTAAAAGACTTGTAGCTGCTAGCCCCCATACTAAATCTGCCTTTGGATTATCCTTCTCTGCTATAAGCTTTGACGTTATAACTCCTGTAGAGTCTCTTACTATTTTTACATCAATTTCTGGATGCATCTTCTTATAACCTTGTAAATATTCATTAACCTGATCTTCTTCTAAAGGTGTATACACTACTAAATCTTTTTTAGCTTTGTTTGTTGAAGCCGAAGTTTTATTTCCACACCCACTAAAAATAAACATAGTAGCTAAAGCTATCCCTATTCCCATAATAAATTTCTTTTTCATTAATAAACCCTCCCAAATAATATAGATTTTCTTTTTATAATCCTAGTTAAGTAAAGTTATTTTTAACTTTAAATTTAATCACTATAAGTAAGCAATTAGGTAACAATACTTTATTTAAAGATAAAATATCATTTCCTTATTTAAAGCTCAGAAAAACTTATAAGAAGTTCTATAGCTCTTACTTACTATTAAATAAAATATTAAGGTAAGTAAAATAACTATAAAATTTATATTTCACTACTTTAGTTCTAATTGTAATGTAGCCATGTTAACCCTGGATTATATAGGAGTTAAGTTATAGATATTAGAGATATTAGTTTCACCCTTTATCCAAAACTCTGTAACTGCCTTAGTTTAGGGCATATGTCTTACATTTCTTAATGAAATCTCAAGTTATTATGTTAATTTCTAATTAATCTCTAAACCTTCCCTTAACAAATCTAATATTAAATTCTAATTGGGGACGGTTAACATCTTTACATTATGTAATTCATTAACTTAGATATAATTATTATCTTCTTGTTGGTAAGGTAGGGACGGTTAACTTATTTTTATACTCTATCTTCTATACCTAATACTTTTTTTATTATTAGAAAAAGGAAGCAGCCTATATATTGTTGTATAAGTTCATAAAAAGTACCTAGAAATATTATTCTAGGTACTAAAGTCTTTTATAGAATTTTATTGGTGGTTTTAAAGTAATTATCTCACCGTCTTAATAAAGAAAATAATCACTATAAAGTCCATCTCCCTATCTAGTTAAAAGTTAACTTAAATGAATGTTCTAAGTGAATTAAATCTCATTTTGCATAACTATTATTATCAATATATTTCTTTAAATTTCTTTAAAAATAGGGACGGTTAACATTTTTTAATATATGTATAACTCACTTAGAAGCATATTATCCACCTTAGTTTTATATAAATATATCTCAATATGTAAAAGTATTTTTGTACACTATATAATATTTAAAAAAACTTATATATGATATTATATTTATTCACCTTATATCCCCTATATTATGGTATTAATTTTTATGATTAGGGAAGAATTCATTATTATACATATAGTAAATTTTTTTATTGATTAAAATATTTCTAAGGAGTACAATGTTTTAGTTAAGGAGGTTTTAATATGTTCAAAATAACTTTTAATAGTCAATATTCAAATGCAGATGAAATAATAGAAACTCTTCAAATTCATGATATATATAATGTTTATTATGAAACTCCTTTTACTGTAACTGAAGAAAAATACGGATATGGTTATGAAGAAAATTCTAACGAATTGGTTTCTATAAATGTAATATGTGATAGTAAAGAGGAAGCAGATAAAAATTATAAAATTTTACAAGATATCATTAAAGAATCATCTCTTTCAATAGTAGAAATGGATGATTCAAACTTTCAAGTAGACTTTGAACCTATTGATTTGAACAATGGATACATACTTGCTGATCCTAGCTATGATTGTAATGATAAAAATAAAATAAACTTTATTCCTCAAGGTGCCTTTGGAACAGGTATACATGAAACCACACAAGATCTTTTAAGATTTATCCTAGACATGGACTTAAGTGAAAAATCTGTATTAGATATAGGAACTGGTTCTGGTATCTTATCTATTGCTTCATCTATAGTAAATGCTAATAAAGTTACTGCTCTTGATATAAGGGATGTAACAGAAGAGATAGAATTTAATTCTAGTCTAAATTCTATTAACAATATAGATATAGTTGTAGGAAATGCTATAGAAGACAAGTCTTTATTATCAGGTAAAATTTATGACTTAGTTATAATAAATATAGGTGGGGAAGAAACTGAGCTATTTATGCCATTTATAAAGGATCATATAAAAAATAATGGTATGCTTTTAGTCTCCGGTCTTGTAGAGTGGAGTTATGAAGAGGTTAAAACTATAGTAGAAAGCTACAGCTTTGCTCTAGATTCTAAAAAACAAAGCAATGAATGGATTAGCCTTTTATTTCATAAAATTTAATCCCCTCTAGGATCTTAATTAGGGACGGTTAACATTTAATTTATATAGAATCAAAATATATTACTTAAACTAAAAATCCCTTTTAGTATTTTAGCTAAAAGGGATTTTAATATATTTGTATTATTTAAGCTTATGGATAAATAATCCACTTCTAAGTTTTGGTTCAAACCAAGTAGATTTTGGAGGCATAACCTTTCCAGCATCAGCTATAGCCATCAAATCATCTATTGTTGTTGCATACATTGAGAATGCAACCTTCATATCATTTGAGCATCTTCTTTCAAGCTCTTTAAGTCCTCTTATTCCACCTATAAAATCAATTCTCTTATCTGTTCTTGGATCCTCTATTCCTAATATAGGATGAAGTAAGTTCTTTTGAAGTATTGATACATCTAGTCTATCTACAGGATCATTCTCATCAAAGATTCCTTGTTTTACTACTAACTTGTACCATTTTCCATCCATTAACATTCCAAAGCTATGCTTTTCTTGTGGCTTATACTGTCCTTCACCCTTATATTCCTCAATATCGAAAGCTTCCTTTACCTTTCCCATAAATTCGTCTTCACTATATCCATTTAAATCCTTAACTACTCTATTATAATCCATTACATATAAATCATCATCTGGGAATATAACTGATAGAAAATAGTTAAATTCGTCCTTTTCATCATAATTTTTATTTTCTTCTCTTCTTTTTAGCCCTACTTTTACAGCAGAAGCTGCTCTATGATGCCCATCTGCTATATACAAATAATCTACTTCTCCAAATAAAAAGCAAAGTCTTTTTACAGTTTCCTCATCATCTATAACCCAAACTATATGGCTTATTCCATCTTCAGAAGTAAAATCATAAACTGGCTTATTAGTTTGTGTCCAATTTTTCACCGTACTATTTATGTCGTCCTTATTCCTATAAGTTAAAAATATTGGACCAGTATTTGCATCACAATAATCCACATGATTTATTCTGTCTTTCTCCTTATCAGCTCTTGTAAATTCATGCTTTTTAATTACATCATTTATATAATCATCTATAGATGTACAAACAACTAATCCAGTTTGAATTCTGCCATCCATTATCTGTCTATATATGTATAGACATGGCTTATTATCCTCTATTAATGTCCCACTTTCTATCATTCCATATAAATTATCTCTAGCCTTTTCATAAACTTTTTTATCATATAAATCTATTGAAGGATCTAAATCTACCTCTGCTTTATCCACATGCAGAAAAGAATATGGGTCATCTTTTACCATATCTCTAGCTTCTTCACTATTCATAACATCATATGGAAGAGCTGCAACCTTACTTGCTAGTTCCTCATTTGGTCTAACCGCTTTAAAAGGCCTAACTATAGCCATGAATTTCCCTCCTTAATTTAGGGACGGTTAACAACTTTTTATATAATATCTTTCTATATAATAATATTATCAACCTATAAAATGTTAACCGTCCCTTTTAATTACCTATAAGTTGTTAACCGTCCCTATTTAAAAGTCTCTTTTATTATGAATACTATTTCTTCACCTATTCTTGTTTGAGCTTCTATAGTAGATCCTCCTATGTGAGGTGTTACAGATACTCTTGGATGATTTACAATATCCATATTCTTAGTTGGTTCTTCCTTAAATACATCTATACCTGCTCCTCTTACTTTGCCGCTATTTAATGCATCAAGAAGTGCTTTTTCGCATACAATTCCTCCTCTTGCAAGGTTTATTAAATACACACCATCCTTCATAAGTTCAAACTCTTTTTCACCTATAGTAGGTCCATTAACTTTATCGTAAGGAATATGAAGAGATATAAAATCTGATTTCTTTAATAATTCTTCCTTATCACAATACTCATAGTTATCATATTCTGCTTCTTTTCCCGATCTTTTAGTATAGATAACCTTCATCCCTAATGCTTCCGCTCTTTTAGCAGTTTCCTTAGCAATTCTTCCAAATCCTATAAGTCCTAAAGTTTTTCCGCCTAACTCAAATCCTTCATATTTCTTTTTGTCCCATTTTCCTTCTCTCATAGTTGCATTTGCAACTCCTATAAATCTAGCTGCGGCAAACATATGACCTATTGCAAGTTCTGCAACTGAAGCACTAGAAGCATTTGGGGTATTTCTCACAGATATTCCTTTAGACTCAGCATATTTAACATCTATGTTATCTACTCCAACTCCCCCTCTTATTATAAGCTTTAAATTTCCTCCCTCTAAAGCCTTATCTATTATAGGTTCTCTAACCTTTGTTGCAGATCTTACTACAACACAGTTGAAATCCTTTAATGCATCTCCAAGCTCTTCTGGGCTATAAAATTTCTCTACAACCTCAAAACCACTTTTTCTAAGTTCATCTATTCCACTACTTTCCATTCCGTCAGTAACTAATATTCTAATCATTTATTATCCTCCAATCTCTAAGCGTAAATAATACTTAAGTACTGTAAAACAATTTATTTGATAAAATAAGGAGACAAAAATTTATTATATTTTGTCTCCTCTATTTTAAATAAGATAACTAAAATCCTAATATTTCATCTAAAACCCCTAAAAGCTCTTTTATATCTTCCATTTGGCAATCAGCCATATGTGCTATTCTAAAGGTCTTATCCTTAAGTTTTCCATATCCATTGGATATTTGGAACCCTCTTTCTCCCAGTTTCTTATTTAAATCAGAAATACTTATTTCTTTTGTATTTTTAATATTTGTTAAGGTATTAGATAAATATTGTTCTTGTGGGAATACTTCAAAATGCTCTCTAGCCCAAGCTCTAACAACTTCAGCCATATCTTTATGTCTTTGGAATCTATTTTCTATACCTTCCACATTAACTATTCTATCTAGCTGATAATCTAATGCATACATGTGTGAAAGTGATGGTGTTGATGGATATTGATAATCCTTCTTTTGAATGTACTTGTATAGAGTTAATAAATCTAGATATATTCCTCTATGTTCAACTGTTTTAGCTCTTTCCAATGCCTTTTCTGAGAATGTACAAATAGCCATTCCTGGAGGCAATCCAAGGGATTTTTGAGTAGAAGTTATACAAATATCTACTCCTAGCTTATCTACTTCAATTTTACTTCCACCTGCCGAACTTACTGTATCTAGGCACCAAACTACTTCCGGATACTTTTTCATAACTTCAGCAATTTCTTCCACTGGGTTCATTATTCCTGTTGAGGTTTCATTATGGGTTACTGTTATTAAATCATACTTTCCTGTAGCTAAAGCCTTGTCCACCATTTCTGGAGTTGTTGGAGTTCCCCATTCAACTTCAAATAAATCTGCTGGAACATTATTACTTACAGCCATATCATACCATCTATCACCAAAAGCTCCTACTGAAAATATAGCAGCTCTCTTAGCTGTACATGAACGAACAGCACCTTCCATTAGTCCACTTCCTGAAGTTGTCGATAATAATATTTCGCTATTAGTATAGAATAGCTTTCTCATATTGTCGCTTATTCTTCTTTGAAGAGCTGAAGCATCCTTACTTCTGTGCCCTATCATAGGTGTTGACATTTTTTCAAGAACATCTGGTCTTACCTCTACTGGTCCTGGAATAAATAATTTCTTATGCATTAGCAACCCTCCATACCTTATGGTCAATCCATATTATATTTATATTTTTTAATGCTCTTTAATTTTATCATCAATTTCGAATATTCTCAATATTTTTAATAATTTATATATTATTCTTGCGCCTACTATATTTAATAATTATATAAATTATTTGTATATTATTTAATTTTTCCATAATAATACATCAACTTATTTGTCAAATCAAGGAATTTGTTAGCTTATTTAATGCATATGCTAATATCTCACTATGATCACTTGCAATACCACCTCTATCTATTATTGAAAATCTTAATACTTGTCTTCTGCCAAAGTACTTACTTATAATTTTTAGTTGTGGAGTAAGTTTTAATCCATCTTCATTTGAAAGTTCTATATTAAGAATATCTTTATCTATTTCAAAATTTAAGTCAAACCACTTAGCCTCTGCTGCATCATCTCCTGCTATTGCCTTCATATCCTCATCTATAATCGCCATATAAGCTACAGTTATGACCCTATCTCTTTTATCTCTATCTACAGTTCCAAATGTCCTTAATTGTTGTAAATATATACCACTTAATCCAGTCTCTTCTTCTAGCTCTCTAGCTGCTGATTCTTCAAGGTCCTCTTCCATCTCTATAAATCCACCTGGAAATGCCCACTTACCTATATCAGGAAAATTACCTCTCTTTATAAGAAGTACTTTAAAATTATTACACACCTGATCATCATATGCATTTTCTTTCTTAAATATAACCATATCCACAGTAACCGATGGTTTTCTATATTTGCTAGAGTCATAGTCTCTTAAAAATTCTTCTTCTGTTTTTCCCTCTAAGTTTCTTAATTCTTCTATCATAATACTCATAAAATAAGTACTTACTACATCTATAAATAAACTCTTTATAAAAGCACCTATTTTACTCCTCCTCTCTTTACTTTAATATCAAGTATATCACTTATTATACACTCTTTAGTTTCTTAGGGACGGTTAACATTATTTTATATTATAATTACTAATGTATAAATTTAAAAAAATAACTAACATAATCTTATTCCTGAATTTAATGTAATAAAATACTTGTACCTTAAATTTTATTATTAATATTAATCCCTTATTAAAATGAACTAAACTATAAGACTTTCTTGTAGTATCAATCATCCTATATTTAGCATAAAGCTAATCTCCTCTAAGTAAATTCTAACTTATCTAAGCATCTAACATTTGAAAATACTTTTAAAATAAATATGAAAAATAACACTAAGTATGATTATTACATACCTAGTGTTATATAAAAATTTAATATATTCTTAGAACCCTCTTTTCTTTGCTTCTATTCCACTTTCATTAATGCCAGGCTCTTGCATACTTGTGTTAAGCTTATTCTTAGCCCATTGATTTTGTGTTTTAGATCCATTAGCCAAATAGTTTTCTTTTTTAAATTCTTTTTTATTTCTATATTTCATAAAAAACACTCCTTAAAATATATTTATAATTTATTATGTGCCTAATGAAATAAATATATTTACTCATCCCATATAGAAATAAAACCCTTATAATTCTTAAAAATATAGAAATTATAAAGGTTTTAAAAACTAATTTTATATAACTAATTCTTATTAAATATATTAAACATAGGTTCATATAAATTTTTAGAGCAGTTTCCATTACCTCTCATATAATGAGTGCAATTATAACAACTTCCACCGTTAGGTCCGTTACTCAATAAATTAACTAAGGTTTTAGGTGTGTATCCATAGCAATGTTGCCCTACTATATTCTTATAATCATTATTATAACTCATATACATCCACTCCAAAATTAAGCTTTATTTATATTGTTCCTATAACTATCTTAATTATTCATAGATTTAAAATTGGGGACGGTTAACATATTTATATTAAATATAAGATTAAAATAAATTTATTTCTCAACTTCTTTTAATCTTATATTCTATATTTATAAGCTTGTCCTATTTAATTAATATAAATAATTTTTTATAATTTAAAACTTTTTGAAAAAGCCTAACTAACTTTTAAATCTTCTTTTATAAACTTTTGGAATATCAAGTCATATTTTTCATCACTCATTATTAAATTTATTCCTATACTCGATAATTTAGATACTCTACTCTGAGTTATATTGCCTAAAACCTTACATATATCTGAACATTTCATTCCACAGATGCTCCTCATAAACACGACTAACATGGATTTTATATATACCATGTCCTTTACATTTTTTAAGTACATACTATTTTTACTTACATTAAATGACTTACATATGAATTCTATTATATTATCTACTGAGTAACCTCTTTTAATTATATATCGTTGACTTCTATATTCTGTTATTTCATCAATAATATCTATATCATTTATAGCTTTCCCTATACATGTACATACAATATTCTTGTATTTATTTCTAGCTTTCCTCAAGTTCTTAGAGAATATACTAAGTATAAACTTATCATCGACTAAATTGAATTCATCTTTTTTACTTCCTAAATATATATATAAACTAGAAAATCTATATTTTTGTGGAGAGTTTTTATACTTTTTTATGTCTGTAGGATTATTATGTATATATAATGAAAGAGCACATAGATATCTCTCATCTTTAACTATTTTACTCTTAAACCTATCCTGGAATAAATGACCATGTCTCTTATGTTTATTATTAAAATATCTAGCATATTTAAAATTTATAGAATGCATTATTTTAGATATATCAGCTCCACAACAGTCTATTATAAAATGAGCATGATTTGTCATTATACAATATCCATAAACTTTAAATAAATATAGTTTTTTATACTCATTAACTATATTTATATATGCTATTTTATCCTCATCATCTCTAAAAAGATTGACTTCACTTATACTCCTTATCATTATATGATATATAGCATTTTCATCCTTAATTCTTGCTATTCTAGGCATAATACTCCTCCGTATCTTTTTTATTATAGATTCTAGACTTAATCTATAATTATTATTCCTTTATATGTATAAATGTTAACCGTCCCTAAGATTCTAAATCTTAGGGACGGTTAACATTTATACACAAATTAAAATTTAAAGTATTAATATTGCAACTAATGTTGTTACTCCTAATCCTATTAATACAGGCTTTAGATTTCTCTTAGCAACCTCAAATGGACTTAGTCCACATATTGCTGCAGCTGGAATTACAGCCCATGGTATTATAGTTCCCCCTCCTATCCATATTCCAGATATCTGCCCCAATGCCGTTAATGTTGCTAAAGAACTAGTATTATCTCCAGCAAAAAGTCTTGCTATAGATCCAACTAAAGGTATGCCTGAAAATCCTGATCCATCTAATCCTGTTATAGCTCCAACTCCAGTCAATGTAATAGCGGATACTGCCTTATTTATTGGAACTAAATGTGCTAAATATGCTCCTAGATCGTTAACTATACCATTAGATCCCTTTGGTAAAACTTCACCAAATATTTGAGTAATAGCAGAGTCTCCCATATAAAAGAAAGCCGCTACAGGAATTATGATACCAAAAATCTTGAATCCAAACATTAATCCATCTACTATATTAGATGTAACCTTTTCCCAAACTTTACCCCTATAAGCTATTGAAGCTATTAGCGCTAATATCATAAGAGCTGTCCCACCTATTAAAGCTGTAGCATCTCCACCTTGTAGGTTATATAAAGTCATTAAAACAATATCTATAGAAAATAAAATTATAATCATTATAGCCAGAACTTTTCTTAACTTTTTTGAAATATATACTTTATCTTCTATTTCATCACTATTCTTAAAATCAATTACTACATTTTTTATTACCCCATTCTCAATATCTTTTCTTAAAAAATAGAAAGCTGATATTGCAGTTACCACTCCCATAGTTATTTCTAGAGGTACTGAAGCTCTCATAACTTCTGAGACTCCAATTCCTGCAGCATCTGATGTAAGTTTTGGTGCTGCTTGTATTATATAATCACTAGATAAAGCTATACCATATCCAAATATGGTCATAGCTGTTGCTACTCCTATAGGTGGTAACCCTGATTTTACTGCTATTGGTAAAAATATTGCTCCTATTAATGCTATGGATGGTGATGGCCAAAAGAACCACGATATTATCATCATAAATAAGCCTATTCCAAAGTAAGCAATAATATAATTCTTCATAATCTTACTAAATGGTCTTGTTAATTCCTCATTTATTTTTGTATCCTTAAGAACTCCACTCATAGCTGTTATTATTGAGATTATAAATATTGTTGGCATAAGCTCTTTTGTTGCATATATTAGTGAATTGAATACCCCCATTAGAGACTTGTAGAAAGATCCAGTTCCAAGAATCCCTAATATTAAAATTCCGAGAATGCATAATAAACTTGTATCCTTTTTTCTAATCATAAACACTATAATTAGTATAATAAATAATAAATATATATAATGTATTGATGTTAAAGTTATCCCAAGTTACCCACCCTTTATCACTTAGTTATATTATAAAATATGCCAAATGAATAATCTGGTGATTATATACAAATCAATATTAAATATAATAATTTTATATAAACTAATTAATTATTAACCGTCCCTAAAATATTAATCAGTCTCTAAATTATTATTTTTTGTGAAATATTTATAATAATATGCTCATTAATCATATATAAAATTTTAAATTTTACTCAAGCCTTTAAAACCTTATATATGTTAACCGTCCCTAAGACTACTCTACGCATTAAACTAGAAAAGAGCTCACATAACAAGCTTTTTATATGTTCTCAATTAAATATACCAAACATACTAAACTTGCTAAATGAACTCTTTATATTAATAGTTTATTCTATAGGTTAATATTGTATACTTTAGAATACTTTTCTCTTAGATATTTTAAGAAGTATTTAGAATTTAATTCCTCTCCAGTTACAACTTTTATAAGTTCTGAAGGCTCATAAATACTACCATGAGCATGAATGTTATCATTTAACCACTTATGAATATGACTAAACTCCCCCTCTTCTATTCTTTCATACATATCTGGCATATCCTTAAGCATTTTATTTAAAAATTGAGCCCCATAAAGATTTCCAAGAGCATAACTTGGGAAATACCCAAATATTCTTCCTGACCAGTGCATATCTTGAAGTACGCCTTCTCTATCATCTTTAGGTTCTATCCCTAGGTATTCTTTATATTTTTCATTCCATACCTTTGGCAAATCTTCTACATTTAAATCCCCATCTATTAACATTTTCTCAATCTCATATCTTATTATTACATGAAGACTATAAGTTAATTCATCAGCATCTACTCTTATAAGTGATGGCTTTACTTTGTTTATAGCATTATAAAAATTATCTAAAGATACATCCTTAAGATGTGGAAATCTTTGTTGTACTTCCTTAAAATAATATGTCCAAAATGATTCACTTCTTGCTATTATGTTTTCATAAAACCTTGATTGTGACTCATGAATTCCCATAGATGAAGCAGTATCAAGATAAGTATACTTTAATGTATTAGGTATATCCTGCTCATATATAGCATGTCCCCCTTCATGAACACATGAGAAAAAGGCATTAGTAAAAGCATTCTCTATATATCTAGTGGTAATTCTAACATCTCCACATCCCACTGTAAGAGTAAATGGATGTACACTCTCATCCATCCTTCCTCCTTTAAAATCATATCCAAGCTTTTCTAATACATGAGTAACAAAAGCTTCTTGATCTGCTTTCTTTACAGATACTTTTAGAATACTATCATCTATATTAATGTTAGAGTTTTTTATCTTATTTAAAATATCTAATATACCTTCTTTTAAATCTGTAAAAACATTATCTAATGATTCTATTGTGTTTCCTGGCTCAAATTCATCTAATAATACCTCATAATTAGACTTTTTATCATCTTCTTTTATATACTCAGCAAACTCTTTAGATATATTTATCATCTCCTGAAGATGAGGCTTAAATATATGAAAATCCCCTTTATCCTTTGCATCTTCCCAAGCTGCTTCTGACTTAGATGTTGATATAACCCACTCCTTGTTTTTTTCTCCTGGTATTTTAGTCATTTTATCATAAGACTTCTTTATTTTCTTTATTATAACCTTAGTTACATCATCTAAGTCCTTCTCTTTTTCAAAGAAATCAATAAAACCTTTAATTTGTGGTGATGTCCTTAACTTATATCCCTCTAAAGATAAATACCCTAGAACCTCACCTCTTTCATCATTACCTTTTCTAGGCATAGTAACTCTTGTGTCCCATCCTAGCAAAGACATAGCATGATTTAGATAATAAATGTTCTTTAAATAGCTTTTAAGTTCTCCCAGTTTCATATTTACTTCTTCTCTCATAAAACATAGCCCCCTTAAATATAGTCTTCTATTTTTAATATTTAAACTTTTAAAATTATAGACTCCATTATAGGTTAAACAAAGCCTATCATAGAGTCTAAATAAAAGTAATATTAATTCTATTAAATTATTGTTTCATACTATTAACTTAACAATTATAAATTGTTTCAATAGTAAACTTTAAGTCCCATATTTAGCTTTTAATTTTCCGTACTTAATTTCCAAAATATAACTTATATATAATAGCTATAAAGAAATAGTACATATTATATATGTGTTAAAGACTATATTAATACTTAATAGCTTAAACTAAATCTAATATAGATTCAGTTTCACTACAATATTTAGTAATTATACATTTACCAAGGCTTCTTGGGCATCTCCTACACATACAATCATTAGCCTTACCATCACATTTGTTACTTTTAAATTCTGGACATAAAGTACAATTGTCTCCTCCTACTGCCATTCTAATCCTCCTTATCTATATCTGTATCTAGCTTATATCTCTCCCTATATGTTATCATGAAATCATTTAGAATGTCGGCTGTTGAAGGTGGCGTATAGGTTATGGCATTAGCCCCTGCATTAATAGTTTCTAAAATAGTTTGGTTTGTAGGACCTCCAGTAGCTATAATAGGAAAGTTCGGATATATTTCTCTTATTTTTCTTACTATCTTAGCAGTATCCTTTCCTCCAGAAACATTTAATATAGTTGCTCCTGATTCAATCCTAGCTCTTATATCTTCATACTCTGAAACTACAGTAACTATTATTGGGATATCTATGGTTTTTCTAACCTTTTCTATAACCTCATTAGGTGTAGGATTATTAACTACTACTCCTAATGCTCCTTTAAACTCGGCATCTAGAGCAAGATTCACTACCCTTTTACCTGTAGTTATTCCTCCTCCAACCCCACAAAATACCGGCACATCTGCTGCCATAACTAAAGCCTGAGTTATGACTGGTTGAGGCGTAAATGGATACACTGCTATTATAGCATCTGCATTAGAATTTCTTATAATTGCTACATCAGTACTAAATAAGAAAGACTTAAGTCTTTTCCCAAAGACCTTTATTCCACTAGCTTCCCTTATAATATTAGGAACCTCAATCATATGATCTCTTAAAGTTCCCTTTATTTCTGGGACCAACTTTAGATGTTCCCTTGAAGTGCCTTTTACTTCCTGTATTTCTTTCATTTAAACTCCCCCTTAAAATCCTTATATAAGACACTAATCTTTAATGAAATAATTATATATCTAAAACATAAGTATTTAAAGAGTATTTTTATAAAAAGTTCACATTTTATAAATTAAATTTTTTAATACTAGTAACTCAAATTTGTGAATAAAACCTAAAAATACGTAAGAATATTAAAGAATTCAAAGCTAAATAGATTTAACGTCGATTTTAGGGTATAATTGACTTGAAACACTTGTTTATGATGTAATAAAATTTATAATAATAAAATATGTATCTTAAGCTACTAAAAAATTACTTCACTAAGACATATTTATTATAAACCTATATCCATTACTTTATAGTTTTATAAATATCAATATTATTAATGTAAAACTTTTGATACTTATAATAACTTATTAATAAAAGAAATATTATTATAATAGTCCCTTAATATTACTCGTTGAGAACTTTTATGAAAAACATTTCTTAATCCATAACTTAAAAGGAGGGTTTTATGAAAAACTTGTATAAAGCATACAAAGACTTTATCTTTATCTTTTCTATTCTTGTAGTGTTAGGTTTTATAATAGATGGCCCTTATAATGTATTTTTAGGGTTAAAAAAGATTGTATTTAATTCAGATATTCTTATAACAGATTATATAGCCCTGGCTGGAACAGGTGCTACCTTTGTAAACGCAGGTCTTGCAACACTTATGTGTATTGCCCTATTAATTTTCGTTGGTATAAAACCCAACGGTTCTACAATCATGTCACTTTTTCTAATGGCTGGGTTTAGTTTTTTTGGGAAAAATATTTTTAATATATGGCCCATAATACTAGGTGTATGGTTACATTCTAAATATCAAAAAGAACCTTTTCTAAATTACATACTTCTTTCATTACTTGGAACAGCATTATCACCTATTGTAAGTGAGTTCGCCTTTATTGGTATATTTCCTCCATTATTAGGTATTATTATAGGTTGCCTATTTGGAGTTTTTACAGGCTTTATTCTTCCGCCATTAGCTACTCATTGTATAAAGCTTCATCAAGGTTATAACCTATATAATATTGGACTTGCTGCTGGGCTAATAGGTACTATTATGATGTCCATCTTTAGATCTCTTGGCATAAACTTTCCTAAAAGGCTTTTGTGGCATACTGGTAGCAATAAAGAGTTTGGAATACTCTTTATATGCCTATTTATTTATCTAATAATATTAGGTTTTATTAAAAATGATAAAAGCTTTAAAAACACTTTGAAATTAACTAAACATAGTGGTAGACTAGTAACTGATTACTTCATAATATATGGTGGTGCCGCATACATAAATATGGGTATACTAGGAATAGCATCTACATTATTTGTAATTTTAGTAGGTGGTGATTTAAATGGACCTACATTAGGAGGAGTATTTACTATAGTTGGATTTGGCGCCTTTGGTAAGCATTTAAGAAATGTGACTCCAATAGTAATAGGGGCTTGCCTATCTACATTCTTAAATATATGGGAAATAACTTCCCCCTCAATTATGTTGTCTGTACTATTTAGTACTACCTTATCACCTATAGCTGGACAATATGGTGTGCTAATTGGAATACTAGCCGGCTTTTTACATGTATGTGTAGTAATGAATACAGGATATTTACATGGAGGGTTAAACCTATATAATAATGGTTTAGCTGGTGGAATAGTAGCAATAGTTCTAATCCCCCTTGTTAATACATTCAGAAAGGAGTCTCCTAAACATGAAGCACATTAATCAAAGGAATATAAAAATTTCTGATGAACTAATGAATTTATGCTATAGCTATGGAGCAAGTCATATAAATTTAGATATAAAAACTCAAGGTAAAGAAACTATATTTTTATTAAAATCGGAGATTAAAGACCTACCTAGTGACACCTTAGATGATCTAGTGACTTTAATGAATTATCCAAGATGTCATGAGATGGAAGAATGCTACTGGGAACTTACAGGCGATGGTGACCTAGACTCTGAATTATCTCTTGTTGGTATAATGGTTGATGAGGCATATATAAATTATGAAGACTCAATTTTAACCATAGAGCTTAAGAGAAGAATTTAATAATACTTCTATATAAAAATAATAAATACCTTAAAACTAAAATAAAGCATACTTATGAATAAGTTTTAAGAAACTTATTTAATCTTATATAGATATACCTAAATATTATTCTTTTATTTAATTAGAATATAAATAAAAAGACTTTATCACTAATCTTAATTAATAGTGATAAAGTCTTATATTTATATTTTAACCATTACTCTTTTATATCACATCTATATGCTTTAGTTCCCTCATATCCTATTTCCTTTAAAACCTTCCTAACTATCCTTTTTCCAATTTCATCTTCCTTCATCTCACAAAGAGCATCTTCTATGTTACCCCAGTTTGCCCAATCAACTTCATCTGATTTCTTTATTTCTCCACTTTCATACTTAGCCATAAAAGTTAACATCAATATTTCTCTTTTATCTAAGTACTCACTCCCTAAATATTTTATTTCCCCCACAGTTATACCTGTTTCTTCTAATACTTCCCTTTTAACTGTTTCTTCAACACATTCACCTGTTGTAACATATCCTGAAACTAGAACCTTGGAGTTTTTAAATATATAATCCTGTTTAAGCAAAAGAATTTTATTATCTTTTATGACTGCTACAATTACACATGGTTTTGGAGTATCAAAAAACATAATATCATCAGATTCACAGTAAGGAACTCCCCCCTCATCCCAACTATATTTTTCAACTAACTTATCCCCACATATTGGACAAAACTTAAACTTCATTTTTTCTCCCCCTAATCTTAAAGTTTTATAGGAATCTTTTTATATAATGTTATGGAGTCCTCAGTGACTTTTGAACAATATGCCATTATATCTACTCCATTATCCTTAGCTAGCCTTAATGCTTCTCCAAAGGCCTTATCCATCTCATCATTAGGCCTAAAGTACTTCACATCATCCATCTGTATAACAAATAATACTCCAGCACCTCTTCCACTCTTTTTAACTTCTATAAGTTCTAAGAGATGTTTTCTTCCTCTATCAGTTGGAGCATCTGGAAATCTTGTTTCTCCATCTTCCTCCAAAGTAACACCTTTTACTTCTAAATAATATTCTTGATCAAAAGCATCATAATCACCTTCAACTTTATTAAGCTTAAAATCAAATCTACTATTTCCAAAAGTTTTTTCTCTTAATATATCCTTATACTCCTTAAGTTCATCTATGACCCCATTAGCTAAAGCCTCTTCTACAATTTTATTAGGAACTTGAGAATCTATATTTATAAGTCTTTCATCTTTATATCCCGCAATTAAACTATACGCAGTTTTTCTATTGGGGTTATCTTCTTTTCTAAGTATTACAGTGCATCCAGGTATTAATATTTCTTTACATCTTCCTGTATTAGGAACATGAGCCATAACTTCTTCATCATTTATATTAACAAACCCTTGAAATCTATTAGGTCTTTTAACAAATTCTGCTCTTATCGTTTTTTTATCAATCTTCATACTTAATCTCCTTCTAAATATATTAAAATTATATCATACTTACGAAATATTGAATAATTTACTGAAGTTATCCACAGAAAAGTATTATTATTTAAAAATTCATAAAACATATGCACAGTTTTATACACATTATCCACAGAATTAATCCACATATATGTTAATATCATGTGTGTAAGCTTCAATTTAACTAAATTATATAAATTTATTTTATCTATTAGCATATTATATATGTAACATTTTTAAAAATAAAATCTCATTAATTAATATAAAATAAAAAAAGTAGAATGCTAAATAGCATTCTACTTTTATGGTGACCCATAGGGGAATCGAACCCCTGTTACCACCGTGAAAGGGTGGTGTCTTAACCGCTTGACCAATGGGCCAATTAACCTGGCAACCTCCTACTCTCCCACTCAGTCTCCCAAGCAGTACCATCGGCCTTCT
>NZ_JMLJ01000015.1 GCF_000686705.1 Clostridium hydrogeniformans DSM 21757 | reverse complement strand
ACGGAGAGATGGTCGAGTTGGTTTAAGGCACCGGTCTTGAAAACCGGCGTGCATGTGAGTGCACCGTGGGTTCGAATCCCACTCTCTCCGCCATTTTTTTTATGGAGAACTACTCAAGCGGCCGAAGAGGCGCCCCTGCTAAGGGCGTAGGTCGGGAAACCGGCGCGAGGGTTCAAATCCCTCGTTCTCCGCCAAAAGCATCTAACGAAAGTTAGATGCTTTTTTATTTTATAGAAATTTATTATTATTATTTAACTTATATAGTGTTTTAAGTTTTAAAGTTAATTTATACATCTGCCTAAGTCAAGATAAATCAAGAATATTCTTAATGAATAAGTTAAGGACTTATATTAAAACTTTATATAGGATTTTAAGTTTTAAACTTAATTTATACATCTATTCAAGGAAAGATAAATCAAGGATATTTTTAATGAATAAGTTAAGTGTTTATGTAAAAACCTTATACGTGTTTAATTAATTTTAAAGTTTAACCATATAATAAAAGCTTATTTGAGTAATTATATTAAAAAGTAATATAATTAACTTAAGGACTTTTATTGTTATAAAATAAATAGACAGTAGATAAATAGTTTTAGGAGGAATTTACAATGCTAAAAGGAGATAAGGTTTTATTAAAATCTATAGAAAGAAGAGATATACATGTATTTTATGATATATGGTGTGATGAAGAAGTGAGAAAGTATGATGCCTCATCTTTACTCTTACCTTCTAAGGATTTTTTACTTGAAAATTTCTCGAAATTTGTATCAGGATCTAAAAAATATTTATCAATAATTAATGAAAAAGATGTACTTATAGGATATATCACTTATGAAGAGTCAGGGGATTTAACAGGAACTTATACTTTCGGTATTACCATAGGAAAAAATTTTTGGGGGAGAGGATATGGTACTGATGCAATTAAAACCCTATTAAAATATTTATTTTTAAGCAAGGCTGCCCATAGAGCAGAGCTTGAGGTGGTTGAGTTTAATGAAAGAGCTATAAAGTGTTATAAAAACTGTGGATTCAAGGAAGAAGGAAGGAAGAGAAAAAGATATTTTTCAGCAGGAGTATATAGTGATGTAATAATTATGGGTATAATCAAAGAAGAATACTTTGAATTACAAGGAATTAAAATATCCATATAGTAACCTAATTAAAGTAAGTTTAATCTATATAGAGTCTTACTTTAGTTAAATTTCAAAGTTTAAAATGAGTTTAGATATTTACAGATATAACACTAATTTTGTGAGGTGATAAAACTTATGAGTTTAAGATTTATATATGGGAGAAGTGGAACGGGAAAGAGTTACTTTTGTCTTAATGATATAAAGGAAGAAATAGATAAAGGAGTATCAAATAAATTGATACTTATAGTACCAGAACAATTTTCTTTTGAGTCAGAAAAAAGACTTCTTAGACATACAGGAGATAGTGGAGTTTTTAAGGCTGAGGTTTTAAGCTTTAAGAGGCTATGCCATAAGATATTTAATACAGTAGGGGGAATAACTCATAGACGGTTAAATGATGCTGGTAAGGCTATGATTATGTATAGTGTATTAGACAAAGTGAAAAAAGAACTACAAGTATTTCAAAGAGCCAGCTCTAAACAAGGATTTACAGATGTACTTATAGATATAATAACTGAGTTTAAAAGATATAATATTACCCCGGAAATATTAAATGACACACTAAATAATGTAGAGAATGGAGATCTTAAAGGTAAGCTTGAAGACTTATATAGAATATACAGTATTTTTGAGAGTAAGTTACATGAGAGTTATATAGATGGTGAAGATGAATTAACTATGGCTTATGAAAAAATAGATGATTTTAAGTTATTAGATGGAGCAGAAATATGGATAGATGAATTTTCTACCTTCACGCCCCAACAATATAATATTATAGAGAAACTAATGAAGAAAGCTAAGAGGGTAAATATAACTCTTTGTTCTAATGGTCATAATTATTCTCAAGAAGTAGAGAGTGAAGATATATTTTCAATAGTTCAAGGTACAGAGAATAATATACTTCAAATAGCCATGAACAACAACATAGCTCTTGACAATGATATAGATTTAAATAGAGAAGATTGCTATAGATTTATAAATGCCAATGAACTTCTTCATGTAGAAAGAAACTTTTTTAAGTTTCCTTATAACTTATATAAACCTTCAGTTGCAAATTTAAGAATGTATAAAGCATTTAACCCTTATGAAGAAGTAGATTGGATTGCTAGAGATATAACATCTTTAGTCAGGGATAAAGGATATAGATATAGAGATATAGCAGTTGTATGTAGAGACTTAGATTGTTATGAAAAAATAGTATCAGTTATATTTAATGACTATAATGTTCCATATTTCTTAGATAAAAAGAGAGAACTTACTGATAATCCACTTATTGTGCTAATATTATCTATATTTGATATAAAGAATAGAAACTGGTCTTATGAAAGCATATTTAGATATTTAAAAACAGGAATATTGGATATAGAAAGAGAGAACATAGATATTCTTGAGAACTTTGTATTAGCACATGGAATAAGGGGGAAGAAGTGGCAAGAGTTTTGGCAGTATGGACTTAAGTCAGCTAAGAACCAAGAAGAGTATAAAAGAGATGTATTAAATCCTATAAATGAAATTAAGGATATTATAATAGAACCATTAAATAAATTATATGAAAAGATGTCTAAAAAGTGTACTGTTAGAGAATTATGCACCTATATATATGAATTTTTAATTGAGGTAAATGTCTTAAATAAGGTGCAGAGTTTTGTGGAAGAATTTAAAGAGAACGGTGATAATGAAAAGGCTAATGAATATGACAAGGTAATAGATGTAGTACTTAAGGTTCTAGATCAGATAGTTGAGATAATGGGAGAGGAAAAGGTAGATTTAGATAGTTTTATAAATACATTAAATATAGGACTAGAGAGGCAAGAGATAGGGTTAATTCCTGTATCATTAGACCAAGTAATAGTTGGAGATTTAGCTAGAATCAAAAGTCATGACTTAAAAGCCGTATATATAATAGGAGTTAATGATGGAGTTTTTCCAAAGGTGTCTAGTGAAGAAGGAATACTTTCTGATGACGATAGATCTATGCTTAAGGAGCTAGGAGTTGCAATATCTGCAGATACTAGGACAAAAGCTTTTGAAGAAAACTTTTTAGTATATAATGCTATAACTATGGCAAGTAATTATATGGTTATAACCTATCCATTATCAGATATGGAAGGGGGAGCATTAAGACCTTCAGTTTTAATATCTAGGTTTAAAAAGTTATTTCCAAAGTTATTAGAAGAAAGTGAGTTATTTAAGACTAAGGAAGATGAGATTCTAGGTAAAATAGTAGCGCCAGAGCCTACATTTAACGAACTTATATCTGTTATGAGAACCTATTATGACAACAATGAAACTGTAAAAGACATATGGTCAGAGGTTTATTCATGGTTTAAGGATAAGGAAGGTTGGAGGGATAAGGCTGAAAGAGTATTTAAGGGGTTAAGCTACAATAATCAGGTAGGAAAAGTTAATGAGTATAAAATAAAATCATTATATAAGAGACCTTTTACATTTGATGTATCAAAAGTAGAAAGATATGCCCAATGTCCTTTTGCATATTTTGTTCAATATGGATTAAAAGCAAGAGATAGAAAGATATATGAATTTGGAAATCCTGACTTTGGATCCTTTGTACATGATGTTTTAGATAAGTTCTCAAAAAAGGTTAAGGAAGAAAATTTATCATGGAATGATATAGATGAAAATTGGTGCAAAGAAAATGTAGATAGATTAGTAGAGGGTTTAATTGATGAAGAGTCTATATTAAAAAGCTCATCTAGATATGAGTATATGTCTGGAAGAATGAAGAAGCTTATAACAAAATCAGTAACAGTAATATCAGATCATTTTAAAAGAGGAAGCTTTAATGTATTAGATAGTGAAATAATTTTTGGAGAAGGAAAACATAAGCCTATAAAACTTACTCTTAAAGATGGAGAAGAAATTAATCTAAGAGGAAGAATAGATAGGGTTGATGTATTAGAGCATAAAGATGAGCTTTATATAAGGATAGTAGATTATAAATCAGGAAATAAAAAATTTAGTTTAGAAGAGGTTTATCATGGACTTCAACTTCAACTACTTATATATTTAGATGCTATACTACAAAATGAGGAACTGCTTTTAAGTAAAAATGTTATACCAGGTGCAATACTTTACTTTAGAGTAGATGATCCTTTAATATCAACGGATGGAAAGATATCAAAAGATGAAATTAAAAGAGCAGTATTAAAAAACTTAAAGATGAATGGGCTACTTTTAAATAGTGCAGAAGTAATAATACAGATGGATAGAGAAATAAATGGATATTCTTTAATAATACCAGCTTATGTAGGTAAAAATGGGGTATCAGAAAATAACTCGTCAGTAGCCACAAGGGAGCAATTTAATATGTTAAGGGAGTATGTAAGGGAAACCATAGTTAAGTTATGTGAAGAAATGTTAAATGGTAATATTGATATACACCCAGTTAAAAAAAGCAATAACTCTTGCTGTGACTATTGTGATTTTAAGGCTATATGTCAGTTTGACTCTACAATAAAAAATAATAAATATAATACAGTAGTAAAAAAGAATAAGGAAGACTTATGGAAACTTATAGAAAACAAAGTTAAGGAAGGAGAGGAGGGCGAAACTAATGAAAACTAAGTGGACTAGTGAGCAGGAAAGTGCAATAGTTACGAGAAATTGTAACTTGTTAGTAGCAGCGGCCGCTGGCTCAGGAAAAACAGCAGTTTTGGTTGAGAGAATAATAAGGATGATTACTGATTTAAATAATCCTGTAGATATCGATAAGTTACTGGTAGTAACTTTTACTAAGGCAGCAGCATCAGAAATGAGAGAGAGAATAGGGGATGCTATATCTAAAAAGCTAGATGAAAATCCATCTTCAAAGGTATTACAAAGGCAGTTAACCTTATTAAACAAGTCTAACATAACAACTATGCACTCCTTTTGTCTTGATGTTATAAAAAATAATTTTCATCATATAGATTTAGATCCTAGCTTTAGAATAGCAGATCAAACAGAAATAATTCTTATGAAGCAGGAAATCATAGAAGAATTATTTGAAGATATGTATAACTTAGAAGATAAAAATCATGAGTTTTTTAATTTAATAGATGCTTTTTCAGGTAATAGGGACGATAAGAATATTCAGTCTCTTGTAGAAAGTATATATAGCTTTTCAATGAGTGGTCCTAGTCCAAAGATATGGCTGAGGAATAAGGCTGAGGATTTTAATTTAAAAGATGATTTTAATATGGCAGATTCTAAGTGGGTAAAGATACTTATGAAGGGTATAGAAGATGAAGTTAAATCCTTTATTAAGGACATAGAAAATATAAGAGATATATGTGAAGATGAAGGTCTTTTAAAGGCTAAGGAAAATATAGAAGAGACTTTAGGGGCACTTTATGTACTTATGGAGAGTATAGATAAGTCTTATGATGATATATATATAAGCTTAGGAAATATACCTTTTTCAAGGCTTACATTAAAGGGTGTAGAAGAGGATACAAAAGAAGTAATTACAAGTACAAGAAAAGATATTAAGAAAAGAATAGAAAAGCTTTATAACTCTATAAACTTTCCAATGGAAGAAAGTGTAGAAGCAATAAAGGAAATGTATCCTATTATGAAAGCCTTAGTAAATCTTATAATAGAATTTATGGATAGATTTGAAGAAAATAAGAGAAAAAAAGGGTTATTAGACTTTAATGACCTAGAGCATTTATGCCTTAAAATATTAAATGAAGGATACGAAACAGGTGAAGTTATACCATCACAGGTTGCACTTGGAATTCGCGAAAAGTTTGATGAGGTATTAGTAGATGAATATCAAGATAGTAACAATGTACAGGAAACTATAATTGATTTAGTATCAAGAAAGTTATCTGATAAACCTAATGTATTTATGGTGGGAGATGTAAAACAAAGTATATATAGGTTTAGGCAGGCAAAACCAGAATTATTTCTTAATAAATATAATACTTACTCTGAAGAAGAAGGGGAAAAGGATAGAAAAATCCTTCTTTATAAGAACTTTAGGAGTAGGGAAGAAGTGGTAGATGGAGTAAACTATGTGTTTAAGAAAATAATGTCTGAAATGGTGGGAGAACTTGAATACACAGATAAAGAGGCCCTAAACTTAGGAGCTAACTATAAGGAATGTAACGAGGAAAATTCAGAGGTTGGAGGAGCATTAGAATTTCATGTGGTTGACTTAAAAGAAGATGATGGGGAAGAAATAATTATAGAAGAAACCAAATATGAAGAAAATGAAGAGGAAGATCTTGATAAAATTCAAATAGAGGCAAAGCTTGTAGCATCAAGAATAAAAGATATTATGAGAGAAGATAAAGAAAATAAATTCATGGTATATGACAAAGGAATAGATGGTTATAGAGAAGTAAAGTTTAAAGATATAGTAATACTCTTAAGGGCTACTAAGAACTGGGCGGAAGTCTTTACAGAAGAGTTAGCTAAATCAGATATACCATCCTATGCAGATGCTTCTTCAGGATATTTTGATGCAATAGAAATAAAAACTATTATGTCCTTGCTTCAAATAATAGATAATCCCCTTCAGGATATACCAATGCTATCAGTTTTAAGGTCTCCAATATTTTCTTTTACCTCTGAAGAATTAATAGATATTAGGGTGTTTAACAGAGATAAGTACTTTTATGAGTCACTTAAAGACATAGCTAGTGGAAATCTGGAGAAAAATAATTTTGAATCAGGATATGTGGTAGAACCAGAACTTAAGGAAAAAGCATCTAGAGTTATTGAAAGTTTAAGTAAGTGGAGAGATAAGGCCATTCACATGCCTATAGATGAGTTTATATGGTATTTATATATGGACACTGCCTATTATGGATATGTAAGAGCTATGCCTAACGGGGTGCAAAGACAGGCAAATTTAAGAATATTATTCCAAAGAGCTAAGCAGTATGAAAAAACTAGCTTTAAGGGATTATTTAATTTTATAAATTTCATAAATAAACTAAAAAAGAATAGTGGAGATATGGGAAGTGCTAAGACTTTAGGAGAAAATGAAAATGTAGTTAGAATAATGAGCATACATAAGAGTAAGGGCCTTGAGTTTCCAGTGGTATTTTTAAGTGGATGTGGAAAGCAATTTAATGATTTAGATTTAAAAGGTCAAATATTATATCATGAGGAATTAGGTTTTGGCCCAGACTATGTTAATTATGATGATAAATTTAAATTCCCTACTATAGCTAAGGAAGCAATAAAGAAAAAAATAAAAATGGAGAATTTATCTGAAGAGATGAGAGTTCTTTATGTTGCTTTTACAAGAGCAAGAGAAAAATTAATAATAACAGGGACTTCAAAGGATTTAAGAAAAGATTGTGAAAAATGGGGTAAGGCAATAAGAAATAGAGTTAATGACAAAATTCCAAGTACAGAAATATTTAATAGCAAGAGATATTTAGATTGGATAGGAATGGCCTTAATGATTCATAGGGATGGTGAAATACTTAGAGATTATTCACAGGTAGAAGTAAATTCAAGTGAATCTGAGAAGTTATCCACATGGAAAGTATATAATTATAATAAATATGATTTAATTGTGGATAAAGTATTGGAGGTTGTGGATGAAAATCTAACAGAAGAAGAATTCTTTGAAACAAGATTAGAAAAAGTAGCTTATGGTAATGAAATTAATAGAAGATTAGATTGGAAATATTACTATATTGAAGCTTCAAAGTTACCAGCTAATATATCTGTATCTGAATTAAAGAGAAGCTCATTACTTGAAGAGAATCAAGGAGAAATCTATAACTTATACGAAGAAAAGAAAGAAAATATAATAAGAAAGCCTTTATTCTTACAAGAAAATAAAGGGCTTAGTGCAGCGGAAAGAGGTACTGCAGTTCATGGAGTTATGCAACATTTAGACCTTAATAGGGTAGAGAGTGTTGAAGATATAAAAAAGCAACTTACATTAATGATGGCTAGAGAGCTTTTAACAGAAGAAGAAGTTAAGGCTATAAATCCTTACAAAATACTAAGCTTTTTTAATAGTGACATAGGAAGAAAGCTTTTAGAAATACATAAAAAGGATAAGGATCTTATTCATAGGGAGACACCTTTTTATATAGAGATTCCTAGTACAATTATAAATAATAGCTTAGAAAAGGATAAATACAAAGATGAGAAAGTAAGACTTCAAGGGGTTATAGATTGTTTTATAGAAGAAAATGATCATATTATACTAGTAGATTATAAAACAGATTATGTGGAGAATACCTCAGAAGCCATTAGTAGTATAAAAGATAGATATATGTCTCAATTAGATTATTACACTGAAGCCTTAGAAAGAATAACGGGTAAAAAGGTAGAAAAAAGATATATTTATTTATTTTATATAGAAAAGGTTATAGAATTATAAAAAAATCCCAGCTTTTAGCTGGGATTTTTTATTGATTCCTTTTTTAAACGAAGTATAAAGATACAAATTAATATTACATTAAATAGTATTATTATAGGGGAAATATATAGAATAATAGAAGACATAATAGGAAGTGAATAAAAAATATAACTGAATATAAAGCAGATGATAAATGATAGGTAATATATAAATTTATTTTTGATATTAAAAGATTCATTAATTATTTGACAAAATATAAAAATTTCAAGGATTATAACTAATAAAGATTTAGAATTCCAAAATAAAAGAAATATATATCTAAAGTTTGTGAATATTGGTATATATATGTTTTGGATAGCTAAGATAAAAGGCCAAGAGCTCTTTTTTATTAAATCTATTCCAAGTCTATATATACAAATAAACATAACCAAAAAAGAAAAAAAGAAAACTAAGGAAAATCCTCTAAGGGAATCTTTAAGGAATCTATGCTTATTAGAGGATTTTATAAATGGATGAATTATAAGTAATGCTTCAATAGTTGTAAAATAATATAAGGCTCTTAAACACCCTGACATAATATTACTAAAACTAGCATCTAATACGGGCATTATGTTTAAAATGCTTCCTTCATTAAGAGCAGTAATACATAATAATATTAATATGGTTATGGAGAGAGCCATTACTGTAGAGATTCGAACAAGGGCACCCAATCCTTTTAATGAAGCATATAATATAAACATACATAATATTAAAGACATTTTTATAGGGATAATAGTAGGAGATAAAAATGTCTTATTTAGGGATAATAGACTAGAAAGTATCTGACAAGGATATATTATAAACTGGAGTGAGAATAATAGGTTTAAAACATTTCCAAATTTATTCCCAAAGAAATCTTTATTAAGCTTAACTAGGGTCCTGTCACCACAGTATTTAATTACAACACTCATTAAATAGAGCATTGTAACTGGATAAATTAAGCTTATTATTAGACAAAGTAAGGCATCTTGATTAGCTATACTTACAATGTCATATGGAAGTTTTAAGGAATCTACTCCTAGGTATAGACAAAATATGAGTAATGTTAGTTGGGTACTATTGATTTTTTCTTTTTCTGGTATCATTTAAAATTCTCCTCTTCCAAATGTCTCTAGAGAAACTTTTATATTTACATCTATCCTTGACTTACAAACAATATCATTCCAATCTATATCTTTTCCGCGACCTTCTTTAGCTATAACATATCTTCCAAGTTCTAAACAATCAACCTTATATTTCATTTGCATATCTTCAATAAAAGAGTAACACTGTTTTCTTATAGTATCTTCTAACTTGTGTTCAACTTCCTTTATTTTTTCAGGAGATTTTGATAAGTTATCATACATACTATTTAGAATTACATCACCAATCATAGATACATTTATAGTAAAGTGGAATTTACCATCTGAATCTTTACTATACTTAACTTTTCTATAGGATTTAACGGCGCAATCTATGGATTCTTCATTAGATTCTTTGAAAGATATAATTCCACCTAGGTTATTTTCTCTTAATATATTCATGGTTTTACTATCATCAACGTCTAAATATTTTACTACCTTATCACCTTTAAATAAAGCAAGGCCTACTATATAAGGACTATTATTTTTTATATCTATATAAGGTAATACAAGATTTCTACCTTCAGAGGATAAGGAAGCATATATATCTATAAGTCTATAGTTTTCAGAAAAAAATGTTCCATAGTAAGAACTTTTTAACATACCTTCAATAAAATCTGCAATATCAATATCTCCGCTTAAATTTAGCTCTGACACATCTTTGCCATTAGCTCTTGTTATAGCACATTGACATAGGTCTGTGTAACTTCTAGTAGAAAAGAATAAATCCATACATTTATTTAGTCCTGTTTCAGAGAGCTTAGTACCAAATAATATAGCTTTTTGAAGTCCAGGAAGAATAGTACCTTTGGATGTTAAGTCATAATTTTCCCTAGCTTTACCTAAAGTTACCCCACTAGCAGTGGGATTTAACTTTTTCTTAGGCTCATTTTTTTTATAGGTATATGTGGTGTTTTCTATTAAGAAAACTTCTTCATCCCCTTGTTTTTCTATATCTAGAGCTGTTAATGAAGGGATAGTTAAATCTTCTATAGGGACATTTACTTTTTTATATACTAAGAATGTATATACACATATAGAAATTATAAATATTGTTAAAAGCTTTTTATTCTTCATCCCCATAACGCACTACTCCTTTTTAAATTTTGTAGGTATAGATTTAAAGGTTTCTTTAAGCTTATATAAAGGAGCTCTTATTAGAATATCCCCTAAATCAGATATATATAAATCTAGATAAGGAACCCCTAAATTTTTTAATGAACAAAGGTGCACTAGTATAAATGTAAGTCCAAGAGATATACCAAGAAACCCAAGGGCGTTAGATAATACTAACATAGGAAAGGTTAACATTCTTATAGTCAAGGACATTTCATAATTAGATATTAAAAAACTTGAAATAGTACTTACTCCAATGATAAAGAGTGTGGTTGGACTTACTATTTGAGATTGAACAGCAGTTTGACCAATTATAATACCTCCAGCTATACTTAGGGTTTGCCCTACCTTACTAGGCATCCTAAGACTTCCTTCCCTTAAAAACTCTATAACTATTTCCATAATGAGTATTTCTAAAAAAGGTGATAGTGGAATGCCTTGTCTAGATTGAATTATAGGGCTTATAAACTTAAGGGGTATTAATTCAGAGTTATGAGCAATAAGTGATAAGTAAAAGGGAGAGAGAGTAAGTTTTATAAATACAGCCATTAATCGTAGTAGTCTAATTAAGCTTGAAACCAATGTCCTTTCATTATAGTCTTCAACAGATTGAAAAAATTCAAAAAACACTGATGGTACTGTTAATACGGTAGGAGAACCATCCACAAATATAGCTATCTTACCACTCATTAGATGAGCTTTAACCCTATCTGTACGTTCAGTATAAAAAGCTTGAGGAAATGGGGAGTAAGTATTATCTTCAATATATTGCTCTAGAACTCCGCTATCAGTAAGATTATTAACTCTTAAAGAATTAATTTTTTTAATAAGTTCATTTAGTACTTCATTATCTACTAAGTCATTAAGATACAGTATAGACACCCTTGTTTCACTTCTAATACCTACAGTAAATGTTTGAGATTTAAGATTCTTATCCTTAAGTATTCTCTTAACAAGAGATAGGTTTATATCCAAGTTTTCAACAAAGCTTTCCTTTGAACCTCTAACAGAGGATTCATTTTCAGGTTCAGATATACTCCTTTGATTACAATCTGTAGTATCAAAAATTAAAAATGTTCTTATATTATTAAAGTATAATAAGGTTTTACCATTTTTAACTCCATCTATAGCCTTTAAAGTATTAGCACTAATATCTACTTTATAAAATGGTATATATTTTTCTAATATATACTGAGGGGTAGCCTCGTCTATAATTACTTCCTCATCAATGTTATTTATCAAAGGTTTTAGTATATTTTCATTTATTAAATTTTTATTTACTAAGCCATCAATATATATAATCATAGCTTTAATATTGTTTTTTCCTAAAAGAATACTCCTATTTACTAGGGAAGAATCAACTTGAACTTCTTTTCTTATATCTTTTAATACATCATTTAATTCATACATAAAATCACCCATTAATAGTATTAATATAAAGGATCTTTTTATACTAAATATTAGAGTATTTTGTAGAAATTTATCTAAAGAATAGTATTTGTATAAGTGATAATTTATAAATTGAGAAAAATATAAATATTTCATATATAAAGGCATCCTATGGAGTTTAATAAGAATATTTAAGGAATATAGGTAAGCCTTACATTAAGATAAGTAATAGAAGGTAGAAGAAATGCAAAAGAGCTGTGCAACTAAATAATTAGTTACACAGCTCTTTTGTATAAATATAAGTTTCTAACTCATGGAAGTTAAGCAAATGAAAAGCCTTATATGGAGAATAACAACATATATATAGGAATAAATATTAAGCTTAAAATGGTACTTAAAGATCCTATAGAGGTTGCAAATTTATAATCCGCATCATAAACTTTACAGATAATAGCTACCTGTGTCATTACAGGCATAGCTGCAATTATTATAAAGACCTCTTGAGTAAGTAGTGGAAGGTAAGTGTTTCTCATTAAAAGAGCCACTACCATAGGAGAAATTATAAATCTACCAATTAAAACAGTTAAGCCTGTAAGGTCGAGCTTTAAATCTTTTAATGAAAGCTCATGTAAAGTTATACCTATAAATAATAGGGGGAGAGGGGTAGTTAAACTTCCCATATACATACAGGTATCCATTACAAATTTAGGAGGAGTAATCTTAAATGATATTAGTATTATAGCTACAATAAAAGCAATTAATGGAGGGGTACATAAGTTTTTAAGTACATTTTTTATACTAAATGTTTTTTCTATATGACCGCCATCTTTCTTTATAAAATAAACTCCAACTGACCAAAAGAGCAAAGTGTTTACTATGTAATAAATTAGTACATAAGGAATAGATTCATTTCCAAATAAAGATACACTAACAGGTAAACCTATAAATATTGTGTTGGATAATGAAAACATACAATAAAATGTTCCACGTATATTTTTATCTACATTAAGGAATTTAGATATTATAAAACCTAAAAAAAAGTTAATTAACATAGATATAAATGGAATAAAAAGCATATTACTAGAACTTATAAGACTTTCTAAAGAAAAAGTTGTTAATAGGTTGTATATCATAAAACAAGGTAAAGATACCTTGATAACTATTTTAGAGAATATAGAACCAACATCAGGATTTAATATTTTGATTTTAGTTAGAAAAAAACCAAGTCCAATTATTAAAAATATGGTTAATACACTTTGTAAAGCTTGCATAATAGGCATAGGGTAACCTTCCTTATTAAAGAATTTTAAACAATTAATTATATTATAAAGTAAACTTAAGGGTTAATATAGACTTTTTACTATATCATATAAGATTTCTTTTTTATTAAGAGAAGGATCTTCTAAGACTTTATTAAGCAATAGATTGAGTATTATACCTATATTCTTACCTTTTTCAATACCTAAAGTCATTAAGTCATTACCTGTTATACTAAGATCTTTTAAATATATAGGTTCATTATTATTTAGTATTTTCCTTAAAGATACTTCAATAGAACTTATAGAAGATAACATATTTTCCTTATTATCTAAACTTAAAGATAAAGCTTTTGATTTTTCAAAGGAAATCATGTGATTTAATAAGCTTAAGCTTTGAGAAGATAGGAATTTTTTTATCTTTACCTTTGAAGTAAAACTTATTAAATTATGACTTTCTCTAATAATTAAGCTACAGGATTCCACTGTATTATTAGAGAACTTTAAAGCCTTTAATGTAGAATTACAGATATTATAGTTTGATATATAGGAGTCATCACTATTATTAGAAAAAATATTAGCATTATAAAATAAGGCTGTTAACCTAAGAATTAGATCTTCTTCAGTACTATCAATTAGTTTAAGTAAATCCTTAAATATAACTTCATCAAAGGAAACATATATGTGTGGAATTATAAACTTAAGCAAGCCACATTTATGAAGAAGATTAATACCAACAGAAGGCTTTTTAGATAGAAGTATTTTGCATAACTCCTCTCTTATTCTTTCATTACTTACATTAGATATAAGATTATTATTACTTTTTATTGCTAAAAGTGTATCTTCCTCTATATTAAATCCTAAAGTAGAGGAAAATCTTATGGCTCTAATCATCCTAAGAGCGTCCTCTTTAAATCTTTTAGACCCATCACCAACAGACCTAATAAGTTTATTTTTTAAGTCATCCTTTCCGTAAAAGAAGTCCTTAAGACCTAACATAGGATTGTAAGCTAGGGCATTAACAGTAAAGTCACGTCTTGATAAATCTTCTTTTATATCACTAACAAAGGTTACATTAGAGGGATGCCTATTATCTAAGTAATCCCCTTCAGTTCTAAAGGTTGTAACTTCAAACCCTTCACCATCTAACATGACAGTTACTGTTCCGTGCTTTATTCCTGTAGGGATGGTATTAGGGAATAACTCTTCTGTACCTAGAGGAAGGCAGTTAGTAGTTATATCCCAATCCTTTGGAGTAATTTCAAGAAGTAAATCTCGTACACAGCCTCCAACAATATAGGCTTCATAGCCAGCTTGTGAGAAAGTATTTAATATATATTGAACCTTTAAAGGTAAATTAAACATAGATATCACCTTTCCTTAAATAATATATTTCTATAATAACAGAAGTGGTAGTAGAAATATAAGAAAAAATAAAATGTATTGAAAATTCTAACAATTATAGCTAAAATATTAATGTAATACTATTAAAATACATAAGGGGGACTTATTATGTTTTTAAAACAATTGGTCAGTACTTTTGGTGTAAGTGGGTATGAAAGAGAGATAAGGAATATTATAAAAGAAGAAATAGGTAAATATGCAGATGATGTGGTAATAGATGATTTAGGGAATCTTATTATATACAAGGAAGGTCATGGACAGAATAAGAAAAAAATAATGGCATCTGCTCACATGGATGAAATAGGATTTCAGGTAATGAACATAGATGATAAGGGATTTATAAGGGTAAGAGCTTTAGGTGGAATCCCAGTTTTAAATACTGTAATGAATAGGGTTAAGTTTAGAAATGGAACCATAGGACTAGTTTCTTCAACTTGTAAATCAGATGAAATAAAAAATGATATAAAGAAACTTTATATAGACATTGGGGCTAAGGATAAAGAGGATGCTCTTAAGTACGTTAAGGTTGGAGATGTAGCTGCCTATGAAGGAGAATTAGTAGAACTTAAGAATAATAATATAGCAGCTAAGGCTATAGATGATAGAATAGGATGCTTTATACTAGCAGAAGCTTTAAAGAGGATAGACAAGCCATATAATGATTTATATTTTGTATTTTCAGTTCAAGAAGAGGTAGGACTTAGAGGAGCTACAGTTTCAGCGAGCAGAATAAAGCCAGAAATAGGAATAGCTGTAGATGTTACCATAGCAAGCGATTATCCAAACTCTGGAGAAGGAGCTAATAAGGTAGGGGACGGAGCTGCTATAAAGATATCTGATGGTTCTGTTATATGTGATGAATATTTAGTAGAAGAAATGATAAAAACCTGTGAAGATAATGATATAAAATATCAAAGAGATGTAATAGATGCAGGGGGAACCGATGCTGGAGCTATAAATAGATCAAACTTTGGAGTAAAATCGTCAGGTATATCTGTTGCAACAAGATATGTACATGGAAACAACTGTCTTGTAAATATGGATGATGTGGAAGCAGCTATAGATTTACTTTCTAAATATACAAATAGAGAGTTTAAGTTTGAGTATAAATAAAAGAAAGACTCAGTAAGATAAGAGATATTATCCTTAGTTTAAGGATAGGAATAAAAATAGAGATTTATAATTTTAAGTTATATTAATAGTTATAGTAGTAAAGTATAAACACTATGGGCTTATTATATTTAAATAAGTTCATAGTGTTTATTTTATATTAGTAAAAGCTCAACTTGAATTAAGGATACTTTTATTTAAGATACCTTAATTTTGTAAGGATAGGGAAGGTTTTTAACTATAAATACTAGAATAGTCTTTAAATCCAAACTATAAAATTATGAGTATTGGTGTATAATATATAAATATATTGTATCTATTAATAGTGAAGGTGGATTTACATGGAAAATAAAAAAGTAAGAGAATTCGAAGAAGGTAAAAGAATTGAAGGTTTTTACCTAATAAAATCTATAGATTGTAAAACAACAAATTCAAATAATAGAAAATATTTAGATGTTAATTTATGCGATAATAGTGGAGAAATAAACGCAAAGCTTTGGGATGTTAGAGAAGAGGAAGATAAGGTTTTAAAAAGTAATACAATAGTTAAAGTAAAAGGAATGGTATTAGCATGGCAAGGCTCACTTCAGTTAAAACTTGAGAAGATAGGAAACTTAGATGAGAATGATAATGTTAATATAGAGGACTTTGTAATAAGTGCTCCCTATCCTTCAGAAACTATGTATGAGAGAATATATACTTATATAAATGCTATGAAAAACAAAGATATAAAGGATATTGTTCAGTATATTTTTGAAGTTAATAAGGAAAAACTTATGTATCACCCTGCTGCAAAGAAGAATCATCATGCTATAAGAGGGGGATTACTATACCACATACTAACTATGCTAATAGCTGGAGAAAAGCTATGTGAGGTTTATGATTATTTAAATAAGGACTTATTATATGGAGGGATAATCCTTCATGATATGTGTAAGATAGATGAAATGGATGCCAATGAATTAGGGTTTGTAAGGGAATACTCTAAGGAAGGAACATTAATTGGTCATATATCCATAGGAGTATCTAAAATAAATGAGGTAGGAGAAGCTTTAAGCTGTAGTAAGGAAATAATAATGCTTCTTCAGCACATGGTTTTATCTCATCATTATGAGCCTGAATACGGAAGTCCTATAAAGCCAATGATAATTGAGGCTGAAATGCTTCACTATCTAGATGTATTAGATGCTAGAATGTATGATATGAAAAAAGCTTTAAATGAAACAAAAGAAGGAGAATTCTCAGAGAGAATATGGTCATTAGAAAATAGAAGAGTATATAACCATAACATAAAATAAGTTAATTAATTTATTATACGGTTAAATTTTATGGTATGAATAAATTAAATTTAAAATATTTAAGACATATAGCGTTACTGTATTAATTTATCTATAAAGGTTTACATTGATTAATCATTATCTAGAAATAGGTATAAGTTAAGCTTTCATATCTAAACTATATAGAAGTTAAAATGATGAATGAAAATAATATTAATTAAGATATTTCTAGAGAAATAAATTAAAAATCACACTATATATAGAAAACCTAAATATATAGTGTGATTTTTTATTTTGTAGAAAATTAACTTATAATACCTTCTTGCTCTAGAACCTTTGAAGCATTATAAGAGCTTCTAACTAGAGGAGCGGAGGCAACATATTTAAAGCCTAATTCATAAGCTATATCCCTGTATTTATCGAATATGTCAGGATGAACATATTCTACTACATCTAAGTGATCCTTAGTAGGGGCTAAATACTGACCAATGGTTACAATATCACAACCTACTTCTCTAAGATCTTTTAGAAGACTTACAACCTCTTCCTCAGTTTCTCCAAGACCAACCATAAAGCCTGATTTTGTTAATATATTACTGTCTATTTCTTTAGACTTACTTAATATATCTAAAGATCTTTTATATATAGCTTGTGGCCTTACAGTTTTATAAAGATTAGGAACTGTTTCAACGTTGTGGTTAAGTATTTCAGGCTTAGCATTTAATATAGTTGTTAAATCATCTATATTACCCTTTAAATCGGATATAAGAACCTCTACTGTGGTAGAAGTATTAAGTCTTTTTATTTCAGTTATTACCTCAGCAAAGTGTGATGCGCCACCATCTTTAAGGTCATCACGAGTAACTTGTGTTATAACCGCATGTTTTAACCCAAGTTTACCTACTGCTTCAGCTATGTGAAGGGGTTCTAGTTTATCTACAGTTTCAGGAGTACCAGGGGTTACATTACAAAACCTACAGTTTCTAGTACAAACACTCCCAAGAATCATAAAGGTAGCAGTTTTTCTATTAAAGCACTCAACTCTATTAGGGCAACTTGCTTCATTACATACAGTGTTTAACTTAAGACTATTAGTTAAAGCTTGTACAGATTTTAAATTAGAGTTAAGTTCAATTTTAATTTTTAACCAATCAGGTTTTTTCTTATGCATAAACTCATCTCCTTAAAGTAAAATTAGATTATTGAGAAAAATATTTCTAATGTTTTATTGAAGTTTAAACATTAGAAGTTATATTAATAAATGGGCTGTCGCACTAAAGAATTTACATACAATATATTGTAGTATTTATTCTTAGTGCGACGGTCCCATGTATATACACTAAAACATTAGATATAATATATCTTTAGACGTAATTCCTTTTATATACTCATCTATAGGGAATCTTTCCAAGAACTCTGTTATAGAAGCTTCTTCATGTCTTAGACCTAAGAACTTATCTTCAAGCTCCTTTATATCCTTAGTAAAGAAGAAATCCCCATAGAACTTTAGATTCTCTATAAGTCCATTTTTAACATTAAAGCTTAATTCAATGGTTCCACCAGGAAATCTCATTTCTTTTGAATATGTATATTTAGGTGAATTACCAAAGTTCCAATTCCAAGTTGAAAACCTAGTTCTAACAATTTCATCTATTACTTTTAACTCATGCTCATTAAACTCATAGGTATTTTTTTCACTATATATATCCATTACAAACTTTATTACATAATCTTTAAACTCTAAAACAGACATAGGATTAGGTAAATGATCACTTATGTTAGTTACTCTAGATACTATAGATTTTACGCCCTTATCCTTTATTTTTAATGGATTTACCTTTAATGCAGATGATAAGTCAGTCATTGAACTAGAAAATAAAAGAGTTCCATGGTGCAGAACTTTATCCTTATGATAGTATTGAGCGTTACCAGAAAATTTTTTACCATCTATAACTAAGTCATTTCTACCAGAGAATTCAGCATTTACTCCTAAGTTATTTAATGCTTTTAATAAAGGGGCTGTAAATTTTCTAAAGTTTGTAGCTACATCCCCTGTATTTTTAGAGATAAACGTAAAGTTTATATTTCCTAAATCATTAAAGACTGCACCCCCACCAGTTAAACGGCGAACAACCTTAATATTCTTTTCTTTTACATAATCTATATTTATTTCAGAAAAAGCATTTTGATTCTTACCAATTAGAATACATGGATCATTTCTCCATAGCATAAAACATTCATCAGGTAAGTTTTCAAGCACATATTGTTCCGCAGCATGGTTAAAATAAGGATTAGTATTATTGTGATTTATAAATAACATAGCATCTCCCTTTTCTTTCATTATTAATGGCATTTAATGACATTATATCATGAAAGAAAAAATATAAATATAATAATTGCGAATATTTAAACAATTAATACATGCTTAGAAGTATATTTAAAATTTATTTAAAGACTAGGTAAGAAAAGTTTGGTAATATATTTAATAAGGATATTTTAAGAAAGTATGATTTTTTTCATAGATTTAAAATATAAGGAGGAAGATAAGATATGAATTTTTTCAAACGTTTTGGAAGTAGTATATATGATTTTAAGTCATATAATGTGCTAAGGAAGACATCTAAAGGATCTACATTTTTATATTTATTAGTATTAGTTTTAATATTATCAATCGCTACAGCTTTTAGGCCAATGATAGCAATTAGGAATTATAATAAGGTAATGCATGAGGCATTAGATAATAAAATAAAAACTATGGAGCTTAATAGTGGTGCTCTTATTGTAAACGGGGGAGAAGAGATTGTTACCTATGGAGAAGATAAGAACACATACTTTGTTATAGATACAAAGGGAGAAGTAGATAAAGATAAGTTTTTAGGCAAATCAGGTATTATATTAAGAAAAGATGGGTTTCAAGTGGATTTTGGAAGCATAACAAATAATAGTATTGCAACTAGTGAAGTAGATACATCCTATAGTAAAGCGGGACTTGGTAATATTAATGGAGATATATTAGGGGTAATAGGTGGAATAGTAGGAATGTTTAATGGCATGCTTATATTTGCACTACCTATATATATTTTAATAGGTAATGCAATAATTGCACTTTTATATGCATTAGTAGCAGGAATATTTGTAGGATCTAAGGATTTAAAACTAAGTTTTGGGGAAAAGTACAAAATCTCTATCTATGCAATGACTACTATAATATTAGCAAAGTCATTATTAGCACTAGTAGGAATTGGAGTACCTTTTGTGGTATCATTTTTAGTAGTAAGTATTTATTTATTTATGGCTATAAAAGCTATAAAGGAAGAAGAAATACAAGATTTAATTTCCTAAGGGGGGATTTTATATGTCAAAAGTAGTAGAAAAGTTTTTAAAGTATGTAAAGTACAACACTCAATCCAGTACAGAAACAGGAACAACTCCAAGCACTAAGGGACAATTAATCCTTGGAGAGGAGTTAGTTAAGGAACTAAAAGAAATGGGAATGAAGGATGTATCCTTAGATGATAATGGATATGTTATGGCTACCCTACCAAGCAACAGTGATAATAAGGTTCAAACCATAGGATTTATATCTCATATGGATACGGCACCAGACTACTCTGGAGCTAATGTAAATCCTAAATTTGTAGAAAATTATGATGGAGGAGATATAGTATTAAATAAGGAAAAAAACATAGTTCTATCTCCAAAGTATTTCCCAGATCTTAATCATTATGTGGGAAAAACCTTAATAACTACAGATGGAAACAGTCTTTTAGGGGCTGATGATAAGGCTGGAGTAGCTGAAATAATGACAGCTATGGAGTACTTAATAAATAACCCAGAAATAAAGCATGGAGAGATAAAAATATGCTTTACTCCAGATGAGGAAATAGGAGAAGGAGCAGATCACTTTGACGTTAAAAAGTTTGGAGCAGAAGTTGCTTATACCATGGATGGAGGAATGATTGGAGAACTTGAATATGAGAACTTTAATGCAGCTGGGGTAGAAGTTATATTCAATGGTACTAATGTTCATCCAGGAAGTGCTAAGAATAAAATGGTAAACTCAATGCTTATAGCATCAGAATTTATAGGAAAAGCTCCTAAGAATGAAACTCCAGAAATGACAGAAGGGTATGAAGGATTCTACTTATTATGTGATATTAAGGGAGCTGTTGAAAAATCAGAACTTTCATATATAATCAGAGACTTTGATAAGGATAGCTTTGAAAATAGAAAAGCTAATATGAAAAAGTGGGCAGATGAAATAAACAAGGCTTATGGAGAAGGAGCTTGTGAGATTTCAATAAAGGATCAATATTACAACATGAAGGAAAAAGTTGAGCCAGTAAAGTATGTTGTTGATATAGCCTTTGAAGCTATGAAGGAAGTAGGAATAGAACCAATAGTAAGACCTATAAGAGGTGGTACTGATGGAGCAAGACTTTCTTACATGGGATTACCTTGCCCTAATATATTCACTGGTGGAGAGAACTTCCATGGTAAGTATGAGTATGTGCCAGTAGAGTCTATGGAAAAGGCAGTAGAAGTTATAGTTAAGATAGCTGAGATTTACGAAGGCAGATAACATATAGAATAGTTAATAATTCCAATATCATTAATGACAAAGGTTTAGTATTATAAATTAATGAGGAAGAGTATTTTACACTTAAGTATAATACTCTTCCTCATATTACTTAAGTGTTGATTTACAACACTAGTATAGAACTCCTATGTTAAAAATTAAGTTATCCATAGATTTAAGATAGGATATAACAAAGTAAAAGTTATAAGTATAAGTTAAGAGTTCAGTTAGTGCTCCTATAGATAAAAATTATATAAAACATAAAAGCACATCTAAATATTTAATATGTTGGATGTGCTTTTTTATACTTAAATTAAGGAATACTTTTTCTCTAAGAAATTAAGTCCTACATAAGAAGAGAAAAAGAAAAATATTAAAGATATTATATCAGTATAAATGGATAACCTATTAATTAAGGTTAAGTTAAGACCTAGGGCTATTGAAAAACTTAAAATTAAATTGAGAAATATTAAAAACTCCTTAGAATAAAAGTATCCATTAAGCTTTTCAATTTTTAGCCTGCTGTAGAGCTTTTTTACACATAAAAAAATTATAGTTAATCCTAGAATAAGAGATATAAGCATAAGCTGCCATGTAGTACGACCGGTGGCTAAGTCTATTATACTAAAATTATTTTTTAAATATGAATATGTATTAAGTACTTTTTCGTTATTGTAACTAAATATTTTACTAGAAACCATAGAGCAACATATTACAAATACTGCGATAAGACCGAGTTCTAATATTATAGCCATTATCCCATTATTAACATAAAAGTTTATAACTAGGCAAAAAGCCAGTATTAATAAGGAGATTGTGAAATCATAGCAAAATGTTCTAATTGTTATATATATAAGATTTATATTTATATAATCAAAGATATATTTATATTTAATGTAACACAAAATATAAGTGTAGTTTAATATAAGAACATTGATTAATAAGATAATAAACAATATTAAAACCTTAGTAAATATAATAGAAGTTTTACTAAAGGGCTGGTGACCTAAAAATAAATATTCTTTATTTTTATTAATACCTAAAAGTATAAAGGAAAAAAGAAGTAATGAAATAAACATAACCCATAAGTGATTAGAAACCATTTCATTTTTTAATCCATAAAATTGGCCATCAGAATAGCCATCAGTTATTCCAGTAAGCTTATAAATAAAAAATTTATTATAAGTATTAAAACCAAGATATGAAACTACCAACATATCTAAACAAATAAGAAAAAATATCTCTTTGATTTTACTTATAAAAAGAGCTTTATTAAATAAATTTTTCATGATTTTCTCCTTTAACTATACAAAGAATATATAAATATTTCCTCTAGGTTAAGATCTAGTTCTTCTATAAATAAAGGCTTTAGTATTAGGAGTTTTTCTTTTAATAATTCATAATCCTTACAAATAAACGTAGCAACGCGTCCTTCTTTTTCTACATGTAGAATACTATCGTAATTAAAATTATCTATTACAGATACATCATCAAAGGCTACTTGGAGCTTTTTATATTTATTTTTAAGAAGATCTAAGGAATACACACCTTTAATTTTCCCTTTATCCATTATTATTACATCATCACAGATTCTCTCTAAATCTTGAAGATGATGAGAGGATATTAAAATTGAGGAATTCTTATTATTTTTATATTCTAAAAGTAGGTTTAAAAAATCTCGTTTTGATATGGGATCAAGTCCTGATGTAGGCTCGTCCAGGATTAAGTAATCAGCATTAATACTTAGGGATATCATTATTGATAACTTCATTTTCATACCTTTAGAAAGATCATTAAATTTTTTGGTTAAGTCTATTTTAAATATATTATTATAATAATTAAATCTATCCATATGAAAGTTTTTATAGATCATTTTATAATAGGATAATATGTCTTTAATAGAGGTCATAAAGGGATAATAGCTCTCATCACAAACAAAGCCTATGTTTTCTTTTATCTTATAATCATCATTTAAGTTTTTACCATCATAACATATAGAGCCACACTCGCTATGATATATGCCAGTTAAGCACCTTATTAAGGTGGTCTTACCAGCACCATTAGGCCCCACTAAGGCTGTAATTTTATTTTTTTTAATATCAAAAGATATATTATTTAATACTAAATTATTGTCTATAAATTTAGATAATCTAGTTACTTTTATCATCTAATACCTTCCTTTTATTTTATAAGTCTAGGGAAAGAGAGTCAGTTAAAACAATGTTATCTATAACCCAAGAGTCATTTTCTTGTATTAAAAAAACAGTAGATATTAACCTTCTTTTTTCCACCTTTTCATAAGACGGTTCTTTATACATAGGTTCACCTATATATTCTACCTTAATAGCTTTTATATCATCAATGTTTACACCTATTCCCATATTATTTAAGCGATATTTATGGCTAATTGCAGTTTCCTTAAATTCATCTTTTATAATTAAATTTTCTACTTTTACAGAAAAATCATCAATACGATAAAAACCTTGTGCTTCATGATCTATAAAGAATTTACCCTGACGTCTTTTAGAAAATGCCATAAGTAGTTCCTTGCTTGGTTTCTCACAAGTAAACAAATAAGAAGGATAGGTTTTATTTTCTTTAACAGTATAATGCCAATTATTAAACAAATATTTTATAGTATCCTCAGGAGTATCAAATGAAATATCCCTAGTAGGTAAAGTTGTTCTATTATTAAGAGCAAAGTAAAATGCACAGGAAGCTGATAGTAAAATCACGCTTAAAAAAACAATAAATTTTTTCATATAATCCTCCTAATTTCCAATGGAATATTTAACTTCCATTTAAAGTTATAACACAACCAAATATTTACTGTCAATTCATTTACACATATGTAAGAATATCTTAATTAATAAGGGAAATGATTCTAATAGGTCCTTATATGACAAGAAATTTATTCAAGATAAACACTTTATTAAAAGTTTTAACATTATAACTTCATGGGTTGATTAATGATAGATATTAGGAAGTGGATAAATTCTATTTTTGTAGAAATTAATTTAAGGGAATCCATATATTAATTAGTTTTTATATTAGATGTAGATTAACTTATAGATGGGTAAAATTTAATTATCTGATAGATATGCATTAATATAATTAATCTGTAAGATTATATGGATAAAACAAAACTTTTCTTAGGATTAAATAATACTTATAATGTTATAATTAATATATAGAAGGAATCTTCCTTCAGATGGTGCTCTTTCTACCATTTGAAGGTTAGATAATTTAATCTAGGGTTGTATCAACTGTTATCCCAAACCTTTAGAGGATGGGGTGTTAAAGTTTATAGCCATGAGATAAATAATTATTGAGAGGTGAAATCATTGAAGTTTATTCATACAAGTGATTGGCACATAGGAAAAATAGTTAATGAGTTCCACATGACAGAAGACCAGGAAATTGCTTTAAATGAGCTTTTTAATATTATAGAAGAAGAAAAACCCAATGCTCTTGTTATAGCTGGAGACCTATATGATAGATCAGTGGCACCAGTAGAAGCTATAGAGCTTTTAAACAAGGTTTTAAATAAAATAATAATAGATTTAAATACTCCTGTAATTGCTATTGCAGGTAATCATGATAGTGGAGAAAGACTTGAATTTGCAAAAGCTTTAGTGAGAAATAAGGGACTTTATATAGAAGGGATATTTAATGGGGAGATAAATAAAGTTACATTAGAGGATGAATATGGTCCAGTAAACTTTTATTTAATTCCTTATGTAGATCCACCTGTAGTTAGGGAGATTTATGGATATGAGACTATAAAGGATCATGATAAGGCTATGAAGGCTATGATAGAAAGAATAAAAGAAAAGATGAATAAAAGTGAAAGAAATGTAGTTATAGCTCATGGATATGTTACTTATATGACCGATAAGGTAGAAGAAAAGGGAGGACTTAGTACTAGTGATTCTGAAAGACCATTATCAATAGGAGGATCTGAACTTATAAATGCAGGGTACTTTGAGGATTTTAATTATACAGCTTTAGGGCATCTTCATGGTCCACAAAGGGTTGGAAGTGAGAAGATAAGATATGCAGGCTCTTTACTTAAGTATTCTTTTTCAGAGGTGAAACAAAGAAAGGGAGTAACCATAGTTAATATGGATAAGTATGGAGATATTGATATAGAACTTAGGAATATACCTATGAGAAGAGACTTTAGAATAATAAAAGGAGAACTTAATAGTCTAATAGATCCATCGGTATATAGGGAAGGTAATAGAGAAGATTATATAAAGGTGATCCTAACAGATGAAGGGGAAGTACTAGAGCCTATGGCAAAACTTAGAGCTATATATCCTAATATAATGGAACTTTCTAGAGAAGTAACAAAAGGTAATGAAGAAACTAAGGTTTCAAAAGAAAGAAACTATAAGAACAAATCAAAGATGGATTTATTTAAAGACTTTTATATGGATATTACAGGTAGAGAATGTGATGATAAAAGACAACAGGTTATGGAAAAAATTATTGAAGAAGTAGAAAAGGGTGGTGAGTAACCTATGAAACCATTAAAGCTAACTGTTAGTGCTTTTGGTCCTTATGCTGGTAAGGAAACTATAGACTTTTCAAAACTTCAGAATAAAAATATATTCCTAATAACAGGACCCACAGGAGCTGGAAAGACTACTATATTTGATGCTATAACTTTCGCATTATATGGAGAAGCTAGTGGAAGTGAAAGAGAAGGGACATCCTTAAGAAGTGATTTTGCCAAAGCTGATATTTTAACAGAAATAGAATTTTGGTTTACTTTAAGGGGGAAGGAATATTACATAAAAAGAGTTCCACTTCAATTAAAGAAGAAGGTTAGAGGTGAAGGTTTTACAGAACAAAAATCCGATGCAGAACTTAAACTTCCAGAGGGGAAAGTCATAACTGGAGTTAAGGATGTTAATGAAAAAATAGATAGTATATTAGGGATAAACAAGGCACAGTTTAAGCAGATTGTAATGATCCCCCAAGGAGAGTTTAGAAAGCTTTTAACATCAGATAGTCTTGAGAGGGAAAAGATATTTAGAAAAATATTTGGAACCTATATATTTGACACTATTCAAAGAAAAATAGGGGAAGATGCATCTGTTTTAAGAAATGATATAAAGCTTGTTCAAGAAAGAAGGGACACAAAGCTTAAAAGCTTAAACTGCAAAGAAGAATATGAAGGCTTATATAACATGATAAATGAGGATCATCTTAATGTAGCAGAGATAATAGAGGCAGCAGAGAATATTATAAAGAGTGATAAGGAAATTCAAACGGGGCTAAGAGACGAAATAACTAAAATTAGATCAGCTATAGAGGAAGATAAGATAGCCATAATAAATGGGGAAGCCATAAATAAAAAGCTAGAGGATTTAAATAAATTAAAACTTGAAAAAGATAATTATGAAAGTCAAAAGAAGGATTATATAGATAAGGAAGAGGTTTTAAAAAGTGGAAGGAAGGCCTTAGAAATAAAGCCTTTGGAGGAGTATTATAAGGAAAGAAACTTAAGTTTTAATAGGGTACAGGAAGAATTAAAGGTTTCTATAGAAAAAGAGAATACTTTAAAGGAAAGATTTTTAAAGGCAGAAGAAGAATTTAAAAAAGAGAAAATTAGAGAAGAAGAGAAGAAAAATTTAGAGCTTAGTATAAATAATATGGAGAAGCTTCATAAGAGGCTACAAGGTCATGAAGAGACTAAAGGTAATATTACTAGAATAACTAAGGAACTTGAGGAGTCTACTAATAAAATAACTAATTATAAGAGTAGTTTAAGGATAAGTAAAGATGAGATAAAAAATCTTCAAAGTAAAATTGAGGATATATCTAAAAAGGAAAAAGAAAAAATTATATTAGAGTTAAAATGTGAAGAGGCAAAGAAAAAAAGAGATAGGCTACTTAAGCTTTATAAAGAAGTAGAGAAGTCATTAAAAAACCATAAAGAATTTACACTTATTAAAGAAAAGTTTAATCATAAAGAAAAAGAGTATAAAGAAATTAAGGCTAACTATGAGGCATTAGAAGAATCCTTTAGAAAGAGTCAGGCTGGAATATTAGCATCGAAACTAATTCAAGGTGAACCTTGTTCTGTATGTGGATCTACTAATCATCCAAATCCTGCAAAGCTTATAGAAGGAAATGTAACAGAGAATAGATTAGAAGAAGAAAGAAAAAGATTTGATGAGAGTAAGGAAGAATATGATAGTATTTTAAACAACCTTACGGAGAGAAATGCCTTTATGTCATCCTCATTAGAGGAAGTTATAATTCCTATGGCAGAAGAAGTGTTTAAGGATTTTAATTATGTAGATTTAACAAGCCTTAAGGACAAAATAGTAGCCTCGGGAGGAGAGGAAAGAGAGAATATAGATAGGTTAACCAAGGATATAGATAATCTCCTAGAGGAAATAAATAAATTAGATTCAATAAAAGAACTTAAAAATAATAAAGAAAAGTATATAGAAGATACTGAGAAGGAAGTAGAAGTAGAGGAAGTATTAAATAAAGAAAAATTAATAGAGCTTCAAGGATTAAAGGAGAATCTAAGAGTTTTAGAAGAAGAATTTAATGGAGAAATAAAGTCATTAAATGATATAGAAGAAGAACTTTTAATAATAAAGTCAAAAATAGAAAGGTTAAAGGAAGATTATTTAAAAGCAGAGAATGACTTTAACACTTCAAGTAATAATTATTTTGGAGCTAAGGGAGATAGAGAGGCTAAAGAGAAAAATTTAGAATTGGTTAAAGAAGAAAGAGAAGCAGCATTAGGTAGATTTAAAGAGAGAACAATTTCTATAGGATTTAAATCTTATGAAGAATATAAAAGCTGCATATTAGGAGAAGATGAGATAAGTAGATTAGATAAAGAGATACAAACCTTTTATAATAACCTTAAAATTTCCGAGGAAATGTATAAAAATATTCTAGAGGAAACTAAGGATTTATCAGCAGTTGATCTTACATCTACAAGAGAAAATCTTAAGGAAAATGAGAGTATAGAAAAAGATTTATTAAATAAGGATAAAGTTATTTATTCAAGAATAGAGAATAATAAATCCCTATTAAAAGATGCAAAAGACTTAAATGAAAAGATAAAATCAAAGGAAGAACAATATAATATAATCGGAGATCTTGCAAATATATCTAAGGGAAATAATAGTGAAAGAATAAGCTTTGAGAGATATGTTTTAGCATCATATTTTGATGACATAATAGAAGCTTCTAACATAAGACTTAGAAAAATGACCAATGGAAGGTTTGAACTCCTTAGAAAGAAGGATAGGGGAAAAGGAAATAGCCAACAAGGTCTTGAACTAGAAGTATTTGATAACTATACAGGAAAGGCAAGGCATGTAAAAACCCTATCAGGAGGAGAGAGCTTTAAGGCATCCTTATCAATGGCACTAGGCCTTGCAGATGTGGTTCAGAGTTATGCTGGTGGAATACAGATTGACACCATGTTTGTAGATGAGGGATTTGGAACCTTAGATCCAGAATCTTTAGATAATGCTATACAGTGTTTAATAGGACTTCAAAGTGGAGGAAGGCTTGTAGGTATAATATCTCACGTTCCAGAACTTAAAGAGAGGATAGAGGCAAAACTTGAGATAATACCGGCTAAGGAAGGTAGTAGTACCAAGTTTAATATATAGAATAAATCTTCCTTCTGATGGGGTTCTTTCCACCATCTGAAGTTTAGATGAGTTAATCTAGGGGCGTAGCACAACTGGTATCCACATTTTTTAGAGGCTGGGAGTGTTACAGTCTGCAGTCATCAGATAAAAACATCATATAGTAAAAGCACTATGATTTTAAACTAATTCATAGTGCTTTTGCATGGTTACAAAAAATATTAAGTATTTTTCTAAGTTATATCATAAAGTATATACCTTTAATTATATAACTTAAGGTTCATTGAACCATAAATTCTGCTGAAGTTTTTAGTATAGATAAATTTATAGTTCAATGTATATTAACATAAAGATTATGATTTGGTGTCATACATGATTTCAAAATAACCTTGAGGATATTTACAAGCAGGGCAAATTCTTGGAGCTGATTTTCCTTCATGAATATATCCGCAATTTCTACATTTCCAATATTGGTCAGTATCCATTTCGTATAGTCTGTTAGTTTGCATTCTATTATGCAAATCTAAATATCTTTGTTCATGATGTTTTTCAACCTCTATAATCTTCTTGAAGGCAACTTCAACTTCAGGGAAGCCTTCTTCTTTTGCTGTTTTAGCAAAGTCAGGATAAGCAGTTCCCCATTCTTCTTTTTCTCCTTCTGCTGCATATTTTAGGTTATCAGCAGTAGAGGATAAACCTACAGGATAATCAGCATCAACATCAATTTGAGCTTTTTTTCCTAATCCTTCAATTAATAAATTAAAAAATACCTCTGCGTGAGCTCTTTCATTATCAGCAGTTTCTGCAAATACATGGGCAATATGATGATGTCCTTCTTTCTTTGCTAAATCACTATAAAAAGAATATCTGTTTCTAGCCTGAGATTCCCCTGCAAAGGCTTTAGCTAAATTTCCAGCGGTTTTAGTACCAACTAAGCTTTTCAAACCAATCACTCCGTTCTGATTTATTTTTACTTAGTTAGCTTTCCACTAAAATCTAAAGTTATACAATTATTTACTTGTTAAAGTTATAATTCATATATATTTATATTTTAATATAAGTTAGAGTTATAGAGTTCTTTCTTTACCTAAGAAAAACAAAGTGAGGATATCAGGACCACCATGAGATCCAATGCAAGGACCTACTGAGCTAATTATAACGTCTTTAATCTTAAACTCATCACATAAAAGTTTCTTAAGATGCTCTGCATCATTTAAACAGTCACCATGACTTATAAATACGACTTGTTCCTCAGGATTTATAACATTAGTTCTAAAGTAATCAACTAAGGTCTTTATTGATTTCTTTCTGCCTTTTACTTTGTTTATAGATATAAGCTTTCCTTCAGAGTTAACATAAAGAATAGGCTTTATATCAAGAATAGTTCCAATTATAGCAGATGTAGAGGAGACCCTACCCCCTCTTTTTAGGTGGTTTAGATCATTTACTGTAAAGTAATGATTTGTTTTAATTAAGTTATCATTAACCCATGAAATTATCTCTTCCTTGGAAGCTCCATTTCTTCTCATTTCATTAGCATAATAAACTAAAAGTCCAACACCAGATGAGGCACATTTTGAGTCTATTATTGTTATATCAGCCTTAGGATATTTTTCAAGAACAGCTTCTTTAGCTATTAAAGAACTATTATAAGTTCCACTTAAAGCAGAGGAGAATGCTATATAGATTATTGCTTTGTCTTCTTTTACATGTTTTGTAAACTCTTCTTCAAACCTAAAAGCATTTACTTGAGATGTAGTTGGAAGCTCTCCATTTCTTACAGCATCATAAAAATCTTTATAATTTATGGTTTGACCAAAGTCGTCTACATAGTCTTTACCCTTAAAATGATACACAAGACCTAAGGCTGGTATATTATTTTCATTTAAGTACTCTATTGGCAAATCACAACTAGAGTCAGTTAATATTACTAAATTCATAGTTCACTCTCCTTACATAAATTAGTTATTTAAAAGTTCAATTAATTTCTCTTTAATATACTCTTCTAGTATATTATCTCCTATAAATGTGTTATGGTCAAAGTCACTTGGTTTTACCCTGAAAAAGTTTATTATAAGACAGTTATCTTTTATCATATAATCATTAACATGTAAAGGCGCAAATATAACCTCTATTTCCTCATACCTTGAATTTGGTACGATTTCATTTAACTCTTTTACTAAATAATTTAGGTTTAAAGTTTTTATTGGAGTAACCATGGACATAGTGTATTCAAAGTCCTCCATAACCCACATATTATAATTCCAAAATCTTTTTTCCTTTAAAGTAGCATTTGATAAAAGCTCTCTATTCTTTATAGCGCTTAAGACCAAACGTACAGATTCTGATGTAAATTCATCATCATAGCATAGCTTTAACCCCTTCATATCAGCTAAGTCATAGAAGAATGATTCAGGAACATTATCTTTTTCAGCTACAGCCTGCCAGAAGTAAAGCATAGCTTCTATAGTTTCTAAGTTGATTTTTAAATTAGTTATCATATAAATTCTCCCCCTAAATTAACATAAACTTACATAATAATAATATTCAACATATAAAAAATAAAAACCTTTAATTTAAGGATTAGATTTAAAATAAAAATAATTTTATTAAAAGGGAGTCTTTATTTTAGATAACTTTAGGTAAGTTATACTATGGGATTTATTATTATATCATTAAACTTAATGCATATAGAAGACTAAAGAAAATATAAAAAGTTTTGTAATATTTTAAAATATAAAATCATAGTTATTAGTATAGTGAAAAATGTTGTATTAAACCAAGAGAGAATATGGTAGATTTTTGTAGAAATATAATATTAGGATTCACTAAATAAGTCATTTATATTAAGGAGAATACTATGAGTTTTTTAGATTTTAATGATGAATTACAAACTATAGAGATATTAGAAAAGGAAAATAAAAAATTAAATAATAAAATATTTAAGTTAAGCTCTGAATTAGAAAGGTTATCTATAGATAATAAGATAAAGGATGAGTTTATCTCTAATATATATCATGAAATAAGAACTCCTCTTAATATAATCTTGTCAGCAGTACAGCTCTATGAGAGTAAAATAAGTGATGAAAACTTTATAAGTGAAGATAATAGCTATAAATATTTAAAAACTATTAAAAATAGCTGTTACCATATGTTGAAAATTGCTAATAATATAATAGATACAAATAAATTAGAAAGCGGATACTTTGGATTAAAGATAAAAAATTATAATATAGTATCAATAATTGAGGATGTAACCCTACTTACTAGGGAGTATGCTAAAGCTAAGGGGATAGAGGTTATATTTGATACAGAGGATGAAGAAATAATATTAGCTTGTGATATAGATAAAATTGAGAGAATAATTATGAATTTACTTTCTAATGCCATTAAGTTTACTCATGAAGGCGGTATTATTAAAGTAACCATATATAAAGAGAAGGATAGTATAGTAGTATCAGTAAAGGATAGTGGAGTAGGAATAGATAAAGAAAAACAAAAGTTTTTATTTAATAGATATTATAAGGCTCATGATAAAAATAAAATTATAGCCAAAGGTAGCGGAATAGGACTATCATTAGTAAAGTTATTAGTAGAACAGCATAGTGGAAAGATAAAAGTAGATAGTGAAGAAGGTAAAGGAACTGAGTTTAAAATATACTTCCCTAATGCTAACTTAGAAGAAAAAACTAATTATAATATAATTAGAGAAGATAAAATAAGGGAAGAGTTACAGGTGGAGCTATCGGATATAATGTAGTAATAAGGTACATTAATAAATGTTTATTAAAAAAGGCATGAAAATAATATAACTATATTAAGAATAAAATATGTAACAGCATATTAGTAAGATAGGGTAGATAACTACGAGCCAGTAGGTCGGGGGTTCAGATATTCTATAGAGTAATATGAACTTAAAAATATAAGTTAAGTGTAAGTTTTATTACAATAATAAACATTGATTTTAAAAAGGAACTATGATAATATAATTATGTTAAAAATAAAATATGCGGCAGTAGCTCAGTTGGATAGAGTAGCTGGCTACGAACCAGTTGGTCGGGGGTTCGAATCCTCTCTGCCGTACCATGAAACCTTGCAATGTTAATAGTTGCAGGGTTTTTATTTTTAGTTTTGGATGAAATAGAAATGCTTTTTCCCACACTTTTCCCACATAGATAAAGAATAGAATCTACATAAAAAGGTCATTTAATTTATCAACAGCATTAGATTTTTCTTTTGGTATAACATGAGTATATATATTAGCAGTTAAATTTATATCACTATGACCTAGTAAAACTTGAACAGTTTTTAATGGAACATTTCTCTGAAAAAGTTTAGTAGCATATGTGTGCCTTAAATTATGAAATTTTCTATATTTAACATCTGCCTTTTCAAGTATTCTTTTATAAGACCTAGTTAAGTTTCTTTCATCTATGTGGTTACCAATTTCAGTAGTAAACACATAATCATTAGATATGTAACTATCTCCACTTTTTAGTTTATCTAATTTTTGTATCCTTTGTTGCTCTTTTAATATTGGGATTAAGTTAGATGGGATAGGCACACTTCTATATGAATGTTTTGTTTTAGGAGCGTGGGTTAATGTTTCAACAGTTCTTGATCCATCCTCGTTTATTATAGTGACTCTCTTTAAGGTTTCTTTTACAACCAATTCACAATTATTTATATCTACATTTCTCCATTTTAAAGCTAATAGTTCACCACGTCGTAAACCAGTTCCTAAGTCTAATAATATAAGAGCTTTCAATCTATTTTTTTCTAATGCCTTTTTTATAGATTTTATTTCATCATCAGTAAAAGGTATTATTTCTTCTTTTATAACTGTAGATTCACCAGGAATCACTATATTTTTTCCAGCACATAGATTTTTAATCATATACCCTTCATTTACTGCATAATTAAAAAATGTTTTTAGAAGTTTATTTAAGTTTTTTATTACGTTACTGCTTTTACCAATAGAGTATAAGTTGTTATAATATCTTTGAAGATTTATAGATTTTAAGTTATTTAGTTTTAAAGAATAAATTTCACTATCTTTTATATAGTTTCTATATATACCTTCATATCGTTCAAATGTTGATGGTTTTATGTTGCTAGAAACTCTAACAACTTCAAACAACCATGTATATATAAGCTTTCCTAAAGTAACATCTTTAAAATTTGAATTAAGTCCATTTTTTATACCATCTATATACTCATCTCGTTTAAGTTCAGCCTCCTTCTTACTTTTACCATAAAACTCTTTTCTTATAAGTTTCCCAGAGGAATCCCTTCCAATGGAAGCTGTTACCCTATAATATTTTTGACCATTTTTTTCGTAATTAGTTTTCGTAGCCATAAGTACCTCCTTAATGTTTTAAAAATTTTTTAGTATACCAAAATGAGGTTCAAAAAATATTACGTAATTGTCTATTTGATAGTGTGTGCCATATTTTTCACGATAGTGATTTATAGCTTCTTCAAGAAATGATTCTGTTACATTTAAATATTCAGCTAGATTATGCTTACCAACTACACCGTGATTATAAGCATTTATTAAGTCAATAACTCCGACAAGTTTTTCATATCCCCAATTACGAGCTAATTTTTCTTGTTTAATATTATTTATACAATCAGTATCTAATATATTTCCATAGGTTGTATGATGATGTCCAAGTTCTTCAGCTAAAACACATTTTTTTTCAGTTGAAGAACTTATTTTTTTATCTATAAAAATAGTATTTTCTAAATAAAAGCCATGACTTCCCCCCTTAAAGCTAGTTTCGCAAATGTCTATATCACATTCGCTAACTTCATTTAATAAAATTTCGTAACTTATCATAAGGACCCCCAAACTAAAAGAAATTGATTAATTTCTATTTTTTCTCTTTTGTACTACGTATTTTATAAAATTCTCTATATCTTCAAGGTCATCCTCTGAAAATTCCTCGCCTTCAAAGTGTGCAGCTATAGTTTCTATTCCATTATCTTTGATTAGATTATTAATTTTTTCCTTTGTATTTACCTTTTCATTTTCTTTATTGCATTTAGAAACATTATTTTCGCTGAAGAATGACAAGGGAACTTCACAAGACTCAGCAATTCTTGTTAATAATTCGTATTTAGGATAAATCCTACCACTTTCAATATCACCAAGATAGCTTCTAGATATCTTTAAATCATCTGCTAAATTTTGGCCAGTATATTTACTTTTAATTTTTTCACTCTTTAATTTTCTAGCTTCCTTAATGAGATGACCTAAGCATTTTTTATCCAGAACCATTTTATTATCTCCTTTCATTTAAAGTTAAAGTATAAGCATATTATACGTAATTTACGGTAAATAGTCAAGAATACTACGTAAATAAAAGCATATGTGATTATACGTAATATAAATTTATTACGTAAAGAAATTTGACGTAATTTACGTAAAAATAGCATGTTTTTACGTTTGTAAAAGTAAAATTTATAACGTAAAATATAACCATAAACTAAATTTACGATAAAAAACGTAAAAAAGGAGAGTATTATGTCGGATTTATTTAACTCATTAGAATGGAATAAGAAAATTGAAGTTTTAAGAACGATGAAAGGATGGACACAAGAAAAAGCATCAGAAGAGTGCTTCACAGGACAAAAGAATTATTGGCAGTGGGAAGCAGGAAAAGTATACCCTAGAAAAAATAGCAGAATAGCAATTGCTAAAGCTTTTGGAGTTAAAGAGAATGAAATATTTTCTTAGGAGAGGTAATTATGAAAACAGATGAATTTAAAAGCATACTAAAAGAATGTTTAGATGAGTTAGGATATGAAAGTAGTAAAGCTACATTAACCATTCAAGAATGTGCGAAGTTTACAGGTATAGGAAAAGACAAACTTTTTCAATTGGCACATAATCAACGAAGTGGGTTCCCAGTTTTTAAGGTAGGAGCTAAGTTTTTAGTCAATAAGACTATGTTAATTGAATGGTTAAATAGGATAACTCTTGAAGGAGAAGTATTATAAGAAATATTTTGAGGAGGTAAAAGTATGTTAGGAAAGTTAGTTGAAGCTCAGACTTGTGGATTAAAAATAAGAGAAGAGTTTAAGAATTTAATTCCACCATTAATGGAAGAAGAAAAAACAGAACTTGAAAAAAGCATATTAATGTTTGGATGTAGAGACAAGGTTATAACTTGGAATGGAATTATAATAGATGGACATAACCGTTATGAAATTTGTACAAGAAATAAAATAAAGTTTGAGATATTAAATATGGATTATGACTTTGAAAATGAAGAAGAAGTAGAGCAGTGGATTATAAAAAATCAATTTGCTAGAAGAAATATATCAAGCTACCAAAGGTCAATTCTTGCATTACAACTTAAAGAAAGTATAGCTAAGAAGGCTAAAGAAAATCAAGGGATAAGAAGTGATTTAACATCTAGCAGAAATCTGCCATATGTTGACGATCTAAGCAATGAATTAGCAGAGTTTCAAAATAACAATGAATTAGTCAATGATAAGTCAGTTTTAATAAAGCAAAAAAATGATGAAAAAAGGTTAATAGAAAAACCTATAAACACCAGAGAAGAGATAGCAAAAATAGCAGGGGTAAGTCATGACACAATACACAAAGTAGAAACAATAGAAAAGGAAGCTCCAAAGGTAATTAAAGAAGCAGCAAAAGAAAATATTATAAGTGTAAATAAAGCATATAAAATAACCAAGGAAGTTAAGGCTTTAAAAGAAGAAGAAAAGGAAAACAAAGCAGAGGAATTATTAAATCAACAATACACAGAAAAAGCAAGGAAAGTAGATAAAGAAAAAAAGATAGCAGACAAAATAGCAGATATTATCTATGGAGTTTTGACAATAGAAATAGATGAGAAAAGGATAGGATATTATTTAGAATATTCGCCTGCAGAGCCCTTAGAAAAACATATTCAAAGATGTGATGAATCAATAAAAAAGCTAGAGAATATGAAAAGTATTTTTGAGAATATGAAAAAAATTAAGGTGGTGAAATAAATGGCAATGGATAAGAGGATAAAGGGAAAAATCAACTCAATAATGGAGGATAAACCTAATATTACAGTTGATGAACTTATAGAAATAGTAAAAAAATATATAGCAAAGCCAGATACAAATAAACTTATACAACAAGAATATAGAAGGATAACTCAACGTCTTATGGCTTCATATAGGGACGAGCAGGGTGTAAGAGAATGTTTTTCAGTAAAGACGGATACAGGGAGTTTATATGTGAATATATCTAGTACAAAAGATAAAGGGGATTTACAGAAGATAAGACAACAGTTATCTAAAAAATATAGGGGATTGAATAAATCTCTAAAAAAGATTGACATAAGAGAACAAATCTTAAATGGGCAAATAGAAATGAATGAAAATAATTGGAGAGAGGAAGAAGTAAATTGATAAGGTTGGCTGTAGTATTAACCCCTATTTATTGTAGCTTACTAGTTACCGCATTGTTAATAAAAAATATTATAAAAATCAAGAGAAGTAAAAAAATAAATTCTATGCTTGTAGCTACATTAGAGATCAATTTTTTAGTTATAGCTTTAATAATGTTAATAAACATAATTTAGGAGGAAACGATGAGGGAGTTAGAATCACTAAAACAAAAATTAAAAGCAACGGACAATGAGCTTGTAGAAGCATTAGGAGTTGTTATAGAAGATGTAAAAGGAAATCTATATAAGGTTACACATGAGGACCTTGTAGATAAGTTAGAACAAAATATAAAAACATTGAGAAGGTGTTAGGAGGAGAAGTGAATGAAAACAGAGGACAAGACTAAAGAAATAGCAAGGGAATTACTAGATTTAACCTCAGAACTTTGGAATGCTCTTGAGAATAAACATGATGAAGAAATATATCAAATTAGAAAGCTGATAAAACAGTTACTTTAGGAGGGGATATAGTGAAAAATGGTAAGAGATTAACTAGGGAAGAAAAAAAGTTTTTAGAAAGCAATGGAGTAAATCCTAATGGATATTTAAGAGTTAAGAAATTAGCAGATAGTTATATATTTCTTAATAAAGAAACTGGTAAGACACTAGATATAAGGAGGTAATTATGAAAGAACATATATTTGATAGTTATGAGAATAAAAACATAGATGATTTTAGAAAAGAACTAAAAAACAAGGGTTATAAAATGGAGAGTTACAACCAATTAGGGGACAGGTTAATTCAAATTTTTAAGGATAGTAATGGGAATATGATTGAGGTAGAAACTAAGTTCTATAATTGGGATAATGCAGACGGAACAAAAGCTATAATGTTTCAAGATGCTTATAAGATAAATTAGGAGGTATTTAATATGAAAACAAGTGAAGATATAAAGGCTTTAGCCACTGCCATGACTAAAGCACAGGAAAATATAAAAGGTATCAAGCCAGATGCTGATAATCCTTTCTTTAAAAGTAATTATATAACATTAGATAATATTTTGGAAGTAGTAAGACCTATTTTAACAAAAGAAGATATTTGGCTAACACAAAATATTTCTAGTAATGGAGAGTATGTAGAGGTTACTACTAGATTAACCCATACAACAGGTGAATGGCTAGAAACGGACATTTTAAGAATGAAACCAACGAAAATGGACCCACAACAATTAGGAAGTTGTATAACATATGCTAAAAGATATCAACTATCTGGTTTATTAGGTATAAGTTCAGATGTAGATGATGATGGAAATAAAGCTACATTTGGTACTGACAAGCCTAAGACTATAACATTAGATCAAGCTAACAAGCTGAGAACATTAACCAAAGAGAAGAAGATTAGTGAAGAGTATATTTGTAAATTTAGAAAAGTATCTAGGTTTGAGGAATTAAAAGAAAATGATTACCAACAAGTGATGGAATGGTTAATGAAAAGGTAGGAGGTATTGCATGAAATTAGATATAGAACTTGATGGATGGGATTCAATTAGTGTAACAGGTCAAAATATAGAGTTTATTCATAATCAAAATGACATTATTAATATAGAGTTAGGAAGCAAACATATAATGCAACTTTTAGAAGGTTTATATAAAGAGGGAATATTGGATGTGAAATTTCTAAATGAGATTATAGAAGTGCGTAAAGAGTATATATCAAACTAAGGAGGAAGGGAGATGGCAGGAGAAGGTAATAAAGGTTGGGTTAGTTTATATAGAAGTATACAGGACCATTGGTTATGGCAAGAAGAAGAAAAATATACTAAGTTACAAGCATGGTTATACCTTCTCTTGTCAGCTAACCATAAAGAAGGTAAAGCTCTTATCGGAAATGAGTTGGTTACAGTAGAGGTTGGATGCCGTATAACTTCTATAAAGAAACTAATGAAAAAATGGGGATGGGGAAATACAAAGGTAAGGAATTTTCTTAAGTTATTAGAGGAAGAAAACATGATAGAGTATTCTGGAGAAAAGTATACCTTAATAAGAATTTTAAATTATGAAAAGTATCAAAAACAAACCGATAAAACACCAGATATACCAATGGATTCAGTGATTAAGCAAATCGACAGTAAATCGACAACAAATCGAGAACAAATCGATAGCAAATCGCAAACAAATACAAACAATAATGATAATAATGAAAACAATGATAATAATGATAATAACTATACGTCAGATTCTAACGAATGCAGACTAGCAGAATATTTATTTAATCATATTAAGTCTAATAATCCTAAGACAAGGAAACCTAATTTTCAAACATGGTCAAAGGAATTTGATAAGATTCTTAGGATAGATAATAGGGATTTAGAAGAGGTTAAGGAGCTAATAGTATTTAGCCAGAAGCATGAGTTTTGGCATAGGAATATATTAAGTCCTAGTAGCCTAAGAAAGCAGTATGACAGGCTTCTATTGGAAAAGATTAAGCCTATTAAACAGACATATCAAAAGAAAGAGAGCAACTTTAATAACTTTGACCAGAGGACCTATGATTTTGAGTCTCTTGAAAGAAAGTTATTAGGTTGGGACAAGGAGGAATAAAGATGAAGGAATTTTATACTACTAGGGAACTTGAACAGAAATATGATTTAACAGCACCCTTTTTAAGGGAAGTTATAAACATGGGGTATATAGAAACAAGTAAGTTAGGGTCCTATCATTTAATAGAGCCAAGTAAGTTTAGAAGTGGAGTAGAAGCATTAATAAAAGATTTAAACGTGATTCTAGAATCTGAATAGCTTTAAATGTAGGGGAGTAAATAATATGAAAGATTATATAAGAAGTAGAATATATGAATCAGCAGAATATGTTTTAGAGAATAAAGCAACCATTAGGGAAACAGCTAGAAAGATGATGATATCTAAGAGTACGGTACACAAGGATTTAAGAGAAAGGCTAGCCTTACTAGATGGACAGTTATTTAATGAAGTTAAAGAAGTTTTAGAGGAGAATTTAGAACAAAGGCATATTAGAGGAGGAGCTTCTACAAAGGCTAAATATTTTTCATAGATAAAATAACACTATATGAAGATGTAGGTTTATGCTTAAATTCTCATATGGTAATCAAATAATAATGAGGTGTTAATGTGACTAATAAAGAAAAAGCAAGAATGACATACAATGCTTTAAAGTATAGAAAGAGAAAAAGAGATTTAGAAGCTACAAGCTTTTCTATAGAAAGAATGGATAGGGTACTTAAAAGAAATTATAAAGGTAGAAAAAGGATAGGGGCTTAGTATGGAGATAGCATTAATATTAAGTCTACTAGGGATTGTAATAGCTTTAATAATGATAAATAAAAGAGTTGATAAGATATTTAAAATTATAGATACGAAGGGTGATTTAATTGAGTAAGTATAAAGCTGAAAAGGTAGTACTAGATGGTATTAGATTTGATAGTAAGGACGAAGCGAGATATTACTTATATTTAAAGAAGCTTAAAAGTGAAAGTAAAATTGAGAACTTTGAACTTCAACCTAAATATGAGCTTCAGCCTAAGTTTAAAAAGAATGCAAAGAGTTTTCTACCAGTTTTCTATATAGCTGATTTCCTAATATATCACTTAGATGGGAGTTTAGAAGTTATAGATATAAAAGGAATGGCTACAGAAACAGCAAAGCTTAAGAGAAAACTATTTGAATATAGATACCCAGACTTAAATCTATCATGGCTCATTAGGTCATTAAAATATAGTGAGACTGGTTGGATAGATTGTGATGAATTAAAGAAGATTAGAAGGGAGAATAAGAAATGCAAATAAAAGTTATTGATGATAAAACTGGAAGACTAATTGATGATATAAATTGTGTGGGGTTCAATTTACAGTTTGTAACCTCAGATGGAAATGGACAAATACAAAAGATAACTAATCTTAATAATGGTAAATATGGTGCTAAGCATTGGATTAAGAATGATATATACCAACCTATTGCAAAGAAGATTAAAGAAAAATTAAAGAAAGAGATAGCATCATTCAGTGTTTTAAATATAAATAAGATACTATTTATTGAGGATATTGACTATATAGGGGATGAGGTAGACAGGAATACGGATTGGGTTATGAAAATAAAGAAAGCTCCTGTGCAATTAACAGAGTATACAGGATATAAGTTCATAATAGAGAGCCGAGAATTTTGGATGGAGAGAATATCAGAGGAACAAATCGTAGCACATATTTATAGCTGCTTAAAACAAATAGACGGAGACAAATTAATAGAGCCAGATATTAAAGGTTGGAAAGAGGTTATAGGTAATTTAGGTTATGGGTGGGAAACAACATTATCTCCTATACACAATTTATTAGATGGATTTGATAAAGAAGATTTTATGATGCTTAAGAAAGCAGATAAACAGTTGATGTTTAATTTAAAGAATGCTTAATGTGTTATATTCCCACAGAGTTGTTAACAGCTCTGTGGGAGTTATAGGAGGATTAGTCTATGTATTTTGAAAATTTACTTGCACTACATATAGCGATACAACATAAAACAACTCAAGAGAGAGCTTTTGCTATGTTAGATAATCTTATAGATACAGGAAAGTTAAGAAAAAAGTATGTAAAGCTTAAAGGAGAAGATACAAAAGATATGATTGAGCTTAGAAAACAAGGATTATTAATAAAAGAAATAGCTGAAATTTATGGAGTTTGTGATTCTAATATATGTAGAAGAATCAAGGAATATAAAGTAGAAATTAAGGAGGAACAATAATGAATAAAGTAATATTAATAGGAAGAATAACAAAGGATCCAGAATTAAAATATACACCAGGAACAGGAATGGCTGTAACAAATATAAATTTAGCTGTAGATAAATACAATCCATCTACTAGGCAGAAAGAAGCTGACTTCATACCTGTTGTTATATGGGGTAAACAGGCTGAAAGTATAGCTACATATTGCAGTAAAGGAAGTATGGTAGCTATAGGTGGGAAGGTTCAAAATAGGTCGTATGATGCCAAGGATGGAACTAAGAGATATGTAACTGAAGTTGTAGCACAGGAAGTTAAATTCTTAGATAATAAGAAGCAGGACCAAGGTATGAGCAATCCATTTAGCAATCCTTATGATGATATGACGCAAGTTGAGTATTCTGGAGATATTCCATTCTAATGTGTAATAAATTATAATACTATATAATAAATTATATTAATGTATAGTACATTATAATACTATATAATAAATTATATTAATATATAGTACATTATATTAAATTATATTAAATTATATTAAATTATATTAATTTAGGGTAGAATAAAAAATAGTTTAGTGATAGAATGTATTATAAGTTAAACGAAAAATTACCACACTTACTGATAATAAGTGTGGTAAATATTTAGAGATTACTTAAATAAGAAGGTTAATAGTGATAATAGAGTAGTGATTATAGTACAAACTACTATTACTAAAGGGTGAAAGTTCTCAAATCTTTTTAATGTATTTCTCATGTAAATCACCTCCTTTATGGTGATAAGCTCCTAAGTGCGAATTAGGAGCTTTTTTATTATGTAATTGATTATACACGCTAAAGAAAAAAATGGCGATTTTAATTTTGAGTTTCTTTTTGTATATACGCATAATAAACAACTATTCCTTATATTTTTAACGTTTTTTAACTGTTTCCTTATGTTGACAAAACAAATTCTTTAATTTGTAAAATTATTTTTATATAACGTTATCCACTGTATATTGTGTATAATTTTAAGTATCATACTATATTTTGATTTTTATAAAATATTAATATGTAGAAAAATGTCGTTTATATATTTATAAATAGTACCATATATGTTATAATATAGTTATAAGTTTAATGGACATCCCTTTAGAAAAGTGGTGTCCTAATTCTCTTTTTTGGGAGGGGTAATTGATGTTAAGCCAAGTAAGATTATTGCTAAATGAAGTTAAGAGTTGGAAAACTGAAATAGGTATTTTAGATTTAGAAATAGAAGATATAAAGAATGATTATATACATGCTATTGCATATGGAGAGAGAACAGGAGCTACAAATAAGATAAATAGGCAAAATGAAAATATAGTTATTAGTAATGAGGATAAGATAAGGGAATTAAATCAAAAGAAAAGAAGTTTAGAAATATCTATTAATGTTATAGAGAAAAGTTTAGGAATATTAACGGATATTGAAAGAGAAGTAATAGAGTATAAGTATTTAAGTGATGAGAATAATACATGGAGAGATGTTACTTATAAGCTTCATAGTAGAGATGTGACAGTTAAAAGGGCAGAGAAAAGAGCATTAAGAAAAATGCTTCCTATGTTAACTAAGCATAGTAGGTTAAGAATGTATATAGAAGGTACACAAAAAGTACACTAAAAATATACTAAAAAGGAGCTTCAAGTGTAACTTTTTTAATGTTAATATAGTATCATAGAAAAAACAAGGGGAGGTGAGAACCTTCCTATGTACTATACGGTTATTCATACGCAAAGCATTCTAGCTAAAAGTTAGGGTGCTTTTTAATTTTACTTAAGATAAAAACAGAGGTGTTAGAATTGAAAATTGAAAAACTAAATATTGATTTGATTATTCCATATGAGAATAATTCCAAAGAACATACTGAGGAACAGATAGAACAGATAAAAACTTCTATAAAGGAATTTGGATTTAATGATCCATTAGCCATAGATGAAAATAATATTATTATAGAAGGGCATGGAAGGTATGAATCCTTAAAAGAGCTAGGATATGAAGAGGTAGAAGTAATAAGATTAAGTCATTTAACAGAGTTACAGAAGAAGCAATATATAATAGCTCATAATAAGCTATGTCTTAATACAGAGTTTGACCTAGATAGGTTAGAAGGAGAATTGAAGTCTATAAAAATTCTAGAAGGAGATTTAAATATATTAGGTTTTGGTGAAGAAGAATTAAAGGATATATTAGATCCAAGAGAAAATATACTAGACCTATTAGAAGATGATGGGTTTGTAAATCTTAGAGATGAAGTCACAAATAAATCTGATATATTCTCAGTAACATTTAATTTTGATAAAAAGAATGAGGATATATTAAAAAATTATATATCATTAAATGGTAAAGAGAAAATTACATCTCTTATATTGCAGGAGGTGAAAGCCTGTGCCTAATTGTGGAAGTCAAATAACGATATGCGATCTACCTATAAGGTTTGATACTTATAAAGGTTGTGAACATGATTGTAAATATTGTTTTGTCCAAAGAAAAACAGATATAAGCAATGTTGAGAAGAGAGAAACAACAGAAGCTTTAATAAAGTTTATAAAAGGTCATAGGACAAAGGAAACAAACTGGTGTGATTGGGATATACCTTTACATTGGGGAGGTATGTCAGACCCATTTCAACCTGCAGAAAAGAATCATAGATTAAGTTATGAATGCTTAAAGATATTTGCTAAGACTAAATATCCAGTTGTAATATCTACAAAAGGTAAGCTTATAGCTGATAGGGAGTATTTAGATTTAGTTAAGCAATGTAATATAGTTGTTCAAGTTTCTTTAGTTAGTCAACTATATGACAGGATAGAGAAAGGAGCTCCTACATTTGAAGAAAGGTTAGAAGTGGTAAGAAAATTAGTACCTAATTGTAAAAAGGTTATAGTTAGAATACAGCCATATATAAGAGAAGCTAAGAAGGATATATTAACACTATTATTGCCTAAACTACATGATTATGGAGTATACGGAATAACATTGGAAGGCATGAAACATATTAAAAAAGTAAAAGGCTTTGATGAAAGAGTTGGAGCTGACTTCTGTTATCCTAAGGAGATATTAAAGAAAGATTTTTTAGAGATAAAGAAGAAAGCGAATGTATTAGGAATCAAATGTTTCATGGCAGAGAATAGATTAAGAAAGTATGGAGATGGTCTTTGTTGTTGTGGTGTAGGAGATTTAGATGGATTTAAAGTAAATAGGTACAACTTAAACCATATTTATTTTGATAAAGAGAAGCCAGTTCCCAATAAAGTTATGCTAGAAAAGGGAAGATGTGAGTGTTTTGCAACTACAATGCAGATAACTGCTGCGCATTCAGCTTTAAGAAAAATGAGTTTTAAAGAATGTATGGATTTATCGGTTAAAGATATAAATAATATAAAAGCATTAGGAGTGTAGTATAAAGTGGAGAATAATAAGGACCCAACAGAAAGAGAAATTAAGTTTTATAAGGATAAAATAGAGCCGTATTTAGAAGAGATACCGAAATGGCGTAGAAATGGCTATACAACTAAGCAAGTGGCTGAAAGGCTGGGTATAAGTCAACGTACATTAGAAAGGCATCAGAAGAAGTTTGAGTCGCTTATGACGGCTCTTAAAAAAGGGAAGGAAGAATTAGTCCTTGAACTAGAAGAAACCTTATATAAGAAAGCATTAGGCTATGAATATTGGGAAGAAAAAGAGTATATATCTTCTGATGGAAAGAAAAAGAAAGTTAAGAAGGAAAGAATTAAGAAGCTTTATCAATCTGATACAGCTTTAATATTTGCTCTTAAGAACTTAGCTCCACATAAATGGAGAGATAAGCAGAATATTGAACATAGTGGGAATGTATTTAATGAGGTTAATATAACAATAGATGGTGAAGAATATGGCGATTAATCTTAATATTAATTCAAATGTATTTAACCCAATATACCTGAAACATCAATTAAATAATAATAATCGTTATCAGATTTACTACGGAGGGTCATCCAGTGGTAAATCTTTTTCTTTGGCTCAAAGAACTGTTTTGGATGTACTTAAGGGGAATAGGAATTACTTAATAGTGAGAAATGTCCAAAGTACAATTAAAAGATCATGCTTAAATGAAATAACAAAAGCTATTAGTAATTTGAAAATGAGTGGGTATTTTGATGTTAATAAAACAGACATGATAATCACTTGTAAATTAAATAAAAAGCAAATATTATTTTGTGGTCTAGATGATCCAGAAAAAATTAAGTCTATAACTCCTATAGATGGTGTAATAACTGATATATGGGTGGAAGAAGCTACCGAAACAGATTACAAAGCAGTAAAGCAATTAGATAAAAGACTTAGAGGAATGAGTAAGGTAACTAAAAGATTAACTTTAAGCTTTAACCCTATATTAAAAGACCATTGGTTATATAAAGAGTATTTTAGTATTTGGGAAGATGATAAGCAGTATGTGGAAAAAGATAATATAAGCATACTTAAGACCACATATAAAGATAATAAATTCTTAACTAAAGACGATATATTAGCGTTAGAGAATGAGACAGACAAATATTATTATGAAGTTTATACATTAGGCAATTGGGGAGTTCTTGGAGCTGTTATATTTAAGAATTGGAAAGTTAAAGATTTTAGTGATATAGAAAAAACTTTTGATAATCATAGACATGGGGTTGACTGGGGATTTGCTGATGATCCTTTTGCTTATGTAAAATCACATTATGATAAGACAAGAAAGAAGCTTTATATATGTGATGAAATAGAAGCTGTTGGACTGCTTAATGAAGAGTCAGCACCAAAGGTTAAAGAAAAGTCTGGAACTAGTAGAGTTATTTGTGATAGCGCTGAGCCTAAGTCAATTGCAGAATATAAAAAATTAAAGGTAAATGCTAAATCAGCTAATAAAGGACCAGGAAGTATTGAATATGGAATTAAGTTTTTACAAGGATTAGAAATTATAATACATTCAAGATGCCAGAACTTTAAAAATGAGATAAGTAAATATAAATACAAAGAGGATAAGAATGGGAATATACTACCTATACCAATAGATAAGGATAACCATTTAATAGATGCCCTTAGATATTCATTAGAAGATGATATGAAGAATAGCAAATGGCTAGTGTAGGGGGTGATAAGGTTGAATCTATCAGAGATTAAGAAGTTAATAGATAAAGATAGAATATCACAGAGTAAAGCAAAGGCTAGAGAAGGACTTAAGTATTATAAGGGAGAGCATGAAATATTAAATTATAGGCTTTTCTATTATGACAGTAATGGTATTCTTAAAGAGGATAAATATAGGTCTAACATAAAGATACCACACCAGTTTCACACGGAATTGGTAGACCAAAAGGTTCAATATTTATTAAGTAACCCAGTAAAGGTTTTAGTGGAAGATGAAAACTTACAAGAACATTTAAAAGAGTATATAAACGAAGACTTTCAGGAGCTTCTACAAAATGCAATAGAGGGAGCTTCAAACAAAGGATATGAGTATGTATATGCTTATGTAGATGAAGATAATAAAATTAACTTCCAGATAGCTGATTCACTCAGCGTTGTTCCAATATATGATAAAAAGAACCATTATAAGTTAAAGTCAATAGTGAGGTATTATGATACTAAAATACAGGACCAAGATGAAGAAGTAACTATAACTAAAGCAGAGGTATGGACAGATAAAGACGTAACTTATTATATACAGGATAAGAACAGTAAGGAGCTTAAGTTGGATGGTGGTATAAATCCTAACCCAAGACCACATATAATCCTTGAAGATGATAAGGCTTATTATGATGGAGGAAGCTTAGGATATATACCATTTTTTAAACTTCAAAATAATAAGTATGAAAAAACAGATTTAGAGTCTGTAAAAGCCTTAATAGATGATTATGACCTAATGGCTTGTAGTTTATCTAATAACTTACAGGACTTTCAGGAGGCAATATATGTAGTAAGGGGATATCCTGGAGATAATCTTGACGAGCTTACTACTAATCTTAAAACAAAGAAAACTATAGGTGTAGATGAATCGGGTGGAATAGATATAAAAACAATAGATATCCCGATAGCAGCAAGGGAATCTAAATTAAGATTAGATAAGGAAAGTATATATAAATTTGGTATGGGTTTTGATAGTAGCCAAATAGGTGATGGGAATATAACCAATGTAGTTATTAAATCTCGTTATGCCTTATTAGACCTTAAATGCAATAAAACAGAGATAAGGATTAGAAAGCTAATAAGACAGCTCTTAAAAGTCATAGTAGATGATATTAATAAAAGGAATAATACAACTTACAATTACATGGATATTGAAATTAATATAGTAAGAGAAACAATGGTCAATGAGAATGATGTTTATAGTAATGAGAAGATAGAGGCAGAAACAAAGGGGCAATTGATAGATAATATTCTTACTTCTGCATCAAGACTTGATGATGATACAGTGCTTAAGTTACTATGTGAAATATTAGAGTTAGATTATGAAGAAGTCAAGGAAAAGCTAGATAAACAGGAAATTGAAAGTGTAGATTTCAATTCATTATCAGAGCAATTAATAAATAAAACACCAGAAGAGGTTCAAGAAGATGAATAAGTATTATAAAGAGCTTTTTAACATGATGAGTAAGAATGAAAATGAAGTCGAAAGGCTACTTATTCTAAACTATACAAATGCTTTAGGAGAAATAAAATCTTCTATAAAGGATTATATGACTAGATATTCTGATTTAACTTATGCTGAATGGTTGCAATATAATAGGGTTAAGTCTTTGGAAATGCAAGTAAATAAAACTCTTAGTAATCTGTATAAAGCAAATAATAAATACATAAATACTCATGCTTTCAAAATGTATGAAGAAAATTACTTTGGACTATTTTATGAGTTAGAAAGTAGTTATAATTTAAATCTAAGTTTTTCTATGCTGAATGAGGATTATATAAGAAAGTCTATAGAATACCCGATAGAAGGGTTGAAATTATCAGAAAGACTATATGCCAAACACTTACATGACTTAAAACTAAGAGTAAAAGCGTGTTTACATGACACTATGATAAATGATAAAGGATATAGGGTTATGGCCAAAAAGTTAAGTGAAATATCAGGTGCTGATTACAAACAGAGTTTAAGAATAGCCATAACGGAGGGAAATAGACTCAGAAGTTTAGCAAGAGAAGACAGTTACCAAGAAGCAAATAACCTGGGCATAGATTTAAAAAAGAAATGGGTATCAACTTTAAGTAAAAAAACTAGACCTTCACATCAAAGGTTAGATGGGCAAACAGTACTTATTGACGAGGAGTTTGAGATTGATGGGAATAAAGCACCCCAACCAAGACTATTCGGAGTGGCAAGTGAAGATATACATTGCAAATGTGATACCGTAGTTGTAGTTGATGGAATATCACCAGAACTTAGAAGAGATAATGAGAATAAAAAAACAATTTCATATACGAATTATGATGAATGGTCTAATAATAGAGTTAAAGGAACGCAAGTTATATCCTAACTTGAATATCTAACCTTCTATGTAATATAATACATAAGAGGTGATGATATGGGGTTTTTTAGAAAAATGATAGAGAAACAAAAGGAAATTGATAGAAAAAAGATTGAAGAAGCAAGGAAAGAAAGATCAGAATTTGAAAATAAAAAATCAGAATTAGATGAGCAGGGGGAAGTATATTGCCCTAAATGTTTATCAATAAAACTCTCAGCTAATAAAAAAGGATATGATATAAAGAAGGGGATTTTATTAGGTGGTGTTGGAGGTTTTATAGGAAAAGATAAAATAGAAATAACTTGTTTAAAATGTGGAAATAAGTTTAAACCAGGAGAATAGCACTCTAGATATAGGGTGTTTTCACTATATGCTAGGAGAAGAGTATGAAGGTTAAAGAGCTAAGAGGTGTTTTAAAAGAAAGTATATATATATTAAATCTATATGAGGAGAAAGAATTATTCATTCCAACTAAAACTGGTGAAATTTATGTTAATGAACATGATGAAATTTTATGGGAAAAATATGGCGAATATACAGTTGAAGAAATTTTCAATGAGTATGAATCAATGATAATAAAGATAAAGTAACATTCTATTTTTAGGAATAGGATGTTTTTATTTTGCCTTTTTATAATAACTACTTATAGGCGTAAAAGAATAAAGGATATAACTAATATGTGAAGCAACCACGTAAAAAGCGTATTTAGGAGGTAAGGAATATGGGATTTAATGAATTTTTAAAATCACAAGGATTAAGTGATGGACAAATAAACAAAATGCTTTCAGATATGAGAGAAAATAAAATATATACAACATCAGAAGAAAATATAGAGGAGCGATACAATAAGCTTAAGGGTCAAAAAGAGGACTTAGAAGGACAGATTAATACTGCCAATTCAACTATTAAGGATTTAAAAAAGAATAATATAGATAATGAAGAGTTGCAAAATAAGGTATCTAATTATGAAAAAGAAATAGCAACGCTTAAAGAGACATCAACTAAAAGAGAAAAAGAGTTTACTATAAAAAGTAAGTTAAAAGATATAGGATGTACTGATGTTGAGTATATGCTTTACAAACTAGGAAATATTGAAGAGGTTGATATTGAAAAAGATCTAGATAATAAGATTAAAGAGCTTTCGGAAAATAATAATTCATTTTTCAAGGTTGAGGATAAAAAAGAACCAGAAAAACAAGACCCAAAGGTGATAGCTAATAAGTTACCAGGAACAGATAATCCACCACAAAGCTTTACTATGGAGCAACTTAAGAATATGACACCAGATGAAATAAATAAGAGCTGGGATACAATTAAAGACTTAAAATTTGATGAATAAGGAAGGAAGATGTTAAATGTCAGTTAAAAATTTTATACCACAAATATGGAGTGCTAGGTTACTTGCTAATTTAGATAAGAAATTAGTTTATGCTAACGCAGTTAATAGAGATTATGAAGGGGAAATTAAATCTTTTGGAGATACTGTTAAGATTAATAAGATGGGTAATGTAACAGTTAAGGATTATAAAGATGGAAAAATTGATGATCCGGAGGAATTAAGTTCTGAACAAACTATACTTACTATAGACCAGGCTAAATATTTTAACTTTAAGGTGGATGATGTAGATAGAGCCCAAGCTAACGTAAAATTAGTAGATAAAGGAATGGAGAGAGCTTCTTATGCTATACAAGATGTAATAGATCAATATATAGCTGGATTAGTTAAAGATGCTAATATAAAAATGGGTAATAATACTACACCTATAGAAGTAACAGTTTCTAATGCTTATGATATTTTAGTTGATTTAGGGGTTAAACTTGATGAAAAGAATGTTCCTAGGACAGGAAGATTTGTTATATTACCACCTTTCTATTTAGGGTTAATCGCAAAAGATCCAAGGTTTACAAAAGAATATAAGGTACTTGAAAATGGTTTAGTAGAAGGGGCTTCTGTATCTGGATTTAGTATAAGGATGTCTAATAATGTACCAGTTAATGCAGGGAAATATAATATTATGGCCGGCACTGACATGGCTATTTCATTTGCAGGACAAGTAACTGAAATAGAGGCATATAGACCAGAGAAGTCCTTTTCTGATGCAATGAAAGGATTATATGTATATGGAACTAAAGTAGTTCAACCAGATTGTTTAGCAAATCTTACAGTGAAATTAAAAGAGGGTACTTCTACAGTATAAGACTAGTGTAGTAAGTCACTAGTCTTTTTATTAGGTGGTGATTAAATGATTATACCTTTAGAAGAAGCTAAGAAGCTCTTAAAAGTAAAAGATGATAGCCAAAATTATGAGTTACAAATGAAGCTCGAAGCATTAGAAATCATGATAAGAAATAAAACTAATAATAAATTTTTAGATATTAGGGTAAGGGTAAATACTAATCTAGTCTTTAATATTGGAAATACAATAACAGGAGCTAATTTTAAAACTTTAGGATTTAGAGAAGGCAATACCATAGATATAGATGATAGTATTCAAAATAATGGAGTTCATGAAGTCATAGAGGTATCTGAAACTTATATAAAAGTTAAGGGTGAGATACAAGAGGAAGGAAGTAATTGTCTTATAACTAAAGTAATATATCCTTCTGATATAAAGCTAGGAGTAATTAAATTACTTCAATATGATAATAAAATGACTGATAAGATAGGTATTAAACAAGAAACTATAGCTAGAGTATCTACTACCTATTTTGATATGGGAAATAATGAAAGTGTAGAGGGTTATCCATCAGCATTATTAAAATTCCTAGATAAATATAAAAAATTGAGGTGGTCATAATAGATACATCAAGAGCACTTTATTTTTCTGTTAAAGGGATTATTAAAAAAGATAATGGAATAGGCGGAAATATCGAAAAAGAAGCTGAACTATTTAAGATACAAGGGTTTTTAGATTTATTAACTGGAGATGAAACAAGTACAAATAATTCTTTTATTCAGGAATCTACTCATATTCTTATTACAGATTATAGAGAGGATATAAGCAACAAACAGTGGATGATAGATAATAAAAATAATAGATATGATATCACTTTAGTTGATGATCCTTTATCTATGAATCACCATTTAGAAATATATCTTAAGTTTATAGGTGAATATAATGCCTAGTAATTTTAAAGATAACTCAAAAGCTTGTAAAAAAGCTATAAAGACAGCTAATATAAAATGGCTTAAGGCTGTTGCTTTGGTAATACAAGGTCAAGCGAAAGCCTTGGTACCAGTTGACACATCTAATTTGAAAACATCAATAAACCATAAAATTGTAGTTGATAAATTAGAAGCATATATAGGAACTAACGCTGATTATGCTATTTATGTTGAATTTGGTACAGGAGAATTTGCAGAGAATGGCCAGGGAAGAAAAGGTGGATGGGTTTACATTAATACTGAAGGTAAAGCAGTCTTTACCAAAGGGATGAAGCCTAAACCTTATTTAAGACCAGCTTATAGGCAAAATAAGCAGGAATTAATTAAACTATTAAATAAATATTTAAGTGAGATAAGGTGATAGAATGTTACCTTTTTTAAAGGAAATAACAAAAGAGTTTAAAAAGATATGTAAAGAAAGCTACTTAGAAATAAACACATCTGATAAAGTAATATATCCATACTTGACCTTCTCTTATTCTAGTGAAATGCTAGAAAATACAAGAGAAGGTTTTTATGTTGATGTAGATGTATTTGATCATTGTGGTGGAGATACTACGAGATTAGAACAGCTTACAGAAGACATTAGAAAACATTTTATAAAAAATAGAATATTATCAGAGGCGGTATTATTGCAACTTAAAGTGTCAAATAGAAAAATAATACCTACTACTAACCCACAAATAAAGAGAAGATGGATACAAATATATTGTAAAGTAGATTGGAGGTAATAATATGGGTTTGCAAAGAACAGGATACACTAAATCTACCCCTCAGCATTATTGGGTAGATTCTGGAGCTGTATATAAAAATCTTAAATATAATAAAGAAAATAAGGAATGGGAAGGGACTTTATTAGGTGCTACTAGTGATGGTAATAAGTTAACCATAGAGAATGAATATAGACAAATAGAGGTTGATGGAGTATTTACTAAGGCTGTAGGTCAAGAAGTTCTTAAAAGCTCTAATGCTACATTAGAGATTAATATAAAAGAGATTACAGCAGAGAATATAAGGCTTGCTATTAATGGAGAAATAAGAGATATAAAAGAAGGTGAAGCTCCAGAAGGTTATAAAGTAATTGAAGGAAAGTCTAAGTTAGAAGAAAGTGACTATTTTGAGAATCTGGCTTTAGTTGGAACGATAACAGGAAGTGAGCAACCTATTATTGTAATTTTAGATAACGCTTTATGCACTTCAGGGTTGGATGTTGAAACTAAAGATGATGAAGAAGCAGTATTAAAAATGACATTTGAGGCACATGCAGGAGCCGAACAGGTAGCGAATAGAAAGTTACCAGCTAGAATATACTTTCCACCAATAAATAAGGAAGTAAAGCAAGAATCCAAGGCTGATGAAATATAAGAATAATAAAGAACTCACTATGTGGGTTCTTTTCTATTTTAAGGAGGAATTTTAATTATGGAAAATTTAGAAATGAGAAAATTAGGCGGTCAAGATACATTTTTAATGCTTAAAATAATGTCTAAAACAGGAGCAAAGGAAGCTATAAAAGAGTTTTTAAAGAAACAAGGTAATTTTAGCAAGGAAAAGAAAACAGAAAAGGATTATCAAACTATAGGTGTTGAAATAATGTTAGATATAGCTGATATAGTTATGATGAATTTATCTAATGCACAGAAAGAAATAAACCAGTTGCTATCAAATTTGTGTGACTTGAAAACTGAGGAAGTAGAAGAATTAGATTTCCTACAATATAACACTCTAATTATGGATTTCTTTAAGAAGGAGGAATTAAAGAGTTTTTTCAAGCTTATATTCTCATCTTTTCAATAGGAGAGAATAAATTTAAAGATTTACTATATAGAAGATATAATAATCCGTTAGGATTGCTTTCCGCTATGGATATGCAAGAACTGGCGGATTTTATTTCTTATTTAATAAATGAACAAAGAGAAGAGGACTTATGGCAAATATGGCTACATAAATGGATTGATAAAGATTTTGAAGTGTGGAAAGATGAAATACAGTCTAAGCAACAAACAAGCAATAAAAAGATGGATAAAACACAGGAAAAACAAAGCATTGAAAAAGCAGAAAAAATATTAGGAAGGATAAAAAATAAGTAAGGGGGTGAATTAATGGAACTATTCACCTTGTTTGGTAAGATTGCTGTAAATGATAAAGATGCCAATAAGAGTATAGATAGTGTAACAGGTAAGGCTAAACAATCAGAAGGTGTTATAGGAAAAGCATTTTCTGGTATAGGCAAAACAATTGCAAAGGCTTTTGCAGTAGGGGCTGTAGTAGCTTTTGAAAAGAAGATAGTAAGCACTTATTCTACATATGATGATCAAATGAGAAAGGTGCAAGCAGTAAGTGGTGCTACAGGAAAGGCATATGAAGCCTTAAGAGGAAAAGCAGAGGAATTAGGGGCAAAGACTAGATTTTCTGCAACAGAAGCAGGGCAAGGAATGGAGAATCTTGCTAGAGCAGGTTGGAAAACAGGCGAAATAATGGAAGGTATAGGTCCAGTTCTTTCTTTTGCAACTGCTAATGCCATAGACTTAGGGAGTGCGGCAGGAATAGTAGCAGATGGATTAAGTCAATTTGGTTTGACAGCAAAAGACACAACAATGTTTACAGATATTTTAAGTGCTACTGCGTCAGCGGCTAATACAGATATAGGATTATTAGGAGAAACATTTAAGTATGTAGGGCCAGTGGCTGGTTCGTTAGGGTATAAGCTTCAAGATGTATCTGTTGCTATAGGATTAATGGCTAATAAAGGTATAAAAGGATCACAGGCAGGTACTTCGCTTAGAAGTGCTTTAACAAGACTTGCTAACCCTACTGGAGATAGTGCTAAATTAATGAGGGAGTTAGGAATTAGCATTACAGACAGTACGGGTAAAGTTAAGCCATTCAATACTCTTATGCAAGAATTAAGAGGGAAATTTAGCAAGTTAAATGATGCTCAGAAAGCTCAATATGCTTCAACTATATTCGGTCAAGAAGCTATGTCAGGAATGTTAGCAGTTGTAAATGCTACCCCAGAAGAATTTGAGAAAATGACTAAGGCTGTAGCTGAAAGTGAAGGTCAAACACAGAAAATGGCAGACACTATGGATGGTGGACTTGGTGGAGCTATAGCAGGAGTAAAAAGTGCTTGGGAAGGCTTATTAATAAAACTTGGAGAAATGCAGAATGGAATTTTAGTAGATGCTTTTAATAAGCTTGCACAAGTATTACAATCACTTCCAAATGAAATAGAATATGTGAGCAATAAATTTAAAGAGTTTACAAATTTTCTAAAAGAGCATGAAACAGCTATAAAAGCCATAGGCATAATTTTTGGAGCAGTTATAACAAGTTTTGTTCTTAATTCTGCAAAGTTAAAGATTGCAGATGTAGGAATTAAAAGTTTTATTAAAGGCTTTAAAGCCTTTAAAGCTATAACTCCTATAATAAAAGGGGCTGGGACTGCGTTTAGTTTTTTAACTAGTCCAGTGGGTTTAGCAGGTATAGCAATAGGATTATTTGCAGCCGCAGCTTATTTAATTTATAAAAATTGGGATAAGATAGGCCCATGGCTTAGCGATTTATGGAATGGAATTAAAGAAACTGTAGTATCTGTATGGAATAGTATTAAGGAATTTTTTATAAACTTATGGAATGGTATTAAGGAGATTTTCACAACATCAGTAAATGCCATAGGAGAGTTTTTTAGTACTGCATGGCAAGATATATGCGATTTTTTTGTTACTGCATGGGAAGTCATAACAATACCATTTAAATTTATTTGGGAACTAATAAAATCTATTGTAAAGACTGGAATGGCTTTAATAGAAGCTGTAATCGGAACTGCAATGCAAATAATTAGTCAATTGTGGGAATATGTATGGAATTTCTTATGGCAGTTTTTAGAGCCAATATGGGAAGGTATAAAATCCGTAGTTCAAGCGGGTATAGGATTTATATCTAATATAATAAGTGCTGTAGGAAATTTTATATCAAATATATGGAATACAATATGGTCAACGATTGTAGGAATAGTAACTAGTATATGGAATGAAATATCATATATATGGAATAGCATATATACGTTTATACAAAGTATATTAAATTCTATAAGTAATGTAATAAGTTCAATTTGGAATTCAATTAAAGGCTTTATAAGTAGTGCAATAACTTCTATTAAAAATATAATAAGCAGTGTATGGAATACTATATCAAGTATTACATCAAGTATTTGGAATGGTATTAAAGGTGTAATAAGTGGAATTTGGAATGGGATTAAGAGTGTTGTAAGTGGAGCCGTAAATGGGGTTAAGAGTTCTGTAACAGGGGCATGGAATAGTATTAAGTCTGTTACAACAACGGTATGGAATGGTATAAAGACAGCCATATGGACACCTATAGAGAAAGCACAGAGTCTGCTTAGTGGATTTGTAGATAAAGTTAAAGGCTGGTTTTCTAACTTATTTCCAAAAGTTAAATTACCGCATTTTAAGATAAATGGAGAATTTAGCTTAATGCCTCCTAGAGTGCCAAGTATAGGAATAGATTGGTACGCAGAAGGTGGAATATTAACTAAGCCAACCATGTTTGGAATGATGAATGGAAGGGCACAAGTAGGAGGAGAAGCAGGTCCAGAAGCTGTAATTCCTATCGAGAAATTGGAAGAGTTCATATATAACAGTTTTGTTAGAGCTATAAATGATACTGGTTTAGGGGATGTAAGCATGGATGGGTATTTAGTAGCAAAGAGATTAAGTCCACATTTAGCTAGTATGTCTAGAAGGAGGTAATTAGTATATGTTAATAAATGATATTGATTTAAAAGATTGTAATGCTATTTTATCTAATAAAGTAATTTCAACTTCTTCTATAGATATAGGAGTAGAGTGGTATAAGAAAGCTTTAATTCCAACATATTTATATAAGGATATTAAGTTTTTAAATATAGCTTGTAAATTTACTTTTACTATTAAAAGTGGAGTATATGATGACTTTGAAAAAGTTATATCTAAATTTACTGTTAAGATAGATCAATGTAAGTTAAACTTTGATGACATTCCAACATTCACTTATAAGTGTTACTTAATTAGTTTAGGGGAACCACAAAGAATAACTCCATGGGATTGGGAGATTGATGTTAAATGGAAAGGGTATAAATGTACCAAAGAAGAATCGAAACAATTTGCTAAGTCTACAAATGGAATCATTAATAATTCTGGGAACTTAGATACTCCATGTAGAATTAAGGTTATTTCACAAGTAGATATAATAGAGGTAACTTTAAGTGGTTTTAGTAAAAGACCTATAAAAGTTAAGAATATTAAAGCTAATATTCCAGTTATTATAGATGGAGAGCATTGTAGTGTCATAGAGGGGGACTCCAATAAGTTTAATGATGTAGACTTATTGGAGTTTCCTAAATTAAGACCAGGGGAAAATAATTTAAGTTGGAATAATAAGAATATAACGGTAGAAGTTAATTTTAAGCCAAGATGGCTATAAGGAGGGATAGAGTGCTAATCTTATTTGACCAAAATCACAATAAAATTTATGGACTGAATTCTTATGAGAACTTAGAAATAACATATGAAATTAGTGGGGATAGTAAATTGGATTTCTCTATCCCTTTATATTTACATGAAAGTAGTTTAATAAAGGAAGAAGGATACTTACAAACAGAAGAACATGAATATGTAATTAAGAGTATAAAAAAATCGACTGATGTTATGCAGATACAAGCGGAATTAAACTTAGAGGATATAGAGGGTAAAGCTATAGAACAGTTTAGTTCTAAGGAACAGACTGCTGACTCGTGTGCAAGGTTAGCTATAGCAGGAACAGGATGGACTATAGGAAAGTGTACAGTAAGTAAGAAGAGAACTATAAGAAAAGAGAAGACAACAGCTTTAGAAGTGCTTAGACAAATAAGTAAGACTTATAGATGTTATGTAGTATACAACTCCTTAGACAAGATAATAGATATCTTAGATGACATTGGAGAAGATAGAGGATGTTATTTTACAACAGAATTAAATCTAAGAAGATTAGAGATAGATAGTGATAGTAATAATTTTTATACTAGAATAATTCCAATAGGAAAAGATAAACTTAAAATATCTTCCGTAAATAATGGAAAAGAGTATTTAGAGAATTACCAATATAGTAATAAGACTAAAACTTTAATATGGGAAGACCAAAGATATACTGATATAAATTCTCTTAAAGAAGATGCCTTAAAAAAGTTAAATGAACTTTCAGTACCATATAGGGCTTATAAGGTGGAGATAATAGATGTATCAAATTTAAGTAATGAATATAACTTTTTAGATTATCATATAGGGGATATAGTATATATATTAGATCCAGAAAAAGAAATTGGAGAAAAACAGAGAATTGTTAAGATAGTTAAATATCCAGATGAACCAGATAGAAACACCTGTGAAATTGCTAATTCAGTATTGAAGTTTGAAGATATACAGAAAGAGTTACAAGAAACTACTGAAGTAGTTGAGAACATAACTACTGATAGTGGTCTTGTAGATGGTAATAAAATAGAAAACTTGAATATTGATGTAGATACAATACAAACAAATGTTATTAAGGCAGTAAAAGGTGAATTTGGGGAGATTATTGCTAATAAAGCAAACATAGATGACTTAAATGTAACTAATGCAAAAATAGAAAAGTTATCTACAACATTTGCTACAATAGAGCAATTGGAGGCTTCAAATGCTAAGGTAAAAGTTTTGGAAGCTAATACAGCATCCATAGAATATGTTTTAGCTGGAAATATAACAGCAAAGAATATAGCAACTGGAGCTATAACTGCTGGAAGTGGGATAATAGCACAAGGGGCTATAGGAGATGGACAAATTAGCTCTTTAAGTGCTAATAAAATACAAAGTGGTACAGTAGATACTAGTCTAGTAACAATATCAGGACCTAATGGAAGGTTTAGAATAACAGGCAATAAGCTTCAGATTTTAGATAGTGATAAAGATGAAAAATTATATGAAAGAATTATGTTAGGAGTAGATGAGGATAATAACTCTAGTTTAATTTTAAGAGGAAAAGATGGTAAAGCTACATTAATTAATCAAGAGGGTTTAACTGATGAAGGTTTTACCGAGGGGTATGGTAAAGTAAGAGATAATTCTTTGGATGCTAAAAAATTTGATAAGAATTCTATAGTGAGAGAAGTTAATGGAGCTACTGAAAATATTAAAGGTACAAAAGTACAAATAGGTGATAGGACATTAGATGTTGAATTATCTACACAACAAAATACTATTACAGCACAAGGGAACGAACTAGTAACTCAAAAGTCTCAGATACAAGCTATGGACAATAGGATAAATCTAAAGATTGATATGCAGAAATATAACAAAGATATGGAGGGAGTAAACACTTCTCTAAATAAGAATACAACGGAGTTAGGGTTACTAAAAGATCAAATTAATCTTAAAGTATCCGGTACAGAAGTTGATAAAAAGATTAGTGAAATACAAATAGGTGGTAGAAACCTTGTTAAGAATTCTAGTGGAAACTTAGGAAGTAATTCTTTTTGGAGTGATAACACTAAATATTCTAGTGGGGGCTATAACGGTAATGCCGCTATATTTTTTCAAAGAATTGGAGCAGAAGAAGGGGCACCAAGGTTTATAGTAACTAATGCATTAGAGCCTCTACCTAAGGTATCAAAAGATGAAGAATATTCACTAGGAGCAATGATATTTGTGTCAAGTGAAATAAAAATGGATGTAGAAAGTGAGCTATTTCTAAGATGTAGTAATGATACAAAGTTCATAGATTTTTGTAAAATAACAATACCAGTTGATGTTCCTAGGGATAGATGGATTTATATGACATCACAAAGTAAAATTAATGCAGATTATAACAAGAGTGTTTTATTACATGGAGCCTTAGGTCTTAATGGTAAAGTTTATATATCACAAGTAATGCTAGTACGAGGTAATAATGTGCCATCTTGGGCTCCAGCACCAGAGGATTTAGAGTATGCTGTAAATCAATATACAGAGGGTAAAATAACTACTGTAAATCAAAGAATAAATAGTACTCAATCAGAGGTCAATATTTTAAAAAATCAAGTAAACTTAAAGGTTTCATCAGAAGAAGTTGATACTAAAATTAACGATCTTCAAATTGGAGGTATGAACTATTACATAGATACTGATAAGTGCTTAGTTAAAACTAATCATAATGGCGATCATGCTTATATGACATTAGGGACTATGTCTTTAGACAGTGCTAATTCTTTGAGGGGTAAAAAAGTAACCGTAAGTGTAGATATAGAAATAAGAAATGGTAAGAGGGTTACTGGGAAATATAATAGAATTGGGCAAGAAACAGAAATCACTTGGAAAGATGGGACTAAAAGCTATTATGGTGCTTGGTGGAGCGTTTCTGATGGAGAGAATGTTAAGAAAAGAATAAAAAGTACTTTTGTTTTTGCAGATAAAGAAATAATAAAGGTTAGGGACAATAGTATCTACATTCAATGTGCTGGAGATTACTTAGCAGTGGGTAGACCTAAGTTGGAAATAGGTGACAAGTTTACAGACTGGAGCCCAGCACCAGAAGATATTTACGGAGAGATAAATAAGGTAGAGACTAACACCAATAACAGTCTATCTGAAATTAAGCTTGAACAAGGGAAAATTTTTTCAACAGTTAGCCAATTACAAACCAGTAAAGCTGATAAAGATCAATTAAAGTCCTATGCAACTAAATCTGAATTAACACAGACTGAGGATTCAATTACAGCCAAGTTTAATTCTATAGGTGGATATAATCTACTAAAAAACACAGCCCTAAAGAATGATAAAGCCTTTCATAATCCAGCTGTTGGGGTTACTGTAGACACATCTAAAAAGAATGGAGAATGTTTCTCTTGGAAGAATGAGCAGAAAGGACATACTGCTGACCAGTGGAGGGGGGAGAACCCTGTTCCAGTAGAAGTGGTCGCTGGTAAAACCTATACTGCAAGTGTAGAAGTATTTATTCCTAGCAATCATGGATTAGACCAAAATATATACTTAGAAATACAATGGTGGGACAGTACTAATAAGAGAATAAAGACTGCTGGGGCTGTAGCAGATAAGTCAAGGCTTAATATGTGGCAAACACTTACTGTAAACATGGAAGCACCAGCAAATTCAGTGAAGGGAAATGCTAGAACATGGGTGCAAAGAAATGGGCTTGTTTGGACTAGTAAGTTAATGTTTCAAGAAGGAGCTGTGAGTACAGGATGGACACCTCATCCAAGTGAATCATATGAGGGAGTAACCTCTATAGATTCTGAAGGTATTACAGTTACTCATACAAAAGTAGGTACATACTCAACTTTAAATGCTGATGGCTTCAGGATATACAATAGTCAAAATGAGGTCATTGGTTCTTTAGCTGAAAAAAGTGGACTTACTGAACTTACTGTTGATACTGTTACAGCCAATAACATTTACACTATACAAAAAGGAGATGTTACCTGGTACATTAATGGCTCAGCTGGTGATGACTTCAATGCTGGTACTAAAGAAAAACCTTTAAAATCAGTTAGTGAAGCCCTTAGAAGAACCCCTAAAATACTTGAGGGTCATGTTTACTTATATTGCTATGGAGAAATAAAGGAAGATGTCAAAATTGAAAATTATTTTGGCAGACATGCAATATTTGTGGACCTTGATAGGAGTACTGTTCTTAAAGGGCATATAAAAGTATATGGCTGTACTTGTGTTGTAAGCCTAGATGGACACAGAACCAACTGGGCTGACACTGGTGGAGCATTAATCCAAAATGGAGTTAAGGATACTTCAGCTGTAGAAGTTGCTGGAAGTCCTGATGTAAGAGTTAAGAACTTAAGAATATTGAATAATGGGGGAAATGGTGTTTATGCAATCAATGGTTCTTGTGTAACTGTAGATTTGTGTGACATAAATGGTTGCACAACTTATCCTTGGGCTTTTGCTATAACTGCCACTGATAGGTCAAGGGTAGTTATCCAAAATTGCAGAGGTTCAAACAATAGAGCATCCATGTCAGCACTGGATGGTGGAATCATACAGATAAGTTCATCAGATTCTAATTATACTGTTGGAGTACCATCACCACACCCGAGGGATGGAAAGGTTTGGGTAGATGGTGGAGGGATTTTCCTTCATGGTGGTGGTCATTATGAAGGTTATGAGAGTAACTTTGTTACTACTCCAAAACCACCTGTGAGTATACATGAAAACTATTGGAAAGCTACTTCAACCAAGTCATGGAGAGATAACTGGGGTTGGAGAAGTGACAACAACTATATCTACCAAGGTTCATGGGGACAAGGAAATCACAGAGGATTCATGTATTTCAATTCAGCAGACATCAGAAGTAAACTTTCAGGGGCTAATATTCAAGCTGTTCAATTAAGGCTTAGAAGAAGGAACGCTGGAGGTTCTAGTGCAGGAGAGAATATACATTTATATGGTCATGGTTATACTTCTCAAGGAGGTTCAGACCTTGGAAAAGATTATGGTTATATAGGTTCTTTAGCATGGGGAGAACAAAAATGGTTGTCCCTACCTATGCAGGTTGCTAATGATTTAAAGAGTGGAGCAATTCAAGGTTTAGTTATTGCAAATGGAAGTTACGTTATTTGCGAAGCAGAAGCTGAATTGTGGGTTAGATATGAGAAATAAAATGAGGTGTAGTCATTTGACTATGCTTTTTTAGTATATAAAAATTAAGGAGGAATTTTATTTATGTTAGATTCAAAGAACAACTTTTATACAACTTTTGAGAATGAGGTTACTGGAAAGGATGTAACTGGCAATGACTATGTTATTTTAAGGATGTTATGTACTGTTACTATAAATGGTATTCAATATACTTTTGATATAGTTAATCAAGAGTTGTATAAACTTAATAAAACTTTCTGTAAGAAGAAGGTATCTGAATTTAAGGAATACTGTGAAGAAAAAGCAGAAGCAATGGGCGTAGATATATTATAAAGAGGTGTAGAATGGATGAATTAATAACTAGAGCTCTTAGCCAAGGATTGGGCTATGGGCTTTTTGTATTTTTACTGTTATATGTACTTAAAACAACTGGGGAAAGAGAAAAGAATTATCAAACTACTATAAATAAACTAGCTGATAAGTTTGGGGTAGTAGAAGATATAAAAAAAGATGTAGAAGAAATTAAAAACAAGATATTCAAATAGGAGGTAATTATGAAACTAACAATTAAAGATAGAGTGGCCAACTTATTAAGAGTTAAAAGTATTATCGCATTACTTTTAACTCTTACTTTTTGTGCATTAACTTTATATAGTGGGTCCATAACAGAATCATTTACTAACATCTTATTAATAGTAATAGGATTCTATTTCGGACAAAGTTCTAAAAATATAAATGTAAGGGAGTAGATAGTATGAATATAATAGAAAGCAATCTATCGTTTGGGAGCTTAAGTAAAAGAGGGATAACTAATAAAATAATTTTACACCATCCAGAATGCAATGGGTGGACTATAGAAAGATTACATGACCTACACAAGAACCAATTTAAATGGAGTGGTATAGGCTATCATTTCTATGTAAGAAAAGGCGGTTCAATTTACAGAGGAAGACCAGAGTGGTCAATAGGAGCTCATTGTCCAGGACAAAATGCAGTTAGTATAAGCGTGTGTTTAGAGGGTAATTATATGGTTGATAATATGCCTGAAGAACAATTCAATGCTGCTATGGAACTCGTAATCTATCTTAAAAACAAATATGGAATTACAGAGATAGGAGGGCATGGGGATTACTATAGTACAGATTGCCCAGGAGTCAACTTTCCTTTAGAGAAATTTAAGGGTAATTTAAAAAATAATAAATTGGTTTTTAATTACAGAGAATGGATAAAAAAAGTGCAAAGAGAACTTAATATACAATTTGGATCAGGATTAAATGAGGATGGCTATTATGGACCAAATACACAAAAGGCAACTGTTTTAGTAAAGAAAGGAGCAAGGGGAAATTTAACGAAACTTATACAAGAGAAGCTTATAAATATTGGATACAGCGTAGGAAAATGGGGAGCTGACGGAGCTTTTGGACAAGGTACTTATGATGCAGTTCTTAGGTTACAAACAGATAAATATATAGGAGCTGATGGAATCGTGGGTCCTAACACATGGAGAATATTATTTACATCATAATAAAAGTTGACTTATAAACAACTTAGTGTTAGCATCAAAATAAATATATTATAAAATAAAAATTAAATAAACATAGGAGTGTAATATGAAAATCTTAAAGAAAATCCTATTATTCCTTATCTTTCTTATAGTATTTTTAATGTTAAATACGAAAATAGCTAGATAAGGAATTCCTATGGTTTGAGGTTTCTCAAGATCCTTAAACTATGGGAGCACTCCTTATAATAATTTATAAAATAAAAGTGGTCTAGGGAAAAATCCTTAGACCACCTTTTTTTATTTTAATAAAATTGGAGAATTACTACGCCTAATCATAGTTAAAATTAAAATATTTATCCCAACCTCATATTAAAGTAAATTAGCCTAGATCTCTTATAAATCAAGAGTTCAAAGAGATTTTCATAAAGGAAATTTAAAAATCAAGGCTGCCTGGTAAATTTTCAGTAAGTGCTTGATTTATAATATTTTAAGGTATATCATAAAATATAAGAATGTTGTTTTTACAGTAGTTGAACATTAACATGAGATGTATTTAAATATTACCCCAACCCAACTTTTATTAAATATTCTTTCAGTTGAACATTAACATGAGATGTATTTAAATGCACTAGTGTATATAGGTTATAAAGTATATGAAAACGTTGAACATTAACATGAGATGTATTTAAATACCCTATACTTAGGGTTTTCTTGATTCTTTATCTTAGTTGAACATTAACATGAGATGTATTTAAATTCCTCTAGCATGTCTTTTAGTAACTTAGGTAAGGATGTTGAACATTAACATGAGATGTATTTAAATTTACTATTAGATACATAAACAACCATATACTTAGAAGTTGAACATTAACATGAGATGTATTTAAATGAAAATACCCTTTTGGTTATATCTCTCATATTAGGCGTTGAACATTAACATGAGATGTATTTAAATCCAATCGTATTCTATTTTGAATTTATTTGGTACAGTTGAACATTAACATGAGATGTATTTAAATAGTGGATGAAGCAACTAAGAGTGCTACTGAAAAATTGTTGAACATTAACATGAGATGTATTTAAATGGTAGTGACAGAATAATAGAAGTAAAATTTTATAAGTTGAACATTAACATGAGATGTATTTAAATGCAGATCATAAATTAATTGCTGATAAAAGTACCAGTGTTGAACATTAACATGAGATGTATTTAAATTTAAAGAAATACAGGTTGCTTGTTTGTTTCTTACTGTTGAACATTAATATGAGACGTAAAAGTAAAAAAAGCAGTCTAAGGATTTCCATCCCTAGACTGCTTTTTTATTTAATAATAAATATTGAGGTTAGATATAAACAACATATATATATTTGTAATTATAACCAAAAATGAGCATGTTATACCATATTTATAGAAAGTTATGTTAAAATTATTAAGATATTTTTTCTATTATAGAGGAAAACAAGAGAGTATAAAAAAGATAGACTAGATATTACTCTAGCCTATCTTTCCTTTATTCCTAATTTTTCTTTTAGAGCAAATTGAAGTACTTGTGAAAAGTTAATTGATTGTCTTTTAGCTTCTTCATCTAACCAATAAGGAATAGTTAGAGTTTTCTTGACTGCTTTATTTCTCATTTCATCCCTTACAGGTGGCATATAAACCTCGATAGGGACTATAAATTCACCTTTTTCAACCTCAATATTTTGAGGAAGACTTGGGTTGGGAATTTCTTCATTATCATCTTCCATACCCCATAGGTGCAATTCTAATGCTTCTTTAGACATTTTTAAAGAGTTCTCTAATGTATCTCCCCAACTTATACATCCAGGAAGGTCTGGAAAGTCTATAGAATATCCATTATCTACAGTTACAAAACGAGCAGGAAATATATATTTATCTATTGTAAACACTCCTTTCTTTAAGGTATAATTTTTGATGAAGGCACAGGAGGACTATTCAAGTCCAGCCTGTTTATAAATGCTTTTCAATGTGGTGGGGGCGACATCCCCACCGTGGCGAGGTACTGTTACCTTGCCTTTTTTTATTGGGTGTTTAAATTGCATGTGAGAACCTTTTTGAGCTACCTCCTTCCAACCATCTTCATTTAAAATTTTAAGTATTTCTCTTACCTTCATCAAGTAACCCCCTTACACTTATTATTATATACGTATTATTAACACGTGTCAATAGTCTTTGGGATAATTATTGAAAAAAATATAAATAATAGAAAAAGGCTAAACCAATTAAGGTTCAACCTTATATAAAAACTAATTCTTATTTATGTGGGAATTCCCACACCTTTCCCACACAAGTTCTATATATGTTTAGAAACATATAGATAAATATGACACTTAAAGCCTTGATATATATACGTTTTAGAATATATTAGAAACTTTCAAAGTGAATTTTTTCGAACCAGTTGGTCGGGGGTTCGAATCCTCTCTGCCGTACCATGAAACCTTGCAATAACAATAGTTGCAAGGTTTTTTTATTTTAATAATAAATATCGTTCTCGTGGAACTTTAGATATGAGATTACAAAGGGTTTTAAATATGATCTAATTTTAATTGACAAGCTATCAACACTCCAATATTTGCCATGTATTAATGAATATGAAGTTAAAGGATATGCTGAAAGTGGTGAATGTACCATATATGTAAGTGATAGAGTTTATTTTTATGATAAATTTTATATTTCAGCTGTAGCAGAATCATATTAGTATAATACATAAGTTAGGTATTATGAAGTGCAGGGGTAAGAAGATATATGATTTTATTGGGTAAAGTAAATAAGGAAAGATGGAGAAATTGTGTATAGTATTAAATTCAAAGATGGCACTTGGGAGTAATATCCTAGGTGCTATGTTTTTTATATCCGTTAAGGATAATGTTTACTTATATTCACATAATGTGGTAATATGTAAATATAAGTAAAAGGAGGATGATATAATGATTAAGAAAAAAATAACAAAACTTTTTTCGGTAGCAGTTCTTACATCTGCTTTTTTTATTGGCTTCTCACAAATGGAAGAAGCTAAGGCTTATAACCCAGGTGGAGATGGTACGGTTACTATTAACTCGTGGGATATTAATAATTTTAACAACTCATCAGACTTATGGACCCAGACTAGAGCTAACTATGATCCGAAAATGATAAAAGACAGAGTCGTATATGGAGATTTTGATGGAAATGGCAAAGATGAAATTGCTGCTTTTTATGATTATGGAAATGCTAAGACAGAAATCCATCGTTTGCATGAGTCAGGTGGTAAGATTTATAATGCTTCATCATGGGATTCTGGTGTAGGGAAATTTAATGCAAGTAATATTACAGGTAAAGTAGTAGCAGGAGATTTTAATGGAGATGGAAAAGATGAAATTGCAACATTATATGATTATTTAGATAATACAGTGACAATGTTTCAATTTTCATTAAATAATAATGGACAAACCTTCTCTACTAAAACAATGTGGGGATCAACGAACTTTAATGGAAGTAAAGTTACTGCAATGGTTGCAGGAGATTTTGATGGAGATAAAAAAGATGAGATTCTAATTTTTTATGATTATGGAAATAATAAAACAGGGATGTTCGAATTGAAATTAAATTCAAACGGAACATTTACTCACAAGTATGCATGGGAAAGTTTAACATATGATTCAAATCGTATAAAAGGAAAAACAGTAGCAGGGGATTTTAATGGAGATGGAAAAGATGAAGTAGCAATGTTCTACGATTATGGTAATGAAAAAACTAAAATATGGTCATTATATAATAACAATGGTACTTATTCAGCTGAAGAGACTTGGGATGTAACAACTTTCGATGCTTCTAAAATATCAAGTAAGGTTGTAGCAACTCATAATAAGAATGGATCTAAGGATAAAATAATAGCTCTATATGATTATAGCTATCTAAATAATGTTACAGGTGTATTTACATGGGATTTGCAATCCAATAATAAATTTTCTTGTAAGAAGGAAAAAGAATTAACAAGTTATGAGCCAGCTAGAATAGAAGGAAGAATAGCGGTAGGAAAATTTGACGGAAAAACTACAAGATTAACATCAATGCATGATGGAACTGTAGTTAAGTCTCAAACGCAAGGAGAAAAAGTAGTGGCTGAAGCCAAGAAATATCTTGGAGTTCCTTATGTTTGGGATGGTGAGAGTCCAGCTGGATTTGATTGCTCTGGATTTACAACATATGTATATAGACAATTTGGAATCAATATTCCAAGTTATACTGTTAGTCAAGTTCAATATGGAAGTTACGTTTCATATAGTAATTTACAACCTGGAGATTTATTATTTTTTGATAATACCTACAATGGAGCAAATCCGACTCATGTTGGAATTTATATGGGAAATAATCAGATGATTCATGCTAGTGATGATGGAATTGCAATAACAAATATCACATCAAGTTATTGGCAACAACATTATTCAACTGCTAGAAGATTATTATAAAGATTATTAAGAGAGTACTTAGAGTAAAATCTAGGTGCTTTTTTCTTTATAAAGGAATATTGTTGCCACCATCTGAATGCATATATAACATAGGGAACCAAAATGATGTAAAAGTATAACAGGTTGGTAATTATATGCAAGGGTTAAGAATAATAATAGATCTTAATAAAAATATTAGAGGATGAAATTAGAAGATAATAAATAAAAAGTAAAAAACTATATAACATAGCGGAAAACTTTTACTGGCATTCAAGTTGCTCAAGGATTGAATTCTATCTGCCACACCACAAGCCTTGTAACCTAAATACTTTCAATGTATTTAGATTACATTGAATTTAGATTTATGTCATTTTTGCGCGACTTAGAAAAGAATAGAGTATAAAATATATTTCTTTATATTAAATAAATGATATGAGTAATATACTGAAAGCTTATTAGGTATCATAAAAACCTAAAAGTTATAAATTACCTTTAGGTTTTTTTATTATATAAGACGATTAATAAAACATTTATAAGTACATAAAATTATATAAAAATTTTTTAACCACCTTGTACATTAATACGAACTAATCCCTTTTTCCAAACTATTTTAATAACAACAATAAAAATTAATATCCAAAAGGAATAATTGGTTAAAATCATTAATAATTCTGTATATGAGTAAACACCAGAAAAAATCTTACATGGTGCATAATATATATATTTAATTGGTAAGAAGGAACTAAGTTTTTGTATAGTAGTAGGCATAATACTTAAGGGTAATAATTGACCACCAAACAAGTATGTGATATTCATTATGTTATCCCTAAGAGATAACACATTTTTTACCCAAAAGGTTACTATACCTATTAAAAAGTGAACCTGAAAGACAATTATAAATCCAAGTATGGAAAATAATAAAGATAAAACTAAGTCCATAATGGATACATTAAGATTTAATACTAATGATATAACGGTCAATCCAATGGAGGATATAAGTACTTTTATAATAAATTCAGTGAATGTTTGTATAAAAATATAAAAAGGATAGGATATAGGTTTTAATATCCATATACTTATATTTCCAGTGTTTATTTCGTTAAATATGTCATATGTAACTTTGATAGCACCAAAGTAGGAAATTTGTAAAAAATTTAAGTATAAATAATATTTACTTATATTATAAATATTAAAATCACCAATAGAATTATTAATAAAAGAGTTTTTCCAAAAAAGATATATTACAATAACTTGTAAAGGAATAGATAGGAAGCTTAGAAAAAAGTCTGTTTTAAAATATTTAAAATCATAAATTTTTAGTAATGCAGTTCTAAAATATTTATTCATATAATATCTCCTATGATCCCGTTGATTGATATTTGGACAATGCTTTTTTCCAAATAAAGTACAAAATTAATGACCATAATAAACATAATAAAGCTGAAATTATTATGAATCTAAAGCTATTTGATTCTTTGTTTAATAAGATTTTTGTTGGTAAGGTCACTATTAAATTGATTGGTATTACATAAGTCAAAAGGTCTACTACTTTTGATGGGAAAGAATCCAATGGATATTTTTTTGCCACATCAACAGAGAAAATTAAAGATCTTACATTATCGATTCTTCCAATCCAAAAGGCTAATAATGAAACTGATGCATATATAAGATTAAAGGCTATAGTTGATAATATTAATATAGTAAAGGAACTAAAAGCATTGTATAATTGTATTTCACCATAGAAAGAAGGAATTAATATAAGACCTAAACCACTTATAACTTGAGATATAACCCAAAATATAAAAAGATTTTCGTTTAGTATGGAGAATATTGGGTTAATAGGACGTATTAAGTACTTATCAAAATTTCCATTTATAATGTGATAGTCAATATCTCTAAAGCCAAAAGCAAGCTGAGATATTGAATTTGACAATATTCCCATTCCAGACAAAATTATTAGTTCATAATTGGACCATCCTTTTAATCCAAGGTTCAAATTAAAAATGGAATACCAAAAAACAATTATAAAGACTATATTAAAAGTTAAAGAAATAATTTTCATAAAAAGCTCAAAGGGATATTGCATTAAATTAATAATTGATAATCTTACGTATCTAATAAAAAGTTTATTGTACTTAATTATAGTATGCATATAGAATATCCTCCAAGTTAGGATCTACCTTTCTAAAAATTATATCTTCGCCAAACTTATTAATGATAGTATTAATAAAAAGCTTAGTATCCTCTTGCTTTATACAAAATCTCATATGACTACTGGTTTCTTCTCTGTAAAATTGCTTAAACTCATTTTTAAATGAATCTATCCCATTTATCTTTTCTATTTCAATCACAGAATACTTTTTTAATATTTCTTTCAATTCGCTCATAGTTAAATCTATTTGTTTTTCTCCTTTGTTTATAAAAACTACTCTTGAGCATAGTTTTTCTACATCTTGAATATCATGGGTAGTTAATATTACTGTGGAGTTATTTTCTTTTGAGAAATCTAAAATAATATCTCTTAAAGAGTTTTTAACCACAATATCTAGTCCTATTGTTGGTTCATCTAATATAAGAAGCTTTGGATTATGTAAAATTGTGGCTAGGATTTCGCAACGTATCTTTTGACCAAAAGATAAATTCCTTACAGGAGTTGATAAGAGGTTTTCTATATTTAGTTTTTCAGCATATGTTTTTAATCTTTTATAGAATATATCATTAGGTACTTCGTATATATCTTTCATTAAAAGTAAAGATTCCTTAACTGGTATGTTGAACCATAATGATGAGCGTTGACCAAACATTATCCCTAAGTCCTTAGAAAGAGTAGTTCTATTTTTACTAGGGGATAGACCGAGGACCTCTATATCTCCATCTGTTGGGGTAAGTATCCCACAGAGAAGTTTTACGAGAGTACTTTTACCTGCTCCATTTGGACCTACTAAACCAATAATTTCTCCTCTATTAGCAGTCAATGAAAAATTATTTACTGCTTTTACTATATTTTTAGATGATTTATAATTCTTGTTTAGTGATTTAATATAAATTGATGTCATATTAACCCTTCAATTAATTAGAGCTTAAATGATTTATTAGAAGAATAAACTATTGTAAGATCTAATTGATGCAATTAGATTATAATTCCATATTTATTAAATTATACAACATATTAGGATGGTGTCCAATATTTTAATTTTAAGAAAAGTAGGTTATAAAGATAAAAAAGTAGCTTAGGAATTAATTCCTAAACTACTTTTTATAATAATAGAATATATTTTATTACTTTGAGGCATTTTGCATAGTAAACTCAGATTTTACTGTACCTATTTCAGATTGAGTTGCTTGCTGAGCTGGCTTGTAGTAACCCTTTTGTTTAGCAGTTTGATATAGCTTATACTGACGTAATTCATCTTGATTTCTCATTTGTTGAATAGTTTGACGTAATTCCTCATTATCTGTTTGGCTTATAATACCGCCATATCCAGCTAAGCTGCTGTTAATCATACTTAGGTAATCATTAACCATATCTTTTTCTTGCATTTCGTTCCCTCCTATTTTAAGAAATTCATTAATTTCTCTTTATTGGTCTTTGCATCCTGAGCATCACACTTAAGCATTTCTTTTATATTTGGGTCTGTACATTGATTTGCAAAATCATTAAGTTTATTTGAAACTGTTTCGTGAGCACCAATAAGATGACGAAGATTTTGTAATTCTAACTGATTTAAGTTTGACATAAAATCACCTCCAAATTATGTTTCAATAGTATTATTGGGCTTAATATTTGAATTTATTCTATGTAAGTTTTGTATATAGAACGAATCTTTCTTCAGATGGCGTTCTTTCCACCATCTGAAGGTTAGAATAGTTAATCTAGGGGCGTAGCAAATGTTATATCTCACCCTTTAGAAGATGGATGTTAAAGCTTATAGCCATCAGATAAACTAGTATTAAAAGTTAATAGTTTTTTTAACAATAAGAATAAATAATATCTTATAAGAGAAGATATTAAGGATATAAAATATGGAGGTGCTTAAATTTGTTTAAACATGATAAAAAGTTATTAAGAGAAGTAAGAGTAGAAAAACCTAATCCTCAGTATGCGGTTTTGATGCAAGAGCAACTAGGTGGTGGAAATGGGGAATTAAAAGCTGCTATGCAGTATTTATCTCAAAGTTTTAGAATAAAAGATCCAGCAATAAAAGATTTATTTCTTGATATTGCAGCAGAAGAACTTAGCCATATGGAAATGGTTGCACAAACTATAAATTTATTAAATGGTCATGATGTGGATTATAAAAGTGTTGATGCAGGGGTGATACAAACTCATGTATTAGGAGGGTTATCCCCAGTATTAACTAATTCATCTGGTGCTCCATGGACTGCTGACTATGTAACAGTTACAGGGGATTTAGTTGCAGATTTACTTTCTAATATAGCATCTGAGCAAAGAGCAAAGGTAGTTTACGAATATTTATATCGTCAAATCGAAGATAAATATGTGAAAGAGACAATAATGTTTTTATTAGAAAGAGAAGAAGCTCATAACGCTTTATTTAGAGAAGCTTTAAATAAGGTTAAAGATACAGGGTCTAATAAGGATTTTGGTATAACAGAAGATTCTAAGCTTTACTTTAACCTATCAACTCCAGGAGAATATTTTAAATCTCCTGATCCAACTGAAACCTCCTTTAGTAATCCAAGAAAATAAAAATATAAAATAAGTTAAAATTGTATCCTCCATATATTCTTTATATAAGGAATGTAAGATGTAAATAAAGAATATAAAAGCTTTCTATATAAGAAAGATAGTGGAGGGGTAAGAATGAATTGTCATAAGGATAGTGAAGGAAATAAAAAGCATAGTAACTTAAAACATATGTTACACATGATTATTTGTTGTGGATTACCTATAGTTATTATAGGATTTCTACCAGTCATATGGAGGTTTAGTCCAGAGGCAGGTAGAGTACTTTCTGTAATAGCACCATTTTTATGTCCAATAATGATGATTTTAATGATACCAATGATGTTTGGAAAGGGTAAAAGAAAAAGCTGCTGTGATAATAAAGAAGAGTTATCTAAGTTAAGTAAGCCTATGGATTAAGAAAAAATTTTGGTTAAATAATGACATAAAGTGAAAAGAGGAAGTCTCACAATGAAAGTGAGGCATCCTCTTTTTATCTATAATTTATTTTTAGTAAATTCCTTTGGAGAGTATCCAGTATACTTTTTAAATATATTAGAAAAATATCTATAGTCAGAATATCCAACCATAAGAGCTATTTCCGATACCCTAAGATTAGGATCCCTTAAAAGTTCTATAGATTTCTCAATCCTAAGAGAATTTACATATTCACTAAAGCCGACACCAAGGGTTTGTTTAATTTTTCTACTTAGATAGCTTTCACTTAAGTAAGCATGCTTTGCAATATTAGATAAGGACAAGTCCTTATTGTAATTATCTTTTATATAATCAATTGCTTTAGAGATACTGGTGTCTTCTGATTCTATGTACGTCTCTTTAAGTAATCTTATGGAGTCAATACATATGGAATGCATTGAGTAGAAAACTTCATCTATAGTATTCAATTTAGAATCTTCCTTAAACATTTGAGCTTCTTTTTCTATAAGAAAATCTGTATTTAAGTTATAGCTCTTAAGCATGGTTTTTATTCTGAAAATAAGATTTAGGGTTATTTGATTAATAATATGCTCCTCTATTTTATAAGTTTTAAAAATATTAAAGTATAAATCCTTAAGCCTTTTTTCTAATTTTACTTTATCTTTTGCCTTTATTAAAAGTATAATCTCTTCCTGTTTTTTTATTAAAATTTCATATCCATTATTATCTATAGAATTTATATTATGTATATCTTTAAAATAAATAATATTACCTTTTCCTAAGTATAGTTTTTCTTTTAGTGCAAGTTTGCTCTCATCATAAGATTCCTTTATATTTCTTAAAGTATTTATATTAGATACTCCCATAGTTATATGTATATTATGATTATTAAGAAGTTTTTTTTGAATATACTCTAATTTATTATTAAGAAGTGCAAAATTTGTAGAAATATCAATAATTAGAGCAAGTTTATCTTGATGACATTCTACAACAAAACATTCCATATTAAATGCTTTATAGCAAGATTCTCTTATAAATTTATTATGAGTATATATTTCTTCTTCAAGACCATTTTCTAGTATACTACCATAGTTGTCATTCTCTATACTTACAATAATTATATTTTTCATATTAATATTTTGAGAGGATAGTATGGAAATCATGGAATCCTTATTTGATATTTTACCTCTCATAGAGTCTAAAAGAATTCTTTCTTTTGCAATAGATATTTCGAACTTTAATTTATTTATAGTCTTTACTGAGTTTTTTATAGATGATATAAGCTCATCATGATTTAACGGCTTTAATAAGAAGTCCATTGCTTTAAGCTTTATTGCTTGCTTTGCATATTCAAACTCATCATAGCCAGTGATTATTATAAATTTACAATAGGGAAGACTTTCAGATATATTTTCTGCCATTTGAAGTCCGTTCATAGAAGGCATATTTATGTCTGTTATTACTAAATCAGGCTTTAGTATTTTACATTCTTCTAGGGCATCATTAGGATTATCAAAGGCTTTTAAGAATTCACAGTTTAAGCTTTTCCAATCTATAGTTTTTTTCATACCTTCCCTTGCAAAGTATTCATCATCTACAAATACAACTTTTATCATAAAATATTCCTCCAGTGGAATAAGGTTAATTAGAATTTAATATTATTTTTATACATGTCATATTATCTTTGATCTCTTTATAGAGACCAAATTCTTCTCCGTAGTGAATTTTAATCCTAGAGTTTACATTATCTAAACCAATTCCTTCACCTTTATGCTTACTATTTCCAAAGCCGACCCCGTTATCTAGGACCTCGAATATTATCTTTCCCTCATCTACATAGCCTTTTATAATTATTATTCCGTCCTTACTTTTTTGTTCCATTCCATGAACTATGGCATTTTCAACTAAAGGTTGAAGAAGAAGTCTTAAGATATTTTTATTACAAATACTTTGGTCAATATCTATATTTACTTTAAATTTATCACCATAACGTATTTTTTGGATAGTTAAGTAATTATTTATCTGGCTTATTTCCTCGGAAATTGTTACCACATCACTTTTTTTGGTAATGCTATATCTTAAAAAGTTACCAAGGCAGGTTATCATATTACAAACATTGTCATAATCCTTAAGTTTAGCCATCCAATTTATAGATTCTAAAGTATTATATAAAAAATGAGGGTTTACTTGAGCCTTAAGAGATTTAAATTCAGCTTCTTTCAATAAATATTGTTTTACATAAACCTCTTCTATAAGCTTATTTATTTCTTTAACCATCTGATTAAAACTATTTCCAAGATGGGATATTTCATCATTTCCATCTATAAGGGGAAACACCACATGCCTATTCCCTTTTTCTACTTCAGTCATAAGGTTACTTAGTTCATTTATAGGCTTTGATATACTTCTAGATAAACGATAAGAACAGTATATTCCAAGTAATATTCCTATAATAAGAAGAGAAATAAAGGATAATATAAGTATTATAATTTTATCATACATTGATGATAAGGGAACCACTTGTACTATTTTAAATCCAGTTAAAGGTGAGGTAGCAAAGTGGATTTTTGAATAAGAATTATTTAAATTTGCATACAAAGAATCTTCATCACTGCTTAAAATTTTTACAAGAGCATCTTTATTAAATTTGAATCCAGTTTCATTTTTATTTTTAAGATCAGTTATTATGTAACCACTTTTGTCTAATATGTATATGTTGTCCTCAGGATACATGGAAAAGTTTTTAATAAGATCATTTAAATAATCATCATATATATCTGTTATAACATATCCAAGGATATCTCCGGTTTCCTTTTGTCGAATTTGAGTACCCATGGCCATAACTATATCCCTTGAGTCTTTTCCATCAACCCTTCTATGTATATAGGATAGACTCTTACCCTCAGTTTCATCTAGTATATCAAAAAAGTTTCCACGAACATCCTTATATATGGGAACTAAGTAATCTGTAGTACTAAATCTACTATTTCTATTTTTATCAATAATATGTATAGGCACATCTAAAGGTTGTGTAGCTAATATACTATTAGTTATTTTATATATTTTCTGAGTATCCTTAAATTTATCGAAGTTTTTAGAGGAAGATTCAGTAGATAAAATTTCCTGAATTTCATCATTAAAGGATATATAGTTAGTCATGGAGCTAAAGGTAGTCACAGTAGAATCTACAAACTTACTAACTATCTTCAGGTTGTTTTTTAAGGTAGTATTTCTTTCAGAATTTGTGTAATTTAATGTATTATAATAGGATATAAACATAAATATTAAGGGGATTGCCATTATAAGAATAAATGCTTTAAAAAGTCGTTTTCTAAACATAAGTATCCTTTCTTTAAGTTAAAGTTACTCTAAGTTTTAGTGTAGAGTTAAAAGATTTATTAATATAAAATTTTATTGGGTATTTAGGCATTTTTCAAATAGTAATAATAGGAAATTTTTTCTATACATTTTAACTTTTATAAATAAACATATAAATTCTTTTTAGAATTATTATAACATCAAAAATAAAAAAGACATAAGGATAAAACCTTATGTCTTTAAATTATATTAAATTATATGAACATTAACAGCATCAAAGGATACTTTAACATTAGCACCTTCTTCAAAAATCTTTTTACCTTGAGGATTATTAAGCTGAATCTTAAGCTCACTATTTTTAGTTTTTACTATATAATCCTGGTAAGATCCCATGAAGGTTGATAGAGTAACAGTTCCGTCAAGTAAACCTTCTTCTCCGATGTCTACAGCTTCAGGTCTTAATACAATAGTACAAGAGTCTTTAGCTTTTTTATCACCAGTATAAGGAACTGTAAGTTCTTGACCTTCTACAAGTATTTTAGCTTTTCCGTTACTTACTTCTATAATTTCTCCATCTATGAAGTTAGCAGTTCCGATAAAGTCAGCTACAAACTTAGTTTTTGGAGTGTAGTAAACCTCTTTAGGAGTACCAACTTGTTCTATAATTCCTTTATTCATTATTATTATTCTATCTGAAAGACTCATAGCTTCTGACTGATCATGAGTTACATATATAGCAGTTATTCCAACCTTTTGTTGTATTTTTCTTATTTCTGTTCTCATATATACTCTAAGCTTTGCATCTAAGTTTGATAGGGGTTCATCAAATAAAAGAACTCCAGGCTCCATAACTAAGGCACGAGCTAGGGCAACTCTTTGTTGTTGTCCTCCAGATAATTGATTAGGATATCTATTTTCCATTCCCTTAAGACCAACAAGATCTATTATATTAGTTACCTTTGATTTTATAGTTTCCTTATCTAATTTCTTAAGTTTTAGTCCATAAGCTATATTATCAAAGATATTATAGTGTGGGAATAAAGCGTAGCTTTGGAACACCATAGATGTATCTCTTTTATCTGGTGAAAGATTATTTATAACCTCATCTCCTAGAACTATATCTCCAGAAGTTGGAATCTCAAAGCCTGCTACCATTCTTAGAGTAGTAGTTTTACCACAACCAGAAGGTCCAAGTAGTGTTACAAACTCACCAGGTTTAATATCAACTGATATATTATCAACTGCTTTAAAGTTGTTATTACCTTCATATATTTTAGTTAAGTTTTTTATATTAACGCCTTTATTTGACATAGTAATACCTCCATATTATAAAAGTGAATTATTAAATTATATATTTTATAAGTTTAAATTTCTTCTTTACTTACTCCTAGCTTACTTAATGCAAAATACATTATTGATATAGCTATATAAACAATTACTATTAAAACTGTTGCAAAGGCACAGGCAACTCCGAATCTTCCTGTATCTACTTGAGAAAGAACTTGAACAGTTAATAGCTTATATCTTGCAGATACTAAGAATACTACTGCACTTACAGCAGTCATACTTCTAACAAAGGTATAAACTAGCCCACTAAAGAATGCAGGTTTAATTAATGGTAGAGTTATAGAGGTAAATACTTTTCTAGTATTAGCTCCAAGATCTGATGCAGCTTCTTCTATAGCTGGATCTATTTGTTGAAGGGATGCAACCCCAGATCTAACCCCTACAGGAACACTTCTCATAATAAATGAAATTATAATTATAGCAGCAGTTCCAGTTAACATAAGTGGTTTAGAGTTAAATGCAGATAAATAACCTATACCTACAACAGTTCCAGGTACTGCCATTGCAAGTAATGAAGTAAACTCAACAAATCCTTTTCCAAGGAATTTCTTTCTTACAATTAAGAAGGCTATTATCATTCCGTAAATTCCAGTTATAGGTGTTGCTATAGCTGCAAGGTAGGTTGTATCTATTAATGAGCTAAGACCAAGATTAAATACATATTTAAAGTGATCTAGTGTTAATGAGTAATCAACCCCTACAACCTTAAATAATCCACCTAAAGGTATAAGGATATAGAATAAGAATACAAATAGTGATATTAATAAACAGAAAATATCTATTGGCCAAACTATCTTGCCTTCAGTTATAACATCACGTTCTCTAGAAGCTTTACCTGTAACAGTAACATATGATTTCTTTTCAATCCAATATTTTTCAAGAACGAATAATAGTATGGATATAATCATTAATATAACTGCAACAGCTGCTCCACCCTTCATGTCATAGTTACCAATGGCTTGCATGTATATCTTAGTAGCTAGGGTAGAGAAGTTACCACCTATAACCATTGGGTTTGAAAAGTCTGCTACAGACTCTATGAAAGTTAATAAGAATGCATTAGCGATTCCAGGTATCATAAGGGGGAGGGTTACAGTCTTGAAGGTTGTCCATCTAGATGCTCCCATATTCCTAGCTGCTTCTTCAAGAGATGGGTCTATTTTCTTTAATAAACCAGTTAAAAGAAGATAAGCAACTGGGAAGAAGGTCATAGTTTGAACTATAACAATACCCTTAAATCCATATATACTAGCATCTTGTATTCCAAGTATTTGTCTAGTTATAAGTCCATATTGTCCAAATAATATAATAGAAGATAGTGCAAGGACAAATGGAGGAGATATTATTGGTAATATAGATACTATCTTAAATATTTTCTTAAAGTGAGATTTTATATAAGAATCTGCATAGGCAAATATAAATCCTATGATTGTAGATAATATACCAACGGTGAAACCTAAAATTAAGGTATTCCATAAAGCTGATTTAAATTCTGAGTCATTTAGAGTGTTGATATAAGCATCTAGTGAAAAACTACCGTTATCTATGAAACTAACCTTAAGTACAGCTATTAAAGGATAAATTATAAATATTGCTAAAGTTAATATGACAAAAGTTATTGTAACTAGAAGCATTGGATCACGCCATATTTTTTTCATGTCCGATTTATTTAACATATTGCTTCTCCCTTCCTAGAAAAGTTATTTGGTTAATATTAAATTGACTTTTAAAGTCTTAAAAGAGACCAGAAGCTTATTTGTTGTTCTGGTCTCAAAGTTAATTACTTAATAGACTTGTTCCATTTTTCAACTAATGCTGTTCTGTTTTTACCTGCCCAATCTAAGTCGTACTTTATAAGTTTTGTGTCTTTTAATTCTTCAGCTTTTTCAGGAGCATTAGCATCCTTATTAGTTAAGAATTGATAAGAACCAACTGTTTGTCCAAGTTCTTGAGCTTTTTTAGATAGACACCAATCTACAAACTTTTTAGCAGCTTCTTGATCTGGACCGTCTTTTATAACACCTACAGCTCCAATCTCATATCCTGTTCCTTCTACTGGAGCAGTCATAACAAGATCCTTCATTCCTTCTTCTCTATACTTTATACCATCATGTAAGAAACTTAATCCAACCATAGCTTCTCCTTGACCTGCAAGTCTAGCAGGAGCAGTACCTGATTTTTCATAAGATTTTACTTGACCGTTAAGCTTTTTCATGTAATCTAAGCCTTTTTCTTCTCCCATTAATTGAACTACTGTAGCTAAAGTTGTGTAAGCAGTTCCAGAAGAACCAGGGTTAGCAGTAGAAACTTGTCCCTTAAATTCTGGCTTTAATAAATCTTCCCAAGACTTAGGTGCTTCTATGCCTTTTTCCTTTAATAATTTTTCGTTAGATACAAAACCTAAGTATCCTACGTATATTCCTGTCCAGAAACCATCTTTATCTTTAAATTCATCTAGTATATCCTTAGCACTTGGGGACTCATATTTTTCTAAAAGACCTTCCTCAGAAGCTTGTATAAAGCCATCTGCAGGACCACCGAACCATACTGAAGCTTTTGGATTAGCTTTTTCAGCTCTCATTCTAGTTAATATTTCACCAGAGCTCATTCTTACAGCCTCTGTTTTTATTCCTGTTTCCTTTTGAAACTCATTAACAGCTTTAACCATGTAATCTTCCATAAGACCAGAGTAAATTGTAAGTTTTAAATCACCATTTTTGCTTGCGGAATCTTTACTTCCACATCCAACAAAAGCAGTCATAGTAATTACAGCTCCAAGAGCTAAAGCTAATAATTTTTTCTTATTCATCTATTTTTCTCCCCCTAATATATTTAGATTATTATTTTATGACTTCCTAGTCATAATGAAAATAGATTTAAATATTATGAATACGTTTTTCATTATAAGGTATTATTTAAGAAAGAGTATAATATAGAGCAAAATTTTATACATAAAGGTAAAAAAAATTAACATTATAATATTTTTAGGGAACATTTTACATAGGTTATATGTCTAATTAGGGGAGGGGGATGAAGGTGGAATCAGTTATAAAATTAGATAATACTATAGAGTTTCAAGTTGCCTTGGCAAAGAATGGAGATAAAGATGCCTTTGCAAGAATTATAAGACAACATAAGGAGTCTATGTATAGAGTGGCTAAGTCCATACTAAATATAGAAGAGGATGTAGAGGATGCAGTAAGTGAGGCAATATTAAAGGCTTATATAGCCATAGATAGTCTTAAAAGTAATTCTATGTTTAAAACTTGGATTATTAGAATAGTTATAAATGAAAGTAATAATTTGCTAAGAAAAAGAAAAAAGATAATAACACTAGATAATGTATACATGGATAATGAAGGGATAGAAGACAAGCATAAGGATATATGTTTGTATGAGGCTATAAACTCCTTAGATGAAGAGCTAAGAGTTACTACTATATTATTTTATTTTGATGACATGAGCTATAGAGACATTGCTAGTATCTTAGATATTAGAGAAGGTACTGTAAAGTCGAGGCTTAATAGGTCTAGAAAGAAATTATATCTGTTGCTTAAGGAGGAGTAGGTATGAAAGAATCTTATATTGATGATAAATTAAAAAATATTGCAATGAATAGTAATACGGATATTCCAGAGAGCTTTAATGAAAGATTTGAGGATACATTAAGTAATTTAGAGAATAAAAAGTCTAAAAACATAAGTTTTAAGAGAAAGTATTTAATAGCCTCAGTGGTTTTTATTGTTATATTAACAGGGGTTCTTTCTACTCCTAATCCTGTTTCTGCATATATAGAAAGTGTTGTATTTTCTATGTTAAAGGAAGACAAAGGATTAAAGAAAGCGGAGGAAAGAGGATTTATGCAGAACCTAAGTGAAAGGGATGAGGATAAAGGAATAGAAGTGAAGGTTGAAAAAATGTTTTTAGATAAAGAAAATATAGGGATATTTCTAGAGTTAACCTTAGATAAGAGATACAGGAAAGATTTTGATAAAATATCCTTTGGAAAAGCATTATTTAAGGATAATAATGATAATGTATTTTATTATGGAAATAATGATGCGTTATATGATAAAGAATATCATAAGGGAAATGTTGTATCTAAGGGAATGAAAGATAACATTAATTTAGATGACCTTAAAGATAATGGGAAGATTAAATTAGAGTATAGATTTGGGGTTAATTTAAAGGAGATACCAAAGGAAATAAACTTAGATATAAGGAATATACAATTATCTAATAAGGTAGGAGCTATTAGGCGTGATCAAAAGAATAATAGCGGTGGGAAAAAAAGAATTAATATAAATGGACATTGGAATGTTACCCTTAAGGTTAATGAAGAGAAGACAAAATTTGAAGAATATATGTTTAGAGGTGAAAGTGACTTAATAAAAGACATTAAGTTAAGTGTAGCACCTTTTAGTTCTAAAGTAAGCTTTAGGGTGAATAAAGAGACTAATAATGAAGAGATAAGATATTATGAACCATATAAATTAATAGATAATAAAGGAAATGAATATAACAATATATATGGCAGTAGAGAGGAGGGAAGTAATATAGAGGCAAAGATGGAAAGTAGTTATTTTGAGGATATAGAATACTTTGATTTAAAGGTACAGGTAGGATATGATAAGAAAACACATGAGTATATTTATGAAACTATAAGGTTAAATAAACAATAAAATTCACAGAAAGACTTATCATTAGGTTATAGATTAATGATAAGTCCTTCTTTAATTTAAGATATATTATAGGAAATTAACTTTAAAGGTTAATTCATGAACATTTCTAAAGCAAGATAAATCAAATATATTTTTAATTAATAGGTTAGGGATTTATATTAAAATACTATAGGATTTTAAGTTTCAAACTTAATTTATACATCTGCCAAAGCAAAATAAACGAAAGATATTTTTAATGAATAAGTTAAGAATTTATGTTAAAACCATATATACAGTTTTAAGTTTTTATGTAAAAAACCCACAATGATAAAAGATTAATCTAAGACTAGGACTTATTTTATATATTCCTTATAGAAGTTTTTAGGTGATAAACCATAAAGTTTTTTGAAACTACGAACAAAGGTGGAATAATCACAAAATCCACATTCCTCACATACTGATGATATGGATATTCCCTTTTTTATAAGATCTGCTGCCATTATAAGACGTTTTTGAGTTATATAAGAATGGAGGGTATAACCAGTTTCTTTTTTAAACTTATGCATTAAATAATATTTACTCATAAAAAATTTATTGGCTAATATCTCTATAGATAGATTTTCATTAAGATTACTATTTATATAACTTAGAATTTCTTCAATGGTTTTATCAAACTCTATATCTTTTAATGGAGCCGAGTTTTCTTTATTTACAAATAGACGATTTATATATACCATAAACTGAATAAATAGAGAGTTACCTAAGATTGTACTAAAATCCTCTTTGCTTTTAATATTAGTTTCAATCTGCATAAGAAGATTTTCAAACACATTAATCCAAGTATCATTAGGTCTTAAAAGATTAAGTTTTTCCTTAGATGATATAGAAAAACAATTTAAAAGATCAGAGCCATCTTTATTATTAAGGGTTAGGAAATCAGAATTTATCCAAAGAACGTATCTTTCGTAAGGTTCACTACTATCTATTATTGGTTTATGAACCTCGTAGCTGTTAACAAGGAGGATATCCCACGGTTTTAATTTATAGGACTTACCCTCAATTAAATAAGATACTTTTCCAGAAATTAATATAATAATCTTCTTAAAATCATGATAATGAAGTTCGAATTCTTGGTTTAATTTATCTTTTAGGTGAAAAAGCTGAAAGTCTTTATTTAAGTATCCTCTTTTATTAGTAGAGGAAACATCATCTATATCCATGATAAACACCTCTTTAAATATTATTGTAACACTTTTTGCAATATTTTTAGCACTTTTAACTATATACTATGCAAAAAATATTTAATATAATAGTATTAAAGCACAACACTTAAAATTATAGAAACAAATCTTCCTTTAGATGGTGTTATTTCTACTATCTGAGGGTTAGAGTAGTTAATCTAGAGGCATAGCAACTGTTATTCTAAACCTTGTAGTAAGATTTTAGATTTACAGTTACTAGTCATCAGATAAAAACACTAATTCACTTTAACTTATGGCTCTGACTTTGTCTGGGCCTTTTTAAAAACAAATTATTAAATTTTGCTTAATTATACAGAAGATAAGTTTTCTTTAGTAAGAAAAGAAATTAATATGTTTATATAAAGTTTATTACGGAGGTTTAGATATGGAAAGAAAATTAAAGGTAGGAATATTAGGAGCAACAGGATTCGTTGGTCAAAGATTAATAACTTTACTTCATAACCATCCATTCTTTGAAATAGCTGTTTTAGCGGCTAGTGAAAGATCAGCAAATAAAACTTACGAAAATGCAGTTAATGGAAAATGGAAACTTAATATAGAGATGCCAGAAGTGGTTAAAAACATGGTAGTTAAAAATGTAAATGAGGTTAAGGAGATAAGTTCATTAGTTGATTTTGTTTTCTGTGCAGTAGATATGCAAGCAGAGGAGATAAGAAAAATTGAAGAAGAGTATGCTAAAACTGAAACTCCTGTAGTTTCAAATAACTCAGCTCATAGAATGACAAAGGATGTACCAGTTATAATTCCAGAAATCAATAATCACCATTTAGCTATTATTGAAAGTCAGAAGAAAAGACTTGGAACAGAGAGAGGATTTATAGTTGCAAAACCAAACTGTTCTATACAAAGTTATGTACCAGCTATAAATGCTTTAATGGACTTTAAGCCAACAAAGATATTGGTAACTACTTATCAAGCTATTTCAGGAAGTGGTAAGACACCAAAAGAGTGGCCAGAAATGGAAGACAACGTAATACCATTTATAGGTGGAGAGGAAAAGAAAAGTGAAGAAGAACCACTAAAGGTTTGGGGACGTATAGAAGGTAATGAAATAGTACATGTGCAGGAACCTGTTATAAGCTCCCAATGTATAAGAGTACCAGTTTCAGATGGTCATATGGCTGCTGTATTTGTATCCTTTGAAAATAAGCCATCAAAGGAAGAAATATTAGAGCATTGGAAAAAATTCAAAGGAAGACCTCAGGTATTAGAACTTCCTAATGCTCCAGAGCAATTTTTAACTTATTTTGAAGAGGATAATAGACCTCAAACAAAATTAGATAGAGATATAGAAAAAGGAATGGGTATAACAATTGGTAGATTAAGAGAAGATGTTATATTCGATTATAAGTTTGTATGTCTTTCTCACAACACACTAAGAGGAGCAGCTGGTGGTTCTGTTCTTACAGCTGAACTTTTAGCTAAGGAAGGATATATAGTTTCCAAGGAAGGGCTTTAAAATAAAAAAAGGCTTAATTTACATTAAGTTTTAACTTTCTTAAATGTTCAAAGTTTTAGGAAATTGAACCATCTATAAGTTAATGCTTAATTTATAGATACTATATAATACTAAAACTAAAGCTTATATTTTAATATTAAAGTTAAATAAGGAAAGTCATGGATATACTATAAAAGCATATCCATGACTTTTTTATTCTTAATTAAGGTTACTTAGTCTCTAAGTATTCTGTTATTCTAACAACCTCACCAGGTTTAAAGCCTTCACCTTGTATTAGATTACATATAGTTTCCCCAACTAATTCCTTAGAAAGAAGTTGTCCTTCTTCTTTAAAGGATTTGAATTTCTCAATAGATGAAAAATTATCTTTATCTAAGCTTCTTATTTCTTCTTGAAGATTAGTATCTATTATTCCAGGATATAATACCATAACTTCAACACCGCTATTTTTTTCATTTTCTTCTAAGTGAAGAACTTTAGAAAACATGTCTAATCCACTTTTACTAGCTGCATATGTACTCCAGCCAAATACAGGACCTACAGCAGCACCAGAGGAGATATTAAGTATTCTTTTAACTCCACTAAAAGAAGCAGTTCTATTAATAAACTCCTTACAAATCATCATAGGAGATATAAGGTTTATATTAAGATGTGTAGCAACTTCATTAGCATTTAGTTTACATGCTGGCATGGAAGGATATATTACCCCTGCATTATTTATAAGATATATCTCATCATTATCATTTAGATTGATATTTGAAAAAATCTTATCCATTAAACAAGAGATGTTTTCAATATCTTTTAAGTCATAGTTAAAGAAGTTTAGTTTATCAGAAAACTCTTTTTTTAGAATTTCATTAGAACTTCTAGAAATACCTAGTATTTTAACGTTTTTTAAAGCACCAAAGCTTCTAACAATTCCTTCCCCAACACCCTTTGATACACCAGTTAGTATTAAATATTTCAAATTTATAACCCCCTTAAATTATTATAAAAATATAATAACATATAATGGATTAAATATATAAGATATTAATTAAGTTCATAATAATATGTAAGAATATTTAAAAAATATATGATAAAATATATATTATACATAAAGAAGGGAAGTATTATATTGTTTTTTGTAGGTATTTTAGGAGTAGGACAAAAGGAAAAGTTAATAAAAGAATTCAGAGATTGTGTGTGTAGACATTGCACCACATCTAGTATATCCTTAATAAAAACCTATAGCTATTTTCATATATTTTTTATTACCCTACATTCTTGGGGAGAAAAATATTATGGATATTGTCCAAATTGTAATATACTTTATGAAGTGTATAAGGAAAAAGGAAAGGCTATAGAAGAAGGAAAAATAGATACTCTAACTTATTGGGACTTAATTGATATAGAGAAGCATAAGTTAGGAGATAATCTTTGTAGTAGCTGCGGAGGTGTACTTGAAAGTAAGTATACTTATTGTCCGTATTGTGGTAAGCACATAGAATAATTATTTTTTAAAATAAATATTCTATGTGCTTAAATTTAAACTTTAATTTAGTTAGCCTTGACCCCGATTCTTTCTCCCATTAAAATATGAGTTTCAAATCCAAGTCTTGCTTGTTCTAATATGTCATCATCTAATTTTAAGGTATTTTCCTTAAAGAATAATATAGTTGTAGAGCCTCCAAACTTAAAGTACCCTTTTTCATCCCCTTTTGTTACTTGTGAGTTAGGTGTATAGGTTTGAATTATAGTACCAACACAGGTAGCACCTACCTCCATAACTATTACATCATCAAAGTTATTAGAATGTAATATACTCCATTCCCTTTTATTTTGGCAGAAAAGCTTTGGAACTTTCTCAAGGGCAATAGGGTTAACAGAATAATAATGACCATTTATTTCTCTTGATTCAGAACAGACTCCATCATCTATAAAATGTAGTCTGTGATAATCAGTAGGACATAATCGTACCACCATACATGTTCCATTTTCATATTGTTTAGCTATTTTTTCATCTCCTATAAGCTCCTCTAAGCTATATGTAAATCCTTTAACTTGGACTATATTTTGAAGATCTATGTTTGTAAACACACTTAGTCTTCCATCAGCTGGAGAGGTTAAAACTCCAGGAGTAGTATCTATAGGTCTAGCATCAGATTTTAATTTTCTTATAAAAAATTCATTGAAGGATTTAAAATCTTCTTCTTTAGATTGTGCAATAGACATGTCTATATCTAAGTCGCTAACAAACTTAGATATTTTTTTTGAACTAAATTTTGTATCACAATATGAACCATATATTTTTGAAAAGAATTTTCTCTTAATAAACAATTCAAGAAGATTCATACCCATAGGTGATGAATAGTTCCATGTTAAATATTTTTCTCCAGCTACTTTCTCTATATCATAATTTTTAGTTTTTCTATTATACACTTTTATCATAAAAAATCCCTCACTTAATCAAGAATCTATTTTTAAAATTAATATATATGCTTCATTAATAAAACTACATTTATCTGATGGCTACCAACTGTAACACCCCATCCGCGTGTAAGGTGGGGGTGTTACAGTTGCTACGCCCCTAGATTAACTCATCTAACCTTCAGGTGGTGGAAAGAACACCACCTGAAGGAAGATTCGTTCTATGCTATGTAAGCATTGCAGTAGCAGCTATTCCAAGTAAGGAAAGTTCATTGAATCATATATATATTATTATTATAAAGCATTAACGTATATATTTTAACCTATAATAATCATATAATACAAATTATAAACTTTTTAGTGCAACTATACAGAAAATTCGGCATAAGAAATATTTATTATTGTATGTGTAGTAAACTTAGAGTATTATTAAGATGGATTTACATTATAACTTGGAGTGATTAATTATGAACAAAACAAAAAAAGCTATATTCCAGTCTGCAATAAAAGTTTTTTCAAATTGTGGATATAGTGGGGCTACTATGGATGATATAGCATTAGCAGCAGGGGTTGCTAAGGGGACTTTATATTACCACTTTAAAAGTAAGGAAGAGATTTTTAATTATATAATGAGTGAAGGGATGGATCTTATAAAAGATGAGGTAAAGAGTGCGGCAGATGCAGAAGAGAATATCTTATTAAAAATGAGAACCATGGTTAAAATTCAATTGCAGCTTGTTTATGAAAATAAAGATTTTTTTAAGGTAATTATGAGTCAAGTATGGGGACAAGAACTTAGACAATTAGAGCTTAGAAAACTTCTACAGGGATATTTAGAAATAATAGAAGGATATCTTGAGGAAGCTATGGAACATGGAATTGTGAAAAAGGGAGATAGTAAATTCATGGCATATACCTTCTTTGGAACTTTGTGTTCTGCTGCTATTTATGAATTGATAAATTCTAAAGACGCAGATATTGATGGGCTTATAGATAGTTTAATGGGATATGTTTTAAAAGGAATACAGGTTTAGTTTGTAAAGTTTAGGTTAAAAAAACCTAGACTTTATTTTTTTTATTGACACTAATTTCAAAAAGAGGTATATATATATTATGAACCGACTAGTCAGTACAAAAGATAAGGGGATGTAATAACAATTAAATATAGAAAAGGGGGATGGCCCATGAGCTTTTTAAAGATTGCAAAGCAAGATATAAGCAGTACATTTAAAAACAGATTCATTAGAATATCAGTAATAGCAATTATAATAGTACCACTATTGTACAGTCTTCTTTATCTTGCAGCGTTCTGGGACCCATATAGTAAACTAAGTGAGCTTCCAGTTGCAGTTGTAAATATGGACAAAGGTGCTATAAAGGATGGAGAAAATTTTAATGCTGGAAAAGATGTAGAGGATAAGCTTAAGGAGAATTCAGTAATTGGATGGAAATTCGTATCCTATGAAGAAGCCAAAAATGGAGTTGAAGGAAAGGATTACTATGCAGCATTTGTAATACCTGAAAACTTTTCAGAAGAGGTAATGAGTGCAAAGGATGGAGCTCCTAAGGAACCTAAGATACTTTATACAGCTAATGAAAAGAGAAACTTTTTAGCAGCACAAATTAATGGAAAGGTTCTTGTAGAATTAAAAGGAGAGATAAGCAGGAATATAACAAAACAATATACAGAAGTAGTGTTTGATAAGATGTATGAACTTAAGGATGGAATGGAAAAGGCAGCAGATGGAAGTAAAGAGCTTGCAGATGGCCTTGATACATTAAATAGTAAAGTTCCAGAGTTAAGTGATGGAGTAGAGAAGTTACATGACGGTTCAGGAAAGTTAAAAGATGGACTTGGAGAATTAAACTCTAAGATTCCGACATTAGCAGGGGGAGTTAATCAATTAAAAGAGGGAAGTGGAACATTATCTACTTCTTTAGATAAATATAGAAGTGAAGCTATTAACCCAGTTGCTGGTGGAATTAAAGATTTAAATAATGGATTTAAAAGTTCAGTATTACCTGGTGCTTCTAAATTAGAAGAAGGATCTAATAATTTAGCAAATGGATTAGGACAAGCTGTTCAAGCTTCTAAGCCATTAGGAGAGGGAGCAGAAAGTTTAAGCCAAAACGCAGCTAACTTACAAGAGGGAGCTGGTAAATTAAAGGCGGGAGAGAAGACTCTTAAAGCTGGTATAGGTAGTTTAAAAGAAGGATCTAATCAAGTAGCTAAGGGAGTAGATTCATTAATAGATGGATCTATGAAGACCCAAGGGAAACTTCAAAATTCAGTTGAAAGTAATTTAAAGAAATATTTAGCTGCAAACCCAGAGGCTATGAAGGATCCCAATATGCAAAAGTTTTTAAAGGATTTAGAAGACATAAAGCAAGAATCTAAGGGAAGTGAACAGAATATAGCTTCTTTAAAGAAGGGAGCTCACGATTTAGAACAAGGAGTAGGTAGCTTCGGAAATGGTATAGATGGCTTTATAAAAGGATCTACGGGCTTTGCTGAAGGGGCAACATTATACTCCGAAGGGGCTAAGAAATTCTCTCAAGGAGCTGGTAATTTTACAGGAGGACTTACTGTTCTTCACAAAGGTGCTAAGGATTTAAACTTAGGAGTAAAGGGTTTAAATAGTGGACTTAAGGATACCTTTGCACAAGGACTTGAGAAAATAGATGGAAACATGCCTAAGGTAGTAGATTCTACTAATAAGTTATATGATGGTTCTAAAAAATTAGATGGAGGACTTTCAGAGCTTTCAGGAAATGTTCCAGCTTTAGGTGAAGGTGTAGCTAAGTTATATGACGGGTCTAATGCCTTAAGTAATGGGCTTGGAGAATTAAATGGCAAGATTCCAGAATTAAGTGACGGAGTGACTAAGCTATATGATGGCTCTAAAGAGTTAAGTGATAAATTAGGAGAGGGATCTGAAAAGTTAAAAGACAATTTAAAAAATGACAGTGAAACCATGGGAAAATTTGTTTCAGAACCAGTTAAGATGGATGAAACTAAGTTTGATGCAGTTCCAGACTATGGTACAGGATTCGCACCTTATTTTATACCATTATCTTTATGGATAGGAGCTCTTATGATGTTCTTTATAATAACTGATAAGGTAGAAGGGGTAGAGGATGCAAAACCAGGTTCTATAGTATTAGGTAAATTTTTATCCTATGGATATATAGGAGTAATGCAGGCGGTATTAACGAGCGTAGTGGTTTTATTCCTAGGATTAAAACCAGCTAATTTACCTTTATATATTTTATTTAATGTATTCTTATCTTTCGTGTTTATAGCCATAATTCAATGCTTTATATACTTACTTGGAGAAGCAGGAAGGTTATTGTCTATAGTACTATTAGTACTTCAATTAACTGCATGTGCAGGAACTTTCCCATTAGAGGTTGTTCCTGAGTTCTTTAAGGTTCTTAATCCATTTATGCCATTTACCTATGCAGTATCTGGACTTAGAGAACTTATTTCAGGGGTGGATTATTCTGTTCTTACTAAAGATTTTATAGTTTTAGCAGTAACAATGGTAGTATTTATATCTATATCTATAATAATGAAAGGTCATGCAGATAAATTACAAGAAAGAGTAAGAAATAAAAAAGAAGAGATATCTATTTAACGCCTACTAAATTATTTGTAGTCTAATATAGACATACATTTAATATATTTATAATTTAACATCTAAAATATAATTTCAAAAGGAAAACACTATGAAAATTAATATTATTGATTTTCATAGTGTTTTCTTTTTATTTAGATACTCTATAATTATATTTTTATCTCTAGACTTTGAAATTATAAGACTCCATTTGGTCTAATACTGGGAACAAGGAGTTTAAAGTCACTATATTAGTTCAGATATAATTTATCTGGAATTCATACTCAAAGTTAAGTAAATTATATTTTATAGATACTTTACATAAGACCTGATTTAAGGATTGATATTAAAAGCCAAATTCCAAATATAGCAGAAAGACCAAAACCTACCACCCCTACTATTGATATTCCATACATTTGAGGGCCAGCATTAGAATTTAATATAAGGCAAGAGCCTACAATCATAGAGGATACCACAAGGCCAAATACCATTCTATTAACCATTTTGTTTAATGAATTTATTGGTTTTTCTAAGTTTTTATGATCCATTTGAATTTTAGTTCTACCACTTAATATAGCATCACTAATATCAACTAGTTTGTTTGGAATTTTTAAGCTTTCCTTTATAAAACTATAGCCTTTTAAGCTTAATTCATTAACCGATAACTTAGATAAAATATTAGAGTTGTTTTTTACATAGGGTATTGCAATATCTAATATTTTAAGATTAGGGGCTAATAAGGAGATAGTACTCTCAAGAAGTACTAGACTTTTCATAACTAAGGTTAAATCCTTAGGCAGTTGAACATTATGTTTTTTAACAAGATTAAATATATCCTCTAGAACTAAAGAAATCTTAATGTTTGATATTGAAGAGGATAGATAGCTGTCAAATATATATTTCATATCCTCATAAAGGGAGTTTTTATCTACATAGCCTTTTCTAATACCTATGGATAAAAAGACATTAATAAGCTTATTTATATCCTGAAGAGCTAGAGCTACTATGGCATCATTTAAGGCTTCACGTAAGCTATCAGAGAGATTCCCCATAATTCCAAAATCAATAAAGCATATTTTAGTATCTTTAATAAGAATATTTCCGGGGTGAGGATCCCCATGAAAAAAGCCGTCCTTGAATACTTGCTTTAAGAAACCAATAGCTAACTTCTTAGCAATATCTTCTAAATCATAGTCCGCTTCTTTTAAAGAACTTATATTATCTATTTTTATTCCATTAATGCTTTCTAATGTTAACACCTTAGAGCTACTTAATTCTTCTACTACATAAGGAGTGTATATAAAAGCTACATTTTTATTAAGCTTAGAGAAGGTTTTTATATTACTTATCTCTATATCAAAGTCTAGTTCTTCTTTAGAAGCTTCCCATATTTCATCTATAGCATCATAGGGATCTATAGGGGAAGAAGCAAATCTATTCTTAGCAAACTTTAAAATTTTCTTAATAATATGTATATCAACTTCCATCTTCTCTTTAACATGGGGACGCTGAACTTTAACTATAACCTCTCTGCCATCCATAAGAGTAGCACTATGAACTTGAGATATGGAGGCTGATGCTAGTGGAGTTTTATTAAATTTAAGAAATGAGTCATCTATGGATTTATTAAATTCATCTCTAAATACTTCATCTATTTCCTCAAAACTGATAGGGGATACGTTGTCTTGAAGCTTTCTAAGTTCATCTATGTATTCTTTAGGAATAAGGTCAGAACGTGTACTTAAAATTTGTCCTATCTTAACAAAGGTAGGTCCAAGATCTTCAAAAGCTTTACGTAAATTCTCAGCAGAAGGATTCTTCTTTTTAAGTTTTAAGTCTACGATAAAGCTGAATCCATAGTTTGTAAAAACCTTAACTATTTCTTTGAACCGTTTGTGATATCTACTATACATACATCCTCCTATACAAATAATCATAATCTTACATGATTCATAAATACTAATTAAATATATTATACTGTTATGGTAAGTAATAATATATTTAATTAATATTTATAACACATTAATTACATACCCTATCAATAGGGACTTATATTAAAACCCTATATTTTAAGGTTTAATTATGGATTAACTTAAATTATATATTAATTAAGCAAATACTACCATATATTAATGGCTGCCCTAAGATAATAAGACAGCCATACTTTAATTACTTTAATTTTTCCTCAAGAAGTTTTATTCTTTCTTCTAGGCTAGAAATTTCATTTTTTAGTTCTTGAACCTGAAGTTTTGATGCAAATTGCATATCTTCTAAAAGTATATATAACTCCTTTTTTGTAAGAGGTATAACTTTTTCAGATATTTCATCAGAAGAATTTTTAATATTTTTCTTAAGTTCTGATGAAAGTTCTTTACCTTCTTCAATGGATAACTTACCTTTTTGAACAAGGTCTTCTATAACCTTTGAGGATTTTTCATAGGTATAGGCTATTGAACCAATACCAGCAAGTAATATTTTCTTTAAATCTTCCATAATCAAAAACCTCCTATATTAGAATAGCTACGGATTCTTATATAAGTTAACCTAAACTTATAGGTATTAACCTTTACCTATAAGTTTAGATTAACTCTATTTATAAGATATTATAGTAGTATTATACTATAATGAAAATATTATTAAAAGTTAAGCTGATTAGTATAGTTAGTACTTATTATAATCTCTTGATTTTAGAAATTTATAATTTTAAATTATAAATTTTGGTTGCTTTTAGGTTTAATTAAAAGAACAGGTTATTATATTATAGATATATAATTTTAAAGTGAACTGATAAGTTAACCTTTAGAAGAGTTAATTTAAGGGTTATTTTGTTTTTTATCTTTATACTATTATAGCCACTTAAAAAAGAAAAAACACATAGGCAAGCCTATGTGTTATATAACTGCTCCAGCATTATTTTCTCTTGCTTCTTCTACAGAAGGAGAGTTTTTCTTATTTTTAATAAAATCCTCAGCTATTTGAGGGAATAGAATATAAGATAAAACATCTTCATCCTTTGTTGTTATATCTTTAAGTTCTTTTTTAGTATCCTCAAATATTGGAGATAAGGTATCAGCAAATCTTCCTGTTATAGGAGTATCTTCACCTAATGCTTTCTTAGACACCTCAGGGTTTATATCTCCAGGAGCCTTACCATACTCTCCTCTACAATAGGATTTTACTTCTTTCAATATCATTTTATAGCTTTCACCAGTTAGTATGTTAACTGTAGCTTGTGTTCCTACCATTTGGCTCATAGGAGTAACAAGTGGAGGGAAACCTAAATCTTCTCTAACCTTTGGAATTTCATTTAAAACCTCATCTAGCTTGTCTATGGCATTTTGAGCCTTAAGCTGAGATATCATGTTTGAAAGCATTCCACCAGGTATTTGGTAAGTTAAAGCTTCAGGTTGAGGAGTTAATACCTTAGGATCAAGAACTCCACTCTTTATGAAACTTTCTCTTACAGGCTTAAAGAAATCATTTATTGTTTTTAGTGACTTAGCATTAAGTCCAGAATCAAATCCGCTTGCCTTTAAAGCAAAGTGCATAGATTCTGTAGGTGGTTGAGCAGTACCAGAAGATAGGGAAGATATTGCAGTATCTATGCCATCAACTCCAGCTTCAACTGCTTTTAAATAAGACATTTCTGCTAAACCATTAGTTGAATGAGAGTGTAGGTAAACAGGTAATTTCACAGTTTCCTTAATACTCTTAACTAAGTCATAAGCAGTTTGAGGCATAATAAGTCCTGCCATGTCTTTTATACATATAGAGTCAGCACCCATGTTTTCAAGTTGTTTTGCTAAATTAACATAATTATCCATGTCATGGATAGGGCTAACTGTATATACTATAGTACCTTGAGCATGAGATCCTTGCTTTTTAACCTCATCCATGGCTACTTCAATGTTTCTATAGTCATTTAATGCATCGAATACTCTAAATATATCCATACCGTTATAAGAAGATAGCTTAACAAAGTTTCTAACAACGTCATCTGGATAGTGCTTATATCCTAATATATTTTGTCCTCTTAATAGCATTTGAAGAGGTGTTTTTTTGCATATCATCTTAATTTTTCTTAATCTTTCCCATGGATCTTCATTAAGGTAACGAATACAGGAATCAAAGGTAGCTCCACCCCAACACTCTAGTGAATGATATCCTGCATTATCTAATTCATGAAGAATTGGCGCAAAGTCATCAAAAGGTAGTCTTGTAGCTATTAAGGATTGCTGAGCATCCCTAAGTACAGTTTCTGTAATATTTATTTTTTTCAATAAAATCACCTCATAGATAAAATTGTGGTCTGTAAACTATTACTTAAAATCATTTTAACAAATAAAATGCAATAAATCTATTATTTTTCAGAAAAAAGTAACAAAAGTTGCAAATCATTTTAATATTATAACCATTGACAAATTCATATAATTGAATTAAAATGTTCTATGTAATAATTTTACATACATGCCTTCATAGTTCAATGGATAGAACAATCCCCTCCTAAGGGATAAATGCTGGTTCGATCCCGGCTGAGGGTACCAGTTCCTAATTATTTTAAATTAGGAACTTTTTTTATTATGAAGAACTATATTGTTATAGTATTTTAATAATAAGGGTATTTTATAACTATGGAAATTTACTAAAAAATTTTTAAAAATAATACATTTAAAATACATGAAAACTATATCTAGAAAATATAATGTTCATATAAACATGAAAAATAGTGTGAAATATTGAATAAATAAAAGAGAAGACAAGTCTTATAATAAAAAATAACTCTATTCTTATCTAGTGGCATTTTTAGGGGTGAAACATCCTCTGTAAACCATTAGTGGATATAATAAGTGATTAAAAGATATGATATAATTTATTATGGTCTTGTTATATTCAAGACATTTCACAAAATTAATATATACTTTAGGAGAGTGGTACTTTTGGAACCTGGCACGTGGCAAATAATTCTTTTAGCAGTTCTTTTACTTATGTCTGCTTTTTTCTCATCAGCAGAAACAGCTTTAATGACTCTAAGCAAGATAAGAATAAAGCATATGGTAGAGGAAGGAATTAAGGGTGCGGATAAAATAGAAAAACTTATAGAAAATCCTAATAAATTATTAGGAAGTATACTAATTGGGAATAACGTAGTAAATATTGGAGCTTCAGCTTTAGCTACATCTATAGCAATAGATACCTTTGGCAATGAAGGGGTAGCTATGGCAACAGGGATAATGACTGTTCTTGTGCTTATATTTGGAGAAATAACTCCAAAGTCTTTGGCAGCACAAAACTCAGAAAAAATATCTTTAAAGGTAGTTAATATAATATCTATAGTGGTAACTATATTAAAACCTGTAGTTATAGTATTTACTTATATTTCAGCTCCATTTATAAAGCTTCTAGGTGGAGATGCCTCAAAGAATCAACCATTTATAACTCAAGATGAGCTTAAGACTATGGTAGAGGTTGGAGAGGAAGAAGGTGTACTTGAAGTACAAGAAAAAGAGATGATTTATAATGTTTTTGAATTTGGAGATCTTCAGGTAAAGGATGTTATGGTACAAAGAGTTGATATAGAGGCCATAGAAATAGATTCTACCTATGAAGAAGTTATGGAATTAATTAAAAGAGAGCAATTTTCAAGGATTCCTGTTTATAAGGAAACCATTGATGATATAGTTGGAATTTTAAATGTAAAGGACTTACTTATATTAGATGAGGCTGAAAAATTCTCTATAGAGTCTAGCATGAGAGAACCTTATTATACTTATGAATTTAAGAAAATAATGGATTTATTTAGAGACATGCAAAAGAATAGAGCTTATATGGCTGTTGTTTTAGATGAATACGGTGGAACAGTTGGTATAGTTACTATGGAAGACTTGGTAGAGGAAATAGTAGGTGAAATAGAAGATGAATATGACCATGATGAAGATAAAGAAATAGAAGTAATTAAAGAAGATGAATATGTGGTTCTAGGTAATGCTAGAATAGATGACTTTAATGAACTTATAGGAACAAATATAGAGTCAGAAGAATTTGATTCTATAGGAGGATTCATCATTGGACAGCTCGGTAGATTTCCAGAAATGGGGGAGACTATTGAATATCAACACATCAAGTTTATAATAGAAGAGCTTGATAAAAACAGAGTAAAAAAAGTTAGAGTTTATACTTAAAGACCATAATTTTGATTATGGTCTTTTTTCCTTAAACTTCATTTTGTTAAAAAGTAGGGTTAGTATTTTTGTATAGATAAAGTTTAGTTTTTTGAGGAGAATGAATGTTATGGATTTTATGAAAGAGGCATTAAAGGAAGCTGAGAAGGCAAAGAGGTTAGGGGAGGTTCCAGTAGGAGCAGTTATAGTTAAAGATGATGAAATTATATCAAGAGGATATAATAGGAGAGAGATACTAAATTCTGTATTAGCTCATGGAGAGATTATGGCTATAGATGAAGCTACCAAGGTTCTTAATAATTGGAGGCTTGATGGATGTTCTATGTACGTAACTTTGGAGCCTTGTCCTATGTGTGCTGGAGCTATACTTCAAAGTAGAATAAGTAAATTATATATAGGTACCTTCGATCCAGTATCAGGGGCTGCAGGATCGGTGATAAATATCTTGGAGAATGATAATTTAAATAAGTGGACCAATGTAAAATGGTGTTATGATGAAGAATGTAGTAGTGTTTTAATTAACTTTTTTAAAGAGAGAAGAAAAAGTTAAACTGTACTCTAGAGAGTAATATAACTTTACTTTCTTTATATATGTACATTTTGCAGAGTACAGTTTATAAGATATATTTAAAATAATATTGTATTTAGTAATACCTTTATATTGTTAAATATTAGGGAGTATGACACTTTATTATATAAAGTTTAAAAATTAGAGTTATATTCTCTATATTTTAAAGGTATATACTTCAATGCACTTGATACTAACAAACAGCAAAGGATCTTGTCTATAAAATTTGAAAATACTCTTGGAATAAATGCAGCGGAGAAAACTTTAACTCCAGAATTCTTTAGTATGGTAAAAAATACATCAGTTCCAGAACCTACAACACCATCAAAGAGATATACAGATATAGGGGTTCCTACCAGTGGGCATATAATAGAAAGTGATATTCCTGTTAATAGAGCTGTTTTGAAGCTAAAGTTAAATTTTTTAGCTATTAGACCTACCACTAACCCAACAGCCATATTAACTAGGAAAAAGGGAATAGTTCTAGGGTTACCAGATAATATAGGTGCTAATATATTTGAGATAGCGCCTACAGTAGCTCCGCTTATTGGACCAAATAAAGCTGCTATAAAAATAGTACCTATAGTATCTAGAAAAACGTAGCTAGATAAATAGGGAATTCTTGCGCATAAGGCTCCTAAGGCTATATTTATACCTATGGCAATGGAACATAGAACTAGGATAAAAGACTTATTATTCCTCATTTTGATAAAATCCTCCTTAAAATATATTCAATAACAATTTTAGTTAATAGAAATGGATATTAGAAATAGTTTATATTTATAGGATAATAAGGAAGTATTTAGAATACAAATAATTCAACATTTAAATAGTAAATATAGATAAAATAAATAATGAATTAAAACTTTCAATATTCAATTTTAATGTATGGGGTGAATTATAAATGAATAGAAGTAACAAAGTGGTTATTGTTAGTCATTGTATATTAAATCAAAATAGTGTGGTTAATCCTTTAGCTAGAGCCAAAGGAGCATTTGATATAATACAGCCTATATTAGATAGGGGAATAGGAATAATACAGCTTCCTTGTCCAGAATTTAAATTTTTGGGACTTACAAGAAAGCCTATGACTATAGAAGAGTATGACTGTCATGATTATAGAAGGCTTTGTAGAACCTTAGCTGAACCTGTGGTTAAAGACTTGCTTGAGTATAAAGCTAATGATTATGAAATAGTAGGCTTAATAGGAATACACCATAGCCCAACCTGTGGAATAACAGGGGGAAGAGGGATATTTATGGATGAGTTTATAAAACTTCTTATAAAAGAAGATATAAATATTAATAGATTTGAAATACCAGCATGTGATTTAGATGATAAGTGGGATGAGCTAAAAGAAGAATTAGTAAAAACTTTTAATATATAATGAAGAATAGTAGGAGTTAATACCTTAAAGAATCATTATAAAAGTGCAAGGACTAACTTAATTATAAGTTAGTCCTTGCACTTTTATAAGTTTTTTAAGTTCTAGCTATTATATGTAACTTAAGAAAGAATGTAAGAAACTAAAATAGACTTCTTAATTTATAAGATGTGAACACCTCTTTTAGGTTGATTTTATATTTCTTTAAGAGCTTCTACTATTTTTCTAGTATTAATTAAGTAATTTTCAAGGCCGTTAAGACTATCCATAGTAATTCCTAAAAACAATGTATCTGTTAGAAAAAGCTCAGAATTTCTAGAGGAAATTGCTCCTATTCTAAGTTCTTTTTCTACACTTGGTATATTAAGAATTATATCTGATATAGAAGATAATGGGCTTTTACCACATTTAGTTATGGCTATTGTTTTAGCACCATTTTCTTTAGCTCTCTTCATAGCCATGTTAACTTCCTTAGTTCTTCCACTATAGGATATTCCTATAGCCACATCCTTTGGTGTGATATGTACAGAGGTAGCCACTTGAAGATTGTTATCCATATGAAAGAAGGTTTTCTTATTTATTCTAAGAAGCTTATATTGAAAATCAAGGGCAACTATAGCAGAAGCTCCAACTCCAAATAGGTATATATAATTTGCATTTTTTAAGTAGTCCACTGCGTCCTTTAATTTAGGTATATCCATAAGGGATACTGTATCTTTTATGGTATCATCACTTCTTATCTTTAGTTTATCAACCATTAAATCTAAGCTATCACCAAAATTTATGATGTCATCTATATTATCCCTTTTACTAGAAGTATCATCGCTAATTGCTAAAGCTATTTTAAGTTCCCCTAAGCCATTATAGCCTAATTTTTTTGAGAATCTTATTACTGAAGCAGGAGAGGTACGGGTTTTTTCTCCTATCTCTTGGGCAGAATAATTAATTACATCCTTATGATTTTCAATTATATAGTCAGCTATTTTTTTATCAGAATTAGTAAATGACTTATAGTTTTCTCTTATTTTTATAAATGCGCTCATAGAAACACCCCTAAATAAAATATAATCTATAATATATTATCTCTATTCTAACTTATTTAGTAAACCTAAGATTTTAATTATGATATTATTTTTATATAGGATAAATTTTTAGTTGAAGGATTTGATGTGTTATGAAGTGTCAGCATTGTATAAATAAATTATGTGCAAGAAAGGTACCTATATTTTCTGCCTTACCTGATAATGTTTTATTAGAACTTGTTAAGATGTCATCTCATGAGGAGTACAAAAAAGGGAATATAATATGCTCCCCTAATGAAAAAAGTTCAAAAATTTTTATAATAAATGAGGGAAGCATTAAGCTTTTTACTTATACTAATGAAGGCAAGGAGCAAATTCTTCATATTCTTAAGGAAGGTGATTTCTTTGGAGAACTTTCCTTATTTAGAGATGAATACTATGACTTTTATGCATCACCTTTAGGGAATATTAAGCTTTGTATCTTCACTCAGGAAGATATAAAAGCTCTTATAAATAAATATCCAGAAATATCATTTAAGATATTAGAGGTGTTCTCTAAGAGGATATCCAAGCTGCAGAAGTTAGTAGAAACCTTGGCAACAAATGATGCGGAAAGTAGAATAATAAATTTACTATTAGAACTTTCGAGAGAAGGAGGCAGCCCAAGTAAAGAAGGGGTTGAAATTACCCTTCCTATATCAAAAGAGGATATGGGTAATTATACAGGGGTTGCTCGTGAGACTATAAGTCGTAAATTAAGGAAACTAGAAGATGAAGGATTTATAAAAATTATAAGTAATAAAAAAATTGTTTTAAAAAACAAATAAAAATTGATTTAAATCACATATATATTTTTATATTTATCTTAGAATAAAATCATGAAATATATAGGGAGTGATTGAGATTATGTTTAATAAAAGAGATAATTTAGGATATATAGTTGCAAATTTCATGGAGGCATCTAAAGTTTTTAATAAGTATCAGATGGATTATTGTTGTAATGGAAATAGAAGTGTTATAAAGGCTTGTGAAGAGCAAGGACTTAATCCAGATGAAATACTTCAAGAAGTAAATACTAAATATTTAGAAGTATTAAAGAATGAAAAGCCGATTAAAACCTTTATTGACTCTAAAAGTGATGAATTAATAGATCATATAAATAATAATCATCATAAATATACAAAAGTTGAGGTAGAGGAGCTAGAGGCTCTTATTGATAAGATACTAAGAGTCCACTATGATAATCATGGTAAAATGTTAGAAAAGGTTAGAGAAAAGTTTTTATTACTTAAAAAGGATATACTAGAGCATCTAGAAAAAGAAGAAGAGAGTATATTTCCTCTTATGAAAGAGTACATGAGTAATGAAGATGAATCCATACTTCTAAGGATAAGAGAACTTATAGGAGAAGGACATGAAGAGCATGATACAGCAGGGAATATATTAAAGGATATAAGAAATATAACTAATAATTATAAGATAGATTCTTCTATGTGTACTACTTTTAAGCTAACTTATAATAGGCTTATAGCACTAGAAGAAGACTTATTTACACATATTCATAAAGAAGAGAGTATATTATTTCCTAGATATCTTTAATGGATATAATATATATCTATTTCATAATAGTTATTAGAGGGTAGATCTATTATGAAATAGATAAGTATAATAAAGAGGCTTTTAAATAAAGGTTTTTAACCAATGGGATATTTTATTTATCCTATTGGTTATTTTATTTTTATGGATATTTTTAAGATATAGTAGGGCTTAAAATATAAATTTTAATAAGGTTGTAATTTATTTAAAGTTTTAAATTTTTATAATACTCCAAATAGATTTATTTATAAATTAAAGCCTTATAAACTTATAGAAATTATTAAGTATATATTGCATAAAAGTTTGTACAGTTAAAGAATAAAGGCAATGATTGGATTTTATCTTTTATTTTTATTCTTTAATTGTAATATTTAAAATTCAATCTATATAATAATAAAAGGAAGGGAATTTAATTTCAATAAATATAATTTAATATTGAAATTAAATTTCAAACATGTATAATAAAATTAAGAAGTAAAACGATTTCTCGTAATGATAAAAGGTAGTTAATTATATGTAATCAATATACTAATTAGGCAAATTGTTTGCTTATGTATATGTGCATAAGATAAATCTAATGAGGGGGAAGAGATATGGAAAAAATAAATTTAGATAAGTTAGTTACAGAAAAAATAAATGAAAATACTAAAAATATAGATAATGTATCTACTGCTGAGATGCTTAGTATGATAAATACTGAGGATAAAAAAGTTGCTTATGCTGTTGAAAAAGAGATTCCTAGTATTTCTAAAGCTGTTGATGAAATAGCTGAGGCATTTAAAAGAGGCGGTAGATTAATATATTGTGGTGCTGGAACATCAGGAAGATTAGGAATATTAGATGCTTCAGAATGTCCGCCAACTTATGGAGTAAGTGAAGAACTTGTTCAAGGGATTATAGCAGGGGGACATGAGGCTATATTTAGAGCTAAAGAAGGAGCAGAGGACTCCAAGGAATTAGGAGTAGAGGATTTAAAAGCTATTGGACTAAACGATAATGATGTTCTTGTAGGCATTGCAGCTAGTGGAAGAACACCTTATGTTATAGGGATTCTTGAATATGCAAATAGCTTAGGAGTAACTACAGTTTCAGTTACCTGTAATCCAGAATCAGAAATTTCAAAGGTTTCAAAGATATCAATAGCACCATTAGTAGGACCAGAGGCAGTAACAGGATCTACAAGAATGAAATCAGGAACTGCTCAGAAGATGGTACTTAACATGTTATCAACTGGTGCCATGATAAGAACAGGAAAAGTATATGGAAACCTTATGGTAGATGTAAAATCTACTAATGAAAAGCTAGTAGAGAGGGCTAAGAGAATAGTTATGGAGGCCACAGGTGCTGAAAGAGAAGAAGCTGTAGAAACTCTTCAGGTTACTGGTTATGATGTTAAGTTATCAATATTAATGATAGTAACATCTATGGATAAAGATAAGGCTATGGAGTTATTAAATAAACATGAGGGATATATAGCAAAGGCTATATATGAATTTAATAATACAAATATTAAAAAATAAGTTCTTGTATTATATTTGTTAAGGAAAAAATTTTAAAATTTATAATATAGGAAAGTAAAGCTTAGTATATACCTTTATATTACGTAACAGTTGTGAATGATTTTTCATTTACAACTGTTTTTGTTTGTAAATAATAGAGTTAACATATATGCATAACTTATGCTATATAAGAATATAAATAAATATATTTACATGAATAATATTTATTTATATTTTGAATTTGATATATGAAGTACTAGGGTATAGAATAAATTAAAAGTATATTGAGAAAATTCCCAATATACTTTTGTTTTTTAACTTTAAAAATAAGGGGGAATAATAGTGGAGTTAAAAGAGGTGTATAAGGTAAGCAGGGTTAATGAAGCCTTAGAGATTCTTGAAACCTACAAGGAAAATGCTAAAGTGTTAGCAGGAGGAACAGATTTAGTTATAGAGATAAAAGAAAGGAAGCTAAAAAAAGAAGTTCTTGTGGATTTATCAAGTGTAGAAGAGTTAAAGTTCATAAGAGAAGATAGTGAGTTCATAGAAATAGGAGCTGGAACCACATTTACTGAAATTTCGAATAATGAGATTCTAATACAAAAAGTAAAGGGACTTAGCCATGCAGCAAAGTCAGTAGGATCTCCTCAAATAAGAAATAGAGGAACTGTGGGAGGAAACATATGTAATGGCTCTCCAGCTGCAGATACGGTGCCGCCACTTTTAGCATTGGGAGCTACTTGTCTTATTAAAAGTAAAAATAGCTATAGAGAAGTTAATCTTAGGGACATTTACTTAGGAAAGGGACAAGTAGATTTAAAAGATAATGAAATACTTTATTCTGTAAAATTTAAAACACCTTTAAGTAATCAATATGTTGGATTTAGCAAATTAGGACTTAGAAATGCTCTTGCCATTGCTAGAATTTCTTGTGCTATTTTTATAGAAGTTGATGAAGACGATTACTGCAAGGATATAAGAATAGGTAGCGGAGCTATATCAACTACTCCTAATAGAGAATTTGAACTAGAAAAGGTTCTAATAGGTAGAAAAGTTGATGAGAGTTTTATGGAAAAAGCATGTTCATTCTTTGAGATTATTGTTAAGGAAAGGCTGAAAGGAAGAAGTTCCATGGAGTTCAAAAAAGAAGCCATAAAGGGAATATTTAAAGAAGCCTTAAACAATGCTCTTAAGGATAGAAAATAGTTAGGGTGGTGGTTATATGAAGAATATAAGTTTAATAGTTAATAATAAAATTTGCAATGTTAATATAGAGGAAGATTTAAGACTTTTAGATCTATTAAGGGACAAGCTTAATTTAACTGGAACTAAGGAAGGGTGTAGTGAAGGTGAATGTGGAGCTTGTACTGTTATTATGGATGGAGAATTAGTAGATTCATGCTTAGTTATGGCATTCCAAGCTGAGGGAAAAGAAATTTTAACTATAGAAGGAGTTCAAAATGGAGAGGAAATACACCCTATACAAAAGGCATTTCTAGATGTAGGGGCAGTTCAATGCGGATTTTGTACACCAGGAATGGTTTTAGCAGCAAAATCTATATTAGATAAAAATCCAAATCCAAATAGGGATTATATAAGAGAAGGAATATCAGGAAACTTATGTAGATGTACAGGCTACAATAAGATTGTTGATGCAGTAGAAATAGCAGCTAGTTACTTAAATAATGATATAGATAAGGCAAAGGAAATAGCAACTAAATATGAATGTAAGGAGGGTAATTAATATGAGCTACGATGTAGTTGGAAAAAGCGTATTAAGAATTGATGGCTTATCAAAAGTTACAGGACAAGCTGTATACCCTCAAGATATATATATGGATAATATGGTTTATGGAAAGACACTTAGATCCACTAAGCCCCATGCCAATATAAATATAGATATATCTAAGGCAGAAAGCTTAGAAGGAGTTTTAAAAGTATTTACTCATAAAGATATTAAAGGGGAAAATCATCATGGAGTAATGTTTAAAGATCATGAGGTGCTTTGCGCTAAGAAAGTAAGAAGAATAGGAGATCCTATTGCTTTTGTTGTAGCAGAAAGTGAAAAGATAGCAGAAAAGGCTTTAGAGTTAGTAGAGGTAAATTATGAAGAATTAGAAGCTATATTTGATCCAGAAGAGGCAATGAAAGATGAATCACCAAAGGTTCATAATAATGAAAGTAATATTATATATCACTATAAGATAAGAAAGGGAAAGAATATAGAAGATGCTTTTGATGAATGTGATGCTATTGTAGAAAATACCTATAAGACATCTATGGTGGATCACGGATTCATACAGCCAGAAGCAGGAGTAGCTTATATTGAGAAGGGTGGAACTGTAGTAGTATGTGCTGCAACTCAATATCCGCACTTTGATCAAATTGAAGTAGCAGAAGCTTTAGGTTTAAAAAATGAAGAAGTTAGGATTATAAACCCTGCCATTGGAGGAGCATTTGGAGGAAGGGAAGATATAACTCTTCAAATACACATTGCTATGGCAGCAATGGAACTTAAGAAACCTGTAAAGGTGGTATATTCAAGAGAAGAATCCTTTATAGCTCACTCTAAGAGACATCCTATTACATTTCATATTAAAACTGGAGCAAAGAGTGATGGAACATTACATGCTATGGAAGCTAAAATAATAGGAGATTCAGGAGCCTATGCTTCATGGGCAGTAAATGTTTTAAGAAAATCTGGAGTTCATATATCAGGACCTTATGTCATAGAGAATGTAAAGGTAGATAGTTATGCAGTATATACAAACAATCCATTTACAGGAGCTATGAGAGGTTTTGGAGCGGCCCAATCACCTATAGCTTATGAAGGACAAATGGATGCTTTAGCAGAGAAACTAAATATTAGTCCTTTAGAAATAAGATTTAAGAATGCTTTTAGAAAGGGTTCAGAAACAGCAACGGGACAAGTTTTAACAGAAAGTGTTCCAGTTATTCAATGCCTAGAGGCAGTTTCTAAGGCTATGAATCTTTCAAAGGATGGTGATAAATAATGAAAAAGAGAGGAATAGGAATATCAAGTGCATTTTATGGTACAGGCTATGGTAATGGGTTCCCAGATGTGTCTAATGCTATTGCAGAACTTCAAAAGGACGGGACGGTTAACATATATGTAGGAGCTACTGAAGTTGGACAAGGTGCAAAAACTATTATGAGTCAAATACCAGCAGAGGTATTAGGACTTCAGGTTAAAGATATTAATTTTATAAATGAAGATACTAAGATAACCCCAGACTCAGGAACAGCAGCTGCTAGTAGACAAACATATAACACAGGTAATGCTATAAAAATGGCAGCAGAGGAGCTAAAAAAAGAACTTACTAATATAGCAGCGAAGGAGCTTAAATTAAATAATAATATAGGGCTTCAATTTAGAGAGGGAGAAATATATTTAAAGACTTTCCCTAGTAAAAGAATAAGTATAGAGTCAATTGCAAAGATTTATGGAAATATAAGAAAAGAAGCTCAGTTTGTAGCTCAGACTGTAGAAATGGATGGAGAAACAGGACAAGGAGCCCCTTACTGGCCATATACTTTTAATGCTTGTGCAGTAGAAGTAGAAGTGGATACTGAAACAGGAAGAGTGGAAGTTATAAAGGCAGCTCATGCTCAGGATGTAGGAAAAGCTTTAAATCCATTGCTTATAGAAGGGCAGATGGATGGGGGATTTGCCATGGGAATGGGATATGCTATCTTTGAAGATATTGGATTAAATAATGGAAAAATAAAAAATAATAGATTCACTAATTATATATTACCAACCTCTATGGATGTCCCAGATATAAATAATATAATAATAGAAGACCCAGAACCTACAGCTCCATTTGGCGCAAAAGGTATAGGAGAGCCAACTATGGTGGCAGTAGCTCCAGCTATCTTAAATGCCATATATAATGCTGTAGGAGTAAGGGTTACAGAGATACCAATAACCCCAGAAAGACTTTTAAAAGCAATAAAAGATAAGGAAAAGTAAGGGGACGGTTAACATTTTATTGGTATAGTATCTTTTATAATAAGTAAATAGTTAATTAATCATTAATCTAGTAATGATGGGGACGGTTAACAATATTTTATAGATAATAACCTTGAAAAAGGTAAAGATGCTATAAAGTATTAACCGTCCCTAAGTATTAATTATTTAAAAATTTTAAAATAAGATAGGATATAAGATGTTAACCGTCCCCAAATAAATAATTCTATAATTTTAAACATAAGGAGAGAAAGTTTAATTATTACATATAAATTTATAAATTCTACACATGGTAAATGAAAACAGTTCTCATTTAATCTTTTTTGGTGTATAATCAAAATCAGATGGCACTTAGCAATAATTATCGCGGCAATTATTAAGATAATTATTTTAGGAGGGCATTATGGCCAAGATAAGAACACCAAGATTTAAATTAAGCAGAAGACTAGGAGTAAATATTTATGGACATCCAAAAGCTATGGAGAGATATAAAAGAGAAACTAGTAGAGCTGGTAAAAAATTGTCAAACTATGGAGTGCAGCTTCTAGAGAAGCAAAAGATTAAGTCTTACTATGGAGTATTAGAAAAGCAATTTAGAAGATACATGGAAAAATCTATGAAGAGCCATGAAATTACAGGAGATGCTTTAATTAAACTTTTAGAATGTAGATTAGACAATCTTGTATATAGAATGGGATTTGCAAGTTCTATACGTCAAGCAAGACAAATGGTTAACCATGGACACATGTTAGTTAACGGACAAAAAGTTGATATTCCTTCTTATGGAGTTAAAGTAGGAGATGAAATAACTCTAAAAGAGAAATATAGAAAAAATGAAATGTTCAGTGAAAATTTCATTAATACAATAAGTACGCTACCTTACATAGAAAAGGATGCAGAAAACTTCAGCGGTAAGCTGGTTAGAATGCCTGAAAGACAGGAAGTACCAGTAGAGGTTGATGAGCAAAAGGTAGTAGAACTTTATTCTAAATAAGACCCATAATATTTTACCTAAGTTTACATTTGATCCCTATAGGTTACCCATACCTATAGGGATTATATTTTTGTGCTAAATACTTAATTTTAGGTATAAGTAAATTTTATAAATTAAAAGGTTAAATTTATAAGACTTTATTTTTACACCGTGTATAATAATAATTGAAAATGAAAATCAATATTAATTAAGGGGTTAAAGATAATCATTAATTTATGATTACTTTATTTAGGAGGGGTTTTTATGAGTAAGATTACTATAGTTTATTGGAGTGGAACAGGAAACACTGAGGAGATGGCAAAACTTATAGAAAGAGGAGCTAAAGAATCAGGTGCAGAGACTGTTTTACTAAATGTATCAGAAGCTACTGAAGAAACCATAAAAAATTCAGAAATTATAGCTTTAGGATCACCATCTATGGGGAATGAAGTTATAGAAGAAGGAGAAATGGAACCATTTGTAGAGTCAATTAAGGATTTAGTAAAAGGTAAAAAGCTAGGCTTATTTGGGTCCTATGGATGGGGAAGTGGTGAATGGATGGAAAGCTGGGTAGCAAGAATGGAAGGCTATGGAGCAGAAGTTATTGAAGAGGGCATCATAGTAAATTCATTCCCAGAAGGAGAAGAAGCTGATAAGTGTATAAACTATGGTAAGATTTTAGCTTCATAAAACAATCCAATTGATATTCATGACATAATTTTTAAGAACTAATTTACATTAAAACCTTTAAGAGTTTAAAGTTAAATAATTACACACAAATACACAAGGAATATGTCTACCCGCCAGTAGATATATAGCCTCCAGATTTTAATGATTAATTACACACACCCTATATCTATGCCTTATAAGGTATAGGGCCTCCTAAGATAAGGCAAGACCATGTAAATAAACGTGTCCGTAGAAAGAGTGTCACCATCTAAAAAGATGGTGACACTCTTTTTTATAAAACTATTAAATGAATTAAATTTATAGAATCACTTACCTTTATAACTATTATTTAATTAGTAATTAGCATATATAAGTTTGTAATATAAAACTATATTAGATTCATTTTAAGGATATTGATCTATCAATCATTGTAATATAAAGTAGATATAAAATGTAATTAGGATTAGATATAATTGCAGATGGTTATTAAAAATATATTTTATACAATAGTAATATGGAAAATAGTAACAGTAACTATCTTCTATTAATATAATATAAAGATTAAGAATTTTATATTTGGAGGATTTACTTATGCTATCTAGAGTTGACTTTATAAGGCAATCATTAGAGTTACATCTCTTCTTTGCACGTATTATGAAGGAACATTCATTTTTTCTAGAAGTGGGCTTTGTACCAGCAGATTCAAATTTTATACTTCAAGCAGATACTTTTAGAAAAGAATTTGATAAGCTATTATCAGAAGTTATAAGTGTTTCTAATGGAGTTGTTAGTTCTGATGTATTGGAGTCAGGAGAAGTGGTAACACCTTACACACTAAAAGCTGAAATGGCTTCATCCTATCTAACAGGAGTTAAAATTCAAACTAACTTAACACAGGAAGAAATGAATCTAAAGGGACATAGAGTTATTATGGATGATAGAATCCTTGAAGATAAAGTATTTGCTATTAATGATAGATCTATAAGACTAATAACAGCCTTAATCGGATTTAAAACAATGTTGTTATCACAGGTTTTAGCATGTAAGGTATTTACAGCTAACTACCCATTACTTATAGATCATATTTTAAGGGAGGCAAGACTTTACCTAAGCATAGTTAAAAGACTACAAAAACGTGAAGAAGTTGATGTAGAAAAAGAATCCTATGAGCAAGAAGCTTTCTGGGATACCATTATGGCAGAACATGCTAAATTTATCCGTGGACTTCTTGATCCTACTGAAGAAGCACTTATGAAGATTGCTAATGATTTTGGAAATGAGTTTGATAAATTAACAATGGAAGCAAAAGTAGCCATGGAAAAAACTCTACCTATTGGAGCTCTTACTAATGAAACTATGAAGTCAACTAAGGCTATACGTGACTTTAAGGAACAAGGAACTAAAGGATTATTAGAGTGTAAAATTAAATCCATAATAATACCTTTATTAGCGGATCATACTCTAAGGGAAGCAAACCATTATTTACGCTTGTTAAAAATATTTGAAAAGCGTTAGTAAAAAACACCTTAAAAATTCAATAGACTTAAGCAAAATAAATTAGTTAATGTAAAAAGTTAAATTATATAATATAAAGGAAAAGGCTTTACTATATAGGTATAATACTATAGTAAGGTCTTTTTTAATCTTCTAAAGTTAGATTGGAATTATTTACTTCAAAAAGATAAATGAGTATAGTAATAATAAATAATTTATTATATAAGTTTTAATATTAAAACTACATTGGATTCGCTTGAAACTTATTGAGTCATCAGCTAGTGAAATGTAAGTTGTTTAATGCAATATATGTATTAAAAGAAAAGCTTAATTTATATATTTTTATTAGATTAAACTTTAAATAAAGATATATATAGATAAAACACTTCAGAACTAAAAATATGACAAACTTAATATTAATAGTTTAAGTGGAGTTTATATTTAATTTTCATAGGGTATATTTATAGAAACTTAAAAGCTTTACCGTTAAAATTAAGGGATAGAGTATCAATATTAATAAGTCTTAAGGCGATGAAGAGGAATATAATTATAGAAAATCATTTGCTGAAGTATTATTTAGTAGGTATTCATAAGATAAGTTAAATCACACTGCTATAGGAGGATTTAATATGAAAAAATTAAGAGTTAACTTAAAAGAAAACAGTTATGATATTTTAATAGATAAAGGAATCCTAAGTAACATAGGAAGGGAAGTAAAAAAAGTTTTTCATGGAGATAAGATAGCTGTAATTACAGATGAAAATTTAAGTAGATATTATAGAAATAGTATTGAAGAAGAACTTTTAAAAGAAGGGTTTAATGTAAAGATAATAGTCCTTAAACCAGGAGAGAAGACTAAGGATTTTAATACATTACCATATATATATGAGGAACTTTTAGATTTTAATCTTACAAGAAGTGATCTCATAATAGCTTTTGGTGGAGGAGTAATAGGGGATATAGGTGGATTTGTAAGTGCCACATACTTAAGAGGGATTAGTTTTATTCAAGTTCCAACATCTCTTTTAGCTCAGGTAGATAGTAGTGTAGGGGGAAAGGTAGCTGTAGACTTACATAGAGGGAAAAATCTAGTTGGAGCTTTCTATCAGCCTAAGTTAGTTATTATAGACACTGAGGTTCTTAATACCTTAGAAGATAGGTTTTTTAATGATGGCATGGCAGAGGTAATAAAATATGGATGTATAAAGGATAAGAATCTTTTTTCTATGCTTCAGAATCTTAAGGGCAGGAAAGAGGTTATGGAAAATATAGAAGATATAGTTTATACATGTTGCGATATTAAAAGAAGAATTGTTGAGATAGATGAGAGGGATACTGGAGAAAGAATGATTCTAAATTTTGGTCATACCCTAGGGCATGCTATTGAAAAATATTATAACTATGAGGTATTTACCCATGGAGAGGCAGTAGCCATAGGAATGCACTTAATTACAATCTTAAGTGAGGAGAAAAAAATAGCTAAAGAAGGAGTAAGTCAGTTATTAAAAGAAATACTTCTTAAGCATAACCTACCTTGTAAAATAAATATTGAAGATAAAAAGAAATTTATAGAAAATATAAAATTAGATAAAAAGAATTTAAATAATAATCTTAATTTAATAGTTATTAAAGACATAGGAGAAGCTTTTATTTTAAAAGAAAATATTAGTTTTTTTGACTCTGTAACAATATAATATTAACTTATTGTGGTAGTTAAGTATTTTATTTAGTTAATAAGTAAATTAAGAATTATTATGGTATATAGGAGAAAATATTAATGAAATTATTAAAAATAAATCCTAAGTTATTAAATGGAGATGTAAATATACCACCTTCAAAAAGTATGGCACATAGGGCCATAATTTGTGCTGCATTAAGTAATGGAGTTAGCCATATAGAAAATATTGATTTATCTGATGATATTATAGCCACCATAGAAGGAATGAGGGCAATGGGGGCTAATATAGAAGTTAATGATAGAAGTGTAATAGTTCAAGGTATAAAGAGCTTTAAGGATAAAGATATAACTATTGATTGTAATGAATCAGGATCAACATTAAGATTTTTAATTCCTATATCAATAGTAAATGATAATAAGGTAAGGTTTATAGGGCAGGGGAATTTAGGGAAAAGACCTCTTAAACCTTACTATGATATATTTGATGAGAAAAATATAGATTACAGTTTTAAAGAAGATATATTAGATTTAAATATAAAAGGAAGATTAAAGCCTGGAGATTTTTATGTTAATGGAAATATAAGTTCTCAATTTATAAGTGGTCTTTTGTTTGCTCTACCCCTTTTAGAAGAGGATTCTAGATTAATAATAAATACAGAACTTGAATCTAAGGCATATATAGATCTTACATTAGCTACTATGAAAGATTTTGGGATAGAAATAGATAATAAAAACTATAAGGAGTTTATAGTAAAGGGAAATCAAAAGTATAAGTCAAAAAATTATTATGTTGAAGGAGATTATTCCCAAGGAGCATTTTTCTTATGTGGAGGAGCCATTGGCAATGATATAAGATGTTTTAATCTAAGTGAAGAGTCCCTCCAAGGGGATAAAGAAATTATAACCATATTAGAATCTATGGGTTCCAGCATGGTTAAGAAGGAATACATAAAGGCTGAAAAGAATGAGCTAAAGGGAATTATAGTAGATGGAGCCCAGTGCCCCGATATTATACCAGTTATTACAGTAGTTGCAGCTTTAAGTGAAGGAATTACTATAATAAAGAATGCATCTAGACTTAGAATAAAAGAATGTGATAGATTAAAAGCTATTAGTACGGAGCTTAATAAAATAGGAGCTAATATAATAGAAAAAGAGGATGGGCTTATAATAGATGGGGTAACAAGCTTTACAGGAGGAGAGGTTTATAGCTGGGATGACCATAGAATAGCCATGGCTTTAGCTATAGCCTCTACTAGATGTAATAATTCACTTATTATAAGAAATCCTATGTGTGTTAAGAAATCCTATCCTAAGTTTTTTGAGGACTTTAAAGAGTTAGGTGGAGAGTATTACTATGTTTAAGGAGTAAATTGTTTGGAGGATGATATATATGAGCGGAATGTGGGGAAATAACTTTAGGCTTTCAATATTTGGAGAATCTCATGGAGAAGCTATAGGAATAACTATAGATGGAATTCCAAGTGGATTTGAAATAGATATTGATAATATAAAACAAGAAATGGAAAGAAGAGCACCAGGAAGAAACTTAATATCTACCCAAAGAAAAGAAGGGGATGTATTTGAAATATTAAGTGGAATGTTTAATGGAAAAGCTACTGGAACACCACTATGCTCAATTATAAGGAATAAGGATAAAAAATCTAGAGATTATTCAAAAATGGAGAATATAATGAGACCAGGACATGCTGATTATCCTGGAGTATTAAGATATAGAGGGTTTAATGACTATAGAGGGGGAGGACACTTTTCAGGGAGGATAACTGCTCCTTTAGTTTTTTCTGGAGCAATAGCTAAGCAAATCCTTAAGGAGAGAGGAATTAAAGTTTTAAGTCATATAAAATCTATAGCTCACATAGAGGATGAAAATATAGACTATTGTAATCCACCTGTTGAAATCTTAGAATCATTAAAATTAAAAGATATGGCAGTTATAAATGATGAGATTAAAGAAGAAATGAAGTCATGCATATTAAATGCCAAAAAAAATAAGGATTCAGTAGGTGGGGTTATAGAGTGTATCATCACGGGTATTCCAGGAGGAGTTGGAAATCCATTCTTTGATTCTCTAGAAAGCACAATAGCTCATTTAGCGTTTTCAGTTCCAGCTGTTAAGGGTATAGAGTTCGGTTGTGGATTTGAAATAACAAAACTTAAAGGTTCAGAGTCAAATGATGAATATTATTATGAAAATCAAGAGGTAAAAACCTATAGTAATAATAATGGAGGAGTAACTGGAGGAATAAGTAATGGTATGCCAGTGGTGTTTAGAGTAGCTATAAAACCTACTGCATCTATATTAAAGCCTCAAAGGACTATAGATATAAGTAAAAAAGAGAATACTGAAATTGAAGTAGAAGGAAGGCATGACCCATGTATAGTTCAGAGAGCTGTTCCTGTGATCGAAGCCATTGCGGCCATAGCAATTACGGATCTTATGGAATTAAAATAAGTAGGTAAGAGGTCTTAGAGATTTTTAAATTATATAAGAGAGTAAATTTAGTTAATACTATTAGGAGTTTAGTTAGGAAGTATAGATAAAAATCACAAAAATAATAAGGATTTATTTTAACATTAATAGGAAAACTTTAGAGTTTTTAATTATATAGATATACCATATGATAATTGAAACTAAATCGCTATCTATTATTATTTAATGTGTATGAAAGGAGTGAGTTTCTAGGTGGTTTATCTATAATATAGTAATAAAGAGTTAATATTTAGGTTTATTAGAAAAGCTTAATATTTCATTAAAGGTTAAGAATGAAAGTTTAAATAGCAAATTCAAGGGGAAAGAATTATTATGGATAGCCTATAGAAAGGAGAATATATATGAAGTTTTTAATTGTAAATGGACCTAACATAAATATGTTAGGAATAAGGGAAAAAAATGTTTATGGAGATAAAACTTATGAAAGTATATGTAATTATATAAGAAGTGAAGGAAAAAAAAGAAATGTACATATAGATATAGTTCAAAATAATATAGAAGGAGAAATAATAAATTATATCCAAGATGCACATTTTGAAAATTATGATGGAGTAATAATAAATCCAGGAGCATATACCCATTATTCTATAGCAATATATGATGCATTGAAATCTATTAATATTCCATGTATTGAAGTTCATTTAAGCAATATATATAAGAGGGAGGAATTCAGGCATAAGTCGGTAACTGCTCCAGCATGTATAGGGCAGATAAGTGGTCTTGGTGAATATGGTTATATATTAGCAATGGAGGGCCTTATTAATTTTATTAAATAAAGAAATATTAGTTTATTATAAAATAGAAATCCTAATTTAAACTATATATTTATAAACTAGAATAAAAAAACCATAGATATAACAGAAATTAAATTTCTATTTACCTATGGTTTTGAGTTTTCATGAGATTTTATAAAGTGTAAAATTAAGATTAAAACCTATATTAATTTTAATGAAGAAGCTATTATTATTCTTATAAGTGATAATCAGTATATAAAAGATATCAGGCTTATTACTACCATGTAAAATAAAGGCTACAACATTTTACATAATAACAACAAGAATAAGTAATATTCAAAATAGTTTTAAAACATGCTATAATATTACTAAAAATCAATTATATTCTAAAAGGGGTGGAGTATTTGATATTTTATAAGGCTTTATTTTGGGAGTTTATATTAATATCAAATATGTATAATTTTGAAATAAATATAATAAATAAAAAATTTATATTAGGTATTTTTTTTATTCTAACTTTTAGTTTGAAAATGTTAGATTATAACTATTTTTTTATAATTCCTATAGTCTTAATATTTATACAAGCTATGTTATTTAAGAGAAATAATAATATGCTAAAAAATTTTTTCTTTGTATCTATTTCTATTATATTATTTGCAATGAATCATTCTATAATATCACGTTTAGTATGGAACCTACCAACTATACAACAGGGAGTCCTAAGAGGACACCATAGACGAATTGCGATAGGTATATATGTATTAGTATCAGCTGCTTGCTTTATAGAAAGTAAGGTCATAGGAAAATATATTAAAAAACTCAACTTAGATGAAATTATTAGAAAAAAACATTGTAAAATTATAGCGACTCTTGTACTAACTATAATGAATATAGCTATAATTTTGTATATGAATTCTACCATTGGAAGTAGAATGGGATTTAAAAAGTGTTTAGATTTAATGAATACAGATATATTTATTTTTTATTTTCTTTTAAACTTTATATTACTTTATTGTTTGTCAGACCTTTTAGTTAAAAGAATAGAGTATAGACATAAAATTAGAAATCTTAGTAATTTAAATGAATATACTAAGAATATTGAGAGTTTATATAGTGAAATAAGGAATGTGAAACATGATTATACTAATATTATATTAACTATAAGTGGATATATAGATAATTCAGATTTAGAAGGTTTAAGAGAATATTTTAATAATAATATTATAAAATATAATAAGAATCTTAATAAAAAAATTAATACATTACCCTTATTAAGTAATTTGAAGATACTTGAACTTAAAGGATTAATATCATCTAAGTTACTTAGGGCTGATTATCTTAAAATAGAGGTAAAGGTAGATATTAGCGATGAAATTAACTTCATAAACATGAATATAATAGATGTTTGTAGGATAATGGGAATACTTTTAGATAATGCTATAGAGGCTTCTGTAGAGCATAAAGAACCTAGGATTATGCTTTCTATAGTGAAAAGTAAGAATGGTGTTGTATTAGTTGTAAGCAATAACTATGTAGAACCTATTGCGAAGGTTCAGGAGATGTTTCAAAGTGGATTTTCCACTAAGGGAAGGGATAGAGGATTAGGACTTACTATAGTGAAAAAAATTTTAAGCGAGTATGAAAAGGTATTCATGGAGACGACTATAGATAATGGACAAGTTATACAATTAATAAAAGTAGAGAATGTAGGCGGTAATTTATGATTAATATAATAGTTTGTGAGGATAATCCTATTCAAAGGGAAAAAATAGTTGATATTATTAAAGAAATAATAAGTGTACATAACTTTAACATGAATATGGCTTTGGTTACAGGAGATCCTTATGAGGTAATAGAGTATTCTAAAAAAGATCATAAGCCTAATGTATATTTATTAGATGTGAATCTTAAGTCTATTATAAATGGAATTCTTTTAGCAGATAAAATCAGAGAAGATGATAATCTATCCTTTATTATTTTTATTACATCTCATGAAGAGATGAGTTACTTAACTTTTAAATATAAGGTTGAGGCTATGGATTATATCATAAAAGATAATTATTCTAATGTTAAAAATAAGGTTTATGAATGTCTTAATATAATAAATAAAAGAGTTAGTGATGAAAAAGAAGATAATATTAATGACATATTTACAATATCTATGGGGGATATTGTAAGAAAGATAAGCTGTGACGACATAATGTACTTTGAAACTGTTGGCAGTGGTCATAAAATTAGAGTCCATTGTGTGAAGAGGCAGATAGAATTTTTAGGAACTCTTAAAGAGATTAAAGAGTCTTTGGATAATCGGTTTTATAGAAGTCATAAATCATATATTGTAAATATCAACAATGTAAGCTTTATTGATAAAAAATCGAAGATTATACATATGAGTAATGGAGAACAGTGCTTTGTATCTAGAAATTATATTAAAGATATAATAAAAGGTTTTACTGATAAATATGAAAAATTAATATAGTAATTTTTAAAGGTTATCCATAAGTTAGGTCTATGGATGGCCTTAATTTATATATATATCCAAGGTAAAATCTAAACTTATCTAAAAGTTTTTTTACAACTATCTCTAAGATTAGTAAAGAAAAATTTAAGTAATAATTAAATGTTAGATTGAGGGTACCTATAATTAAGTCAAAATTCTATAGTATATAGGGTTTTACATAAACACTTAACTTATTCCTTAAAAATATCCTTAATTTATCTTTCTTTGAATAGATGTATAAATTAATTTTTAAACTTAAAACACTATATGTATCTTTAATTTTAAATTATATTCTAATAGGAGAAACTTTAGATTTAAGAGGAAGGTTTTAATATATAGAATGAATATATATTCATGTTATGCTTAAATAATTACATGTTACGAAATCATAGTTAAAAAATAGAAAGTATTAGGGTAAGATATATTTAAGAACTTATTATGATAATTTAATAAGTTAAGGAACAAATAATTGATAAATAATTAATAGAAGTCAGGATTTGATTAAATTTATTTTATTTTAGGGAAGAGTTTTAAGAAATTTATAATTTTGATGGATGACTTTAATTTTAGAAGTATACATATTTATGTCTACTTCTAATTTTTTTATTTAAAAACTAAGATTAGGTAATATAGGAAAGAAGGATAGTTATTTTTTAAACAAAACTTAATTACTTTATAAAAAACATATATCATTTTATAAAAAACAACACAAATTTTTTATATTTGTTGACTAAGTAGGGCGTATGAAATACATTTTTATATGAGAATAATTATCATTATAAAGGAAGGCAACATATGAATAGTACAAAACATAAGATAAAAGGAATAGTTTTAGTAGTTATAGGAATTTTAATTATATATTTAGGATATAAGTTATCCATATCCTATGGATTCCTAGATACTGAAGAAGTAATAAAGGAAATAAGAATTCCAAGAGCACTAGCAGCTATTGTGGTTGGAGCAGCATTAGCTATTTCAGGAGCAATAATGCAAGGAATAACTAGGAACCCATTGGCATCTCCAACTTTGCTAGGATTAAGTAGTGGGGCATCCTTTATGATAACTTTAGTAATGATAGTATGGCCAAGTGTGTCATTTTTAGGATTATCAATGGCATCATTTTTAGGATCCTTACTAGCAGTTATGGTAGTTTATTTCATATCCAGGTTTTCTCCTAATGGACTTACCCCTGTTAAGTTAGCATTAGCAGGGACAACTATTAGCGCATTTTTAGGAGGCATAACCTCTATAGTGGGAAGAATGTTTAATATGTCTCAAAATGTTTATATGTGGTTTTCAGGAGGACTTTCTGGAGTAAGTATGTCAGTGCTTAAGGGGTTTATCCCTTTTATAATAATAGGAATAGTATTATCTATAGGATTATCAAGAAAAATAACAACACTTAGTTTTGGTGAAGAAGTAGCTTTAAATTTAGGAGTTAATGTGAATAAGGTAAAGCTATTTTCTATGATAGCAGTACTCTTTTTAGTCTCAGCAGCGGTAGCTATGGCTGGAAACATAGGTTTTATAGGACTTATGATGCCTCATATAGCTAGGAAGCTTGTTGGACAAGACTATTTTAAAATAATAATAACCTCAGGAATTTTAGGAAGTATACTTTTAGTATACTCAGATTTAATATCAAGAATGATAAGACCACCTTTTGAAACTCCAGTTGGAACAATAACCTCCATTATAGGAGTTGTCTTTTTCTTATATTTAGCAAGAAAAACAGAAGGAGGATTTTAATATGGAAGTTACAAATGAGAAGAAAAGATTTATTTTATGGACTTCTGTACTAACTTTATCCTTAGTAGGATTATTTGTATTAGGAGTTACTTTAGGAAGTACCAATATATCTATTATTGAATTACTTACAGAGAAACAAGTTATATTATTTCACTTTAGAATGCCAAGGGTAGTAATGGCAATTATAGTAGGAGCAGCTCTAGCCTTATCAGCAGTTATAATGCAATCCATAACAAGAAATGGATTAGTAGATACATCTATTGTAGGGGTTAATTCTGCTGCAAGCCTTGTAGTTATAGTCTGTTTAACTTTATTTGCTAATGGAGCTAAGAGTCTCAATTCAAATTTTGCATACATTATGCCGTTTTTCTCTATAGCAGGAGGGATAGTATCTTTATTTATAATTTACTCCTTAGCTTGGAAAAAGGGTGTTAACAATAATAGGTTAATACTAACAGGAATATGTTTAAGTACAGCCTATAGTGCTTTAACCTTACTTTTAACTATGAGTCTATCTAATGGAGACTATAATTTTGCAACTCTATGGATGTCAGGAACCCTATGGGGAAGTAGTTGGAATGGAATTATAGCAATACTGCCTTGGGTAGTAATACTTATTCCATACATAGTATATAAAGCCTTATATCTAGATGTATTTAATCTAGGAGAGCATACAGCAACATCTCTTGGAGTTAATGTGGAGAAGGAAAGATTTAAGCTTATATTTGCGGCAGTTCTTCTTTCATGTTCATCTATAGCAATGGTTGGGTCCATAGGATTTGTAGGGTTTGTAGCTGCTCACATAGGAAGGGCCTTAGTTGGACCAATGCATAAAAGGCTAATTTTTATATCAATGTTAGTAGGATCAGTGCTTTTAATGGCAGCTGATCTTCTTGTAAGAGTTCTATCAAGCGGTGGAGAACTACCGGTGGGAATGATTATATCTGTACTTGGAGCACCTTATTTTCTTTATTTAATGATAAAGAATAATTAATTAGGAGGATATTATGAGTAATATAATAAACATAAGTGATTTAGCTGTTGGATATGGAAAGAAAATAATAATAAATGGGGTAGAAACTGCTATTCCGAAAGGAAAAATAACATCTATTATAGGACCTAATGGATGTGGTAAATCTACTTTAATAAAAACTATTGGTAAGATTTTAAAAAGAGAAAGCGGAAGTATACTTTTAGAAGGAAAAGAAATTAGTAAGATAGAGGGAAAGGAAGTAGCTAAGAAGTTAGCCTTTTTAGCTCAAATAACAACCTCACCAGAAGGGCTTAAGATTAGAGACCTTGTGGCCTATGGAAGATTTCCTTATCAGAAACCATTTTCTTCATTAACAGATGAGGATTATAAGTATATAGATTGGGCTTTAGAGGTAACTAACTTAAAGCATATTGAAAACTCAAAGGTAGATAGCTTATCAGGAGGGCAAAGACAAAGGGTATGGATAGCCATGGCTTTAGCTCAAGGAACGGATACAATAATACTAGATGAGCCTACAACCTACCTTGATATAATGCATCAGTTAGAAGTGCTTAATCTATTAAAGAGGCTAAATGAAGAAGAAGATAAGACAATAATAATGGTATTACATGATATTAATCAAGCAGCAAGTTACTCTCATAATATAATTGCTATGAAGGATGGAAATATAATAGCAGAGGGAAGTCCTAAAGAGGTTATAACCAAGGAAAACTTAAAATTAATATATGGAATTAATGCTGATATAATGACTTATAGAAATAAAATAACCTGTGTACATTGTGAAGTATGTGATATATGTGACTCATGTGAGATGTGTGGAGCGGTAGAAAATTAAATTACTACATAGGGTTAAATCTTAAAAGTTAGTAGATTTAATATTATTAAACTAAGTATAATTTACATATAAAGAAGGAGTATAACTAGTTTTTATATAATTAGTTATACTCCTTTGTTATTTTCTATTATTGTATCTATAATGACTTACTATTACTATTACTATTACTATTACTATTAGCTACAGGTCTCTTAGCAAGCGCTAGTATGGCACCTAAGGCTATGGAGAGAAATGATGCAGATAGGACCCTATATTCTCCAGGTAGCATAAAGGTTAAGGTATGAGCTGGAATCCAGAATAATGGAATAGTTTTTATAACTACAAATGATATAAACCCACTCCAATCAATAGATTTTAGAACTCTATTTAGGTTAGTTGTACCTAGGTCAATACAGGTGTCCGTTACTCTATGAAAACTCATAAAGGTAGGAGCGAAGGTTAAGTTCATAAGGGCACTTGTAAAAAATGCGGTTACAAACCTATCTAGGGTTGAATTAGATAGAGTAGGTAGCAACCCCTTAGATTTTGCAGATAAAACACCACTAGAGAATAAATCAAACATGATTACAAAAACAACACCTATGAATCCCCATACTATAGATTTTAATATAAGACCTTTTGGCTTTATAAAATCGCCATCTTTAATCCTTATGGCAAGAAGTTCACCCATAGTAGCAAGTAAGGAAACCTTTACAAAACCTGTAATATAAGGATATGACTTAGTAGCTCCAACAAATATTTCATGAGTTGAAGGATACACTAAGAAGAAAATAATAAGTATTAAACTAAAACCCCACAAAATGTCTTTCTTTTTCATTTTTTTAATCCCCCTCTTCATATTAGATTATAACAGAAAATGGCAATGTTCATGAAGAGATTTCATAAACATTGCCATTTAAATTAATAAAAACTATATCTATAATATTTAAGAATATAATTAAATTATTTTTCACTTCCAGTATACATATAATGAGATAATCTACCAGCTAAGTTTTGAATAGGCATACTTTGAACATATACTTTACCAGGTCCCGTAAGGGTAGTTAAGAAAAGACCTTCTCCACCAAAGAGCATGTTTTTAACCCCTTTAATCATTTCTATATCGAAGTTAACGGAAGGCTCAAACATAGCTACATTACCTGTATCAACTTTCAATTTTTCTCCAGGAGCTAAAAGAATTTCTTCAATATATCCGTCAAATTCTAAGAATACAATACCAGGTCCAGTGACCTTTTGAAGAATAAAGCCTTCCCCACCAAAGAATCCTGTACTCAATTTTTTTCTAAAATGAACCTCTAAAGATAGAGTATTACTACCTGCTAAAAAAGCTCCTTTTTGGCATATTATTGACTCATCGGCTGAAAGTTCTCTTGCAATAAGTTTACCAGGAAAAGAGGATGGAAAGGCTATAGACCCTACTCCATGAGAGCAAGTATAGGTGTTTAAAAATATAGATTCTCCAGAAAACATTCTAGATATTCCGCCCATAAGGCCACCTTTCATATTGGTATCCATCTTAAAATTATCACTCATCCAACCCATAGCACCAGCTTCAGTGATTAAAGATTCCCCTTCTGTCATTTCACATACTACCACGGGAAAGTTATCTCCTTTTATTGAATAATGCATGAATAATCACTCCTCTAACTTTACTACTTTATATATTAAGCTCTTAAAATTCAATTTTTTAATATAGTTTAATTATATTATTAATTTTAAAAAATACTCTTAAATTAATATTAAATTCTCTTAAATAGATATTAAATTATTAGCTTAATAAAAGGTTTTACATTTTTAAAAGGTTATATTCTTAAGATTGACTTCATAAGAATGTAGATATATAAATTATCTTAAATATGATTGTTGCATACTGATAAAGTTATCCAAATTAAATTAATTCTTATAAATAAATATTCATAAAAATACTATATTAGAAATAGATATAGAAATAAGAGTTTATAGAATAAATTATATATAACCTTTATGTATAATTATTGTAGATTTCTTTTTTAAGAATAAAATACCACTTAATATTTTTGCAAAAATACTTGCATTACTTAAAATGCTGTATTATAATAACCAATGTAACAATTAAATATGTGTAGCATAATAAATAACTTGGAGAGATGTCTGAGCGGTTGAAGGAGCACGCCTGGAAAGCGTGTGTAGGGGCAACTCTACCGCGGGTTCGAATCCCGCTCTCTCCGCCATTTTATTTTTGCCGTGCTAGATGGGGAGCTGGCGGTGCCCTGTACCTGCAATCCGCCTTAGCAGGGTCGAATTCCTCATCGAGGCATTAATTCGTAGGGTCTGGCCCATATAAGTGGTGTTGAGAGTCGGGTCCCACGCAACGGAAAGCTATGAACCTCGTCAGATCCGGAAGGAAGCAGCGATAAGTAGTCCCTTCCGTGTGCCGTGGATCAATCTGGCTTGAGCTAACTGTATGGGTAACGCTTATGAGTTATTGTCGACATGAGGTGCACGGTCTACATAAGCATATTAAAGGATATACATTTGTATATCCTTTTTTTATTGTATTTTTATACTACAATCCATACCTGGGGATCTAAGGGCTATTTAGCTAATATGATGAAAGATAATATGAATAAAAATTAAATTTACAGTGAGTTAAAGGATTACATAAGCTTTTGCATAATATAATAATAAGGGACTTTTTATATACACTTTTAATTTATTCATGAAAAATATTCTTGATTTATTTTGTTTTAGGTAGATTTATAAATTAATTTTAAAACTTAAAACCATATATAAAGAATTGAAGGTTAATAAAGTAAAAATAAGGGGGATTTATACATGGAGGGGAAATGGAGTATAAAGCATAGTGATAATTATATATTTCACTATATAAAAGATAGTTTAGGGGAAAAAGATATAGAAAATATAATAAATATTCAGGAACAGTGTAATAAACATATAAGTAAAGTTCTTAAGGTTTCTATGAAGGGTAAAATAAAATATTTTTTATGTAACTCTAGGGAAGAAGTAGGGGTTAGTTATGGAGATAATGAACCTTGTAGTGGGTTTTCTAGGATGCCTAATGAAATATGGGCTGTTTATAATGAAAAAAATAAATGCATAGGATATCATGAGGATGCTCATATAATTTCATATAATACTTTGGGGGTACCAGAAAGTACGTTTATAAGAGAAGGACTTGCTATGTATTTTGATAGGGTTTGGTTTGGAATAGATAATAATTTTTGGGTACATGAGTATTTAAAAAGGAATAAATATGTAAGTATAACTGATTTAATAAATAATAAGGAATTTTCTAAGTATAGTGATATTTTAACATACCCTATAGCAGGGGCCTTCACTGAGTATCTTATATCACTATTTGGTATTGAGAGATTTAAAGGGTTTTATGTACAACTAAGTTCTTTAAGAAACATAGGGTTTGAAAAGAACTTTAAAGAAGTTTTTCAACAATCTGTTGAAGAGGTAGAGGAAAAGTTTAAAAGTTATATTTTAAGCATAAGGCCTAATGATGCTATAGAGAAAGAAATAGTACAATATATAAGTAATTTTTAGTAGGGTTAAGAGGGAGAGAAAATTTATGTCTGTAGTATGTAGGGTTAAAGAGATATTAAAAGAAACTGGCATTACTCAAAAGGAGTTAGCATCTAGCTCAGGATTATCAAAACAAACTATATCCAACATAGTAAACAATCGTTACTCTACACCTTTAGAGTCAGCTTTTAAAATTTCTAGATTTTAAAATAAAAATATAGAAGATGTATTTATATACGTAGAGTATAAATAAAGGATTAATTTTTAATAAACTCAATGAGACAATAAGTTTCTTTGAGTTTATATTGTTTTTTAGATAAATTTACAAAGTAATTTATATTTTATATAAGTACATAGTATAAATACATAGTAATAATATGCTAGTTTAAAATATAATTAATGAAGGTTATAATGGTATTATAAAAGTATTTTACATATTATAAGATTTATAAAAAGTATAGATGATAACTTGTGATTATATAATAGTATTATTAATAAAATTAGGAAACTAAGTTTATAGGTGTTTAAGATATTTATGAAGTATGATACCCTTATAATAAATGATAATAAGACTAAGAGGTGATGACCGTGGCATATACGGCCTTATATAGAGAATGGAGACCTAGGATTTTTGAGGATGTAGTAGGTCAAGATCATATAACAATAACACTAAGAAACCAAATACTTAAGGAAAGAACAGCCCATGCATATCTTTTCTGTGGTACTAGAGGTACGGGAAAGACATCTACTGCAAAGATAATGGCTAAGGCCTTAAATTGCCTCGATTTAAGAGAGGGTGAGCCTTGCAATGAATGTGATATGTGTAAAAAAATAAATTCAGGGCTTTCTATTGATGTTACGGAATTAGATGCAGCTTCTAACAATGGAGTTGATAAAATAAGAGATATTATAGATGATGTACAGTATCCACCTCAAGAAGCGAAGTTTAAAGTTTATGTAATGGATGAGGTTCATATGCTTTCCCAAGGAGCTGTTAATGCTTTTCTTAAAACCCTTGAAGAGCCTCCAAAGAGAGTAGTATTTATATTAGCAACTACAGATCCACAGAAACTTCCTATAACTATACTTTCAAGGTGCCAAAGATTTGATTTTAAAAGAATTAAAACAGAGGATGTATCTGCAAGACTTAGGAAGATAGCAGATGGATTAGGGATTTTTGCTGAAGATAAGAGTCTTGACTTAGTTGCAAGAATGAGTGATGGAGCAATGAGAGATGCCTTAAGCATACTAGATCAGGGTATAGCTATGGGTGGTGGAAAGATAGAATATAATAATATAATAGAGATGCTTGGACTTGTAACCAGCGAACACTTATTAAATCTTATGGAATGTGCAATAGGTAGGGATACAGAAAAGGCAATGAGATTAATTGATGATATAGTCTTTGCGGGGAAAGATATTCAAACATTTATAAAGGATTTTACAACTCATATGAGAAATTTACTTATGGTAAAGGTAAGCAATAATCCTCAAGAGGTTTTAGATATGTCTCTTGAAAACATAGAACTTTTGAAAAAGCAGTCTGATAAGATAGGCATAGAAGAAATCATGAGATTTATAAGAATTCTTCAAGAGGCTGAAGAACAATCCAAGTGGAGCAAACAGGGACGTATATATCTAGAATTAGCTCTTATAAAAATGTGTAGAATAGAGTTTGATAACTCTCCAGAGGTTATACTAGCTAGAATAAACAAACTTGAAAGTGCTTTAAGAAGTGGGAAAATAGCTGTTTCAACAGAGCCACAAGAAGAGCTAAGTATAAATGAACAAAGAAAGAACCTTCCACAAGATACACCAAAACCTAAGGTGGTAAAGAGAGAAGAAGTTAAAGAGGAAATAGATGAAAACTTTAATGAGAACTCTGAACTTAACATATCTAAGGTAGAGAAGGCTTGGCAGGATATACTAGAAACTTTTAAAAGCAGAAGACAGATGGTTATATATGCCTCCCTTATAACAGGAAGATTATATTCTTGTAAAAATGGAGTAATAGAAATAAAATATGAAGAGAAATTTTCATTTAATAAACAAAGACTTGAAAAAGAAGATTACAGAAAATCAGTAGATAGTGCATTTTCAGAGGTGCTAAGAGAAAATGTTAAGGTTAAGTACACAATAGAAAAAGAAGAGAAGGAAGTTACAGAATCCAAGGAAGATAAGCTTAAGGCTGCCTTTGGAGAAGATATGGTGGAGATTATAGATTAATTTCACTTATTATAAGGTTAGAAAGTGAAGTAGTTTAAGTTTATAACTTTCACATATTAAGATAGGATAAATAATAATGATATAGTAGGTATATATAAGATGTAAGCTTTGTTTTAAAACTTGCACTTTATATAGTATTAAAAGAGAAAATAATATATAATAAAAATTAAGTTCATTTTAAGGAGGATTTTATATGGCAAGAGGTGGATTTCCAGGAGGCTTAGGCGGAGGAAATATGCAAAACTTATTAAAGCAAGCTCAAAAGATGCAAAAGCAAATGGAAGATATGCAAAAAGATCTTGAAAGTAAAAGTTTTGAAGCTACAGCAGGTGGCGGAGCAGTTAAAGCAGTAGTTAATGGAAAGAATGAAGTTTTAGAAATTAAGATAAAGCCTGAAGTTGTAGATGAAGATGATGTTGAAATGTTAGAGGACTTAGTGTTAACTGCAGTTAATCAAGCACTAAAGAATGCTCAAGATGAAACATCAGAAGGAATGAAGAAGGTAACTGGTGGAATGAATATTCCAGGAATGTTTTAATAGAGTTTAGACTTAAGTTTTAAGTTAGGCGTACAATGTAATTGTATGCCTAAAACAATTTATATAGTTGTTTAAAATAATATAAATATTACTATTTTCTTATTTTAAGTGTAATCTTAGGTTAAGATAAGTTTATATAGAATTGAAGCATAGATTTTAAATATAAATTTTAAGTTAAGGGATGTGATGCTTAATGGATTTCTATCCAGTAGCAATAGAAAAGCTTATTGAAGAATTTGCCAAGCTACCAAGTGTAGGATATAAAACCGCTCAGAGATTGACCCTACATGTTTTAAATCTTCCTAAAGATGAGGTGGAAGAGTTCGCTAAAGCTTTAATTGAAGCTAGAGGGACTATAAAATATTGCTCTATTTGTGGAAATTATACAGATAAAGATCCGTGTGCTTTATGTGCTAATCCTCATAGAGATAAATCCTTAGTTTGTGTTGTAGAGCAACCTAAGGACATAATAGCAATGGAAAAGGTAAGAGAATTTAATGGAGTTTATCATGTTTTACATGGAAATATTTCTCCTATGGCAGGAAGAGGACCAGCTGATATAAAACTTAAGGAACTTATATCTAGAATGAATGGAAGCATAAAAGAAGTTATAGTTGCTACGAATCCTACTATTGAAGGAGAGGCTACAGCAATGTACATATCTAAGATATTAAAGCCATTAGAGGTTAAGGTGACTAGAATAGCCCATGGTATACCTGTAGGTGGAGACTTAGAATATGCTGATGAGGTAACTCTTTCTAAGGCTCTTGAAGGAAGACGAGAACTATAGATTAAGAAGAAATCTTATTTAGTTAATATAAAACGAATCTTCCTTTAGGTTGGGGTCTTTCTACCGCATGAAGGTTAGATAAGTTAATCTAGGGCATAGCAAATGTTATCCCCCACCTTATACGTGGATGGGGGTATTACGGATTATAGCCATCAGATAAAAGAGTTCAAGTATAGGCTGATTAAAAAAGTTTATACCTGAACTTTTTTTATTGTTTATTATAGAGTGATACTAAGTTTTTATGTCATTAAAAGACTTGTATTGACTAAGGAGATTTTATATAAAAGTATTATGAAACACTTTATATAATCAAGAAGATATATAACTGTTAATAGTTAGAACTAAAAAGTGACTTTTAAATGATGAACTAGTATGGAGTAATAAATTAAAAAATGTGATAATCATTTCATAGCACGTGTTAGAAAAAAATGGTATAATTACATGAAATTATGTAAGAAGTTATGATTAGATAAAGTTCCGTAAAATGATTTAGAGAGGTGTTGAGGATTATTGATTAATGTAAAATTTTATGATTTAGATGCTATTGAAGATGAAAAATTAAAATATGCAGTTATAGTATCAAAATATAATGATATGTGGATAAATGTAAGGCATAAAGAGAGAGAGACTTGGGAAATACCAGGAGGACATAGGGAAGGAAACGAAAGAATTGATAATACAGCAGAAAGGGAACTGATTGAGGAAACTGGAGCGAAGGACTTTAAATTATATCCTGTATGTATCTATTCAGTAGAGAGGGAAACTAGAGAGTCTTTTGGACAGGTATTCTATGCTGATGTATTTAATTTAGGAGAATTACCTTATTCAGAAATAGGTGAAGTAAGACTATTTGATACTATACCAGAAAACCTAACTTACCCACTAATGCACCCCTTTTTATTTGAAAAGGTTCTTAAATTTTTAGAGGAAAGTGTATAAGTGGCTGAAGTTTTAAGAGAAGATTTTCAGATATTTCAAGGATTAGACTATTTTAATAAGCTATTATAACTAAATAAGGAGGTAAAGATATTTTTATAAAAGTTAATATATTCCTTATATTACTTTAAGATATACATATAAAGAAATTGAAGGTAAAGGATTATTTAAGATAAAAAAATATAAAAGTATAGAACATAAAAAGTATATGTATGCTTAGAATTTATTTATATAGAATGTATAAGATTTATATTAATGATTTTAAGGATAATAAGGGCATATAAGATATGGTATCTTATAAAGAATAAATCACCTATTTGTGTCAATAATTAAGAAGAGATATAAAATAGGAGGTTTATGATTATATGAATAAGAGTTTTATAATTAATAATATAAAATTAAAGGTATGTGAAGAAGGATTTAGTAATAAAGATGAATTATTAGAAGCTATAGACAAGGTTATATGTGAATTGGAAGCTATAAGAAATTATTTTGATAATGTACAAGATCCTAAGTTAATAGAAGTAGCTGTTTATACAGAGGCAGCTGTGAAGGCCAAATACGATTATTTAATTAAAGAAGCAAAAAGATTAGGATTAAACTGTAATATAGTAGCTTCCTAGCATATTATGTTAATATATTAGTATAAATATTAAAGGGATAGGAGGTATGAAATGGAGGCATTAATAGCATTTATAGGAGCTATAGTAGGTTTATTTATAATAGTAACTATATTTTCATGGCCAATAAAGATTTTTATAAAACTTTGTGTTAATGGAGTACTAGGGGCAATTCTTCTGTGGATAGTAAACTTAGTTGGAGCTAGTTTTGGAGTTCAAATAGGTATAAATATAGGTACAGCTCTAATAGCAGGATTTTTTGGAGTGCCAGGGGTTATATTTTTAATTATATATAAGATGTTTATATAATTAAGGTTAAAAAATAAATAAGTCTAGGTTATTTTAGAAGTTATAAAAATAGGATTAATAGAAATTCAGGGACTTAAAGGATGCGAGAGCTCATATTAGAAATTCTTAGGTATAACTGATAAAAGTAAATAATATAAAAAGTATGGACAAGTTATTAAATGAAAAATAAAAATTATTTTTTAAAATTAATTATAGAGGAATAAAAGCTTCTTAATATATAAAGTTCATAGAGATTTAAAAATGAAAATAAAAGCAGACTACCGAAGGGGGCTTATGGTAGTCTGCTTTAAATTTAGATGGGAGAATGGATAAAATTTTCTTAAATAAAGACAGGCATCTTTTGTGGGAGAGCTTGTTTTGTTTAAAAATGCTCTTCTAGAATCAGTATATGAAGATTTAAAAAAATGGTTACTATATCATATATTGTATTAATTGAGAGGTAATAATGTTATGAGTAAGTTATTTAGTCAAGTTATATTTATTGTTTACTATCTTGTAATGTATAATACTAACTGATATACTATAGTTAATATAAAAATTAAAATTTTTGTGCTGACTTTAGTTAAGTAGAATTATTGGTTTGTTAAATGAATAAGAATATTGAGTTTGATAGAATAGACTCGCATATTAATAAGGTTATAGTAAAAAACCTACATTTAAACAAGATTTAATTTATATAGCATATTAATAATAAGGTAGGTGATTAATTTGAATTCTCAATTAAAAAAGGGTGTTTTAGAATTATGTGTATTATCTTTACTAGCTAAAAAGGATTACTATGGATATGAATTAATACACAAGATATCTGAAAATATTCAAATATCTGATGGAACTATATATCCTATCTTAAGGCGACTGAGTAAGGAAGGATATTTTACAACTTATCTTCAGGAATCTCAAGAGGGACCCCCAAGGAAATACTACAAAATAACAGAACTTGGATTAAACACTAAGGAGGCACTCATAAATGAGTGGGAAGAATTCATAGAAAGTGTAAACAACACATTAGGGGTAGGTGATGATAATGAATAAAGAAGAATTTTTACTTGTATTAAAAAACAACTTAAGAGGATTCACTAATGAAGAAATGCAAGAAATATTATATGACTATGAGGAACACTTCTCAGTAGGGGGAGCGGAAGGAAAGACAGAAGAAGAAATAGCTAAAGAGTTAGGTGACCCTGTAACTATAGCAAGACAATACAGTGAGAGTAATAAGAATAATAATACCAATACCACTAATAACTATACTGGTAATACTTATGCAGGAAGTAGTGGTAATGTTAAAAGCAGCAGTAATGAAAATAAAAAAGTGTTATCAATGATTATTTTAATAGTTATCATTATTTTAGCTTTAGGACCCCTTGCAGGATTAGGTGGATTGCTCATTGGTATATTTGGAGCTGGTGTTGGTCTTACATTGGGTGGAGTTGGTCTCTTAATAGGTGGAGTAACTGGGACTGTAGGGACTATGTTCTTTAGCCCTATAGCACTACCACTGTCTGCTTTGATATTTATTGGGATAGGTACCTCTGCTTTAGGACTTCTAGTTTTAATTGGAGCAGTATATTTAGTTATGTTACTAATTGACTTAACTAAGAAATTCTATAAATTTATATATGAATCTTTACAGTAGGAGGTGCTATATGACTATTAAATCTAAAAATTTTAAAATAAAGAAGTTTGTCTTAGTATTAGTATCACTAGTGTTTATATGTTATGGAGCAGGAGCTTTAATAATTTTAAGCTCAGGTGGTACTATATATGATATTTTTAATAGGGGAAATTTTAATGGTTTCCTAAGGAATAATTTTAGAGGATATGGAAATGAACTTAATTTGGAGAGAAGTGAATCTATAAGTTTAAAAGATATATCTAAAATAAATGTATCAACCACATTTTCAGATGTAAAAGTTATCTATAATGATGGGGAAGAGTTAAGGGCTGACTTGAAGGGGTCAGTGAGAGGAACTTTATCATCAAGTGATATAGAGTTAATATTGACTAGTTCTAATGGAGAGGTAAATGTAAAACAAACATCTCCAAGTGGAATGAATATAAATTTTTCAGATGCAGGTCTTACATTATATATACCTAAAAGTTATTCAAAAGCTATGGACATTTCTACTATAAGCGGAGATGTAGATTTATCTCAGGTTAACTTAGATACTACAGGTATGAAGATCAAAACTATATCTGGAGATATAAGATGTAATAATATAAAAACTAAGGATATGGAGATAAATTCAACATCAGGAAGTGTTAGTATAAATAAGCTTATAAGTTCTACCTTAAAAAGCAGCCAGATTTCGGGGGATATTAATATAAATGATTTTGAGGGAGCCATAGAATTAAAGACTACATCAGGAGAAATTAGGCTGAAAATGAATAAGATAAATGATTCGGCGAAAATAAGTTCAATTTCTGGAGATGTGGATCTTTATATAAACCCTAGTATAAATATAGAATTTGATATAAATTCAGTATCAGGGGATGTATCTTTGGATAATTCTTTAAACACCTCAGGGATAATAAAAAAATCAAAAGGATCTATTAAAGTAAATTCAGGAGGGATATCATCCTCAATATCTACAACTAGTGGAGATATAAGAATAAAATCCAATTAATAAGGATGATGAACAGGCATATTAAAATAAATTTATTGTGCGTATAGAATCAATAGACTAAGAATATATAAGAATAATAAGTTAAAAGTATCCTATTTCATACATATGAATTATGAAATAGGGTACTTTTGTTTTAAAATAAACTCTATGTGATAGAGAGTAATTATAATAAGTAGGAGAATATGAAAAACTTCAGGGATGAATATAAATTAAGAGAAGTATAAAGAAGAAGTGTAAAAATATATAGAATGATTATTACTAGAGTAAAGAATAGGATTTAGAAATAATGAGGAAGAAAATAGAAGTTAAGTGATAAGGTCATAGAGTTTATTATGTAGAATAATAGAGTTTTAAAATTAGAGATCTATATTCTTAAGGAAAACAAAGTATATAATTTTAAGAAATCCTGTGGTTATATGGTATAAGTATATAAAACATAAAAGAAACATAACCTAGTGTATCAATATACTTATAAGAAAGAAAAACATAGAAACTAAGAGTATAAGTAGTATAAGTTATAAATTACACTATAAGATAATAGACAAGATTAACTCTTATATATGATATTATGAAATACGTTGTCGCAAGAAAAGAACTTAAATCAACACTTTAAATTAATTTTAAAATATTAAAAAAAGTTGTTGACAGGAAAAAATAAAAGTGATAACATAAAGAAGTCGCTTGAGGGCGACATGGTCTTTGAAAATTAAACAGATTAAGATAAAGAACCAGCAATTCTTTTA
>NZ_JMLJ01000014.1 GCF_000686705.1 Clostridium hydrogeniformans DSM 21757 | reverse complement strand
ATTCAGATCAAGGAGTTCATTATACTAGTCCGATTTTTCAAAATAAAGTCAAAAAGAATAAATTAGGACAATCTATGTCTAGGCGTGGAAATTGTTGGGACAACGCCCCACAGGAATCCTTTTTCGGACATTTAAAGGATGAAGTTGATATAAAGGCTTGTGATACATTTGAGGATTTAGTTAAAGAAATAGATGATTACATAGATTATCACAATAATTTTAGAGGACAATGGAACTTAAAAAAGATGACTCCTGTTCAATACAGAAATCATCTTTTAAATTAGTCTACTCTTTTTTAAACTGTCCTTGACAAAGGGTACAGTTTATGTCTTAATTTATTTTTATTTAATTAAAAGATGGAGATACAACATACTCCCATCCATACTCCCAATTCGAAACCTTTGTCACTACTTTATCTCCATTATATAGCTTACCAATTATTTTCCCATTTGTAGAAGGAGCATTTCTAACATTTAGATATCCAGAGTCTAAAGTAACTATATAATATCCGTATCCTCCCCTATCTGGTCTGTGATCAGGGTCAGGTCTTAAATATTCTCCACTAACATATGCTCCATATGCATATGCCTTGGCTTCTGTTTTATTAGGAATCATCATTGTTCCAAATACACAGACTAAAGCAAATACCAAAAGTCCTAATCTTTTTTTCATATAAATCCCTCCATATAATAAATTATTGTTCATAATATACATTCGCTATAATATGGCAATTTCCTCTATTTATGGATTTATTATGGATTTATTAAGAAGTTAATACATTCAATATTAGAAAGCTTACTAAAGTAATTAATATTCTAGTATTTTAATATTGGATATCTTTTGAAAACTTCATGATACTAATATAACTCTTATTTTTTGCAAAGTCTTTGAATTTTTCTTAACCCCTCAATAGAAATATTTCTAACCCCATGATAACTTCTATCTATTTCAACCTCAACTCTTCCATGAGGTAGCTTTTCTATATAAAGCATAGTAATAACCTGCTTCTCTCTACCTGATAACACGCTTAAGGCATTATCTATTCTTTTAATTTTCAATTCCAATCTTTCTTTTTTATATAATAATTCATTAATTTCTTTTTCCTTAGCTTCAAAAATCTTGTCCATTGCATCATTCTTAGGTGAAATTTGAACTCTTTCATTATAACTTATTGCCTTTAATCCACTATCATTCTTAATCTCTTGTATATCTAACTCTAAGCTTACTATATCAGCTTTTAGTTGCTTATATAATGCTAATTCATCTTTAACTTTACTCACACTATCACCCCAAAAAAGAATTTTAGGACACCACTTTTTTTAAAAGAGATGCCCATTGACTTTATACCTATATTATAATATATATGGTACTAATTATAAATAGGTATGTATCATATTTCTGCATATTTTGACACTAATATCTGTTCACATCTTTTCATATTTTAATAACATTTTACAAATATAGGTAATATTATGATAATATCACCAGTAATTCTTTAACAAAATTATAATATTAATTTATTGAAAAGGTTTTTACATTTTAATACAGAATTGGATATATAAGAACTTAAATTTAAGGAGGTTTTTTAATAATGAATTTTAAAAAAATAATTGCTACTTTTTCTTTACTTGCACTAATGTTCAGTACCCCTATCATTCCAACTTCTGTGAGCCATGCAGCACCATCTTGTCCTAGATGTGGCGACATAGTAATGCCTGGTACGCGTCATACAACCTGCGATTGTCAAGGTCATAATTATCGTTCTAAGAGTACTGGTAGTAAGTTTATAAGTCTAAGATCCCATACTGTTAGTGGTAAGAGATGTAATTATGAGGAATGGAAAGATTATTACCAAGATACATGTACCACCTGTGGAAACCCAGGTAGTGGTTATTCTTCAACTCGTGAAGAAGGTCACTCATGTGGTAGATAAAGTAACTACCTAAATATTAAAAGCATTGAAAAATATAAAAAGAGTCATTATGACTCTTTTTATATTCTGTATTTAGAAATTCTCTATTTTACAGTTCCATTTCCTTCTATAGGACTTGTAGAATCATAGGTATTATGAATTACAAAATAATACTTTTTGTTTCTATCTAAATTCATAAAAGGATAGTTATAAGATCCATACTGAATTGACTTTTCTTCAACTTTAGTTCCGAAAATATTATCTTCATGTAAAGATATCTTTGCTACAGCACGATTTTGCCATGTAGTATATAGAGATATATAATATGATGTGTCGCCTGTAAAAGAATATTTAGATGATAATTTTTGTCCTTCATATACCTGAAAATCAAAAGAATAAGGCAATGATTGAACAGACTTAGCTTGTGCTTCACTACTAAAAACACCAAGAAATAGAACTCCAGATATTAAACAACCAATAAAAGAACTTATAATTTTTTTCATAAACATCCTCCTAGATATTATTCTAAGTTACTTAATAATAACTTCATCCAAATAATACCATATATTGACTATATATGTAAGATGTTTTTGAAATTATTATGCCTTTTATATTATTTTTTGATTATATAAATATTTCTGTTAAAAATATAAGCTAAAATTTATATAAATAATAAAGATTAAATATAGTATCTAGAATGGAATATCTCCTGAATCCTCAACTGGTGTCATATCATCATAAGTACCCCCAAAAGGATTACCTGTCTCTTGGTCCTGTTTCTTATTATCCAAGAACTTAACTTCCTGCGCTACAACCTCAGTTACATATCTCTTAGTTCCATCCTTAGCATCATAACTCCTATTCTGAATCTTTCCAGCTATAGCCACCATACTTCCCTTATTACAATATGTTGTCATATTTTCAGCCTGTTTACCCCATACTACAACAGATATAAAATCAGCTTCTTTCTGCTTAGTTTGGCTATTATACTTATCTACAGCTAAATTTATATTTGTTACTGCCATTCCTGTTCCTGGTGTATATTTTAATTCTGGATTCTTGCAAATACGCCCTATTAAAATTACTTTATTGATAAGTCATCACTCCTATTTATCTATATATAATCTTTTATAAGTCTCTGCTACTACAAAAGCTTGCCATATATCAGCCTTAAAGCCATAAAATCAACTCTGATTCTTTTTAGTACCTTTCCCATTCTTAAAATCATGTTTAGAATATTTATCTATTAAAGCTTGTCTTATATTACTATCCTTAGCTTTCATGTTTCCGCATATCTCTAACTTTTCATCCTTACGATATATAAATTCTACTCTAAACTTTGGTATTGAAGCATCTAATGCTTCATGAAACCGTCCTATACATACACAAGTATCGAATACACTTTTCCCTACAGCCATTCCATAAGAAGCAATCATTTCGATAGCAACATTCTCAACGTCTTCCCATTCACTAGACCATATTTTTTCTAATAACTCCTCATTCTTAACCTTTCCCTTTTCTAAAGGGTACATAGATTTATCTAAAACAACATAGCCACACTCTATATTCCCTGGATCTATTGCTAATATATACATATAATCACCTTCTTAACCACAACTAACACTCCCCTATATCTATTTCTCCAACATTCATAATCAATCTCTGCCTTTTCAGGGCTCATCTTAAATTTATTCTCTAACTTCCTTAAGGCTTCTCCCTTACCTAAAATAGGTGCTTCTTTATTCCAAAACTCCTCTAATGTTGAAGTCTTTTTATATTTAATCTTAGTTCTTTCTCTTTGCTGTGCATTTGTATTTAATCTCTTACAATCCTCACTACAAAACTTAGTACTAGGATATTTAGTTATAAACTCTTTATTGCATATTGGACATATTCTAGTTGCTCTAAACTTAGGTGTATTCTTAGCACACTTCTTGCTACAGTAAGTGGCTTTATAATTCTTAGTAAACTCCCTTCCACATGTAGGGCATACTCCCGTTACCAACTTTTTAACCTCCTATCTCTAAATTACAAAATAAAAAATACCGCATATTCATTTGAATAATACGGTATTTAGAAAAATTATTTGATTTTATATTTTAGTTGTTTAATAAGAATATTCTTCATATTAAATTTTATCTAATTTCTTAGATAAATTGAAATTTGTCGATATGATTTTACTCACATTCTATCGAATTGCACCATTCTTAAAGTTATCATACCATTGCGCCATTTCTTCGTCACTGTCAATCTCTAATATTTTAAAAATTTCATAAGCAAATTGAACGGCAGCAGTTTCATTTGCAGTAATGACTTTATTGTCAACAACTACCTGTGCAGGGATATAAAACGCTTCTCCCTTATATCCTTTTTGTTTTTGAAATAATTCTAGGCTGTCTCCTGTATGCTTTAAATTGTCAAGCAATCCATGCTTGCATAAGAAAGTAGTTGCTCCACAAATAGCGGCTACAGGAATGTGTAATTCCATGAGCTTCTTAATAAATTCTGCAATTTCCCTATAATCATTCTCTTCCCATGAAAGACCACCTGGGAGAATAACCATGGCAAGGTTATTAAAATTCTGATAATCATTTATATTGTAGTCAATAGACGCATTGATGCCGCCCATTGATGCCTTCGGAACATCATCAACTGCGATTGTTTTAACCTCATAATCTGAAAAAGAATTGGTAACTGCAATGGCATAACTTGCTTCCCAATCATTCCATTGCTCCGTCAATACAATCAGTACTTCATTTTTAGTATTATTCATCATATCCTCCTGTCTTTAGGAGGGCTAAAATATAGTCACCCTCCTCATCCTTTTAAGATATATAATTTTGTATGACTTCATATATATCATCTCCTTCCTTAACTATCATGAATCAATTATAACATATTTTGTTAACACCGTATTATTCAATTTTCAAAGAACAAATATATTACAGCATAAAAATACCGCATATCCATTTCTGAATAATGCGGTATTCGTATTATTATAATTTTTATTTGCTTTCGTTATAAATAATTATTTATTCTTTAGCTTAATTGGGATAAATGTTTCCATCTGTGCCCATCCTTGTACCTTAATAATTTCAGCTGGTGTGATAATATGCCCCATTGCATAATGATTTGGACGTATATCAAGTTCAAAAACTTCTGATTCTTCAATATAGTTCAATACTTCCTCATATAATTTCTTGTTTACTTCTTCATCACCATCTTTATAAGCATAAGTCAAATAATATCCCCCATCAAACTCAACAACTTCATATCCACCGTTATCCATATCCTCAGTTAACGCCCACCACCATACCATACCTTGTTTTTCTTCATCATAAAACAAAAAATCACGAGGTAAAAAGCTATCCCTATCAGATGGTACAATAGATGAAAAATACATATCAAATTTTCCTAAAACACCACTTGGGGAAAAATCAAAATTTTTATCTACTCCAGATGATGCAGCTTTAAAGGCTGGTAGTGATATTACTCTAAATTCCATAACACATCTCCTTAACTTAATTTTCTTATATTGTTAAAATCAAGTAAATTATACCATATATTTAATACCGCATTATTCAATTTTCAAAGAACAAATATATTACGGCATAAAAATACCGCATATTCATTTTTGAATAATGCGATACTCTAATCTTGTATTTATTTTTACTTGTACATACTATGCTTATAATACCGATACAAAATAAACTATTCCTCCAGCTATCAATGCCACTACAGCGCCTATGATGGTTCCTATAACAGCTCCTCTTACATGATGTAAAGGGCTTCTGTATTCCTTATCCATATCTTCAGTTCCAGGGATTCTTGTTTTTTTACTGTGACAAAAAATCCCTATATCCAAAACAAGCATATCATAAACGTTAACAACCAAAAACAGAGTAAATACATGAAGATACGCTTCTGAAAAACTTTTAGCTCCCGAAAGGTAAGCTACTGCTGCAAGAATAATCGCAAACACAAAAATTGCAATTATCTTAATTGTTAAATGTCTTTTTTTCTTTGTTTGTATAATATCCTTGTACTGCGGCAAGCTTTCTACTCTTTTTCTAATCGCTAGAGGATACGACATAATATGTTTAATTGGTTCTTTATATAGTGATGGTAAGATCACTAGCGTAAATATCACACACGCAACAATACATTCAACTACCAAAATCATTTTTTTCCTCCCAATATAAATTTTCTTTACCTTATTTACCTATTATAAGTCAATCATAACATATTTTTCTAATATCGCATTATTCAATTTTCAAAGAACATATATATTACGGCATAAAAAATACCGTATATTCACTTTGAATAATACGGTATTTTTATAGATTATTAGGTTTAAGTTATTGAAGAAAATTTTTGTAATTTAAAATATATAATTATCTCATCTATTATTAACCCAACCAATTGTTTGAATAAGCTATTATTCCTAATATAGTACCAGCTAATGCGCTAACTATAATTTTAAAAGAAGTTTTTCGCTCCTTGCTCTTTTCTATATCCATCTGCTCCACCTCGCAAACTTATATAAATTATATCTTATATATAATATATCATAGTAAATAGATAATTTAGAAAATATATCTAATTTTAATACCGTATTATTCAATTTCCAAAGAATCTTTGCAATTGATTACCAAGTGATAAAAAGGAGTTAAAACTATACTGCAATAACTCCTTATTCTGTTGTTAACTCTACTTTTCAATATAATTCATAACATGCTTTATAACTATATTTATACTTCCATCACCATTTCTTTGTATTTCAAACTTACTATTGTCCTGGTATGATTCTTCATTAATATTTATTTATATATCTTTATCTATCTTAAGTTTTATCTTATTTAACTTCTTTTCTAGGTACTCCTTGTCTACATTGAAATCATCTATGTTATTACTGTCTAGAAAGTCTTTATATTTGTTCTTCAATTCATCATCTGAGAATAATCCTTCTGACAATTCATCTATACTTATGCTATCTTCCCTTTTAAGTTTTTGTTTTAATCCAGTTCTAACTTTCTCCGCTTCTTCTGCATCTTCTCTAAATACTTGCCTAACAAAGTTCTCTGTACCTTTTATAATGTCCCTTGTATTATCTCTTTCATTTTTAATTAGATTACATCTTAAAAACTTATCTATGAAATAACCTTCTCCATATTCATCCGACTTAATTTTGTTTTGATTATCAATGATAAACAAATCCTTACTCCCTATAAAACAAGCCTTGTGAAGCTTCTTAGTTGCATTTAAAGCATTTCTTTGCGTTCTAAGATTTATAGCCATTTTATCTTCAATAGAATCTATTTTATAAGTAAATGATTTTGAATAATCTACCTTTAAGACACACATATATGGACCATATTCTGTGGATATTGAAGCAATTATCAATCCATATTCTTCTTTTCTATCTTTAGTTAGCATAAACATAATTTTTGCTATATCCCTTGAAGCATCTAATAGACTTATTCTGCTATCTAATAATTCATTGCCTATACTCTTAACTTGATTAGTTCCTGTTAAATCCTCATAAAATTCTGCTGTCTTAAGATCATCACTTTTTAATGCTTTAACTATATGCTTGTATATAAACACATAACTCTCTTCATCTAATTCTAAGTAATTATCATTTAATATAGGCCTATCTCCATTTCCATCTATTAAGTGCATTACCGCATCCATTATTGTTACATCTTTAATTCTTTTCATTTTCTAATCCTCCTTAATGAAATTGATTTTTATATGATAATAGGAGTTTATAACAGCAACTTTTTTTTGCTCCTATCCTCGTTATTTATTTGGATTGCGCAATAAAAAATCGCAAATTCAATCTCTTGAATAATGCGATTTTTTACGTTTATTATAGTAAAATAGTTCCCTTTGCCAAAATAGCTACCTCTCCAGACACTAATATTTCTTTTTCAGAAATGCTCATAGAAACCTTAATTTTACTAGGTCTGCCGACAAATCTTCCTTGATTTATTATAATCTCATGTCCTACATTAAAAATATTATGCTTATATAAATATGCACCTAATGGTCCAGCTGCACTTCCTGTTGCAACATCCTCAACGTTTCCTTGATTATCCCAGGTCCGTCCTTCTATATAATTCACATCAAATATATAAGCAAATTTAGCACCTACTTCTTTTAACATTTCTTCAAATTTAGAACTAATTATTTTTGCATTCTCTATTCCTGAAGTTAATGGTACTAATAAGTATGGTAATCCTGTTGATACAACTTCCACAGGAAATTCTTCGCTTAAATTCTCTTCTGACAAGTTCAACGCATGTACATATTTATTTCTCTTCTCTTTTGAAACTTCACAGAGGAATTCCGCTTTTCCTTGATTCATTTGCACTTCATAATACTCCTCTATCTTTTTTGAATTAACTATAATTGTTTTTTGACTTAATTGAAATGTAATTGCTATATCTTCTTCATTTCTAAAAATATGACTATGAATAGTAGCTGCTGCTCCCAAAATAGGATGCCCCGCAAAATCCAATTCTTCATCTACTGTAAAAATTCTTGCATTAAATATACTATCATCTATTCTTCTCACAAAAATTGTTTCAAATTGCTTAAACTCTTGTGTTAATTTCAACATAAAATTATCTTCTAATTCCTCATTACAAAAAACAACAGTTAATCCATTGCCAGATAAAATTTCATTGCTAAAAACATCAACATGAAAATATTCCATTTTAATTCCTCCTTATATAAAAAATATAATTAACATTTATTTCACCTAAAATTATAACATATAGTGTAAATACCGCATTATTTAATTTTCAAAGAACCCTTGCAATTGATTCTCAAGTAATAATTTCAGATTATGAATTAATCTTCATCATTTTCAATACCAATAAAATCTTTCCATATTTCCTCAATTTCTTTAGTACAGCCAATATCCAATCCTTCTACACATCCTATAGCATTATTCTTGCAGTGTCCTATACAGTCATAACATTTAAAAGGACATCTATTTTCATTTTTTTCAATTAATGCATTTGAAAAATCTATTGTATTATCTCATGAGTTAGGCCATGCTATGCTTCATAGTAAAGATAATTGCTATTTCATGAAAAATAAAACCTTGATGCTGTGTTCCAAGATTGAAAGACAAGCTAACATATTCGCATCTGAACTTTTAATACCTGATAACATATTTAACAAATATATAGGAATGTCTATTGAACAAATTTCTAAAGCTGAATACATTCCTAAAGAATTACTAAAATTAAAAATTGACTATATAATAAAAAATTTTTAATTTTTAACCGAACATACATTCGTGAAGGGAGGTGAAAATATGCATTTAGATATTATAAAATTAGATGAAGTAAAAGCCTTATCTAAAAAAGAACGAGCTTTACTTCTAGAGTTTGAATCTATGACTAAAAAGGGGGATTTCTACTCTACTTCATTTATTCCATATACTCATAAAGATAAGATTAAACTCATGGAGATAATAAAAGAAACTAAATGTAAAGGATTTGATTAAATGCAATATAACATAACCTATAGAGAAAAGGATAAAGGAATTCAATTTATAATTTCTTATAAGTTAAATGGGAAGTGGAAACAGAAAAGTAAACAAGGATTTAAGTCTAAAAAAGAAGCAAAAAAAGTTGCTGACAAAACCTTGAATTTATTGAAGCAAGATTTAAATGATAATACTAAAATTTTTAAGTATAAAGCAATATTTTTATTAGCCGGTACTTGTGGATTAAGATTAGGAGAGATATTAGGATTAACATGGGATTGTATAAACTTCCAAAATAATATATTAATTATAAATAAACAATTCAAAAACTTACCTAATGGTGAATGTGGATTTGGTGCATTAAAAAGCAAAAATTCATATAGATCTGTTCCTATGCCTCAATCAACTATTCTAGTTTTAAAGGAATATAAAAGAAAAGCTGTTACAGATGTTAATAATAGATTATTTTTATATAAATCTGTACAAGCTACAAGTGGTATGTTAAAAAGATATCTAACAAAACTAGGTTTTAATATTAGTTTACATGAGTTAAGACACACTTATGCAACTACTTTAATAAGTAATGGAGTTGATTTTAAAACGGCAGCTCAACTACCAGGACATGATATAGAGCAAACAATGAAAACATATAGTTATGTAAATGATGACATGATTCTTCACGCTACAATGTTAATTGAAAAAATTTTTCAGAAAAATTTTTGACGTTTTTTTGACGTTTGCTCTTTTACATTTTTATAACCCTTGTATTACATACCCTTTTTGCTATTTATATAATTTTCAATAGCACAGTCATATTCTATAATCTTACTTAAAAATATTATGCTATACTTATTACTCCTATGAACCTGATCCATTATCTCCTCATAGGATGTCATTGGTCGTTGTAAAGCTTCTTCTCCTTCTACTATATGATTATGTACTAATATACTTTTTCCTAGCTCCTTTAATATCATATCTATAACCTTAGTATCTAGCTTAAATAGTTCCTCTTTAAATATTATAAAAGTTTCTATTAACCCCAAAGCAACTCTATTAAGAGTTATTTGCTCTTTATAAATAGGAATTTTATCTATATAGGTTTTCTGACTTTTTCTAAAAGAAACTGTAGCATCTTCCTTCAACGATTCTAAGGCCTTTTCACTTATTAGGACATTTTTATTTAATACTATATATTCTTCCTTTGTTAAATCCTTAGAATATATCCTATTTAAACTCTGAAGTATTTCCTTAGAAACTTTATATACCTTTTCTTCTGCTGTTTTTCCAAAATTAGGTGGCATCAAAAAACTGTTTATAATATACCCTAAGCTACATCCCGTAATTATAAGGACTATTCTATTAATTGAATAGCCTGTAGGACTGTCTCTTGATAAATCTATAACTAAAAGAGCTGCTATGGCAGTAGACATATCTGAAATATTTATTTTAAATAATTCCTTAATGAGGTAACTTAAAAATACTCCTAAGGGAACAGCTATATAATTATTCTTTATAAAGGTAGCAGTTATCATACCAATAGATACCCCTATAACATTACTTGCAAACCTTATAAATGCAAAACTTTTAGTCTTATTTATAGATGGAGATAATGTCATTACAAGAAGAGCTGATAATGCTCCTGTAAATTTATTATCAAAACCCATGAGATTTGTTATTATAAGCCCTAACCAAACCCCTATAGTTATTTTAAAAATTCTTATCCATTGATCTCTTCTACTCATAATATATGTTCCTTTATAATATATTTACTTCTTTTATTCTTCCAAGTGAGAGAAGCAAATATTCTATATTATGAATGACTTCTTTTTTAATAGGATTTAATCCTAAAACTTAAATCTTACCTGTATACTTTTAATAATGAAAGAATAAAAAAATATGGAGTAAATAAGTTACTATCCTATTTACTCCATACCTTTATATTAATGCCTCTATTTAGCCATATGCTCTTTAAGTCTAATACTGCTCTTTACCTTTTCTTCTCCTCTTACCCTTATGTAAGAATAATAATATCCAAGGGAAACTACAACTCCCCCTCCTATTATATTTCCAATAGTAGCTGGAATTAAATTTTTAACAAATATCTCTCCAAAAGTTACAGAATATCCTGAAAATTTTGCTGCTGTAAAATATAACATATTAGCTATGCAGTGATCAAATCCAAGAATAACAAATAACATAATTGGAAACCAACTTGAAAATATTTTTCCAATAGAATCTTGAGCTCCAAAGGTTAACCATACTGCTAAACACACTAAAACATTACATAAAATCCCTTTTAATAATATATCTATAAAATCAGCTGAAAGCTTTCCTTTAACTATACTAAAAACCCCATCCTTAACAGCTCCAGATATTATTCCTGTTTTAGCACATATATATGCTATTATTAATGCTCCTACAAAATTAGCAAAATAAACTACTGTCCAATTCCTTAATACATCCTTTAATTTTATCTTTCTATCCACTAAAGCTATTGTCATTAAACAATTTCCAGTAAAAAGTTCTCCCCCTGCTAAAACAACTAACATAAGCCCAACTGGAAATACTGCTGCTCCTAAAAACTTAGCCACTCCCGGATCAACACTTACCATTGTCTGAGTCACTATAAGATATCCTACTCCCCCAAAGGCTATAAATGACCCTGCAAATATTCCCAGTAGTATAAGTTGTGTTAAGGATAGTTTTGATCTTTTTACCCCTACATCTATAGCAAGTTCTGCTATCTCCTTTGGTGTTAATATTGATTTATTCATATGTTACCCCTCCATATTATCCTATAGTAAATTAGCACTATTTTTAAATTTGTATAATTACATTTGTAAAGGTTTTCTTAAAGAGTCTAGATTTAATATAATTCCCCCCATATACTCATAGTACTATTAGTTCAAATCACTATACTAGTTAATATATTAAAGAATGAATTCCCCATAATATATTAAATATTCATTCTTTAGTATCTAAAACTAACATAACAATTTACAATTTCTATAATTTTCTTTAGTTCATAATAAAAATTTCTAAAGGTTCATTTTATATCCTTAATCTACACTACTAAAATCTATCCTCTCCTCTCCACTGTAAACATTAAATCTATCCCCTCTTGAAAACCCTATTAATGTCATATTAGTTGTTCTTCCAATTTCTATTCCCATGGCTGTAGGACATGCCCTTGATATTACTGTGGATATTCCTGCTTTTGATATTTTTCCTATCATTTCTGAGCTTAATCTTCCAGATACATAAATAACAAAATCCTCAAGAGCTTTATTATTTATAATCATATTTCCAACAGCCTTATCTATAGCATTGTGTCTTCCTATATCTTCTCTAAAAACCTCATAGTCCTTCCCCTTTAAAAGCACACTATGGACTCCTCCAGTTTCTTCAAAGATTTTAGAAGACTTAAAAAAAGTTTTCATTGTATCCATTATTTCCTTAGGCTTTAACTTAGTATCCCCTAAAGGAAATCTTCTTTTCTTTGCTTCCTCCATGGATTTTGCATAAAGGGTTCCCTTAGAACTTCCTGATGTTATTACTCTATTATTATATCTACTTTCAAAATCAATTTGGGAATCTATATAAACCTTAGCTGTACCATTGTTATCTATTATCATATCCCTAATGTCTTTAAAAGAAGATATTATTCCTTCACTATTTAAAAAGCCAACTATTAGTTCTTCTTTATTGGTTGGTGTACAAAGTAAAGTTATATATTCCCTATCATTTAAAAATATGCTTATAGGAGTTTCTGCTACAACCTTGTCCACCTCTTTTCTTCCCTTTGAACCATCGTACTTTATTATGCTATACTCTTTTATCATTTAAATCATCTTCCTTATTATTTAATATACTTTTTTTGTAATTTGTAAGATCTTTTAATGTATTTAAATTTAAAAACATATCTTTATTAAAGTTAGACAAATCTTTCTCAACATATATAGAATTATCTTTTAAAATATCCCTAATAGAACGTTTCTCTAATGATAAATTTTCTTCTATATCTAATATAAAGTCTTTAGAATAGAATCCTGGGAAAGGTTCTAAAAATCCTTCTTTTTCCCCAAGCAATCCTTTATAATTGTTCTTTATTCCTATAGCTCTTAGATGAAGTAAGTAATCTTTATCTATTATTGGCATATCACAAGCCATAACCATTAGATATTTACTACTACAATACTTGAGTCCTACATGTATTCCTCCTAAAGGTCCTACTTCTTTAAATTCATCCTGAAGAATAATATCACATAATCCCCTATAACTTTCAGGAGTTTTTGTTACAACCATTACCTCTCTAAATATACTTTTAAGTTCTTTTATATTTTTATAAATAATGGGTTCTTCTTCTATACTTAACTTTTGTTTATCAAAGCCCATCCTAGTACTTTTTCCTCCTGCTAATATTAATGCAGATTGAAAATCCTCTTCCTTATTCATGTGGGCCCTCCTTTTATATGGATTTAAAAATTTAATACTTCTAGTCACCATTAATTAACCTTATATTGATTAAGTTTTTGTAATACTATTTTAAAGCCCTAATTTGAAATTGTAAATATTTTCACAACTATATTTTTCCTCCTATTGTTAATAGTTTTTTTACTTTTACTTGCATTCCAAAGAATTTTTTTATTAAATATATAGAAATATTAAACTTTTTAGATATTTTTAAATTTTCTTCCTTCATAAATGCAGCATATGATGTAAATAATTACATACAACTCTTTTATTGTTCATATTTTTTTTACATTTAACCCTATGTAATCATATAATATTCAATAACTTTTCTTAATATAATAACCTACTAAGTATTAATTTTTTTTATACTTAATGTGTAATAAGCTTTATATCTTTAATTTATTATTTTACAATTCATATTATAGTTTTATATATTATGTTTCTTTTAAATAATGTAGTATAGGGTTTTTAGCTTGAATTTTAACTTATACATGCTCTTAAATCCTTTAGAACCCTATATAGGTCTTTAAGTTTAAAATTTAATTTATACACCTGTCTAAATCACTATAAATTAAGAATATTTTAATGAATAAGCTAAGGTTTTAAATTAAAACCTTATATAAAAAATATATTAGTAACTAAATAGGTTAATCTACATAAAAATAAGGTAGTATAATTCATATTTATGAATTATACCACCTTATTATAATAACTTATAAATAAATCTTTTATTTACTTATAAATCTTTATCTATAATAATAAATCTTATTTTAACACTTTTCTATTATAATATATTTATCCATAACTAAAAGTTCTAATAATCCATACTAATAAGACCAATATACTACTTGTATATTTCTAAACTTCAATTGAACTATAGTCCACCTAGTTAAGTTAAAGTCCACTCCATTTTAATATATTTCTCCTTTTACTTAATTACCTTAAAATGAAACCTTTATTCCCTTTCTCTCCATAATCTTTTTTATAAATATACAAGGAAATAGATTTATTCCACTAGTTGGTAGAACAACTCCTATAAATAATTTATAAAATGCCACAGGTAGTCCAACAAATATATTAGCTAAAAATAAAAATACCCCTCCACTTATTAAAGTTCCTAGTATAGAAAGAATTGAAAGTTTTATAATTTCTTTATTAATCCTTAACTTATCTCTTAAGAAATATAAAAGAGATGCTGTAATTATTTTATCAATAAAGTTTGGTATTTGCCCTCCTGGAAAGCCTGTAGTCATAGCAGATATTATCCCACATAGAATCCCTAAGGATAAAACTTCCTTATAATTTCTACTCTCTATAACCAATATAATTAACATTATTAAAGATAAATCAGGTTTCATCCCGAAAAATATAGGGGGAGTTATTTGATGTAATACTGCTCCTATAGCCATTAACATTGAATTTAAAACTAATTTTTTAGTGTTCATAATTTACCTCCTAAAATATTTAATATTTTTTATAATATTTTAAGATTCCGGAATCTCATCTTAAGCATTTGTGCACAACGCTTAAGACTACAATCGCTTTTTATTTTAATAAAATACTTTTAGAAAAAACAAAAAACCGTCCTAATAAAAATTAGGACGGATATATCCGCGGTGCCACCTAAGTTGTATATAAAATTATATACCTCTATTTTCAGGTACAAACATACCCTATCCCCTATATCGTGGGGTTTACGGTAAATACTACTAACAAATATTGCTTTCGCTTTACTCCTCAAAGGTCCATTCATTAAAAGTTTGCCATACTAGAATCCCACCATCTCTAGCTCTCTGAAATGTAACCTCTTAATTACTACTCCTTATCAACGGATACTCTCTTATAATTAATTATATCTTCATTATATAAATCTAAATAATCAATGTCAACATAATTTACCTTATTTTTAGAATTAATTATTTAAATCATTATATTTAATATTTTAAAAATACCTTATAAAATATTAGGCTCTTAGGAATATTAATTAGCTGATAAAAACATAAGTTAATTAATATAAACCTTAATAATAATCTTCATATACAGTAGCTACCTCTTTATTTTTAACTAATAAGATTCTTTCTACTTCTTCAATTATTATATTCTCTAAATTTTTATCATAACTAAATCTACAGGCTATATTACAATTAGATGTTAACTTTCTTGGAGCTGGTATTAACTCTCCCTTTACCCCATTTTCACTTAAATTTTTAGAAAATTTAATAGCACCACCATGATTATAAAATATTGCTATATAGTCCATATTATTTATTTACCTTTATTATAAAATAATCTTCTTCTTCTTCAGTAGAGGTTATAAACCCCTTATTTTTTAAGTATCTCATTATATTATTTAAAGCAGTATTTGTATCAACTAATATTTCTAAATTCTTCTCCCCTTCTTCTAATGAATTTTTCACCATTAGTAAAGGTTCTGGACATGCTCTTCCCCTAGCGTCTACCTTCACCTATACTCACTCCTTTTTTTCCTTTAATTACAATTTTTTTATCAATAGAAAATAACGATATAAGTAAAAGTACTCCTATGCATATAATTACAGCTATCATACCATTACCTGTAGGTCCCTTAGCACTAGATGCTAGTCCAAAATTGTGAGAAAAAGCTCCTCCTGCTATCATCCCTAATACAGTTATCATGGAATCTCCATTTCCTTCCCCTGATAAAATTAATTGTCTCAATGGACATCCTCCAAGAAGTACTGATCCCCATCCAACTACAGTCATCCCCATAAAGTTCCATAATCCATCATTATGAGCTATAGGTTGGTTTGTAAATCCTAAATTAAACTTCCCAAGAATTATATTACCTACAAAAACACTTAATAATATAGCTACAAACCCACTTATAAGATAGGTGTCTTTAAATAAAATAATATCTCTTATTCCTCCCACAGTACACAATCTAGTTTTTTGACATAGGATTCCAACAACTCCTCCTAAAATCAAAGACATTATAATTGGAGCATGGGAGGCTCCAGGTCCTTTGCTACTAAAAATTATAAAAGAAGGGGGAATAAATAATGCCACTGCTAAAAACATATTAATAACTGGAAAGCTATACCCTTCTAGCTTTGACGCTTTATAATTCCTTTTCAAAGAAAATCCTTTATTTAAAAATATTATTCCAATATAAATTCCAAATACATATCCAAATAAACCTACTAATGCATTAAGATCTCCTCCTCCAAGTCTAAAAATTAACCTTGTAGGACATCCTAAAAACATTAAAGCTCCAATTATAATAATAACTCCTAGAATAAAACGAATGAAAGGAGATGATCCTCCCCTTGAAGAAAAATCTTTTGATAGTCGTGACATTAAAAAAGCTCCTAAAATTATTCCCATAATTTCAGGTCTTAAATATTGAACAGTATCTACTCTCTGTAGTCCTAATGCTCCTGATATGTCTCTTAAAAAACAAGCAATACATACCCCCATATTAGCCGGATTTCCAAAATGAACTAAAGAAATAGATATAATTCCTATGATTATCCCTGCTAAGATTATAAGTTTATTTTCTTTAAACATAATCTACCTCCATATGTGTTATATAAGGTGCACCCAAAACAAATATACCACATAATGACAATTAACTGAAATACTTAAAACAAATCTCTACCTTTTCTGCTATTTGTTTTAACAATAGTTTACCACTTAAAGATAGATTTCATCATATAAGATAACTTCTCCTGATAACATAACCTTTAATTTTTCTTTTTCCGCGTCTTTAATACATACTTGTATCCTTGATGGTGAATTTATTATATTTCCTTGTTCAAAAGTAGATATTTTTCCAGCTTCTATAATTCTATTTTTATATAAATAACATGCTAAAGCACAGTTAGATGTGCCTGTTGCAGCTTCTTCATCTATTCCATATAGTGGTGCAAAATTTCTACAATGAGCAGAACTTTCTTTGTCTATTGTATCTAGTGTAAATACATGGAATCCCACTATTTCATATTCTTTAGATACTTCTTTAATGGCCTCTAAATCTACCTTAATATTATTTAATACTTCTAAAGATCTTAATGGTACTATTGCATCCTTAACTCCCGTCGATACAATATCAACATCCATATTCTCTAAAAAATCCTTACATTCAACCCCTAAGCACTTAGCAATAAGTTTTTTATCTATATTTCCATAGTATTTCGGTGAAACTTGATTCATATATAAGTCATTAAAAATTCCTACTGTTATTTTTCCTACCCTAGTATTTACTTTAAACTCTCCCCAAAATCCCTTTCCTTTTAAAACCTTCAGTGCACCTAAAGTAGCATGTCCACATAAATCTATTTCTCTTTCTGGAGTATAAAACCTAAATGTTAAATCCCTATTATTTTCTTCTATACATACAACCTCTGAAATTTCTAATTTTTTAGCTAATGAAATTCCATCTATAATCATGTTTTTCTCTTTAAATACAACTGCAGTTTTATTACCACCTGTCCCTTTATGGGTAAACACTTTTGCAATAGTAGCTTTAATCATTTTCCCCTCCTAATAATTTATAAAAATCTAAAAAAAAAGCATCAGTGAAACTGATGCTTAAGCTGCCTTAAATTGATTGGTATTTTCATCATAAAAATATCCAATTTTTTTTAATTTCTCTAGTATGTCCTCATCAGTTATATTATTAAATAAACAAAAATCATCTAAAGAAACAAATTCATCTCTTAATTTCATATTTATTAAACTTAAAAGCACATAAGGATCCATGGAAAGTATTCTCTCTTTATCCAAAGCTCTACCTCCTGGTTTTAAAATAAAAATAAATGTCATACTATAGTATTACCATAAAAAACCTAGTATATACTATATTGTAACATTGTTTTGTAAAAACAACAAAATATTTTTTTGAATTTTATGTGACTAAATATATTATATAGAAGTTATATAATATATTTACTGAAAGTATAATAACGCTTTCCTATGTTCCCTTAACTTACTATACTAGGTAAATTATCTAGAGTATTATTACTTAATGAAGTTACTTATATTAGCTTCACTATTTAATACTCCTTCAATCATGTCTCTCTTACTAGTTAAAATAGTTGTTATCCCTGGCCCATGTCCCATCTTTATACAATCGCTATGAATAACAACTCCTATAGACACTGCTCCCTTTAGATACCCTCTTCCAAAGCTATTATCACAATCCTTAAGAAGAACAATATCTCCAAATTTAAGCTTATCTATGCCATGTTTTTTAACCTCTTCATAATCAGCAGTCATTATATCATAATCTCCATTAAAGGATGTAGAAGCTCCAATCCCTGATCCCATTAAATATGGTGGTACTATGGCAGAAACTTCAACTATTAATTTACCATTTTCCTCTTTTATAGGTAATCTCTCTAAAAGATCTGGATCTATATTCATAACCTTTATGTCTTCATAGTCTAATAACTCTAATCCTTGACCATAGGACTTAATTAATATTTTATCATCTATAGCTAAATTTTCTAAATCCCCCTCATTAAAATGAAGAATAACATGATCAATTCCCCCATGGGTTCCTGTCACATATCCCAATGCTCCTTTTCCATCTCCACTTACAACCTTAGCTGTATTTCCTATACAAGATAAGGTATTTAAAGCTACATTTTCAGCAGAATTATCATTTTTTATTGAAACTCCTGGTTCTATATGGTCTCCTGCTAAATTAAAAGCACTATCTCCAACTTTAACGTTATAGCATATTCCCCCAGTGGCTGGTAGTATACATGGCTCCCCATTGTGACTTATTCTATAAGGCATATTTCCCCCAGTTGGATGATGTATCTTTCCTTGTACACTTTGCATAACAACTTTTTCCCTATTAGTTCGTAACATATTAACTCCCCCTCTTATCTTAATATTTCATATTTCTACACTTATTACTGTATCCCCTTTAACTTTCATAAAATATTTAAAGTAATATTTAGTTTAAAATATACATATTAATTATTAAGCTTATTATATATGCGTTGCCTACTGTACTTTACTATAAATATTAATTTACTATTAAGGAGAAATTTATGAATGCTTTTATTAAGTTTATATTATTTATATTTATTATATTAATTGCTTTAACCCCTATTTTAGCTCCAATAATATTTAATTTTCTTTCCTTTATTATTATTTTATATTTAATTCCTAGTGAAATATATTTTACTAAGCTTTCTTCTATAATAGTTCTAAGCTTTACATTATATATATTTAATATAATTATGAATATAATTTTATATATTCTAGGATTTTCAAGCAAAGCCATAGATGAAATGTTAAAGGAAAATAAAATAGTTGGATTTTTTCTTAAAGGAACAAGTCACCTAACAGCTTTGTTAATAGGATATAATATCTTGGAATCTAAAGGTTGTACATCCTTAGTTTTATATAAAAATGGTTTAATATTCTTTGCTATTTTTAGTTCTCTCTTAAACCTTCTATTTACATATTTATATATTATTATAATTGATAAACATAGAGACTGAGTTATACCAGTAAAATTACACAATATATCTAAATTAATTTATCATACTTTTACTCTTTCTTGATAAATATGTATAAATATAATATAATATGGTACATGTTATATGGTTTTACAAAGGAGACTTTTATGAAGAAGTTACTTCAATTTGCAGCTTTTTTAATATTAATAATGATTTTTATCCTGCCTCTTTTAGCACCCATAATTATTGGGGTTGCTTCCTTATGCTTAGTAAGTAAAGTAATGCCTTTAGAGTTTTTAAATGGAAGTGTGAGCTCTTTTGTAGCTTTGAGTTTTTATTTGTTTTTAGCCTCCTTAATTGTAGAAGTAATATTAAGCATTGTAGGCCTCTCTCCAAAAACTCAGATGGAATTACTTAAGAGTAATAAAATAACAGCTTTTGCCTTAGAAGCTGCCATAAATATATTTTCCATTACCTTAGGTTATAGAATAATATTTGATTTTAACATGACTAATATAATTATAACGAGAGATGGTCTCATTTTATTTATAATTATATCTACCATATTAAATCTAGTTACTCTTTGGATTTTATCAAAATTTAATAATACTGATAATTTTTCTAAGTTAAATAAAGATAAATAATAGAAGGATAGCTTACTACTTAAGAAATAGTAAGCTATCCTTCTATTACTTTTATAGTTAACTTTTTTTATCTAATTATTCTTACATAAGTTAACTTAGAATTTTATGTATTCAGGTAAAATCTTCTTAATATTATGGTATCTCTTCTTATATATAAAATGCATATTTTAATCTTCTTTTAATAAATATATAAGCTTAGAGATAATTCAATTTTTCTCTAAGCTTATATATATCTTCCCTATAGTGTCACAATATCTACATCTAAAGCATTAACCACATCTAATATATTATTATGAACGCTAATTAAATTATTTCCTGCAAATAAAAGCCCTACAGCTCTATTACTCACCTTACTTAATAATAAGCTTCCTGAGTCTCCATGACGAGCCATGGCATTGGTTATAACTTGATTCATAAAGACTGCTTCCCCTGAAGGAAACTTCACCTTTATAGTTGCATTAGTCATAGTTACCACCCCTAAAGTTTGTCCAGTAACACAACCACTTTTCTTTACCGCCATTCCAAGAGATGGATTAGTTAATCCCTCTATATATCCTGACCAAGATATCTCTGGGGATATGTCTTTTATTGATTTCACTTCTCCTAAAGCACAGTCTACAACATTCTCTCCTAATCCTTCTTCATTAAAAAAGTCTATGTGAATATAATCACTTAATGTAGCTATAACATCCTCTTCCCCACCTCCATGCTTAATGGATGGTTGAATTATCTTAGTTCCTAATGGATTTTTATTTTCTCTTGCTATAACATGATTATTACTTAATATATAAAACTTTGTGTTAAGCCCATTTCCTTTACTTACTATACATCCTAAGGTTCCTATTCTTTCTTCTAAGTTATATACCCCTATACCATTTCCACCTACTATGGGGCGTTCCCTACTATTAAGGTTTAGACTATAAACCTCTCCTACCTCTTCTACATCTGTCATTACTCCCTTATATTCCTTAGGAATTATATGCTCCTTCTTAATATGAGACTCTTTAGTTTTTTCTTTAACTAATATCTTTAAAGAAAGTTCCTCTGACTCTATTCCCTTTGCACTTTTATATCCCATTGCTATACCAACTACAGATGGATTATTAAAAAAATATTTATAATCATTTTTACAGATTTTCATAATATCTTCTTTTATACTTCTACCCATTTTATCATCTCCAAGTAAATTATAATGATTCTGTATATTATACTATGTTGGTATTTGTATAATGTTTTTCTTTTTGGATATATATTATTATTTTTATACTATTCTCCAAATTAAAAATAATAATTAAATAATAGGTACCCTACAAAAAATAACTTTTGTAGGGTACCTATTATCTATAATATATAAGTTGTAATATTAAAACTACATTAGATTCGGTTGAAACTTATTGAGTCATCAACTAGCGAAATGTAAATTGTTTAATGTAATCTATATATTAAGTTAGATTTAAATTTATTTATAGATTTTTAGGAATAGTTTTTGTAGAAATAATTTATTTATTAAAATAAGTTTTAGGTAAATATCTCTTTATATCTTACCTATATCTGTCCTATAATAACTCCCTTGAAAACTTATGTTTTCTATATCTTTATAACATTCAATTATAGCCTTATCTAAGGTTTCTGATGTTGTTACCATAGATAATACCCTTCCTCCTGAAGTCATAAGATTGTTCCCTATTAACTGAGCTCCAGATATGAACATCTTTCCCTTATAAGAGTCTTTAATACTAATTTCCTTATTCTTTTCATATTTTAAAGGATAACCTTTAGATACCATCATTACACAACAAGAGTATTTATTACTCCATTCTATAGTAAAATTTTTAAGATTCTTACTTAATGCACTCTCTATTAAATCATTAAAACTACTTTCCATAAGAGTAATCACCCCTTGGGTTTCAGGATCCCCCATTCTCACATTATATTCTAGAAGATATACCCCTTTTTCAGTTATCATAATTCCAAAGAATATGACTCCAATAAAATCTAAGCCTTCTTCATTTATTCCTTTAAGGGTTGGGTTCATTATATTTTCAGTAAAATCTTTTAACACCTCTTCTGTTACATAAGGATTAGGTGCTACCACTCCCATTCCTCCAGTGTTAGGTCCATTATTTCCATTAAATATCTGTTTATGATCCTTTGCTGATATAAATGGAATTATTATATCACCATCTGTAACAGAAAGTATAGATGCTTCTACTCCTTGAAGAAACTCTTCAATTACTACGGTTTTTCCACCGCCATTAAATATATCTTTCTCCATAAAATCTAAAAGAGTCGTTTCCCCCTCCTCTTTAGTTTTACAAATTACCACACCTTTTCCTTGTGCAAGTCCGTCTGCTTTAATTACTACAGGATATTCACAACTTTTTAAATAATCCATAGCTTTCTCTAAAGAAGTAAAAGTTTCATAATGAGCAGTTCTAACCTTGTATTTTTTCATAAATTCTTTTGCATAAGCTTTGCTGCCCTCAAGTAAGGCCCCTTTTTCACTTGGTCCAAATATCTTTAAGTTATTTTCTCTAAATCTGTCTACTATTCCTTTAGTTAAAGGTTCTTCTGGTCCTACCACTGTATATTCTATATTGTTTTTCTTTGCAAATATAATTAGTTCATCTATAGATGTTATGTCTATATTCTCACATTTCTCTTCTAAGGCTGTTCCCCCATTACCAGGAGATACATATATTTTTGATACCTTAGGATCCTTAGATAACTTCCAAGCAATGGCATGTTCTCGTCCCCCACCACCTATGACTAATATATTCATATATACTCCCCCTTATCTATCATTAGCTATAACACTTAAGATTTCTTCTTAAAAAATTTTATTTATGGTTTTTATTATTACTGAACTTACTATAGAGTTTTTATTCTTTAATGTCTAAAATGTCTCATAGAGGTAAATACCATAGATATGTTAAGTTCATTACACCTATCTATAGATTTTTTATCATTTATGGATCCACCTGGCTGTATTATAGATTTTATTCCGTACTTAGAAGCCTCTATAACCACATCATCAAAGGGGAAGAAAGCATCTGATGCCATAACTAAAGCACCATTTCCTCTATCTAAAGCCTCTTTAGCTGCCCATATTCTATTTACTTGTCCTCCTCCAATCCCAAGGGTCATTCTATCTTTTGCTACCACAATGGCATTAGACTTCACATATTTTACTACCTTCATAGCAAAAATTAAATCATCTAATTCTTCCTTAGTTGGCTCTTTTTCTGTAGCAACCTCTATATTCTTAATTAAATCCTTATCTTCCTCTTGAAGAAGGATTCCTCCGTCTACAGATACCATATAATTCTTTGCCCTAGGCTTATTTTTACACTTTATTACCCTAAGATTCTTTTTAAGTTTAAGAATTTCTAAGGCTTCCTCTGTAAAGTCATCAGCTATTATAACCTCTAAAAATATTTCAGTAAGTCTTTCAGCTGTTTTTTTGTCTACTATATTGTTAAAAGAAACTATACCTCCAAAGATAGATATAGGATCACATTTATAAGCCTTCTCATAGGCATCTAATACATTCTCTCCTAAGGCCACTCCACAAGGACTATTGTGTTTTAGAGCACAGCAGGCTATTTCATCAAATTCATTTACAACCCTCCATGCTATATCTATATCCTTTATATTGTTATAGGATAATTCCTTACCATTTAGGATTTCAAAATTATTAAGTGCTCCCTCTTCAATTGAATTTACATAATAAGCTGCTTTTTGGTGAGGATTTTCTCCATACCTTAAATCACCATGTTTCCTATAGGTTAAGGTTAAATATTCATCATATTCCTCCCCTTCCTTAAGAAAATTACTTATAGCAGCATCATAGGAACTAACCAGGTTAAATACTTTAGAAGCTAAGTACCTTTTTGTGCTATAGGCAACCTGATTATTTTCCTCTATTTCCTCCATAACCTTTCCATAATCCTTTTTATCACTAAGTACAACTACATCTTTAAAGTTCTTTGCTGCTGACCTTAGCATGCTAGGCCCACCTATATCAATAAATTCTATTTTTTCTTCAAAGGATATGTCTTCCTTTACCTTCTCAAAGAAAGGATAAAGATTAACTACTACATAATCTATTGTTTCTATACTGTTCTCTTTTAAGGTCTCCATATGATTTTTATTATCTCTTATTGCAAGGATTCCCCCATGAATTATTGGATTTAAGGTTTTTACCCTTCCATCTAACATTTCTTTAAAATTTGTTACTTCACTAATTTCAATAACCTTTATGCCATTATCTCTTAAATATCTATAAGTCCCTCCTGTAGATATTATCTCTACCCCTTTACCTTCTAAAAACTTAGCAAATTCTACTATTCCTTCTTTATCATAAAGGCTTATTAAAGCTCTTTTTTTCATATAAATCACTCCTTAAAAGAAAACTATTTAAGTATCTCTACTCTTCCATTTGTTATTCTAACTTTATTTTCTGCTATAAGCTTAATTGCCTTTGGAAGTATATAATGTTCTTTCTCCATAACCTTCTTTTGAAGGTCCTCTTCATTATCATTAAAATCCACTTCTACAACATTTTGAAGAATTATTGCTCCTTCATCTATATTTTCATTGACGAAATGTACAGTGCAACCACTTATCTTCACTCCACTTTTAATAGCTGCCCTATGGACATTTAGACCATACATGCCTTTACCACAAAAACTAGGAATTAATGAGGGATGAATATTTATAATTTTATCTTTAAAAACTTTAAGTATATCTCCTTTTAATATGGATAAGAATCCTGCAAGGACAATTAAATCCACCTTATCTTCTACAAGGCTTAGCACTTCATCCCCTAAAGTTTCTCTGCAAACTTTTTTATCTACTACATAAGTTTTTATATGGTTTTTCTCTGCCCTTTTAAGTCCATAGGCATCTTTATTATCACTTATAACCATCTCTATATAGGGGTTTAAATTCTTATTATCTATTATAGCTTGAAGGTTGCTCCCTCCACCTGATACTAGTACCGCTATTTTAAACATATTCCATCCCCTCCACAGGCTATATATCCTATTTCATAGGCTTCCTCTCCCATGGATTTAAGCTCTTTTAAAATCTGAGGTTTTATATCTTTATCAACGCAAAGTATAAAGCCTATTCCCATATTAAAGGTGTTATACATATGGTCTTCTTCTATACCAAAGCCCTTAATATAATTAAATATTTCTGGTATTTTATAAGAATCTTTATTTATTACAGCAGTATACCCCTTAGGTAACATTCTTGGAACATTCTCTATAAATCCCCCTCCAGTTATATGACACATAGCTTTTATATTGAAGGTTTCTAAAAGTTTTAATATAGGTTTTACATAAATTTTAGTAGGAGTTAACAATACTTCTCCTATGGTTTTTCCATTAAAGTCTTCCTCGTAATTATTTATAAGTTTTCTAACTAAAGAGTATCCATTAGAATGTAATCCTGAGGAAGATAGTCCTATAAGGACATCTCCTTCTTTCACACCTGTTCCATTTACAATTTTTTCCTTTTCTACAATTCCCACAGCAAATCCTGCAATATCATACTCCCCTTCTTTATAAAAACCTGGCATTTCAGCAGTTTCTCCTCCAATTAAGGCTGCTTCACTTTCTATACATCCCTCAGATACTCCATATACAATATCACTTGCTGTTTTTGCATTAAGCTTTCCACAAGCAATATAATCTAGAAAAAACAAAGGCTTTGCTCCATGACACAATATATCATTAACACTCATAGCCACACAGTCAATACCTACTGTATCATATTTATTCATCCTAAATGCTATTTCAAGCTTAGTTCCTACTCCATCTGTTCCCGAAACTAGGACTGGCTTCTCATAACCACTTGGTAATTCTAGCATTCCACCAAAGCTCCCTATATTATTTAGGACTAAGTTTGTCATGGTTTTGCTTGCATATTCCTTTATAAGCTTTACTGCATTATATCCCTCTTCTATATTAACTCCTGCATCTTTATAAGTAATCATTAAACTCACCTCTAATTATTATTCTCTTCTATAATCTCACTAGGTGGAGCCATAGGATATTCCCCATTAAAACATCCAAGACAAAATCCTTTACTCTTTCCGAAGGATTCTAAAAGCCCATCTATGGTTATATAAGCTAAGGTATCCGATCCTATATTAAGTCCTATATTCTCTATCTCTTGAGTAGCACCTATAAGTTCACTCCTATAAGGGGTATCTATTCCAAAGTAGCACGGATATTTAACCACAGGAGAAGATACCCTAAAGTGGACCTCCTTGGCTCCTGCCTTCTTTAAAATATCAACTAATCTTTTAGAAGTTGTTCCTCTAACTATGGAATCATCTATTACCACAACTCTTTTATCCTTTATAACAGACTTTAAAGGATTTAATTTTACTGTTACAGTTTTCTCACGTAGTTCCTGAGAAGGAGCTATAAAGGACCTTCCTACATATTTGTTTTTTACAAACCCTATTTCAAATGGTATACCTGATGCTTTAGAAAATCCCATAGCTGCCGGTAATCCTGAGTCTGGTACTCCAATGACTATATCAGCCTCCACCGGGGATTCCTTATAAAGAATCTCTCCTGCCCTAAATCTCGCCTCATAAACATTAATATTATCTATTGTAGAATCAGGTCTTGCAAAATATATATATTCAAAAGAACAGGTTTCACATCTAGTTTTCTCTGAATAACTTAAGCTTTTAATACCCTTATCATCTATTATTACAATCTCCCCTGGTTTTACATCTCTTATAAACTCCGCCCCCACTGTATCTAAAGCTGCGCTTTCTGAGGATAAAATATAGGTATCATTTATCTTACCTATGCAAAGTGGTCTAATACCATTGTGATCACGAACCCCTATAAGCTTATCTTCTGTTAACATTACTATCGCAAAGGATCCCTTTACTGCCTGTAATGTGCTAAATATAGCTTTTTCTAATCCTTTTTTTGCATATCTTGCAATAAGTCCTAATATAACCTCTGAATCTATTGATGTTTGAAATATAAATCCTGAATCCTCTAAAAGCTCTTTTATAACCTCTGCATTAACTAAATTCCCATTATGGGCTATGGCAATATTTCCAAGCTTTCCTTGAGTTAAAAGAGGCTGTGCATTATCCTTACAACTATCCCCTGCAGTAGAGTATCTTACATGACCAATAGAAGCTTTACCATTTAGACTTTTTAGGGTTGTCTCCTTAAAAACCTCTGTAACAAGTCCCATATCCTTTTTACAAATTATTTTTTCTTCATTAAGAACAGCTATGCCTGCACTTTCTTCTCCCCTATGCTGAAGAGCGTATAGTCCGTAATAAGTTAATGCTGATACATCTAAGTTATCCTTAGAATATACTCCAAATACCCCACATTCTTCTTTAAACTTATCTAGCTCCATGTCTAAAATAGGACCTCTCATAATCTTAATTCCTTTCTTTAATTATCCGATTCTATTTAATATTTCTTCGTAAGCTTCCTTAACACTCCCCATATCTCGTCTAAATCTATCTTTATCTAATTTCTCATTAGTTGTTCCATCCCAAAATCTACAAGTATCTGGAGATATTTCATCTGCTAGTAATATTTCTCCATTAAACCTTCCAAACTCTAACTTAAAGTCTATAAGCTTTATATTTTCTTTAATAAAGAACTCCTTTAATATCTTATTTACCTTTTTTGTGATTTCATATATCTTTTCTAATTCTTCAAATGTGGTAAGTCCTATGGCTACTGCATGATGATCATTTATTAATGGATCTCCTAAGTCATCATTTTTATAACAGATTTCATAAACTTCATTTTTAAGTTCATATCCTTCTTTAAGTCCCAATCTTTTTGCCATACTACCTGCCGCTACATTCCTTGTAATCACTTCTATAGGAACTATTTCAACCTTTCTGCAAAGCTGTTCTCTTTCATTTAACCTTTTTATAAAGTGGGTAGGTATTCCTTCTTTTTCTAATAAGGTAAAGAGTTTAGATGTTATCATATTGTTTAATTCGCCCTTACTCTCTATTTGTCCCTTCTTTTCTCCATTAAATGCTGTAGCATCATCTTTATAATAAACTATAACCTTATCTTCTTCTTCACACTTAAATATTTTCTTTGCCTTTCCCTCATATAACATTTCTTCTCTCTCCATAATTTTCTCTCCTTCTCCTTTAATATTTATTCAAATACTTTATAATCTTAATATTTTATAAAGAAACATCCTCATTTTCTTCTATAAATTTTTTCTTCATATCTTTTCTAAATTCTAGGATCTTTTCTTGAATATTTTTATATTTTACTCCTAAGATTTCTACTGCTAATATACCTGCATTATAACTATTGTTAATTCCAACAGTAGCAACTGGTATAGACTTTGGCATTTGAACAATGGAATAAAGAGAATCAGCACCATCTAAGGCAGCATTTATAGGAACCCCTATTACTGGCAATACACTATGGGAAGCTATAACCCCTGGAAGATGGGCTGCAAGTCCTGCACCTGCTATTATTACTTCATATCCATTCTCTTCTATATATTTTAATGTTTCTATAAGTTTTTCTGGAACCCTATGGGCAGAGAGTATAAAAGCCTTATACTCTATACCAAACTCTTTTAAAGCCTTTGCTGCTCCCTTCATAATATCAGTATCTGATTTACTTCCGAAAAATATTGCTACTTTCATATAATCTCCTCCAATAAATTTAAACTTAACATCACATTAAATCTTATAATCATGAATTAAACCTATTTTTTATATTTATTTAGTAAAATAACTTACTCCTGACTTAAATATCTTATCATCAAAACTGCCTTCTATATTTTTATAAAGATTCTCTCCAATCCTCTCACTATGACCCATCTTTCCAAGAACTCTACCACATGGACTAGTTATTCCCTCTATACTAAATATAGATCCATTAGGGTTACACGGAATATGATTAGAAGGATTCCCATCCTGATCCACATATTGAGTTGAGACTTGTCCATTTTCTATAAGTTTTTTTACTAAGCTTTCTGGTGCTACAAACCTACCTTCTCCATGAGATACTGCCACATTATGAATATCATTAAGATTTACTTCACTATACCAAGGAGATAGCTTTGAAATAACCTTAGTTCTAACAATAGAGCTTACATGCCTTCCTAGGGTATTATAGGTTAATGTTGCCATATCTTTTTCTATATCCACTATTTCTCCGTAAGGTACAAGTCCTAGCTTTATAAGGGCTTGGAACCCATTACATACTCCAAGAATTAGCCCCTCTCTATTTTTTAAAAGTTCCATTACCTCTTCTTTAATTACTGGATTCCTAAAAGCAGTAGCTATAAACTTCCCTGAACCTTCTGGCTCATCCCCTGCACTAAATCCACCTGGAAGCATTAATATCTCACTATTTCTTATTTCTTTTCTTAAAGCTTCTATGGAATCTTTTAATGAACTTCTACTTATATTTTTAAATATAATTTCATTAACTATTGCCCCTTCTTTTTCAAAAGCTCTAGCAGAATCCCATTCACAATTAGTTCCTGGAAATACTGGTATCACTACTCTTGGTTTAGGTTTCTTTATAGATATGGAATAACTTTTTATTTTGTTATTAGATATATTTTCATTAATTATTTCATTGTTAGATACTTCTTTACTTCTTTTATCTTTTAGAGGAAATACTTCTTCCAAGGGACTTATCCATAAATTAATAAGTTCATTTAAACTCATATGGTTTTCCTTATATATAATTACCTCTTCCTTAGTCGTACTTCCTATTATTTTATAATTTATACCCTCTAATAACCCTAAATCTTCTTTATCTATCTCTACTAATATAGAGCCGTATCCTTCTTTAAATAGTTCTTCCTCTTTTATTTCCTCATCTAATATAACTCCTATTTTATTACCAAAGGACATCTTACATATTCCTTCTATTAATCCCCCATGCCTTACAGCAAATGCACTTAGAATGTTTTTATTCTCTATAAGATTTGATGCCTTATTTAACATATTTATAAAGTCATTAAAATCTATAATTCCCATGTTATCCTTTTTCACCTGTAGGCTTACAATAAGTGTATTACTTCTTTTAAGCTCTGGACTTATTATATTCTTTGATTTCTCTATAGCCATAGCGAAAGACACCAGGGTAGGTGGTACATTTAAGTTTTCAAAGGTTCCTGACATGGAATCCTTTCCTCCTATGGCAGCAATACTTAACTTTTTCTGAGCATATAAAGCCCCAAGAAGAGCACTTAAAGGTTTACCCCATTTTTCTTTATCTTCTCCTAATTTTTCAAAATACTCTTGGAAGGTTAGATAAATATTTGAATACTTTCCTCCCATAGCAACTATTCTTGTAACACTTTCAACTACAGCATATATTCCCCCATGGAAAGGACTAAAGCTACTTATATAAGGGTTATATCCAAAGGTCATTAAACTTGCATCCTTACTTTCTCCTTTAAATACAGGTATTTTCCCTGCCATACCTTCTATAGGCGTTAACTGATATTCTCCACCAAAAGGCATTAGAACTGTATTACTTCCTATGGTAGAATCAAAGTTTTCCACCAATCCTTTCTTGGCGCATATGTTTATATCACTTAATAAACTTTTTAAGCTGTCTTTAAAATCTCCATTATATCTATTTATGGTAAAATAATTTTCCTCTTCCTTAGGAGCTTTAATAAAAGCTTCCCTATATATTTTAGCTCCATTAGTATTTAAAAACTCTCTATCTATGTCTACAATGGTATCTTCCTCAAAGAACATTCTTACTCTATTTAAATCAGTTACCTCTCCTACCTTTGTAGCTTCTAGATTTTCCTCTAAAGCTAAGGATATAAACTTTTCATAATCTTTATTATCCACCACCACTGCCATTCTCTCTTGAGATTCAGATATTGCAATTTCAAGGCCATTTAATCCCTTATATTTTTTAGGTACTAAATCTAAATATATATCTACCCCATCTGCTAACTCTCCTATGGCAACTGACACTCCTCCAGCTCCAAAGTCGTTACATCTCTTTATTATTTTAGAGGCTATTTTATTTCTAAAGAATCTTTGAAGCTTTCTTTCTGTAGGAGCATTTCCTTTTTGTACCTCTGCTCCTGACTTTTCTATGGAGTTTTCACTATGTCCTTTAGATGATCCTGTGGCACCTCCACATCCATCTCTTCCAGTTCTTCCTCCTATAAGGATTATTACATCTCCATTACTAGGAACTTCTCTTTTAACATTTTCCCTAGGTACTGCTCCTATTACTGCCCCTATTTCCATTCTCTTTGCTACAAAACCTTCATGATATATTTCATCTACAAATCCTGTAGCCACTCCTATTTGATTTCCATAAGAAGAATATCCCTTTGCAGCTCCCTTAGTTATAACACTTTGAGGAAGCTTTCCTTTTAAGGTTTTCTCAACAGTTACCCTTGGATCTCCACTGCCTGTTATCCTCATGGCTTGATACACGTATCCACGGCCAGATAGCGGATCTCTTATTGCCCCTCCCAGGCAAGTAGCTGCTCCCCCAAAAGGTTCTATCTCTGTAGGATGATTATGGGTTTCATTTTTAAATAATATTAAATACTCTTCTACTCCCTTATCTGTCTCTATATTAGCTTTTATTGTACATGCATTTATTTCATCACTTTCATCTAAGTTTTTAAGTATCCCCTTATTCTTTAGCTCTTTAGCCGCTATAGTTGCTATATCCATAAGGGTTATATCTTTATGATTTTCTTTATAAATAAAGTTTCTAGACTCTTCATATTCTTTTAATCCAATTTTTATTGGTTTACTTAAAGAGCCCTCTTCTATTTCTATGTTTTTTATAGATGTGAAAAAGGTTGTATGTCTACAATGATCTGACCAATAGGTATCTATTACCTTTATTTCTGTTAAGGTTGGATTTCTATTCTCTTTTTTAAAATATTCCTTGCAAAGTTTTAAGTCCTCTAAGGTCATAGCAAGGGAAAGGCTTTTATGAAAATCTAATAGCTGTTCTTCTCTCATAGTTATAAAATTCTTTATAACCCCTATATCTTCTGTTTTAAATCCTTCTTCTTTTTCCTCTAATAGGCTTAAGGAGCCTTCCTTTGAATCTACTGGATTTATATAATATTCTTTTATTTTTTCTAAATCATCTAATCCTATATTTTTCATTGCAATTATTCTGCTACAAGAAACATTACATTCCTCTCCCATGGTTAGAAGCTCTATACACTGCATAGCAGCATCTGCTCTTTGATCATATTGTCCCTTTAGATACTCCACCACAAAGGCTTTATATCCATCTAAATTTATTTCATTCTCATAAAGATTGTCCACAGTTTTTTCAGCAAAAATTGTATACTTTGATAATTCCACAATATTAGAACTTAAGTTAGATATTACATATCTGTTTATTATTCTAATCTCATCTAATTTTATATTGAGGTTTTCCCCTATATCTTCCTTTAACTTTTCTCCCTCTATATTAAATCCTGGCATTTTCTCTACATAAAGTATCTTATTCATAGTAGCCATCCTCCTAAATATTAATCTATAAAGATAATTAAATAAGCTTAAAATATTAAACCCCTAAATTTTATTACTATCCTTAATAAAAACTATATATTTTAAGAATAAAAAACTTAATATCTTCCTTTATCCTCCAAAGATTCAATCGAACATTTATTGTCACTTAGGGTTTATTGTTCGTATAATTTACTTATAATTTATCATTACCTTAGATGAAAGTCAACATTTTTTATATTTTTTTCTATTAAAGAATATTTTATACGAATATTATTATCATTTCACGTTTTTTTGTTCATATATGTTATTATTCTAATACTCCATTTTTATTCAAATAACATTTTTAATAAATCATAAAAAATAAAAGGTTGCTAAAGAGCAACCTTTTATTAAAAACATATTTATTCATATTCATCTTAACTTTTGTTATTTTTATGTAATACTTTATAAGGTCTGTTCTTTATATATATTGTCCTATGTTTATTATTAATTTTACCATGTATATTAATTATATCCAATATGCTATTAGCCTTATAATAAAAAAACATAAATAATAATATATAAATATTATCAACAATATATTAGAACATAAATCTAAAATAATAGTCTAAAAAGTAGTATCTAAATTACCTTTACACTAACTATTCCTTACACTCCTAGTGGGTAATACTAAATATGTGTATGTATAATCATTTTCTGGTTTAATAATGCATGGACCTACTTTGCTCGTAAAATATATATTTATATTCTCACTATCTATGACCTTTAATCCCTCTAGTAAATATTTAGCATTAAATCCTATTAATAAATAACTTCCTTGAAGCTCTATGTTTAATATATCCTCAAAGTTTCCTACTTGCGATTCAGATTTAATTATCATGTTTTCATCTTTAATTTCTAAAGTAACTAAACTAGCCCCTTGATCTTTATTTAATAAGATAGCTCTTTCAATACTATCTTGAAATAATTTTTTATTAAGAGTTATCTTAGAATTAAAATCATTATCTAAAAACTTGTTATAATCAACATATTCTCCCTCTAATAATATAGATGTAACAACTATCTCTCCTATATTAAACTTAATGTAATTTTTAGAAAAGAAAATTTTTATAACTTCACTTTCTATATCTATTATTTTACTTAACTCATTTAATGTTTTAGCTGGTATAATAACATTTTTACTATTCTCACCTTCTATTCTTTCCCTTTTTACAGCTAGTCTATATCTATCTAAGGATATCAAAGAAATTTGATTATCTAGAACTTCTAATAGAGCTCCTGATAATATTGGTGTAATGTCTCCTTGTGCAGTGGCAAAAACTGTCTGTTTTATCATATTTTTAAAGACTTCGGAACCTATTTCTATACTATTATTCTCTTTCTCTATAGGTAACATAGGATACTCAGAGGATTCTTTACTATTAATATTAAAAAAAGATTTTCCAGATAATATTTTCAAGCTATTTCCTTCTGAACATATTTGAACATTATCATCATATAAACTTCTTACTATACCTCCTAATAACTTGCTTTCAACAACCCTAGACCCCTCTTCTATTACATTACAATTAATAATAATTTCTATTCTTAGGTCTAAGTTGCTTCCTACTAATTTTAACCTTCCATTTATAGTTTCAATCAAAATTCCATTAAGTATAGAAAAATTACTATTAGTATTAACTCCTCTTTGTACTATACTTATAGCTCTACAGAGTTCTTCCCTTTTCACATCTATCTTCACTTATAACTCCCCTTATAACATATATTTAATATGATTTTACAGTAAATATTACCATTTTGTCCATAATATATAACATATAATATATATGAAGATTGTAATGTTATACTTTTATTAAAATAATATTAATATGAATATGTATAAAACTTCTTATGATTTTAATTTAATCATGTATAATGCTTATATACCCATATATTGATATTGTAAGATAATACATGATAATATGAATATATAGACAAAATATATAATACTATATTATTTTTATGGAGTGATGACTATGAATTTTATTAGAGTCGGGGCTGCTTGTCCTGTTACTAAAGTAGCAAATATAGAGGAAAATATTAGAAATATAAAGATATGTATAGATAAAGGACACGAAGATAATATAAAAGTTCTTGTATTCCCAGAGCTTGCTACAACATCTTATACTTGTGGGGATTTATTTATGCAAAGTACTCTTATAAATAAAAGCTATAAGTCACTAGAGGAAATATGTGAATATTCAAAGTCCTTAGATATGATTATAGCAATGGGAGCTCCTCTTTTACATAACTATTGTTTATACAACTGTGCTTATATAATATTTAATGGCGAAATTCTTGGTATTGTACCTAAAAGTTATATTCCAAATTATAGTGAGTTTTATGAAAAAAGATGGTTTACTGAGGGGTTAAATATAAAAGAGGAACTAATTACCCTAGATTTTCAAGAGGATATTCCCTTTGGAACAAATCTTATTTTCTCATCTGGAAATGTAAAATTAGGTTTTGAAATCTGTGAGGATCTTTGGGTTACAATTCCTCCAAGTTCATACCTTTCTTTAATGGGGGCTAACATTATAGGAAACCTTTCTGCGTCTAATGAACTTGTTAGCAAAAACTCTTATAGAAAAAGCCTTATAGAAAATCAAAGTGCAAGAACTATGAGTTCTTATATATATGCCTCTTCTGGAGTTCACGAGTCTTCCACTGACTTACTTTTTAGTGGTGATTTAAGAATATCAGAGAATGGAACTACATTAAAAGAAAATGAAAGATTCCAAAGAGAAAATCAAGTTATTTCATCAATAATAGATATCGATAGACTTAATGCAGAAAGAAACAAAAATATAAGCTTTAGGGATAGTTTAAAAAATTCATGTTTAAAACCTATGGAAGTTAAATTTAAGTTTAAGTTTAATGACTATGGCATTTTTGATAGGTATATAGATAAACATCCTTTTGTACCTAATAACCCTAAGGAAAGAGAAGTTAGATGCAAGGAAATCTTTAATATTCAAACCTCTGCCTTAGCAAAACGCTTAGAACATACTAATATTAAAAAGGCTGTTATAGGTATATCTGGTGGCTTAGATTCAACCCTTGCTCTCCTTGTTATAGTAAAAACTTTTGACATGCTAAATATACCTAGAGAAAACATAGTAACTATAACTATGCCAGGCTTTGGAACTACAGATAGAACCTATAATAACTCTGTATCCCTTTGCAAGGAGCTTAATACTAACTTTAGGGAGATAAATATTGTAGCTGCCTGTCTACAACATTTTAAAGATATAAATCATCCTGTAGAGAAACATGATGTGACCTATGAAAATGTTCAGGCTAGAGAAAGAACTCAAATCCTTATGGATCTAGCTAATAAGGAAGGTGGATTATTAATAGGAACTGGGGATTTATCTGAACTTGCATTAGGTTGGTGTACCTTTAATGGAGATCATATGTCTATGTATTCTGTAAACTCTTCTATTCCAAAAACCCTTGTTAAATACCTCGTGGGATATGTGGCAGAACAAGAGGCTCAGGATAGAATATCAAAGATTCTTACAGACATATTAGAAACCCCTGTAAGCCCTGAACTTCTTCCAAAGGATAAAAATGGTGAAATATCTCAAAAAACTGAGGATATAGTTGGACCTTATGAGATTCATGACTTTTTCCTATATCACTTTATAAAACAAGGAGCTTCTTATGAAAAACTTCTTTTCCTTTCAAAGGAAGCATTTAAAGGAGATTATCCTGAAGAGATTTTAGAAAAATGGCTTAATCTATTTATTAAAAGATTTTTCACTCAACAATTTAAACGCTCTACTCTTCCTGATGGTCCTAAGGTCGGTTCTATAAGTCTTTCTCCAAGAGGAGATCTTAGAATGCCGTCAGATGCTAGTTATGGGAGTTTCTTAGACTAATTTAAATAATTTTTGTTAAGTATTATATTAAAATAGGTTTTACCATTAAGACTTTAAAAGTTGTTAATGGTAAAACCTATTTTCTTATATGTATTAATATATATTTTTTTATTTTATAAAATAATTTACATTCCTCTTCTTTATGAATCAATAAGTTTTAGCTAAATCTAATACATTTTTAATATCACAACTAACTATAATAGAGAAGTTTATATATAAAAAGTAATTTATTTAATGTCTATAAAAATGTTTAACATAACATTTTGTATAAGTCTACTTTTTACTTATATATATCTACTATAAGACCTTGAATCTCATCTATGGTAGATGCTACAGAAATGTTTTCTTTTTCACCTTCCATTATCATATTAGTAAGCTCTTCTAGTTTTTGGTCTATAATATCTACTGTAACAAAATATTGAGTTTGCCAAAAGCTTATATCCTTTTTTATTGAATACATATGATTTAAAACTGTTTTTAAATAATCTCTAATTAGGTTTTTGTAAACCCTAACATCTGCAAAACACTTAGTAATGGCAAGCCTATTACCTCTTTTATTTATATCTTCTAGCATTTTCTTTAATTCTTCTTCACTCTTTCTTTCCTTAGCAAAATTAAAACTTTGGGAAAAATCTTTTTTTAGATCTACCTTTTTTCTTTCTGAGGTTAAGGAAGACCCCTTTCTAACTCTTGAAATTTCCATACCCTTCTCCCCTTTTAGCTTATAGTGGATTAATAATTATCTCTTATTATACCCTAAAAAGTATTCTACTTTAAGTATATTATGAAAAAAACTATAAATACTCTTATTATAATATTCGATTAATTTGAAATTGTTTTAAGTTCTATTTATAATAAAGGCTATAGGAGGGGTAAAATGAATAAGATTTTTACTATGTTTTTTAGTTTCTTTAAAATTGGTGCTTTTACCTTTGGTGGAGGTTATGCAATGATTCCTTTGATTGAGGAAGAAGTTGTAAGATCAAAACAATGGATAAGTAAAGAAGAGTTTAGTGATATTATTGCCATAAGCCAAAGTTTCCCTGGAGCTTTAGCTGTAAATAGTTCCATATTTATAGGGTATAAAATAGGTGGTTTTATAGGAGCAATAGCGGCTCTTTTAGGCTCTATTCTACCATCCTTTTTTATAATAATTTTAGTTGCTACATTTTTTATGAATTTTAGAAATAATTTATGGATTGATAGAGGATTTAAGGGAATAACCGCTGCAGTACCTATTCTAGTTCTAATAGCTGTTAAAAGCCTATCAAAATCTGTAGATAGAAATATAATAAATGGAATAATTCTTATACTAACCATAGTACTTATATCATTCTTTAAAGTTCATCCACTTATAATTATTGTAGCTTCCGCTTTATATGGAGCTATATTCTTAAGGAAGAAGGTGAAATAGCTTTGATATTAATAAAATTATTCTTAACCTTCTTAAAAATAGGAATGTTTAGCTTTGGTGGAGGTTATGCAATGCTTCCAATGATTGAAAGAGAAATCGTTACCTCCAATGGATGGATTACCTATTCTGAGTTTATAGATATAATAGGAATATCTCAAATGACTCCTGGTCCAATAGCTATTAATTCCGCTACCTTTGTGGGATATAAAATTGCAGGAGTTATGGGAAGTATATTTGCTACCCTTGGTGTAGTTTTCTTTTCTTTTATAATTGTGTCAATAGCTACCCACTATGTTATAAAATTCAAAGATTCTATAATATTAAAATCTGTATTAACTGGTATGAAACCTGCACTAATAGGACTTATAATTTCTGCTTTTATCTCCTTAGCTAAAGAAGCCTTTGTAGATTTCAAAGGAATATTAATTGCAGTTATTATTGCTTTAATAAGTTTTAAGACCAAGATACACCCAATATTAGTTATAGTTATAGCTGCCTTACTTGGAGTAATTCTCTATAGTTTTTAATATTAATCATCTTTTAAATCATTGACTATATTTAAGGAAATCATGTATAATATTGTAAATAGCATTTTTTTACAACACATAAGGGAGTAACTGGCAGATTCTCTGCTGCATAGTCAACAACCGATGTTTATCATCTGGCTTTGCATTAAATAGTAAGACTTATGTATAATGTGTTCTCATACATTATGCATAAGTCTTTATTTTATCTAATAGTTGAAAGTTTATAATACTTTTTATAGGATTTAAAACCTAAACTTTTTATAACTTTCTCCTACTTATATTTATTATCTATTGATATTAATTAAATCCTATTTAAAATTATTAATTACTTAATTTTAACACCTTGACCTAAAACCTTTATGTCTAGTTATATTATATATAAATTTAATTAGGAAATAATAAGTTTATTAAGAAACTTTACAATTCCCAATATATACTTTTAAAGACCAATATAAAGATTGTAAAGCTTAAATACTGTTTCATCTTCAATTCATCTGGGGCACAGCTCCACCTGAATTAAGTTTAACGTTATAAAAAGTATGTTAATTCAATGGGAGGTATTATGTATGTGGTTTAACCAAAACACTGACGAGGTAATAAGTCATTTTCAAAGTGATGCTGTAAACGGCTTAACCTCTGAAGAAGCAAAAAAACGTCTAGAAAAGTATGGTAAAAACAAATTAATCACTAAGAAAAAGAAGTCAGTAATTCAGATGCTACTTGCTCAGCTAAAGGATACAATGATTTATATACTTTTAGGAGCAGCAGTTATATCTGCTATTATGGGAGACTTTAACGAAGCAATTATAATAGTTTTAGTTGTAATGCTCAATGCCATAATCGGAGTGGCTCAAGAATCTAAAGCTGAAAAGGCCCTTGAAGCTTTAAAAAAACTTTCATCACCTAAAGCCTTAGTTATAAGGGATAAGGTTACTATAGAAATTTCCTCTGAGGATGTAGTTCCTGGGGATATAGTAGTTCTTGATGCTGGTAGGTATATCCCTGCTGATTTAAGATTAATACAAAGTGCAAATTTAAAAATCGAAGAATCAGCATTAACTGGTGAATCTGTACCCTCTGACAAATTCAATGATACTATAGTAGAAGAAAAAGTTCCTTTAGGAGATCAAAAAAATATGGCCTTCACCTCTACCCTTGCCACCTATGGACGTGGTATTGGTATTGTAGTTGCAACTGCCATGGAAACTGAAATAGGTAAAATTGCAAAAATGCTAGAAAATGAAGAAAATGAAATGACCCCTCTTCAAAAAAAATTAGAGGAACTTGGAAAGGTATTAGGTTTAGGTGCCTTAATAATATGTGGAATTATTTTTATAATTTCTCTTTTTCAAAAGAGACCTCTATTTGAAATGCTCTTAACCTCTATAAGCCTTGCTGTAGCTGCAATTCCTGAGGGACTTCCTGCAGTAGTTGCTATTGTTCTTGCTATGGGCGTCCAAAGGATGATTAAGGAAAATGCTATTGTTAGAAAGCTACCTGCAGTAGAAACATTAGGCTCTGTAAATATTGTATGTTCTGATAAAACAGGTACCTTAACTCAAAATAAAATGACAGTTACAAAGTTTTACACAAACTCTAAGTTAAATAACATTGAAAACTTTAATGTATCTGACTCTACAGAAAAATTACTTCTTGAAAACTTAATTCTTTGTAATGATGCTACTTATTCAAGTAACAACTCCACAGGGGATCCTACAGAAATAGCTCTTCTTGAGGCTGGTATAAAATTCAATTTATCTAAGGATGATTTAGAAGTCTCTAATAAAAGAGTTAATGAAATCCCCTTTGACTCTGATAGAAAACTTATGACTACAGTAAATAAATATAATGAATCCTTTAGAGTCTTTACTAAAGGTGCCATAGATAATATATTAAAAATTTCAAAGGCTGTTTATGTGAATGGAGAAATCCTCCCTCTTACTGAAGAGTTAAAAAACACTATTATGGCTTCCTCCAACCAGATGTCCAATGATGCTTTAAGGGTTTTAGGAGCTGCCTTTAAAGATATAGAATCTCATAATGTTAATTTAGAAGATTTAGAAAAAGACTTAATTCTAATTGGTATGGTTGGAATGATAGATCCTCCAAGACTTGAGGTTAAAGACTCCATATCCCTTTGCAAGAAAGCTGGTATAAGCACTGTAATGATAACAGGAGATCATAAAAATACAGCCTTTGCTATAGCTAAAGAACTTGGTATTGCAAGTGATTTAGATCAATGTATGTCTGGAGCTGATTTAGATAACTTCTCTGAGGAAGAATTAAAAAATAAAATATCTTCTTTAAAGGTTTTTGCTAGAGTATCCCCTGAGCATAAGGTTAAAATAGTTAAAGCTTTCAAAGCTAATGGAAATATAGTTTCAATGACTGGAGATGGAGTTAATGATGCCCCTTCTCTAAAAGCTGCTGATATTGGTGTTGCCATGGGTATAACTGGTACTGATGTAGCAAAAGGTGCTGCTGATATGGTTTTAACTGATGATAACTTTTCTACTATAATATCAGCCATAGAAGAGGGAAGAAATATTTTTAATAATATTAAAAAGTCTGTAATGTTTTTACTCTCTTGTAATCTTGGAGAAATAGTTGCCTTATTTGTAGCTATACTTTTAAATTGGGCTACCCCTTTAAAGCCTATTCATATACTATGGGTGAATTTAATAACAGATACACTTCCTGCTTTATCCTTAGGTATAGATCCTGGTGATAGTGATGTTATGAATTACCACCCAAGAGATCCTAAGGAGAATATCCTTAAAAAGGGTGGACTTTCTCTTATCTTTAATGGAGCTTTAATTGGAATACTAACACTTATTGCCTTTAGAATAGGACTTAATAAATATGATAATGTAACTCATGCTCAAACTATGGCTTTTGTGGTTTTAAGTGTGTCTCAACTAATTCATTCTTTAAATATGAGACATGACAGAAAATCTATATTTACAGTTGGATTATTCTCAAATAAATTCCTTATCTTGTCCATAGTTTTTGGTATCTTCCTTCAAGATATTATAATAACTGTTCCATTTTTAGCTAATACCTTTGGTGTTTATGACTTAACACTAAATGATTGGCTTACTGTTAGCTTACTATCTATAGTTCCACTTGTAGCTAACGAAATAATTAAAATTTTCATAAGAGCTAAAAATAAATAAATCCGCATCTTCCTTCAGGTGGTGTTCTTTCCACCACCTAAAGGTTAGATGGGTTAATCTATTGGCTCAGCAACTATTCTCCCCACTGTGCATACGGATAGGTTGTTAAAAGTTCATAGCCATAAGATAAATGCACCTTATACTGTATTATTCTTTATATACTAAAGTATAAGATAAATAAAAACACTATTTGGTCTATTGTACTTTACTAAACCAAATAGTGTTTTATCTTTTCCTTTTATAATATAGTTCAATAATCTTTATTTAATTAGGATATATAAGATTAATATATATAAGTTGTAATATTAAAACTACATTAGATTCCTTTGAAACTTATTTAGTCATTAATCAATGAAATGTAAGTTGTTTAAATACTTTCATAATAAATCATAGTTTTATTAACTAACCCTATGATTTATAAAACTTATGTCTTCTTAACTAGTATAGTATATTATATTAATCTATATATTTTTCTATTTTTTCTACAACCTTTAAAAGGTAGTTCTCCTCAATTTCAGAAAATCTTCCTATACTTGGGCTATCAATATCTAAGACTCCTATAGTTTTTCCATGACTTTTAATAGGTATAACTATTTCGGATCTAGATGCTGAATCACAAGCTATGTGACCAGCAAAATTATGAACATCTTCAACTCTTATAACCTTATCCTCTAATACAGATGTTCCACAGACTCCCTTCCCTATTTGTATTCTATTACAAGCTGGGAGTCCCTGAAATGGTCCAACAACAAGTTCCCCATCCTCCATTAAATAAAACCCAACCCAGTTACAGTCCTCTATACAAGCATTTATTATGGAAGATAAATTTGAAAGATTTGAGATGAAATTCTTTTCAGAGCTTAATTGTCCTTCAGCAAGAATAACCATATACTTTAGTTTCTCTTCTTTAGTAAAATTCTTAATTCCTTGCAAATTAACCATGTTTCTCCCCCTATTTTTTATATAAATTTATCCTTATATCTTCAAAGCTAAGTGTTAAAATTTCTTATAAACCTCTCTATTAATATTAGTTTTATTATACCAAAAACCAATATTAATCATGATAACACCTATTAGATAAAATTATTCTACCATAGGATTTACTAATATTTCAAACTCTTTTGTGTTCTTATTTCTACCTATTATTATATCCTCATTCTTATGAGTCATAAAAATTTTACTATTTATTTTATTTAATCTATGAATAATTTCCTTTTCTGGACTTTCTTCTCCATCAGTAGTTATTATTGAAATTTGAGGCTTTGCCTTTTCTAAGAATTTTTCTATAGAACTTGTATTTAACCCATGGTGGGCTACCTTTAATACATCACAATTAGGAACTAAATTATTTTTAACCATATCTTCTTCTTCTTCTTTTTCTGCATCTCCCATAAATAAATACTTGATTCCATCTATATTAGCAGAAATTGCTATAGAATTATTATTTTCTATTTTCTTATCTACTTTTACAGGTCCTATGGCTCTTAAAGACATATCCTTAGAATTTAGTGTCCACCCTGCCTTTATATAATCCACCCCTACATTGTTATGTGTAAAATATTCATGTAAGTCATCTCTATATAAATTCTTATGTGGTGACATATATACCTTATCTACATGAAATTCCTTACATAAAGACTTTATTCCCCCTCTATGGTCATCATGATAGTGAGTTAAGATTATAAAATCAAGTTTCTTTATGCCCTTATTAACTAAATAATCTTTTATATATCCTTCATGACTTTCCCATCCACAGTCTATTAAAAAAGCCCCCTCCTCTCCCTCTACTAAGATACAATCACTTTGTTTAGTATTTAATATATGAACTCTCTCAAAAGCCAAAACTTCATATGTACCTATAATAGTACATATGAAAAAAGTTAATAAAAATATGAATCTTTTCATATGTGCCTCCTTATTTATACTATAGATATTTACATTTCTTATTATTCTAATAAAATACATATAATATCCTTAAACTATCTTATTAATAAATTTCTTCTATATAGAAAACATTAATTATGCTAAACATACAAAAGCACTAAAGACTTTAAAATCTCTAGTGCTTTTTATATTATTTTTTTATTATAAGTAAATTGTAAAACGGCTTGATTTTTTAGCATAAACTTCTAAAAGCTTCATTTTACCATGTCTTATTTTTTAAGAGTAGTTCCATTGTCATCTTGAGTTATTAATTTCTTCTTCATAAGTCCACCTAAAGCTATTTTAAAATAATTCTTGGAGGTATTAAAAGTTTTTCTAATATCATCTGAGGAAGACTTATCATTAAACTCCATATGTCCACCATTATCTCTTAGATAATTTAGTATTCTCTCTTGTATTATATCTCTTTCCTCTAATTTTCTTCCTCTTGTAGTAAGTCCAATTCTTTCATCCTCATAAAACTTCTTAACTGTAAGTTTTAATTCTTCCCCAATATGTACATAGTTATAGTACTCACTTTTTAGAACTATTCCTTTATATTTTCCTTCTACTGCAACTAATAGGTTTCCACATTTTTGAACCTCATATACTATACCATAAGTTTCTTCTCCAATAGCATAGTCATTATTCTCTTCTAGGAAGGATTCAATATTTGTAGTGGCAGCTAGTCTTCCACTTTTATCTACATAAATATATAAAAGGTAACTGTATCCTTTTTCAAGGGTGTATCTTTGCTCTTTAAAAGGAACTAATATATCACGCTCTAATCCAAAATCTACAAAGGCACCAAAATCCCCAGTGGATACAACCTTTAAATATGCTAACTCTCCTACTGTTGCAAGAGGAGTTTTTAATGTAGCTATTAACCTATCCTTTGAGTCCCTATATATAAAAGCTTCTACCTCATCATCTACATTAAATTCTTTTCCTAAGGCACTCCTTATTGGAAGAAGTATATCATCACTAGTACTCTCAGTATCCCCACTAAGATAATATCCAAATTCAGCTATTCTAACTACTTTTAATTTATTAAATTGTCCTAATTTAATCATTTTTTCCTCCTAAATATTATTTATAGTTGTTTGAAAGTTCTACATACAATTGGGCATGGTGTTTTAAATTTTCTATTTCCTCTTTTGTAAGTTCACGTACAACCTTTGCTGGAGATCCTAAACATAGTACACCAGATGGTATTTTCTTTCCTTCTGTTACTAAAGATCCTGCCCCTATTATTGTATTCTCTCCTATCTCTGCTCTGTTTAATATAATAGCTCCCATACCTATAAGGCAGTTATCTCCAACTGTACATCCATGAACTATTGCTCTATGCCCTATGGTTACATTATCTCCTATTTCTGTATCTATATTTTCTCCTGCAATATGAATTACAGAATTATCTTGTATATTTGTATTTTTTCCAATTCTTATAGCATTTCCATCAGCTCTTATAACTGTTCCAAACCACACGTTTACATTTTCATTAAGAGTAACCTCTCCTATTATATCTGCACTAGGTGCTACAAAACAACTCTTATGTATATTAGGTTCTTTCCCTTGGAATTTTAATATCAAACTACTCACTCCTTAGTATAACTTTAAATACTATTATATATATTACCACATAGAATGTGATAATAATACCTTAGTTTCTTTTAATATAATTTTAGATTTTGGATAAAATAATAAAGAACCAATTGAAGAAACTCTTACATATCTATGAAAAAATTAGCTATTAAAAGATTTTTTAATTTTAAGGTATTATAAGTTAATTATTTGAAGCTAAAGTTCGTTGCTTAATCTACACCTATAAAGTATAATATACATTGTTCTAAACAATATATAGTGTTTCATTTTAATAAAACCACTATATATTGTTTCATTTTATGGTTTATGAGGAAAATAAACACAAATTAATTATAAATTATCGGGGGTGCTTTACTATAATGAAGTCCATAAAAGACGTATTTAAAAGGTATTACACAAAGGAATTAGAAAATAATAAAAAGAAAACAGTCTATGACTTATTTAAATGGAAAAAGATAGATGTACTTATAAAGGATCATAAAAGCGGAAAAGTACTCACAGATATGAAGGATTTGGAGTTTCCTGTTCACTACTCTCAAAATGCTTGTGACATAATAGCATCTAAATACTTTAGGAAAGCTGGAGTTCCACATAGCAATGGGTATGAAACAAGTATGAAACAAGTTGCCCATAGAATGGTTAATTTCTGGCGTGAAGCTTTAGTAGAGGAAAAACTTATAAAAACTGAAGAAGAAGGAAATATCTTCTATGATGAACTTGTTTTTGCCTTACTTAATCAAATGTACGCTCCAAACTCTCCTCAATGGTTTAACACTGGTCTTGCCTTAAGTTACGGCATAAAAGGCTCACCTCAAGGAAGTTTTTACTATGATGAAAAACAAGGTAAAGTAGTAGAATCTAAGGATGCTTACACAAGAACTCAAGCTTCTGCTTGCTTTATAGTATCTATTGAAGATAAGCTTCTTGGAAAACACTCCATATCAGATCAATATATAACTGAAACTAAGCTATTTAAAGGAGGTTCTGGTACTGGAACTAACTTCTCCACTTTAAGAGCTGAAGGAGAAAAGTTATCTGGTGGCGGAATTTCTTCTGGACTTATGAGCTTTTTAAAAGGCTTTGATAGAAATGCAGGAGCCATAAAATCTGGTGGTACTACTAGACGTGCAGCTAAAATGGTATGTCTTGATATAGATCATCCTGAAGTAGAAGAATTTATAACTTGGAAGGCAAAGGAAGAAGATAAGGTTCGTGCCCTTGCTAAAATGGGCTATGACGCTGATTTAGATGGAGAAGCTTATTCTACAGTATCAGGACAAAACTCTAATAACTCCATAAGACTTTCTGATGAATTTATGAATAAAGTTAATAACCTTAATAATAATTCCGAAGAGACTCTAGAGTTAAAAGGAAGAGTTGATTCTAGTGTTAACAAAGAAGTTAAGGTTAATGACCTTTGGAATATGTTCAATGAAGCGGCTTGGAAATGTGCAGACCCTGCACCACAATTTAATGATACATTTAATGCTTGGCACACTTGTCCTGGCGGAGAGGATGGCAATGTAGGAGCTACATATAATAGACTTAACTCTACAAACCCTTGCGGCGAATATGCTTTCCTTGATAATACTTCTTGTAACTTAAGTTCTATAAATATATATAAATTCTATGATGATGAAAAGAAAACTTTTGATCTTGAAGGATATCTTCATATAATTGCTTTAAATCAACTTCTTCTAGAAGCTTCAATAACCTTCGGTCAATTTCCAACAGAAGATATAGCAAGAAGAACTCATCTATTTAGGACTACTGGACTTGGAATTGCTAATATAGCTTCTTTATTTATGGCTATGGGACTTCCTTATGATTCAGAGGAAGCAAGAACTCTTGCCTCCGCATTAATAGGTACTCTTACTGGTTACTCTTACTATATTTCTTCCCTAATGGCTAAGGAAGTTGGAACCTTTGAAAAGTTTAATATAAATAAAGATCATATGTTAAAGGTTATAAGAAATCATGGAAGAGTTGCCGGTTCTATCAACTCATCCTTTGAAGATTTAAATTATACTCCATTAAAGGTTAATCATGAAAGACTTAGATTATTAAACTCTAAGGACTTAAGTGATACTCTAAAGAAAGTTTGGTCTTTAGCCATAGAAGGTGGAGAAAATCATGGATTTAGAAATGCTCAAGTATCTGTTATAGCTCCAACAGGAACTATTTCCTTTGCTATGGACTGTGCTGCAACTTCTATTGAACCATTCTTTAGCCATATAGTATACAAGAAATTATCTGGTGGCGGATACATGACTTTAAGTAATCCTATAATTGAACTATCCTTAAAAAATCTTGGATATAGGGATAATGAAATAAAGGATATCCTTGACTATATAATGAGAAAAGAAAAGGTTCAGGCTGATGGCTTTGAATATGAAAAGATACTAGATGGTAAGATAGAAGGTGCTCCTCACTTAAATGCTGAACATCTTAAAATCTTTGATACAGCAAATGTTTGTGGAAGTGGAGAAAGATATATAGCTCCTCTAGGTCATGTCAAAATGGTGGCAGCTATAACTCCTTTAATATCTGGTGCAATATCAAAAACAGTTAATCTTCCAAAGACTGCAACTGTTAAAGATTTTAAGGATATAGTTTTAGATTCTTGGAAGTTAGGTGTTAAAGGAATATCTTTATATAGAGATGGATCTAAGTATAGTCAACCTTTAAATAACACTCTTGATTCCTCAAAGGGAGTAACTCTTAAAGACTTAACTTATGATGCCTTACTTAATGAAGCTACTGAAATGAAGGCTTCCTTAAATACATCAAGACGTGAAAAGCCTCAAGGAATTAGATATGGAACTACTCATCCTGCTCAAATAGAAGACGTTAAAATCTATACTACTGTTAATAGAAATGAGAAGGGTGAAATATGTGAAATATATATTACAACAGATAGAGAAGGTACAATAATTACAGGTCTTCTAAATTCATTATCAAAGTCTATATCTGTTATGCTTCAGTATCATGTACCATCAGAGGATATATCTAAAATGCTTAGAGGACAAAAATATGAACCTTATGGCTTTGTTCAAAAACATCCTTACATTAAGTATGTTTCCTCTATATCTGATTTAATAAGTAAGATAATAGATATAGAGCTTGGAGATTTCTCAAGATGCCAAGTTAAACCTGAAGTTCAAGTAGCTATTACTGAAGCTCCAGATTTATTAAAAGCTCAAACAGCAGTAACCACTGACAAAATAGAAGAAAAAGAAAGCCATGAAGGTGAAAGAGTTTATGGTAGCACATGCTCTACCTGTTCTTCTACAAGAATGGTTAGAAACGGTACCTGTATGGTTTGTCTAGATTGTGGATCTACTACTGGATGTTCATAAAATTTATCTTAGGATAATATTTAGATAATTATAATTATAAATTTAAGCTTTACTCATTAATTATCAATTAAATAAGAAAGACACTATTTATTTTAAATTTATAAATAGTGTCTTTTTACATGATTTTTAATATGTCCCCTACAGGTAGAATTATTTTATGCCTTTTATGTAAATGCAATAACACTTTATCCTTATGTGCTATATATGTATATGCTGTAAAATACTTATCCATTTTCATAACCCTCCTTTAATGTTATCTTTATATTATATTTTCAATTTAAGCTTCTAATATTAAGTTAAAATTTAATACACGTTTCACCATATAATTTATTTTATTCAATAGATTATAAATATGGATTTCTATTAAATCCTTTTTTATTCATATATTCCTACGATTTTAATATCTTCTATTATAATTAAAGATTTCCATGTAAAATGTAAAATCCTATATATTTAGTATACATAACTTATAATTACACATATTATATATTATACTTTTAAGGAGGATATCTTAAATGATACCTTATAATTTAATAAATAATCTTAAAAACAAAAATGTAAAAAATGTAACAGGTGAAGAAGCATTTGACCTATTAAAAACTAACCAAAAGGCTATTATACTAGATGTTAGAACTAAAGATGAGTATATTCATGGCCATATACCAAATGCCTTAAATATTGAAGTAAGATCTCTTATGAATAACTTAGATTCCCTTTATAGCTTCAAAGATATGCCTATAATTGTTCATTGTGCTTCTGGGAGTCGTAGTCTTATTGCAGTGAATATCCTATCTTCTAATGGATTTTCTAATATCTATCATATATCTAAAGGCTTAAAGGATTGGAAACATGAAATAAGCTATGGAGCAAAATAAACACTTTGCTCCATAGCTTATTTTAATAAAGATGGCAAGCCACATAATGATTACTATCTACTTTTTTATAGATTGGTACTGCTTCCCTACATATAGGTTTTGCATAAGGACACCTAGTATGGAATTTACATCCCTTAGGTGGATTTGCAGGAGATGGAATATCACCTTTTAATATTATCCTCTCTCTTTTTATTGTTGGGTCTGGTATAGGTACTGCTGAAAGCAATGCCTTAGTATAAGGATGAAGTGGATTTTTATACAAGCCATCCTTATCCGCAAACTCTATTAAGGATCCAAGATACATAACTCCTACCTTATGGCATATATGCTTTACAACACTCAAATCATGAGAGATAAATAAATAAGATAATTCATACTTCTCTTGAGATTCTATTAAAAGATTTATTATTTGAGATTGTATAGATACATCTAGAGCTGAAACTGGCTCATCTGCAACTATAAACTCTGGATTTAATGCTAAAGCCCTTGCAATGCCTATTCTCTGTCTTTGTCCTCCTGAAAATTCATGAGGATATCTTTTTATATGATAGGGTGCAAGTCCACAAAGATCCATAACCTCTAAAACCTTATCTTTTGCATCTAATTTAGAGACAAGTTTATGTTCTATTAATGCTTCTCCAATAATTTGCCCAACAGTCATTCTCGGATTAAGGGAACTATAAGGATCTTGGAAAATCATCTGCATCTTCGGTCTTAATTTTCTTAGTTCTTCCCTTTTAAGATCATGAATTTTTATTCCTTTAAACTCTACATTTCCTTCTGTTTTTTCATGAAGTCTTAGAATGGTTCTTCCTGTAGTTGACTTACCACATCCTGATTCTCCAACCAGTCCAAAGGTCTCCCCTTTATTTATTATAAAGGATATATCATCTACTGCCTTTACATTTCCTGTGGTTTTTTGAAGTAGTCCAGACTTTATAGGAAAATACTTTTTTAAATTCTCAACCTTTAATAATTCTTCTGCCATTATTGTTCCTCCTTATAAAGGATACAAGCCACCCTATGATCTTCTTTAATATTTTTAAGGTTAGGTATTCCTTTTTTACATTCCTCACTAGCATATTCACACCTATCATAAAAATAACAGTGATTTGGCATGTTAACTGGATTTGGAACCTGTCCTGGTATAGAGTATAGTTTATTATTATTTTTACCAGTTAGTGAAGGCTTAGAATTTAAAAGTCCTTTAGTGTAAGGGTGAAGAGGATTTTTAAAAAGTTCTTTAACCTCTCCTTCCTCAACTATTTTACCAGCATACATAACAACAACATGATCACACATTTCTGCTACTACCCCAAGATCATGAGTTATAAGCATTATGGATGTATTAAACTCTTCCTTTAAACTTCTCATAAGATCTAATATTTGTGCTTGTATAGTTACATCTAATGCTGTAGTAGGCTCATCTGCAACTAAAAGTTTAGGATTGCAAGAAAGAGCCATAGCAATCATTATCCTTTGTCTCATTCCCCCGGATAATTCATGAGGATAGGCATCTACAATCTCTTCTGATCTAGGTATTCCAACCAACTTTATCATTTCTATAGCCTTATTTCTTGCCTCTGCCTTAGATAACTTTTGATGAAGTATTATAGCTTCACTTATCTGATATCCAACAGTATAAACTGGATTTAATGATGTCATAGGCTCCTGAAATATAACAGATATTTTATTTCCTCTTATTTCTCTCATTTTTTCTTCACTTAAAGAAAGAAGGCTTTCATTTTCAAATATTATATCTCCACCTACTATTTTTCCAGGTGGATTTGGAATAAGTCTCATAAGAGACATAGCTGTTACGGACTTACCACATCCTGATTCCCCTACTATTCCAATAGTTTCTCCTTGGTTTATCTTAAAACTTACATCATCTACAGCTTTTACAACCCCTTCTTCTGTATAGAAATAAGTTTTTAAATTCTTAAATTCTACAAGTGTTTTTTTCATAAAACTTCCTACCTTTTCATTATAACGTTAGTTCAATTTATCCTATGACTTTACAATTTTACTATCTCTATCATCATTAATTAAAGTATAAAAAATAGTTCATTTTCAATTTATCTTAAATAAGTTATTTACTAAATTAAATTTCATTTAAAAAAATACTAACCCTTTAACCATATGTTTTATACATATCTGCTTTACTAAATATGTTTTTATTCTAAGTAAATTATATTCCTAAATAAAAATATACAAACTTCTATATTACTTATTTTCCTTGTAATACATCCCTAAGCATATCTCCTAAAATATTAAAACTTAAAACTGTAAGTAAAATTAAGAGTCCCGGAAATATAGCTAAGGAAGGTATGTCCATCATATATCCTTGAGCATTTTGAAGCATACTTCCCCAAGATGCGCTAGGGGCTTGTATTCCTAAACCTAAAAAACTTAATGATGATTCCATAAGTATAGCTCCTGCTACATTTATACTAGATGCAACAATTACACTTGGAAGTACATTAGGTATTATATGTCTTATAATAATGTTTTTAGGTTTTATCCCCTGGGCTATGGCACAGGTTACATATTCCCTTTCCTTTATAGATAAGGTTTCCCCCCTTATAATACGTGCTATCCCCATCCAACTAAATATGGCGATTATTACAATTATGGTACTTATACCTGGTTTTAAATATACATTTAATGTAAGGATTAAAAAGAAGCTAGGTATACTCATAAGAACATCTATGGTTCTCATAAATAAGCTATCAACTACTCCTCCTACATATCCACTAATAGCTCCAATTAAAGTTCCAAGAACACTAGAAATTATCATTGAAGAAAATCCAACCATAAGGGAAACTCTTCCTCCATATAAAGCTCTTGTAAAGTAATCACGTCCCATATCATCTGTACCAAAAATATGCTTTAAGCTTGGAGGTTGAAGCTTATTACCTATGTCTATAGAATTAGGATCATAGGGAGATAAAAATGCAAATAAACTCATTACACAAAGCACTATAATTATACCTAAGCTCATCATTGAAAGTTTGTCCTTTTTTAATGCTTTAAATACTTTACTTCCCATTATTACACCACCTTAATTCTAGGATCTACTATTCCATATAAAATATCTGATATTAAGTTACCTACTATAAGAAGTAGTGAAGAAATCATAGTTATTGCCATTATTATAGGATAATCAAAGCTGAAAATAGCTTGTATACCAAGCCTTCCCATACCAGGCCATCCAAAAATGGTTTCTGTAATAAAGGCGCCAGTAACTAAATCTGGAAGAGACATTCCTAATATAGTTATTATAGGTAACATTGAATTTCTTAAAATATGTTTTAAAAATATTACTCTTGAAGAAAGACCTTTTCCTTTAGCTGTTCTTACATAATCCTCTTTCATTTCTTTTATGGTACTACTTCTAAGATATCTTGATATAACAGAGGTATTATAGAAACTTAATACCAAGGTTGGCATTATAGTATGTTTTAACACATCTAAGAAAGAATCTTCTCCTACACTATGCATACCAACACTTGGAAGTAAATTTAGTTTCACTGAAAATACTACTATAAGTACCATTGCAAACCAAAATGAAGGTATGGATATTCCTATATATGTTATTATAGATATTACCTTATCAATTATCTTATTATGATAAAATGCACTTATAAGTCCAAAAGTAATTCCAAGAATTAAGGCAAGAAATAGTGAGGCTCCCATTAAAAGTAATGTAGCAGGTACTCTTTCACTTATTTCCTTTGCTACCGGTCTATAGTTTATAAGAGAATATCCAAAATCCCCTTTTACTGTTTTCTTAAGCCATGATAGATACTGTATATGTACCGGTTTATTAAGTCCAAGGTTTTCTCTTACCCTTTCTATATCCTCAGCTTTCATGTCAGGAGTTACATATGATCTTACTGGATCTCCTGGTGCCATTTTTATTATGGCAAAAGATATTATGGATATAATTATAAGCATAGGTATGGTTTGAACTATTCTTTTAAAAATATACTTTCCCATATAATTTACTCCTTATAATAATTTAAAAGGAAGGAGCCTCTTAAAAGAAGCTCCTTCCTTTATTTTACTCTGTGAAATAAAGTTTTGATAAATCTCTAAACATAAATATTGGTGCAGGTTTTGCCTCTTCTATTCCACCTATTTTCTTATCTATAGCTACTACTGACTTAGGATAAGCTATTGGATATATAGGTAACTCATCTGATACTATCTTTTGAATATCTTTATATAAGGCCTCTCTCTTAACTTCATCTGTTTCCACATTGGCCTTTTCCCAAAGCTCATCTAATTCCTTGTTTACATAGTTTGACATATTATTAGAATCCTCTGACTTAAAGATAGACTTATAAGCATTAGAATCATTCCCCATTACATATCCATTAAATCCTAAATCAAAGGTTTTATTCTCCTTAGGGTTATCAAAAAGCTTATAGAAAGCGTTTCTTTCCATAGGAACAAACTCTATTTCTAATCCTATTTCCTTAAGCTTCTGCTGCATTATTAAAGCTTCTGCTTCTTGATCCTTCTTTCCATTTATAAAGGCAAGTTTTAACTTTCCTTCCTTAACTCCAGCTTTATTCATAAGCTCCTTAGCCTTGTCTAAATTGAAATCATATTTTTCTACATCGCTACTATAATATTGAGTAGTTGGTGCAATAGCTGAATATGCTGGTTCTGCAAATTCAGTAGATAAATATCCACCCTTTATTATTTCATTTTTATCTAAGGCATAAGCTATAGCTTGTCTTACTTCTTTTTTCTTTAATAAATCATTATTAAAGTTCATTATAAGATTATTAACCATACCTTCATTAAAGGTTACCACATTTGTCTTCTCTTTAAATTTATCTACATCTTTTGGCTCTAGATACTTAGCTGAAATCTCTCCATTTAATAATGCTGAATTTGAAGAGTTAGCATCAGCAAGTACTCTGTAAACCACCTTATCTATATGTGGCTTTTCATCAAAATAATCAGTATTTTTAGCTAAGGTAACGCTTTCTCCCTTCTTAGCTCCTTCAAATTTATAAGGACCACTACCTATTGGAGATTCATTTTTCTTACTCTTTGCTATATCAGTTTCTCCCTCAAATATGTGTTTTGGAATAGGTGAAAATCCTGCTAAAGAGCTATCAAAGGACATTGAAACCTTTGGAAGCTTAAATTCCACAGTTAAATCATCAACTTTTTTATATTCTACTGGTGTTCCATCTATTACAAAACTTCCTCTTAAAAGGGAGTTCTGACTCTTATCCATTATTTTATCTAGGGTAAATACTATATCATCTGAAGTTATAGGTTTTCCATCATGCCATTTTAAGTCTTTTTTAAGCTTTAGTGTATATGTTAAAAAGTCTTTAGATATGTCAAGATTCTCCCCTAAATAATACTTAAATTTTCCATCTTCTTTAATAAATAAAGGAGAATATAATGCATTATTTATAGTCATAGTAACTCTATCATTACCATACATAGGATTAAGAACTCTTGGATCCCCACCTGCTGCAAATACTATAGTTCCTCCTTCTTTAATTTTTGAACCACTTTTTTCTACCTTATCTTTACCTCCACAAGCAACTAAGGTCACCAAAGATGCTGCTAGTAATAAAGATAGGAGTTTTTTACCTTTCATGGTTTAGCCCCCTTAAGCATATATATTTTTCTTTCAATTTTACCATGAACTCATACTTATATCATAATAGAAAATACAAATAACTACATATTATCCTATAGAAAAACAAAATAACTGTATATACATAGTAATTTTTACACGTAAATCTTAACAGTATAAAAATCACCCACCATGCATATTGTATTAATAGTAATTTACTTTACTTAAGAATTTAAGTAAATTATAAATCAATATAAGGTTTTAAGTTTTAAAATTAATTTATACATATTCCTAAAGTAAGATAAATAAGGTATATTTTTAATGAATAAGTAAAGGACTTATCTTAAAACCCTATAAGATTTTTAGTAAGGAACTAAGGTTTTATGTTAGAGACATACATAGGATTTATAGCTAATTTTTTAAGTTATAATTATGAATTTCACTTTATGATATCCTTTCTTTAATCTATGTTTAACTTAAGGTTTAACATAAAACTATATATATGAATCTTAACTTATATATGCACTTAAATCCTTTAAAACATTAGATCTTAAGTAATGCATAAGATAAGTTTTGAATCAAAAACCCTATAACTTTTAGCATAAGTTTATATAAAAAATTAGAGGTTGCATATAGCAACCTCTAATATCTTACAAGTAGAATATTATTACATCTATTATATTGCCAAATAATAAGATTATTACCCCTATTATAAGAAATACTTTTACAAAGGATAGAACTTTAAACTGTTCTTTCCATGAATCCTTATTATCTAATGGTCTCCTTGATTCCTTTTTTAATATAAATCCTGAAGATACTATAAGTCCTAAGGACCCTATTATGAATAAAGTTCCTTTAATAATTTGAAGTACAGATTTTATATCACCTTTTTTAATTATCATAGATATTAATCCTGACAAAACTATTAGAGCTAAAGAAATTATTACTCCTGCTAAAATCGATTTAGTTATATCTTTTATAATATATAAGGACTTATTCATAATTTTCTCTCCTTTGTTCTAAAGTAAACTTTAAATAAACTTACTCCTAATTTTTAAATATTAATCATCTAAACCTTTAATATACCTTACATGATTAATATAAGTGGCAAGCTACAAAATGTCCTGGGGCAACTTCCTTAAGAATTGGCCTTTGTTCCTTACAAATATCCTTTGCATATTTACATCTTCCTCTAAATCTACAGCCTTCTGGAGGATTTATTGGGCTTGGTACATCTCCTTCAAGCATTATCCTCTTCCTTGTTCTTTCTATCTTAGGATCAGGTATTGGAATAGCTGAAAGTAATGCCTGGGTATATGGATGAAGCGGATTTTTATAAAGCTCTCCACTGGTTGTAAGTTCAGCCATAGTTCCAAGATACATAACTGCAACCCTATCAGATATATGCTTAACCATTGAAAGGTCATGAGCTATAAAAAGATAGGTAAGTCCCATTTCTCTTTGTAGTTTTATTAAAAGATTAACTACTTGAGCCTGTATAGACACGTCAAGAGCAGAAATAGGCTCATCACACATTATAAAATTAGGTTCTACTGCCAAGGCTCTTGCTATACCTATTCTTTGCCTTTGTCCTCCTGAAAATTCATGAACAAATCTACTAGCATGCTCTTTATTTAATCCAACTAAGGATAAAAGTTCATTTACTTTTTCAATTCTTTCCTTAGAATTTGCTACGAGTCCATGGATATCTATACCTTCTGCTATTATATCAGAAACAGTCATTCTTGGATTTAAGGAGGCATAAGGGTCTTGGAATATTATTTGAACTTCCTTAGAAAAGGCTTTCTTTTCTTTTCCCTTCAAACTATGAACATCTTTTCCCTTATATAAAACCTGTCCTTCAGTTTTGTTATACATTCCTATAGCAGTTCTACCACATGTGGTTTTTCCACATCCTGATTCTCCAACAAGACCAAGAGTTTCTCCCTCTCTTATTATAAATGATACATCATCTACTGCTTTAAGAACAGCATTTTTACCTACATTAAAGTGTTTCTTTAAATTAGAAACCTCCATTATTATTTTTTTGTTATCTGACATTATTCTTCACCTCCAATTGCATAAGGTAAATCCACCTTTGGAGCCATTGGGTGATAAAGCCAACATGCTGTACTGTGCTCACCTTCAAAATCGTAAACAGGCGGTTCCTGTTCATGACATATTTTCATACATTTTGTACATCTCATAGCAAATCCACATCCTTTAGGAGGAGCAATAAGGTCTGGTGGAGTTCCTTGAATGGATACAAGGTTCTCTTTATTACCTAAATCTAATCTTGGTACAGCTCTTAATAATGCCCATGTATATGGATGTTTAGGACTATAGAATATATCATTACAATTTCCTCTTTCTACAACCTTACCTGCATACATAACAACTATTCTATCAGATAAATCTGCAACAACTCCAAGGTCATGAGTTATAAGAACTACAGCAGTTCCTAACTTTTCCTGAAGATTTTTTATAAGATCTATTATCTGAGCTTGTATTGTAACATCTAATGCTGTAGTAGGTTCATCTGCTATTAACATATTAGGATTACAAGCAAGAGCTATAGCTATCATGGCTCTTTGTCTCATACCACCTGAAAATTCATGAGGATATTGATTTATTCTTTTATCTGCGTTTGGTATACCAACCAGGGTAAGCATTTTTACTGCTTCTTCTAATGCCTCTGATTTACTCATTCCTCTATGAATCATTAAATTCTCAGCTATTTGCATTCCTATTTTCATAGTTGGATTTAAAGCTGTTAAGGCATCCTGGAATATCATACTACATTCTCCGCCTCTATAAGCTTGCCATTCCTTCTCTGAAAACTCTAGAATATCCTTTCCATTATATAAAATTTCACTACCTTCTTTTATTATACCCGGAGGTGTTTGTATAAGTCCCATAATAGATTTAGATGTAACAGTTTTACCACATCCAGACTCTCCAACTATGGCAACACATTCCCCTTTTTTCACATCAAAAGAAATTCCTCTAACTGCTTTTACTTCCCCAGCATAAGTTTTAAATGAAACCTCTAAATTTTTAACTTCTAATAGATTTTCCATAGTTTTCCTCCTCCTATTGACGAAGCCTTGGATCAAGAGCATCCCTTAATCCATCTCCAAGTAAGTTAAATGCTAAAACTGTTAAACAAAGAGCTAATGCTGGGAAAATTAGTTGGTACGGATAAAACTCCATTGCCTGTTGTCCATAAGATATTAAAACTCCCCAACTTGTGTTTGGTGGTTGAAGTCCAAGTCCTAAGAAACTAAGAGAAGCCTCTCCAAATATATATCCTGGTATACTAGTTGCTATATTAAGGATTAACACCCCTATGGTATTTGGAATTAAGTGTTTTATTATAACTCTTCCTGGAGATGCTCCAAGAGCCTGAGCTGCAAGAACATATTCACTTTCCCTAAGCTGCATAAGTTGTCCTCTTATCATTCTTGCAGTACCGCACCAAGCAGTTATGGTTAAAGCTATAATTAATGTGCCCATACTATTTCCTAAAACTACCATCATAAGTATAGTTAAAAGTAGTCCTGGAATACTTGTTACAACCTCAATAATTCTCATCATTATTTCATCTACCCAGCCACCAAAGTATGCCATTACACCACCGTAAAGACATCCAAGAGTAACTTGTATAAATGTAGCAACTAAACCTATGGCTATGGAAACACGTCCCCCATACCATATTCTTGAAAATAGGTCACGTCCTAAAATATCTGTTCCAAACCAATACTTACTAGATGGAGATAAATTTTTGTTTGCTGCATCAACCTCCGAGAATCCTTTACCATTTATATAAGGTCCTACTACAACCATTATAGTTAAAAATATTAACAATCCTAAAGAAAACATGGCAACGGGATTTTTCTTAAGTCTTCTCCAGGCATCCTGCCAATAAGTTATGGTAGGTCGTGTTATGATATCAGCATTTGAATTTTCACAGCCTATAATTTCAAACTTTTCCTTATTTAATTCAGTCATAAACTAACCTCCTCCTTATTTTTTACCACCTGAAAGCCTAATTCTTGGATCAACTACTGTATATAATATATCTGTTATAAATATACATACTATATAAATAGCTGTTAATATCAATGTTTCTCCCATTATTATAGGTAAATCACGTCCGTTAACCGCCCCTATATAATAAAGTCCTAATCCTGGTATAGAGAAAACCCTCTCTATGAAGAATGAACCTGTTATACACATAGCCACTGATAAAGGTAAATTGGTAATTATAGGAATAAATGAATTTCTTAAAATATGTCTAGATACTACCTTAAATTTAGATAGTCCCTTAGATTTCGCTGTTAATACATAGTCTTGATTTATTACATCTAGCATAGAAGTTTTTAAAAGTCTTGAATATCCTGCTATATATCCAAAACATCCTGCAAGGGTAGGAAGTACTGTGTATTTCCATCCTCCAAACCATAGATCTTTCCCCTTTGGCCATCCTATTACAGGGAACCAGTTCAAATTACCTGCAAACACCTTTTGAAGAGTAAGGGCAAACACAAAGGAAGGTATTGAAACAAATAGTATAGCTATGGTAACAATGGTATAATCAGCCCAAGTTCCCCTTTTCATAGCTGCTATAATTCCTAGTAAAAGTCCTACAGATACTCCTAAAACTAATTGTTGAATTCCAAGTCTTGCAGAAGCTGGTAACTTTTCTTTAACTATAGATGAAACAGTTTGTCCTGGATAAAGAATAGATTCACCAAAATCTCCTTTTACAATTCCCTGCATAGTTTTTAAATATCTTTCAAATACAGGTTTATCATAACCATACTTTTTGTACATTGCCTCCTTTATATTTGGAGGTAACTTCTCTACTTTCTCTGTAAGTGGATCTCCTGGGACAGCCGCAAGTAAAAAGAAAGTAGCTGTAGCTATTATAAACAACGTAAGTATCATTTCCACAAATCTTCTAATGGTATAACGTACCATAAAAATCCTCCTTTTTTAAGTACATAGGCTAAAAAGCCTATGTACTATATTTTTTTACTTATTTCTGCCTGATATATAAGCCCATCTCCACTCATAGGTTGTCCCAAACAAAGGCATTTGGAAGTCTTTTACATAATTGTGTATAAAGCTTCTTCTATCTTTATAGAATATAGGAGCTATACCTGCCTCTTCTTTAACTAAAATAGTTTCAAGCTCTTTATAAAGCTCTGCTCTCTTAGCTATATCTCCTTCTCCATCTAATTTCTTAAGAATTTCATCATATTTAGCATTGTTGAAAGCAACATAGTTATTTCCACTCTTAGAATCCCACATATCAAGGAAGCTAATAGGATCATCAAAGTCTGCTCCCCAACCTGACTGAATAATGTCAAATTTAAAGTCTTTTTTAGCTTGATTATATAATTTTGCATCCCCAAGAACTTCTACCTTAAGAGTTATTCCAAGATTCTTTTCTATTTCTTGCTTCCACCACTCTTGTTTTTGCCTCTCTCCTGATGACTGTCCTGTAGTTATATAACTCAATTCTATTTTCTTTAAGTCATCTACATCTTTTCCAAGCTCTTTTAATCCTTCTTTAAATAGTTTCTGAAGTTCTTCCTTATTTCCTTTATATTTATCATAATCGGCTTTTAACGGTTCTTGAACCTCTTTTCTATATTCCTTATCTCCACTGTGTAATGAATAAGGAATATATCCATAGGCAGGTTTAAATCTTCCATATAATGTATTAACATATTCCTCCCTATTAAATGACAACGCTAAAGCCTTCCTTATTTTCTCATTTTTCATAAGTCCACTTGGTCCACCAGTTTTTTGGTTAAATCCTAAATACCAAGTAGTAGGATCATCCTTTTTAATTGCAGCAAAGCTTCCCTTTTCAGCTTCCTTAGTCCATTTTTCAATAAACTCCTGACTACCTCCAGTAACATCAAGGTCTTTTCCTTCAAATAACTGTGCTTGAGTTGAGAATTCTGCAATATCTCTCATCTCTACCTTTTCTATATATACATTATTAGCATCCCAATATTCCGGATTCTTTTCAAAAGTTAAACTATTATTTCTTGTCCACTCTTTTATTTTATAAGGTCCACAATAAACCTGTTTACTTATATCTGTATCCCAGTTTTCTCCACCCTTTTCTATAACATCAAGTCTTACAGGGTAAAAAGAATAAAAGGCTAATTTTTTTTCAAAATATGGTGTTGGTTTTTCTAGGGTTACCTCAAAGGTTTTATCATCCTTTGCCTTAACTCCAACATCCTCTGGTTTTCCTTTTCCAAGGTTATAGTCCTTAGCTCCCTTTACCTCATATGCAAGATATGCATATCCAAAAGCATTATCTTTCTTTAATAATCTTAAGAAAGAATCTACATAGTTCTGAGCAGTAACTGGTTTACCATCACTCCACTTATAATCTCTAATTTTAAAAGTCCAAACTAATTCATCCTTAGATTTTGTCCAACTTTCAGCCCCTGCTGGAACTATTTTTTCTTCTCCATTCTCAATCTTAACCCTTGCTAGGCCCTCCTGAGTAGCACCTAAAACAGTACCTGAACTAGAATCTTGACACTTATTAGGGTCTAAGGTTTCTGGTTCTACAAGTATTAATTTTAATAATTGTTCCTTATCCTTTTCACTAGCTTCATTCCCTGAACTACTATTGTCTGAAGAATCCTTTCCACAGCCAACTAGTCCAACTGTAGAAGTTAATATCATGGCACCTGCAAGCAGCGCCCCAAGCCACTTTCTTGACTTCATAACTTATACCTCCTTAATATTTATTAGTTTGCATTTATATAAACCCTTAAAGGATATAAGGGAAATACACTAGTACACTTAACACTGTATCTAAAATAGCATAAAGTATAAAAATTCCTATAGCTATTCTCTCAGTATCTTTTTCATATTCCTTATATGATATATACATACATATAAGTGATATTGTTAATAATACTCCTAGAAGTATTAATGGATTATTTATAACCTTTGGTATTTTGTAATTAAATACCCCAAAAGCAACATCATAGGATTTCTTAAGTTTTAGAATAATCAATATTAAATAAGAAAATAAAAATAATAATTTTCTCTTTTTTTCATTTTTTCCATCCATAAGGAAAAAACTAAGGATACCTACTGGAATTAATGAGGGAATTAACCAATAAGCACTAGTTATAGGAACCCAAACAAAAGTTCTTATAATAGCTGCCATTCCATATTTTAAAGCTTCATTTAATTCCTCAGGTCTATTTTTATTATTTAAATTCTTAAATTCTTCTTCTCTAGATGTCATATATATGTTATAGTCTTCATCTTCAACATCACCAAAAACCATGGTATCTCCTACAACTCCTGGCTTCTCAGAAGCCTTTATAGTTCTTGTTACGAATTTATAATCTAATATTTCAGAACCATTTAAAGTTATATTTATAAAATCATACTGTGGTTTTGATGTATCCATTCCTGGTCTTTCTGTCCCTATGATAAACTCTGCCTTATCACCACTATTTTCTATAGAAATAGGATTATATAAAAATTCATGTCCTGGTACTTCAAGTTCCTTCACTTCTGAAGTACTTTTACTCTTATCATAGGATATTAATGATACTGTTCCATAGCCTCCCCTAAAGGAATTTTCAATAATCAGATATAGATAGTTTTCATCACTATTACTGGCTATAGAAATCAAGGCACCATCTCGTCCAAAGCTAATAGCTCCTATTTCTTTTCTATCTATTATTGTTTCTTCTAAAACCTTAAAAGAATAATACTTTCCATCTTGTCCATAACAGACTACATAGCTTCCATCTTTCTCCTTATGTCCTGTTATTATTTCATTTTTTACTTTTTCAGTTAAAACCTTAGAATTCTTTTTATTTCTAATTTCTATTTTGTCTTTATAGGATAAAATTAATATGCTATTGTCAACGGTTTGAATTGAATTTACTCCCTTTGTGAGATTTCTTTCCACTTCTTCTAGGTTGTCATTCAATGTTATATCGACTAAGGTGTTTTCTCCATGATCTGTTTTTACGAAAGAAAGAGTTATATCTTTTTCATTAGTTGTAAGACTTGTATAATTCATAAATTCATTAATATTCAAATAATTTTCCTTAAGTGCTTTTCCACTTTTATCTGTTAAAATAACCTTAATATTATCCCCATCATTATGAGCTACTACATAGTTTTCTTTAAATCTTATAATCTTTACATTTTCTTTTATTTTTCCTTTTGATAGATAAACTTCCTTGCCCCAAGTTTCTGATGGCGGAGTTGTAAGGTAGTCCTTTTTATCCTTATAAACTAACAATATACTTAATACAAGTATAGTTAAAAGCCCCAATAAACCATACTTCTTCATTTATGCTAATCCCCCAATTATTTTATTTTTCATACCATTTGTTAATTTTTAGATAAATTATATCACTGATTAGTTCATAACTCAAGAATGTTTTTTGAATTTTCTCAATATTCCATATTAATAATTAATTGTATGTTTTGTTTTGTCATGTTTCAATTTTATTAGATTATATACCCTATTTCTAAAGCTTTCAAGAAAAATTATATATTTTGTATTTATTACAAAATTATTAACAAAATACACCCTATTATTTTACGATTTCTACAAAAGTAAGTAGAATTTATATGATTTTATTTACTTTTTATACTTTTTTCTATAGAAATTCAAATAAGGTTCTGTATAAATGTATAGAACTACAAATATCCACATTATATATGGATAATATAAATACTTCATTATTTCCAAGGGAGATATCTTAGAAAGAGCATATACAGAAAGCAATTGAGCTCCATAAGGGATTATCCCTTGAAATACACAGGCAAACATATCTAATATTCCTTCTACTCTCTTAGAACCTAAATGAAATTTACTAAATATATCTTTCGCTATGGTCCCTACTGTGATTATGGCTAAGTATTATTGGCTGTACATATATCTACTAAAGAAACTAGGATTCCAATTCCAAATTCTGTCCCTCTTTTATTCTTAACTTTAGATTTTATTATATTAAGAATAAAATCTATCCCTCCATGATACTTTACCATCTCCACAATTCCACCAATAATAAGAGATATTATTATAATTTCTCCCATTCCCATAACACCCTTATATAAGCTTTAAATAGTATTATATATATCTAAATATCATACTAATAAGTCCACATATAGATATACTTAATGTCAAAAGAACTATTACATTTATCCCACTTAAAGCTCCTATTAAAATAAAGAAGTAAGGTAGTATTTTAACTATTACTCCTCCAGCTCCTACTAAAGTATATGATATATTTAAAGGATTAATTAAAATAAATGTTATTGATGTTATTTATGTAATAAGAACCGGTATAATTACAACCTTAAAATAACCGGTTTTGTTAGCAATAGCTTCAATAAAAACTCCTGGTTTTCAGCGGATTAACGATTCATATCAAATCTAATATCTTTTATTAACCTGCAAAACTTACCTCTATTGCAAGCTTATTTGCTATACAAAAAAATAAACAAACTTATATGATTTTCAAAGAACCAGTAATTCTATTAAAAATAAAGCTATTTTTTCATATCAGCTTAACAGAATCAATATTTTAATATCATAATAAAATATTTCTAGGGATATATATATAGACTAAAGTCACTATACAAATGACTTAAGTCACTATTCTATTAGATTGTAAAATATCCTTTAAGTTACTTATTTACTTCTATAAGCTTTTTATCTGAAACCCTAAGCTTATCATAAAGTTTTTGTGCTTCTACCTTAGTGCTATAAAGCCTGGATATGTAACTTAAAAGAATAAAAAATATTATAAGTAAAAAGAATATTATAAAAAACAATTAAAGGAATTACTCCTTTAAAACTGCCTTTGCTCTTCTTCAAAACTCTTCCTCATTATGTTTATAAATAAAAAAACTCCTACCTAAAGATAAGGTAAGAGTTTTCACTTTCTTCTTAAACATCTCATCTTCCAGGTTATACCTGCTGGATTTAGCACCTTAAGCTCTTAGCCTTGGTTGCCGGGTTTCATAGGGCCAGTCCCTCTACCACTCTTGATAAGATTAAATTGTAAACTTCATTATTTAATAGTAATTATATTATTATATTCATATATTGTCAACACTAATATTGAACTTTTGAAAAGCAATCTCCTTATTTATTTCATTTTTATCATAATCAATACTTATTTTATATATATTAGGACAATTACATTCTCTCCATTTTTTCATATATTTAGCATCAGCTTTCATTGAATAATAGTACATTTCATCATATTCATCAGAAAATTCAAGGTATTCGTTTATAGATTTCTTATCTATAATAACCTTGTCCTTAGGTAAATTTTTAAATATAGGAAAGAAAAACTTTAAGGGAAGAATATAATTATAGTTTCCTTTTACTTCTTTCCCTTCAAAAAGAGCTCTTTTTATTATAATATTTTCTCTCTCTTTATCACTTATCTTTATTCTAAATAATATATTTTTTTTATTATCATTCTGTAGCTTTATTCTAATCATAAACTCACCTTTTGTTATATTATATTAATTACTTTTACCTTATATGTATATTTAGCTTAGATAAAAATTCTTCTTAATGATTTTCATTTACTTGTAACTCTTTTAGGTTTCTATTTATATCTCCCTAAAAAAATTCTCCTATAGAAATTTTAGTATTTCTTATAAAAAGCAAGTATATACTTTTACTTAAGAATATACCTGCTTTTTTTTATAATAACTCTATAAAATTATCACTACAAATCTTAATAGTTTCTGTGTCCCATATAGACGCCTGCACCTCTCCTACATGAGCCTTATTTAAAAAGAACATACATATTCTAGATTGACCAATTCCTCCACCTATAGTATATGGTAGTTTTTCTTCTAGAAGCATTTTATGAAATTCAAGGTTTTTTCTATTTTCATGTCCACTTACTTTCAATTGATGCTCTAAAGCCTTCTTATCAACTCTTATCCCCATAGAAGAAAGTTCTACTGCCCTTTGAAGAAGTGGGTAGTAAAATAATATATCTCCATTTAGATTCCAATCATCATAATCCGGTGATCTTCCATCATGCTTTTCCCCCGATTTTAAAACTTCCCCTATTTTCATTATAAATACTGCACCTTTTTCCCTGCATATAGCATTTTCTCTTTCCTTAGAGGTAAGGTTTGGATATAAATCCTCAAGCTCTTGAGAAGTTATAATATGGATGTTATCAGGCAGATCTATATTTAAACTTCTATATTCCTCACTTATATAAGCTTCTGTCTTCTTAAAAACTTCATAAATATTTCTTACTACAGATTTTAGAGTTTCTTCATTTCTTTCTTTTTTATCTATTATAAGTTCCCAATCCCATTGATCTACATAAATTGAATGAAGGTTGTCTAAGTCTTCATCTCGTCTTATGGCATTCATATCTGTATATAATCCTTCTCCTCTTTTAAATCCATATCTAAATAAAGCTAATCTTTTCCACTTTGCTAAGGATTGAACTATTTCTATTTCCATATTCTCTTCTTCTTTTATTGAAAAATGGACTGGTCTTTCTATTCCATTTAAATTATCATTAAGCCCTGTTTCTTTTTCTACAAATAATGGTGCTGATACCCTAGTTAAATTAAGTTTTTTTGAAAGTTCTTTCTCAAAATAATCCTTTAATTTCTTAATAGCAATTTCTGTTTCCTTAAGATTTAAAGAAGACTTATATCCTTCAGGTAATATAACTTTTTCTTGTCCTATCATATATATTCCTCCATTTTAGTTAAAATCTTATTTCTGTATTTATAGCTATAAATAAAAAAACCTTCATCCTATAAAAATATAGGACGAAGGGTTACTTCCGCGGTACCACCTATGTTAGCTTAAAAAAGCTCATCTTTAATCAGTACAGATTTCTCGATACTGTCCAATAAATAACGGTTTGGCTCCGTCTAAGTCTACTAAGAATATATCCTTTCGATTAGAAGCTCTAGGATGTTTTTCATTATAGGTTTCGTACCCATCTTCCACCATTATGGGCTCGCTTTAACTACTTCCTTATAACTACTCTTCCCTTCAACGCTTTTAAAAATTTCATTAAAGATATAATATATTATATTTTTTCATAAGTCAACCTTTTACTAATTATTTTCACCAATTTCTTTTTTAACCTCTTCTATTGTAAGCCCAAGTTCATCTCTACTAGTAAATCTATATTCATAGATTGAATTTGGATATTTATCCTTATCAACTACCTCTAAGAACATTTCTAAAGGTCTAACAAATAACTTACTATGTCCATACATTGGTCTATAAACTACTAACTCTTCCCCTGTTTCACTATGAGTTGCCTTTTCATAAACATAATACCAATTGCCTTTAAAGTGTTTATAGTATTCATTTTCTTTTATATTTCTCATAATAATCTCCTTAATAAGTATTTGGTTAAATATATTTTATTTTATAACCATATTATTTGCAAATTTTTATATTCTTATTTTTTTATGTATTAATATCATTATATGCTAAATTTAATGATTATACTAAAGTCTATAATATTAAAAGAAAATATATTACTTATATATTAACCTAAGAAGCCATTAATAATAAAATATGATCTATATTGGATTAAATTTATTTATTGCATCCAATATAGATCATATTTTACAATTATCCTTAATTCTTTTATACTTTTAATCTAAAGACTTAAATATTCTTAGCCACCTAAGAATATACCAATCTAAGAATATAACAATTTAAATTATCATATAAATAAATCTCAAATATAAATATTATAAAACTATATTTATTAAATACAATTTAGATAAGTGTAAAAACACATAAAAAAACTGCATCCTAAGATGCAGTTTTATTTTCATTATCATTAATTTTATTTTTCTTAGCTAATATTGGTAGTATAAGTCCTAATCCAATAAGAACAAATGGAGTTAATAGATTAAGTGATATTTGGAAATACCATTGTGAAGTGTATGCCTCCACACCCTTTGGAAACATTCCCATTATACAAGCAAAAGCTGTAAATAAGAAACACCATAATCCAACGCCATAAGCTACCTTCGAATTTTTAATAAACTTATATTCTGAAGGAAACTTTCCATCCATTTTACCTCTTAAAACCATATAGGCAAAGAATACCCATAGGTATCTCATAGGCATAACCACTGAGTTTAAGTCAAGTAACCAGTTAAATAATGAGTTCATATCCCCTATTCCAAAGGCCGGAACCATTATTAAGATACTAACTAATACAGTAGTCATTATATATCCATTTATAGGTGCTCCATGTTTGTTAGTCTTAGTTAATGCATCTGGAATATATCTTCTATCTCCATCTGCTAAAAGAACCTTTAATGGGGCATCTATTGAAAATACTAAAGCAGATATTTGAGCAGTCATATTAGCTAAAGCATAAAGTATTAATAAAAGATTACCTACTCCATAGTACTCTCCAAGCATTTTAAATGCATAGTACTGACCATTCATCTTTAAGTCATTTGGTATAGCATTAGAATCAAACATTATTCCCATAGCAAAAGATCCTAAAAGAGCACATATTGCTACCATTATAGCAAGAGCTATCATTCCCTTTGGAAACTCTTTTGATGGCTTTTTCATGTTATTAACATAAGGTGATATCTTTTCACATCCCCCTACTGCAAATACAAGCATTGATATGGTTGTAAAATATGCAAAATTAAAATCTGGAATAAAACTTTTAAATGCAAAACTTGAAGTAGCTGGCTTTACTCCAACCATAGTAGGAGCTGCAACAACTAATGCAATATATAGTAGTGACATTATAAATATAGATGTACCTGCTATACTTCCTATTTTCTTTAAAGAGTTAACTCCTTTAGAAGCTACCCATAGGAAAAATAGAAATACCAATAAAGTTATAGATTGTAATACTATAGGATTAAATTGCTTTATAAAGCTTCCATCTTGATATACACTCCATCCTAAAGCAACTAAAACTGATTGAGGTTTTTGTGCTAAATATGGTATATGCACTACCCAGTATGTCCATCCCGCAAGATAAGCAAGTTTAGCTCCGCTAGTTTCCTTTATCCAGGTACTAACCCCTGCTTTTCCTTCCTTAAAGGTAGATCCAAGTTCTCCTACCATTAAAGCATAAGGAACAAAGTATAAACTTAATATAAGTACCCATGATACCACAACTGTAAGCCCTTGGTTTGCGTAGTTATTAACTACATTACCAAATCCCCAAACAGCAACAAAGGCCATTAAAGCAAGGTCATTCCACCTAAGCTTTTTTGAGTTTAGTTCACTCATAAATAATCCTCCTCATTTGCAATTCCATACCCTTAAGTATGTTTTACTTTAGTAATAAGTAAACATTATAATTTGTTAAAGATAAAATAATTATTTTTCTTTATTTTTCTACATTTTTTCATCTTTACATAGTAATTTTATCATTATTTTTAATCCATCTCAATAGAGGCTTACTTTTTTCAAAAAAAAATATTTATTATAATACTTATTTATCAAAATGAAAACGTATTTATATATATCATTGCCAATATTACTTAAAAGCATTTAAAATTCTAAGCAATATAATTTTACACAATTTATTTTAGTAGTTTTTAAAGTTAATTATTTAGGTTATTCTAAAATACGTTTTAAATAAAGCAATGTAAAAGTACAGTAAACTTAGAATCCTGCTTTTTATTTTTCTTAAGATATAAGAAATTAAAATAAAAAAAGAAGAACACTTTAAGTATTCTTCTTTTTTATTATTAAATTATATATATTTTTACAATTTAATTATTATATAGCATAAAAATATCTTATTATTTTTATGAATCATATATATCTTTTATTTAAACCTATAAAATATTGTAACTAGTTATTTCTTGCCTCTTTCATTGCCTTCTCTCCCTTTTCCTGAGCAGTTTTTAAAGCTTCATCTACAGATTTTTTATTTGCAAAAACCTGATTTAATTCCTTTCCTAATTCATCAAGAGCTGGTATTGAACCTATGGTTCTTGCCCCAGTATAACCTTTATCTATGGTTTTTAAAGGAACTTCTTTTACTGGATTTTCTTTTAAGAACTTTTTGTAGGAATCAAGCTCCCATGATGATTTTCTTACAGGCATATATCCTGTTTTCTCTGAAAAATAAGCTGTATTTTCTGTAGATGTTAAATACTTTATATATAACCAAGCTGCTAATTTTTCTTCCTTAGTGCCTCCATTAAATACTGCAACGTTTGTACCATAGTAAAGCTGAACATCTTCCTTATACACTGGTAGAGGTGCTGAAAACCACTTGCTTTTTATTCCACTACTTTTTATATATGGTATAGCAGATGTAGATGCTATACACATAGCTGCTCTTTCTTGCCCAAAAGGTATATTAGCATTTTTATCTTCTCCAGCTAATCTTGCGGAGCCATCCTGTATCATAGAATTTATAAATTCTACTGTCTCCTTAGTTTCCTTAGTATTAAAGTTTATTTTGTCTTCTTTCTCACTTATAACTTCTTCTCCTGCTTGCTTAACCCATATTCCTATATCTGTAGATATATTATTTTCAAAAACCAATCCATAGGTTTCTGGTTTTCCATCCTTATTTTTATCCTCTGTAAGCTTTTTAGAAGCCTCTTTTAATTCATCCCAAGTCTTTGGAACTTCTACACCTTTTGCTTTTAACATATCTTCATTATAATAAAGAACCATTTCACTTTTATTAAATGGGAAGGCATATTGCTTATCTCCCCATGCCCCATCTTCTAAAAACACTTTTGGAATATCTTCTACACTTTCTTTATTAAGACCTACTTCCTTATTATCTATATAAGGAGTCATATCCTCAACTAATTCTTTTTCTATATACCAAGATAGTCTATTACAATATATCTGGGTCATAGTTGGTAAAGTCTTAGATTTTGCAGCTCCCATAAGTTTATCAAAAAGATCTCTATATCCTCCTTGATTAACTAGATTAACCTTTATATTAGGGTTATCATTTTCAAAATCCTTTGTTATTTTTTCAAGAGCTTCTCCACTCTCCCCCTTCATAGAATGCCAAAACTCAATTTTTACTGGACTATCAATTTTAACCGCAATGGATTCCTGTGAGTTTTTTTTATCCTCCCCTTGCTTTTTACTAGTACATGCACCTAAGGATAACACCATAGTAGATGCAAGAATTAAAGATAAAAGTCTTCTTTTCATGTTTCTTCCCCCTATATTCCTTAATTTTTACTAATACTTTATGAATTATTTACCCCTTTACACCACTTCCCCCGACTCCACTTATTATATATTTCTGTAATAATAAATATAAAATTATTATTGGTATTATTATTAAAGAAGCCATTGCCATTATAAGGTGGTAATCAGAACCAACCTCTGAAGAAAATTTAGCTAAAGCTGTTGGTAATGTCCTCATAGATTCTGAATTTGTCATAACCATAGGCCACATAAATGCATTCCAGCTATTTATAGCCTTCATTATAAGTACCGTAACTATAGCTGGTCTAACAATAGGTATTAATATTCTTATAAGAAACTTAAAATCATTGCATCCATCTATCTTTGCTGCATAATAAAGCTCTTTAGGTACCTTTAAAAAATGCTGTCTTAAAAGAAATATGGAAAAGACGCTTGTACACCAAGGAATGATTAAGGCTTTATAAGAATTTATCCATTGAATATTACTTAGAAAAACAAAGTTTGGTATTATTAATATTTCACTTGGAACCATCATGGTACCTATAAGCATATAAAACAATATATTCTTTCCCTTAAACTCAAGCCTTGCAAAAGCAAATGCTGCCATTACAGTGGTTATAACCTCTCCTAATGTTATAAAAAAAGTAACTAAAACACTGTTTATAAAATAATTTTTAAAGTTATTAAGAGAAAAAACTTCTTTAAAGTTATTTAAGGTTACAGTTTTAGGTATAATTTTTTTAGGATAAGATACTATTTCTTCTGGAGTATTTAAGGCAGATAATGTCATCCATAAAAATGGAGTTACTATAAACACTCCTCCTAATATTAAAATTACATATATAATTAATTTCTCTCTCTTATTCTTCATAATACTTAAATCTCCTAATAACTTTAAATTGAAGATAAGTAAATACAGCTATTATTATAAATAGTATAAAGGCTGCTGCAGAAGCAGTAGCAAACTGCCATCTCATATAAAACTTATCAAAAACATAGTAAACTATGGTAAGCCCACTATCTAAAGGACCTGCTCCTTTGTTGTATAATATAAAAATTTCATCAAATATCTTAAAACACCCTATGGTAGTAGTTATAGAAACAAAGAAAATAGATGGCATTAGAAGTGGAAGAGTTATATGAAAAAAACTCTTTCTCTTACTAGCCCCATCTATTTTAGCTGCTAAATAATATTTTTCATCAATATTTTGAAGCCCTGCTAAAAAGATAATTATTTTGTATCCTAACCCCTTCCATAGACTTATCAGTACCAACATAGGCATGGTCCAATTACTATCCGTTAAAAACTCATTTCCATGAAGTCCTATTTTATTAAGAAGTAAATTTAAAAGACCAAACTCACTGTGAAATATCCATTTCCATATTGTAGCCATTGCCACTGTAGATGTGACAAAGGGTATAAAATATATACTTGTAAATAGCTTTTTAAACCTTATTTTTTTGTTTAAAAGCACTGCTATTAAGAGGGATATGATAATTGAAAGCGGTACTGACATAAGAACGAATTTAAATGTATTATAAATTGCTTTATAAAACCCTTCATCTGTAAGCACAGTCTTAAAATTATCAAAGCCTACTTCATAAACTTCATCTTTTATATAATTAAATTTTGTATAAAAGGCCATAGTAAATACCTTTATTAAAGGATACACCTGGAATAAGCTTATTATTAAAAAGCTAGGTAATAAATATCCATAAGGCTTAATTCTCTTCCACTTCATATTTCTCTCCCTTTAAAAGCTGGTTATCCTTATATAGTAAAATTTCTTTAAATGTAACCCTTATCACACTATCTTTTTCACAGTTCTTGTTCTTGCTGGCTATAATATTCAATATTAATTTTTCCCTTTCTATTTTAATCCATATATCCTTACCTAAAAGTTTTAAGTCTACTATTGTAAATTCTAAACCCACCTTGCTAATTTCTATATTTTCAGGCCTTATGGCTAATTTAATATTTTCTATATTTTTAAAGTCTTTCTTAAGATTTATAGAAAAATTCTCAGCTATAAACTTATTGTTTTCTATCTTTCCGTCTATTATGTTAATTGGAGGAGAACCTATAAACTCTGCTGCAAAGATGTTTAAAGGTCTTTCATATAACTCCTTTGGAGTAGATATTTGTATTACCTCACCCTTATCCATAAGAACTATATTATGAGACAAAGTTAAAGCTTCCTCTTGGTCATGGGTAACAAATAAGGTGGTTATTCCTGTTTCATACTGAACCCTTCTAATTTCTTCCCGCATTTCAAGCCTTAACTTAGCATCTAAATTACTAAAAGGCTCGTCCATCAATAGAATATCTGGTTCCTTAACCAAAGCCCTTGCAATAGCTACCCTTTGTTGTTGTCCTCCTGATAGCTCATTAGGTCTTCTATCTATAAGGTTTTCTATTTTTAAAAGGTTTAAAACATAGTTAACCCTTTCCATATTATATTCCTTTGATGTTTTTTTCATCTTTAATGGAAAGAGCAAGTTTTCTTTAACTGTCATATGGGGATATAGGGAATAATTTTGAAATACCATTCCTATATTTCTTTTCTCTGTTTCAACTAGGCTTATATCCCTATCATTAAAGTAAACCTTTCCATTGTCTATATTTATAAGTCCAGAAATAACAAATAAAAGAGTACTTTTTCCACATCCACTTGGTCCTAATATTGATGTAAACTCCCCTTCATTAAACCTTATACTTATACTCTCTAAAGCTTTTAATTCTTTATATTTCTTTGTTACATTTTTTAATTCTATCTTCATATTCATCACCGTTCCCTAGATTCTTCTATATTGTAACATTTTCCAATTATTATTTACAAATTGTTTATTCCTATAATACTTCCCCTATCTATAAATTTTACAAATAGTGTCCCCTTAAAATTTAATTTCTAATTTTAAATTTAATGTGCTCTATCTTTAAATAATGTAATTGGTTATAAAGACCATAGTTTTTAAACGATGGTCTTTATAACTTATACCTCTGCCTAAAACAAGATAAATTAAAGATATTTTAAATGTAGTAATTACACTTATTTTTAAAAATGTCCTAGAATTAGTGACATATTAATCTAGCATCTCAATAAATGCACTTATCCTAGTTGTTAATTGTCCTATATCCTTAGAGGAATAATCCGTTTCTATACTCATATATGGAGTATTGTTCTTATTACATATATTTTTCACCCTATAGGTCTCACAATTGTAGGTATGGCAAGAATACAGTACCATATCCATTACCCCATCTATTTTATATTTACTTATATAATGATTTATCATATTTAGCCTATTATCATTAGGGCTCATACAAGCACAAGCTGTTTTTAAGTATCTCTCCGCTAGAGCATCAAAGGCATTTTTCTTTTCATCAACTAAATCATCTATACTCTTTGTAGAGCTACAGTTTTCATAACAAACCACCACTCCTCCATTTTCCTCTATTATTTTAATAATTTTTTCTGTAGCTTCTCCAAGAGGTGACCCTGTAATTAAAATTCTTTTAGCTTCAGATGGAACCTCACTTCCATAAAGTTTATAATTTTCTTTTATACTTTCTGTAAGAAGTTTTATATTTTTTATTTCATTTTCTTTATCTGCTATATATTTGGTAGCTTCTAATACTTTTCTCATAGAAAATCCCCATATAGGCGGTGGAAAAAGTTTTCCAAGCTCATAAAATTCCCTAAGAGCCTTTCTTTCATTATTTCTTATTATTATATTTTTTCTTATATCTTCCTCGCTTATTTCAATATCTAAAACCTTTTCTACCGCTTCCTTAAGAAGATAAAGTTCATCTTTATAATAATCAAAGCTGCTTTCTCTTCTTAAATTTTGAGGAAGACTCATAATATACATAGGTTTCATCTGTCCCAGATATTCATACATCTTTTTTTTACCATCACAGGTAGTTTCCCCAATAAGCATGTCAGAAAAATAATAATAAGGACAACTCTCTGTAATAGCAAATCCATAACTAGACTTTAATAAAGGACATGAATTTCTCGGAAGATCTTTTTCTGCTGCTGGTATTGGCTCCTCACTCATACCACAAAGCCATGCAACTACAACATCATTAGATGCCAATATTTCCCAAGGAGCGAATCCACAATAAACTCCTATAACCTTTTTCCCTTGATCTTTTAATTCCTTTACCTCTACAAACCCATTTCTTCTTGCCTCACTAAATTCTTCTATAATTTCCTTATAACTTTTCATATTAACCCCCTAAGTCTATGTAAAAATCCATTATATAATATTCTTTCCCTTCTTAAACCTCAAGTAATATTGAATTAATCTATAGGTTTTAGCTTTTCTATAGATCAGTATAAGGTTTTAAGTTGAAAATTTAATTTATACCTCTTGAGGAATCAATATAAATCAATAAATATTTAATGAATAGGTTAAAATTTATTCTTAAATCCCTATATGAAAAATGAACTTATCTAGAAACTTCACTATATATAAATTCACTTTTCATATAGCATGGTATTTATAATCCTTACATTAAACTCTAATCCCTATAGGTTTTCCTCTATGAATAACTCTTCTATTTTTTGTAAATATTTATATCTCTCCTATTGGAAGAGTGCTGCACCCCAAACTTCCTCCTGCCTTTTCAATTTCCTCATAAGGACAATATATAGTTCTATAACCCTTGCCTTCTAAAAACTCTGCCATTTCTAAAACTCCAGTTACTATCGTACCATCTTTAAGCTTTACAAAATTAGTGGCTAGTTTATCGCTTAAAGGTTTTCCTATTTTATAAAGCTTTTTTACATATCTATTTAATATATGATTATCATATACGTAATCTGATGTTACTCCTTCTCCCTCCCTTAAAACATTAAATACACAATCTAAATGTAGTTTTTCCTTATTAAAATTTATAGGAATTACTTTCATATCTATATTCTTTTCTATTAAAACTTTCTGCACCTCCTCTATTCCTTCCTTAGAGGTTCTGTCGCTTAATCCAATAAATATATAATTATCGTAAAGAATAACATCCCCTCCTTCAATGTTATTTTTCATAGTATAATATTGTATTTTATGTTCTTCTATAAACTTTAAAAGAGGATTTATTTCATCCTTTCTATTTTCATCTTTTAAATTACTTACAAAGAGTATCCCACCTATAAAAAATCCTATATCCCTTGTAAAAACTTGACTTTTGCTTTTTGAAAAATTTATAAATTTAAGGTTAACTTGTTGGTTTATTAAAATATTTATAAAATTATTATATTCATTGATCATCTTTTCAAAATCAATATTATCCTTATTAGGATTTTTCTCATCTAAAATTTGAAAATTATATGGATAACTTACTATATAACTATTCAACCTTATACCTCCTAACCATAAAGTTTTAATATTAGTTTCTGTAGTTAACCTTATTTATATTACTGAATTACAAATAACATTAACTACCTCTTTTCTAAATGTATTTTCTCTTATAAAATAAGAGCCTATATTTATTCTTTTATAAATATCTCATTAAATAAACAGGAATTAAATATGATTATTCATTTAGCTTACATATAAAAACCCAAAAGCTTTTAAACAATATATAAGAGGATAGAATTTTAAAATAAAATTCTATCCTCTTGTTTTAATTTATATTTCAAACTTTTCAACTAATATGTTTAAATTACTTGAGTGTTCCTTTAGTATTTCAGCTTCCCCAGTCATTTCCTGAAGTCCAGAAGACTGTTCTTCTGATGCTGCACTTACTTCTTCTGTAGTAGCAGCAGTTTCTTGTGATACCGCTGCTACTTCTGAAATTTTTGTAACAACTGTATTTTTGCTCTTGTTTATCTTATCTAGGGAAAGAGTTACCTCCTCAATATTCCCCTCTAAGTTTTTAATACTATCATCAATAATTTTAAATTTCACCTTTGTTATTTCTAATTTCTCACTAGTCTCTTTATTTAGTATTTCTGTATTTTTAGTTTCCTTATATAGTTCATCTATACTTTCTTTTATCTCTTCAATGACAGTATTTATTTCTTTAGCTGATTCTGATGATTGCTCTGCCAATTTTCTAACTTCATCAGCTACTACAGAAAATCCTCTTCCTGCTTCTCCAGCCCTTGCAGCTTCTATACTAGCATTTAATGCTAAGAGGCTTGTTTGTTCAGTTATGGATTTAATTACATCTACTATTTTACCTATCTCCTCTGATTTACTGGATAGTATATCAACCTTTGAGGATATATATTCACTTGCTTTTTTATTATTTTCATATTTTTCACTAAGCTCTTTTATAGAGAGTAATCCTTCCTTAGAGGAGTTTTTGACTTCGCTCGAAAGACTATCCATGGTTTTAGCACTTCTTAAAGAATTATCAATGAATTCTTCTAAGTTATTTACAACTCCTACACTATATTCAAGCTCTGTTGCTTGAGTTGTTGCCCCCTCAGATATTTGTTCTATTGACCTTGCTACCTCTTCTCCAACCTGACTTGATTGACTTACTATATTAAATAATACATCTGCTCCATTATTAACCCTATCTGCTGCATCTTTAACCCCTTTTAATAAGTCTGTCATATCATCTATTAAGGAATTTACAGCCTTAACAATAGCATTTATCTCTTTGTTATAATAATCTTTTATCTGAGCCTTTTCTCTAAAATTACCATTTTTAATTTTATTCAGTATACCTACTACTTCATTAATAGGCTTTGTTAACCTTTTTGTGAATATCTTAGAGGATACAGCTACACATACTATAATTAGTATAAACATAATTATAGATACATCCATACCCTTTAAAACTACTTTAATAATTTCATTTTTAGGCATAAAAGTTACCATAATTAATCCTGTTTCTTTATCAAAATCCTTGTACACAAAGTAATTCTCATCTTTAATTTTGATGTCTTTATTCTCATTATCCTTAATATCTAAAACTTCTTCTATCCATGGCTCATCCTTTTTATTTTTACCAATTAGACTACTATCTTTATGAGCCACAATACTTCCCTCTTTACTTAAAACCACTGCAAAAGTGTTATTTCCAAACTTTATATTATTTACAACCTCTGAAATTCTATTAAGCTTTTTATCTAGAGCCATAACCCCTATAAATTGATTCTTATCATTCTTTACAGCTTTTGAATAGGTTATGACCATTTCACCTGTACTTATATCTTTGTAGGGTTCTGATATAATTACTTTATTTTCATTCTTCATTGCTTCCTCATACCATTTCCTAGTCCTAGGATCAAAATCCTTAGAAAACTCAGTCTTTGGTGCTGTAATAATATTTCCATAACTAGTTGCCATGGCAGTAAATAGCACATCATCGTTGGTTTTTATATATGTATTTAAGTTTTTCTCAAGCCAAATAGCCTCATTATTTTTATTCTCTATAAGTCCTGAAAGATTAGCATCTATAGATATATAATTTATATCCGAAGTACTATTCTTATTATTTGAACTCAAAGCTTCCTTAACTATTCCTAAACCATTTTGATTTATAATATCTAAATCATTTCTTAAGGTATTATTAAGGACATAGAAGTTAACCCCTGCAACTATTAATATTGGAATTATAGAGGTTAAGGCAAGAAGTAATATGATTTCCTTTTTTATACTTTTTTCTTTCTTCATTTTCATTTTTTTTATTCCCCTCTTCCATAGGTTATATCCCCTAGGCTATTGTGTCTATTTAAATAGATACAATAAATAGATCTTTATTCTAAGTCATTCTTACTAAATTTTTTATAGCTATTTAGTAGCTTTAGGGTTATACTTATAAAACTTTCTCTTTATGTATATATCTTATTTAATAACTTCTTAGTATTCCTAAGCTTAAGTAACTACACAGAAAATATTTTTATGTGTAGTTACTACCATAGTTCTATATTAACTTTTTTACATACCATGCATCACAAGAAAAATGCTCTGTTTTCAAAAGTGGCTCCTCAAGTTCTTTGAAGCCATTTTTTTTATAAAACTTATTTGCTGATACCATAGATTTTAATGTTTCTAAATAACATAACTCATAGTGTTCTTTTGCAAAATCTAAGGATAGGTCCATAAGCTTTTGCCCTACACCTAATGCTCTAGCCTCTGGTAGTAAATACATCTTTTGAAGCTCACAGGTTCCTTTAAGTTCTTTAACTGGAGCTATTCCACATCCTCCTAGTATATCCCCCTCATTTTCAACCACCCAATACTTGGTACTCTCTTTACTGTAAGCATTAGATAAAGTTGAAAGTTCAGGATCTGCCCAGGCAAAGCCTTCTCTATTTGCCCCAAACTCCGTTAAGCACTGTCTTATTACCCTCTCTATAGACTTATTATCCTCTTCTCTAATTTCTCTTATAACCATTTTAATCCTCCCATCCTAAGTAAAAATACGATTTTATAAATTTAAACTTAATCTACCATAATTGTTTATTTTCAATACAATTATAAATTTTAAGAATACTTCTTGTTAATAGATATTTTCGAAACTATCTATTAAAACCTTAGGTTAATTACTTGTACATATTAAAGTCAATTATAGGGTTTTTAATTAAAGACTTATTTTATATAATGATTTAGGTTTAAAATTAAATTATACATATTCCTTCCTAAAGTAAGATAAATCAAAGATATTTTCAATAAACAAATTAAAAACTTACATTAAAATTATATACACTCTTTAAAGTTTTAAATAAAAATATTGTGTTTTTTAGTATTTAAATATACCATCCCATTAATTTAACTTACTTATTAAGAATATTATAGATACTTAATATGTTATTTACAATAATTTATTATATAATTATGAAAATTTCTTATTTTTATAATTATAAATTTATCCCCCCTTAGCTTATTGCTAGTATATCTTTTATTTCTTTCATAGTGATTTAAAATAAACTAAAAACCAAAGTGTATTTAATTAAATTTATTATTTTTATAATGATTTATTTGACACTATAAGAATATTGTGGTATAAATATAAAAAACATATTATAAATTCAGTGAAGAGAAGCAGTAGGTTATAATATCTGTTCCAAAGAGAGTTGACATTTGGTGAAAGTCAATGTGCAGTATATAGCTGAAAATCATCTCTGAGAAGCAAATCTGAAACTTAGTAAGATTTGATGGATTCCACCATTAAAAGGAAGGGGTATCATAGGTACCTTTAATTTAAGTGCTATAAGTTTAGTTATTTTTACTGAATTTATAGAATTAGGGTGGTAACGCGAGTAAGCCTCGTCCCTTTTTGGGACGGGCTTTTTTTATTTTTAAAATTATAGGAGGTGGTATGGTGGATGGTGACATAGACATTGATATTAATATTTTATATACACTACACATCAATAATTTATTTGGAGGAATTAATTATGAATACTTTATCAAAAAAGAATTTACTTTTAGTAAGCTTAATGCTATTTTCAATGTTTTTTGGAGCAGGAAACCTAATTTTCCCGCCTCTTCTTGGACAACTTTCCGGAGATAATATGATATTATCTTTAATAGGCTTTTTAATCTCTGCCGTTGGTTTACCTATAATGGCTGTTGCAACTGTTGCAAAGGCTGGTGATCTTCAAACCTTAGCAAGTCGTGTTAATAAAACCTTTGCTTTAATATTTACTATATTGATTTATTTATCCATAGGACCACTTCTAGGTATACCACGTGCTGGAAGTCTAGCCTTTGAAATGGGGGTAAGTCCTTTTTTACCTAAAACCTTAAGTGGAAGTTTTTTACCACTTTTTTTATATACCTTAGTTTACTTTGCCATTGCCTATTGGCTTAGTATAAATCCTAGTAAACTAGTAGATCGTTTCGGTAAGTTTTTAACTCCAACCATACTAGTTCTTATAGGAGTTATATTCCTTGGCAGTTTAGTAAAGCCTATAGGAAGTTTTAGCCCCCCATCATTATCCTATGCTGAATCTCCTATACTAAAAGGATTTTTAGATGGCTATCTTACTATGGATGCCATAGCTGCTCTTAATTTTGGAATAGTTATAACCTTAGTTTTAAGGGAAAAAGGACTTAATTCTGAAAAAGCCTTAGTATCTAATACAATAAAAGCTGGTCTTTTAGCCGGAATATTTTTAACCATAATATATGGGATGCTTTCTTATATAGGGGCCTCTTCTACCACAAGGTTTGGTATGGCTGAAAATGGAGCAATTACCTTAACAAAAGTAGTTTATTATTTATTTAATGATAGTGGAATTGTGATCCTTGGAATAATCTTCTCTTTAGCTTGCTTAACTACTTCTGTTGGACTTATAACCTCTTGTAGTAAATATTTTAATACCTTAATTCCTAGAATAAGCTATAAAAACTTTGTTGCAATATTATCAGTATCTAGTATGGTATCTGCAAATATAGGTTTAACTAAAATTCTTCAAATTTCAGTGCCTATATTAAATGCTATATATCCTATGGCTATTATTCTGATAACTCTTGCCTTTACCCATAACATATTTAAAGGTTATAAATCTGTTTATTTATTCACTATGATATTTACTGGATGCTTTAGTATATTGGATGCCATAAATCATTTAGGAGCTAAAATAGGATTTTTAGACTATATGCCTTTTGCCTCTAAAGGGTTACCTTGGATTCTTCCATCACTTTTAGGAATATTACTTGGATTCCTATATGGATTTATAAAAGAATACTCTTTAAGAAAAGCACTATCAAAGGATATTGTAAAATAAAACATAATACTTGGAGATTATAACTATTAAGATAATTGAACTTAACGCCTCCTTATTATTCTAAATATTTTCTTTAAATAATAAGGAGATAATAAACTCTTTTAATAAGTATAATATTCTAGAAATACTATATTCTATTAATAAAAGTGCAAACTTAAAGGATTTATCACTATATAAGAAACATTTAGTGATAAATCCTTTATTACCTACTTTTTAAGGACAATTTTTCTCTATTTCACTTTTTAATCTATTTATTTCCTTATCCTTAGCCTCTATTTCTTTATTATACTTTCTCTCCATCTCTCCTAAATCTTTGTTTAGTAAATTTATAAATGATGCTATCTCATCAGCACTTCCTGCGATCCTATTAAAAAGAAGTAAATTCTCAGCTAATACCTTTGGTATTTCATTGTGACTATATCTTAGCTGATGATCAATTTCCCCATAGCCTTCCTCAAATATGGTTCTTACTTGAACCTCTGCTATAACCTTTTGACTTGTTGGATAAAATTCTATTAAATAGTGTACAGATCTATACCCTGATTTTCTAGATTTTATTTCTATTCCAAGATCCTCAAAACCTTTTCTATCATCACCATCTCTAATATTTGCAGTTATCTCAATAACTTTCCATGTATCTAATATAAACTTATGTATATCTTCCCAATCTTGTTTAAAAATATGTATTGCCCTTATACCTATAAGATCATTAATTTCTTCTTTATAATTATCTATAGAAAATTGAAAGTCTTCTCCGTATTTTAACTTTCTATCCTCAGTCTTTCTAATTACCTTCTCAATTAACCTCTCTGTATCTTTAACCCTAGATTTAACTGTATGTATCTTATTATGAGTTCTTAATATATTTGAAATAAAATCTGCTTGAGTTTCATAGGTTCCTTTGTAAATATTAAAGTCATCATATATATCTTTTAAAACATTCCATTCTATATTATTCTTAATTATCTCTTCTTCTATAGAAGGATACTTCTTTAGAAATTCTTCTTTTATAAGTTTATTTTCCATATAAAATCTCCTTACTTAAGTAACTTCTTATATTATATTCTTTCTCCTATATCCATGCAATAATTAATACGCTTCTTATATATATTACAATAATACTATCCATTAATGCCATCAACAATATGATTGTTACATCTTTATGTATTAAATCTCTGTGTTTAAGGACTAAAATTGTTTAATCACTAATTTTAATTTATAATTTTAATAAAGATAAGTATTTTTATATAATCGTCTTCTTATCTTTATCCTTATGTAAAACTATTCTATTTGGAGGTGCAATTATTGAAAAATTTATTTTTATATTATCTAGTATTTATAAATATTATTGGATTTTTATCTATGTATTTAGATAAGATAAAAGCAAAAAAACATCAGTGGAGAACTAAAGAAAGTACTTTAATACTTATTGGAGCTTTAGGCGGAAGTATAGGGTCTATATTAGGAATGTATATATTTAGACATAAAACTAAACACTTAAAATTCACCTTAGGTATACCTTTTATAATATTAATTCAACTGAGCATAATTATTTATTATTATAAGTTTGTTTAAATAAATTATGCTTTTATAATTTATACATTATAGGAATATATCTATCTATTATGAAATACTAATTTATTTATAAATTAGTATTTTGCTATAATGCTTCTATATCACACCTATACTCTAATTCTAAATCTCTAAATATAATATATGAACTATTTATTTTCTTAAATAATCCCCTTTAAGGAAGTTGGTGAAATTGTAAATTTTTCTAGCAATTTAATAACATAACGAGTTAAGTTATAGCTTACTAATATAATAAAACAAATATTGTGTTTATCGTAATATTTGTTTTAATTTGAATATAATTACAAATTATGTTATTATATACATGTAAGCAAACCAATTAAAATTAATTAAATAAAAGGGGGATTATGTATATGAAAGCTTTTAGAAGAATAGCAAGTACATTATTATTATTCACACTTGTTTTTGGCGGTTCTTCACTTATGTTTTCTAAACCAGCAGAAGCCAGGACTACAACAGTCGTAACTGGAACTGTAACTACTGCAACATTTGGTGGAAAAATAATGAGTCAAACAACCAAATATAGTCATGGCTGGCCTGCAGAACCTAGGTCAGATTCATTTATAGTTGTAAAAAAAGAATACCTAGGTACAAGTTATTACTCTCCAACAGATGGGAGCGTTCCTAAAGGAACTACTATAGCAACTGCTACTTATAGATATACTATAACAGAACGTTTCTAGTTTACTTATTAAATGAAAGAGATGTATGCATGCGTGTACATCTCTTTTTTTTACAAGTAACACATTAACTTTATTATACTGCTGTAGAATAGTATAATTTTAGTGGGTCAAATAAAAAAATATAATTATAAATCAAGAAAAAAGACAACTGGTATATACACTTCCGAAAAGGCTATGTAATTTGCAGTTATTAAGCCTTTATTTTTTATGTTTAAAATCTTTAGTTTCTTACTCTCTATCTAATAGCATTTCTTTTATACTTAAAGCTTTCCAGCCCATGTATTTTCTGTAACTGTAACTGAACTATGTCCTAAGATTTTAGACAGTGTAAATATATCTCTACCGCTTAGTAAAAATCTTTTAGCAAAGTTATTTCTAATTTGGTGACAAGTTATATTATTTTCTAGTCCAGATTTAATACAATATTTCTTTAAATTTTTTTCAAGATTAGTGACTGAAAAATTGCTTCCTCTAGTGGTACAAAATAAATTATTATTGCTAAAATATCTATCTTTATAATCAATCCATCTTTTTAAATAATTCCATATAGTCATACTGAAAAACACATACCTATCTTTTCTACCTTTATTTATCTCACTTGGAATAAATATTGCTTTTTTATCTAATAACACATCATCAGTTTTAAGATTTAAACACTCACCTATCCTCATCCCTGTATCCATTAACAATTGAATTATTATATAATCCCTATATTCTTCATATTTGGTTAAATCTAATCCTTTTGATAATTTATTGAAATCTATGTCCTTTATCTCATTCTTAGGCCTCCTAGAATGCTTATATTGCCTTATAGGTATACTTGCATTAGTATTTATAGCTCCATTTTCATACAAAAATGTAAAAAACACTTTTAAGTTCCTTAAGTAATTATTTACTGTCCACATTGATACTTGTTTCCCAAAATCTTTTCTATTAGCTGGATTATTACTATATATTGTCTCTAAGCTACTTATATAAGAATATTTACCTCTATCTACAGTGAATTTTAAATAATTCTTTATGTGTTTTGTTGTTACAGAACAAGAACTAAATATTTTTTCCTCTTCCTCCATATACTTAGAAAATAATCCTATTGTGCTTTCATAACTTTTCATGGTTTTAGGTCTTAAATCCTTGTTACTGCAATGAATCATAAAATCGTTTATAGAATCATCAAATTTTAATATGTTCTTTGTAACTCTAGGCAAAAAAATACACTTCCTATCAGTTCAATTCAAAAACTGACAGAAAGTGTATTTAAACTTTAATACTTATTTGATGGTATAAAAATATGTTGGTTGCATACATTTATATACTCTTTCTAGTTAAAAAAATTCTTATAAATCCAGTTATATCAATTATTAATGTTAATACTAGCTTACCTTATTTTTAAGTCTTAATTTATCAGCTACCATTGCTATAAATTCACTATTTGTTGGCTTGCCTTTATCATTGTGTATAGTATAGCCAAATATTCTATTTATTGCTTCTACTTGTCCTCTTCCCCAAGCCACTTCTATGGCATGACGTATAGCTCTTTCTACCCTACTTGCTGTGGTATTATACTTTTTAGCTATAGATGGGTATAATTCTTTTGTAACTGCAGATAATAACTCCATATCATTTACCACCATAGTAATAGCTTCCCTTAAATACATATACCCCTTAATATGTGCTGGTACCCCTATTTCATGAATTATGGTTGTTATTTCTGACTCTAAATCAATAGGTTCTTTCTTTGATGATTTAAATTCACTATTATCAGTGTTAGATACAGTTTTCTTTGACTCTTCACTACTTATAGTGTTGTTAAACATTTGTCTTATTCTTTTTGTGAATACTTCCATATCAAACGGTTTTATAACATAGTAATCTGCCCCAAGAGTTATAGCTCTTTGAGTTATTTTATCTTGTCCAACTGCTGAAAGGACTATTATTCTTGGCATAGGATCTAAGTTCATGGTATTTAGTCTTTCTAAAACACCAAGTCCATCTAAATGAGGCATTATTATGTCTAGAACTACAAGTTCTGGTTTTCTCTCCTCAATAAGCTTTAATGCTTCTAATCCATCCTTAGCTATACCGATTACATCTATGTCCCTCTGATTTAATAAATAATCGTTTAATATATTGCAGAATTCCTTATTATCATCTGCTATAAGAACTGTTATTTTAGAATCTTCCATTTTACTACTCCCCTTTGACTTTTATTCCATTTCTTAACAATTTATTTATTCGATAAAAAACTTTTAAATCCTTCTTTAGATTTGAATTTTGTAAATATATATATATAATATGAATAGTATAGTACATTATACCATTCATATTATTATATTACTCTTAATTCTATTAAAATACCACTATTTTGATAAAATATTTGAATCTTTTATCATCCATTCTATATATATTCCATACCCTGTATCAGGCTTATTGATTAACACATGAGTTACCGCTCCCACAATCTTATCATTTTGAATTATAGGACTGCCACTCATACCTTGAACAATTCCACCTGTTCTTTCTAATAATTTAGGATCTGTTATTTTAATTATCATACTTTTTGCTCCAGGAGCCTCTTGATATAATAGCTTTTCAATAACTATATCATAATATTGTGGCCCATTTTCATCTATAGTTGTTATTATTTTGGCTTTTCCTTCTTTTATTTCATTTCTTAGTCCTATTTTTAATGGCTTATCAGAAATAGATTTATATATATTATCAGTTCCTACCCCAAATACTCCACACTCTGTATTAAAGTTTATATTACCAAAACTTTTATCTTCATTAACAAATATACCCTTAAGTTCTCCAGGATTTCCTTTTATCCCTTTTCTTACATTTATAATAGAAGCTTCCACTATGCTTCCTTTGCCTACTTTAAGCACACTATTAGTGTCTATATCTGTTATAGGATGGCCTAAGGCTCCATAGGCACTAGAATCCTTATGATAGAAGGTAAGTGTTCCTACTCCAGCTGTGGAGTCTCTAAGCCAAAGACCTATTTTATATTTATCTTCGTTATTAAATTTAATGGGGTTTAGTTCCTTTTCAAAAATTTCTCCTTTTCTTTCAACTGTTAATTTTACCTTTGCTCCTTTTTCCTCATTTATAATTTTAATTAATTCATTAGATGCATTTACTTCTTTATTATTTGCCTTCAGAATTATATCTCCAATATTAAGTCCTGCTAATGCTCCTGGACTTTGTATTTTTCCATCGTCTCCCCTTACATCTGAAAAAGCTACCACTAAAAGTCCCTTAGTATTCATTTTTATTCCTATAGGAGTTCCTCCAGGATAAAGTTCTAAATCTGGAATTTTGCTAACATTAACATTTTTAATGGGAACCATACCTAGAAGTTTAACCTGTGTTCTTCCTCCAAGTCCCTTGAAATTATTTACTGGCGCTGATTTCTCTAAAGTAAATAATTTACTTATTTTTGTATTTTCAAAATTTCTTACATAAATTGTACTTGGTATAGCTTTTACTTCAATATAAAGGGCAAGAAAAATAATTAAAATAGGAGTCAATATAGAAGTTAATTTAATTATTGACCTTTTTTTCATTCTATCGCCTCCCTTTCTCTATTTTTAAATTGCCCGGTTTTTATTATAGTTATGCTGTGATAAGTCTGTTATTAAAGTAAAAGTATTAAGGTAAATCCTAATTTATATTTATCTTTAAATATTTAAAATTAATAGATTATTATACTAGTATAAAAATTTTCAAACAAAAAAAACCATAAGATAAAACTTATGGTTTAATTTGCCCATTAATTCAAAATTTTATGTATTTTTAACTTCTTAATCCGCTCTTTTTTTTCTCTGCCATATCTATAAGTTCCTTTGAGTTTTCTAAGGTAACCTTAGTAACCTCAACTCCACCTATCATTTTTGCAACCTCAACTATTTTTTCTTTATCACACAATTTTTCTACCCTAGTAAAGGTCTTATTGTCTATAACTTCTTTACTAACTAAATAATGATTGTCTGATATACTTGCTATTTGTGGGAGGTGAGTTACACAAAACACTTGATGTTTTGTTGAAATAACATACATTTTCTCCGCTACTGCTTGGGCTATTCTTCCACTTATCCCTGTATCTATTTCATCAAATATAACAGTTGGGATAGAATCCTTGTCTACAAAAACAGTTTTAAGAGCTAACATTATTCTTGACAGCTCTCCTCCAGATACTACTTTCTCTAAAGGTTTAATTGGCTCTCCTGGATTTGTAGATATTAAAAATTGAACTTTTGAACAACCATTACTTCTAATTTCTTCTTCTAATTCTACATTTATAACAAAATTACTTTTTTCAAGACCTATATACTTAAGCTCATTAGCTATATTTTCTTTTAATATATTAGAAAATTCTTTTCTTTCTTTATGCAGTTCTAATCCTATATTTCTTAAATTATCTTCTATTATTCTTTTCTCTTCTTCTAATTTCCTAATTATCTCTTCACCATTAACTAACTCTTCATATTGATCTTCTAATTCTCTCTTATATTGTAATAATTCTGTTATGGAATTTTTTCCATATTTCTTTTTATAGCTCCCTATAATATATATCCTTCTATTAATTCTTTCTAGTTCATCTTCATCATATATTATAGAATCCCTTAAATCTCTTATATCTCCTATCACTTCTTGAAGGGTAAAATATATATTTTCTATAGTTTCCCCTAAATTTTTAACCTTCTCCACATGATTTTCTACAGATTTTATATCTTTTATCACTGTGTTTAAAGAATCATAAATAGAACTATTTTCGTCTCTAGTATCGTATAATAGCCTATAGGAATTGTTAAGGGCAAAGCTTATTTTTTCAGCATGAGTAAGGATGTTGAACTTTTCTTCAAGTTCCTCTTCCTCTAATGGAATTAATTTTCCTTCTTCAATATCATCAATTTGATATTTTAAATAACTTGACAGCTTTTCCCTATCCTTATTTCCTTTACATCTATCTATTTTATTATTTATTTCTAGATATTTATTATACTCTTCATCATACTTAAGTCTAATATATTTTATCTTATCTATTCCATAATAATCTAAGTAATTTATGTGATTACTACTATCTAAAAGATTTTGATTTTCATGCTGACCATGTATATCTAGTAATGTCTCTGATATACTTTTTAATTTAGCTATCATCAAAGACTTTCCATTTACCTTTACTACACTTTTGCCACTTTGGAATGACTCCCTACTTATTATTACTAAATCTTCATAATCTATTTCTAATTCCTTTAAGACTTCCTCAGTTTTACTATTTTTAATAGCAAAAATAGCTTCTACAAAAGTTTTTGTTTCACCTGTTCTTATAAAATCTCTATTAAACTTTCCACCTAAAACATAATTAACTGCATCTATTAATATGGACTTACCTGACCCTGTTTCTCCTGAGAGTATATTGAAACCTTGTTCAAAATTAAGAGATAGGTGTTCTATTAATGCAAAATTATTTATATTTAATTGTAATAGCATCCTTTCCCCACCTTAAAAAATATTATTCTATCATCTCGTTAATTTTTTCTACTAATTCCTGTGCTTTATCCTTAGTTCTTGTAAGTATAAATATTGTGTTATCTCCTGCTATGGTCCCAGCTATTTCTACAGGGTTTAATATATCTAAAGCTTCTGCTGCCCCTCCAGCTGCTCCTGATATAGTCTTAATTACAACAAAATTATCTACACATTCAACATTAAGCACAGTGTTAGAGAATATATTTACAAGTTTACTAGAAAGATCTCTAACATCCTTTTCTACAGCAACATATTTATATTTGCCATTATGTGAAAGTACCTTGGCAAGTTTTAGATTTTTTATGTCTCTGGACACTGTAGCCTGAGTTACATCAAACCCTGAAGCCTTTAACTCTTCTGCAAGCTCTTCTTGAGTTTCAATATCCTTTGAATTTACTATCTCTATAATTTTCTTATGTCTTATTGATTTCAATTTTTATCACCTGCACATTCCATTGTTCTCCATAATATCTTATTTCGTAATATAGAAAAATAGTCATAGTCCTCTAATCTAATAAGTTGACAATAGTGTTCACTTTTAGTTATACTAACCTCTTCTATACCATCAAGCTTTGTAGCTTCTTGTCCATCAACAGTAAGAAAAACACTTTCATTTCCTTTTCTAACCTTTATATTTAATATATCAGTTGCAGGAAGTATTAAAGGCTTTATTCCTTGAGTATGTGGACATATTGGAGTAAGCTCAATCACATCTAAGGTTGGAAAAATAATTGGACCTCCTGCCGATAAGGAATATGCTGTAGATCCTGTTGGAGTAGATATTATTACCCCATCTGCCATAAATGATCCATAAAAAATATTATTTACCTCTATATCATGTCTTATCATTCTAGATAAAGTTCCCTTTGATATTACTATATCATTTAAAGCATCAAAGGATAGAAAAGAATTATGCTTTTTAAACTTGCAGCTTAACATTGTTCTCTTTTCTATTGAGAATTCTCCTTTAGAAATTTTTTTAATTGCTTCTATAAATCCCGATACCTCTACTGCTGTTAAGAATCCTAATGTGCCTATATTTACTCCTAATATGGGAACATTAAATTTACTTACTTCCCTAGATGTACTTAACATTGTGCCATCTCCACCTAAAGATATTATGAAATCTAAATCTTTTGATGCCTCACTATCTAAATTTTTAGAGTCCTTAAAAATAATTACATTACAATCCATATAGGTTTTTATTATTTTTAAAATTTCTTTTAAAATTTTTTCATCCTTATCCTTTGAAGTATTTATATTTAGTCCAACATTTTTCATAATTTCCACCAACCATTTATAAAATTAGAGTTCCTTATGGGATAAATCTACCACTTCATCAATTCTATCCATAGTAAAATCACTACTATCATTTTTATCCTTTGTAAAATAAACTAAAAACTCTCTATTTCCCTCTGGACCCTTTATTGGAGAATAATCTATATCAATAACCTTAACATCTTTAGTTATTAAAAATTCAATTATATGATTTATTACTTCCTTATGAGTAGAAGCTTCTCTTACTACACCTTTTTTCCCTACCTTTTCTCTTCCCGCTTCAAATTGAGGTTTTATTAAAGCAACAACCTCACCCTTTTCATTAAGAAGATCTAACACTACAGGAACTACTTTCCTTAAAGATATAAAAGATACATCTATACTAGCAAAATCTGCCTCTTCTCCAAGATGCTCCTTTTCTACATATCTTATATTGGTTCTTTCCATACATACAACCCTTGGATCTGTTCTAAGCTTCCAAGCAAATTGTCCATATCCCACATCTACAGAAAAAACCTTTCTTGCATGGTTCTGGAGCATACAATCTGTAAATCCTCCAGTTGATGCTCCAATATCCATACATACCTTATCCTTTAGTTCTATGTTAAATTTCTTTATTGCCTTCTCAAGCTTTAGTCCCCCACGGCTAACATAAGGTAGAGTTTCTCCCCTAAATTCTATGTTTGCCTCTCTATTAACCTTTTCTCCAGACTTATCTACCCTTATATCATCTACAAAGACCTTCCCTGACATTATCCCTGCCTTTGCTTTTTCTCTCGAAGAAAATATACCCTTCTCAACTAAAAGTATATCTAATCTTTCCTTTGATTCTGCCATTGTAATCTCCTTACCCTATGGTTTTTAAAATCTCTTCTGCTATTCCCTCTGGATGAAGATTAGACATGCTATAAAGATTATCTAAATCTCCATGGGGAACAAAATTATCATTAAAACCTAAGTTTTTTATATTAACTTTTCCATTTATTTCATTTACATAACTTAAGATACTTTCCCCAAGTCCCCCTGTTATTACATTATCCTCTACAGTTATTATATTATAATTTTCCCCTACTAACTCTTCTATGATGCTATAATCTAATGGTTTTATAAAGGAAGCATTGATGATTTTAGGATTAAGTCCTTTATTTTTTAAAATTTCTTTTACTTTAATAGCATGTTGAACCATTTTACCAGTAGCAATTATCGCTACTTTCTCTCCCTCATCTATAATTTCCCATTTCCCCTTACATATAGTTTTCATAGAACATATATCTATATCTTTAAGATCCCCCCCTCTAGGGTATCTTATAGCCACTGGTCCCTTATTATAATCTATTGCCCATCTTAACATTACCTTTAGCTCTTCTACACACTTAGGAGCAATTATAGTAATATTGGGTACTAAGTTTAAGTATGATATATCAAATATTCCTTGATGAGTTTCTCCATCTTCTCCTACAATTCCAGCCCTATCTATGGCGAAAACCACAGGCAAATTTTGGATGCAAACATCATGAATAACCTGATCATAGGCTCTTTGAAGGAAGGTAGAATACACTGCAAAAACTGGCTTCATCCCTTCACTTGCAAGTCCTGCAGCCAAGGTAGCACCATGTTGTTCTGCTATACCTACATCAAAAAACCTATTTTTATATATTTTAGAGAAATTTTTAAGCCCGGTACCATCTGGCATTGCAGCTGTTATAGCAACGACTCTATCATCCTTTTCAGCTAAACTAATCATCTCTTCTCCAAAGGCAGATGAATAAGTTTTACCACTGCTTTTACCTAAAATTTCTCCACTTTCATAATTAAAAGGTCCTACTCCATGGTACTTATTAGGATTATCCTCTGCAACCTCATACCCCTTTCCTTTTTGGGTTAAGGTATGAATTATAACTGGACCATCTATATCCTTTGCTGCTGAAAGAACCTCACTAACCTCTTTTATATTATGACCATCTATAGGTCCTAGATACTTTATACCCATTTCCTCAAAAATCATACCTGGCATTATCATTTGTTTTATACCATCTTTTATCTTATTTAAAGAGGATACTATATTTTTACCAAATATAACTTTTTCTAAAGTATTATTAAAATCATTTTTTATCTTTCTGTATCCTGGATCCACTCTAAGCTTACTAAGATAGCTTGAAAGACCTCCTACATTTTGTGATATAGACATTTGATTATCATTTAATATAATTATCATCTTTGTCTTATTAAAGCCTAAATCATTTAAAGCTTCTAAAGCCATTCCTCCTGTAAGAGCTCCATCACCTATTATAGAAATTACATTAAAGTCCTCTTTCTTTATATCCCTAGCTCTTGCAATACCTAATCCAGCAGATATGGAAGTACTACTATGACCTGTTTCAAAACAATCATATTTACTTTCACATCTTTTAGGAAATCCGCTTAGTCCATTAAACTTTCTAAGACTATTAAACTGATCTTTTCTTCCTGTAAGGATTTTGTGCACATAGCTTTGATGACCTACATCCCATATAACCTTATCTTCTTCCATATTAAATACTTTATAAAGGCTTATAGTAAGTTCTACTACTCCAAGGTTAGATGCTAGATGTCCGCCAGTTTTAGAAATGCTATGTATTAAAAATTCCCTTATATCCTCTGATAAGTCCTGAAGTTCCTTTGAAGACATTAACTTTATATCACTAGGACTTTTATATCTATCTAATACTTTATACATATGACTCCTATCCTTTTCTCTATAATTTTAGAAATTTCTTTCTAAAAGAAGCTCCGTAAGTCTTTCCATCTCTTTTGTATCCCTATTTAAGCTTTGAAGATCTTTTATACATTCCTCTGTAAGTTCTTTGCACTTTCTCTTACACTCTTCTAATCCAAAAAAGGTTATAAAATTTCTTTTATTGTTATTTTCATCACTATTAACTGTTTTACCTAATGTTTCTGTATCACTAGTTATATCTAAAATATCATCTTTTATCTGAAAAGCAAGACCAAGTTTTTCTCCAAATGACTCTAATATCTTAAGTTCTTGTTCTTCAGCCTCTCCCATTATAGCTCCAGATAGTATAGAAGCTTTTATAAGAGCTCCTGTTTTATTCTTATGCATATATAAAAGTTCATTAAGGTCAATTTCTTTTCCTTCACTTAATATATCCACAACCTGACCACCTATCATACCTTCTACTCCTGAGCTCTCACTTATTAAAGCTCCTGCCTTTAAAGCTTTATGACCATGGTTTAAACTCATATTAAATAAAATCCTCATGGCTTCATTTAAAAGTCCATCTCCTGACAACACCGCCATGGCTTCTCCATAAACCTTATGATTAGTTGGTTTTCCTCTTCTTAGGTCGTCATTATCCATTGCTGGAAGATCATCATGGATTAAAGAATAGGTATGTATCATTTCCATAGAAATTGCCATAGGCATTACATCCTCATAATTATCCTTATATAGGCTATAAGATAAGAGTAATAGCATTGGCCTGATTCTCTTTCCTCCAATTCTCATACTATAGCTCATAGCATCATATATAATCTTATTATAATCATTATTCCCCTTAAAATAGCTATCAATACACTTATCAATATGTTCTTTTAAGCTTTCTAAATTAATCATAATTCCTCACCAAAAACCTCTTCATTCTCATTATTTAAAACATTTATTTTTCCTTCCATATTATTTAATATGGTATATAATTTATTACAAAGCTTTACCCCTTCTTCATAGCTTTTCATAGACTCCTCAAGGGGTTGCTCATTATTTTCCATGCTATTTACAATGTCCTTAAGCTTATTTAAAAGCATCTCATAATTTTCACTTTTCTTAGCCATAAAATCCTCCTAATAGGCTTACTTAGAAATAAAAGTTCCACTTATTTCTCCATCCTTTAGAACTATGTTTATATCCATAGTCTCATTAAACTCTTCCTTGGATGTAATCACCTTTTCTTCATTTTTTATTATGGCATATCCCTTATTTAATATATTTAATGGATTATGTGCCATAAGAAGGGAATTTAAATTATTTATCTTATTCTTTTCATAATCTATTTTTCTAAGGATCGATGTATTTAAAGACTGTTTAAGCCTTATTAAATTCTCATATTCGTTAATTAGATAATTTTTAGGACTATTATAATCTAAATTTCTTTTTAATAGATCTAGCTGAAATTTGTTTTCCTTTAATATATTTAAAATTCTATCCTTTAATATAGAATTTATGCTATCTACCTCATTGTTTAAGTTTTCTAAAGAAGGTACCACTATTTCAGCTGCTGCAGAAGGAGTTGGAGCTCTTCTATCACTTACAAAATCAGCAATAGTAAAATCCGTCTCGTGACCTACTCCTGTTACTATAGGGACTTTTGAGTTAAAAATAGCATAAGCTAACTTTTCATCATTGAATGCCCATAGTTCCTCTATAGACCCTCCACCTCTAGCAAGAATTATAACATCTATATCTTTAATTTTATTTAAGGCCTTAATACCTTTTATTATATTCTCACTAGCATCTTTTCCTTGAACAAGGGATGGATAAATAAGTAAGGACATTGAATTATTTCTTCTCTTTGAAACATTTATTATATCCCTAATTGCAGCCCCTGTTGAGGAGGTTATTACCCCTATCCTTCTTGGATAAGGGGGAAGAGGCTTTTTATGTTCCTCTTCCATAAGACCCTTTAGTTTTAATTCATCCTTAAGTTTTAAAAAGGCTTGATATAAATCTCCAAGCCCTTCCTTCTTTATTTCATCACAATATAACTGGTAGCTACCCTCTTTAGTATAGGTTCCTACCCTTCCCTTAATTTCAACTTTCATTCCTTCTTCAATAGCAAAGTTTACACTTCTTGCCCTATCCTTAAACATTACACAATTTATCTTAGATAAATCATCCTTTAAAGAAAAATACATATGTCCACTACTATGAAGCTTAAAGTTTGAAATTTCTCCCTTTATGGATACATTATTAAGAATAATATCACTATCAATTATCCTTTTAATATAGTTATTTAAAGCTGAAACTGTTAAAGTTTTAATATACATTTTTCTCCCATGCCTCACATGTATTTTTTAGTAGGAGGGTTGTTGTTACAGCTCCAACACCTCCAGGTACTGGGGTCAAATGCCCAGATTTATTAATTACTTTTTCAAAATCTACATCTCCTGTAATTTTTCCATCTACAGAGGAGGTTCCCACATCTATTACTATTGCCCCTTCTTTCACAAAAGAATCATCTAAGAAAAGAGGTCTTCCTATAGCAACTACAATAATATCTGCATTTTTACATACCTCTTTTATATTCTGTGTTTTTGAGTGACATATAGTTATAGTTGCATTTTCATTTAAAAGAAGCTGAGCTACTGGCTTTCCTACTATATTACTTCTTCCTATAACCACAGCATTTTTCCCTTTAATATCTACTCCTGTACTTTTTATAAGATGAAGAACACTTCTTGGAGTACATGGAACAAAAGCATCTTGTCCCTTATAGAATTTACCATTATTATAATCTGTTAATCCATCTACATCTTTTTCTGGAGAAATAGAGTTAGTTACTAGTGCCTCATTAAAGTTCTTAGGAAGTGGTAACTGAAGCATTATTCCATCAACTGTTTTATCCTCATTTAACTTCTTAATTAAGCTTATTAATTCCTCTTCCTTTATGTTTTCCTCTAACAAAATAGCCTTGCTTTCTAAGCCTAACTTTTCACAAAGCTTTCTTTGGTTATTTAGATAATATATAGATCCCCCATCATTTCCAACTAAAATTGTTACAAGACAAGGTACCCTATATCCTTTATCCTTTGCATCTTCAATAGATCTTTTTATTTCCTCTCTTATCTCTTCTGCTATAACCTTTCCACTAATAACCTCTCCCATTGTAATCCTCCCTTTAATTATTTTTTGCTATTTTATCAAGAACTCCATTAATAAACTTAATAGAGGCCTCATCAGAATATTTTTTTGCAAGTTCTACTCCTTCATTTATAGCTACTTTAAAAGGTATATCTTCTTCAAATAATATTTCATATGTACAAAGTCTTAATATAGAAAGATTTACTTTAGAAATTCTTTGTATCTTCCAATTAACTAGGTATTTTTCTATATTTTCATCTATTTCCTTTATATTTTTATTTACTCCATAAACAATCCTATTTATATATACCATATCCAAATCGTTTATATTATACTCTGTATTCTCTTTAAAATTCTCTATAAGGTCTATTGGTTCCTCTTTTTTTATTGCATTTTCAAATAAAAGCTCCATTGTTACTTCTCTTGATCTCTTTCTATTCATGGTTTCCTCCTACAAATATGTATTATAAATTTCATATATAAAATTATACTATATTATCAACGAAATTTATTTCAAAATATACCTAATTTTCCTAGAAATTTTCTAAAAGCAATTAAACACCCTCTTTAGAAGAGGGTGTTTATAAGTTACTTATCAATATTAGCTGCTGTTTTCTGAACAACTATATGTTGAACAAATATATTAACACTAGATACTTTTAAACCTGTCATAGCCTCTACAGTTTTTCTAACATTCTCTTGAACCAAACCAACTACTTCAGGAATCTTTATACCGTAATCTACACCAAGTGCCATCTCAATGGATGTACTTTCCTCTTCTACAGTTACCTTAACACCTTTTGTGCTATTCTTTTTACCAGTTAATAATTGGGTAATTCCACCTGTAAGGCCTGGATTCATACCAACAACACCCTTTATTTCCGAAGCTGCTATGGCGGCTATAACGCTTATTACCTCATCAGATATTTTAACGATTCCTATATTATAGTCTTCTCTGTTTAATTCATCCATAGAACAACCCTCCTACATTTGCATAGCAAAACTTGCTAATCTTATGTTTATTATAACAAATATATTTATGTTTTACAATTAATTATTGTTTTGTTTCTATTTCCACATTCTTAATTTTACTAGTACCAACTACTGTATCTTGAATTTGTTTTCTTTGCTTTTCATCAAGTTGCTCTTTGTTTTTAACTATTATATTTACCCCACTCTTGTCATCTTGAATCAAACATAGAACATCCTCAAATCCTTTACCCTTTAAAGCTAACTCTATACTGCTTTCTTGGCTTCTTTTTTCTGAAAGAGATTTTTGATTAGTTGCTGCTTCATCTCTTTTTTCCTTAGATAAATTTTGATTGTTTAATATGTTTGATATGTCTTGTTCCTTCTTAGAATCTCTCTTATCCTTATCAAGTCTTGCATTTGTAAAATAATCTCCATCTGCCTTGTCGTCCCCTAAGTTAGCTGCGGGTTTACCTATGTTCCACTCATTCTTTACAATACCATCTACAGGTCCATTAAGCTTAGCTGCTGATACCCCCGCCAATACAATTAGTGCAAGTAATGCTAAAATTATACCTGCTTGCTTTTTATTCATACAATCTCCTCCCATTCTTTTCTCTTTAAAATATATGCTACTTTTTCATGGAATATACATTAACTTTATGATCTGGAATATCATATAATGCTGATACAGTTTTTGTTATCTTATATTTAAGATCATTATTTTCAGCTCCCTCAGCCACTATAAATACTCCCGTTACCTTTGGATTCAATGTTTTTAATATAAAAGGTTCATTATTTGTTACAACAACTTTATTTCCATTGTTATTTTGGGTATTTACCCTAGTTCCTCCTGAGGTATCTTTCTCTTCTGTTTTACTAACAGAGTTATTGCTATCCATTGCTGGAACACGCTCAGTACCTCCCTGAAAAGAAATCATAACCTCTACTTTTCCAATACCGTTTATGTTACTTAATATATATTTAAGTTGATTCTTTTGTGTTTGCTCATATAGGCTTAGGTTTTCATCATTCCCCACCTCCTTACCTTCTTCATTGCCTGTGGTAGCTGCTACCCCCTTAGCATTACCCTTAGATGTAAAAAAGCTACCAGTAATTATAATTAGTATACCTACCAATAATACGATTAATATATTATAAAAATTTTTCTTTAGTCCTTTGCTTTCTAAAGTTTTTAGGAATTTTTTAAAATCCATAAACTTTCCCCCTATTTACCTTCTATTTTATATACTGTTATATTTTTCTCATTTATATTAAGGCTATTACTTACATAGGAAATTATCCCTTTTTCTCTCTCTCCATACTCTTCTTTCTCTTTATCTAAGGTAGTGCTTGCATCTATATGAATCTTTTTCACTGGCTTAATTGAACTATTTTTTCCAAGACCTATGTTAATACTTTCAATATAAAAATTCTCTTTTTTATATCCTCCTTTTACCTCAACTTTAAAGGTATCCTTAGGATACTTATCATTTAGTAATTTTTCACAAGATTTAGATATATTATTTTCAAAATTCTTAAGGGTGGTAGCTATATTTTTTTCCTTATATTCTTCTTTAGATAGGGACTTTTCTTCTAATACACTTTCATAGCTGTTTAAATAGTTTTTCATATCTACATTACTTCCAGTAAAAATCTTTATTATTGGATTTATTATTACTGTCATTAAGATTAACCCTAAAACAAATCTACTATATTTTTTCATTGAATTATCAGGCAATATAAGTTCTACTGCTGTTATAAAAATTACAGTTACGCAAATACTAGTTATCCACTCTTTTAATATACTCATACCCTTATGCTCCTATTATAAATTTTCCTGCGGAGGCCATTATGGCAATCATTACGAAAAACATTACTGATAGACTTATAACACAAGACATTATTAATATTAATGAATCTCCAGCAGAAGTTATACAATTTACTATACGATCATCACTTATGGGCTCTAGTAATGCTCCTGTTAACTTATATAACATAGCCATTAGAAAAATCTTAATTATTGGAACCAATATTATAAGGAGCAATACAATAAACCCTATGGTGCTTAAAGCATTTTTTAATATAAGTGAATAACCTGCAACAGTTGCTATTGCATCTGATAAAGCTTTTCCAACTATAGGTATAAAGTTATCTACTGCAAATTTAGCAGTTTTAGCTGTTACTGCATCTAAAGTTGTAGCTGTAATTCCCCGTATACTAAGTATTCCTATAAATATAGTCATAAGTACCCCTTGGCTTATTAGAACCACTTGTTTAATAAGCTTTGCAAGCTTTGATATCTTGTAATCTTTAGATATGTTATTAACAAATTGAAGAACAAAAACCATAAGTATAAGAGGTATTATAAAATCTATATATATTCTTGGTGCTATATTTACTGCTCCAAGAACTATAGGGTCCATAGTAGCTGCCTCTGTTATCCCTCCTACAGATAAAAGTAACATAAACAATACTGGGATTAAGGCTGCCATAAAATTAGTTATATCTGTTATGGTTGTCTTTACTAAGTCTAGAGCCAATAAAAAACTTTTAGAAAGAACTATTATAAGCAAGGCATAACCTGCAAAATAAGCTATATTAGATAAACTTTCATTATTAAATGCACTTTGAAGATTTTTAATTAATGCACAAATAGTTCCTATTACTATAACCAGAATCATAAGTTTTGTTGTAGCTATTACTTCTTTAAACACTAACTTTTTTATTACGTTTTTAAAACTGCTAATGGATATATTTCCTTCTCCATCTTTAATGTAGCTTTTTACAAATTCTTTTGGGTTTAATTCATTTAAGAGCTCGTCTTCAAACTTCATATTAGTTATATAATTATAAAGTCCATCTATTTTTTTCTCAGTATCCTCTTCTAATTTACTGTTTTCTGTCTTTGTCTTATCCTCTTTCCCATCTCCTTCAATACCATAAGCCGGTATTGAAAAAAGTGTAATAAAAACTATTATTAAAATCAGTATCTTACTTTTTATATTCATATTTTTCACCTACATTATCTTAAGAATTGAATCTAATACTGCCATAAGTATAGGTATTGCAAGAACAAGAATTAAAACCTTTCCTGAAAGCTCAACTTTTGATGCTAAGCTTCCTGCTCCTGCATCCTTGCATATATCACTACAAAAGGAGGCTATATAAGCTATTCCTATTATTTTTAATACAGTATTAAGATACATGGTATCTATATTAGCCTTAATGGACATGCTATTTAAAAAATTAATTATTCCATTAATCTTTGGAGCTAAAAATATAAGTATCATAACAGATACCACAATGGATATCTGAATTCCTAAGTCATCTCTTTTAGCATTCTTCATAAGTGTTACAAGAAATAGTGCTATTAGGATAAAACCAGCAATTTTAAGTATCTCCATAACTTCACCTAAAACATAAACATGGTCTTTACAGAGTCAAAAAGTTTTGAAATCATAGTTATTACCATAATTAAAATAATTACAATACCTGCAATATTAGTCATAGTTGCCACATCATCTTTTCCACTGCTTTTTAAAACTTTTTCTAATATTAAAAGCACTATTCCTATTCCTCCTATTTTAAAAAGCATATTATAATCAAGCATTTACTCTCCCCCTTATTTCAGTTTATTATATTAAGAAAATAACAATGGTAAGGCCTAAGGAAACACCAAGAGCTCTATACATCTTTGAGCTTTTAAGTGACTCTTCATGAGCCTCTCTTATTCTAATTTTCAATTCACTACTAGTTAAAGAAAAAATTTTTTTATGTCCTTCCCTATCTATGGCACCTAGATTTTTAGAGAGATTTAATAGTATGCTTCTATCCCCCTTACTTAAAGATAAAAGGTCATTATACTTCTCCAAGGCTTTATCTAGTGCCTCATATACCCCCTCAACTTCTCCTTCTGAAAGTAGGGAAGATGCAAATAAAAATATATTTTTTATATTTCCTTTATTTTTTTCCCCTATGGATAAAAATGCATAAGGAAGGGGCTCTTGTATGTATAGTATTTCATTTTCAAGATCAACTAAGGCTCTTTCTAAATCTTTAAGTTCCTCTTCTCTTTTTAAAAAGCTCTGTCCATATATAAATCCACCTAATGTACAGGCAATTAAAATTAAAGAAAAGCCTATTATCTTAAAAATCATTCTTTTCCCCCCATACTACTTTATTATTTTCCATATCATAAACATACTCTATGGTGGAAATACCTTTTCTATTACTTAAAATTATGGCTTTTTTAAAAACTTTATTATCTATAAGATCTAAAAATACCTTTCTTCTAAATAAATCTTCTACTCCATATCCATGAATTGTGGTTATAACATTTACTCCCGAATTCATAGCAAGGACTATGCTTTCCATATCCTTTCCTACTCCTATTTCATCACATATTACAATATCTGGAGATAATGCTCTTATAGCCATAATCACTCCCTCACTTTTAATACATCCATCATATACATCTGTCCTTATTCCTACATCTAATTGAGGTACACCAAGATATGAAGCTGCTAGTTCACTTCTTTCATCAATTAAACTTACCTTTTTTCCCCCTATATTTTCGTATCCATTGGAAAGAATCCTACATATATCCCTTAGAAGGGTAGTCTTACCACACTTAGGAGGAGATATTATTATAGTGTTTTCAAGAGATTTGTCTTTAACTATAAATGGCATTAATTTTCTCCCACACCCTATAACTTCTCTACATATACGTATGTTTATGGAGGAAATATTCTTTATAGTTTTTACTTTATTATTTTCAATAACACAGCTTCCACTAATCCCTACCCTATGCCCTCCTTTAATTGTTATATAACCTTGTCTTATATCTTCTTCAAAAGCATAAATTGAAAAATTACTAATTTTCCTTATAAGACCTTTAAGATTTTCTGAAGATACATTATAAGATGTTATAACTTCCTTTTCTCCTAGTTGAAAGGTTAACGGCTTATTAGCTCTAAATCTTATTTCCTGAAGGTAGGGTAGGTCATCCCTATCCTTTAAAAGATCTAAAATCTCCTTGGGTAAAATTTCTAAAACATTATTAAAATTTTTATTCATAAACTGGCCCTGAACTTTGCAGTTCACTCTAGCCTTCACCACCTTTCATATCTAATTTTTATTTTAAATATGAGGAAAATATTACTACTTTTTAAAAATATTTAATAACATTTTTTTCTATTTCTAATATACTATGTGTTATTTGCTGTAAATATTTTTATATCTCTCTGGTCTTATCCTTGTATTTTTCTACTGAAAACTCTGTCCTTTATATTTGAAATAGCCTTACTCCTAAATCTATTTAGTTACTTATAAAAAAATGCAATGAACTCTTTTTCTTGTATTTGCAAAAAAATAAAGCACCCTAGCTACTACTAGGATGCTTATTATTTAGAACTTAATATTATATTGTTTTGACAACAAGGACATGGTACCTTATTATCATCCTCCATAAGGTTCTTCTCTACATATATAACCTCATTACAATTACTACATTCTACTTCACAGTACTCTTCTTCAACCTCTTCTATATCCTCTTCTAGGTTTTCGATGGCATCATCAAAGTCATAGTAATCTCTTTTTATAAGAGATAGTTCCGAATCTACTGAATCTACATATTCCTCAAGATCACTGTAGGAGTTATCCATATTTACTCCTAATTCTTCTATAAGGTTAAGTATTTCTGTAAATATCTTACCTTCCTTACTATCCTTATTTATCTCTAGCCCTTCCATAAGACCTTTAACATAGGAAACCCTATTATGTATTTCCTTCATAATCACAACCTGCCTTCTTTAATATTAGGAATCTAAGTTTAAATATTTTTCTATTAATTGCCTTCCACTATTTCTTAGAATACTACTAAATGCTTAACAAAACTCTATCATATTCCTTATATTTTTTAAGATTCCTTATAAAATATGCTAAGCTCCATATAGAAACTTAGCATAATAATCTTTATAAGAGATTAAACTCTCTCCATGTAATCCCCTGTTCTTGTATCTATTCTTATAGAATCTCCTTCATTTACAAATAAAGGTACATTAACTATTGCTCCAGTTTCAACTGTAGCTGGCTTTAATGTATTTGTAGCTGTATTACCCTTAAATCCTGGATCTGTTTCTATTATTTGAAGCTCAACAAAGTTTGGAGCTTCTACTGAGAAAGCATCTCCTTTGTAAAACTTTATAATAGCAAACATATTTTCTTTTAAGAACTTTATAGCATCCTCTACTTTTTCAAAGTTTAAAGGTATTTGCTCAAAAGTTTCTTGATCCATGAAGTAGTATAACTCTCCATCAGAATATAGGTATTGCATTTCTTTTCTTTCTATAACAGCTTCTTGTAGTTTTTCAGTTGGGTTAAAAGTTCTATCTGTAACCCCTCCTGATTTAACGTTTCTAAGCTTAGTTCTAACAAAAGCAGCTCCCTTTCCTGGTTTTACATGTAAGAAATCCACTACTGTGAACACTTGTCCATCTAATTCAAAAGTATTACCTTTTCTTAAATCTCCTGCTGATATCATTCAAGTATCCCTCCAAAAATCTATAATTCATTTATATTATAACCTTTTCAGGCAATTAAATACCAAAGATTACTTTTATCTTCTTTTAGTATTTAATATTTTTAGATTAATTTAAACCTTTAGGCTATATTAACCTAAAATATGTTTATAAAATAACATATATGTATATCTAGAACAATGTTATTTTATCAAAAGAAATAAAGATTTGCAATTATTAATATGGAATTTATATTATAATTTATCTATATTTCTAAGATTTTTATTATTTCATCTACTATAAAGTCTATGTTTTTATTTTCACAATCTACTACTTTATGTGCATTTAAATATATATTTTCTCTAGAGGAATATAGGGTAATTAAATATTCCCTTCCCTTCTTAGCCAGCGGCCTTTTTTTATCCTCTAATATTCTTTCTAAAAAGGTTTCCTCATTAACTCTTAGGAATATAGTATATCCTATTTTCTTTAGTTTATTTATATTATCTTCGAATACGGACATGCCTCCACCTGTGGCTATTACTGCATTTTCTATGTTATGACTTTCTTCTATTATTCTCTTCTCTAAATCCCTAAAGTATTTTTCACCTTTTAGTTTAAATATACTACTGGTGGAAAGCCCTTCTTCCTTTTCTATTTTCTCATCAGTATCTATAAATTTCATTCCTAGCTTTTCACTTAAAGCTTTGCCTACAGTGGTTTTCCCACATCCACTCATACCAATTAAGATTATATTCTTCATTAAATCACCTATTTATTCTAATTATGATTTCTCCATTAAAATTATTTTCCTCTTCTACAGAGCCACTTAACTTTTCTATACTTCCATTGAAATCTAGAAAATATTTAATTCCTTCATTTATATCTCTTAAGTCACCTTTAATATTATAGCATAAATTTACATAATCTTTATTCTTATCTATTTCTTTTAGAATAAATGTAGGATTTATACTCTCCACCTCTAGGTTATTAATGTCCATACTACCCTTCTTTGTTTCCTTAAAAGTAATCTTAGTATTTGTATTATTTAAGGAATCATTATTCTTTATAATATAGCATTGGATAAATATCATAACTATAAGTAAAATTAAAGAACTATACATAGATAGCTTTTTCATAAACTCCTCCTAAAAAGTAACCTTATATATATACCCTTGCTCTTGTTTTTTCATATTTATTAGCATTTCTTTATTTAATTGTTTTTCTATAGTTTTTATCATATAATCACCTTCTTTTACACTTTCAAAATATAAGGTTATATAATTATTATCCTTATTAAAATCAAAATTTATAATTTTAAGTTTTTGGTTTTCTAATAGAAAGTTATAATTTATATTTTTATCTATAGTAGTATCTTCTTTAGTATCTATAATATTACTTTTATTATATGCTTCCTTATACCCACTTCTTTTTCCTATTGTAATAGGGGATAAAATTACATTTATCACCATTAATATTCCTATATATATTTTTATTTTTCTTAAAATCTTCTTTTCCTCTTCCTTCCTATACCAAAGAGGAGTTAAATTTTTTCTTATATATATTGCCATAAATCCTCTCTTTCCTCTAAGCTTACTAGTTTAGTAAGTTTTATTTTTCCATTGATTTCTCCATAAAATATGTTATTCCTATCCTCTACAGCCTTAAGTCTATAAGTCTTATTTATATAGTTCTTTATAAATCCTATATGGTCTGGTATATCCTTACTATGCCTTGTATTACAAGCAGATAACAAAATTCCATTATAAATATAGTAAATATAATAAATATCCCTATAACAATAAATTATATAATAAGCATCTTTTCTTACTTTCCTTCTTAATTCTTTTAATATTAATTCATGAAGAACCCTAACTTCTCTTATATATATCTGTTCTTTAAATTCTTTTAAAGAACTTAGGGTTTTAGAATATATGCAATAGTACAGTATCCTATATTCTTCATTTATTTTATCTAACACTGAATAATTGAAAACCACATCTTGAAAGTTAATAAACTTACTTTTTATATGATTAAAAACAATTCCATCTATATTGCTTTTTTTAGTTTTAGGTATGGTGATTATATCATTATATACTTCCTCTTCTAATATATTTATATATAAAATTTTATTCTTAAAGATTTTATACAAATATAATTTATCATTTATATCTACTTCTAAATTTTCCTTCTTAGATTTTATATAAACTTTATTTATCCCTAAATCTATTTTTAGCCCCCTCACGTAATATCCTCCTCCTTGTTTTCTCCTGATTTAAGCAAAAAATCTATCCGTCTACTAATATTATTTATTTCAAAATCATAAATAAGCTGACTTTTTACAAACTTAAAAACAAATACTTCCTTTTCCTTATTAAATCCAATGTTATATCCATTCATTTTTTTATGAAAGCCGTGATTTATTAGATATTCCTTTAATTCTTCTTTTGTTTTTATATTATTTAATGTAATAATATTATTTAATTCCCCTTGAAGTCCTTCTATTTCTATATCTATTTCTTTGTCTTTAACCATATTAACTATCTCCTCATCTAAGGACTTTCTGCCATCAATTATTAATATTTTTCCATTTATAATCACCATAGTAAAAATGGTAATCATAACAATAAACACAAAGGCTGTAACACTGCCCCTTAAGCTTTTCTTTCTATATGGGAATAGCCCTTTCAAATTCCTTTCCTCCCCTTAAAGCTATATAAATATATAGTAGATTATCTTTTTTATAAAATCTTATATCCTTAATATTCCCTCCTATAATCTCCACCTTGTTATTATTACTCCTATTGATCACTAAATTTCCAAGCTTTGATAAACTAATCTCATATACTCCGCTCTCTTTTAATATTGTTATCTTGCTATTATCTATTCTAATTTCCTTATTGTTTTTTATTTGAGTATTAATTACTATAAAGGTTTGTTTAATAAGTTCTTCTTCCAAGGATATATCTTTAGATTTATTATTTATTCTTATAATGAACATAACAAAAGAGCTTACCATGGATAAGATTATAATAAAAATTACAATGGCTGCCATAAGTTCCACTAATGTTGCTCCTTTTCTCTTATACACCTTTAATCCATTGCCCCCTTAAGAAAAAACCCCTAATATTTATTTCATACTCTATAAATATCATAGGTAAATTATTTTCTATTTTCTTATTAAAATATAGACTTATATCACCCTTCTCTTTTCTTTCCTCACTTTTAATTAAATTCATAATCCTATTATTTTTTATATCCTTAATATTAATATCCTCATTATAAACATAAGCTTTTTTATTATAATATGGCTCTAAATCCTTTAATGAAGTGTTATATCTTATTTCGTATTTTATAGCCTCCATCACACTAGCCTTTTCACTAATAGCTTTCTTTAACTCCCTTATTGTGTAATCACTTATTACAGCCTTTATAGTAGCTAAGGATAAAATTAAAAAAATACTTATGGCTACTATACAATCTAATAAAATAAAACCCTTAATTTTTCTCATATATACCTCTTGAATAACTATTAATTCCTAATATTTTTCTCTTATCCTCATCATTTATAATATTGATTTCTCCTGATCCTGATATTACTCCATCACTGTTAATGCTTATTCTTATGTCATATCCATTGGTATTAGGAAGGGTTATTGTTTTTATATTACTTGGTATATAAAGAATCATTCTCTCCTCTGTGTTAGATGAAAACTTTAAAAAATGTTCATTACTATCCTTTACTAAAGCTATCTTTCCTGATGTATTTTTGTTAATACAATAATATCGACTTTCATTTATAAACCGTACAACCTCTCCTGTAAACTCTTCAAGACTTACTCTATTAGATTTCTTTATATTAATTCCCAAAGGAATCATTGCTAAAAATATTAAAAGTATAGCTACTACAGCCATAAGCTCTACTAATGTAAAACCTTTCTTTTTCAATTTTCCCTCCTAAAATTTATACAAACTATTCATTAATGGAATTATAACCTTAATTAAAAATACTCCAATGAAAAATGCCATGATTAATATAATTATAGGTTCCATAAGCTTTATAACCTTATCTAAATCATCCTTGATCTCCTCTTCATATAAGCCACATATAAGCTCTAAGGCCTTTTCTACTTCTCCACATTCTTCTCCTTTATCCATAATATTTATAGTACTTGTTGGAAAAACATTAGAAAATATAAAACTCTCGCTTAGTCCATATCCTTCATTTATATTGTCCATTATTTTCTTTATTCCCCTGGAAAAATTCTTGTTATTTGATACTCCCTGGCAAACCTCTAAAATATCTAAGTAATTTACCCCACTCTTAAATAATATGGTAAAGGTTTTGAAAAACATTAATATACAATATTTATTTACATAGGTTTTTATAAGTGGAAGATTTTTAGCTCCTCCTCCTTTTATGATCTTATAGATAATAAAATATAAAATTATGTTTAAACTTATGGATATTACCTTATGGCCTATAATAAATTTGCTTAATCTAAAGATATAATTCACTATAATATCATTATTACTAGGGATTAAATTCTGAAATTTTGGTATTATGCTTATCATAAAAATAAAAAAGATTATATTACACATAAAAATTATAAATATTGGATAGGTTATCTTACTTATAATCTCTTTTCTTGTTTTCCATTTATACTTATATACCTCTGAAAGCTCCTTTAATACCTCCTCTAAGGAACCACCTGCTTCTCCAACCCTTAACATATAAAGAAAATCTAAGGGTAGTTTTTCTTCCTTAAAGGCTTCCTCTATACTACTTCCTCCTAAAATTCTTCTATATGCATTATCAAATATTCTATTTATGTTTTTACATATATTCATATCCCTTATGTTCTTTATGGCTTCTTCTATTTTATTCCCACTTTTTATTTGTACATATAGTATCTTACAAATAATGTACATGTTTTTATAAGTTAACTTCTCTCTAAAAACATAGCTATTTGACTTTTCCTTTAAACTAATAAGATATAGTCTATCTTTAGCAATCTTACTTCTTAACTCTTCTTCTGTCCCCTTATATATATCCTTCTTTTTTTCTCCTGTAGAACTTAAGTATTTATATTCATATACACCCATTTTATATACTTAAATACCTCATTCCTTCCTCCCTAGATATAATTCCCTTACTTATACTTTCCCTTATGTTCTCTTCTAAATTAGTTAAAAAAGTCATAGACTTATCCTTCCTATTAATAACCATAGCCTCACTTAAGAGTACCCTTCCCCCTATGCCTTTAAAACTACATTTTGTACATCCCCTGCTTTGAAAGGACTTATATATATTTTTTTCCTCATTTTTTAAATATATTTCTTCCTTGCAATAGGGACATAGGGTTTTTACTAATCTTTGAGATAATATAACTTTTATAGAGTCATAAAGTAGGTATTTAGGTACTCCCATATCTTCAAGCCTATTAAAGGCTCCTAGGGCATTATTAGTGTGAAGAGTTGACAATACTAAGTGTCCTGTTATAGCTGCTCTTACTGCTATTTTTGCAGTTTCCTCATCTCTTATTTCTCCTACCATTATAACGTCAGGATCCTGTCTAAGAGTGACACGCAAAGAGTTAGAAAAATTTATTCCTAGACTATTATTTATATTTACTTGATTTACGCCTTTTAAGGTATACTCTACTGGGTCTTCTATAGTAGTTATATTAATCTTACCTTCATTTAAATAATTTAACATAGCATATAAGGAGGTGGTTTTTCCACTTCCTGTAGGACCTGTTACAAGTATAATCCCACCTTGATTCTTAAGCATATTCTTTAAAGGTCTATTTACTTTTTCTCCATAGTTTATATCCTCTAAGTTTTTTATGTCTTCGCCCTTTTTAAGAATTCTTATAACAACCTTTTCTCCATTTACTGTAGGAATTATTGAGGTCCTTAGATCATAATTTTTATCCTTGTATAAAAATCTTATTTTTCCCTCTTGGAATTTTCTTTTTTCTGCAATATCCATAGAGCTTAAGATTTTAATTCTACTTATAACTCCTTCATACTCCTTTAAGGGTATAACCCTATCTTCCTCTAAAATCCCATACACCCTAAGCCTTATTCTTGCTTCCTTATTAAAGGGTTCTATATGTATGTCACTGGCATTATCTTCTATACCCTTTTTTATTAAATTCTCTACAAAATCTATATAGGTAGAGTTACTACCCTTATCTTCTTCTTCCTTCTTAAAAATTTCACTGGATATATGGGTATCTCCATAATATTTAAATATAAGTTTTTTTACCTTCTCATCCTTAACTCTTGTTAAAAACACTTCTTTTCTATAAATAAATTTCAAATAAGCTTTAAATGTATCATCAAAATTTTCTCCACATAAAAAATTTATTGTCTCTCCCTTTGTGGAAACTGGTATAACAAGATTTTCTAAAACAAACTTTCTTGGAATCACATTAATTAAATTAATATCTATATCCATATTCACACCCCTTTATTTGTATTATTTCAAATATATTACATTTTAAACATAAAAAAATAAAAATATCAGCTTTATAGCTAATATTTTTATTTTTCTCTAAAAACTCTATACTGGGCTTCCTTAGAAGATATGATATTCACACTTCCATCCATTTTAATATTATATATATCCCTCTTGTCTTTATCATTATCATATCCTATAAAATATACATTATTTTCCTTATCTTTCACTAATGGATATTCCTCGCTTATGTTCTTTGGAAAATTATAAATTACTTTTTTTATATTTTTTCCATCATACTTATAAATAGAAGTTTTTTTATTTGACTCTCTTATAAGAAAATAATAGATATTCTCCCCTGCATCTATTGTGGAATATAGTGATTCTATATTTCCTCCTATTTTCTCATAGGTTAAATCTTTTAAATCTATCTTTCCTAAAACTGATGACTCATTGGAGGTATTTATAATAAATAATTCTTTATTGTTTACTATATTAAATCCAGTAATATTCCCCTTATCTACCTTATATAATAACTCTTCCTTTTCAGTTAAAAAAGAGTACTTAAATATCCCTCTTTCTTTAGACTCTGGGTTTATTCCATAATAAATTAAAGTATCCTCATCTAAAAATTCATATAAGTTTCCTGATATTATGGTATTACCTTCTAAAGTCATTTTTTTCTTATCCTTAATATCAAATATAGATAAATCATTTATGGAACTTAAATCATCACTTTTATAATATCTATAAGCTAATTTTGATCCTTTTAGGCTAATTTTCATATCAAAGGCACTAAAAAAATCATTAATCTCAAACCTATCCTCTTTATTTTCTATAAGGATTTTATTTTTATTAAGGTTATTTCCAGTTTCTAAGTAAATAAGCTTAGCATAAATACCTTCAGATTCGTTATATTTTAAATCAATAAGGTTATCACACTCTCCTAAGTAACTTCCTATTCCATTTTTTAAATTATAAATTTTAGTTTTATTCTTAACTACCTCTCCAACCATATATTTTTCTAGATGTATTAAATCCCTTGTATCTTTTTCCTCTACTTTAGGTTTACTAGTACATCCACTTAAAAATAAACAGAGTAAAACTATAATCCATATTGACATACTACTCCTCTGCTTCAATTTACTCTCTCCTAAATATTAATTAATACCTTTCCTGAACAAACAAATTCTGCATTACCTATCATATAAACCTCACCATTTTCTATTAGGATATTTAATATCCCTCCTTGAACTTCTACCTTAACCTCTTCGCTAACTAAACCTAAAAAGTTAGCTACAAATGCTGAGGCACAATTTCCAGTTCCACAGGCTAGTGTAGGTCCTGCCCCTCTCTCCCAGGTTTTAACCTTAATATGATTTTTGTTTACAATTTCACAAAAGTTAACGTTAGTACCTTCTTTAAAAATACTTGCTCTCTCTATAGCCTTCCCTTCCTCTATGTCTACTTCCTCTAAATCTGTAAATATTACAGTATGAGGAACTCCCATTCTAATGGTTGTTATAGTATAGGTTTTATCTAGAATTAAGGGATAATTTATTATATTATGGGTTGCATCTGCTGGTATGTCCTTAGGATTAAAGGATGGTTTACCCATGTTTACCTTTATACTTTTAACTTTTGAGTCTTCTTCTTCTAAAAATACAGTCTTTATTCCATCCCCAGTCTTAACTTTCATAGGATTTTCTATACAAATGTTTTTTTCATAAACATACTTTACAAAGCATCTAAGCCCATTTCCACACATGGCAGCATAGGATCCATCGGAATTTATTATAACCATTTCTATATGAGCATCTTCACATTTTCTAACTAATAATATTCCATCTGCTCCTATAGCAAATCTTCTATGACAAAGCTTTTTAGCTAGAGCTGATTCTTTATTAACATATTCATTATTAAAGTCTTCTAGGACTATAAAGTCATTTCCATTTCCATGCATTTTTGTGAAATTCATTTTAACCACCTTTTCCTTAATATAAATACTTCAATTATATATCTATGATACTTTATATTTTATGAAAAATCATTACAAATTGAATAAATTTATATATAATTGACTTATGTGTTAAACTATTCATATAAATAAATAGAGAAAGGGTGAATTTTATGGCTCTTGATGGAGTTTTTTTATATACAATTAAAGAAGAATTAAAAAACACCTTGGTTAATCTTAAAGTTGATAAGGTTAATCAACCAGAAAAAGATGAAATCTTCCTTACCCTTAGGGGTAATAAAAAACTTTTAATAAGCGCGAGCTCCTCTTATCCTAGAATATATCTTTCAAAAACTTCTAAGGACAATCCACTAAAACCTCCAATGTTTTGCATGGTTCTTAGAAAATACTTATTAAATTCTAGATTAATTGATATAAATCAATTAGATGGAGATAGGTTACTAATTCTTAAATTTGAAGGAACTGATGACTTAGGCTTTAACAGCCTATATAGTTTAATAGTTGAGGTAATGGGAAGGCATAGTAATATAACTTTAGTTAGAGATAGGGATAATATTATAATGGATAGTATTAAGCATATTACCCCTGATATAAATAGCTATAGATCTCTATACCCCAATATTAAATATATATATCCTCCTAAATCCCAAAGACTTAATCCTCTAGATTTTACCTTAGAAGACTTTAATAAAATGTCTTTAGGATTAGAATTAGATTCCTCTATATTCTCAAAAATCTTCACAGGGATTAGTAAAATTTTATCTAAGGAGTTATTCTTTAGATTTGAAAAAAGTAATTTATCCTTATATGAGTTCTCTAAGGAATTCTTTAAAGATTACTATGATTTTAAAAACTTTAGCTATAATTCCTATGTTGATGAAAAAGGACTATTAAAAGAATTCTCTTCAATTTCTTTTGAAACCTATAATGAATATAAGGCTATTAGTTTTGATTCTCCTAGTGAGTTACTAGATAATTATTATAGAGAAAAAGATAAACAGGACAGGATTCATAATAGAACCCTAGATATCCAAAAAATTATTTCTAATAACCTAGACAGATGTAATAAAAAAATTAAAATCTTAGAAGATACTCTAGAGAAATGTAATGAAAAAGAAGATTTAAGAATAAAAGGTGAACTTCTTACAGCAAATATATACTCACTAAAAGAAGGTATGAAGGAAGTATCTCTTCTAAACTATTACAAAGAGGAAGAGGAGTATATTAATATCCCATTAGATGAATTAAAAACTCCTTCTGAGAATATACAAAGCTATTATAAAAAATATAATAAATATAAAAAGGCTGAAGAATCCGCATTGGTTCAATTATCCTTAGCTGAAGAGGAGCTTAATTATCTAAATTCAGTATTCTCCACCTTAAAAACCATAGATAGTTATGATGAAATTGATGAAATCAGAAGAGAACTTATGGAAAGTGGCTATATAAAGTTTAAAAAGGAAGGCAAGAAAAAAATCAAACCTTCTAAGCCCCTCCATTTTTTATCCTCTGAAGGTTATCATATATATGTAGGCAAAAATAATTCTCAAAACGATTATTTAACCCTAAAATTTGCAGAAAGAAATGACTTATGGCTTCATACTAAGAATATACCTGGATCCCATGTAATAGTTAAAGGCCAGAATATACCTGATAAAACCTTAGAAGAAGCTGCAACCCTTGCTGCCTACTACAGTAAAGCAAGTAACTCCTCAAAGGTTCCTATAGACTACACTGAAGTTAAAAATGTAAAAAAACCTTCCGGTAGTAAGCCTGGAATGGTAATATACTCTACTAATAAAACTGCTTATGTGGATCCTAAAGAGTTATCTTTAGAAAAGCTATAATAAATAGGCTAGAAATATTTTTCTAGCCTATTTATTATGCAATCTTATTTTTCTCCAAAATACTGATAATAGTAGCATTGTATTCTACCATTATATAGCTTTCTATTTTTATCAGCCTTATGTCCAAATAATCTTTCAAATCTATCATAGGAAGTTAATACGTAAAACTCCCAGTTTTTAAGCCTTCTATAATCTAACCCTAATTTTTCATAAAGTTCTTCGATATCCTTCTCTACTCCAATTCTTTCTCCATAAGGAGGATTAGTTATTATAAAGCCCTTATTTCTTTTAGTTGAAAAATCATTAAAATCCATGACTTGGAAGGTTATATATTCCCCTACGCCAGCTTTTCTAGCATTCTCCCTTGCCATCCTTATAACTCTTGAATCTATATCATATCCTAAAAGGGCCATGTCTTTATCATTAATAGAAGCTCTAGCTCCCTCTCTCACTTGATCCCATACTTCTTTTTCCATAGTAGGCCAAGTTTCACAAACAAAGCTTCTATTAAGGCCTGGTGCTATATTTTTAGCTATCATAGCCGCTTCTATAAGTATTGTTCCTGAGCCACAGAAAGGATCTATTAATAGATTATCTCCCTTCCATTTACTTATTAATGCCATAGAAGCTGCTAAAGTTTCCTTTAAAGGTGCTGCTCCTGCAACTTCTCTATATCCTCTTTTATGAAGTCCTGGTCCAGTAGTATCTATAGTTAAAGTTACAATATCCTTTAATATAGCAACTTCTATTTTGTACACTGGTCCCTCTTCACTAAACCAATCCGTATTATATGTTCTTTTCATAGATTCTACTACAGCTTTTTTTACTATAGACTGGCAATCCGGCACACTATGTAGAGTAGATTTTATAGACTTACCTGTTACATGCATCTTTCCATCTACGGGTATTAAACTTCCCCAATCTACTGCTAAAGTTCCTTGGAAAAGCTCTTCAAAGCTTTCAGCCTTAAACTCTGCCATCTTTATTAAAACTCTATCTGCTGTTCTAAGCCATGTATTGCATATGGCTATATCCATATCATCCCCTTCAAAGGTTACACGGCCATTCTCCACATTTAAATCCTCATATCCTAAATCTTTAAGTTCCTTTGATGTTATAGCCTCTATACCAAAGGTACTTGTAGCTATTAAAGAATAATTCATAGCTTTTTCTCCTTTATGTAAATTTAATTATCTTGTATACTATTACTTTATAATTTTATCTTTACTTTTAAGTATTCCCTCTCTTTAAAAAAATTAAAATAAGTGAGGTTACCCTCACTTATTTTAATTATATTACAAAAAGTTATATTAATATAGTGTTATTCTTCATTTTTACTTACTTCTGGCAGTACTAAATTTAAAATTATTCCTACTAAAGTGGCAAGAGCAACTCCTGAAAGTTCAAAGCCTTTAATGTTTATAACTGCTCCACCTATTCCTAGGACAATTATAACTGATACTACAATAAGAGTTTTCTTTCTTGAAAAATCTATTTTATTCTCAACAAAAACTCTAAATCCTGAGGAAGCTATAATTCCAAATAATAATGTACTAACACCACCCATAACTGGAAGTGGAATATTTGTTATTATCTGAGCAACTGGTCCTATAAAGGAGAGTACTATAGCAACTACCCCTGCAACACCTATTACCCATACGCTATAAACCTTAGTTATAGCCATAACACCTATATTCTCTCCATAAGTTGTGTTTGGAGGTCCACCAACAAGCCCTGCAAATAATGTAGCAACTCCATCTCCTAAAATAGATCTATGAAGTCCTGGTTCCTTAGTGAAATCTCTATTACAAACATTATTTGTAACATATACATGTCCAATATGTTCTGCTAGAGTTACAAAAGAAACAGGTGCCATAAGCATTACTGCTCCCCAACTAAAAGTAGGAGTAGTAATAGTAGGAAATGAAAACAGTTTTGCATTAACAATTGCATCTATAGCTTCTTGAGGTACAAGACCTAATGCAAAGGACATTATATATCCAACTATCATGGATATAAGTATAGGAATAACTCCTAAAAATCCTTTAAAATACATACTTCCAAATATTCCAATTCCTAAGGTAGTTAAAGATACTAAAATCCAGTAAAATCTTGGTACATCCTTTAAAGCATCTGTTGTAAAGTTAGGATTAAGACCTGCCCAATTTATTGCAACACCTGCAACCCCAAGTCCTATTACTATAACTACGGCACCTACAACTATAGGTGGTAGTATTTTATCAATCCAACCTGACCCTGTAAACTTTATGATAATAGCAACTAATATATAAACTAAACCAGCTGCAACCACCCCTGAAAGCATTCCACTTGGTCCAAATTTTTCTGATGCAGTAACCATAGGTACTATAAAGGCAAAGGATGAACCTATGTAAGCAGGCAATTTTGCCTTTGTACATAAGATGTATAATAAAGTACCAACTCCACTACAAAATAAAGCCACTGAAGGACTAGTTTTTGTAAGCATAGGAACTAAAATTGTAGCTCCCACCATAGCAAATAAATGCTGGATACTTAATGGTATGGTCTTTAATATAGGTAATCTTTCTTCTACGTCAACATAATTTTTCATATTATTCCTCCTTTTAATAACCTCACTGGGCTATTTTAAAAAGTATTATTTTGGCTTTTAATTATTTTTCATATATTTTCACTGAATCTTCTCCGTCAATTTCTAATATCTCAACGGACACTATTTCCTCCTTAGAAGTTGGTATATTTTTTCCTACATAGTCTGCTCTTATTGGTAGTTCCCTATGTCCCCTATCTATAAGAACAGCTAACTGAATAGAACTAGGTCTTCCTGAATCCATTATAGCATCTATAGCTGCTCTAACAGTTCTTCCAGTATAAAGAACATCATCTATTAATATAACTTTTTTGCCCTGAACACAAACTCCAATTTCTTTATCATTTACAGTTGGTAAATCACTTATGTTATTTAAATCATCTCTATAAAGTGTTATATCTACTTTACCTACTGGAACATTAACTCCTTCAAACTTTTTTATATTTTCTGCTATTCTATTAGCAATTGGATATCCTCTTCTCTTTATTCCAACAAAAACTATATCATCTGTTCCTTTGTTTTTCTCTATTATCTCATGAGAAACCCTGATTAAACTTCTTCTTACAGAATCCTTGTCTAATAAAGCTGCCTTTAACTTCATTATTAATTCACCCCAAATATTTTATTTTATAATAAAAGTCCTATTTCCAAGAGGAAATAAGACTTATAAATTCTATGTTACAAAATTTATTGCCTTATGACCTCTCTGGATCATGTTAAAGGTAATTTTCTATAACATAATATCATATTTCTCATTCTATTTCAATTCTTTTCTCAATATGTTTAGTATATTAATAAATTCTTCTGGAAGGTTACTTTCAAATTCCATAAATTTATTAGTTATAGGATGATTAAAGCCTAAGGTTTTAGCATGTAATAATTGCCCTTTTATTTTAAACCTTTGTTTCTTATGTCCATAAACTGGATCTCCCACCATTGGATGACCTATATGGTTCATATGAACCCTTATCTGATGGGTTCTTCCTGTCTCTAGGTTACATCTAACTAGAGTATTATTATTAAACCTTTCTATAACCTTATAATGGGTTATTGCTCTTTTACCTAATTTTGTAACCGCAAACTTAATCCTATCTGAAGGATGCCTTCCAATAATAGTATCTATAGTTCCTTCCTCATTTTTTAATCTTCCCTCTACTAAGGCATAATACTCCCTTTTCATAGAATGCTCTTTAAACTGCTCTCCTAACTTATTATGGGAATAATCATTTTTTGCAATAACTAAAATTCCTGAGGTATCTTTGTCTATTCTATGTACAATTCCTGGCCTTATAACCCCATTAATACCTGATAAATCGTCACAATGATTTAAAAGAGCATTAACTAAAGTTCCATTATATACTCCTGATGCAGGATGTACTACCATCCCTGAGGGTTTATTTACTACGGCTACATCCTTATCTTCATATATAATCTCTAAAGGAATATCTTCTGCCTCTATAGTAAGCTCTTTAGGCTCTTCTATGGTAAAAGTAACCTCTTCATTTTCTTTTAGTTTATAATTACTTTTTACCACTTTTCCATTTACTATTACCTTTTCTTCCTCTATTATTCTTTGAATAAAAGATCTTGATCTATCTTTAATTTTACTACTTAAAAATTTATCTATTCTTATGTTAGATTCATCTTTTTCAACGAAAAATTTCATTACTTCCATTACTTAACATCCTTTATTATATATATTCCAAGTAGAACAGTTCCTACTACTACAAGTATATCTGCCACATTAAATGTAGGGTAATAATAAACATCTTTGTAATGAAGAAGAATAAAGTCTACCACATACTTATAATATACCCTATCAAACAGGTTTCCTATAGCTCCTGATATTACCATACTTAAACTTATAGCTAAAAGTTTACTGCTCTTTCTATTTTTATATAAGTAAAAAATCATAGCACTTATTAAGATGCAAGTAAATAAAGTAAGAAATATTACCCTATTTTGAAATATACCAAAGGCTGCTCCACGATTTTCTAAATAAGAAAATTGAAAGAAATCCTTTATTATTATTAAATCTTTTTTTCCTGCTAAATTGTTTAAAGCATATATTTTAGTAACTCTATCTAAAATTATACCCAAAATAATTATTACTAATTCCAAATTTCCCATCCCCCTAGTTTTTAATCTGGCAACTGTTTTTTATAGTCCTCGTTACTAATAGCCTCAATTGGTTCCACATAATCATTATCATCCTCATAAAACTCATCCCTATCAGGAAGCTGATTAAACCTATCTACAGCTTGAAGAGAATCCTCTCCATCAAACCCCACCTCATCTTTTCTATCGTTAAATCCATAAATAAATGGCTTTTTTAACAACACATCTTCTCCAGTATCTTTACTCCTTTTATAATACTCTAAGGAGTTTTTTGACTCTTGGCAATTAACACAGTAAGTAGCATAGGGTAAAAACTCTAATCTTTCTCTTGGTATTGTCTTCTTGCAACTTTCACATACTCCATATGTACCCTTTTCTAAGCTATCTAAAGCCCCATCAATCTTTTTTAATATATTATATTCATTATCCTTTAGAGCTATAGATTTTTCCTTATTAAAAAGCTCTTCTCCTAAATCTCCTGTATGATTATCATAAAAGGAGATTTCCTGGGCCATTTCTTCATTAGAATTTATAACATCATTTCTTTTTAAATGTTCTAATAACTCATTAACCCTAGCCTTTTCATTTAATAACTTATTTTTAAAATATAATTGTTCTTTATCATTCATCTTATTGACTCCTTTGCAAAAACCATTTTTTTATTCCACATATAACTTTTCCTTATAATAAATATTTTTCTATTTAAAATAAATATAAATTATTTTATGGATAAGTTATCTAAATTTAATTAAGTAATATCCCAATTAAATAAGATTCACTTTATGAATACTTTTTGCAATATTGTCTTATTTTATAACTATAAAACTATAGAATATTCTCCATGGTCTTTACTGACTTAATTATCCCTTCAAGAGTATCTAAAGAGATTGTTTGTCTAGCATCTGAAATTGCTTCCTCAGGCTTTAAATGACTTTCTATTATAAGTCCATCTGCTCCAGCTGCAATTCCTGCTAAGGACATTTTATGGACAAGTTCACGAAGTCCTGTACCATGGCTTGGATCTACAATAATAGGTAATCTATACTTTTCTTTTACGTAAGCTACAGCATTTAAATCTAAAGTATTTCTTGTATATGTTTCAAAGGTTCTTATTCCTCTTTCACATAAAATTACTTTTTCATTTCCTTCTCTCATTATATATTCAGCTGCATAAAGCCATTCCTTTATGGTAGAACTCATTCCTCTTTTTAAAATTATTGGAATATCTGTCTTTCCTACTTCTTTTAAAAGAGAATAATTATACATATTTCTTGAGCCTATCTGTATTATATCTATATAATTTAATGAGTTTTCTACATCCCTAGTATCCATTATCTCTGTAGATACTATCATATCTAATTCTTCTCCCACTCTTTTCATAATTTCAAGGCCTTCTTCCTTAAGTCCCTGAAAATCATAAGGAGAGGTTCTTGGCTTAAATACTCCTCCTCTTAGCCCATGAACGCCTAAAACTTTGAGTCTTTTCCCTAAAGCTATCATAGAGTCATAGTCTTCCACAGCACAAGGCCCTGAAAATATAAACTTTTCTTTTCCACCTAATCTTCTTCCTTTTATATCTATTACTATATTACTACCACTATTTTTTTCTACTAACAATTTATTCATCCTGTATCACCTCTGAACTTAAAATAAAAGCTTTTTTCTTTTAATAATATTTATATTATTTTACCATAAATAATCAAGAAAAAAACCCACTCAATTGAGTGAGTTTTAATTTTCATCCTTTATAAAAAAACTTTTAATAGCATCTAAATCATCTTTTTTAAAATCATCCTCATTTACATCACTTAAATTTAAAGTAATAGGTTCTTCTATTTCTTTTTCCTTAACTTCATCTTCAATAGTGTATCCTACGCTATAATTTTTAATAAAATCTTTTTCTAAATCATCAAAAGTCTCTAATTGAATTTGCATAAAGTTTCTAAATTTAGCTCTAAACTTTATAAATTCTTGTTTCATTCTATCATACTCTTCTGTTACTTGCATTACATCATTATGAGCCTTATCAAGAATCCTTTGTGCTGTATCATTAGCATTTCTAAGCAACATATCTGATTCTTTTTGAGCAACACTCTTTGCTTGCTCTGCAGCATTTTGTGCTAATACTAATGTGTTTTGTATAGTAGATTCTACCTTTGTATAATGCTCTATTCTTTCATTCATTGCAGCCATTTTTTCTTTTAAAACTGAATTTTCCTTAAATAAACTTTCATAATCCTCTACAATTTTATCTAAAAACTCGTCTACTTCCTCTGGATTATATCCTCTTATCCCACGCTTAAATTCTTTATTATTTATATCCATTGGAGTCAATTTCATGCTATTCACCTCTAACTATATTTTTTTATTCTCATCTTTATTCTTCCACTAGAACTATTTCCTAAAACCTTAAAAACTTTAAATTTACCATATCCTCTTATAGTAATAACATCTCCCATAGATATTTCTTTGCTTTTTTCTAAGGAAGGAGAATAATTTAATAATACTCTACCCTCTTTTATAAGTTTTTCAGAATTACTTCTAGACACCCTTGTAATAGCACTAACCATGCAATCCATTCTTAAGGAAGAAGAGATTATATCTACGTCCTCAAAATTAACCTTAGGCATTTCTTCTACATTATCTACAATAGAAACTTCACAAGAAGTATTAGCTACAGAAGTTAGGTTATTAATTATATAGGGAGCAACTTCGTTTATAACAGGTATATATGCTTCATTATCCTCAACAATTAAATCTCCGAATTTCTCTCTTACTATTCCTAAAGATACTATAGCTCCAAGGAAATCTCTATGAGTTAAGTTATGAAATTTTGATTTACATTTAAGTTTTAATATTGCATAAGGCATATCATAATAATCTTCACTATTAAAACCTATAAGTTTTCTTTCAGCTTCTTCAAATCCACCTAAAAATTTCATATCAATATACTCTAATTCTTTCATATCTTTTAATGTATTTATAACATTAGGTGGATAAAATTCATTAGTGTATAAAGGATAAGAAACCCTCTCAGCAACCTTTATCTTCTCGTATAAGGCTGCTAAGGAGGTCTTATCATCAGAGGTAAATCTATTTAAAAAGTCTTTTTTATTCATTATTTCCAGTTAAATAATCCCTTTGAAGTTATTTCTGTTTTAAATTCATTGGAAACTTCAACATTAGAAGGTGAAAGAACATAAACTCCACGCTCAACTTCTTGAAGTTCTCCACCTAAAGCATAGCTAGATCCACTTATGAAGTCTAAAAGTCTTTGAGCTACTTTAGGTTCTAAAGCACTTGTATTAAAAACTACTATCTTTCTATTTTGAAGATCATCTACTATATCAGTAGCTTGTTCAAAAGCACTTGGCTTAACTATAGACATTCTTGTAGTACTGCTTTTTGCAGAAGGTGCAGCTGAAATATTAACAACCTTATTAGGTCTTCTACTTGAAGTTACAACTGGCTCTACCTCTTCTGCTACCTCTTCCATTTCTATATCTTCATCGTACTCTTCATCGTACTCATCATCTAATCCTAAGAATCCTCTCATTTTATGTAATACGTTTGACATACTAATCCCTCCTAAATTGCTTAAATTTTATTTATATTCTCTTTTTCCAAAAATACCTTCTCCAACTCTAACTGTGTTTGATCCCTCTTCTATGGCAACCTTATAATCATTTGTCATTCCCATAGATAATACTTCCATAGATATATTATTAAGGTTTCTTTCCTTTAAAGAATCCCAAAGATTCTTTACTTCCTTAAAATAATTTCTTGAAGTTTTTTCATCACACTTAGGTATTATTGTCATAAGCCCCTTAACTTTTACACTTCTACATGTTTGAACCCTATCTAAAAGCTCCTCTAAATCCTCTAAAAGAAGTCCTGTTTTACTTCCTTCCCTTCCTATGTTTATTTCTATTAATACATTAACAGTTTTCCCCTTAGTTTCATATTGCTTTTCTAATTCTTCTAATAAGGAAATCCTATCTAAAGAATGTATTAAATATACCTTATCCACAAGATATTTAACCTTATTTCTCTGCAAATGACCTATAAAATGCCATCTTACATCCTGATGAAATTCTGGAAACTTATCTCTAATTTCTTGAACCTTATTTTCAGCAAAGTCTCTAGCCCCAGCCTTATAAGCCTCTTCCATCTCTTCAAGAGATCTGGTTTTACTCACAGAAATCAAAGTTACACTTTCTGGGATTTCAGATTTTAGTTTTATTACTTTCTCATATATTCCCAAAGATAGTCTCCCCTCACCTTTTTGTATAAACTCACACTTAGTTTTAATATTCTTCATTAATTTAAAAATTCCTTCAAAAAACCTTAATTATTTTGAATAATAATTCAAATCATTGACTTTCATAGTTCCTGTATATGCTGGAACTTCAACTTCATCTTCCTCATATATAGTTACATTTATACCTCTATTCATTAAACTTTTTAAATAACTCTCACTGCTTAGGAGGTACTTTTTCATTAACTCCTTATTACCAATAGCAGTTATATAAAAAGGTGCAGGGGTTTTAACTCCATTAACACTTAAAAATGCCCAAGAACAATAGATTTCAGAATTAGACATTACCCTTTGACCATTGATAGATAGTGCCTCTGCTCCTACATTCTTTATTTCATTAATAACATTAAGCATATCTGTATTGTGTATTAACATATCTCTAGCCTTAAAGAGATCTTCTTCTGCCATACTACTTATAAATCTGCTTTCTGTAGCATCAATTAACGTAATCTTAAGGCCAGGACCCTTAACCTTAGAGTACCCTAAAATATTTTTATTATGGTCTATTTCTTCTCTAATCTCATCTAAAATCTTATCCTTATCATTATCTTTTAAATGATATCCCTCAAGCTTGGTAAGATTTTTATAGTATCCCTCTTTTGCTGAAGAAACCTCTCCTATAAGCTTAGTCCTTTGGTTATTAGCTTCTTGATATTGTTTAGCACTTAAAACAACTCTTTCCTCCACCCCAGTTAAATTAATATTCAAGGATATTAAAATACCTATTATAATAGCAGCTATGAAAACAAAAATATTTGCCTCATTTATCTTCATAAAACCACCTCATTATTCATGGGATTTAGCTTTCTCTATTATAAGTCTTCTTATAATAGCAAAATTATCAAATATTCTTCCTCCAAAAACTATAACTGCTGCCATATATATAGGTATTCCTAACTTATCTCCAAGATAAGCTAGTGCTGCTGCTAAGGCTGCATTTCCAAAAAATCCTGATATAAAAATATCAGCATGGAAGTTCTTTGAAAGAGATGCTCTTATAGCTCCAAAAACAGAATCAAGGCAAGCAAGTATCGCCACTGACATATATGGTGAAAATTTATCTGGTATATTTACCTTTGAAAATAATCCTATTATTATCCCTATTAATAATCCTATAAATGCTATCATCTTTATCACTCCTAATTATTTTACAGGTTTCATATATTCATTCTTATATATTTTAGAAAACTTAGGAATCTTTATCTTATCCGTTTCTTTTATATCCTTATCATAAGAAGGCAACCCTTGAAACTCTAAAGCTCCTGGGAAATTCATGGCTGCTAAAAGATTTTCCTTATTTCCAATAGCCTTTATAGTAATTCTTTCTCTTGGAGAAATTCTCTCATCATTTATTAATATAAAACTATTTCCTCCTGAACTCTTAATACCACTTTGGATAGTAACCCTCTTATCATTTATAGAGATAGCCTCTGCTCCAGAATAATTAAGCTCATTTATTATATATACAAGCTCACTATCTGTTAAATACTGAGCGGCTAAGTTACTTGAAAAAATATTGCTCTTTGGAGTTAAGTAAACAGTTATCCCTGGTCCTTCTACATCTACACTTCCTATAAGAAGTCTCGTATCATCTAACTGTTTCTTTAGTTCCTTTGTAATATCATTATTACTTGTGGCAGCTTCTTCATATTTTTTTAACTGCTGAAGTGTTTCATTATTCTTCTTCTCATACTCTATCTTTTCCTTTTTAAGCTGCTCAATCTCTGATGTTAAGTCTTGAGAATTATAATTGTTTTTCACCATATCCTTTTCTTGATTATTTAAGAGTTTAAATTGATAAGTCAGTAAAAATCCTAGTATTACACAAACTAAAGCTACTGCTATTTGAGATATATATTTTTTCATAAATATTCCTCCTAACCTTCTAAATATACAACTGGATTTCCATTAAAACTCACATCTATATACCCTTTTCCGTTCCTTACGTCCTCTCTATCTATTAATATGTTTAAAACCTTATTTAACTTTTCTTTTAATCCATCCTCTGTACCTATTCTAATTTCTATATCTTTATACCCAAATTTTATACTTAATGGATCTTCAATATTTATGGAAGTAAATTGTATTGTGGATACATTCGCGGCTAAAAGCTTAGATATGTCCTTAATAAGATCATTTTTTCTTACACTTTCATCCTGTATAGTATGACCAACTTCCACATTAGAATAATCAAAACCTGTAACATTTACTAAATTTAATCCTTCTAAATTATCTCTTTTTTCTAAAACCCTCATATCTTTATCAAAAACATAATAGGTTTTATCAAAAATCCCATAAAAAAAAGCCTCTCTTTCCTTAACCTTTAAAATTATGGTTTTTGGAAGCTGTCTCTCTATTTTAACTTTTTCTATGTAGGGTATTTCCTGTATAGATTTAATAATATTATTCTTATTAAAATAAAAAATATTATGTCCTGTTTTTATAGGAGACTTCTGTAATATCTCATCATTAGATACTATTTTATTATTTTCTACAAATATTGTACTTATATTAAAAAATGGCGCCTTTATTGCCACCGTTATAAGTATAGCTACCATGAAAATCATAAAAAAAACTACTTTTTTTAGGCTTCTTTTAAATTTTCTTTTCTTTAAAGTTTCTTTTGAATATACTTCATTTATTGCTTTTTTCATCACATCACCCTTGCATTATATTTACAATTATATAATAACATTTATAAAAAATTATTTCATTAAAATTTGGTGAAAATTTAATGAAATAAATTACTTTATTAAAATTTTATTCTAAAATTCTAATATACCCTAGCTGTTTCCCTTATAACAACTTATATCAATAGTATTTTTTCAGTTATTCAGTGACTAAAAATATATACTAAAAACTTATATATATTATTTCTAATTTATAATTTGTATATATTATTGGTTAATAATGTATAGTTATTATTTGCTAATTCTCTTAACTAAACTAGTAATATAAATTATATAGACTATGTAAGTATTAAAATACAGTGGGTTATCCCTATAATTAATCATTAATATATAATATAGACTTAATCTTCAGTATAAGATCTTAAATATATTATAGTATCCAATATATAACTTCTTATTATTTTCAATTTATAATAAACCTTTTCCTCATTCTATGAAGCATAAGTTAATAAAAAAAGGAATAAATCACTTAAGATTTATTCCTTAAAGCTATTCTAGATTTCTTGATACATTTAAAAGAATTCCCATAGCTATCATATTTATTACAAGGGATGTTCCCCCAGAACTTATAAATGGAAGAGGTACTCCTGTAACAGGCATAGATCCTGTTACAACAGCTATGTTAATAACAGCCTGAATAGCTATTACAGATGTTATACCTACTGCAAGTAAGGTTCCATATGTGTCCTTTGATTTCTGAGCAATGGTTATCCCTCTCCAAATAAATATTAAAAACATAGCAATTACAAATAAACACCCTATAAGGCCAAGTTCCTCCCCAATAATTGCAAATATAAAATCATTGTGAGGTTCTGGCATATAAAAAGCTTTCTGTCTTGAGGCACCTAGACCAAGGCCAAGGATTCTTCCTGAACCTAATGCATAAAAAGATTGTATAAGCTGATATCCATTTCCCGCTGCATCCTTCCACGGATCTAAAAAGTTAAGCATCCTCGCCCTTCTATAAGGAGCTGCAAAAGCTAGAGCCAACAGTCCTGGTATAAAAACCCCTAAAACTATAGATACTAAATGCTTAAAATTACTGCCTGCCACAAACATAACTATTAATGTAAGTGTCATTATAACTGTTGCTATACTCATGTTCTTTTCCAGTAGTATAAGTCCTGCAAAGAAGCCTGATATTAAAAGATATGGAAGTACCCCTTTTTTAAACTCCTTCATCTTTTCCCCTTGGTTTGACATGCTAGCTGCTAAAAATATAGCCACAGCATATTTGGTTATTTCAGAAGGCTGAAAGGTTACTATCCCAAGATTTATCCATCTTCTTGCCCCATTAACAGGTGGAAAAAAGAATACTGCTATTAAAAGAGGTATGCATCCTAATAATCCAATAAAAGCATATTTTTTATACTTATGATAGTCAATACTCATGGTAAATACCATGGCTACGAATCCTAAAACTCCCCATAATAACTGTCTCTTGAAAAAGAACATACTATCTCCATATTTATGAAGTGCAAAATATGAACTTGCACTATATACCATAACAATACCTATTGCTAAAAGTACCATTATAGTAGAAAATAGTATGAAATCCACCTTTTTATTAGGTAAGTTTTTTTTCATATATTCTCCTCCTAAATATTACTAAAAGGATAAAAATGCAATAAAGCAAAATATTACTGTAAGTATTGAAAACACAGATACTATCTTTGTTTCACTCCATCCTATTTGTTCAAAATGATGATGTATAGGTGACATTTTAAATACTCTTTTTCCTGTTAACTTAAAGGAAGTTACCTGTATTATTACAGAAAGAGTTTCCATAACATATATACCCCCTACTATAATTAATAGAAATTCAAGCTTTAAAATCATAGCTATGGTTCCCACTGCTCCACCTAAAGCTAATGATCCCGTATCTCCCATAAACACCCTTGCTGGGAAGGCATTATATCTTAGAAATCCTAATAAGGCCCCAACAAGAATTAAGGAGAAAAGAGCTACTGTATAGTTTCCCATGCTAAAGCTTACTAAAGCAAAGAAAGTTACCACTAATAAGGTTACTGAAGTAGCAAGTCCATCTAATCCATCTGTTAGGTTTACCGCATTAGTTACCCCTGAGAAATAAAACACCATAAATGGTATAAAGAAAATCCCAAGATCTATATATATATTAGCAAAAGGAATTAGTACCCTAGTTCCAATATTAATCTTAGCATAATAAGCTAAGGCTCCAGATATAAGTATGAGAAGAATCATCTTCTGCCATGCTTTAAGTCCATCATTATTTTTATAAAGAATTTTTAATAAATCATCTAAAAATCCTACAAAGCCAAAAGCTATAAAAGCATATAAAGCTACCATAGCCTCATCACTTGGATTCTTAACTATTATAACCATAGATATTAAAGTTGCTAATATGAAAATTATCCCTCCCATAGTTGGAGTTCCAGCTTTTTTTTGATGGCTCTTTGGACCTTCCTTTCTTATATACTGGCCAAACTTTAACTTATGTAGTATAGGAAGCACCAAAGGTGCTAAAAGTGACGAAATTCCAAATCCTAATAATATAGATAATAAGGTTTTATAATTTAAAATATGGTTTAAGTTTCCGTTAAACATTTCCCCGCATCCATTTTAAACTGTTTAAAATGGATTCCTCCCTTCTTTAGCTAAGTAATTATATCTCTTTTAATTTATTTACTATTTTTTCAAACTTCATACCTCTTGAACCTTTAATAAGGATTATATCTCCCTCTTTTATTAAATACTTTATATTGTCTTTACATTCATCTGTTGTATTAAATATAGTTATATCTTCACCAAAACCTTCCTTAAACATAGAAGAATATTCTCCAACAGCTATTATTATGTCAATTCCTTTTTTCTTTGCATAGACTGCAATTTCTTTATGAGCATTTTCTGCCTCTTCTCCAAGTTCTCTCATAGTTCCTAAAATAGCAACTCTTCGTCTTCCCTTTAATGAATCAAGTACATCTATAGCAGCATTCATAGAATCAGGGCTAGCATTATAGCAATCATCTATTATAGTAAAGCTTTCTTTCTTAAGTATATCAAGCCTCATTGAGGTGGCTTCAAGATTTTTTATTCCCTCATTAATATCTTCTATGGATACATTAAACTCCTTACAAACTCCATAGGCTAATAATGAATTAAGTACATTATGCTTACCTACCATAGGTAATCTTATTGTTCCTACTACCACATTATTATCCTCTACATCAAAGATAATGCCATCTTCTAAAAGTTTAATATTATTCCCCTTTATACTCGATGTTTTTTCCTCTACACCAATGGATACTGTATTAATATCTTTGGTCTCTAAGGTATTTAACATATCGTTGTCCTTATTTATTATAAGAATATCTTCTTTTGTGAAAAAATCACATATTTCCATTTTAGCTTTTAATATATTCTCCTTGGTCTTTAAATTTTCAATATGAGAAATACCTATATTAGTTATAAGAGCTATATGGGGTCTTGCTACCTTAGCTAAATTGTGAATTTCACCAAAATTATTCATTCCCATTTCAAGAACAGCTATATCATAGCTATCATCTAAGGATAACATCATAAGAGGAAGTCCTATTTCATTATTAAAGTTCCCCTTTGTTTTAAACACCTTATACTTAGAGCTTAAAAATGCCGCTACTATGTCCTTAGTAGAAGTTTTTCCTGTAGAACCAGTAATACCTACAATCTTTATGTTTAGCTTATTCCTATAGGTTTCAGCTAAATCTAAAAGTGCCTTTTTTGTATCTTCAACTTTTATTATAGATACACCATTAGAAATTTCTTCTATATTAAATTTTATTTCAGATACTATACAAATAGTACTACCTTTTTCTATTGAATCTAATATAAAGTCATTACCGTTAAAATTCTCACCTTTTAGGGCTATAAATATACTATTTTTCTGCAACTTCCTAGTATCAGTTTCTATGGTATCATAATCATAATCTTTTCCATCTAAAATTAATTCCCCATTAATTCCTTTTAGAATTTCATCCATACTCATTTTCATAATTATCACTTCCTACTTACTTTCTTCTAGTATGTCTTTTACAATCTCTCTTTCATCAAAATGTATAGTTTTATCCTTAAGAACTTGATAATCTTCATGTCCCTTTCCAGCAATAACTATAACATCTAAGGGCCCTGCAATGTTAATAGCCTCTTTAATAGCTTCTTTTCTATTCTCTATAATTTTATAATTATCTTTTTTAACTCCCTCTAATATATCATTAATTATGTCCATAGGATCTTCTGTTCTTGGATTATCTGAGGTAATAACTGCAATATCACATAATTTCACACCAATTTCCCCCATTATAGGTCTCTTAGTTTTGTCCCTATCTCCTCCACATCCAAATACACCTATAAGCCTTCCTTTTGTGAACTCTCTAGCACATTTTAATATATTTTCGAGACCATCTGGACTATGTGCGTAATCAACTACAATATCATATTCTAAATTCATTCCATTAGATATTATCTCACATCTTCCTGGAACTACTGACTTTTTGAGTCCATTTTTTATAATTTCCATATCTATATCTTCTAAAAGGGATGCTCCTATTACTCCTAAAGCATTATATACATTAAATATTCCTGGAATATTTAACTCTATTAAATGATTATTACCATTTATATCTAAATTAAACTTAGCTCCCCTAGGTTCATTTATTATATTACTACAATTTAAATCTCCATTATTTTCTCTTCCAAAGGTTAAAACCTTATCTTTAAATTCTTCAACTATTCTTTTTCCATGCTCATCATCTATATTAATAACTTTATTTTTACTTACATTAAATAAGATTTTCTTAGCATTAAAATAATTTTCTAGTGTTTCATGAAAATCTAAATGATCTTGGGTTAGATTAGTAAATATTCCTGTTATAAACTCAATTCCATAAACTCTATCTAAATATAAAGAGTGGGATGATACTTCCATAACGCAGTATTCAACTCCATTATCTACCATATCCCTAAATAACTTTTGAAGTTCTAAGGATTCCGGAGTAGTTCTTTCTGATTTAAGCTTCTTATCTCCTATATAATTAGCAACTGTTCCTATGAGGCCTACCTTAAAACCTGCTTCCTCTAGAATTGATTTCATCATAAAAGCAGATGTAGTCTTCCCATTGGTACCAGTAATACCAATTATCTTAATATCTCCACAAGGATTCTTGTAATAGTTTTTACTACAAATAGCTAACGCCTTTCTTGAGTCCTTAACCTTAAGTATTGTAATCTCTTCACTGCTACATAAGTCATCCTCACAAATTATCACTTTTGCCCCATTATCTACAGCGGAATTAAAGTATTTGTGTCCATCCACCTTAAATCCCTTTATGCAAAAGAACAGATCTCCTTGTTCTACTTCCCTTGAATTATAAGCTAATTTATTTATATCCCTATTTAGATCTCCTTGTAAAACTTCAAATTCTACATCTTTTAAAATATCTTTTAAATTCATAGTCTCACTCCTTAAACTTAAAATACCATATTAATAATTACATAACATAGGCATGGGGTATTTTAAGTTTCTTTATTAAAACACCCCATGCCTAAACTATTAATCTCCTGCGTTTGGTGACAAGATAATATTTATTATAGTTCCTTTATTTACAATAGTCTTAGGTTCAATGCTTTGCTGTGAAGTTATCCCTTCTCCTTCAAAGCTTGCCTTAAGCCCTAAACTATTTAAAAGTTCTGTGGCTTTTTCCTTAGACATTCCCCCAAGGTTTGGAACCATCACCTCTTTATTATAGTTTGCTGAACCATCAGTGTAAAGTATGATTTTAGTTCCTTCTTTAACTGTGTAACCTGGTTTTGGATTCATATCATTAATTACAGAACCATTTCCTTGTATTTCAACCTCAAGCTTTGCATCCTTTAAAGCCTTTGTAGCTTGAGTCTTATTCATTCCTCTAACTTCTGGTACTATTACATCCTTTAATAAGCTCTTTGCAATATTTTCTTCACTAGCATCTCCCTTAAACTCTAAATAATTAAATATATCATTAAACAATTGTTTTGCCACAGGTGTTGCTATTACTCCTGCATAGTAAGCACCATCACTTGGCTCGTCAATGGCAATAAATATACTAAGTTTTGGATCATCTGCTGGAGCCATTCCAACAAAGGATGCAACATATTTACCCGCCTCATAAGTTCCATTTTGAGGGTTAACCTTTTGAGCTGTTCCAGTTTTTCCTGCTATATGATATCCATCAATAAAGGTTCCTTTTCCGCTACCTTCAGTAACAACTCTTTCAAGATAGGTTCTTAAGGTTTTAGTGTTTTCCTCACTGACTATTCTTTTTGAATCATAATCATCATATTTTATAACCTCTTCCCCAGCTCCTTTTATTTCCTTCATTACATGAGGTCTAATCCAAACCCCATTATTTGCAATAGCATTAAAAGCCGCTAAAAATTGTACTGGGTTTACTGTATTAGTTTGACCAAAAGCAATAGTTGCAAGATCAATCTCACTGATTTTATCTGTCTTTTTAACAATTCCTTTCGCCTCTCCTGGAAGATCTATTCCAGTTACCTTGCCTAATCCAAACTTATCAATGTACTTATTAAGAGTCTCTGCTTTAAGACGTCTTCCAAGCTCAACAAATCCCATATTACAGGAGTTCTTAATTATATCTGCGAAATTTTGTGGTCCATGTCCCGTTCTCTTCCAGCAGTGTATGGTTCTATTACCTATTTGTATACTTCCACCGCAGTTAAATGTATCATTTTCTCCCACTAATCCTTCTTCCATAGCAGCTATAGCTGTAATTACCTTAAATATAGATCCAGGCTCATAGGTATCATTTACTGCTCTATTTCTCCACATCCTTTGAAGTTCATCACTATTTTCTGCTCCTTCTCTTGGATTATTAGGGTTAAAATCAGGCTTATTAACAAGGGCATAAAGTTCTCCTGTTTTAGGATTTGTAACAACTATTGTAACAGCCTTTGCCTTGTTATCCTTCATAGCTTGTTCAGCTGCTTTATCTGCAAAGTATTGAATTTTTTCATCTATGGTTAAATATACATCTTTTCCTTGTATAGGGTCTGTATATTCAGAAATTATGTTTGGAAGCTCTCCACTATTTCTATCAAGCTCCGTTATACGCATACCAGGAACCCCTGCTAAATATTTATTATATGTTAATTCTACTCCTGTAAGTCCTTCTCCATCTACATTTGTTGTACCTAAAACATGAGATAAAAGATTATTATTAGGGTAATATCTTTTGGTGTCTGGAGATACCATAATAGATTTAATTCCAAGAGCTGTAACCTTATCCGCCTCTGCTTTTTCAATTCTTCTTACTAAATTAGCAGACCCCATAGGTTCTCCACTTGGCAGAGTTTTTGTTATAATTCCTAGGATTTTATCTTTTTCCATTGATAAAGCTACCGATAATTTATCTGATATTTCCTCTAAGGTTATTCCCTTTGTATTACTATATTGTCTTAATCCATTTAAATCTAAATCAACCCTATATACATTAGCACTTACTGCAAACTCATTTCCATTTCTATCTAGTATCCGTCCTCTTTTTGCTGATAACTTAACTTCACTAGTCCATTGTTCCTTAGCCTTATAAGATAAAAATCCTCCCTTAATTATCATTAAGTAAAATAATCTAAATACTAGAACAAATAATAAAAGGAATAACCCTAGTAAAACTATGGTCATTCTCTTTCTTACTACAACTTCATCTCTATAATTACCCTTTGACACATTCCTACCTCCAAACAAGTTTTATTAAAAGAATAAATCCTTAATAAAACTAACTATACTATTTTTTTCCTCCTTTACTAAAGACTCCTCTTTAAAGTTATCTCTATTTAAATCTACGCTTATCACTTTACTTCTATCTGGAGCTATCATAGAAAGTTTACCTTCAGCATTAGATTTTACATATTCAAAACTACTGAATTTTAATAGCTCTACCTTTAAATTATCATTCTCCATGTTTATATCTCTTTCACTCTTTTGAAGTTTGGCTAATTCTTTTTGCTTTGTAAATGCTGCTCCATAACTATAAATTACTGAAAACCCACAAATAAATAGTAAAAGAATACAAAGCAATGTACCTCTTTTAACCTGCCATTGTTTTTCTTTTAATCTTTTATTTCGCTGATTTTTGGCCTTCTTAAGTTCCCTATATCTCTCTTTTCCTTCCTTATCTTCTTTTCTTTCAGGTACTACTGCTAAGGAACCTTTCATATACTTTTCATTTACTATCATTTTTATTCACCTCCAAGATTATTTAGAACAAATTTTTTTACATACCCTAAGCTTTGCACTTCTGCTTCTTGGGTTAATCTCAAGTTCTTCTTCTGAAGGTTCTGTAGGTTTTTTAGTTAAAACTTTTATTTTAGGTACTTTATTACAAACACAAATTGGGAACTCTCTTGGACAAGTGCAAGGATTCTCAATATCTCTATATTTGATTTTTACTATTCTATCCTCAAGAGAATGAAAAGTTATTATGGCCATTCTACCATCTACATTTAAATGATTTATTCCATCTTCTATGGTTTTATTTAATATTTCAAGCTCTCTATTTACCTCTATTCTTATAGCTTGAAATGTTCTCTTAGCTGGATGAGGACCTTCTCTTCTTGCTCTTGCTGGAATTGCTGCCTTTATTACCTCAACTAATTGGAAGGTTGTTTCAATAGGAGCTTCTCTTCTTTTATTCACTATAAAATCTGCTACTCTTTTAGCAAACTTTTCTTCACCATACTCTTTTATAATTCTATATAGCTCTTCCTTTGAATATCCATTGACTACATCATAGGCTGAAAATTCACTGTCTCTGTTCATTCTCATATCTAAGGCTCCATCATTCATGTAACTAAAGCCTCTTTCCCCTGTATCAAGCTGATAAGATGAAACTCCAAGATCCATTAATATACCATCTACCTTCTCAATACCAAGGTTATTTAAGATATTATCTATATTGTAAAAATTATCATGAACATAAATTACATTTTTATATTCTTTTAATTTTTCTTTAGCTGCATTTAATGCATCTTGATCTTGGTCTATTCCTATTAATGTACCTTTTTCACCTAACCTCTTTAGAATTTCACTAGAATGTCCTGCTCCACCTAAAGTGCAGTCTACATAAATTCCATCTTCTCTTATATTAAGTGCTTCCATGCACTCATCTAATAATACCGATACATGTTTAAACTCCATATTATGTCTCCTTCTCTAAATTCCTAGTTCTCCCATTTTTTCAGATATGCTATCAAAATCTACGTTATCCTTATTGTATTCTTCCCACTTTTCTTTACTCCATATTTCAATCCTAGTAAGAACCCCTATACTTACTATTTCCTTTTCTATGGATGAGTATTCCTTTAGGCTCTGAGGAATAAGACCTCTCCCTTGTTTATCTATTTCAATTTCATGAGCTCCACCAACAAAAAATCTCACGAAGGTTCTAGCATCTTTATTTGTTAAGGGCAATGCTTTAAGTTTAAGTTCTAGGTTTTTCCACTCTTCTAGGGTGTAGGCATATAAACATCCATCTAAGCCTTTAGTTAAAATAAATTTACTTCCTAAAGCTTCCCTAAACTTTGATGGGATAATCATTCTATTTTTGCCATCTAACCCATGAGTATATTCCCCAACAAGCATTATATAAACTCCCTCCACTTTGAACCACTTTAAACCACTTTACATTATTTATTCTCTAAAAATCAAAAAAAACCTTCTTTTTAAATGATTTTTTTATTAAGATTAATTTAATTTGTGAATTACCTTAATATAATGATTAATATTATATTTATTTATAGCTTTTATTCACATATACAATAATCATGTTTTTTATGAGATTTATTAATTTTTATTAATTTTTTTCTAATATTTTTTCATTCTTTTTTTATTATTAAACTTTTTTTCCTTATAATATCTTATAAAGTCTAATATTATTTTTAATTTTTATGTTTTTCTTCTTTTTTATTATTTTTATTTCAAAGTCCTTGACTAATTTCTAAATACCTTGTATTATAAGTTTTGTAATCTTCATGGGAGTAGATGAGTGCTGGTGTGCTCGCCGGTCTTCAAAACCGTGTTGTGGTGCTAAGACCACCATGGGTGGGTTCGATTCCCACATATTCCCGCCAATTGATATAAGAGGCTTTAGAAAGTGTTATACTTTCTAAAGCCTCTTATTTATTATATTATATTTTAGATTTTCACCACATTTTACTGGAAATAACTTTTTCTTTTATATTTTTAATTGACTATATTCTAATATAGTTTTAAAATATAGCCTAAAAAAATACAGGTAGAACTCTCCACCTATATTTTTCAATATAAGAAAATATGAAGTATTTCTTTATAAATTCTTTTTACTATTTACCAAGAACTATTAAATCATTAATTATTTTAAATCCGTTTTTCTCATAAAACATCTGTGATGGATAACCTTTTTCTGTGTGTAATATGATTCCATTCATTCCTTGATTTTTAATACTTTCTTCTATTTCTTTCATAAACCAACTTCCAATACCTCTTCCATGCATTTTGTAACTAACGCAAAACTGATCAATATAGTATTCCATCCCTTCCATCCATGGCTTTTTCATACCAAGGCTTAAGGCTACAATTTTATCATCTAACATAGCTACATAACCTAGAAAGTAATTATTATTAAAATGATTATTAAAAAAACTAACTACTTGTTCCCTTGATTCATAAACATCATTCCATGGTTCTTTAGTAAATATGTCAATAAATAAATCCACGCAATTATTAATCATATGTTTTTTCATTTCTAATAAGACTAACTTTTCCATATTACCCCTACTCTCCTCATATCATAATAATAAGCTATTTTTCATTATATTATAATAACATATTTTTTAAAAATTACATTGCTTTATATATCTCCGCCACAACCTCTATTAAGCCCTATTACTATCCGTTAAATTTTTTCCTTAAACGAACAACTTAAAACTAAGAAATATAAATAAAACCCAGCTTAAAATAATAAAATGCATGATCAGTATAACCATACATTTTATTATTTAATTTATTTTAATTGAAACTGTGCCTTTGTTGTAACTTTATCTCCTTGGAAACTTATATGTGAGTTACTACCATCCTTATTTACCCATCCATAGCTATCACTTTCACTATTCATTATTTTTGTTCTAGAAACTAAGGTTCCCTCTCCTAATATATTTTCTACTTCTTTTAAACTCATACCTGTTTCAACTTTATTGTATTTTTCTAGATTTATATCTGCTTTATTCTTATTTAACCCAGCTTGTCCTTTTCCTGTTACAGCACCATTTTGGATAGTAATAGTAACATTACTTATACCTGTACCCTTCCAAGTATATATAGTACTCTTTATTCCCGCTACCTCTGAGGAGCTTGACTCTTGACCTTCTCCAATAATTTTTACAACATCTTCATAAGAAGATCCCATTCCTATCTTTAAGAAATTATCATAATTAACTTTTGAATCTTCTTTCTTTTTCTCTTCTTTCTTATCATTATCTTTTTTAGCATCCTTCTTTTCAGATTCTGTGGTTGCTAAAGTCTTACTATCACCATTATCCTTTTTACTACTCCCTGCTCCTGCTGCCCCCGCACCAACAATAACTACTACTATTAACCAAAACCACCACTTTTTATAAAATTTCTTTTTCATAATAATCTCCTCCTATATTAAGATACATTAATAATTTTACCATAATTTCTTATATGATCCCTATGCATATGTCTAATTTTGGATATACTTACAAATAATTTGTCTTTTAAATGACTAAAAGCAAAGATTTATTTCTTACAAATTAAAAAAATGGTCTAGAAAACACTCTAAAATATACCCTATAGAGTAGACATGATAAAAAAAAGTCTATTCTATAGGGTTTTTATATTTATAATAGAATTATAAAGTTAGGAGTGAATAGAGATGAGTGAGAAATTATTTTCAAAAGAAGAGATAGAAATACTTTCTAATAATAAATATGTTAAAAATGTTAGCGAAAAAGGAATTACATACACTGATGAGTTTAAAAGACTGTTTATCGCCGAAAATGAAAAGGGTAAATTCCCGAGAGATATATTTTCAGAATGTGGTTTTGATATTAATATAATCGGTTTAAAAAGAATACGATCATCTGGTAGCAGATGGCGCTCCGCAT
>NZ_JMLJ01000013.1 GCF_000686705.1 Clostridium hydrogeniformans DSM 21757 | reverse complement strand
GGAAATACAGTTGCAGACATGTAATAAGATAAGGAGGAATTTAAAGTGTCTTTATTTGATATAGCATTTAAAAATATTAAAAGAAATTTTCAAAACTATTTTCTATACTTTACATCTATAGCCTTTAGCATACTTATTTATTTTACCTTTACATCATTACAATTTAATGAGCAAATAGGAAAGGCTATGGGGGCAAAAGCTTCAATTTCAGGATTATTTAAAGGCTCTGCAGTAGTTATACTTGTATTTGCAGGAGTATTTATATGGTATTCTAACTCTTTCTTTACGAAAAAAAGAAAGAAAGAGATCGCTCTATACTCAATGCTCGGTTTAAAGAAAAAGCAAATAGGTAGAATGTTATTTTATGAAACAGTAGTAATGGGAGTTATTGCCCTTATTGTTGGTATAGCTTTAGGCTCTTTATTATCTAAAGGCTTTATAGCCTTATTATTTAAATTAATGGATCTTCAAGTTATGAAAACAATATCCTTTAGCGTACCTATGAAAGCCATAACTCAAACTATAGGGGTATTTGCTATTATATTCTTAATAATATCAATACATTCTTATAGTCTTATATATAGATTTAAGCTTATAGACCTATTTAGAGCTGAAGATCGTGGAGAATCTCAACCTAAAGTATCTACTATAATATCCTTACTTGGTGTTATAATGGTTGGATCTGGTTACTATTTCGCATCTAATATGTTTAAAAGTCCTGAGTTATATGCTTTACTTACAATAGTACTTACTATTTCAGGAACTTATATTCTTTTCTCATCTTTCGTTGTATTTATGATAAAGCAATTAAAGAAAAATAAGAAAAGATACTTTAATGGAATAAATATGATTGGAACCTCTCAGCTTCTTTATAGAATCAAAGGAAATGCTAGAACATTAGCAACTATTGCTATTCTTTCTGCCACTACCTTAACAGCTGTCGGTACAACATTTAGTATGTATTACTTTGCTGATAAAGAAGCAAGATCAAGTTCTCCTTATTCCTATGGTTTTGTTACTGAAAGAAAAACTCTTAATACCAATAAAGAAACTAAGTCTTTAGCAAATGAAAACTCTCTTCTTAAAGATTTTAAGAAGGATAATATAAATAAAGATTTTGAAAATATCACAAATAAATATCCTAAAAATAAAATTGAAGGTAAATATAAAATAAGTATTTTAGAAAAAGCTCTTATATTCCCAAAGACTGATCCAAAGGGTCCCAGTGAAGCTGAACAAACCATATCTCTTATAAATGAGAGTACAGCTAAAGATTTAATTAAAAATTCTAAATTAGATGTTAAGTTAAACTTAAAAGAAAAAGAAGCTTTTGTATTTGAAAGATTTGTTGGTTCAAAACTTGCTAAATCTTTTAAAGGAAAAACTTTTAAGTTAGGTAATGAGGCTTTAACAATATCTGGTGAATCAAGCGATGGATTACTACCAACTAATTTAATCTCTTTTAACTCTATAGTAGTAGTTAGTGACAATGTATTTAATAGGATTCAAAAATCTTCTGATAACTATTTAAATCTAAGCCTATATAATGTTAAAAATGAAACATCTGCAAAGGAGTTAACTGAAGAATTTAATACCCTTACTAAAAACACTTATAAGGATATATCAGAAAATACCTTTATGTTAAGTAGTGATTACTACACTCAATATAGGGCATCCATTGAAGGTAGCGGATTAATAGTATTTATAGGTGCCTTCCTTGGACTTGTATTCTTAATATGTACAGGAAGTATAATCTTCTTTAAACAACTTTCAGAGTCCAATGCTGATAAATTTAACTATGATATATTAAAGAAGGTTGGAGTAAGTAATAAAGAATTAAAGGGTTCTATATCAAAGCAAATAGGTATAGTATTCTTACTACCTTTAGTTGTAGGTATAGCTCACTCTACCTTTGCCCTAAAAGTTCTTGAAAGTGCACTTAGTATGAGCCTTCTAAAGCCAATACTAATAACATATGTAATATACTCAGTAATATACTTAATTTATTACTTCATTACGGTTAGAGCATACTATAAGGCTGTAACTCAATAATAAAAGTCCTAGCTAGTGTGCTAGGACTTTTTTAAAATTTTTATTATAATGTACTAAATTCTATGTTTTTATCTTATAATAATTCTTATATTAAATAAAATACTTAAAGGATGATAACTATGTTTTTAATATCAATTGCCCTTAAAAATGTTAAAAATAATTTATATGAAAACACCCTATATTTTGTTTCCTTAATATTTGGGGTAATATCCTATTATACATTTTCTTCTCTTAGTTACTTTAATGCTGAAGCTCTACTTGTAGAAGCTAATGCCTCAATTAACCTTACTTTTAAATCTGCCTCTGGGCTTATAATGTTCTTTTTAGTAATATTCATATGGTATTGTAACTTCTTTTTTATAAATAAAAGAAAGAAGGAGCTAGGTATATATTCTATTTTAGGTTTAAAAAAGAAACAAATATCATTACTTTTGTTCTTTGAAATATTATTTATGGGTTTATTTTCCTTAGCCGTAGGTATAACCCTTGGAATCTTATTCTTTAAGTTGTTTTTAATGATAGTTCTTAGTCTAATGGATATAAATCTTAGCCTAGGCCCTATAGTTATAGTACCTAATGCTATAACATCTACTATTAGGTTTTTTATCAGTATATTTCTTATAATATCTATAATTAGTTATAGAAGAATTAAAAAAACTTCTATAATAAACCTTATAAATGCTCATAGTCTAAAGAAAAGGAATTCTAAAATATCAGTTGTTTTATCCTTATTTTTTATAGTGTTATTATCTCTTGGATATTATATATTCTTTAAAGGTTTCTTTACTATTTCTCCTATGGTGTTTGTAGGCATGGCTATTATACTTTTTAGTACCTATGGCTTATTTTCTAATATCATACTTATATTTATAAAACTTTTATCTAAAACTAAAAGATTTTACTATAGAAACTTAAATATGATATCCTTATCTGATTTATTATTTAGGCTAAAACAAAACTCAAAAACCTTTGCTTCTATATCTTTACTTATAGCATCACTTATTTTTATATCCACTATGGCCTTTGTAATATATAACAATGACATTACTGGATTTAAATCGGAATCTCCTTTTGATTTTATATATCTATCAGAGAGGGAAGATTTAGATAAAAATGTTAATGAAATTTTCTCTAAATATAAGGAGCATACTATAATAAATGACATAAAAATATCTTTCTTTTCAACAAAAGGAATATACCCTTCCATAGGTACATCTACGTTTCTTCAACCTGACTATGATGATACTGTACATGATATAAATGTATTATCTGAAAGAGATTTTAAAAAACTACAGTCTACCCTAGGTAGGAATGAGTATCTAGATTTAGACCTGTCCCCAAATGAATCTCTTTTTGTTTATGGAAGGTCCCTAAATGAAAACTATACTAAACCTAACATAGATGATGTTTTACTTATAGATCTTAGTGAAAGATTTAAGGTAAGAAAAGCCATAAAAAACAAACTATTAGATATGAGTTTATACTCCTTTATAGTGATAAATGACGAATCATTTAATAGATTATATCCTAAAAAAGATTTAAAACACCTTAGATGTTTAAGCTATGAAAACTTCGAAAGATCTCCTGAATTATCTCAAGAGCTTTCTTACTATATATCAAAAAACTCTACTGAAGAGCAAAATAAATATCTAAATTCTTCTTATATATACTATGAGGGAAAAACTAAGTTTTCTGGGATTTATATCTTTATAATTCTATTCATAGTATTTATACTTTTAATCTGCTCTGGTAGTATTATATTCTTTAGTCAGCTTACCCAAGCTGAAGATGAGGTAGAAAAATTTAATCTTCTTAAGGGCCTAGGAGTATCAAAAATAGACATTATATCATCTATTAAAAAACAAACAAAAATGTTATTTCTTCTTCCATTTTTGGTAGGTGTGGCACATGCAACCTGTGGCATTCTTATATTAAATCATATATATACATTAAAATTAAATATATTCTATTTTATAATTATACTATTTGCTTTAATATATTATATTTATTATGTTTACACAGTTAAAGCCTATTATAAAATAATAACTAGAAGATAAGAAAAAGATGTTAAGCAATTGCTTAACATCTTTTTTCTAATTTATTATTCTACATTATTTAAATTTAAAACTATAGCTTTTGGTCTAGACATTGCTTCTATTGAATATCTTATACCTTGTGTTCCCATACCTGATGCCTTAACTCCAAGGAACGGGAAGTGGTCTGGTCCTCTTTCTGGCTTATTATTTACTTGAACTGTTCCTACTTCAAGCTTATTAGCTATGTAGAAAGCTTTATCTATATTCTTTGTAAATACACATCCTTGAAGACCGTAATCTGATTTATTTGATATCTCTATAGCTTCTTCTATACTACTAATTCTTATTATAGGAAGTACTGGTCCAAATGGCTCATCCCAAGCAAGTCTCATATCTAAAGTTACATTATCAACTAATGTTGGATATACTAGACTTCCTTCTCTGTTTCCTCCAACTAGAACCTTAGCCCCCTTTTCCTTAGCATCAGTTATAAGAGATTCAACAAACTCTGCTGACTTTTCACTTATTAGATTAGATACTACAACCCCTTCTTCTCTAGGATCTCCTACCTTTAACTTTTCAACCTTTGCCTTAACCTTAGCAACTAGTTCATCTGCTATGCTGTCCATAACTAATATTCTCTTAACAGCAGTACATCTTTGACCTGAGTAAGAATATGCTCCTGATACTATGTTTGTTGCAGCTTCATCTAAATCTGCATCTTCTAATACTATAGCAGCATCCTTTCCACCAAGTTCAAGAAGAAGTGGCTTCATAGCTACTATTTTAGATAAGTGTTGTCCTACCTCTGTGCTTCCTGTGAAGTTTATGAAATCTATCTTTTCATGAACTGCTAAATAGTCTCCTATTTCACTACCCTTACCAGTAATAGTATTTAAAACTCCTGCTGGAACTCCTGCTTTATTAAATACCTCTGCTAGGTATAATGTTGCTATACTTCCTTGTGTTGGTGGCTTTAATACAACAGAGTTTCCTGCTGCTAAAGCTGGTGCTATTTTAGATGCTGAAAGGTTTATTGGATAGTTAAATGGTGCTATTGCAAGAACTACTCCAAGAGGTACTCTTGTAACAACAGATATTTTATTCTTCTTCATTCCTGGGAAGCTATCTGCTGGTATAGTTTCTCCTCCCATTTGCTTAGCAGCATCTGCTGTAAATCTTATAAAGTCTGCTGTTCTTTGAACTTCTGATGCACAGCTCTTCTTATCCTTAGCTATTTCAAGTACTAATATATCAGCAAGCTCTTCTACGTGCTCTTCTAAAATATCAGCTGCTCTATTTAATATATCTACTCTTTTATTTATAGGAGTTTCTGCCCAAAGCTTTTGAACCTCTGCCGCATTGTCTATAGCTTTATCTACTTCTTCTTTGCTCATAGCTTGAATGCTTCCTAAATAATTACCATCTATAGGTGACTTTATATCAATTGTTTTTCCTGTTGAACTTTCAATCCATTCTCCATTATAAAGATTTTTAAACACCTTATCCTGATGTAAATCTTTGAATTGTTCTTTATTCATAGTTTATCCTCCTTTAAAATCCTCATCATTAGATTGTTCCAAACATAATTTTTTATGCGAAATTTACGATTAACATGTTTTTATTATACCCCTATTAGGTATATATATCAACCTTTATTTTCATCTAATAATGATTATTATTTGCCCAATACTGTAATTGAAAATGTTTACCATGTAAATTTCATTATTATTACTTATTTTTTCTTATTGCTTTAAATTTATTTTTATATTATAATTTAATCAATTCCTAGTAATCAGATATGAATTAAACACTATGATTAGGAAAAGTACAATATATACCTTAAACAGAGAGAGACTTTTAAGCTGAGAGAGTCTTATAAGAAGTTATATTGGAAGTGCCCCTATGAGTGTTAAGCTGAAATTTTTAGTAAGCTTTTACGGATTCTCCCGTTATAGAGATAGGGTATTTAATGTACCCCAAAAAAGGTAAGCCTTATTAAGGCTTAAAAAGAGTGGAACCGTGGATATTACTCCGCCTCTTAAATTTATTTAAGAGGTGGGTTTTTTTTATCTATAATTAAAATTATTAAAATAAATTTGTTTTTACAAAGGAGGATTTTAAATGGGACTAATTTTATCAATCTTAGTTTTAGTTCTACTATTTGCACTTAAACAAAAAGAAGTGTTATTCGGTAGACGAGTATTAATTGCCATGGCTTTAGGAATTGCTTTTGGTATTTTCTTTCCCTCAACTGCCCCTAACTTAGATGTTGTTGGACAGGTGTACATTAAATCAATAAAAATGATAGTTATGCCTTTAGTTGTAAGTGTTATTATAGCTAGCATGACTTCTGTGGAAGACAAGAATAAACTTAAATCTTTAGGTTTAAAAACAATCTTCTGGTTACTATTTACTACTCTTATAGCTGCAGTAATTTCTTTAATAGTTACTTTAATAATAAATCCTGGTAAGGGAATGACCTTTGTTATGGATGAAGCCTTTAAAGCAAGAGAAATTCCTACTTTAAAGCAAATATTCTTAGATATGGTACCTTCAAATCCTATAGAAGATATGGCAAAGAATAAGATGATTCCTGTTATAGTATTTTCAGTACTTATAGCTTTAGGAATAACTCATGAAAGCGAATTTGCATCCAATATAGTAAAACCAGTGAAAGACTTTTTCAAAGGTTTCTCAAAGGTTATGTTTAGAGTTACCTCTATGGTACTTGAATTAACACCTTATGGAGTATTTGCTCTTATGATGGGAGTATCAGCGAAATACGGACTAAGCTCTCTTATACCACTGGTTAAAGTTATTTTAGTTATATATATAGCTTGCTTAATACAAATTATATTTGTTCACGGAGGACTTCTTCTATTTGTAGGAAAAACAAACCCTATAGAGTTCTTCAAAAATATAAATAAAGCTTTAATAGTTGCATTCACAACCAGAAGCAGTTATGGTACTCTTCCTATAACTATAAGAGTTCTTACTCAAAATGTTAAGGTTCCTGAGTCTACAGCAAACTTTGTGGCTCCAATAGGTGCAACAATGGGTATGAATGGTTGTGGTGGAATCTACCCTGTTATGGTAGCTATATTTGTAGCTAATGTATTTAATATACCTATGGGATTATCAAATTATCTATTACTAATATTCGTAACTACAGTAGCATCTATAGGAACTGCTGGGGTTCCTGGTACAGCCTCCATAATGGCAACAGTTGTTCTAACTGCTTTAGGACTTCCTATAGAAGGACTTGCTATGCTTATGGGTATAGATGTAATTCTTGACATGATGAGAACATTAACAAATGTTAGTGGTTCTTCAGTGGTAACTTATCTTGTATCAAAATCAACTAATAAAGAAGAAACAGCTTAATATAATGAAAATATATTAACTACTAAAAAACAGATGCCTATATTAAATTAATAAGGCATCTGTTTTTTATGCTTATAGGCGTTTAATAAATCTGTCTATAAATATATTAATATTCTTCAACCTTAATCCCTATAGTCCAAAGTTTTTCTTCATAGGGATCTAATGAACTTTCTTTATTAAACTTTTCTGCTATGGTTAAAGAATCATAAAAAGCAGAACAAGGCTCTAGGGCCACATTATATTCTCCCTTAAAGCCACCCTTATTAATCCATACTCCTAAGTAAGGATTTTTATCTATATCATATTTAATAATAAGTTTGAACTTTTCATCCTTATAATTTAATCCTACAAAACCTCTCTCCATAGGGTGATTTACGTAAAACTTATAAAAACTATTTTCATTGTAATTTTGCAGTTTACTAAGATCCATCTTTCCTTCTGAACTTATAGGAAAACTATGAACCTCTCCTTCTTCTCCTAAAATATCACTATCCTTTACATTGATTATGGATTCACAATAGGGAATAATAAGCTCTGTATTATTATTAAATACATTTAAAGGATGAAGTGCCCAAATATATTTCACTTTTTTATTACATAGATTATATAGCTTATAATCTATAACTAAACTCTTATCATCTTTTATACAAACCTTCTTAATAAACCTTAATGGAAGACTTTTAAGATCTACCTCTCCTTGTATATAAATTTCATTTATATCTATTTCAATCTCCCTACTCCAAACTTCACCATGATCAGAAAGATTTTTTCCATGAAACTCTCCTCCATTATAAATACATGAATCTATGGTAGGTAGCATATCATCACAACCTGAGGTATCATAGTCTTCAAACTTTTCTCCTAATACCTTTGGGATCTTATACTCATTCTTTTTAGGCATAGAGAATAGCTCCATGTTTTTATCCTTATATATAAATGAAGCTAATTTCATTCCAAGACTTAAAAATTTAGCTTCTATATTTTCACTTTCTAAAGTTATACAGTCCATATTTAAATGCTTATCTTTATATATTTTTATCATAATACTTCCCTAACCCCATTATTAATATTACATATATAGAAATCACAATTAAGACCTGTTGTATTTTTATACCCTTTTGATACCTTATCTTTAAACTCTTCACTATTATCCTTATGGACAAGACTTATATTACATCCTCCGAAACCTGCCCCAGTCATCCTACTTCCAATACATCCCTTAACCTTTAATGCCTCTTGAAAAATTGTATCTAATTCTAACCCTGTTACTTCATAATTATCTCTTAGAGATATATGAGACTTAACCATAAGCTGTCCAAAGTCTTCTATGAATCCATTGCTTAAGGCTGCCTTAGCTAGAGAAACCCTATGGTTTTCTGAAATAACATGAGTTAGCCTTTTTAATATATTGTGATTTTTTATAAGATAACTATACTCTTTGAATTTCTCTAATGTTAATTCACACAATGTATTTATAGAAAGCTTTTCTTTTAATATAAGTAATCCTTCATTACACTCCCTAAGTCTTGTGTTATACTCTGATTTTATAAGTTCTCTTGGCTTATTAGTATTTACAATTATAAATCTATAGTCTCTTAAATTCATAGGAACATAATTAAATTCTAAGGTATCACAATTTAACATAATGGCATTATCTTTTTTTCCCATAGCTACTGCAAATTGGTCCATTATTCCACAGTTAACCCCAATAAAGTTATTTTCAACAGACTTACACAAAACAGATATATCTTTTTTACTTAAGTTAATATTAAATAAAGAACATATTCCATAAGCAGTGACAACCTCCATGGCTGCTGAAGATGATAGTCCTGATCCTAGAGGTATACTGGAAGAGTATCTGGCATTAAATCCTTTAGATATATTAAACCCCTTATCTATTAAAGCTTTGATAACTCCCTTAGGATAGTTAGTCCAACGATTATTTTTATTAAACACTATATCTTCTTTTAAATTAAACCTCTCAGCATAATCTACATTTTCCGAAGAAAGTACTATCTCTTCATCTTCTCTCTCTTCTAAAGTTAACTTTATATTTAAATCCAGGGCTGCTGGAAGAACCATTCCTCCATTGTAATCTATATGTTCTCCTATAAGATTTACTCTCCCTGGACAAACAAAGCTTCTACTGCCCAAAACCTATTCCCCCTCACTTAATAACTCTACATTATTTTTAAATATAAAATAATTCTTAATTTTAATCATGTACACTCTTATATCTTTTATAGGCTTCCCTAAGTTCCCTTGATGTTTCTTCAACAGACCTTGGATTGCAAACTGCTCCTACAGATACCTCAGAGGAGGCATTAAACTTCACCTTATCCTTTGACCTCATAGGTGGATAAAACTCTATATGAAAATGATAATAATCACTACTATCTTCTGAATTTACTGCTCCTTGATGAATTCCCATCATATATGGAAATTCCATGTGAAATAGCTCATCCATAGTTCCTACTGTCTCCTTAAGGATTAATCCTAAATTTCTTCTCTCATTCTCACTAAATTCAAGTAAATTATTTCTATGCTTTTTACTTGCAATAAACATCCCATAAGGATAATCTGAAAAGAAAGGTATATAGGTTATAAAATCTTCATTTTCAATTATTATTCTATCTTCAAGTCTTAGTTCTTCTTTAGTGATTTCACATATTAAACACTTTTTGTTTTCCTTATAATAATTCTTACAGTTATCTAGTTCTATTTTTATCTTTTGTGGAATAAATGGATATGCATAGATTTGACCATGGGGATGTGGCATTGTAACTCCAACCAACTCTCCCCTATTTTCGAATATGAGTATATATTTATGCTTACTGTTCTTTGATAACTCCCTATATCTATCTGTCCACAAATCTACTAATTTATTTACGTGATCTGTGGATAACTCCCATAACTTTGCATCATGTTGTGGAGAATATAGTACAACCTCACATTTACCATAAGATTTTTCTGTCTTATATATATTTGAGTTAAACTTTTTATCCTCTTCTGGATCCTCCATAAGTGCTGGAAAGTCATTGTCATATATATAAACATCATAATTTTCTGGCACCTTTCCTGAACCTATACAAAATGGACACCAGTCCTTGGGCATCTGAGGCCTATTTTGTCTATGAGAAGCTACCATTGTCCAATCATTAGTTAACGGATTATATCTTAATTCAGCCATAGTAATCCCCCTTAGAAAACCTTTTCTTATTTATTATTTTACCACAAATATCCTAATCATAATATTAATATTCGAAAAATTCTATATATTAATAAAATTTTAACATTCTTTTTTTATTCAAAGTACCCTTAAATTCAATAACAGAACTCTTATTTAAGCCATACTTTTTAAACAAATAACTTTATAGCTTAAAAAGTATAGCTATTGATAATTTTTATCCTATATTTTAAAATACATTATACTTATAAACTATTTAAATAATTTTATATTAAATAAAAAAAACTATATAGCAAACATTTTTAAACTGTCTACTATATAGGTACATTTTAATATAATAAAAACCTAGAACTTTTACTATAAAATATTATCTTTTACTGAAACTATCTATATACAATATCATTCATTTTTTCTGCATGTTGAAACTCACAGGATTTACCGTTATATAATATTTCTACTCCATCTACCCATTTCCCCTTATATTCTCTTTGAAGAGAATTTTCAAGTAATATAGTAGAATTAACTGTCCCTCCTGTTGATCCCTGGAAAATTTGATTCCAAGAACTTTTATCTGTAATGTTATTTTTCTCTATTAAATTTAATACCATAATATCTTTATTTTCTACTTTTTTAAAACTTACATCAATGGGTAATCCCTTAAAATATTTTTCTCTAGTCTTATTTACTATTATTTTGGCCTTATCTTCCATAGGCTTATCACTAGGAAGTTTAAAGTCATATGATGTCTTTTTCTCGTAAGTATTTACATCTACATCATATATAGTAAATAATTCTTCTTTTATACCTTTATCTGTATTAATCTTTTGTACATTTTCATTAGAAACATTGTTAACTAAATTATTGCTTTCATCTTTATCTTTTTCTTTAATAGTATTTAAAGTTATATTTTCTTCTTTAGGCTTTTCTTCTTTTTTATCATTGCTGCCACAGCCTACAAAAACTGTAAAGCATAGTATAAATACAACTAATATTTTACTTATACCTTTCATAAAATTCATCTCCTAAAAAAATTAAAATTTTAACTTATCTATCCCACACTTCTCTTAACTCTGTACTTAATTTATGTTTTATAGAATCACTTTCAAAAATAGAATTAATTCCATTCTTTATAATACTATATGCATCCTCTTCACTTAAGTGCTGATTTTCTATTAAATTATAATATTCTTCAGTAAGACTTATATCTGAAACAGTTCTGTTATCAGTATTTAATGTAACCTTAAGTCCCTTATCTAAATATTCCTTTATAGGATGGGTTTTGTAGGACTCCGTTGCCTTAGTATCAATATTACTTTTAATACATATTTCTAAAGGAATCTGCCTTTCTCTTAGAAGATTAACTATATTCTCATTCTTATAAGCATAGACCCCATGGCCTATTCTACTGGCTCCAAGAATATCTATAGATTTAACTATATTATTTTCAATCCCTGTCTCTCCTGCATGTATGGTTATATTTAAGCCATATTCCTTTGCCATATGAAAGGCTTCTTTATGTAATTCCGGCGGAAAATCTTCTTCATTACCAGCTAAATCAACTGCTACTACACCCTTATCCTTATATTTATTAGTTAATTCAACTATGGTTTTAGAATCCTTAGGTTCCATATGTCTCATGCAACAAAGAATTACTCTTCCTATTATATTAAACTCTTTTTCTCCTTCTTTAACCCCATCTAACACAGCTTCTACCACCTCTTCTAATGATAAGCCCTTATTAACATGTAGTAGTGGTGCAAATCTTATCTCTATATATCTTATTCCATCTTTAGATGCATCCTCTAATAACTCTTTAGTTATTCTCTTTATGTTTTCTCTAGTTTGCATAACCATTGATGGAATTACAAACTTATTTAAATACTCCTTTAAAGAATCACAGTCTCCCTTTATCTTAACTCTCTCTTGAAAACTATCTAAGTCCTTTTCTTCTATATCTAAACCTTCCTTCAAAACTAGTTCAAAAAGAGTTTCTACTCTTACACTTCCATCTAAATGGCAATGTAACTCTGTTTTAGGAGCATGCTTTATCTTATTAAAATCTATCATTTTCATTAATCCTCCTTAATTTTTATATATCTTATCATTTACCTAGGTTATTTTCAAGTATAATACTCTTTGCCCTTTATTTCTAAACCATATAATTAATATATCCCCTACACATATCATATTATGTGGAAAGATATATTAATTATAAAAAAAGCTTAAGAAAAATTCTTAAGCTTTTTTTATATAAGTCTAATTTATTTTTGAAGGTTTAATACTTATAAGTAATAATAAAGAAATCACTAATCCCAAAAAGGACATACTGCTAAAAATCTTTTTAATTCAGAAAAAACCATCATATTACTACAGTTATAACATCTTATCTCTGACTTTAATATCCGCTTATAAAGAGGTATGTCTACGGACCTACAATAAGGACATTTCATAGCTTCCTTCCTCCATAATAAATATTAAATAACTTTAAACTTCACTCTTAAAAGTATTATACCATCATTATATTTAAAGTTTTCACACCTTACATTACCCTATAATATATGGAACCCCTTCTTTATCATAGGACATATTAAGTGATCTTTCTATATTCTCCACTGAACTTAAGTATGCTACATACTCTTTACTTAAAACTCTAAAGGATTCCTTAAATTCTTCATAGGTTCCATTTTCCTTAAGCATATCTTCCAAGGTCTTATTTCTCTTTTTGCTCTTTAAATACATAGCTCTATACTTTTTGTCACTACTTACGTTATTAAGAAATTCTAATATTCCTGCCTTAATCCTCTCTATCTCTATACTATCATTATTAATAACAGATAAAATTGTATTTCTTTTCTCCTTTTTAAGTTCTAATAAGATATCCTTGTCTAAAGTATCTAATAAGTTATCCATATCCTTAGGTATCTTATAATTGCTTAAAGTGTCTAGATACCTTACTACCTTTTTAAAAGCTTCCTTTTTATTTTCTGAATCTAATTTAATATTTAAAAAATGTCCTAATTGGAAAATCACAAGCTTTCCATAATTTCCCGGAAAAAACCTTATAAGCTTATAATTTATATACTCCTCATCCATTTCTTCTTTCTTCTTTTCTATAATATCCACTATTTTCATTACATATTCTATTACAATTTCCTTGTCTTTATTCCATACATCTTCTATATCAGAAATAATATTATTTATTATTTTAGAATCTTCAGCACTTATATTTAATGAACTTAACCTTTCTTTTATAGCTTCAATTAACCTTATTCCATTACCTATTAACTCTTTTATAATTTTAATGCTAAATCCTAATATACTTAATCCATCTATTAGCTTAGCTATTTTCAAATCCTTATCTTCATAAATTCTTTGGCCATTATTTTTATTTTTTTCCGGATTTATTAATCCCTCATCTTCATAAAACCTTAGTTGTCTCTTAGTTAAACCTGTTATTCTAGACGCCTTGGTTATATTCAAAGGTAATCACCTCCATATTCTTAGATATACCTATAAGTTAATAGTAAAATACCTTTGACAGAATAAGTCAAGTCTTAATAACCTCTAGTTATATCAACTAAATTTAATAATTCATTTCCTTCCATATACCTTTTAAGATTCTCAAAGTAAAGATTCCATCTTCTTTCGTCCATGGTTTCAGATATCCAAGAATTGTGACAAGTTATAACTACATTATCTATATTCCAAAGAGGACTATTTTCTTTAAGGGGTTCCTCCTCGAAAACATCTAATGCTGCTCCAAGTAGTTTGCCTTGCTTTAGATGTTCTATTAAATCCTCTTCCTTAACTATTGACCCCCTGGAAATATTTATAAATATAGCATCCTCCTTCATCATATTAAGCTTATTTTTATTTATACAATGATGAGTTTCTTTTGTGTAAGGTAGGGTTACTACTATAACATCACTCTCCCTCAAGACCTTATCTAAATCCTCCATAGGATAACAATGATTAAAAAGTTCTACTTGAGTTCCCTTAGTGTTAACCCCTATAACTTTTGTACCAAACCCTTGTAATCTTTTTGCTGCCTCTTTGGCAATGGATCCAGTACCTATAAACCCTATGGTTTTCCCGAAAATCTCCCTAACTTTAAAATCCATATGCCACTTTTTCTTCTCTTTATTTTTATAAGAATAAAATCTTCTCTTATATAATTCTAGAATATTAAGGATTATCCACTCTCCCATAGGTATTCCATATCCACCCTTATTATTTGTAATTGTTAGGTTTCTTATATGATTTTTGGGTACCTGATCAAATCCAACACTAGATAATTGTATCCATTTTAAATTTTTCATTTTTGATATATCTAATCTGTCAAAAGGGTTATAGCAAACTAATACCTCTATATCCTCCATATAAGGCTTAAACTCTATAGAATTTTCCTTTTCATAAAATACTTCGTATCCTAAAGCCTCTATATCTTTTTTATACTTATCCTTAACTCCAAAGGTAATAAGACATTTTTTCTGCATCTGTTCAACTCCTTCTATAATTAAATTTATCCTATATAATGGAATTATATCATTAAACTTAATTTAAATAATGTTTTAATCCATATAAATTTTAAATAATCCCAATTAACACTTATTTTATTTCATTCCTAGCCTAAAAGTAATTATTATACTCATAAACTCTATAAAAAACAAAAAGTTATATGTACTAGTATATAGATATATAATATCTATAATTATAACTAATACATATAACTTTTATCCCTAACCTATAAAGTATTATTCATGTTTACTTTAGGCTATATTATTGAAGATATAAATTTCTCTTCTCCTACCCTCTCTATAACGTGACATATTCTTTCTCCTGGATTTCCCATAGTCCTATATGAAGTAAGTATTTTTCTAACTACTGACTCTATTTCATCCTCTGAAAATGCTCTTCCGAGGTTTGTTCCAAATCTATAAGACCTTCCAAATCTTCCTCCAATGTATATATGACAACCTGTTTCCTTTGCTTCTACAGCTCCTAATTTACATGCCCTAAAACAGTTTCCACAGTCTACACATTTTTCTTCATGAAAAACTATAGCTCCTTCTTTAACTTCGAGAGCTCCTTGCCTGCAAAACTTTACACATCTTCCACAGCCAATACATTTAGAGTAATTAAATTTAGGTGAAGTAATTCCTATTATACCTATATCATTTAAATTAGCTTTCGAACAATTGTTAGCACACCCTGCTATTCCTATTTTACACTTAGATGGAGTATCCTCTGCAAAGTGTTCATTAGCTAAACTATTACATATCCCTTGAGTATCTATGTTTCCATGTAAACACACTGTACCCTTACATGCTACTAGTGGTCTTAATTTTTTACCAGTTCCACCGTGTCTTAATCCAAGCCTTAAGGCTTCCTCTCTTACTTTATCAATATCACTTTCCTTTATCCATGGCACTTCTACACATAACCTAGTAGTGAAGCCAATATATCCCCTACCATATTTATCTGCTATTTCACTTATGCCCTTCATTTCTTCAGTGGTCATATTTCCAGCCTTTGAGATAAATCTTAAGGAATAGTAATCATTGTCACTTTGAAGTAAAAAGCCTTCCCCTTTAAGTTTTGTTATTTTATCTTTTCTTTCCATACACTCACCCCGTTATTATTTATATCCCCCTTCCATTATAACTTTTTAAAATATTAATAATACTATATCTTTCCTAATAACAACCATTAGCTTTTACTTATTAAAATCCCTATAACCATTATGTTTCCTAGAAACTTTTATATATAACTTTATATTATTCTGTATTATATAAATTCATAGCAAAAAACCCTATAGATATATCTATAGGGTTTAAAGATAAAAATCTTATTATCTTCTGAATCCTCTGTTGTTTTGTTGCTTTCTAGCTCTTCTACAATCTGGACATCTTTGTGGCTCATTTTCGAATCCTTTTTCCTTGTAGAACGCTTGCTCTCCTTCAGTGAATATAAAGTCCTTTTCACAATCCTTACATACGATAGTCTTATCTGCCATTTTAACATTCCTCCTCGGGTTATAATAAGATCTTAAATTGTTTAACATTTCTTTTTTAGAGGAATGTTAACATTAAAAATCTTATGCTTTTATATCTTAATTTAAAGCATGAAATCATTTTACCATTAAGTGTTAGAATTTTCAACTATATTTGCAATAATTTTCATTATTTTCTATCAATTTAACTTACCTGAAACCAGGTTACCCTTAAACATAACAGCATGTCTTGGCTTTCTTCTAGCTATAACCTCTGCTGAGCAAGAAGCGTCTATAAATACTATATTAGCTTCCTCTCCTATTTTAGGCCAAACCCTCTCTCCTTTTTCATCTAATGGTGTCCTTCCATTAGTTATAAATCCTAATGCCCTTGTTAAAGAATACTCATCAATCCAAAAGAACTTTTCTGCCATTCTACTAGCTTTTTGGACTAAGTCTCCTGTACCGAAAGGACTCCAGTGATCATTTATATTATCATTAACTATATAGGTTTTTACTCCTCTTTCATATAGTAATGGTATTGGCGGAGTAGGTGCATCTATAGGACAAGTACTTGCAACACTTACATTTAATGATGCTAATCTATCTATTAAATCTCTTACTTCCTCTTCTGGTCCATTTCCCATACAAAAACCATGGCTTACATTGACTCTGCCTTGCCATCTAGCCTCTTCAGTAAGATCTAATAACCTATTAATAGTATAAACACCTAAATTTCCTCCATCATGTATATGTATATCTACATCTGAATTAAACTCTACTGCCATATCCATCATAGTTTCAAGAGACTTTTCTATCTTTCCATCAATAGTTGCAGGATCCAAACCTCCAACTACGTTAGCTCCCCATCTCATAGCATCCTTCATAAGATTAGTAGAATTACTTCTTAGTAGTCCATGCTGTGGGAAAGCCACTAATTCATAAGTTATCTTATCTTTAAAATTTTCAAGGGCCTCTTTAACTTTTTCTAAGTTTTTAAGCCCAATAACAGGATCCACATTACAGTGAACTCTAGCATGTGTAACTCCATTAGTTGTTATTAATTTTAAAAGTTCTTCTGCTCTATAAGTAGTTTCTGGAAGAAATTTTTCTAAAAATCCTTCTTCCTCTATTATTCTATCTGCTACTCCCTTAAAAGGTGTGCAAGCCTTCCACTGCCCTCCAAAGTGTCCCTTATCTAAATGTATATGATTATCTGTGAAGGATGGTAAGGCTAAAAGTCCCCCTACATTTATAACTTCATCCTCATATTCCTGAATTTTTTCCTTTTGAATTTTAATTATTTTTCCATTCTCAACTAATATATTGTATTCATTAGTTATGGTAGTCTTAACCCCTTCATTATTTTCATTAAATCCATCTTCTAATAAAACATTTCTAAGCCAAAACCTATTGTTCAAAAAAATACCCCCTAATTTAACTCTTAAATATAATTGTAATCTATTACAATATATTATATTACATTATTTATATTAATCTAGGATTTTATAATCTAATATCTTAGATTAACCAAAGTTAACTTTATAAGGGTTTAATACCCCCTCTTAACCTATCAATAAAAAACACCTTTGACTTATCTTTCTTTAAATAAATATATAAGTTAATTTTAAAACTTAAAATCCTATGGAATAAATGATAAAAACCACCTAAAAGTCAAACTCTTAAAGGTGGTTTTTATCATTTATACTTAAGCCTTATTTATTAATTTTTCTACAGCTAAGTTAGCTTCTCTTGTTATCTTTTCCTCGTCTATTGATACAAGTTTTCCATCCTTAACTACCACATTACCATTTACTACAGTATAGTCTACAGCTCCTTTTATACCAACAGTTCCAAGAACTGATTTAGGGTCATATTGAGTTCCCACAAGCTCTAGCCTATTAGTATTTATCATAAATAAGTCTGTTGCCTTTCCTACAGAAAGCTCTCCAATATCATTTCTTCCAAGTATTCTAGCACTTCCCTTTGTAGCTATCTTTAAAATATCATAACCTGTTGGAGCATTTTTACTAGAATTTAACCTATGAAGAAGATATGAAACCCTAAGCTCTTCTAATAGATTTGATCCATCATTACTAGCACTTCCATCTACTGCAAGTCCTACAGGAACATCTAATTTAAGCATTTCTGGAATTCTTGCTATACCTGAGGATAGTTTCATATTTGATATAGGACAATGTGCTACCCCTGTTTTAGTATCTGCTAATCTTTTAAGCTCATCATCATTAAAATGTATACCATGGGCATACCATACATCTTCACCTATCCATCCTAAGCTTTCCATATATTCAAGAGGCCTCATGCCAAACTTTTCTAAGGTAAATTTCTCTTCATCCTTTGTCTCAGCTAAATGAGTGTGTAATCTAACTCCAAGATCCCTGGCAAGATTTGCAGATTCTTTCATAAGATCTCCTGTTACACTAAAGGGAGAACAAGGTGCTAAAACAACTTGTCTCATGGAAAAATCTTTTCTATCATGGTACTTCTTAACTAATCTCTCAGAATCATATAGTATTTTGTCTATGGACTGCACCACTGAATCTGGAGGAAGTCCTCCGTCCTTTTTACTTAATGACATACTTCCTCTTGAAGCATGCATTCTTATTCCAAGTTCTGTAGCAGCTCCAAATTGAACATCTATAAGTTCCTCACTAGCATCCTTTGGAAAAACATAATGATGATCAAAGCAAGTCGTACATCCACTCTTCATAAGCTCACCCATTCCAACTAAAGAACTGTACCTTATGGTTTCAGAGTCTAATCCCTTCCATATTTCATAAAGAGTTATAAGCCAATCAAATAGTTCCATATTTTGAACTTTAGGCAAATTCCTTGTAAATGTCTGATATAAATGGTGATGAGTATTTATAAGTCCTGGATATACTATCATATCCTTTCCATCTATAACTTCATCTGCTTCAAATATATCTTTACCTATATATTTTATTATTCCATCCTCAGAGTATAAATTAACATTTTTAAAAACATTATCCTCCTTATCACAGGTTACTAAACTTCTTATATTTTTTATTAATAACTTCTTTGACATCTCTAATACCCCCTAATTGTTAAGATTCATATTGCTTTTTTCTCTTTTACTATTTATAAGTATATCCTTAAAGGTGTAATGATTTTTTGTATCAAAATCATATTTAAGGACCTTAGCTGCAAATTTAATAGCATAACCAAGAGAAAGTGCAGCTATAACAGTCCCAAATCCAAAAGGACCCTTAAGAATTAATCCTCCAATTAAAGCAAAAATTTCTAATGCTGCTCTTATATATATTACTGAAACTTTTGTCCTAGTTATTAAATACTCCATTAGAGCATCCCTTGAGCCTACCCCTATTCTGGTTTTCAAAGATATAACTATTCCAAAACCAAAAATTATTATACTTGAGAATAGCATTATTAATTGCATAAATAAGGTTTCAGGTGTATTTATCCCAAATTTAAAAACAACATCTATAAAAAACCCTATAAAATAAGCATTTAAAATAGTACCAACTCCAGGTATCACCCCTTTATACCAAGTAAAAATAAGCAATATAAAAGCAATTATTTGTGATGCTTGTCCTAAAGTAATAGGTATATAATTAGTCATTCCCACTTGAAGCACATCCCAAGGACTCGCTCCAACTCCACATTGAACTGCTAAAACTATACCTAAACCACATAAAAATAATCCTAAAATATTGATTACTATTCTACTTACCCATTGATACAAATTAAGCTTTTCCTTTATCATAATAATTCCCCCTTAAGATATAAATAAACTCCCCTATAGTCTATGAAAAAATATCTTAAGCTTATATAAACTATGCTTTATAGGCTACGTTTCTACAAAGAGTAAATCGTATAAATTTGTCTGTATAATATTCTGTATTATACATAACTATATCTCCCTGAGAAGTATATTCAAAAACCTCAAACCCAAGAATAGGTGCATTTAAGGAAACATTAAAGTCCATTGATAAATCCTTATTAGCTACGCAAGGATATATATGGACCACATCATGAGTTATAGAACACTGGCAAAGGTTTTCAACTGTTGGAAAAATAGATGGAATTAAGTCTTCCTTTGAGAAGTCCTTAATTTCTAAAAGCTTTTCAGGTATTCTATCTACATATACAGCTGCAACTTCTTCATTTGCATAAAGTAGTTTCTTTACCTCCAAGATAGTATCCCCTGGGCTTAAATTCATCTTTATTATCTCATTCTCATTACCAGTTCTATATTTCATGTATTCCACCTGAAAATGAACATCATAGCCATTTTCTTTTAGGCATCCTTCAATATCACTTCCAAAGTCTATTCTATTTTCTAATTTTGTTATAAAAGAATTAATTAATGTTCCTTTTCCTTGAATTCTTGAGACAATCCCCTCCCTTTCTAAAACAGTTATAGCCTCCCTAACTGTTAATCTGCTGACTCCTAAAGAATTAGAAAGCTCATCCTCTGATGGTAGAAACTTATTTTCTGTATTTTTTATATACTCTCTAAGATTTTCTAAAGCTTTCTGTACTGCAGTTACCTTATTTATTCTCTTTATTTTAATTTCTTTCATATCATTCTCCTTATAATCGTAAACATCTAAAGTTTTAATTACTTCTATTATAGTGTAAATTATAAGGTTCTAAAATAAAAAGATAAATAAACCATAAAGTCATAATAATATTATAACATAAAGTCATCTGATGACTTGATTATATAAGCTTATTTTTATTATATATAAATGCTCTCTAAATTGAAACGTTTACTACCATAGCATTTTGTTAATCAACATTATAAATTATGATACTAATCTAAATAGTCTTACAATAATGTAAGCTTATCTTATATAGTGTAAGGTTTTTAAATTGTTACTATATATGATTATGACTAAAATAAACTTAAGAATAATTTATTATTTTTGATTTATTTTAGAATATTAGGCAAGAATCTTTAGATAGATTGAAGTGCATTTTAATTTATTATCTAGTAAATCTTATTCTATAAAATCTCCCTAATATTAAGCCTTAATTTACATTAAAGAAAATTATAAATGGCTGTTTACCTTTTATTCAATTAGCCATTTAATATATTTAAATACATAAGGAGGATATATTATGAAAAAGTTAGTTTTAGCCCTAATCGGAATAGGAGTGGTTGGAGCATCTGCCATCTGCTTAAATAAGAAAAAAGTTACAATAAGTAAAAAAGAATTTATAGAGGAAATTCCTTCTATAAACTCTAATCTTCTAACTAAAAAATAAAAATATAATACTTTATTACATGATTCTTATGTAGTAGATTTTATGGTTTAATAAAAATATCATAGGCTAAGCCTATGATATTTTTAACTTATATATTTAAAACATTGATTGAATTAAAAGCATCACTGCTGCAAATACTCCTATATAACCCATAAGTGGCATAATAAATTTAAGCCATTTGTCATAAGTAACATCTACCATAGCTAATGTTGCAAGTATTAATCCTGTCGGAGTTATAAATGCCATAAGCCCTTGACCATATTGATATGCACTAACTATTACTTCCCTTGGAAGTCCAACAGCATCTGCTAATGGTGCCATAATAGGCATAGATAGAACTGCAAGACCTGAGGACGATGGTATAAAGAATCCTAATATTGTATACACAATAAGCATCATAACTACAAAAATTCCTGAACTCATACCTGTAACTACTCCTGAGGATGCATTAAGTATGGTGTCAGATATAAGCCCTCCATCCATTATTAGATTTATAGCTCTTGCTACTCCTATAGTTAAAGCAACTCCTATAAGATCTCCTGCTCCAGCTACAAACTTATCAACAAATGCCTTTTCTCCCATTCCTGAAATTGCCCCTATTATTATTCCAACTACTAAGAATAAAGCAGTCATTTCAGTAAACCACCATTCCTTAGATGAAACTCCCCATATCATAACTCCAAAAGCTAAAGTGAATATTATAAGCATAAGCTTACGTCTTCCATTAAACTCTGGCACATTATTAGGATCATATCCCTTTAAAAACTTTTCTGTTATCTCTTCTTTTTGATCATAAATTAAAGATTTTGTAGGATCTGCTTTTATTTTCTTACCATATTTAACAATATAAACTATTGTTATTATGGTAGCTATAACAAGTCCTACTGTTCTCATAGTAAGCCCCTGGGTAAATGATATTCCCGCAGCATTAGAACCAATAACTGCTGAAAATGGGTTTACTGTTGAAAACATAGTTCCTATAGAGGACCCCATATAAAGAGCAGCTATACAAACTATAGCATCATACCCGGCTGCCATAAATACTGGCACCAGTATAGGATAAAAGGCTATGGTTTCTTCTGCCAAACCAAAGGTAGTTCCCCCCAAGGATATAAGTACTGTAACAACTACAATAAGTAGAAACTCTCTTCCTTTAGTTGCACGAGAAAGACTTGCCATTCCCGCATCAAAGGATCCTGTACTATTTAAAACACCAATAACTCCTCCAATTATGAAAACAAACATTATAATATCAATAGTATCATATACTCCCTTTATTGGTGATTTAATTACCTCAATAAACCCTTGAGGATTACTCTTTACTTCTTCATAAGTTCCTGGAATAGCAACTGCTTTACTAATACTTCCATCAGTAAATTTTTCAATCCCTACTTTAACTCCTAATTTATCTAAGGTATCTTGTGTTCCTGGCATTTCTTCAGCTGAACCATCTGGTTTAGTTATAGAAAAAACCTTCTTTTCTCCCTCATACTTTAACTTTGCATAAGCTCCCGCTGGAACTATATAAGTAAGAATAGCTACAGCAATTAACACTATAAATAAAACTGTAAATGCTGACGGGAAACTTCTTTTCTTTTTAGTCATATATATCACCCCAATTATAATTATTTAATATAATTATACAATATTTACCCTTGTTATCTAAAAAATTATATAAATTTATTATTTACTTTAATAGATCAGGTATTTTTTTACACTTTATCTATAAAATTTATGTTTTTTATTAATTTTTATATTTTTTATATTAGTATAAATAAACTTACTTTATAAAACATAAAATATTGTAACTATCAGGGTTAATTTCATTTTAATAGTTACAATATTATATATATAAAAAAATCTATTCCTATAAAATAAATAAAAAATAGGGTATCTGAAAAAACTATTAATTTCTTCAAATACCCTATTTTTATCCTCATATAATATCTACTCTATATTAACTATTATATGATCTTACCATCCATAAGAACTTTTCGTAAGCTCCTATAAATCCAGCCATCATATCAACTATTATTTGTACCTTATCTTCTTCTGCTATTTCTAATATCTTCTTAGCGTTGTCTAACAATAACTTATAGTCTTCTTCAACTATGTTTATTGCTTCCCTAGAAGACACACTACCCATTCCTCTTTCCTTTATAGTTGCATTATCTAAATATTCCTTTAAAGATGCAAATGGTGTTCCTTCTATTATTAATAATCCTTCTGCTACCTCATCTAATTGATCTGAAGCTTCATCATAAAGCTTCTCAAAAAGTTTGTGTAATTCAAAGAACCCTTGACCTTTTATATACCAATGTAAATTGTGAAGTTTTACATTTAATACTCCTAAGTTAGATAAAAATATGTTAAGTTCCTTTTGTAAATTGTTTATTGCCATAAAAATCTCCTCCTAATGTTTAAAAATTTGTATTTATATTTTCTATTAATATAATCTATTAGCCCTTATATGCTCTTACCATCCATAAAAACTTTTCGTAAGCTCCTATGAATCCAGCCATCATATCAACTATTATTTGTACCTTATCTTCTTCTGCTACTTCTAATATCTTCTTAGCGTGGTCTAACAATACCTTATAGTCTTCTTCAACTATGCTTATTGCTTCCTTAGAAGATACACTACCCATTCCTCTTTCCTTTATAGTTGCGTTATCTAAATATTCCTTTAAGGATGCAAATGGTGTTCCTTCTATTATTAATAGTTCTTCTGCTACCTCATCTAATTGCTCTGAAGCCTCATCATAAAGCTTCTCAAAAAGTTTGTGTAATTCAAAGAACCCTTGACCTTTTATATACCAATGTAAATTGTGAAGTTTTATATTTAATACTCCTAAGTTAGATAAAAATATGTTAAGTTCCTTTTGTAAATTACTTATTGCCATAAAAATCTCCTCCTAATATTTAAAATATATATTTGTTCTGATTCTATATTTAAATTCATTTTGTTTTTGTAATGAGTATAATATAATAATAAATCCTATTTTGATATTTGTCAACATATTTTAAAATATTTCTTATATAATAATAATTATCCATTGAATGCAATTTTTTATATGCTATAATTATTACATCAATAGTAGTATTTCTAGAATTAAAGAAATTTATTATATATAGATTAGTAATATTAATTTATTTTAATTAAATATAGAAGTATAAGGTAAAAAATAAAATTTTATATTCATATATTTAATTTTTAATAATACATATAATAAACTTATCTATTTCATCAATAAGAGGTATTTATTTGTATGTAAAATTAATATATTAAAGTTACATATTCAGATATAATATATTCATAGATTTAATAAAGTTTATTTTATTTCAAATTATTAGAATTGGAATAATTTTAAAACTTTAATTTTTTATATTAATATAATATAATTATTATCAAGTAGTATTAGTTATTAAATAGTATTTAATATAATTCATTTAATATGTAGGAGGTGTAACAAATGAGGGGTATTGATATAGTAGATATAGATGATCATTTAAGAAAAACTGGAATAAAACCTTCATACCAAAGAAAAGCTATATTTGAATATCTTATGAATTCTAACTGTCATTCAACAGTTAATGATATATATATGGCTTTATCCAGTAATATATCAACTCTTTCTAAAACAACAATTTATAATACCTTAAATCTATTTGTTGACCATAATATAGTAGAAGTTATAAATATCGATCCTAATGAAGCAAGATATGATATTGTTAGAGAAGTTCCTCACGGTCATTTCAAATGTGAAGAATGTGGAGAAATCTATGATATATTTTTAGATTTTAACACCCTTCCTATTAAGGATTTAAATAATTTCACTATAAAAACTCAACAGATAAACCTTACAGGTATTTGTGGGAAATGTAATGAGAAATAATATAAAAAGCTAAGAAGTTAAAAATCAAATTAACTTCTTAGCTTTTTATTTTTTTGTAAATATAAGTAGATTAATTATTTATTAAGTAGTTCCACACTTTAATTATCCTTAATTTTTTATAATTAATAATAATTATTATAAAATACTATTGACAACTTAATAATTAATATTTATTATTATATTATAATCATTACAAATTTGGAGGAGATGTTAATATGAAATCATTAAAGAATACTAGAACAGCTGAAAACTTATTAAAAGCATTCGCAGGAGAATCTCAAGCAAGAAACAGATACACTTTCTTTGCTAATGTTGCTAGAAAGCAAGGTTATATTCAAATAGCAAATATATTTATGGAAACAGCAGAGCAAGAAAGAGAACATGCTAAGAGATTTTATGACTTCTTAAGAGATGATTATAAGGATGAATCTATAGAAATAACTGCTTCATATCCTGTTTCATTACACGAAGAAACTAAGGATAACTTAAAAGCAGCAGCTATGGGAGAAAATGAAGAGTGGGCTGATATGTACCCAGAGTTTGCAAAAGTTGCAAGAGAAGAAGGATTCACACAAATTGCTATAGCATTCGAAAGAATTGCAGATGTTGAAAAGCATCATGAAATGAGATATAGAAAATTACTTTCAAATATAGAAAATGATCAAGTATTTAAGAGAGAAGAAAAATCTTTCTGGAAATGTGGAAACTGTGGATATATCCATGAAGGATATGAAGCTCCAGCTAAGTGTCCAGCATGTATGCACCCTAAAGCTTACTTTGAACTATTAAATGAAAACTATTAAAAATAATTTAACTATAATAAAAATGCCTCGGAATTAACTAGATCCTAGGCGTTTTTATTCATTTAATACTTTAAATATTCTGCTTATATCTATCAAAAATTTGACTTTAATCACATAAATTTTTCTTATAAGATGTTAATATTTTCATATAATAGCTTACGAGGTGATTAAATGTTAAATATAAGTAATTTCTCAAGACAACATGATGAAATCTATAAATCAATATATGATATTGAAGCTTTAATAAAAAATAATACCATAGAGAAAGATGCTATGACTCTTGGAAAATTAATAAGCTTACTATCTGGAAAATTAAAAGTTCATCTTCAAAGTGAAGATAATTTCTTATATCCTAATTTATTAAATAGTGGGGATTCAAAACTTAAAACTATTACACAATCCTATATAGATGAAATGGGAAATTTAAAATCAGTTTTTGAAGATTATAAAAACAATTTTAATACTAAAAATAAAATTTGTGCTGACATAAATGCCTTTAAAATAGAGACTAGTAAGATACTTAATGCTCTAAAAAATAGACTTAATAAAGAAGATAATAATTTATATACTTTATTAAAATAAAATGTTTTAGAATATTTAAAAATACTATAGAATCTTATTAAAGATTTATAAAACTAAAAAATAAAGTCCCCCTGAGCCATATGACTTATCGGGGACTTTTATCTTATTAAGAATTATTCTTTTCTTTTTTATTCATTTTTCTTAAACAAAAAGCTACTATAATTATGAAGATTATCATGTTAACTATATTTAAGTAAAAGGAAACACTACTTCCATTTAAATTATATTGATCAACATATACTCCTTCTTTCCAAACACTTAAGTTAGAAATGATTACAGAAAATAAGGAATTAATTAAAATTATAACAGCATCCATATTTCTTTTATTTGTTTTTAAAACTAAATAAAAGAGATTAAATATTAGAAAAAGTAATGATAAATTAATATATACCCCGAAATATTCCACACCATTCACCTCTTAATTATTAATTCTCTACTCCCTTAATGGTAAATTAATAGTCATCTTAGTCCCTTCATTTATCTTGCTTACAACATCTATACTCCCCCTATGCTCCATTACTATCCACTTAGCTATAGCAAGGCCAAGGCCTGTTCCTCCTGTCTCCTTAGTTCTAGACTTATCAGCACGATAGAACCTATTAAATATATTAGGTAAGTCCTCTGGAGCTATACCTATCCCTGTGTCTTCTATGGTTATATGTGCCTTATTTTCACTTGATATTGATCCTATGGTTATACTTCCTAAGGGTTTAGTATACTTTATGCTATTATCTATAAACACTCGCAATGCTTCCTTTAATAATTTAGCATCAGCAAATATTTCTATATCCTTATTCTCATGACAATTTATATTGTGTTTATCATCTATAAGCCTAGTTTCCTTTACTACCTCATCTATTAAAGTTTTTAAATTAAAAGTCTCCTTATTAACCTTTTGGGTATGCTTATCTCCTCTAGCAAGGAATAATAATTTTTCTACTAAGTCCTTCATATTTTCTGCCTCAGACTTTATGGCATCTATGGATTCTTTTAAAACCTCTTTGTCTTCCTTTCCCCATCTATCCAAAAGTCTTATATAACCCTGTATAACAGATATAGGGGTTCTAAGTTCATGAGAAGCATCTGATACGAACTGATTTTGTGACTCATAGGATTCTTGTATTCTATCTAACATCTCATTAAAGGTTATAGCTAAATCCTTAAGTTCATTTTGTGATCCTCCTATATTTAGCCTTGTATGAAGTTTATTGATTGTAATATTTTTTACTGTAGAATTCATATCAGCAATAGGCTTTAATATCTTTTTACTTCCTTTAGAAAGCTTTATCATTGATACTAATATAGATATAACTTCGAGAATGCCTATAACTAAAATAAGTATGGGTATTTTTTCTAATCTTTCTGATAGATTATCCCACACCTTAAGTGTTACCCCCTCTGAAGATAGATCTATATCCCTTTGGTATACGTAGTTCACATTAAATATATCTTGATTTATATTAACATTGTTAACATTCTTAGCTTTCTCAATATATGTATGATTCTCTATAGGAAATAACTCACTTAAAGTATAGTTCTTCTTATATTCACTATTTGATATATAAAGGATTTCTTTTTCTTTAGATAGAACTTCTACATTTAACCCACTTACCTTAGTTATTAAACTAAGATTATCTTCCTGTATATTTTCTACATTCTTAATACTATCAACTATTAAATCATAATTTCTTTTTATATTAATATCTGATGTATAACCCATATATACTATGCTAGATATTACTATAAATATATTTAAGGTTACCAATGTACCTATAATCCTCAATATATACATAATATTAAGTCTTAAAACTATGGAAAATCTTAATTTAGTTATAAAATTCTTATATGCTTTCTTTAAAAAACTAATTACTTCATTCCATATATATATAATAATCTTTTCTAAATATTTTATTATTTCTTTGAAATCAACTTGAGAGTTATTCATCTTTTATAACATACCCTACCCCTCTTATAGTATGAATTAGCTTTATACTATATTTATCATCAATCTTACTTCTTAAATATCTTATATATACATCCACCACATTTGTGTCTCCCAAATAATCATAGCCCCATACTTTTTCAACTATTTTCTCTCTAGACAATACGCGTCCCTTGTTTTCTAAAAGATAGTGTAATAAATCAAATTCACGTTTTGTAAGTTCTATTATTTCATTTTTAAATGTAACAATATATTTATCTAAATCTAATTTTAAGTCATTAATCTTAAGGATATTATTACTTATAACTTCACTTTTCTTTTTCTTAAGTGCTACTCTAATCCTTGCTAATAACTCCTCTATCTCAAAAGGCTTTGTTACATAATCATCAGCCCCCATATCAAGTCCTGTAACCTTATCCATAGTATCATCCTTAGCTGTAAGCATAATAACTGGAGTTTCTGAGGTCTCCCTAAATCTCCTTAACACCTCTATACCATTCATAGAAGGAAGCATTATATCAAGAAGTATCAAATCAAACTCTCCTTCTCTTGCCTTAGTAAGTCCCTCTCTTCCATCATGGACCTTAAAAGCTTCATATCCTTCATAATTTAGCTCTAATTCTAAAAACCTTGCTATTTTAACCTCATCCTCTATTATAAGTATTTTTCCTTTCATATACCCTTCCTCCAAACCTAAAAATAATTTTAATCTACTATCAAAGTATTCTATCCTTATTAAGAAAACTATTATCCGTACTTAAAACCTACAATAATCTATAAATATATATAAATTAATAATATCAAAAAACACACTATTTCTATATAAGAATTCTCTTATAATTAGTGTGCTTTTATACTTTTTTATACTCTTAAGTTTGTTAGGGTTTCTAGTTCTTCAATTAATTACTTTACAAACTCTTCTTTTATATGATCTGCTGTGTTAGACATTTTATTTAAAGTATCGTTTACCTTAGTATTATCAACATCTTCCCCATGAACTCTAAATTTATGGCCTGTAAATAAAGCTAATATTAATAATGGTATTGATATATATGGTGCTATTATAATAATTATTGCAGATATTGTTAAGGATAATTTTAATATAACATTATCTCTCTTTGTCACTGTTAAGTAATTTCTATTGCCTTTCTTTATCCATTTTTTACACCAACCTATAAAACCACAAGCTACCTTTGAAAAACTTTCTCCATTATCCTTATTTTCTTCTTCTTTTTTTATCTTTCCATTTTTCTCTAAATAAAGTATAGCCTCTAATATATCCTCATTACTATTTTCTAATGCTTCCTTCGCATCCTCATAACTTACATTAACTCTTTTTCTTAATTCATCAATTTGCTCTATTGTTATCATAATTAATACCTCCAAGTTTTAATTTTATTTTATCTCTTTAACTTAATTTAATTATAAACTCAGAAGATTATAGCCTTCTTAGTGAAACATTAGAATTTCATTAGAAAATAAAAAAGACTTTCTAATTTTTCTTAGAAAGCCTTTTTAATAAACTCTATATTTATTTAGTTTCTAAAAGGTCCTTATGAGGCCATGCCTTTTGTCCCTTTTCTAATATATATATTCTATCTTCTTTTATACCCTTTTCTTTTAAGTAAGCATGAGTTTTTTCTGCTCCACCAGCACCACCTGGACAAACTATAACTATAGGTGCAGTTGATTTTTCTAAATTAGGTATTTCTTTATCAAGTTTTTTCTTATCTTCATCAGTTTTTACTGGATACGCATATGTAGGAATTGCTCCCTTTATGTGATGTTTATTAAATTCATCCTCAACTTGAATATCTAAAAGTATCATATCCTTCTTTTTCTCTATGCTTTCTTTAACTTGATCTGCTGTGTAATACTGAAACCCTTTTCCTTCTTCCTTCTTTTCTTTAGATGAACATCCAACAAGTACTACTGATGTTACAAGTAGTAAACTCATAATTAATCCTAAAAATTTTTTCATTTTTCTTCCCCCATATATATGTAATTTTTAGTTTTTATACCAATGCTATTATAACATATATACTCTAAGATTCTTATTTGAATTATTAATAATAAGGAGCATGTCTATTATTATTTTATATATCTAATCTATATCTTAATATTTCTTCTATATATAGTTAATTTATATATCTTCCTAAATCAAAATGAATTATATGCTTTCTAAGTAAATACTTAACTTATTCATTGAAAATATGTTTGAGTTGCTTTGGGTTAAAAAATGTGTATAAATTAACCCAAAACCTATAACTCTTATTCATATATCCCTTATACCCTCTGTCCAAATAAAAAAGATTTACTACAATTATCATACATTTAGTAGTAAATCTTTTTATAGGCTATGATTCCTTTACATAACTATGTTCTTTTCTTCTCCATTTATCCATGAATATACATTATCAAACTCTATGTTAGCTCTCTTTATCATAGATTCCTCTGAAGCAAAAGCTACATGAGGTGTAACTAAGGTGTTTCTTGAACTGAATAAAGGATGGTTAGACTTAATAGGTGGTTCTATTTCAAAAACATCTATACCAGCCCCAGCTATATCCCCATTATTTAATGCTTCTGCAAGAGCTTCACTATCTACAACAGGGCCTCTCGCTACATTTATAAGTATTGCACTTTTCTTCATTAGTGATATTCTTTCTTTATTTATAAGCCCTTTAGTTGCATCATTTAATGGTACATGTAAAGAAACTATATCACTTTTTGAAAGAAGTTCTTCAAGAGTAACATACTCTATTCCTAACTCCTTTGCTCTCTCAGATTGTGATCTATTATACCCTAAAAGTTTACAGTTAAAGGCTTTTAAAATTTCGGCAGTTCTAAGTCCAATAGCTCCTGTTCCAACTATCCCAACTGTCTTTCCATTTAATTCGCTGCCTACAAGTCCTACCTTCGTTCCTTCTTTCCTTGTTACTTCATCACATTTTATAACATTCCTTAAAAGGGACAGTATCATTCCTATAGTTAATTCTGCTACCGCTTCAGTAGCGTAACCCTGAGCATTGGATACCTTTATTCCTCTTTCTTTGCATGCTTCTTTATCAACATGATCTACCCCTGTGAAAGCAACTGCTATGTATTTAAGATTTTCTACTGATCTTATAACATCTCCATTTAAAGGATTATTAGCAATCATAAGAATATCTGCATTCTCTGCTCTTTTTTTAAGAGCCTCAGTATCCTTTTCTACAGTATCATAAGCTATAAACTCATGTCCCATATCTTTAAGCTTACTAGCCAAACTATTTAATATTTCCTTACTTATTGCTAAAGGCTCTAATAAAACTATCTTCATATCACTTATCCTCCATATAATATAAAAAATATACTTCTACATATAATTATATCTCTTTTATAAAGGAATGCTAAGGGCTAAGTAAATATTTAACATAATAAAAATTTTAATATATACCTCCTAACTTATTAAGAATTTCTATATAATATAAGGTGAAAATAAATTTTTATTAACAAAGGAGCAATTGATGATTTTTTTAATGTCTTTACTAAGTTACTTAATAGGATCTATTCCTAGTGGTTATCTACTTACAAAGCACTATAAGGGAATAGATATTAGAAAACATGGAAGCGGCAATATAGGTGCCACTAATGTAACTAGAGTATCTGGATCAAAACTTGGAAACATAACAAAGGTTTGTGATATTTCCAAGGGACTTATTCCAATTTTAATAGGTGATATTCTTATAAGAACTAATGCAATAACTTATAATCGTGATATTCTTCTTAGCACCTTATGTATATGTGTAATCTTAGGTCATAACTACACAATATTCTTAGGATTCAAGGGAGGCAAGGGGGTAGCTACAACTATAGCTTCTTTTGCCTATGTTTTACCACTTGAAACACTTATAGCTCTTGGTTTTTTCTTTGGTCTTAAGGTAGTTACAAAAATTGTATCAGTTAGATCCATGGTTTTTGGATTTATTTTATTTATATCTACAGTGATTCTAAAAGGAAATTCAATATATTCTTATGTGACATTTATTGCTTTTATCTTAATCTTAATAAGACATAAAGCTAATATAATAAGGTTATTAAATGGAGAAGAAAAGTAAGGTAAAAATAGCCTGTACAATAATTTATATACAAGTTATTGTACAGGCTTCCTTTTTCTTTGTTTTAACCCTTATCTTTTAATTTCATCTTAACCCTTAAAGCTAAATCTCATTATATATATCCATAATCTAACATTAAATTATTCCTTAAATTTTTCTTCAGTAACTTTAGAAATCATGGTAAAAAATTTTTTGGATAAGTTTAGATTTTACTGTGGATATCTATATTAAATTTTTAGAAAGTATATTTTTTATTACAATATTATTTTAAGTTATAGACTTATTTAGTTCATGTTAGGGGTAAAGCTACAGTATCCTATTTCATCACACTTTGTTTTCATTTCATCCCATAAGCCTTCTTCCTTTATAGCCTCAATTGCTGAAGGGTAGAGAATATAATTTTCTTTAAATATATGATCTCTAAGATTAAAGATTATATATTTACTTAAATCATCTAATCTTTCTTTAAAACTTTCAAATCCTATATATTCTAAACATGATACTAGCTCCTTAAGCTCTCTTTTCTTTGCTCTTAAATCATCATGTTCCATTCTCATTATTCTAGTTGGTCCAGTAATTTCTCTCTTCTCCATTTCTAAGAAAAGTACATCCTCTTCTCTCTTATGGTGCTTTTCTGCATCTAGTATATTATCTGCTAACCCCTCTAATTCCTTAAATTCTTTTCTTTCTTTATCATAAGATTTCATATTTTGAATAATTGAATTTACCTCTTCTAAGTCTTTTAAAAATTCTAGTATTTTCTCATGCTCTTTTATCATAGTATCAACTACATGACCTGTCTTAACCTTATCTTTAACTTTAGTAAGTTCATCCTTCAACACTTCCATGTGAATATCACATAAATGTCTTAGGTCTTTTGGATCCATTCCATCATCTATTAGATTTTGCTCTGCTATTGAAAGCTCTATGGGATTTATATTACTAACTATATCTATTGCTTCCCTTTTAAGTTCTTCTGTAACTCCATGTATATTAAGCTTCTTAAGTACTAATGTTAATTCCTCTATTTTATCATTTCTCATAATTAATCCCTCCCAAATTAAACTCAATTACTATAAAAGTTATTTCTTTAAGTCCTTATGTTATTTTTAATTATATATATCTCCCTCTATTTTTTATGTGATTTAAATCAAATTTAGATAATTTATATAATATATCTTTAGGCATATTATTTCCTAGGCAAGTTAAATTCCAAGATTAAACTTATAAAGATTTTACCTCCCCCTTATGTTGAATACATACTAATTAAATTGAAGTTAGTTTTATTTAATTAATACTGACAGGTTTATGTCAGTATTACTATGATAGTATTTATTTAAAACTATCATAGGAGGTCTATTATGGATATTAAAGAAGCTATACTAACTAGAAGAAGTATTAGAAATTATGAGGATAAGGAGGTTTCTGATGAGTTAATAATAGAACTTTTAAAAGGAGCTATGGCATCTCCTTCCGCTAACAATAAACAACCTTGGGAATTCCTCGTGTTAAGGGATAGAGAAAAAATGGACAACATAATTGATATAAATCCTGAGGCTACTCCTCTTAAAACTGCTAATGTAGCAATTGTAGTTTGTGGAAACTTAGATGTGTATAAAGGTTATAAGAAAAACGTAGATTTTTGGATTCAAGATTGTGCAGCTGCAACACAAAATATTCTTTTAATGGCTCATGGGAAAGGTCTTGGTGCTGTATGGATAGGTATCTACCCTGCCACTCCAAGAACTGAAGATGTTAGCTTAATACTAAATCTTCCTGAAAATATTATTCCCTTGTCTATAATCTCTATTGGATATCCCCTAAATAAGGTTGAACCTTCTAATAGATATAACCAAAGTAAAATACATTATAATATTTGGTAAGCTATACTTTAATATTAGTTATTAATTCTAAGAATATATGCTCTGTAATTAGTTATCCATTAAATATGCTATAATAATCTTATTCTATGTGATATTTAACCATTAATTACATCTTATACTAATAATATTGGTTTATTTAGATTAATATAAACACTAAAAATATTTTTATAAATATATTAGCTACGACTTATGTATGGAGGGAAGATTATGAATAAAACTGAAAGATTAATGGCTATTATTCTAGCACTTAAGGACAAAGAAAAAATCACTGCAAAAGAGCTTTCTAGTATATTTGAGGTGGATATTAGGACAATCTATAGAGATATGGATGCTTTAGGTCAGATGAATATCCCCATAACCTCTAATACAGGTGCAGATGGTGGCTATACTCTTTTAGATCATTACTTTATCCCTCCTATAATGTTTAACAGGGAAGAAATTTTTGCACTACTTTTAGCTAAAAAAGCCATTGGGATAATAGATATCCCTGGATATAATGCTCATTGCAACTCAGCTTTTCTAAAGCTTGAAAGTTTAATTTCTGGTGAATTTAAAAAAGATCTCGAAAATATATATGAAAGAATAGTACTAGATATAAATTCTAAGGAAAGTTCTCTTAAAAGCTATAATATATTTGATTCTTTAGAAAAAGCTCTTAAGGAGAACTTCAAAGTCAAAGTATTTTTCCATATTGATATTACTATTCAAGGGAAATCCTATGAGGTTATTCATCCTTATGGAATCCTCTTTGAAAATAGTACATGGTATATTGTTGGTTTCTCAGAGTCTAATAACTCTGATATACTCCTAAGAATTGATAGTATAAAGGATATATGTGTACTAAATGATACTTTTATATTACCTAAAAATTTTAGTATGCAGGATTATTATAGTACCTGTTGCTTTAAAAATGCTACTAAAAACCCTAAAAGCGTCTCTATAAAACTAAAAGTTTGTAAAGATCTCTATAGTGAAATTAAGGATTTTGCCTTTATTAAATACGGTAATGTTGTTGAAGGCAACGATTGTTTTTATGTAACAGTTAAAACCAGTAACATAGATACATATATATCCTTAGCCTTTAAATTCTTTAAAGGTATAGAAATTATAGAACCCCTATGGGTTAGAGAAAAGTTTAAGGAACAACTTGTTATATTAAATAAGACCTATGAACTTTAACTTAACTATATTAAATATACTTTTTAAATATAGTTAAGGAGACAGGAATATGAATTTAAAAATTAATTCTCTTTACCAATCAATAGATAAAAATCAAACAATAATAAGTAAAAAAACAACAAATTGAAAACTTTAATTTAAAAACTGATGATAAAAAAATTAGTAAAGAAAAAGATGCAAAATTATACAATTTTGCATCTTCTTTATAATACCCATAACTTCTAATAGATTAAAGATAATAACCTAAGAAATAGTTATCTACTATTTAGTTTATTACAATACACTTCTATTCCTTGACTTAAAAAACTCGCAAGTCCTTCTCCAAACTTATCAATATTTTCAGTAAATCTTAGATCTGATATATATAATTCCCCTAATCCTCTAAAGATTTCTGGAGTACAATTATAGAAGTTTTCACTAATATGCATTCTCCACTTATGAATAAGTTCTTGAACTTTATCATCTTCTGGATCTTTATCCATTAAAGCTGCAAGCTCTCTATATATACTGTTCATATCTTCAGTAATTCTTTCCCAATCAGTTTTAGTATATTTAGACGTCTTCTCTTCACTTACTTTATAGGCATCAGTTCCACCATACTTTTTTCTCGCTTCCTCCTTATATTGTTTTTTATGATTTTCTACCTCACTTATGTCAAAGCCTTTAAACATTTCATTCTTACTCATTATAAACCCTCCTTCAATTGATTCTATGGTTTTATCTAGGGATTCTATTATTCCATCAAGTCTTTTTCTTTTATCTAATAGTAGTTTTTTATGAAGTGTTAAGGTATTCTTTCTATCATAATCCTTGCTATTTAATATATCTCTTATATCATTTAGGCTAAAGTCCAGCTCCTTAAAAAATAAAATTTCTTGTAGTTTTTGAAGCTCTTTTTCTGAATAAAGCCTATAACCTGATTCTGTAAAACTTTTTGGCTTTAGAATACCTATTTCATCATAATGATGAAGTGTACGTACACTTACTCCTGTTATATTAGATACTTCTTTAACCTTATATAGCATAAATAAAAATCCCTCCCTTACTTTCTTATAATAATCTATAACGTAATGTTAGAGTCAACACACTTTTATATTTTTATTCTAGTTATTGCTAAATGCCTATATAATAAAGCCTTGGTAATACTTTCATGAGTATTTTATGAAAATAAAGACACAATAATTACTGAAGCTAATTAATCTAAGAAAGAAGGTATTTATATGAAAGCAAAAGACTATGTAGATCAAGTACACGCTCAAATTAAAAGTGCTGAAACATCATTAAATCAAGCATATGAAAAAGCTGAAAAATCTGAGAATAAATCAGTAATACAAAACGCTTTATCTTCATTACAAACTGCTTGTGATAACTTAAATAAGTACAAAGATTAATAATCTTATGTATAAAATATGTTCTACAAACTATATGATATTATTTAAGCTATACTATCATATTTAAATGACGTTGGCCTCCCCTTAATTATTTCTTGAAAAATAAAAAAAGGTGTAACACTTTACCTAAGTGTTACACCTTTTGTGTATTTATTTCTAAGTATTTATTTCTAAAGTTTACTTAAAAGCTGCCTCTACTTCTTTAATCATCTCATTAGTTGACCCAAGTCCACCTGGGGATATATACCAGTATTCTGCATTTAAAGGTATAATTTTGCTATTTTTATATGCTGATGTAGTTTTTATCAGATCATTTTCCATAACCTTACTCATTGACTTTTCTCCACCTACAACAACTGCCCCTCTATCAACTACAAACATATAATCTGGATTCTTTTCAACTATATATTCAAAAGAAACTTTTTGTCCATGAGTAGCTGTGTCTATGCTTTCATCAGCTAGTGGGAATCCAAGCTCCTTATGTATAAGGCTAAATCTTGAATCCTTACCATATACACTTAAAGCACCATTGTTAACTAATGTTAATAATGCCTTTTTTCCACCTTCACTAGCCTTTTTGTTTATAGAGCTTATAGATTCATCTATCTTTTTAAGTTCTGATTTTACGAAATCTTCCTTAACAAAAATCTTTCCTAACTTTTCTAGGTTACTCTTGAAAGATTCCATATACTTTCCATCTTCTATATTAAGATATATTGTTGGAGCTATTTTATTAAGCTCTTCATATACCTTAGATTGTCTTCCTGATATAAATATTACATCTGGCTTAAGCTCATGTATTTTTTCAAAGTTTGGTTCAAAAAGTGTTCCTGCATCTAAATATTTATCATCCTTAAACTTTGAAAGAGATGCTGGAAGGTTTGACTTCGGAAGCCCTGCTATTTCTATTCCCATCTTATCTAAAGAATCCACAGTTCCATAGTCAAAAGCTACTATTTTTTCTGGTTTCTTGCTTAAAGTTGCTTCTCCTAATTCGTGAGTAATCTTCATTTCTGCAAACTTTGGCTCTTCCTTTTTATTATCTTTAAGTTTAAAGAACCCAACTCCTGCAATGATTACAGCTATTAAAATACCAACTATTATACCTGCTTTTTTATTCATTTCATTCACCTCAATAAATTTTTATTATTATAGTTTTATTAAACTTATAAATTATACTTTTACATATATTAAAGCCTTTAACTTAATTACTTGTACTAGGCTAAGTCTCTAATATTATAGAACCTTGACTCCAAGGATTATAATCTCACTAATATAATTTAACTACTTCAAAAAGTTGCTTAATTAATTACTAGAAGTAGATACAAATCTTTTGGCTATCTATATCTTCTATCCTAAAGTCCATTTCATATATGTCCCCTAGTATATTTTTATCAATAATACTACTTGTATCTCCCTCATTAGCTATTACTCCATCCTTTAAAGCAACTATATAATCTGAATAACAGGATGCAAAATTAATATCATGTATAACTAAGATTACAGTTTTATTAAGGTCCTCTACTAAGTTTCTTAAGACCCTCATTATCTGAACTGAATGTTTCATGTCTAAATTATTTAATGGTTCATCTAACAGTATATAATCTGTGTTCTGAGCCACTACCATAGCTATATATGCCCTTTGCCTTTGTCCTCCACTTAATTCATCTAGGTATTTATCCTCTATATCCTTAAGCTCCAAATATTCTATGGCCTCGTTAACATACTTCCAATCCTCATCTTTAAGATTTCCCTCGCAGTATGGAAACCTACCAAAGCTTACTAGTTCCTTAATTGTTAATCTTATATTTATGTGGTTTGATTGTTTAAGTATAGATATTTTCTTGGATAATTCCTTATTGTCCCATTGACTTAATTCCTTGTTATCTATAAAAACCTCACCCTGATCCTTATTAATAAGACGGCTTATAATAGATAATAAAGTACTCTTACCAGCACCATTGGGTCCAATAAAAGAAGTTATCCTTCCCTCCTGTATCTTTAGTGATACATTATCCACAACTTTTTTATCTCCATATTTTTTTACTATATTTTTTATCTCTATCATGCCTTACTCTCCTTTAACAGCAGATACATAAAGTAAAGTCCTCCAATGAAATTTATAATAACACTTAAGGTTGTACCAAAATTAAATAATCTTTCAGAAATAAGTTGTCCGCCTACCAAAGCAATAATACTTATTAAAATTGAAGTTATAATTAAATATTTATGCTTATAGGTTTTCATATACTCATAGGTTAAATTTACAACAAGTAACCCTAAAAATGTTATAGGACCGATTAAAGCTGTTGATATGGATATTAATATTGAAGTTACTATAAGCATCCTTTTTACAACTTTATCATATGAAACGCCCAAGTTTATTGCCTGCTCTCTTCCTAAAGATAATACGTCCAATACCTTAACATAATCATAAACATAAGCTATAACTATAAGTATTACTATGACAGAAATAAGTAGAATTTCTGTATGTATATTATTAAAACTAGCAAACATCTTATCCTGTATTATTAAAAACTTATTTGGATCAATAACCATCTCGATAAACGATGATAGGCTTTGAAATAAGGTTCTAAATATTACCCCTGTTAGTAATAAGAAAAAAATATTTTTCTCATCACCTTTAAACAATACTTTATATAAAATCATTGAAAAGATCACCATAATGCTAACGGATATAAGAAAATTAACATTATTATTCATCACAAATACATTACTAGCTCCAAATGTAAAAACTACAAAGGTTTGTACAAACAGATATAGGGAATCTAATCCTAATATACTTGGTGTTAATATTCTATTGTTAGTTATAGTTTGAAATATCATTGAAGAAAAGGCTATGGAGGTTGCTGTTAAAACTATAGCTAGTACCTTTAATGCCCTTCTAGGTAACACATAATCTAAATTATTTTTATTTACTCCTAAAAGCATAAATATTCCTATAAGTATTAATGAAATAACTATTAAAAAAACTATTTTTCTTTTATGCTTCATGTCCATTCCTCCTAATTAAAAGATAAAGGAATATGGCACTTCCTAATACCCCTACTATAAGTCCTATAGAAATTTCATAAGGGTAAATAACTAGTCTTCCTAATATGTCACAAGCTAAAAGAAAAACCGCTCCAAGTAAGGCTGTATCATAAAGACTATTCTTTAAATTATCTCCTTTATAAATAGTTACTATGTTAGGTATTATAAGTCCTAGGAATGGTATTTTTCCTACGGTTATAACTACAACAGATGATATTAATGAAACTATTATAAGTCCTATATTTACAACCTTATTGTAATTAAGCCCTAAGTTTTTAGAAAAATCCTCTCCCATACCTGCTACAGTAAATTTATTAGCATAAAAGAAAGCTACTATTACCAAAGGAATACTTAAATATAAAAGTTCATAATTTCCCTTAAGTACCATAGAGAAATCTCCTTGTAACCAAGTAGAAATACTTTGTATAAGGTTATGTTTATAAGCAAAAAATGTTGTAATTGAATCTATTATATTTCCAAACATTATCCCTACAAGAGGTATGAAAATTACATTCTTAAACTTTATTCTTTTTAAAATTCTCATGAATATGAATGTACCTGCTAATGAAAATACAAAGGATACTAACATCTTTTGAATAGGGCTAGCTGAAGAAAATAACATTAATGATACTAAAGCTCCTAGCTTAGCACTATCTATAGTAGCTGAGGTATCAGGAGATACAAACTTATTACGACTTATTTGCTGCATAATAAGACCTGCTATACTCATACTAACCCCTGCTACAATAATACTGATAAGCCTTGGTATTCTACTAATTATTAGAACCTTGCTCTTAGTATCATCAGGATTAAATATATCTAAAAAGTTCATTTCCTTTACTCCAATTAATATGGAACAAATGGATAAAATAATTAATGCCAAAATTAAATATCGCTTTTTCATAAGTCCTCCCCTGTATACGTAACCAATATTATGTTTGACACCTCCATCCATCCATTGATATAATCATTTACATAAGCAAATGCTTTTGATATTCATTATCATTTATATTCTACAATTTTATTTTTTAATTAATGTACACTATATTTATATCTTTATAACTATATTGGGATAAATTTAAAAGGAGTGATGGTAATTGTTTCGTTAATGATCATATCTCTTCCACCATGGAAAAATTCTTTCTATGTACTAATATTCCTATAAAAGCATTTAACTTTAATGGAGAATTAATCCACTCTATTGGATACAATAACTTTTTAGAAGACGTATTTGATAATAATGGTATTTATGAAAGTTTAAATATTAGAACTCTTAATTCCGAGGAACATTATGTAATAGACGTTCCCTCTCTAGAAGGTGTTAGCTTCACTAAGTTTGCTGTTTGTCCCAAGAATATTCACAGGGGGTTATATGTTATAGGTCCATATGCTTCATGTAGTGCACGCCACATAGGAATCTTGTACAAGCCTTCTTGTTGTATGCCCCACCTAATCTCTTTGCTAAGAAACATAGCCTGGGATAGTAATTATATGAAGCAAAAAAGACTTATATCTGAGCCACCTTATGGTTTATATGTTAAAAAGGCTCTATCCTTTATTGATGCTAGGTATAATGAGAATATAACCTTAAATGATGTAGCTGAATATCTTAACATAACCAAATGTTACTTTTGTACTATACTAAAAAAAGAAACTGGGAAGACATTCTCTAGGCTTATAAATGAAATTAGAATAGAAAAAAGCAAAGAATTACTAATAAAAGAAAACTTATCTATATTAGATATTTCTCTTTCTGTGGGATTTAATAATCAAAATTATTATAGTTCAATGTTTAAAAAGTTAAACAATAAAACTCCTATTGAATTTAGAAATGAAAGCTTAAATAGTGTAGTGTCTTAATTTTTTATATATATAATTGTAAAAAGAAATTATATATACATTATTCTTAGTAATATATCTATTAGCTGCAGCAATTATATTTTCATATATATAATTTCTTATATTTTTATCATAACTTTTATAGCTCCATAATAATAAATCCCTAAATGTAAAGAAAAAAGGCTTAACACCAATATAACTATAGTGTTAAACCTAAACCTTAAATTTATTAATCTATATTTAATTTGTATATATTATAATAAAATATTATTCTATAGGCCCATAAGTATCATTATCTAGGATTATTAAAGCCCTTGTAAGCTCCTCTACATGCTCCTTCTCATCTTTAGTTATGTCTTTTATAATTCTATTTATAACTTCATCTTCTATTATTTCTGTTAAACTATCATAAAGAATTATAGCCTCTAGCTCTGCCTTTATAGCATCTCTTATAAATACTAGTATGTCATGACTACTTGCCTTTTTCTTATTTTCTGTTTTGCATTTTAGCTTATTTTTTATTACAACATGCTCCTTAGCTTCTTGTTGCAGTTCTTCCTCTTCCTTATCAATTCTTCTTAAAGCTTCTAGAAACATGCCATAGTGCCTTTTCTCATCTTCCATTATATGATGAAATAACTCTCTAACATCTTTATTTTCAGTAACTCCTATAAAATAGCTATAATCATTTATCGCCACTACTTCGCCTATCATACCTTCCCTAAGTAGACTTTCAGTGGATTTAGATAATCCTTGGGGTTGCCTATTAGTTGTATAACTCATAATTATCTCCTATATTATTTATACACTATCATACTATTATAATTCACCTAGATGTGTTCTTTAATATATAACTTCTCTCTTTCAATGAAATTATAAATAAAAATTTCTTAACTTTTAACTGATTTATTATATATAAAATTAATTGAAAACTGTATACATTAATAATTTTAATTATTTTCTAAATGTTTTGACTTTTATTCTTTATTATTATAAAATGGTTTTGGATTCATTTTTGTTAAAGGGGAGTAACTACCATGGACTCATGGGAATAAGTCAACAACCGATTTTTAGAATCTGGTTTATTCTGAAAATGTGAGACCTTTAGCATAGCCTATTTAAGCTATGCTAAAGGTCCTTTTTATTAATAACAAATCAAAGGAGGATTTATTTTATGGATGTATTAATTCAAGGTATTACTTCTATTACTCTTGGAAATATTGCAATGTGGGCCCTAGGTGGTTTATTAATCTATCTAGCCATTGCAAAGGATTTCGAACCTGCACTACTTCTTCCAATGGGATTTGGTGCCATAATAGTTAATATACCAATGTCTGGAGCTATAACTCAAATTGTAGAAAATACTCCTGTAGAAGGAGTACTAAATGTGTTATTTAATGCTGGTATTGCTACTGAGTTATTCCCTCTACTAATATTTATTGGAATAGGAGCTATGATTGATTTTGGTCCAATTCTTCAAAACCCATTTATGTTACTTTTCGGAGCTGCAGCTCAATTTGGTATATTCTTTACTATATGTGTTGCTGGATTATTAGGCTTCCCTTTAAGAGAAGCCGCTGCTATCGGAATAATAGGTGCTGCTGATGGCCCAACGTCTATATATGTTGCAAATAAGTTTGCTAAAGAACTACTAGCTCCAATAGCTGTCGCTGCTTATTCTTATATGGCCTTAGTACCAATAATTCAACCCTTTGCCATAAAACTTGTTACAACTAAGGAAGAAAGAAAGATAAGAATGACTTATAAAGCTGAAAGCGTATCAAAGGCAACTAGAATAATATTCCCAATAACCTTAACTGTTTTAACTGGGCTTATTGCTCCAAACGCAGTTCCTTTAATAGGATTTTTAATGTTTGGTAACCTTCTTCGTGAATGTGGAGTTCTTGATAGATTATCTAATACTGCACAAAACGAACTTGTAAATATAGTAACTATACTTTTAGGTATAACCATTGCAACTACTATGGAAGCATCTAAATTTATTAATGTTCAAACCTTTATGATAATAGGTCTAGGACTTATAGCCTTTATATTTGATACCATAGGTGGAGTTTTATTTGCTAAATTAATAAACCTATTTAGAAAAGAAAAAATAAATCCTATGATAGGTGCTGCTGGTATATCTGCCTTTCCTATGTCCGCTAGAGTTATTCAAAAGATGGCTCAAAAGGAAGATAACCAAAACTTTATACTTATGTTTGCTGTAGGTGCTAACGTATCTGGTCAGATTGCATCTGTAATAGCTGGTGGGCTAATACTTATGCTAGTTAGATAGGAGGAATATATTATGAATTTTGATAGTTTACAAGAAACCCTTCCTTTAATGCTTCAAGGTATGGGTGGGATATTTATAGTTGTACTTCTTATATATATAATGATGAAAATTTTACTTAAGGTTTTTCCACCTAAGGCTTAGTCTTAATCATCTTTTATAAGGTTAAAATAAACACTATGAAACCCCATTGATTTTCAATGAGGCTTCATGGTGTTTTTTTGAAAACATTTTCTCTTCTTCCTAGTATTCTTATAAAAACTTTAATATAATAGCCTTATAGGGATATTTATTATTCAAATTTTTATATTTAGAGGGTTGATAAAATGTTTGAGAATTTATACAAAGAATTATTAGTAAAAATTAACCAGGGTAACCAGTGTGTAATGTTAACTTATCTTAATTTACATAGTGAGAAAAGTGGAGCTATAGAGAAAAAGCTTCTTTTAACAAGAGAAGAACTAGAAAATAAATCCATCTCTCTTGATCATAAGGTTTGTGATACTATATTTACTTCTTTAGATAATGGAAAAGTAAATACTATTAATACTGAAGAAAATAAATCTATTTTAGTTGAGCCTTTCTTCCCTAAGCCTCGCCTAATTGTATTTGGTGGAGGACATATAGCCAAGCCCTTAGTGGAGTTTAGTTCTAGAGTTGGATTTGCTGTGACTCTTATAGATGATAGACCAGCCTTTGCTAATAATGGACGTTTCCCTGAGGCTGAAAAAGTTATTTGCGAAAGCTTTGAGAAGTCCTTTGATTCAATTAGATTTAGAAAGTCTGATTTTGTAGTTATAATAACAAGGGGTCATAGGCATGATGGGGTTGTTCTACGTCATGTATTAAATCATGAACTTAGTTATGTTGGTATGATAGGATCTAAACGTAGAGTACGTGGTATGATGGATGAATTATTAGATGAAGGTTTTTCTAAAGAAAAATTAGACTTAGTTAACTCTCCTATTGGGCTTGATATAGGAGCTATTACTCCTGACGAAATAGCTATCTCCATAGTATCTCAGCTTATTAGCTTTAAGAATAAAGGAGTAATTGATAGACTAGGTAAAAATTTCTCATTCCCTGATTTTGATAAGGAAGTAGCTGAAAAGATAGCTGAGGACTCTGAAATGCCTAAAGCTCTTATAACCATATTATCTTCTAAGGGATCTGTACCTAGAAAACCTGGAGCTAAAATGATAGCATACTTTGATGGGAGGACCTTAGGAAGTATAGGTGGTGGTTGTAGTGAAGCTGCAGTACTAACTAATGCAAGAGGAGTTATGCTAGATAAAGGATTCTTTATTCAACATGTGGACATGACAGGAGATGTAGCAGAATCTCAAGGAATGGTCTGTGGTGGAGTTATGGATGTCCTTGTGGAATCTTTTTAAGAAGATTATACATTAGTTGTGTAATAATATTGTATTCTAAGTTAATATATGGTAATATATTTGGAAAGCTTAATAAATTTATAGGTGAAAGGAGAGATTATTTTATGCAAAAGTCATATGAGGTGATTTTAAAATAATTGCATATAGGTTCAAAGGCTTTCTAAAAAGGGACTTGTTATTCCCTCTGTTTATTGCGCCTTTTGAACACCTTTAATTTAACCCTTTAGCCTTAATAGTAGATTTAAGATACACGGTATAGGTTATCGTGTATTTTTTATGCTTAATTTTAAGTGTCCCACAGTAGGTTAATCTTACTGTGGGCTTTTTATATTCTTTTATTTAACCTCCATATGACTTTATTTAAGGCTCATATTAAGTTTTATAACAATATTTATTTTCCTAAGATTGGAATTCAATTTTTAAGTTCTATATCTAAAATTCTTATATAGTAAAAATAAATAATTTTAAAACTTAAAAAGAAAAGGAGATTTTATGAGTTTAGAAAATTTAGGTTGGGATAATTATTTCCAAGATAAATTTAAGTCTTATTTAGAAAAAGGTTTTGAGGCTGGAAGAGTGGTAAATCAACACAAAGGAAATTATATTGTATATTCAGAGAAAGGTAATTTCAGTGGTAAGTTAAGCGGAAAATTTATGCATAATGCAGATGTTAAAAAAGATTATCCCACTGTTGGTGATTGGGTCGTAATTAAAAATATTAATGATAAAGAAGTGGTAATACATGATATCCTACCAAGAAAAAGTTACTTTTCTCGTAAACTCTCAATTTCAGGGGGAAGAAAAGTGAAAAATGGTGTGCTGGTAGGTGGATATATAGAAGAGCAAATTATAGGATCAAATATAGATATCGCCTTTATTGTAATTGGTGCAGATGATAATTTTAATGTACAGAGAATTGAAAGATATATTACTCTAGTTCGCAGTAGCAAAATATTACCTGTAATACTTCTAAATAAATGTGATCTTTGCAATGATATATCTGAATATATAGAAAACATAAAGGCCGCTTCTCATGATATAGATATTCATGCCATAAGCATTCTAGATAAGATTAACTTGAATGTATTTAATGAATATTTATGCCTTGGTAAAACTCTTGTATTTCTTGGTTCTTCTGGAGTTGGAAAGTCTTCAATCATTAATTATCTATTTGGAGATGATATGCAAAGAACAAATTCAGTAAGTGATTCCAATAAAAAGGGTAAGCATACCACAACGAGTCCTAGGCTTTTCCTTCACCAATCTGGTTGCATGCTAATAGATACCCCTGGTATTCGAGAACTTCAGTTATGGGCAGATGAAGATATTCTTAAAGAAAGCTTTAAAGATGTTTATTCCCTAACTGAAAAATGTAAATATAGAGACTGCACCCATAAAAAAGAACCAGGTTGTGCAATTAAAATGGCTATAGACTCAGGAGAACTACCCATTAAAAGGTTTGAAAGCTATATATCTCAGTTAAAAGAGTTAAAATCATTAAAGGAAAGTAAAAATGCTTATTACAGTAATAGAAAGAATAATAAAAAAATATAAAGTGAGGTTATGTGTATTGTTAAAATTAAAATATTTATTTGATAATAAAGATTTGGCCCTAATGATACTTGAAAATTGGGATTATGATAAATCAGAGTCTGACCCCCTAAAATTCTTTAGAATTTCATCTAATGCTATTTATATATTTAAAAATAATGAAGAAAATATTTTTCTTAGATTTACTCCTTCTGAAGAAAAATCTAAGGATAGCATAATGGCTGAACTTGAATTCTTAAGTTATTTAAGAAATAATGGCTACCCTACCGTAGAAACTCTATTATCAAAAAGGGGAAATGAACTTGAAGTAGTAGATACTCCTTGGGGAGTATATTGTGCAGTAGCTTTTAAAGAAGTGCCTGGTAGGCCATTAAGTAGGATATCCTTAACGGAGGATATTATATTCCACTATGGTAAATCTTTAGGAAAATTGCATAAATTAAGTTGTGAGTATATCCCTTCTCAAAAACCACGTAAAGGTTGGATGGATACTCTAATATGGATGGAAGATATCTTATCTAACTTCCCTGATGAGTCTTCAGCTATAAATGAACTCCATATACTAAGAGAATATTTTTTAAATCTTCCCTCTACTAAAGAAAATTTTGGTCTTATTCATTATGACTTTGAAACAGATAATGTATTCTATAATAAAACTACAAACAGCTACCATCCTATAGATTTTGATGATGGCTTATATCATTGGTATACCATGGATGTAGTACAAGCAATAGAATCTATTAAAGACACTATTGAAGACGATAATATAGATTATTTTTTAGAGAAATTTATTTCTGGATACAATACAGAGTATAATACTTCACATGATATGATTAAGTTACTTCCTATTTTCAGAAGATATGCTGACCTATATAGTTATGTTCGTTTACTTCGTTCCCTAAAAGACACATGGAATAATGAGCCTGAATGGATGGTAGGTTTAAGAATTAAATTAAATAACTTCTTAAATATAACCAAAGATAACTTTGGTCGTCCTATTTAAGATAGATTAAATTTATATGTTACTCTAGTTAAGTATTTTTACTGTATTAAAATGTAATATTTCAAAATAATTAATTAAAGTTAATAAATTTAACCAGCATAACATGTAAGAATCCTATAGCTTATAAACTATAGGGTTTTTACATAAACACTTAACTTATTCCTTAAAAATATCATTGATTTATCTTTCTTTGGATAGATGTATAAATTAAGTTTAAAACTTAAAACCCTATAATAATATTTATATACTAAAATTTAATAATTCTATTTACTCCCTGTAATAGCCTAACAATATAAATATTCCAGATTCTATCAATGTATAAATTATAATCTAAGAGTAATAATAAACACATATTAAATTATAATTTACGAGGTGATATAAATGGCTCATACTTTACCAGATTTACCTTATGCATATAATGCTTTAGAGCCTCACTATGATGAGGCTACTTTAAAGATTCACCATGATCTTCATCATAAAGGTTATGTAGATGGATTAAATAGTGCAGAGGCTAAAGTTGAAGAATGTAGAAAAACAGGAGACTACTCCTTAATTAAACACTATGAAAGAGAATTAGCTTTCCACGGAGCAGGACACATATTACATACTTTATTTTGGGAAAATATGTCCCCTAACAGTGGAGAACCTAAAGAAGACTTACTAACTCAAATAAACAAAGACTTTGGAGACTATGAAACCTTCAAAAAACAATTTTCTGCAGCAGCTATTGCAGTAGAAGGCTCTGGCTGGTGTATTTTATGTTGGAATTGCTTATTTGAAAAGTTAGTAATATTAACAGCTGAAAAGCATCAAGACTTAACTCAATGGGCTGTTAAACCTTTATTAATCCTAGATGTTTGGGAGCATGCATATTACTTAAAATATCAAAATAAGAGAGCTGCCTTTGTGGAAGCCTGGTGGAACATAGTAAACTGGGATGTTGTAAGTGACAGATTTAAATGTGCTTCTAAAAAATAACTAATATAATATTAATAGAGTAGGAGAGAAACTTAATTTCTCTCCTACTCTATTATAAATTTTAAACTATATAAGGTCTTAATATAAAGAATTAACTTATTCATTAAAATATCCTTAATTTATAATGATTTAGACAAATGTATAAATTAACTTTTAAACTTAAATTCCTATATCTAGTTTTAAGCTTGAATTTTAACTTATACACTAATTAAAGCCTAATATATTGAAACTCATAGGTTTTAATTAGTGTATAAAATAAGTTTTATCCTTAAAACCTATATATATATCTATAACAGTATCATTTTAGTCTCCCCTCTGTTATACTTGTTTTCATACCAAAAGAATGAAAGAGGTGTTTTTTATAAATACAAATTACAAGAACATAGAAAATACGTATGAAATTAAAGGAGATACTGCTTTAATTTCATTATTAAAAAAGAATGGTTCAGAACTTACAGTGAAAATAGACTTTAATGATATAGAAAAGGTTAAAGCTATGGGAATTTGGTTTGCTGAATGGAATAAAGATTTTAACAACTATATAATTCAGAATATAAGTTTAACTAAAACTAATAAAAAAGGTAAACCATTAAAACAAAGCTTACAAAGTGTAATTTTAAACACTCATGCTAAAGCTCCTATTAGACACATAAATGGAGATACTTTAGATAACAGAAAATGTAACCTAGAAATAGTTGAAAGAAACACTAGAAATGATTATGAAATTATAGATGAGAACACAGTTTCTATAATTTTAAGAAATAAAACTGGTAAAGCTATATCTAAAGCTTTAATATCTAAGGAAGATTTACATAAAGTAATTACTGATGAATATAGTTGGGTAGAACATAGAATTCATGGAAATCTTTGTGTTGTAGCTAATACTCCTAGTGGAAGAATTCACTTAGATAGAATACTTATGAATCCTTCTGATAATGAAACTATTCATCATATTAATCTTAATCCATTAGATAATAGAAGAAACAACTTAGAGACTGTTGAAATTTAACCTTTTATCATAAAGAAAATAACACCAAAATACTAACTAAAGTTAGTCCTTTGGTGTTTTATTCACTAAATTTTACTTTATATAGGTAATTGTATTTTCTTTTCTTGATGGACCATTAGTTGAGGTTCCCTTTTTATATCCAAGAGATACTGCATGTATTTGTCTAAAACCTTCTGGTATTTGAAGTTCCTTAAGGAATCCTTTTCCCTCTTCACTATTTAATAAATACTCAATAAATCCAATCCAACAAGAGCCAACTCCTAAAGATTCCCCTGCTATTAACATGTTTTCTACTGCTGCTGCACAATCAATTGGAGAGTATCTATTAGTTTCATCTCCTGATACCAATATAACTGTAGGTGAGTTATAAAAAACATGGAAGTTTTCATTATTACCAAATTTTCTAAGATAATCATTATCTGACTTTTTAGCAAACTCTTTAAAGCTATAATTTAATCTATCTATAAGATCTTTATTCTGTACTACTGTAAAATGCCATGGTTGTTTATTTGTAGCACTTGGTGCATAAATCCCTGCATCTAGTATATTCTTTAAATCTGATTCTTTGATTTGATCCGGTAAGAAATTTCTTGTACTCCTTCTATCTCTTATAACCTTTAAAATTTCATTCATATTAAAATCCCCCTATACTCAATATATTCTATTAATATACTTACTCTAAGCCTTTTTAATTCATGTATAATATCTACTAAAAATTTAAATCTCTACTTAATAAGCTCAGGTACAGCATTAGGTGGAACTTCTCCTAATACTCCTTTAACAAGATTTTCAGCAGCTAACATAGCCATTTGAGAGCGAGTTCTTTCAGTTGCTGATCCTAAGTGAGGAAGAGTAACCACATTATCCATCTTAAGAAGTAGATTATCTATTTCTATTGGTTCACTTTCATAAACATCAAGACCTGCTCCTAAAATCTTTTTATTTTGTAATGCTTCAATTAGAGCCTTTTCATTTACTGTACTTCCTCTTGAAGCATTAATAAATATGGATGTGGTTTTCATCATATTAAACTCTTTAGAGTCTATAAGATGATATGTTTCATTATTAAGTGGTGTCATTAATAAAATAAAATCAGACTTTTTAAGCAGGTCTTCAAAATCACTATACTCTATTCCTAATTCCTCTTCTATTTCTAACTTTCTGTTTCTATTATAATATATTACATCCATATCGAAGCCAAGCTTTGCCCTTTTAGCTACAACCTCTCCTATCCTTCCCATGCCGATTATACCTAAAGTTGAGTTATGAACATCCACTCCAAATAAACTATTATCAGCTGGTGCTTTCCAATTGCCATCCTTTACGTACTTATCCATCTCTGTTATCCTACGTGCGGAAGCTAGAATCAATCCAAATATAAGATCTGCAACAGTATTATTTAATACATTAGGAGTATTAGTGCCTATAATATTTCTTGACTTCATAGCATCTAAGTTAAAGTTATTGTATCCAACTGTAGCATTACTAACTACTTTTAACTTAGGAGCTGCATCTATAAACTCCTCATCAACCTTAATCCCTGCTAAAAGTACCCCGTTTTTATCACTGATTTTATTAAATAGTTCATCTTTTCCTACTTCTTCATCCTTATCCCACTTTTCATAATCACAGTGCTTACCTATATACTCTTCCACCTCATATGGCACTTTATTTGCAATGTATACCTTTGGTCTCCCCATAATCTACTTCATCCCCTTTTTAAATTAAATATTATAAAATCTAAATAATTTATTATTTTATTCCTTTTTTAATTATTATACTGCTTTAAGGTTTTATATCAAGCTATTTAAAGCCTTATATGCCTTTCTTTAAATGTATAATTCCTGACTACAAAGTAATTAATGACTTAGAATTGGTATACATAGATCAGAATTCCTTTGATACTTCAAAGTTTGCAGGTAAGTCATCCAACTTCCCTGCAATTATTCATGTATTTCACCACTATCTTAAAACATAGCCATTCTATAAAATCCATGTATATAAAATAAATAGAACCATATATATTAAAATATATACAGCTCTATTTTTATATAAATTGACTTTAGAGTTAGTTTACTATTTTATTAAAATATATTAATTAGATAAGTGTGTTAGTAATCTATAAAATATACTTTAAACTTATATACTACTCCTCATCAATTTTATAATTATTTATATAGATAATACTTAGAAGCTTTTTCCCTAAAAGATTGAGTTTCAGTGTTCCACTTTTCTAATATATCCTTAGCACTTAACTCTTTCCCAAGGCTTTCTCTTAATATTTTAGTTCCTGAAATAGAATCTAAGAAAATTCCATAACCTTCACTTTCAATAAATTGAAGATCTCCCTTATCCATTTTTATTATAACTTCAAGTAAATGTAAGCCTACTTCTACTCCATTAACTTCTCTTGTATCTGTTATGTGTATTTGGACTCCTCCACACATCTTTCCTTCATGCTTTGAAAAGGTAGGAGTATAATATATAGGTCTAAATCTAACCCCTTTAATATTTTTCTCTTCCATAATCTCTGCTAACTTATATCCATCTATCCAAGGTGCTCCAACTATTTCAAAGGGTTTTGTTGTTCCTCTTCCTTCTGAAATATTTGTTCCCTCTAAGAGGCAAGTTCCATTATATAATAAGGATGTAGAAAGACTTGGCATATTAGGAGAAGGACTTATCCAAGGCAAATCTGTATCTTCATAAAGCATCCACCTTTCCCATTCTTTTATTTTAATAACCTCTAAATCACAACCTATATTAAATTCATTATTAAAATAATGGGCAAGTTCCCCTATGGTTAACCCATATCTTATAGGAATTGGATACATACCTACAAAGGTTTTAAATTCCTCTTCTAATATATTTCCTTCCACCTTTTCTCCACCAAGTATATTTATTCTATCTAGTACCAAAAGCTTTTTATTATTTTCCTTACATGCCTCTAAACAATACCCCATGGAATATATATATGTGTAGAATCTTGAGCCCACATCTCCTATATCGAATACTAATACATCTATACCTTCTAACATTTCTTTTGAAGGCTTTTTATTTTCTCCATAAAGGCTATAAACCTTTATTCCAGTTCTTTCATCAGTATAAGTACCTACCTCTTCCCCTGCTTGAAGGTTTCCCCTTATTCCATGCTCTGGAGAAAATAAAGCTACTAGATTAAAATTCTCATTAAATACATCTATTGTATACTTAAAATCCTTATTTATTCCACTAGGAGATGTTATAAGTCCAACCTTTTTATCTCCTAAGGCTTTCTTTATTTCATCTAAATTATCTATTCCATTTAGAACTTGGTGCCTCATCACTAATTCCTCCTAATTATACAAGTTTTAAAGTGGTGTAATCTTAAAAATCAAGGGTGACTCTTAGAGTCACCCTTTAAAACTTTTTTAAATTATACTTATATTTAGTTTGATTCAGCAGCTTGCATAGCTTCTAATTGCTCTGCTTCTTCCTTTAATAAGTTCTTTTCGTACATCTTGAAGAATGGATAGTATATAGCTAATGCTATCATAAAGTTAATTATTACAAGAACTGCTGCTCTCCAGTCATTTGTTGACATTGCTGCCTTAATTGGTGAAGGTAATACCCAAGGTGCCATTATTGATACCTTATTTACCCAACCTAATGTCATAGCTATATAAGTTATTGTACAGTTTATAACTGGTCCAACTATAAATGGTATTGCTATTATTGGGTTAAGAACTATTGGAGCACCAAATATAATTGGTTCATTTATATTAAATATTCCTGGTATAATAGAGAACTTACCAACTTGCTTTAAGTATGCTGATTTTGAGAATAAGAATAATACGCAAAGTGCTAATGTACCACCTGATCCTCCTATCCATACAAATAAGTCAAAGAACCCTTCTGTACCGATGTTTTGTGCAACATTTCCAGCAGCAGCTGCTGCCATATTTTCATCAAGTAAAACTAACCATATTGGTCTTAAAAGTGAACCTATAACTGATACACCGTGAACTCCTGATGCCCATAGTAAACATATAAATAAAGTTGGAAGTAATACTCCTAAATAACTGTTACCTGCAACACTTACTAAAGGACTAAATAATACTTTTATTATTTCGTTTACATCAACCTTGAACATAACTCTTACTAACCAGAATAAAGTTATTACTATAGCTCCTGGAATTAATGCTTCAAAGCTTCTCGCAACAGATGGTGGAACTTGATCCGGCATCTTTATTGTAATATTCTTAGTCTTACAGAATCTTAAAACTTCTACAGCTATAATCATACTTAAAATTGCAGTGAACATTCCTGCTCCACCAAGATACTCCATCTTAAGTACCCAGCCTAAAGCTTTATCTGTAGCTTTGTCTGTTACGTTTAGTGGTATATTTAAGCTTAAGAAAGCTGCCATTGAAAGTACTCCACCAGATATACCATCTAGTTTATATGACTTTGATAATGCATATCCCATACCATAACTAGCATACAGTGACATTAAGCCCATTGTAACTCTAAAAGGTAAAACAATATCTCCAGCATATGGAGCTATAAACTCTTTCCATGCTGTTATTGGTATATTAATCATTAATAAAAAGAAACATCCAACAAGTATTAAAGGAAGTGTTGATATAATTCCGTCTCTAATAGCTCTTAAGTGTTTTTGTTCTGCCATCTTTGCCATTGGTGGCATCATTTTTTCTTCCATAAGTCTCATAAGTTTTTCCATTAACCTGAGTCCCCCCTTAAATCATATAATTTATAAAATTATTATTTGGCATGTTTTTTAATGATATCGTTTAATACCTTTGGTGCTCCTATTGGAGTGTATCCCATTGGTGGAATTAACTCTACTGGTACATTTCTTCTTTCTCCAACTTCCTTGAAGAAATCAAGTCTGTGCTTTACTTGAGGAGCAACTATTACTAAGTCATATGAACCAGCTTCTAATTTTTCCTCATATTCTGGTGTACCTATAGCCATTATCTCTAGTGGGAAGTTTTGTTTTTTAGCTTCTCCCTCTATTGCTTTTACAACTATTGTTGAAGACATTCCTCCAGAACAAACCATTAATACATTCATTTATATTTCCTCCTTTATATTTATCTAGTATTTTATATATAATTTTAAATATTACCCTATTATTTAACTAAGAACATTCTCTCACTTGAAACTAAATCCATAGATTCACTTTCAATGTTTTCTACCTTGAAAAAGCCATTTCCTAGCTTAAGTTTTTCTATAAACTTTTCAATATTCTCTTCTTCTCCTTGAAGTTCTAAGTTTATTGCTCCTGCCTCTCCTCTTTTAGCAATACCAGTAAGTTTTAATGATGAAGCAGTCATTTGAGCAAAGTATCTTATTCCTCCATCTCCTATATTTCCTGTTATCATAAGCTTTTTTCTAATCATGTTTAATATCACTCCTAAAGTAAACCTTTAATCTAAAACCTTAAGTTTAAACTTTTGCCAAGGCTTTATATAATCTAATAGGAATAACTCTCCCTCTTCTATTCTACCTACAATGTTACTTTTACCTGAGTTTTCCATAGGCTTTAATGCCACTTGTAACTCACCAGCATAGTGTCCATAAAGAGATGTTTCAATTATTATGTCTCCTCTATTCATATCTGGTGTATTAAAAGGTTCAAAGTTATGTCCTCTATATTTAACCCTACTTTGAGTAGATCTTATAACGTATTCAGAAACATCTCCTCTATTGAAGTGGTATTCCTTTGAAACAATATCACCTTCAATAGTTGGAATATCATCTACTAAAGTACACTTAAGCTCTAGACAATAAGGATCTAACTTACTTAATGCCTTTAGTTCTTCCTCTGATGCAAAAGCATTGGCTATTATAACATCATCTATAAGATCTGTTGCCCATAAATGCTTAGCTTGCACATCTATCGGAAGGCTTCTATGACACTCTAATGTACATAACCCCTCTGATACTGGCCATGGTCCATATTTTGCAGTATTTGAGGAAACAAAAGCTGCTGTTCTTAAACCTTTTTCCTTAAATTGCTCTGAGCACTTTATAAAATGTTCAAAACTTAGTCCAGTATATCTATGAGGATAGAAGTTATGACATCCTAGAAGGTTTTCTTTATTTGGTAAATAACTTAAGATATTATCTATATATTTAGTTCCGTTACTCATATTAACTTCTATCTTCATTCCGTGTGGATTATAAGTCATTTGAGATTCTTCTATGCCATTGAACCCCATATCCAATCTTATGCCATAAAGCCCCATATCTTTGAAGAATCTAAGGTCTTTTATATCCAGTTCTAAGTCCTTAAAAACCTTAGGACTCACATCTGCAATAACTTCCATTCCGAAGGTATTAGCATGGGTAACTATATCTTTAAATTCATCTAAGATTCTTTCTTTTTCTCCTTCAACAGATAGAAGACAAGTAAATATTCTTTTAAATCCATACTTTCCAGCTAAAGATATATAATCTTTTATCTCTTCTCTTGAATTATGCATTGGATATATAGAAATTCCAAGTTTTCTCATGAGAGTCCCTCCTTAAATATTTATTTTAAGATCCTTAAGAGCCATATAATAGGCTCCCTTTGCTGATGAAACATCTTCATCAACCAATATATAATCTCCTATAAGATTGTTAAGTTCATTTATAAAACTCTCTTTGACTAAAGACACCTTTGTGAGTATACTTCCCTTAACAGCTATAGATACATTTTCTTTTAAATTCATAAGCTTATAGGTCTTGTAGGTGATTCTAGCTAAATGACTACCTGCTTCTTTTAAAATATGAGCTGCATTTTCATCTCCTGCATCTGCTGCCCTTACTACTACAGGAACTAGTGCAGCTATATCCCCTTTATTTGAGGAATACACAAACTTTATCATACTTGGGATATCCTTAATCTTAAGCTCTTCAAGGACTTTTTTTGATAAATAACTAACTTCTTTTCCATCATCATTATCATTTACCATTTTCTTTATAGCTTCTATTGCAATAAAATATCCACTACCTTCATCTCCCAGTATATTTCCCCAGCCTCCTGCTCTAAAGCTTTCCTTGCCTTTCTTTCCACAGCTTATGGAACCTGTACCTGATATGGTTAAAATTCCATCTTCCCCTTTAAGAAGGGCATTTATAGCAAGATCTGCATCACTTACAACTGTTACGCTCACAGGAAATCTTTCTTCAATATAGCTTTTTATTATCTCTTTATTATTTCCTGTTTCTGCTCCAGCAAGACCTGCATATATATGCAAACACTTACTTTCATCTAAATCCTTTATACACTTAAGTACAGATATCTCAATATTCTTAAGTCCTTCTTCCTTATTTACTAGGATATTACCAAAGCCTGAGATTCCCTCTGATATCTTATTGCCATTAAGGTCATAAGCTACAGCTTCTGTCTTAGTGCCTCCCCCATCAATACCTATGATATATTCAACATTCACTAATTCATTCACTATCTTTTTCATCCTATTTCTGCTCTTTATTACTTGAAAATAATTCTCTATATAATTCTCTAATTCATTTGTGAGCTTATTTTTTATTTCTTCCCCTTGAAATCCCTTAGTACTTAAATTCTCAGTTTTTGTTTTAAGAAATTTATCTATATTATTAGATATACTTTCCTTATCTTCTAAGCTTTTTACCTCGTACTCTATAGTACTTAAATCCACATAGTATAGAACTGGTCTTCCTTCCCTTCTATATATGAGATTCATTTCCATAAGCTTTTTAAACTGCTTTACTACATTGGGTCTATACATATTTAATTTTGCGGCTACTGTTTTTGCATCAATACCTTTTATCTCGCCTAAAACATATTGCTTTCTGCACTCATCTTTTATAACATCATAAACAGCTTCATGTCTCAAAATTCTCCCCACCTTACTTCTTACTTCACGCTTCTCCTTTTCTTTTTCCCTTTGCTTTTATCATCATTTTTTATATATTTTGAGTAATCTATTAAACCTTTTACCTGCTTATTATCTATCATCATTCTTGATAACTCGAAAAACATAACTACTGATTCAATAAAGAGAAATAATAATATCCCCCAAATAATACTTGGGATTTCCCCAAATATTATTTTAGGTACTATGAGAAACAGTGGAGAGACTCCCCCTATTATCCAACGATTTATTTTAATCTTTTTAACATTACACAAATAATGGGTTAACTTAACAGGAATCATTATACTTACTATGGCTGAAAATAAATATATTATCCCAGTAAATAAGTTATATAGCATTGTATCCACCTATTTACTTCTTATTTCTTTATACATCTCTATCATTTGAGATACTAAATATTGCTCTGACATTGCAGTCATTAACTGGTCTTGAGCATGAACCATAAGTAAGCTTACCTTTATTCCCCCATTTATTTCTTCTTGTATTAACTTAGTTTGAGTATTATGAGCTACTTTCATTTCCTCATCACATTTACCTATTAATTCTTTTGCCTTTTCAAAGTCTCCCTTTTGCGCTTCCTTAAGAGCATCAAATATATATCCTCTTGCTTCCCCTGTATGAGATATTATTTCAAAAATCATTTCTTCCATCATTTTTATTCCTCCTAAAATTTAAACTGCTTTAAGTGATCCTTATTTATTTCAAATAATTCCTCTAGTAATTTCTTTGCCACTTCTACAGATGGCACTAAAGGATGATTTGCCATAGCAAGGAATGCCTTATCCTTATCTCCCTTAACTGCCGCTTCTACAGCTGGTACCTCGTAAGCCTTAACAGCTTGTACTACTCCTAATGCTTCAATTGGTAACTCCTCTTTTAATGTTATTGGAGTTGCTCCTCTTCTATCTATTAAACAGTTTCTTTCTATTACACAATCAGCTGGTAAGTCTTTTATTGTTCCGTTATTCACAACATTTACAACGTGGACTTCCTTCTTATCATTATAGATGGCACTTATTAATGAAACTGCTGCTTCTGAGTAATAAGCTCCTCCTCTTTTTTCAAGTTCCTTAGGCTTTTCCTTAAGCTCTTCATCTTTATATAACTCAAATAATCTTGTTTCTACCTTCTTAACTACTTCTGCTCTTGTACCATCGCCCTCTGGTGATGCAGCTTTTTTCTCTTCTTCTAAAAGCTTATCACTCATTAGATAATATCTATGATATGGAGATGGAATACATCCTAAAGCTTTTAAATAATCTCTATCCCATGGCATTGGTGGAATGTTCTTCATAGACATTGTTTCTCCATCAGTCATTATGTCTATTAACTTCATTGTTACATCTTCACCTTTTAACCATACATTCTTAACCCAAACTAAATGATTAAGGCCTGCAAAATCAACATATAAGTCTTCTGGACTTACTTCTAATATTTCTGCAAAATTCATTTTCATATGAACTGGTACATTACATAATCCTATACACTTTACGTCAGTAAATTTATTAACTGCTTCTGTAACTAATCCAGATGGGTTTGTAAAGTTTATTAGGAAAGCATTTGGACAAAGTTCCTTTATATCCTTACATATATCCATCATAACTGGAATTGTTCTTAATGCCTTTGCAAAGCCTCCTGGTCCTGTAGTCTCTTGTCCAATAACATCATACTTAAGTGGAAATCTTTCATCCTTTGCTCTTGCTTCTAATCCACCTACTCTAAATTGAGTAACTACAAAGTCTGAATCCTTTAAGGCTTCTCTTCTATCTGTAGTAAGATTTATCTTTATATCAACTTCTGCTTTTTTCACCATTCTTTTAGCAAGGTTTCCTACAATCTCAAGCTTTTCTCTTCCTGCCTCTATATCTACTAGGTTTATCTCTGAAACTGGAAGTTCCTCTCTTCTTTTAATAAATCCTTCAATTATTTCTGGGGTATAACTACTACCTCCACCAATAACTGTGATTTTTAATTTACTCATTTAACTACCTCCTTATCCCTAATACCTATTTATGTAATAACGTTTACTTACAATATCAAGTAAACTTTTCTAATGTTTTTTCTAATGCGTTAATGTATTATTAGTATACTTTAATGATACATTGATATCGTTAACATGTCCACTTATTTGAAATAAAATTTCAATATTTATTACTTTATTAATTTACCACCACTTTTTTTAAATATAATTATTAAAAATAGGGTTATTTTAAATTTTTAATATTTTTTCTTCAAAATAAGTATACACTATTATATATATCTATAATTTTTCTTAAACTTATATGGAAAACTTTAGGTAAATAATTATATGAAAGTATACACTTTCTTATACTCTTTAGATACTTTTCTGCAAATTTCCACCTATTTACTCCATAATCTCCACTTACTGTATAAAGTAATTGTATACAATTATACTAATGATACTAATGTTTTTTATTAATAATGAAATATAGAAATAAAAACCACAATGATTCAAAATTCATTTCTTCTAATTGGAGAATATGATAAAACTCTCGCTTATTTTAAAGGTGAATAATAACTACATGCTTATTTAAAACTAATACTAGAAGGTAATATTATATATACCCACAGAAAATATTCTATAAAAAAAAATAGAACCACATATATATGTAATTCTATTTCTTCTTAATGAATTTTATTATAATTATATGCTATCATATCCAAAACAAGCCGGTGATCCATTGGTTTCATCAATGATAATTCTAGCATCAATATTAAATACTTCTTTTAATACAGGCTTTGTGATTACCTCTTCTGGTTTACCTATGGCCATTATTTCTCCACCCTTCATTGCTACAATGTTATGAGAAAATCTTGAAGCATGATTAATATCGTGAAGTACCATAACTACAGTACACTTTCTTTCCTTATTTAACTCTTCTACGATCTTAAGTACTTCTAGTTGGTGTGACATATCAAGATAGGTAGTTGGCTCATCAAGAAGTAAAACATCTGTTTCTTGAGCCAATGCCATAGCTAGCCATACCTTTTGCCTTTGCCCTCCTGATAAACAGCCTATTTCACGATCCTTAAATCCATTAACTTTTGTAACATTTATTGCCCACTCTATAATTTCTTTATCCCTAGTAGTTAATTTATTTATCTTCTTACAATGAGGAAACCTTCCATAAGAAATTAACTCTTCAACCTTTAACTCTGGAGGAGCTACAGGGTTTTGAGGAAGTAGTGCTAAAGTCTTTGCAATACTCTTAGTTTGTATTTTAGCAATGTTTTCTCCTCTTAAATAAACTTCTCCCCTACTAGGCTTTATTATACGGCCCATGGTTTTTAATAAAGTAGACTTTCCACATCCATTTGGTCCAATTATAGTTGTTATTTTACCCTCTTCTACTTTTAAATTTATATCCTTAAATACTACAAAGTTTTCATAGCACGTTTCTAACTTATTAACTTCTAATATACTCACCTTAATTCCCCCTATACTTTTGATCTTAATAATAAATATACAAAATAAGGTATACCAATTATAGAAATAACAATTCCAACAGACAATTCATTAGGGGCAAATATGGTTTTACCAATAAAGTCCGAAACTATAACTAATAGTGTTCCAATTAATCCAGCTACTGGAACAACCCTTCTGTGATGGATTCCAACAAGCCTCTTTGCAATATGAGGTGAAAGTAATCCTACAAATCCTATATTACCAGATACAGATACACAGGCACTGACAATTCCTATAGCTGCTAATAATAATATAGCCTTTTCTCTTTCAGTGGATATACCTAAACTTTTAACTGTATTCTCTTCTAACTGAAATAAGTCTAAAATAAATGATTTTCTTAAAATTACAGGAAATAATAAAATAACCCAAGGCATTATAGATATTATATATTTCCAGTTAGCATTCCAGATGCTTCCGTTTATCCATACAGTAGCCATTTCAAAATCTGAAGCATTCATTTTTAAAGATATAAATAAAGAAACTGCTCCTAATCCTGAACTTATTGCTATTCCTACTAGGATAAGCCTTTGTGTATCTAATCTACCATTCTTCCAGGCAAAGAGATAGATTAATACAGCTGATGTAAGTCCTCCTACTAGTCCAAATAAAGGCATGGATAGAGTTGATATCCAGCCTGCACCATCAAACTTTCCTTGAAATAAGAATATAAATAAAACAATTGCCATTCCAGCTCCTGCATTTATACCTAGGATTCCTGGATCTGCTAGGCCGTTTTTTGTTATTCCTTGAATTACTGTTCCTGCGATTCCAAATCCGAAACCAACTAAAGCCCCAATAACAATCCTAGGAAGACGAAACTCGAATATAACTAAGTCATTATTAGGATCAGGATTTATTCTAAATAGGGTGTCTACTATTTCTTTAATAGAAAGATCATATGTCCCATTGGTTATACTTATGTACATAAATACTAAAATTAAAATAATGGTTATAAAAACTACAGTACTATACCTTTTTAATGAATCCTTATCCATTTTTTTGCCCTCCTTTAGTTCTTGCTAAATATAAGAAGAAAGGCACTCCTATAAGGGAAGTTACAACTCCTATAGGTGTTTCAAAAGGATAGTTTAAGAATCTACTTACTATATCACAAAGTGCTAAAAATATAGCCCCAGTTACAGCAGAACATGGAATAATCCACTTATAATCACTTCCAACTAGAAACCTAACTGTATGGGGTATTATAAGCCCAATAAAAGCTATTTTTCCTGCTAAGGCTACTGATATACCTGTCAAGATAACAACAGTACTCATTGCAATAAACTTTATAACACCAGTTCTTTGTCCAAGGCTAATTGAAATATCTTCTCCCAAAGATAATATTGTTATAGATTTGGAGATTGCTATTGCAGCTATAATTCCTACTATAGCAAAAGGTATTATAATTTTTATTCTATCTGGAGTAATTTGATGAAGCTTAGAATTATACCAAAAGCTTATATTTTGTGAAACTTGAAAATATGTAGATAATGCTGCTGATACACTATTTAAAAACGCTCCTGTAATTGTTCCAATAATAGCAAGTCGTACTGGAGACATTCCATTAGGAACAAGGGATGCTAGTCCAAATGTCATCAATGCTCCAATAGCAGAACCTATAAAGGAACATATAATTAAAGTTAAAGAAGATGTTTCTGGAAAAAATATCATGAAAATTGTAACAACAAAAACAGATCCATCAGAAACCCCCATAATAGAGGGAGATGCAAGGTAATTCCTTGTAACCCCTTGCATCAATGCTCCTGATACTGCTAAAAATCCTCCTATTAAAAGAGCCCCTATTACCCTTGGTAATCGAGAATACATTATAATTTGATGATTCACATTAGTTGAATCAAAGCTTAAAAAAGCCTCTTTTACTATATTTATGTCAATGTCCTTCGCCCCATATAAAATTGATAACACTACTGTTAATATCATAAGTACTGGTGATATGAGTAAAATCAACATTGGCTTTGAAATCTTTTTTGACATAATACTATGTTCACTCCTAATTATTTAGATAACTCTGATACAGCCGCCTTTAGGAAGTTTGACTTACTCCAAGCAGTTCCTCCTTGAGCTAATGGATCAACAGTATTTACAAATACCTTATCATTCTTTACTGCATTAATACTATTCCATATAGGATTTTTCTTTAATTCTTCTAAAGCTTTAGGCTTGTCTGCATTTTCTGATTCAGAGAATTGAAGGAAGATATAATCTGGATTTAACTCTGAAAATTTCTCTAAGGAAGTAATTTCTTGAGCCTTTGCAGCCTTTACCGGTTCTGGAACTGTTAATCCTAGTTCATTATAAAGAACTGGATTAAAGAATACAGCCTCTGGATAAATAGCTATATTACCATTTCTTATTCTTATAGCAACAACCTTTTTGTCCTTCATCTTATCACCAAATTTTCCTTTGGCCTCTTTTACCTCATCCTTATAATTTTTAATAATTTCCTTAGCTTTATCTTCTTTTCCACTTATCTCTCCCATAAGCATAAGATTAGCTTCCCAATCGCTAGATATATGTGAAACTGGTATGGTTTCTTTTACTTTGTTTAACTTTTCTAAAGCTTCTGCTGGAAACTTAGTTGAGCCTAATATTATATCTGGTTTTAAAGATACTATGGCTTCAATATTTGGTTGGATCTTTTCTCCTATAGGTTTTGATTCACCTGTTATATCCTTAAAAATCTCTGGAAACTTTCCTCCTACAGTCATAGCCCCTACAGGTTTTATTCCTAAAATCAGTGCATCCTCCATAGATTCCATACTTCCTGCTATAACAACCTTTGGATCTTTGCCTTGTACTGTATATTCTTTTCCTAGATAGCTTACTTTTCTTTCCTTATTTTCTTGTTGTACTTCCTTTGTACCGTTAGTACCTTTATTTTCACTAGCATTCTTATTACCGCAACCAACTGCTCCTACTACCATTAATGCTGATAAAGTTAATACCAATAATCTTTTTTTCATTACTGACCCTCTCCTTTTAATATATTATATATATTTTTATGTATATAAACTTACGTAGTATATTTAATCGATTTATGATAATGAATATCATTGCCAATTATAATTATTAATGCTTACCTATGTCAACGGATTATCTGTTAATCTTGGAAATTTTATATATAATAGTGGTTTTTTATAAATTTAGTAAAACTATATAATTACTTGATATTTTCTGCTTTAGGGTGAAGAAGTTAAAATAATCATAAAATTTAGCTATTTATTAAATTGCCTATTTATAACTTAGGTGATATAATCCGCTTTGTTTATGATGAAAATCACTATACATTACCATATAAATATAATTTCTAAATTAATGCCTTTTATAATAAAAAAATATAAATTGTAAAAGAAAGGGTTATACTAATCTATATGGATTAGTACTTTAAAACTAAAACATATTTCCAATTTAGCTAAACCTATTTAGCTTTTAACTTATTTTATAATCCATTATAATTTTATCCTGTGATCCATATATTAGGACATATAATCATTACTTGAAGTAGGTGAAAAATAATGAACTATATAATATATGATTTAGAATTTAATCAAAAATATTTAAGTGATACTAGTGAAATACCTGAATCCCCATTAAAATTCCCTTTCGAAATCATTCAAATTGGTGCATTAAAGCTTAACGAAAACTTTGAAACAATTTCTACCTTTAATACCCTAATTAAACCTACGGTATATCCAGTTATACATCCCTATGTAGAAAACCTAACTAAGATAACAAATGATAAGCTTTTTTCCTGTGAAACTTTTCCTAAGGTATATAAGGACTTTATACAATTTATCGGAACTGATGAATGTGTATTTTGTGTTTGGGGACTTTCTGATATGAAAGAGCTTATAAGAAATGTAAAATTTCATAATCTATCTACTTCATTAATTCCTAAAAAATATATTGATGTGCAAAAATACGCTTCAAAGCGTTTTAATATTCCAAAAGGATTAAAAATCGGATTAAAAACCACTGTTGAACTTTTAAATATAGAATTTAATGACAACTTTCATGACGCCTATTATGATGCTTATTATACTAAGGAGATTTTTAAAATCATCTATATTCCTAATATGACTCCTAAAACATATAACTTTAATCCTATTAGAAGAACTTCCACTCCTAAAGAAAAGATTGATACTAAAGCATTAATTAATCAATTTGAGAAAATGTATAATAGAGAAATGTCTGAGGAAGAGAAGGCTATAATAAAACTTTCCTATATGATGGGTAAAACTAATCAATTTAAAATTAAACCTTAAGAAAACCACCATAATAACTTAGGGTGGTTTTCTTGTATATTGTAATAGTAAAAAATATAATATTATTTTACAAATGTCTTAAGTCCATTATTTACTTACTATATATTTATTCTTATATATAAGTTCTAATATTAAAACTACATTAGCTTCAGTTGAAACTTATTGAGTCATCAATCAGTTAAATGTAAAGTTCTTAATTTTATAAATTAATATTACTCTACTGAATTCATTAGATCATACTTACCAACAGGTGCTAAATAAACTGCAAACTCATCTTTTCCATCAACCATAATTAACTTATCTATTTCTTCTTGATTATAAGCTCCTATGGCACAAGTTCCAAGTCCAATAGCCTCACAAGCAATATATAAGTTTTCACATAAATGTCCTGCATCCAATAGCATATCTTTATGAGCTGATATATGATATCTCCACTCTGCCCTATAAGGTGTACAGCTCCATATAAAAGTAACTGCTCCACTACCTACGAATACTTGCTTAAGTGAAGCTTCTGAAACCTTCTCTCCTATATTATCATCCTCAAGTATTAAGACTAGCTTATGACTTAGAGCTAAGTAACGATAAATTCCCTTTTTTAATCCCTTTACTCTATTTATTATTAAATAAGTTTCAAAAGGATGCCTAGCCCCAGCTGATGGTACTGTTCTCACAGTTCTTATTGCTGTAGATGCATCATTAGTGGTAACCTTTTTCACTCCCTGTGTTGACCAAAGAAGGAATGATAATTCATCTAAAGTTAATTCCTCATCATTGTATTTTCTACGGCTTTTTCTAGAGTTAATAATATCTAATATACTACTTTTTATCACTAAATCTTCTTTTGCTTCTGGTAAGTCTATGACTTCTAAATTATTATCATAAGGCTTTTCTACAGGTGGTTGTGGTAGCTTTTTTTCTTGATCTGATTCTATATCTTCCCACTCTACAAAATTAGCCTTCATAAATTCACGTAATTGATTTAATTTTTCCATATAATCTTCCCCCAAGTTATAATATGAATCTGTTAAATTATATGAACATTGCTCTTCCCACCCTTAGGAAATATAATGAAGTTTGCAAGAATTAAAATATCCCCCTTAAAGGAGAGAAAAGCAATGAACAAAACTAATCTAAAATGTCCTCGTTTATCCTCTAATAAACTATACTTTTATAAAATTCTTATTCTTCCTTTATAAAAATTTTTTCAACTTCAGCTACATATAGTGTGTGATAATCTTTTTCAGGATACCACTTCTCATCATCATCCTTTGATATAAAGCACTTTGGGTCAAAATCCTGAGCGTATAACTTTTTACATATAACTGTAAGTTTACTTTCCTCAAAATGAGGTGTGTCTTCTAAATGGCTTATTGTTAGATTAGCCTTAGCAATCTTATCTTCATCTTTTCCAGATACAGTGCCTAAATACCCTAATTGTTTTTTAAAGCTTTCATTAAAAAATGTTAGAGAAAATTTAGAAGAGTTGTCTACAAATTCTTTAGTATAACGTTGAGGTCTTATAACAATATATGCTACATTTTTTCCCCACATAACACCAAAGCCGCCCCATGATGCAGTCATTGTATTTACTTTATTATCCTTTTCTGCTGTGATAAGCATCCATTCTTTACCTATAAGCTTAAATGGACTTTGATTTAATTCTTCAGGTTTGATTTCTATAAATTTGCTCATAATAGGTTCCCCCTTAATAATATAAGTTATTTTGCAAAGCATCTTTGTATATATTATTATATAACTAATATGAAAAAGATAGTATGCACTTTATTGTAAGATACTAACTTAAAGGAGAGTATGGCAATGGATGAAAAAATAGAAATTAACTCAGAACCCTTTGAATACACGCTATCTATTATAGGTGGAAAATGGAAAATGGTTATAATGTTCTGGTTATCTAAGTGTAAGGTTATGCGTTATGGAGAGTTAAAAAAGTCCGTTAAAGGAATTACCCACAAGATGTTAAGTAGTCAACTAAAGGAACTTGAATCTGATAATATTATAGTTCGTAAGGAATATCACCAAGTACCACCAAAGGTAGAATATTTTCTTTCAGAAAGAGGATGGTCTCTTATGCCTATTTTACATGAGATGTGTAAATGGGGTGGAGTAAGTCTTGAAGAAAATAGCTCTAAAGCATTAAATAGTTAACATAATTTTTACTATCAATATAAATAACTATATAATGCTATAAATTAATAAAATCTATATTCCATAAGGATTTATTAACTAAGATTATAAACGAGTCCTTTAATTATAATATGGAAAGCTAAAAAAATATGGTCATATTTTGAAAAGCATTCCTAGTATAGTATATACCTTTTTACTGAAATATCTATGTATTTGAATTCTTCTTATATAAATAAGCTAAGTATTTATAAGATAATGTTTAAAATAAAAATAGTTCATGAGGTTATTATTAAGAATCTCATGAACTTAATTTATAGGTTATCATAAAAAAACTTGCTATTTCTTTTTGTTTTTATAAAATCTAAATTTTAGCATCACTAATGTAAGCTTTAGTTTGGCATTAACTTATAAATAATATTTATATTATAGTTATTTTCTAAAACCCTTATGCTCTTCATTTCTTTTCCGCTTAAAAATACCCCATCATTTACCTTAGTTTTTTCCTCTCCATAACTTACATTACTTACTATAAGTTTATCAATTATTCCTTCACCTTCAGCAAATCTAACTACATCTTCAATACTTTTAAACAAAATCATATAGTTTGTTTCCTTCTCGTCCTCTATAAAAGTAGATTGCTTAATGGTTAAAAACTCTAATTCCACTTCATCTGAAGTGGCTATTTTAAAAAATAATTTTTTTAATTCATCCTCTACTAATTCATCATTAGCTACAAAAATCTTAGATATATTATAATATGTACACCAATAATTAATAGTTTGACCATGAACTAATCTCTCATCTACTCTAAATATTTTCCCCATTTAAACTACCCTCCACTTTTTCCTTATTTAATCTTTTTTCTATTAAATTAGAAATATTGATTATTCCTTCTTTTCCTTCTTTTTCTGCTATATAGGCTACTTCCTTTAAACTTCTATTATCTACAGGTAATATCTTAAGTACCATTGGTATATTGACTCCACTTATTATTTTAATGTTATCTTTACCTATTAATTTACTGGTTGCATTAAATGGCGTTCCTCCTAAAAAATCTACTAAAACAAGAAATTCCTTAAAATCACTATTTTTTATCTCCCTATCTAACCTGTCTGTAAGACTTTCCAAACTCTCTTCTTTATTTAAAGTTAATGCCTTTATATTATTATTCTTTCCTAAAATCATCTCTACTGAATTAATAACTTCAATTGCATAATTACCATGGGATACTATAATTAATTCAACCATATATCTATTCCTTCTTATTCCTATATTTATTTTCATCCATTATATTGCATATACTATTCTTATTCAATACCATAAAACTTCTCATCTCTCTAAGCTAATATATTATATAGCTAGAATAATAACTTATTTTAAGATACTTAAAACTTTTATATTCTATAAAATATAAGTTCTCCTAAATTTCATGACAGCTTTATATTTTAAAAGCCTTACATAAATCTTAGAAGAACTTATATAATAATTTATTTAGATATTTTATAATTTGTAAGTTTACTTGCTGCTCCATTATCTAAAAATATTTCAAGACTTTCCTCATTAGAAAGCAAGCTTGCAGGTATCTCTCTTGTCCTTTCACCTTCAACAACCATTTTAATAATGTCTGATTTCCTTTCTCCATTAGCCATTATTATTTTTACGTTACTACTAAAAATATGTTTCATCCCCACAGTTATTCCTTTTTTAAGTTCAACCTCTTCATTAAAATATTTTACTCCAACCTTGGTAGTTACTGTATCAAGGTCTACTACTGTGCAATATAAATCTGGATTAACATTAGGTTCATTAAACCCTAGATGCCCATTCATGCCTACACCTAATAGGATTAGATCAATTCCCTTATTATCAAAAATAAATTTATCTACTCTTTTACATTCTTCTTCTAAATCCTTAGAGAGTCCATCAAAGAAGCAAAGTTGTTTCTCTCTTAAACTTATCTTACTATAGAGATGTTTATTTAACATTTCTATACAACTTCCTTCTGTTTCATTTCCTAAACCTACCCACTCATCTAATCCTACGAACTTGCATCTTGAGAAATCCACCCTCTTATTGTTGTAAGCATCTACTAAATATTCATAAGCCTTAAGTGGAGTGTCCCCTCCAGCTAAACATAATAGAGCCTCTGGATTTTTATTTACTGTATCTATAATATATTCTGCAACCTTTTCTGACATTAGTTCATAATTTTCATATACATTTATATTCATTTTACTCCTCCTAATGTAATAAATATTTCTTCTAACCATTCTAAAGCTTACTTTTAACCTTTAAAATTTATTTAGTATAATAGGCTTAAGGTTTAACTAATAAAAAATGTTATTTTTGTATACTGTTTATATAAAAGAATGGGGCTGCCACATTAAGAAATCTAACTTCAATATGTTATCTTAGAATTTAAAAATCTAATACAATATATTATAGTTTTTATTCTTTGTGGGACTGCCCCATTTTTAGCCTTTATTTAAATTCCATCTTCATAATTTTCTTCTTCACTAGTAGCCTCACTAGTTTTATATCTACAAACGGAATTTTTTGTTTTCTCTACTAACTCATCAGTTAACTCCTCTAATTGGAAAGAGTCCTTCATCATAATTACTTCAAGTATTGCATTCATATTACATCCTGAAACAACCCTAACCCCTTCATGTTCTAGAGATATTTTAACCGCTGTATTAAAGGGAGTCCCTCCAAGAATATCACAGATAAATACTATGTTATTCCCCTTATTCTCTTCTACTACTTTTGTTGCCTTTTCCATAAGGGTTTCACTACTATATTCTTCTAGAAAGTCAATATAGTGTACCCCTTCTGTTGGTCCAGCTATTAACTTTATTGATGATCCAAGACCTGTTGCAAAGTTTCCATGTCCCATTAAAACAATTATATTACTCATATTATAATACTCCTAACAATGAACCTATTATTGCCAATGCAAATGTTGCTATTATAAGCACAGTTGGGCTTACCTTCTTTTTCTTTAAGAAATAGTACATTAAAAATGTATATGCTAATGGTAATATATTAGGTAATATTTTATCAAAGAAATCTTTTTGTAGAGATATTGAGTGCTCTGCATTTATCTTAATTTCACTTAAAACAGTAATATTTACATAAGTTGCGATTAATGCTCCTATTACAGTTACTCCTAATGTAGTTGCTCCTTTTGTTAAAGCTTTTGAACTTTCTTTAATCTTATCTATTGCCTTTGTACCAAGTTCATATCCAAACCTAGCTAAAAATATACGTGATAAGAATATTCCTAAGTAAACTATAAAGAATACTATTGGTCCTAAAAGGCTTCCTTGTTGTGCAAAGGATGCACATATTCCAGCTATTATAGGTAGCAAAGTAAACCATAATAATGCATCACCTATTCCTGCAAGTGGTCCAAATAAAGCAACCTTTAAACTATTTATTAGGTTTCTATCTTCTTTCTTCTCTTCTAATGATAATAAGAACCCCATTAAGAATGGTGATATTGTAGGGTTTGTATTTATAAACTCCATATTATCCTTCATTGCTACTGAAAGAGCTTCCTTATCATCTTTGTGTATCTTCTTTAGGTACGGCATCATTGAATATGCCCAACCTGCTCCTTGCATTCTTTCATAGTTAAAACAAGACTGTAGAAATATTGATCTTAATCCTAACTTGCCTATTTCTTTTTTAGTAAATAGATTCTTAGATTCCTTCATCAAACTCACCTCCATCAATGCTTATTTGGCTAACTGCTTCCTTAACCTGCTTGTCTCTTTCCTTATCATTAAAGTATTGGAATAGAGCTATTGCAGTTCCCACTAATGCTACTGGTAATAAGTTTGAGAAATTTAAGAAAGATGCTAGTATGAATCCTATTATTAAGAATGCCATATATTCTTTCTTAAGCATTATTCTTAATAGTAATCCAAATCCAACTGCTGGTAATATCCCCCCTGCTATTTCAAATCCATGAGATAACCATGTTGGCATAGCTTCCACTAAAGCTTTCATTGGCTCTTGAGCTACATATGTGCATAAAAATACAACGATTCCGTATGTTAATCCTACAATTAATATTGAAAGAATATTTATTCTAGCAAATGTCTTAGTATCTACTTCCTTAGAAGCTTTTGTTAATTTTGACATAAACATTGAAAAACTTGAATAATAGAATAAAATTATGTATTGCATTAAGAAACTAAATGGCAAAGCTAATCCTATAGTTGTTTTTACATCTGATCCAGTTGTATAAGCAATTACAGTTGTCATTACTCCTGCGAGTACCGGGTTTGGTGGTTGTGTACCTCCTACTGGTGTTAGTCCTGCGAAGGCTAGCTCTGTTAATCCACCAGCTATTAAGCCTGTTTGTATATCTCCTAAAATTACTCCTGTTAAAGTACATACTATAATGGGTCTAAAAATAAATAAACCTTCTAAAAATGCATCTATTCCCACTATAACTGACATTACAGTTAACAATAATCCTTGTGCTAATGTAATTTCATGCATGATTTTTCCCTCCTTGTTTTTATCTTTAAGTCTTCTAAACTAAATAGACTCTTTGTTCTTTATAATGATTTTTCATTTAATTTTATACTCTGCTCTTTAAATCCCCTGGTGTATCTTGTATATAAACATCTAGGCCCTTGCTCTCTATATACTTTAGATCCTCTACATCCTTATCATCCACAAAAACTTTTTTAGTAAGTTGTCTCTTTCCATCTGAGAAATGCATATTTCCAACGTTTACTTCTTTTAGAGGAACTCCTCCATCAACTAACTTTCTAACTGTTTCTGGTGTCTTACATACTAAGAATATCTTTTGTGATGGCGCTGCCTTTCCTATTACCTTTATTGTTTTTTCTATTGAAAAGAATCTTATTCCAACTCCTGAACTCTCTGCAGTCATAGTCATTAATTGTTGTTGTATTTTATCATTAGCTGCAATATCATCTACTACAACCAAAAGATTTGCTCCTATCGCTGTTGTCCATGTTACTCCAACTTGTCCATGTACAAGTCTGTTATCAATTCTTGTTAATAATATATTTGGTGTCATATATTCTTCCTCCTCTTATGCTTCTATGCCTATATTAAAAGCAAGAACCGTGCCAAAATAGTGTAATACCTATTTGACACGGTTCTTATTGTTATATTTATACTCTTAATAACTCTATAGTTAATTTAAATATAAGCACTTCTAACCTATATCCTAAATATTTATCTTTCTACTAATACTATCATAAATATAAGCAATTTCAGATACTGGAATCTCTATTTTATAGAAGTTCTCTATTACACTAAAGGCATTTTTAGCACATTTAATAAAGTGTCTATTACAGTATTCAAATTCTTGAATATTTTTATACTCTAACATAGGTTGTCTTATAACAAGCCTTTCTACCATACATGATACATGTATATAAATTCCTACCTTTAAGGAATTAGGTAATTTCACCTTTAAATTAAATTCTAACGTACTAATGGCATCTTGAACCTGGCCTAATATTTTGTCAGGGTTCAAAATTATTAGATGGTTAATAACATTTGTTAAGGTAAATTCCTTTAATATAGTATTACTTATATCCTCTATTGTTTCATTATCCATTATGCTACTTAAATTTTTAAGAATTTTTGTCTCATCCTTCTTCATAATCATATCTTCTAGGGATACATAGGGTACATTCTCTATTTTAGGGTTGCTTAATCCTATTATTAATTTCACCCTATACTCATTAAAAATATATTCATTTTCCCCACCAGCTTTTAACTTATTATAATCATAGGCTAGTATTGATATGTCCTTATCTTTTAAGCACTTTTCTAATAAGCTCTTAATCCTTTCAGCAGTACCAATACCTGTTTCACAAGTGGTTATTATAGCATCCTTTTTCTTATTTGTTGATGGAATATAATTATACTTTGTAACATTTTTATCTACTGCCTCTTTAATAATCTCTTGTATAGGCTTCTTATTCATGATCTTATTTCCAACATCTAGTGCTAGTAGACTTGAGAGATTATTTATAATTGCTATGTCTCCATTAAATTCTTCCTTTATACCTAGATAAATATCTTGCAAGGAACCCATATCAACTAGCAATATTAGTCCTCTCTTTGAATCTACATTTTTTATATACTCTCTAAGCTCTTTTACCATATATTCAGTAGAAACATCTATAGGCATATCGAAGGAATCATATATATACATTCCCAGCATATTATTTGCAACACTAGCTATACTACTTGCTGTAGATTTACCGTGGGCTATCATTACTGCATTAATTAGGTTGTATTCTGATTCCTTATTTACTAACTTTAGATTTGTTATAATATATGCTAAAACTATTCTGTTTACTTTTATATATAAGGTCTTCTCTACCTCTTCCACAACTTTCTTTGAAAGCTTATATAGCTTTCTATACTTATTCTGTAGGTACTGTAATGATTCTTCAATCTCTAACTCTTCATTTTCATCACATGAAGATACACAACAAATAGAATTAGTTATAATCTCTATACTATTGTTATAAGCCTTAATTCCATATTTGTCCTTAAATATATTTAAGTTGTTAGTTACAATCTTTCTAATAAACTCTACTGTTCCTTCCCCAAATTGGTATACTTTATTTTCATTAATATTTTTAATTAGTAAACTTCCAACATCTTTTATCTCTTCCCAAAATACTTTTTCAGTTATTCTATTATCCCTTATGTTCTTAATACTATTTATAAACTCTCTGTTTATATTACTGATCATTTCATATTGTATATTATTTATATTTTCATCTTTTTCATCCATTGATATTAATATAAAATTCTCATTGTCACCTAGCTCTACATTTGAATTAGCTATTAACTCTTTTGGAATATCTGATATATTTATTTCAAGTCTTGGATTCTTTGAGTATTTACTCTGTGAAAAAGCATTAGCACAGGTAATCTTTATTGTATTAATAAGCTTACCTATATTTCCACTCCATATGCTGCCTAGAATAATCTTAACAACATTTTCTTTTAATACTATATCCTTATTTATAGATATAGTTTCTTTTCTATATATGTTTTTTATTAATTCAAACTTCTCTACTATAGGTCTGGCATTAAAGTTAGGTATATTAGTTATTAGTGGAATTCTTCTTAAAAATGTCTTTAAAAAGAACTTCTCTGGATTCTCAGTGGTTGCAAATATTACTCTTACATTTGCCTTTCTCCATTTACCTGATTCCCCAACTCTCCTAAATACTCCCTTATCAAGGAATATAAAAAGTTTTTCCTGTCCCTCAGAAGAAAGCCTATGAATTTCATCTAAAAATAAATATCCTCCATCCGCTTCCTCAATTAATCCTTTTTTGTCACTATCTGCTCCTGTATAAGCTCCTTTACACGCCCCAAATAAGGCAGCCGAAAGAAGCTCAGGGTTATTTGCATACTCCGCACAGTTAAAAATTATAAACTTAGAGTTATCCTCTATTATCTTCTGTTCCATAGCATAATCAAATATTAATTGTGCTATATAACTCTTACCTACCCCTGAATCTCCTATTAATAATATAGGTAACCCATTAGGAGGATAATTAGTAGCAGACTTACATTGATCTACAACATTTCTTAAGCTACCATTATGTCCTACAAGTTTATTGAAAACATTAGTATTCTTTTCCTCATTAGAACTATCATTATCCTTTATGAAGTTATTTGCTAACTTAAACTTTGACTTATTATCTTCATATATACTCTTATGTATAAAATATACTGGTCTAGTATTTATCTTAATAACTTTTCCTTCTCTATGAAGTTCATTTAGGTAAAGACTCACCACATTTCTCTTTATTCCTAAAATATCAGAAATATCTTTTGCTGTTACCCCTACATTAGCATCTCCACTAAGATTTCTTGACTCTTCTTCTAGCTTAATTAGTACCCTTTCTTTATTAATCATCCTGCGACCTCTTATCTCTTGTATTTTAAAACTATTGTTATAATTCCTATTAAAATTCTTTTCTAAAATTAATATTAAGTATATCATAATTATTATTAATATAATATTTTATAATATTACGTCTTAAATTAAGCCACTAAATGTTATAACTCTTTAACTCAAAACTTATTTTATGCCATTACTAAATTCTAGAATTTCAATGGGTCAATACATGGATAAGTTAATATACTCCCTTAACTTATTCATTAAAACATCTTTGACTTATAAAAAAGGTAGCAAGAATATTGCTACCTTTTTTATAAATTAATTTAGGTCTTTATTTTTTACTACCTTATAAATCTTAATATTTTTAAACCAGTTATACTCATCCTCAATTTCCTTATTATTTTTATAAACATTCATTAATTTTCCTAGTTCAATAGAGAATTCAATAAATGCTTTTCCTATTGATGTTATACAATTTTTATCCCTAACAACATCATCATTAACTATAGTAGAATTCTTAAAGAATTCTTTATTATCTTCATCTATTTTGATTCCCTCACCATCACCAGTACATCTTTTATTATCAAGGACTCCATAGCTTGCCATAAGTTCAACACCACCACAAATACCTGCGATAAATTTATTTTTCTCATTTAATTCTGTAATAAACTCTTTTAGTTCCTCATTTTTATAAAGATGTGTTGGATTTCCCCCTGGGATAATAAGAAGGTCAATATTATCTGGATTTAATTCTTTTATTGTTTTATCTGGCAAATACTTTTGTTTTTCTTCACTTATATAAATACGATCTTCTAAAGAAGCTGAAAATATATTACCTTTAAACTTTGCAAAGTTTAGAACAACTTCAAACTCACAAAAACCATCATAATAAAGAACACATACATTCACTTTTTACCCTTCTTTCTCACATTATAATTTATTAAGTATTTTTCTTATTTCTTCAATAATAAAATTTGAACCATTGTTTTCTAATAACCTAAAATATAGGCTTCTTAAAAATTCTTTTACATTCACCTTTAAATGAAATCTATCCATATAGTCTAAATCTTTATTTTTAAATATAAAGCTTCTTAGCCAGTTTACCATCTCAATATTACTAATAATTTTTCTACCAATAATATTTTCTACTACTGTAACCATTCTTTCGCTCTCTTCATCTACATATACATAGTAACCTATGCATACCTTAGCTTTTATGGTGTTTAATATATCTAGTAAATCCTCCTTATTTAAACAATCACACTGAGCTAATTCATTTAGTGCATCTGCAGTATGAGCTGCTGAATGTGCCCATCCTTTTCCTTTAACATATCCCCTAACATCTTCTTCATTAATCATATATTCTATAAGTCTATCCTTTACTTCAAATAACACCTCATCTGATAAAAAATTCTCTTTTCTATGCTCATTTAAAATAAGTGCAACAATCAATACTGAAAATGCTCTCTTAAAAACAGCGTCTTCATCTTTATCCCTAAGTTTATGGATAATATTGGAACTTCCTAGACTTATATTTAGTAATTCATTGAGTTCATTAGAGTTAAATACTCCCCTTGAAATCCAATGGTATAGTACTCCATATATTAGTTCATCTCTAAGTTCAGAATCTAGTGAACCTATATTTTCTAGCATCTCTAGTGAAAGGATAAAATAATTATCATCATCTTGAAATAAATAATTATTATTTTTAATATTTCTTAAGCTTTCTTTTAAGATATTTTCTTCTAATTTCATACCCTCCTCCTTACTATCTAAGCTCTTTTTTATATTATAAAATACAATGACTGACACCTATGGGTCAGTCATTGTATTTGCTATATATGTTTTTTATATATTCTTTTATCTCTTTTCTTAAGTTTTCTGGAGCTAATACTTCCCCCTTATCTCCAAAACTCAAAATAAACTTTTTTAATCCCTCATCATTTGGGAATAATCCTTCTACTATATATGATCCATCTTCTGAAAGATTAATTTTATCCTTTGAAAAATACTCACTTAATTGTGCCCCTATACTATTGCAGAATTTTAACTTAACTAAAACACTATTTTTTTCATAACCTTTACTAAATATCTTTTTTATCTCCTCTTTTGAAAGAGAATTTTTTATAAAATTAATTCCTAATTTCATATTCCTTATTCTAACAAGCTTAAATCTTCTATAGTCCTTCCTTACTCTACAAAAGGCAATAATATACCAATGACCTTCCGTGAATTCTATCTGAATTGGTTCTACTATTCTTTTTGAATACTCCATTTTTCTATTTATATATTCAAATTCTAGTATTCTACTGTCTTCAATTGCTTTATTCATAAGGAATAGGTATTCCCTCAGTTCCTTCTCCATACTAAAATGAGACATATCTATACTAAACTTTTCCTCCTCTTGTGTTTCAGAACTTCGTAAAGTTTCAAACTTAAGTACTATATCATTAAATTTAGGATTATTACCAAATAAAATTTTTAAATTATCCATTACTGCAACTAATGGAGCAATTTCTTTTTTGTTTAAAAATAGGTTATTTAAATTATACTTTTCCATAATATAATAACCTCCACCTTTTCCACCAGTAGCTGCTATAGGAACTCCTGCCTCACTTATTTTTTCTATATCTCGATATATAGTTCTTAAGGATACCTCAAAGTGTTCGGCAAGTTCCTTTCCTGTCACTAATCCTTTTTGAGAAATTATTATTATAATTGCTAATAATCTATCTGCTCTCATAATATAAATAGGATTTTACTCCCATCTCCTCCCCTTATATAAATTTAACTTAATAAAATTCTACTATGATATTCATAGTTTATTACTTCTATAGTAATATATTAAAAATCTTATTGCTCTCTTTTTTTGAGTTTACTAAGATAGTAACCCAGTGATAAGTTAATTTTAGTAAATTTTTTAAAGGATTGTAAGACATTTTGTAGAATAATTATATAAAATATAATATTTAGTATTTTTTATATTTTATTACTATACTTAATTTTATTTACATCAAGGAGGTAATCTAATGTTAAAAGAAATCGTACCTGCTGGAATCTTAGGAATAGGTGCATATATTCCAGAGGAAGTTAGAAAAAATGATTTTTGGAAAGACACTAAAATAGTAAACCTACCTGAAGGTAGAAAAAGCCCTTTTGAAAGGATAGCTGAAAGAAGAATATTTCCATCTGATATGCTTCCTTCTGATGCAGAAGTTAAAGCAGCAGAAGTAGCTATTAAAGATTCAGGTATTTCAAAAGATGATATTGATCTTATTATGATACATTCTATGATTCAAGATGAAATTATTCCTAGTAATGCAAGTTTAGTTCAATATAAATTAGGATTAAAAAATGCTGGTGCTTGGCATATGGACAGTTGTTGTTCAAGCTTTGTTACAATGGTTACTACAGCATCTAATCTAATAGCAATGGGAGAATTTAAAAATATCCTAATTGTGACTTCTGTATTCCACTCAAGAATTATTGATACTTCAGATTATTTAAGTTTATATGTAGGCGACGGTGCTGGTGCCATAGTTATGGGGGAAGTTCCTGAGGGACACGGATATGTAGCATCTTGCTGTAATTCTGATGGTTTCTATCACGATGCATTCACTCTTTCTGAAAGAATGCCATTAGGTGAAAATAAAAGAAACTACTCTGAGAAATCTCCTCTAAGACCATTCCTTACAACTAATCCTGTTAAGACAAACATGATTGGAAAGAATTCTCTTAGTATAATGCAAGATATTCTTGAAAAAACCCTTAGGAAAGCTCATATGAAGTCAGATGATATTGACATGTTCTTCTCCCATCAACCTGCTGACTGGACTCATAGTGCCTGGAGAGATTCTATTAATATATCTAAGGAACGTTCCTATGAGACTTTCCATAAGTACGGAAATATAGCTTCATCGTCAATACCAGTAAACCTTTATGAGGCTAAGGAAAAAGGATTACTAAAAAAAGGTCAAACCCTACTACTTGCTTCATCTGGCGCTGGTGAAAACCATATTGCTGCAATAATAAAATTATAGATTTTAGAAGGTGAAAAGTATGTATGAAATATCTTATTCTAAGGAAAAGAATCGAATATATATTAAAATCTCTGAGGATTTATGTGATGCAGAAGAAAAAAAATATATTGATGATATGATACATTGCTTAAACAATGTTAGACCTAACTTTACTGTTTGTGCAAACCTTAAGAGTTGTGGTATATCTGTTTTACATAACAGTGGAAGCTTTGAAGTGGTTAGAAACTACGGTAGAGAAAAAAAGATTTATAAAGTAGCTATTGTTCTAAATAACGAAATCTTTAATGCTAATTTAGCAAATTCTTTTAATAAGTTAAATGATACCTTTAAAAATATAGAAGATGCCGAAAAGTATTTAGATAGTTAGGTCTTTTAATAATGGGACTGTCATATTAAGAAATCTAACTATAATATGTTGTCTTAGAATTTAAAAATCTAATACAATATATTATAGTTTTTATTCTTTATTTGACTCCCCATTATTAATTTTTTTATTTAGATTAATTATAAAATGAAATTGTACTAATAAAAAATTTAAAAAATTTCATAGTGGATTATTCCATGTTATGATTTAATCGCTAAACAAAAATATACACGGAGAGTAATCACTATGGACTAGCAACAATAGTTCTAAATTTTCTCATTTATCCACACTTGAAGCTGAAACTGATACAAAGTTATCTTTCACTCATCCATATCCATCTTTTGAAAAGGAGACTAATGATCATCATAGTGGACTTATAAGCCATTCTATCCCGAAAAAACATATATCTTACTATACTTCTTATGATATTTCTTTCTTATAGTAGAACTCCATTAATTAGATTTTTAATCATTAAAATTCTCTAATAAATCTTCATTATTATATTTTTCTCTAAATTCTTCTTCCAAAATACTCATAGTAATCATATTATAGTATTTATTATTAAAAAAACATCCATCTCTTCTAATTCCCTCTCTTACAAACCCTATCTTCTCATAAACATGAATTGCCCTTTCATTAAAAGAAAATGCTTCTAACTCAATCCTATGTAGGTTAAGCATACCAAAACCATAGTTTAATGATAAAATCATAGCTTCAGTGCCATAACCTTTATTAAAATCTTCTTTTCTATTTATTGAAACTCTTGTACTAGCACCTCTATTATTTCTATCTATATCATTAATAACAACTTCCCCTACTAATTTATTGGATTCTTTTGAGAATATTAAAAAGTCAATTCTACCTCTGTCCTTAGATATATGTTCTAAATATTCTTCAGTATCTGATTTACTAAATACTTGTTGAGTTCCTGTAAATATTGTTGATTCTATACTAGAGTTACTCAAGTTTTCCCAGTATTGTTCAAGATACTCCTTGTCTAGTTTTCTTAGATAAACTAAATCTCCCTTTAGCTCTAAGAAACTTCTTGCATTTATTCCCATATCCTATCCCCCTTAGTCCATCAATATCTTCAACATATACATTGAAGATATTACTTTTGAATATTCTAATTTTTAACATACTATTATTATATATTACTCTAAAGGTCTCTCTCAATTTTAAGTATAATTCTGTATTAACTTTGCCCATAACTTTTAAGTAGTATATAAATGCCTTTAAGTATCCTAATAAAATTTTTATCTTTAATAACAAGTTTTTTATCTTTAAGTTATATTTTTTAATAACCTGCTGCTAACAATGTAAATTTTAAAAATATAATTCTATGAAAGCATGTATCTTAGTTAAGGGATCAGTCTCCTATTATCTAACCATATAAATCTTCTATGAAATTTTAATTTTAAATACCTTTTAATATTTAAAATCTCCTTTTAACTAAATCCATATATACTTATAGATAGTAGCTTCTATAAGCATAAAATATGTTTTTAATGTTCTATATGTATCTTAATTCTTCCATTACTTGATATACGTCCTTAAATTTGGTATAATTATGCAGGATTTTATAACTTATATAATCTTTATGTAAAATTTCTTAGTGTTTAACTTATTTTTTTATATAATAATATTCACTCTTACTATATTTACTTAAATAAAAAAACTAATGACTTAATATTAACATATGATAATTTTAATGGAGGAGATATTAAATGAAAGATAAATTACTTTTAGATATTGCCAACTCAACAAATTTAAATTTTATTGATAATGAAAATGCTCTAGTAGGATTGCACAATGGATATAATATTACAATAAATTCAAGCCCTTATACATATTATATAACCTTTCCAGTAAAACTTACATCTGAGGTAGGACTGGACAATATGAATGCTTTTCTTCATGGTTTAACAACTGAATTTAAAAAACTTAATTACGCATCTTATAATGCTTCTAGCATTGAACTTCACTATACGCCTAAATATAGAAAGTATAGAAAGCCAGAAATAATACTATCTATAATTAATAAACTAATAGATTTTTCTATTACAAATAATTTAGTGACTTGTTGTGCATCTTGTGGTGAAGAAACAGAATTAAAACCATTTTTATTTAATAATATTATACTTCCTTGTTGTACAAACTGTCAGCTAGAGATTAATAATAAAATTGCTGAGCAACAAAATGCTTTTCAACATAAAAGTAATAATATAATTGGAGGAATTGTTGGTGGATTTATAGGAGCTTTGCTTGGTTCAGTAGTTTGGATAGGAATAGCCCAGATGAATTACATAGCTGCAATTGCTGGTCTTGCTATATCCATTTGTTGTATTAAAGGATATCAAATGTTTGGTGGAAAACTTAATTTATCAGGTATTGTAATTACTTCTATTATTACTATTATAATGGTTTATTTAGCTAATCACATTTCCCTTGCTATTGATATATACTCAGAATACAAAATAGATTATGATATAAATTTCTTTGATGCATTAAGAGCTGTTCCAGATTTTCTAAGAGAACCTTTAGTTAGAAAATCATTTATTGAAAATTTACTTATAGGCTACCTATTCACAGCTGCAGCTTCCTTCTCTTATATTAAAAAAGCATACTTAGAAGCTAACAATAAAATAAAATTTAAAGAAATAAATATGTAAATTAGTACAAAATAAATATAGTAAAAAAGATTAGTACTGTTTAAGTTCTAATCTTTTTTATTACAAAGTATTAAAGGCTTATATAATTTTTAACTATATCATATTTTTCTAAGTGCTTCTGTTATATCTTTTGCATAAACGCCTCCATGATAACATATAACCCTATCTATATCATAATTTAAAAGCTTTTTTATAGAGTTTTTAGCTTCCTTCATATCTAAGGTATACTGTGGCAATGCAATAACTAATTCTCCATCATCTATAACTAATGCATCTCCAGATATCAATGATTTACTTTCTTTATGATAAATAGATATATGTCCTGGCATGTGCCCTGGTGTAGATATTATTTCTATGCCTCCACAAAAATTTAAATATTCCTTGTCCTTTAAACATATATCTACATTACAATTTTCTATTGACTTAAGCATATTATGAAATTCGTTAGCTTTTTCTTTTTCTGATTCTGGAAGCAACCCATATATTTTTTCTGCCTGTCTTAATCTTAATGATTTTTTCTTTCCACTTACATAAGGCTCATCCTCTTTAGATGCTAGAACCTGTATATTAGGATATTCCTTCTTAAACTCTGCCAATGATCCCATATGATCAAAATCATGATGAGTTATAATTATTTGGGATAACTTTTTTATATTAATATCATTTTTTATAGCACATTCTTCAATTAATCCTATAAAATTAGGGTATCCACAATCAACTAAAACCATATTATTTTCATCTTCTAATATAACTGGATAAATAGCATCAACTTTTCCATTGAAATTAAAGTCTAATTTTAATAATTCTATTCTATTCATATTCCTTCTCCTAGTAAAATCTTATTTATCTTAAATATATCATTCCCATTAAAAACACAGTTAGTACATAAATATTTCTGCATTATTTATATACGTAAATAGTAGTTAAATTCATATATTTTAACTATACAATTTATTACTCATATTTATCTTAGTAAAAATAAAAAGAAGAGAAAATCATACTATATGAAACCTCTTCTTACTTATACTTTTATCTTTAAACTAAATTTTTAATATCTCTCTATCCTATGAATATAAAACTGTGTATTTAATTCTTTTATTCCGTCCTTAATTTTAAACTCTTTATTTTATCTAATTTAAAAAGTACATATGCCACTACATTAAAAATAAAAAATAGAATTACCCATGATAAACTTAATCTATTACTGTAATATATATTAATGGTCCCCAAAATACCAAATAATATCCAATATGCTGCAAAAAGTATTTTTGTACTAATTAATAATATAGATTTAATGAATAGATTGAATCTCTTAATATTAAATCCTTTTATCTTAAATAAACCATGTATTTATATAGTTTCAATTTCAACTTTTATTGCTGTTGCTCCCTCTAATTGTAACCATTTTAGGCTTGCCTTAAAATCAAAAGAAACTTTATCTAAGTTACATATATTCTCTACAACATATGAACCCTTACTTTCAACATACTTATCTATTTCAACATGATCTTTACCATGTTGTATTCCACCTAAATCTATTCCTATTAGCTTAACATTAAATTCTAATAACTTATCTACAAGATCTCTAGTTAAATAGGGCTTTGATTCAGAATTAAAATACTCCTCACTTCCATATCCGTATTTCTCTAAATATCCTGTTCTAAATATTACAAATGAATTTTTCTCTACTTTAACATTTTCCAAGATATTTGTATCTATAATATCTAAACCTCTCACATCTATTACCTTAACATCTATCTCTGATGGTAACTCTATATTTGATAGATTATAACAATCTATGTGAGTTCCTATATGTTGTCTCTGATGTGCTGGCTGTGAGTCTCCCCACTTTAATATTTCCTGAGGAATACTAAATTCCTTTAAATGTAAGTTCATATTTTTTCTCTCCTCTTCTTCTATTATTTCATCTAAATAGTTACTAAACCTTTTTAGAAAACTAACTATAACTTCTCGATTTTTTTTATCTATATCTTTAAAAAATTTATCATTTCTTTCTTCCCATTGTTTATGTTTTATCTCATGATACTTATATAACTTATCACCTAGTTCCGTTAACTTAAAATATATTTCCTTATTGTTATCAGGATTTTTATACTTATAAATAAGATTATTATTTATAAGTTTTTTACATATTTTACTTACAGCACCTCTAGTCATATTCATACCTTGCGATATTTTAGTAACATTAGGATCTTTTATCTTTCCTATTAAATCTACGCAATGTATTTCTGAAACTCCAAACTCCTCATATTCTCCCTTAAATGCTAATTTTCCTAAGGTTTCTTCTTTTTCATATATCTCTTTAAAACTATTCATTATAATATTAATCTTATCCAGTCTTAACCACCTCCATATTGTTTCCTCAGAAACAATATTATACCCTTTTTGTTTCTTTGTCAACAATTTAAACAAATTATTAAGGGTACTAGCGGAAATATTTTGTTTTATAAAAACTAAAAGTTGTAGTTAAACCTATATTTAACTACAACTCTTGAATAATACATTGGTTATAAAATAGGTATATATATTAAAATATTTAAAAATATCTAATATCTACACCTATCTTAAAACATTAGTCTTATAAATATATCAAAATTACTAACACAATTTTTTAATAATAAATTTTTTATTCTATGATATTTCTTATTTAGCATGAACCATAGTATATTCTTCAGTAATAAATTCTATAGGATCTCCAACTACGTTATAGATATTAGTAAAATGACAGGGTAAGCTTCTTTCTTCTTCATAAATACCAGTTACTAACTCAAAGTGAAGATGCGGACACCCTGATAGTCCTGTATTCCCTACTAATCCAATAACTTGTCCTTGTTTCACTTTTTCTCCAACTTTTAAATAAAAAACTAAATACTAAAATTAATGCTTTATTATAATTAAATTATTTATATCTCCTTCTTTACTAAAAATCTATTACATTAAATTTTTATAATTATATTGTAATAAATTCAATTATAAACCTATTATGTATTTTTATATTATCACTTACTAATTGGGAGTCTCAACCTAAAAAACTTTTCTTAAATAAAAATGAGCCATAACTATAAAATTAGTTTTGACTCACAGTTTTTACTTAGATTTTTCTTTTAATATTATTCTATCTATACTCTTTTTAGATAGAAAGTACTTTTCCGCCAATTCACCTCTACTGGTTCCATTTAAATATTCATTATAAATATAAGAATTCCTTAAAGTAATTTCTTTTCTAGCGCTTGTTTTTGTTCCCCAAGCTTGTCTATTAGACTCCTTTTTAGGAATATAAATGTATTCACCCTCAATATATTTTTGAATTAATTCGATTATCTCTGTAGGTAATACTTCTTTAGCTGCAATATAGCTCATAATGCCCTCCTAAATATTGTAATTTAATTTAGGTTTAAGCAAAGGCTATTTAATTTAATTATATATTAATGCAATAGCCTTGCTATGCATTGTTAGCAGGTGTCATTGTACATTCCTCCTTTTTATTTCGTTATAATTAATATAATTTATTTATTCAATTCTCATAGTATTTTCCTTTTTAGGCCCTATATTATATCCAAATTTCATCATTGAACTTGAATTATTATTTTCAAAATATATTATTACCTTCCATTGACCTTCCATGCCTTCATAGGCTTCTCTAAATGTTTCATTATCATATAATATCCCTGTCTTGACTCTCTCCCCCTTAGGATTTATAATATGGAATTCTAATCCCTCACTTACATTTTTACTGCCGGTACTCTCTAACATAATATTCACATATCTATCTGATGGACCAGAACTAAATACTATTTCATTATTATTTCTATCCATTATTTCACTTGATACCATTACTTTTGATCCTCTAGAAAATATCTTGCTTATACTCATTACCCCATCTGATGCTATTGAATTTGCCTCTGCATTTGACAGTTTAATTATGAAAATCACAAAAAACAATATTAATATTATTAATAATTTCTTCTTACTTTGCTTTTTCATAGAAAATCTCCCACTATGTAATCACATTCTATTTTATTGTATTTTTTAAATATATTCCCATTGAAAATGTATAGTATTTCTTATGTTTTTACCTCTTTAATAAGGTTTAAAACATATAAAAACACTATTTATATTCATAGTATATCACAGAATTTCCCAACCAACAATTTACATTTTTGCATTTCATTCAAATAATGAACTTTATCTCTACCAATATGTAGGGCGTGTTAATGCTACTGGCAGCTTGGTATTAGAGTCTCCTTTAGCACCATTAATCTGGCCTTGAGTAATAAATATACTATTTGTGAGATTAGCACCCCTTATATCAGCATCTCTAAGGTCTGCTCCAATAAGATCTGCTCCACTTAGGTCAACACCTCTTAGATCTGCTGCAATAAGTAATGCTCCCCTAAGGTCTGCTCCTCTGAGATTCGTTTTTTTAAGGTCTGCTCCAATAAAATTTGGTCTTCCAGCAATTGTTTTCTTCCACTTTAAAGTACTCTTTCTTCCCATATTAGTATTATATCGTACAACTTCACTAGTTTTAGAAAGAATAGCATTAACCTTATTTCTATGTGATACTAAATCTAGCTTCATAATATTAATATCTTCTAAGTTGGTAAGTTTAATTGTTTCCTCTATCATATGACTAATTTCTTCTTTAATAATGCTATTGTCTTGAGCATTAAGTGCATTTGTTAGGTACCATAACATTTCATGAAGTTGTCTCATGATTAAAAAAGTATCAAACATTTGATTTGCTCTTTGTGGATTTTCTCTCCAATCCTTGCCTCCATATGTAACTTGAGCAACTTTTTGTCCTGCTCCAAAGCAATCATAAGCAGTACACCCCTTAAGCCCTTTCTCTCTAAGATTTTTATGGACAGAACACTTAAAATCAGATTTTAAATTTATACATGGCTTACCAGCATCCTTATCATTTGGGAACCCTTCTGTCTTAGAAAAATATAATGCAACACAGCAAAATCCAAAACATTTCTCACAGTCAATCTTTAAACTTTTATATAATTCTTTTCTGTAATTAACCTCATTTTCATATATCATATTTATCATCTCTCCATATTTTAAAACTACAAGTTATATCGTAGATTAATATTAACTTATATACTAATTTTTGTCACAAATTCATTGCTATTTTGTGTAGCTAATACATTAATTAAATTCATATCTTATAGTGATTTCCTCACAACCATGTCTTAGCAAATATAAATCTTCTTCTACCTTTGAAGAAGAATAATGTTCAATTAGTATCCCTTCTGCTTCCTCTTCTCCTTTTTCATCATATGCTTTATTCACTTCTTCAATAAGAATTAAACTTAAGTTGTCATAAATTACCCATCCTTTATCTGAAAATCTTTTATCAAATAATTCTACTTGGTGAATAAAATTTTTTAAGCTCTTATTAGTTTCTCTTAATTTTTTTCTAAAATTCTTCCCCATTAAAAGCCCCCAAAACTTCATACCCCTAATTTCCTTATTTAGTTTTTTTATGCTAGGCATATCTTTAACTATGGCCTTCATCTTATTCCCCCAATCTTTAATAAACCTTTTACATCATAAGTATACTATATTTTACTAATGTATATTGGGACCTAAAAAATACATATAATTTGCTGAAACTAATAAATCAATATGCTTTTATCACAACATATATAAAAATCGCCTCAGTAAACTAAAGCGATTTTTATTATCTTTATACATAGAGTAATTATAAGGTTATAGTATTTTATTAAATAATAGTTATTTCTCTATATCCAGAGTTACTATACTCTTACTCAATATATTTAAGTATAAGTTCTTTAATTACTCTATCTCATATCCTTCTATATACACTATGTCCTTTTGGGCCTTCCTTCATTAAAATCATTTATAAACTTAAAGATAGCCCTTCACTAATTCTAATAGTTCGATACCATTTATATGTATCATTTTTTTCAAATTTACTTAAATTGAATCCAGATATTCCAAAGCCTAATATTGCAATTATACATCCTATGACTATTAGGTAAACACTCATTGTAATAGCCTTTTTCTTAAGCTTTCTTATTATCATAATCTCACTACTTTCTTATTAAATTTCTTACATATGATCAAGATTAATTGCTTTGTAATCACTGCAAGTTTCCTAGATAAAAATAGGGTTAAAAATGCTAATAATATAGAAAGACCAATTGATGCAATTCCCACTCCTAATTGCACAATACCTACTTCTAATATATCTGCCATCATAAATGGTGACCCAATTATACTAACTAAGGCTGCTATTAAAAAAGCAATTGAACTTACTCCTGTAGTGAATGGAATACACCAAATAATAATATTTGCAGACAGTATAAGTAAAGTTAATGCTAACAATATACTTCCCCATAATGGAAATCCTAAGATTAATAGTATTACATTTAATATATTATTACGGAATGGTGATACCTTAACATTAATATTATCTTGATCACTTAAAATATCATTAGCTATGATATGCGGATTCCCTAGTTTATCAATGGCCTCTTTTTCTGTTAATCCACTTTCTTTATAGTCTTCAAAAATTTCTTCATAATAAATAATAAACTTATTACACTCCTCTTTACTTAGAGGTGTTAATGACGCCCTTAAACTATTAAAAAAATCTGATTTAGTCATCTATTTTTTCTCCTTTTATAAAATAATAAATCTTCATAACTTGTTGCCAATCATTTAGAAACTCTTTTATGTGATCTTTTCCTTTTTCCGTGATTTTATAGTACTTTCTTAAACGACTATTATGCTCTACAGAGTATGTTTCAACATAAGAATTGGATTCTAATCGCTTTAATATGGGATACAATGTAGATTCTGATATTTCAATACACTCTGATACATCTTTTACTATTTGATAACCATATGAATCTGACTTTTGTAGTGCTGAAAGAACGCAAAATTCTAGTAGCCCCTTTTTCAACTGTGTATCCATAATACCCCTCCTAATACATTATACTATATATTACATAGTATAATGTGTCAAATAGTATATATTTAATTATTTTCCGTTCTCATAAGATTATGAACTTTCCTCTCAATATTCTCCATTAAAATCCAATAAATATAAAATAAAATATTATAAATAACAAAGAGACCTATTTTTAGTGTTAAATAAGTATAGCCATAAGATATTTTTATTATCTTATGGCTATTTGTTACGAATTGTTTCTACGCTGAACAGCTTAATTTAACTTATCAAAAAGAATTAGATTTACTTTGAATTCTGCCAAACAGCAATGCATCATAATATTTACCTTCTATAAAATAGTTATCTTTTAATCGTCCTTCTAACTCATACCCGTTCTTTTCTAATATCCTAGCAGAACCAATATTTGCGTCTACTACACAGGCATGTATCTTGTGTAGATTAAGTGATTCGAAGGCGAAATCACTCATCAATGCAACGCACTCTGAGCCATATCCCTTACTCCAATGATCTTTATGAAAAACATAACCAATTTCAGCTTGTTTTGCTTCTTCGTCAAAATTGAAAATCATAGCTGTACCTATAATTTTCTGAGTTGATTTTATAATAACAGAGGCATATAAATGAGTCCCATTCGCCTCACGCTTTAACATTGTTTCAATATGCTCACTAGTTTCATTTAAAGTTTTCATTAATTTCCAACCAATAAAACGTGAAACTGCTTCATCGGATGCATAACTATGTATATCTTGAGCATCATCTTTACTTAGTTTTTTAAAATAGATATTTTCACCTTCTAAGGAATGAAATAAATTTATGTTCATGTTTTTCTCCTCCTTACTATTATTTTAAATTTATTGTATTATTTGGAATTCATTCTGTCAATATAAGCTAGTGCATCATAAAATTTTACCTATATCTATACAAATAGATTGATTTTTGAATTATCCAAAACCAAACTTATCCAATTAATCATTTTAATATTATTCTCTGCCAGTTCTGTATATCCATCTCGTGCAAAAAATGCAATCATAATTAGTTCTATTGAATAGAACATATACTTAATACTACATTTCTCTTCTATTGTCATTTCAGATTTACTTTCATATCCGTTAATAACAGCCTTTGAAAAGTCCAGCCACTTTTCTCTCTTATCTTTTTCATCAAATACTTTTGCTAAAGCCCCTGTACATAAATAACACAGATCAAATATTCTTGCATTAATTTGAGTTAAGTCAAAATCTATATATCCTACTAGATTATTATCTTTAAAGATCATATTTTCTCCATGAATATCTCTATGAATAATCTGTCTTGGAAGTTTTAAATAGAGTTCTTTAAAGTTTTCATTTAATTCTATTCTAATCCTGTTAAAATTTTCTAATTTCTCTTTATTCAAAGTACATTTAGGTATATATCTACTAATTTCTTTCTCAACCCAACCATCTAACTCTTCTATCATATTGTTATCCCATAGACTATTATTTTCTTTTAACTCATGAGTAATATTTCTAAGGCCATCATGAAGCTCTGCTATACATTCTCCTAAATAGAAGCCATTCTTAATATAATTCCCTTGGTAATAGTCCTTTAATACTTCACCTTTAATTTTTATAAATAATGCATAATATCTATTTCCTACTGAAGCATAACTCTCTCCATCTAGTGTACATACTACTTTTTGAGTAGGTATACCTGCTTTTAAAAGTAATCTAGAAATATATACATTGTTTTTTATCTCATATTCACTATTGGTCATTTTTAATATATAATCTTCACTTACAGTCCAAATATGTGATTCTCTCTTAGTTTCATACTCTATATTTTCTTCTTTAATTTCTAAATTTTCTTTAAAACCCCATAAACTTAATACCAATTGTAATCTTGCATTTTTATTTACCATTGCTTATGCCCCCTTATCCAAAACTTAATTCCATCATATATCATAAATCTCTATAGCTTATCCAATACATAAAATCTTTTGTGTGACAATACTACTTATTAATATGCTACTATACATATTGCCATATATTGAACCTATAAAACTTTTCTGAAATAAAAATGAGCCATAACTATAAAATTAGTTTTGGCTCATAAACATTATTTCTCTTCAAATTCTTTAGGAATATATTTTACTAAAGCACAATTTTTAGTAATAAGCTCAGTATCTAAAATCCTACCACCTTCAAACTTAGCTATCTTATTTCTCCAGATTTCATTTTGTCTGTAATAATTATCTTTAATTTTAAAAAATTTATGATTTTTTTCAAACACATGATATGCAAAATCAAGCTCTTCACTTATCCTAAGTTCCCCTTCTAAACATTTTTCGCTCATCCAAATATTTATTTGAAATGTATAGCTTGTATTGTTCTTCACCTGAAAATCTCCATAATTATAAAATATAGTAGCACCACTACCAAAGGGAAGCACCCTTCCCTCATCTGGAAATGGATCAAAACTGTGGTGGTGCCTTTCCATTACAGTAAGAGGACTATGTATTACAAGCCAATTTAAAAGATTTGCAATTTGACAAAGTCCACCCCCAATTCCTGGTCTTGCTTCACCAAAACAAAGCTCCATCCCTGGAAGGTATCCTTTATATTTTGTTGGAAGTCCTACTGTTTTACAAAATGAAAAAACTTCTCCCGGACTTATGATAATTCCATCTATCTTTTTTATAGCTATCTTTAAGTTTTCAACCTTATTAAGCTGTAGTTCTATATCACTATCCCCTAATTTTCTAATTAAAACTGATTGATGCTTTTTAACTCTATACGGTAATTTACTAAAATCCCTTACCTTTGCAAACTTGATAGAGCTAAAATACCACTGCTTGTATCTAATTATACGTCTACACCAAACTGCCAAAAAATAAAATATTAAATTCCTTTGACTTAATAACTTCTTTTTCTTTTTCATTTTAATCTTCCTATTCCATATTATCTATGCAACTATTATAAATAATATATTTTAATTCACCCCTACATATTACAATATTATGGATACTGTTTCAATAACAGGATATTAATAGTTATTATGTCTTTATTTCAATATCTTTTGTAGAAGTCTCATTTATTTATGGTAAGATTCGCTGCAGCAAGTATGATCTAGGCTTCTCAATTTATTGTTCTATAAATATCCTAAATCTATAAAATTTTTCTGAAATAAAAATGAGCCATAACTATAAAATTAGTTTTGGCTCATAAATACTATATCTTAATATTTTAAATTTTTACAAATACTTATATATCTTTTAAATAGTAATATAATTATAGATACTTAGCAGTTAATGATTCATTACACTTATATAATTCTTTAGGTGTTCCTTCAAAAATTATTTTTCCACCTTTAATTCCACCTTCTGGCCCAAGGTCAATAATCCAATCCGCTCTTTTAATTACATCAATATTATGCTCAATAATAATTACTGTATTTCCGTTATCTACGATATTTTCAACAATATTTATAAACTTCTCAATATCAGCCATATGAAGACCTGTTGTTGGTTCATCCATAATGTATACTGAGCTTTCCTTATGTAATTCACTAGCTAACTTTAACCTTTGACATTCACCACCTGATAATGTATCTAAGGTTTGACCTAGTGTTAAATAACCTATACCCATATCATGAATAGCCTGTAGCTTTGTTTTAATTGCTTTCATATTAAAGAAATCAATAGCCTCTCCTACTGACATATGAAGAACTTCAATTATATTTTTACCATGTAATCTATAATCTAAGACTTCCATTTTAAACTTTTTACCATCACATACATCACAGATGCTCTTTATATTTTCCATAAAAGCAAGGTTTGTTTCTATAATTCCACTACCCTTACAATTTTCACAAGCCCCTTCTGAGTTTGAGCTAAATAATGATGGATTCGCATCATTTTCTTTAGCAAAAGCTTTTCTTATATTATCCATAATTCCACTATAAGTTGCTAAGCTTGATCTTGAATTTGCTCCTACAGGACTTTGATCTATTAGTACAGCTTCTTTGTTTTGCTTTAAAAATTCGTTCTTAATTAATGTGCTTTTCCCTGAACCTGCAACCCCTGTTACTACAGTTAAAACACCTTTTGGTATATTAACAGAAATATTCTTCAAATTATTTTTATTGCAATTAACAACTTTTAAATGTCCCTTATTTTCTCTCACCTTTTCTTTAATAGAAAGAGATTTATTTAAAGCATCTCCTGTTAGAGTCCCAGACTTAAGTAATTTTTCATAACTACCTTGATATACTACTTCTCCTCCATGTCTTCCAGCAAGAGGTCCTACATCTATAATATGATCTGCAATCTTAATAACATCTGGATCATGCTCAACAACAATTACAGTATTACCTTTATCTCTTAACTTTCTTAAAAGGTTATTTAACCTATAAACATCTCTTGGATGAAGTCCTATACTAGGTTCATCAAATATATACATTAAATCAACTAAATTACTATTTAGATGTTTTACCATCTTAATACGTTGAGATTCACCTCCTGATAATGATGAGGTTTCTCTATCTAAAGTTAAATATCCAAGTCCTATATCAATAATATTATTTAGCTTTTCAACTATACTCTTAACTAATGGTTCAGCTTCAGCCTCTTTAATGTTTTCCATAACTTTAATTAATTCATCAATTTGCATACTAGTTAAGTCTGCAATATTATACCCATTAATTAAACATCCATAAACTCTTTCATGAAGCCTTTTTCCCTTACAAGTAGCACATTCACCTTCAATTAGTAACTTACTAAGCTTCTTTTTGGCAGCTTCAGAAATTTCCCCTTCTTTCTTTAAATAACTTTTATTAAATTTAACTATTAATCCCTCATAAGTTAAATTCATTGTACCTATTTCAGCTATCTTAATTTTTTCAGCCTCTCCATATAAAAACTTTTGTAATTCTTCTTCTGAATAATCACATATCTTTTTATCATTATCAAAAAAACCTGATTCAGTAAACAGCTTCCAACTCCATGACCCTACTCCAAATCCTGAAAGTAAAATTGCTCCTTCATTTAAAAACTTATTCATATCAACTATTTCTTCCATATTAGGAACTAGCTTTTTACCAAGTCCCTCACACTCTGGACACATTCCATTTATATCATTAAAAGAAAACATACTAGCTTTTCCTATATATGTGCTTCCAAACCTTGAATATAAAGCTCTTAGGAATGAATTAATATCTGTAATAGTTCCTAAAGTTGATCTAGAATTACCACCAATTCTACTTTGATCAATAATAATAGGTGTAGAAAGATTTTCAATATGATCAGCTTTAACATGACCATACTTAGGTAAAAAGTTTCTTATAAACGCACTAAAGGTCTCATTTAATTGACGTTTTGCCTCCTTTGCAACTGTCTCAAAAACAATTGAAGATTTACCTGACCCAGAAACCCCTGTAAAAATAGTTATCTTTCTTTTAGGTATTTCTAGAGATATATCTTTTAAATTATTCTCCCTACATCCTTTTAAATAAATGAATTCATCTTTCACTTTATCCGCCTCCTTTTTAATATTTTATCTATATATTGAATTACTTTATTTTTTTATTGATTCTATTAATTATTAACTAATTCATGATTATAATTCAACCTTTTAATCTATTATTTATTGTAGGATTCACTACTAAAGGATTAATTTCTTTTTCTTCTCTTATTAACAACTAGATAATTTCTATGGCTGATACTAAGCCTTAACATCTTACATGTTTACGCTTAAAGCCTACTCTTCCCTTATCAACTGCATTTTGAATAGATTCTGTTGCAACATTTGTCTGGCAGAGGGTTTTCCCCGTAAAAACCTCTACCTTTCCTATTTTCTCAGCAATTTTCTTTGCCTCTTCATGAAGGGGTAAGTATGAAATGCCAACGGCTATAATAAAATTGTTCATGGCATATTTAGTACGATCTGGCTGGTCATGTATGGTGTCACCTACCCTATTAAGCATTGTCAAAAGTTTATCCTTGTCAAATTCGCTGTCTTTACGATTACCTAATAACCACTCATAGCAGCTCCACCCCGCTGACATTGTTAGTTCTTTTCCACTATCTATCCAGCGGTCTGCAACAGTAAAGGCAATATCTGTTTCAGCAAGGGTCACTGCTACAATATAGTCTGAAATCATATAAAAATAGGCACCTTCTATCCACCTGTCAAAATCTTCTTCCACCATTTTTTTAGGCTCAGCAATCATTCCAGCTAAATACATGGCATCATAATTTCCTGATGCATAAAGCTGATCTGCCAAAGTGTGGTTATATTTTATTTTCTTAAAAATTGGCTTCATAGCGCTTATGCTTACGCCAAAAACAGGTTCTTTGGCACCTTTGCCTATGTAAGTTTTTTTCGTACGCTCTGTACCAAGTGACTTTAATTCATCCATGATTTCGGTTAGTTCCATTTGTAACATCTCCTTAAAACTTATAGTAAAATTCGTTACTTGGTAATATCAACATCAATGTTTCTTAAGGACTATTATAATACTTTTGTGAGTTTTCAACTATGAAAACTCACAAAAGTTAATGATTAATCTGTTCACGTAACTTCATAACATACCCCTCCATGCTATATAAGTATTGATTATAAACTCTTACTATATTCTCCTAAAGATAAAGAATAACTTCTTAACTATTTTCTATATATGGAAATATAAGTACATTTTTATAGTTTTTTAATGCATAGTTATAATTTATAATACGGTATTATTTCTAGTAAAATAAGTCTTCTCTTATTAATATAGATACTTTGTATTTACTTATGTTATAGTTCTCCGTAACTGCTGCAAGTGATATCTTCTTTTTTAGTCTTAGATTTTTTATATTTAAAGATTTTTTCCTGGAAACATTAAGCTTTTTTCCTCTTCTTTATATCCAAAAGATTTATAAAGCCTTACTGCAAGTTTATTTAATTCCCATACTTCAAGTTTTGTTTTCTTTAATCCATTTACTAAGAAATAATTAAATATATAATTAAGTATAATTTTTGCTATCCCTTTTCCACGTGCTTCTGGTAGAACATATATGGTTTCAATGTAGCCCAAATCATCATTTTTAAAAATTGTACAACCACCACATCTTTTGCCGTCAACTAAAAAATATAAATTCTTAAAACATTCTTCTTTACTTTGTTCTATAAACCTATCCATATTTAGTGGTGATATAAAAATCTCATCATACATCTGTCTATATTCAATAAGTTCTTCTTCCACTTCTAGATTCATCTGAATTACTTCAACTTCTTTAGGCAGTGTATATTTAAAATCTTCATTAATATTTGCTTCCATAATAATGCTGTAGTCTTCCTCAAAGCTATTTCTAGTATAAAACTTCATGTTATCCATGTTATATTCAAACCCGGAGTATATTCTTGCATTTAAATCAGGTCTTTCCTTGCGAATCTCATTTGCTCTAAAAAAAGCTTTATCAAATAACTCTTGTTTAACCTTATCTTTTAATAATTTGTCCATATTTTCTTCTAAATTAATATCTATAAAAATAAGATAGGGTATTTCTTCTATCTGACAATGATTCATATTAGGATATACATACGAACTCCCTAAATAACTTCCATCATCACTAAATGCTAAAAAAATATTATTCTTACTATTACCATACTGATCTTTGACTGAATTTTTTATTTCAATATTCATACTTTATATCCCCCTCTTTCTTCTTTTTACAGGAATCCATGCCTCACAACTATAGTTGTCATATTGATTATCATCCAAAAATATTTTTCTATACACGATACTTCTATCTCTTAAAATCCTGAGGCTGAAAACTATTCTAAATATATTCATCTTCATAAATTTGATATTTCAAATCTATTTAAATTATTGCCTTTCCCATGTAAACACCCCAAGTACATGAAGTGATACGGTATTTTCACCTGTAAAAATAGCCTTAGGCAATTCATGTCAATCTCTAAGACTATAAACTTCATTTACTTATGGTATGGTCACTGTAACGTATATAGCCTATATTTATATATTACTTATAAATAATATATAAATATAGGCCTACCCTCCCTGAAATAAGCCCATTTCACATTCTTTATTGCAAAGTTTTTATCTGAAATTATTCTCATATATCTTATGTATTCATTGATAATACAATTGGTTCAATGGATACTCCATTCCACATGTTGTTCCATATCCCCACATCACTTGGTGTTATATTTTGATAATTGCCTCTCATTCCCTCTATTATAAGTTGTCCATCACCATTTATTGTTACAATAGCATGCAGTCCATCCTTATACAGTATCATATCCTTAAGTCCTGGGTATTTTTCATGAATTTCCTTTGAATAGTTGAAAGTTTCTTTTAACCCATGCCATATATAAGACATAGAATTTAGAGTATAATAACAGATTCCACTTATATCTACAACTGCATTTCCATGGTCATGTCCATTCATGCACATCAAAACCCGATTTCCCCTTCCATTTGCATTTTCAAGAATTGCCCTAACTTCCTCACGATTGGCCACTCCCCTTTGAGCATACTCGTTAGCCAGACTATGATGAGAAAAAATCATATAATACTTACAATTATCATTCAATTCATTTGATAACCAGGATAATTCTTCTGGTGGAATATAAGGATAACTATCTGATGTTTTATTGTAATTTCTCTTATAATATGGAATACATCCGTCTTTTCTCTTAATATAGCAACCATCAAGTACGATGAACTTTATATTACCTTTTACAAAAGAGTAATAATTGTTTTTCATGCCCAAAAAACCTATAATCTGCTCTCTTGAAAATGTATCAGAATCATGATTGCCAATAGTATAATAACAAGGAAGCCCTATGTTTTCTAACTCCTTCAAAACAATTCTATTTTCCTCCCTTGGATAGCAGAAGTCACCCAATTCAATAATAAAATCAATATCCGCCTTCTTAACCTTGTTTATGAATTCTTGAAGCCGCCTGTGGCCATCTGGTATATGATCATAATGCAAATCTGTGAATACGGCAAATTTGACTCTATCCATAACATTCCCTCCTACTCTTAGATAAAATAATTATGGGATATATTTTCATAGATTAACTTTTAAGGCATTTCCTCTTGTTATCTTAGTTACGAAAATTCAGATAAATTGTGATAACGTATCAACTACTTACAATAATCTATCCTTACGATGTTTATAATTATAGCATATATATTTAATTTACAACCCATAAATATCCAAATTGTTTTTAATTGTCTTAATCAACTATATGCTAATAATAAACACAGGAATATTTCCTGTGTTTATTATCTTAACTTAATGGAAAATAGAGGTCCCTATAGGTAATACCCTCTTCTTGAAGTTTTTCTTCAAGCCAATATTTTTCCTTATAATATTTAGCACTACAATCAGGATCATATCCTTTCAAGTCGACCCACTTAGCTAATTGCTTCCAACCAGCAGGTATTGCTTCAAAGGGATTTGAGAAAGGGTTAGTTATTCTCAGAATTGCATAGGTCATTTTATCTATTTTTTTCAGATTCATTCCTTCACATAGCTGGGTATCTTCTTTGATTTTTATCCAATACTCATACCCTCTAAGCTCCTCTTGTCTTTGCTCCTCTGAAACTGGAATATCAAATCCGAATTGTCTTGATTTAGGATCAATATTATTATCATCCATCCACTGTGTCATATAAGTTATAACTTCATCCTCAGGATTACAACTAATTACATAGGAACTTGCCACATACATGGTATCAAGTTCTTCAATTCTTATATCACTAAAACTATATTCCATATTTAACCCTCCTAAAATTATAAACTCATTTTTTTTGAGAATTGGTTTTTGAGGTATTGCAAAATGCTTATTTCTAAATTTACTTGGAGTTTCACCAAACTCCTTCTGAAAAGCCCTACAGAATGATCGTTCTGAACTGTATCCATAATCCAGTGCTATATCAATGATACGTCTCCCTCTATTAATTTCCTGCATGGCATAGGCAAGTCTTCTCCTTCTAACATACTCCATTAATGGAACTCCAACAAACAATGTAAATAACCTATAAAAGTGATATTTTGAGAATCCAGCAGCATCAGCGCAAACCTCGATTGTGATGGGCCTCTTAATATTATCTTCAATATAATCTATGGTTTTTTGCAGGTATTCAGCATAACTCATAAAATCCACCCCTCGTTGCAACGATAACTTAATTATAATACATAAACCCAACAATAAATGGACTCATTTTGCTATTTTAACAATAACTGTATTAAGCCTATACAATTCAAAGCTATTAATAATTATGAATTAGAATTATTGAACTACTTCATGACTTTTACCCAAACATAAGGGATAATCTTAATTTCACCTATCTCATATTTTTTATAATTACATTGAACTATATCAATAAACCCCAAGTAACTAATATCTAAAACTTATCCTTATAAATTTTTGTTGTAAATAAAAAAGAAGGTAAATCCTAACCCATCTTCGGATTTTCCTTCTTTATTGTTAATATGATTAAATATCAAATTCCTAACCTAAAGTTAATGTGATTTATGATACGGTTCACTGTGACAGGTATAACACAAATCTTTTTATAATTATTAAATCTAATATTTTTTAATTAAACTATTTCAAATTTTGAACAATCATTAGCTCCAGGGGGTAACCTCTTTCATACTAGCTTTTTATTATGGTTTGTTTTTATACTTTAGTTGTTAACCTTATTCTGTTATCTCTATTCGATTTCCATCAGGATCCAAAATACAGCTCTCGTAATAACCATCACCAGTATAACGTGGCTCACTTACTACCCTATACCCATCTTTTCTTAATGAGTTAGTAATATTATTTACTTTTTCAGCACTACCTACTGAAATAGCAATATGAATTAAACCTATATATTGATTAATAGTATCATTTAAGTTTAAAGGAATTGTTGGCATCTGCATAACTTCAAGTCTTGCCCCTGAATCAAATTTAATAAAGTATGACTCAAATTGTTTTTTATGATTTATATATTTATCTCCAGCAACACCTTCAAAATAAGTAACATAAAAATCTTTTAATTTTTCTATATCCATTGTCCATATAGCTACATGTTCAATATTCATATTCACACATCCCTTAATTAATTTTGGATTTAAAGAACCAATTCTTCCAAGTATATCTTTAATTAATTCACTCATTTTATTTTTTCACACTGCTATAAACTTCTATCTATTTAATTCCATAAGAAATGATATCTTTTAATAAATTAATATTTTCTTTATATTTGTATGTATTAATAATTTTCTTATCTTCTTAACTGTAAAGTTGGTTCTAAAGCCTTTAATGCAATCTGTTTTATTCCAACTTCAAAATCATGATTCAAATTTTTAGAAATAACTATTTCTGGAATCATAATCTTCTCAGCCTCTGAATTACATATACGCTTAAACTCTTCAATAATTGTATCTGGTATTTCTTCTCCATATATAACAATGGTATCTGGATTATACATACAGCAAAAAGATAATACTATTTTAATTATTATTTCTTTCATTTGCTCTTCATTATAATCAAAATTCTCCCAGTCAATTTCAAAAGGAAGATATTTAATTTCACCAGCAAGCCCATTTCGACCTTTATAAATTCCACCATTAATATAAATTCCAGCTCCCGGAGGATACTTACCTGGAAAATATATACCTATTACACACTGCTTCTCTGTAATTCTATGAGAGTAACAATATCCTTCAACAGCTGCATTAATATCATTTTCAAATATGACCGGCAATTTAAATTTCTCTTTAATATAGGATGTAAAAAATTGATCTTTAAGTTCTTTATAGTCACTAATTAATAATCTTCCCTCTATTTCTTCCCCTGGCATTCCAAAGCTAATTACTTTTATATTTGGATATTTTATAAGCATTTTCTCAATCAAACTATCAAAGCTATGGTTTTCTATTTTAATCATTGTTATTTCAGTTTTTTCTAAAATTTCTCCATATAGGTTTGATACACATATAAACGTTGTATCTTTCCCTCTTTGCTCATACATATAAATAACCAATGCCAAGCTAAACTCACTGTTAAATCTATATGCTGTAGCCGGTCTTCCTCCATTTGACGGTAATATTACATCTTCTATTACCTCTCCATTTTCAACAAGTATCTTAACTAAAGAATTAATTGTTACTACACTTAAACCCGTTAATTCTGCTAATTGAGGTTTTGAAGCTATTTTTTTAAATTTAAATGTATTTCTCAACTTATTTAAATTAATTTCTTTTACTAAATTGGCATTTACACTACTCATCAATCTCTCGCCCCTATTTATAAATATACTTTATTAAGTGCCTTTATAAAGATTTTAAATTATGCAAAGTAATATGTCAATAAACAAATACATCTAGACCATAGAAAAAAGGGTCTTGGAAAGGTTGTAATACTTGAAGCCTTAAATAGGACAAAAGTTCTTAGTTGTAAATCAGCATATGTAATATGTCATGGTGATGATAGAATGGCTTTCTATGAATCAGCAGGCTTTAAAAGTTATGATAAGGATGGCTTCTGGAGAAAATGTCTTTAAAAATCAAATTAATACCACTACCCTAATCACCCAATGATGAAGATATTTCTTTTATATTTCCCCCAAAAATCTTGCTGAAGCCTAAGTATATGAAGTTATATTTCTGATCCTAAATTGATATTTTAATTGGTATATAAATATAAAATAGGATTTTTCCCTGTAGTACAAAAGGTGTCAATGTATAAGAAGTCTGAAGGGTAATTCTTATACAAAAATTCACTTTCTAAATAAAAAATTCTTAGGGCTACTAGCACTAAGAATTTCTTATTTAGCGTATATAAAAATAAATATATTTTTTGTAAATTATTTAGGATATGTTACGTTAGTTGACACTATCTTCTCTCTTGGCCTTAATCATATCAATAGTTTAAGGAAACCCTACCTTACTTATGGTAATACTAAGTTTTTCACCTTATTAAATTATAAGCTTAATTTATAGAGTTTTTACCTTAAGTAACTTAATTGCTTCCTCTACATTTTCGTTTGTCAATCCTACGTTTGCATCTGTTTTTCTTTGATGTGCTTCAATCTCCCTATTATTTACCCCATAAAACTTTCTGGTTTCTTTAAGTTATGTTAACATCACTCTTCTCAGCCAAAGTTTATTTTCACTACAATAATTTTTATAAGATAGTCTTGAATAGAAACTCTTACAGTATAATTAAATGTATAAAATTATTGCTTTTTAGCTCCACAAAAGTAAAGCTCTCCATTTTCATCTTTATGAAAGCTATAACTCTCATCTATCCAAGTATGATGAAATTTTGTTTCTGATATGGGATACATGGGTATAATATATTCATCGTCTAAAATAAAAAACATTTTTTCCTGATCTCTTCCTACTGTAAGTTTTGTACACTCATCTTCATATACACCCATATATTTTTCATATACCTGGTAATCTAAATCATATTTTAATGGTCTACTTGGAAATTCATATTCCTCTTTAAACATTATAGCAGCAAGAATATCTGTAATACGCCAAACTGCTGTAAATCCATAATTACTTAATACAATAATACTTACTTGTTCATTGATGTATCTGTCAAATCCAGTTATGAAGCCCAATCCACCGCCATCGTGACTTATCCTCTTGCGCCCGTACATTTTATCTATAAACCATCCATAACCATAATCATTATCCTCAGTACCTCTTTCACCAGAATTTGCATATGGTGAAAATATAGTATCAAGTGTTTCCTCTGAAACAAGTCCTCCATTATATAAAGCCTGATCCCATATTAGCATGTCCTCAACTGTAGAGTAGATTGCCCCAGATCCAAAAGTTGTATCCATGTTTACATAATCAGTATGCATTAAATCATTATCATTTAGATAATACCCATTAGCTAACCCTGGCACAATTGCTCTATTTTTTTCAATACCAGTATTCTTCATATTTAACGGTTCAAAAATGTTTTTATTTAAAAACTCATCATAGGTTACACCTGAAACCTTTTCAACAATACATCCGAGTAAATAGTATCCGTAATTAGAATAATTCCACATTTCACCTGGCTCACACAAAAGGGGTTTATCTTTAAATATATTAAACATATCTTCATGTGCATGCTTAGATTTACTATACATTATTGGAAAGTTTGGTCCAAATAAATATTGAAGACCGGAAGTATGAGTTAAAAGATGATGTATGGTTATTCTCTTGTCCAATTCCTTATATTCAGGAAAGAACTTATAAATTTTATCATTAACACTAAGCAAGCCATTCTCTTGTAACATCATCACTGCCATAGCGGTAAATTGTTTTGCTATAGAACAAATTCTAAATTTGGTTTTTGATGTATTTGGAATACTATGTTCTATAGATGCCTGTCCATAGCCTTTTTTAATGATAATTTCACCCTCTTGAGCTACTAATATGGATCCACTAAATGCCCATGTGTTACAGTATAATTCCATAAAATCATTTATTTTTTCTGCTAATACACTGTTCATTATTGCACTCCTTATTTATATGCTTTATTTTTTAAGTTCTATTCAATCTAATTTTATATATATGGAAACTCAATTACAATGATAGAAAATATTTCTATATTGTTTTTTATCTTCTGGAACAATGATTTATAGTAGATTATTGATGTTACTCAATGAACCTTTTACTACTTAATATTGTATGTTTACCAACATCATTTATGGTACGCTTCTCTGTATCAGTACCAGTAAAGTTTTTCTATTTTATTCTTCCGTATAGAAAAAGGTGCCAACCCTCACAAGATTAGCACCCTTCTTCTTAACATATTTCGTTAAAATTCAATAATCCTAAAACAAAATAAATATTCTAAGGATTTCTCATTGCTACCAACACTAAGCTCTTTTCTTTTATATTATTTAATTAGCAACTTCAAACTGACTGTAATAAAGAGAAGCATAAAAACCATTTTGTATTAGAAGACTCTCATGGTTTCCTCTCTCTACAATATCTCCATCTTTAACAACCAAAATCATATCTGCATTTTGGATAGTTGATAATCTATGAGCTATTACAAAGCTTGTTTTATCCTTCATAAGTCTTGATAAAGCTTTCTGAATTTCTACTTCTGTTCTTGTATCCACACTTGAAGTAGCCTCATCTAATATCATAATTGTTGGATTAGTCAGCATAGCACGAGCAATAGTTAAAAGCTGCATTTGTCCTTGAGAAACATTAGCTATCTCACTAGATATTACAGTATCATATCCTTCTGGGAGTGTACGAATAAAATGGTCACAACAGGCTGACTTTGCAGCAGCTATAATTTCTTCTCGTGTAGCATCCATCTTACCATAAGCAATGTTTTCAGCTATTGTCCCTTCAAAGAGCCATGTATCCTGAAGTACCATACCAATATTTCGGCGCAATGTGCTTCTAGAAATTTCTGTGATGTTAACCCCATCAATTGATATAGCTCCTCCATTCACTTCATAAAAACGCATAATCAAGTTAATTAATGTAGTTTTTCCTCCACCGGTAGGACCAACAATAGCCACCATTTCATTAGGTTTAACTTCTAAATTTAGGTCTTTTATTAGAGTTCTATCTTGTGTATAACCAAACTTTACATTCTTAAAAACCACTCTACCATTAGATTTCGGGAATGTATTAGCTCTATTATCTATAATTTCTTCCTCTTCGTCTAATAGTTCAAAAACTCTCTCTGCTCCAGCAATGGCAGATTGTAGAGACATAATAACATAAGAAGCTTGAGTAATAGGCTCAGAAACTTGATTTACATATTGTAAAAATGCCTGAATTCCACCTAAAGAGATTTGTCCATTAAGTGTCATTATTCCTCCTACAATAGCTATAACGACAAAGCCTAATTGATTTAATATCCTTATAACTGGATATATGGCAAAATCAATGAATTGCGCTTTTCTATTTGCTTCGAACTGCTTTTTATTAAGCCGAGAAGCCTCTTCAATTATATTAGACTGTTGATTAAATATTTTTATAATACGATTTCCTGAATATACTTCTTCAATTTTCCCACTTAAATCACCCATGGTAGCAAAATTATCTGCATAATAACGTTGACTCAGCTTCGATACAAAATTTGTTGCAATAGAGCTAATTCCAATGAATATAAGAATTAAAAAAGATAACTTTGGATTTAAAATAACCATAGCAATAATAGTAAGCACAATTGTAAAGCAAGAGGATATAAACTGCATAAATCCAACTTGCATTACTAGTGATACTTTTTCAAGATCAGTTGTTACTCTGCTCATAACATCCCCTGTTTTATGTGAATCAAAGTATTTCAGTGGAAGTCTATTTATTTTTTCACTAATGTCCTTACGTAGTGATAGAGTTAAATTCTCACCAATGCTAGATACTATATATTGCTGAATATAAGAAAGCAAACTACTAACAATAGATGTTAATACTAACATGAAAACTGGCATAGCTAATGCATTTGTTACCATAGCTATAACACTCATACTGCCATCAAAGCTACGAATTGCATTTAGTAGATTATTAATAGCTGCTCCAACCATAAGCGGCATAACTGCATAAGATGCACTGCTTAACAATGCAGAAATACCTACAATTATTAGCTTTTTATTTTGTGTTTTTAATCTTTTCATTAATCTTTTAATAGTCTTTTTTGTATTTTTAGGAATATCCTCACTAAACACCATTGTATCTTTCTTTTTATCTTTATCCTTCTTCATAAAATCAAGCCTCCTTTATATTCATCTGGCTTTTAGCAATTGCTTGATATACAGAACAGTTTTTCATTAGATCATTATGTTTTCCAATACCAACTAGCTTTCCTTCTTCTAATACAAGGATTTGGTCTGCATCTATAATTGTACTTACTCTCTGAGCGATTATTATCTTGGCTGCCTCTGTCATATTTTCCTTAAGTGATTTACGAAGTACTGAATCTGTTTTTAAATCTAAAGCAGAAAAGCTATCATCAAAAATATAAACTGGCACCTTCCTTATAAGAGCCCTTGCAATAGACAAACGTTGTTTCTGCCCCCCTGAAAAATTAGATCCCCCTTGAGAAACCTCGGATTCTAATCCCTTCGGTAATTTATCTACAAAAGATTCTGCTTGAGAAATCCTTAATGCTCTTTTCATATCTTCCTTAGTTGCTTCTTTATACCCCATTCTTAGGTTATCTTTAATTGCCCCACTAAATAAGAAAGCTTTCTGAGGAACATAACCAATTCTATCCCTTAATTCCTTTTGTGAAAGACATCTTATATCTACACCATTTATACGAATCTCTCCCTGGTCTATGTCATGTAATCTTAAAATAAGATTAGCAATAGTGCTTTTACCAGATCCTGTACTTCCAATAATGGCTGTAGTCTGTCCTTTATCACATGAAAATGATATGTTTCTTATAACTGGCTCTTCTGCTCCATGATAAAAGAAGGATACATTCTCGAACTCAATAACTGCAGAACTATCCTTTATATTTTCTTTTTCTATGTTTAAATCCTGAATCTCTGAATTAATTTCTAAAACTTCCTCTATACGATTAAGACATGACTTCATTTTAGGAAGAGTAACACTTGTTGTTGTAGCCAATATTAAATAACTCAATGTAATAATAGAGTATTCAGTAACTGCAGTTATTTGTCCAATTTCCATTGTTCCATTCATAGAAAGTACTCCACCTATCCAAACTATAAGCGCCATAGACAAACCAATTACAAGCCATATTATAGGATTTAACACAGCAAATAGCTTATTTAGCTTTATCATATCTGTAGCATACCCCTTAAAAGCTTTATCGGCTCTAGCTTCCTCATGTTTTTCATTACCAAAAGCACGGATAACACGAATTCCAGTAATAGACTCCCTTATTACTTGATTAATATAATCTAATTTAGTCTGTACCCTTTTAGAAATATAAGTTGATTTTTTAAGAACTAATCCAGCAAAAACCATAAATATTACCACAGATAAAATAAGTATTAAAGCTAATGTAAGACTAGTGTATGCTGTCATAATAATAGATGCACCGATAATAAGTGGTGCTGGAACTATAAGCTGTAAGCTCAAGCCAAAAGTTTGTTGTAAATTAGAAATATCTGAAGTTGTACGTGTAATCATAGAAGAAACCCCAATAGTGTCAAATTCATGAACAGACAATTCCTGACTCTTACATAAAATCTTATCTCTCATGTAATATCCGAAAACTGCAGCTAAGTCAGCAGAATAGTAACTTCCTAAGACAGCTGCCACTGTTGTTATTAAAAGAACTACTATCATTTGAACCCCTATACGAAGAATTTCATTTATATCACCTTTCATAATTCCATTATCTACGATTCCTGCTATTAGTAGCGGAATTAGTAATGTTCCTATTACTTGTCCTAAAAGCATGATTAATGTTATTCCTACTTTTCCTTTTCTTTCTTTTAGGAATATTTTAAAATATTTCATAGTTACCTCCGTCATGTAAGCAATTTTGCAAAAACTTGTTTTCAGTGGTATTATAAAGCTTAAAGTAACTTTAATGTCAATAGCCTATTTAAAGTTTGGAGGTTATTTATGAAAAATAAATCTTATATGTCAATAAAAGAATTTTCTCATCTCACTGGAATTAAGCGTGAAAACCTAAGATATTATGATCAAATTGGGCTATTCTCTCCAGAAGTTCGTGGTAAAAATGGTTATCGCTATTATACTAGAAGTCAGCTTACTACAGCATATTTAATCATTTCTCTTAGAGAGATTGGCATTAGTATAGACAAAATCAAGGAATATATAGATATACGTACTCCTGAGCAGATGTTTTCTTTATTTAGTGAGCAGAAAAAACTTATTTCTTCGGAAATAAAAAAACTTAAACGTATCATAGAAATCATGCAATTATATGTAGATATGGCAGAAGAAGCTATTAAATATGAAGATAATAGCATAAATATTGAATATAAAAAGAAAGAGCCTATTTTTTTAGGCCCTATACTTCCTAATGATCCTTTAGATGATTCTACTATTTTATTTTATAATTTTGCTGCTGAAAATGGAATTGATGTAGGTTATCCTCTTGGTGCTATTATTAATACAGAAAACATTGATTCTAAAGATCATTTATTAGTAATGCACTACTATTTTAAAGTGAAAAATGACCAAAATTCATATAAACCAGAAGGCAAGTATGCAGTATTCTATGGTAGATGTGCTTATGGGGAATCTGATGATCTTTATGAAAAGCTATTTACGTTTATTAAAGAAAATAACCTACGAATTTGTAGTAATGCCTATGAGGAATATCCTCTAAATGAGCTTAGTACTAAGGATGAAAATCAATACTGTGTAAAGATAGAAGTTATGGTAGAGGAGATTTGATATTTTACAAATAAATATTACAGGTTAAAAGATAGTCCTACCCAGTTAATTTCAATAGTTAGGACCAAAAATCTCTTTTATTTTTATGAAACTCCTACTCGCCTACGCTCATAGGAGTAAGTTCGCCTTGCCAAATGTAAAATTTGGAGGCTTACTTGTGATACGGTTCTCCGTAACAGTTACAAGTGAGGTTTTTCTAAGTAAATATTAGTTTTCATAAATATATAATAATTTTTTGATACGTTTAATAAGTTCTACTCGTACATTTTCTGGAGCTAAACACTCACATTTGTCTCCAAATCCAATTAAAATATCATATCCTAAGTCATCCTCTACAAAAGGAAACTCAACTATAAATTTATCCTCTCCATAAGCCTTTATATTCTCTTCTCCGCATCTTTCAACCATTTGTTCTCTCAAAGACCAATCAACTAGAAGCTTAATTGTGATAAGTCTTTTATCTATCCACCCACTTCCATCTAATGGCTTTGATTTAAACTCCCTTGGTACAAATATTGATTCTAATATTTCAAGGTTTGAAATTCGAGATAATTTAAATACTCTAAAATCTTCTCTTAAAGTACAATATCCTTGTAAGTACCAGTTATTTTCTTTCAATATTAATTTATATGGTTCTATACAACGTTTATCTTTTTTTCTATTACCACCATAATATTCAAATGATAAATGCTTAGTATCATTTAAAGCGCTTTTTATTTTCTCAAGATTTGGTTGAAAACTCTTATTCCCCATCCACGTAGTAAGATCAACTGTTATTTGATTTGACCTTAACTCCATATCTCTAAATTGTTCTTTCGGAAGTAAACTCTTTACTTTTTCCAAAGTTCCTATAACTTCTTTATTGGATAATGTTGTTGAAACACTAGAAAGCCCCATTAAAAGTGTTGATATATCTGAAGCAGTAAAAAATTTTTTATCAATTTTATATTCAGGCATTATACTAACACCGCCATTTGCCCCAGTATAAGTAATTATTGGTATCCCTGCTAAAGATATTGTATCTATATCCCTATAAATCGTTCTAGGTGTAACTTCAAACATCTCAGCTAATTTTATTGCACTCATTCTTTCATTATTTAGTAACACCATAATAATGGATATTAATCTATCTATTTTCAATAATATCTCTCCTTGAAATCATGTATACATTTATTTTATAACCTTGACATAATGTGGTCATATTCACTGTGATATATTTAATCTATTAGAAATAATATACATAATATATAGGAGGATTACAAATGAATTTTTCACAAGAATTTAATAGGATTATGTTATGTCAAAAGGAGTTAGCTTTAGCAACAAGTGTAGATAATATTCCAAATGTTCGAATCGTTAATTTTTACTACAATATTTCAAAGAAAGGAATAGTATACTTTTCAACATTCTCAGATAATTCAAAGGTTGAGGAGTTTGCTAAAAATTATCTAGTAGCATTTACCACTATACCTCATATTGGAAATGAACATGTTAGAGTTAACAATGCAACCATTGAAAAAAGTCATTTAACCATATTTGATTTAAAGGATGAATTTATAAAGAAAATCTCTGATTATGAAATCACAATAAATGAGTTTGGAGAACATTTATCTCTTTATGAAATTCATTTTAACCAAGCCGCTGTTACATTAGATTACACTCAAAGTGATATCATAACTTTATAGTATAATAATGAATAATCCAAAGATAGTTAAGCTATCCTTGGATTATTCATTATCACTTATAAAACCCCTATTTTTCAATCTTACTTTGCAACTTAAAGTTACAATTTCTAATGGTGTATTGCACAAAGTTCCTATAATTCCTATTATTTTATGAACACTGAATTTGTATTTCACATATTATACATTATAATTAAATAACTCTCTGGGGGTGTTTCATTATGCAGAGTAAAAATATATTATATAATGTAAATAAAGTTATTGTTGAGCCAGGTTTAGAGTGCTCTTATATAGATTTCAGTAAAAATCTTAATGAATATTTATTATCAAAATACAATAAATATTATGCAGGTTTACAACTTTATCAAAACAATGATAGACCCACTGTATTTTATGTTGTAGCATCCTACAACTGTGTACCTGGATTATTTAAGGTTGCACCTTTAATTGCAAATCAAATAAGTAAAATTTATGATCGTGTATGGGATAACACTGTTAAACGTACTTCTGTATTTTCATTCCTTACCTCTACAAGAGTATTATAATAGTTAATATAAAAAATTTAGTTCCCCATCAAGTGGACACAGGTAGAAACACTGTATATAGTCCACTTAATGGGGTATTTTAAAGGATGTTTATTATCCCACGTATATACTGTCATTAAAACATTATTACTATTTTCACACCTATTAAATATATCTAAACTATAAAAATTGTAACAGATATAACCTAGGCTTTTTTAAGCCTTATTATTGAATAATCTGTTTTGTTGTTTATATAAGTATACTTTATACTATTTCTACTTCTCATGGTTTAAAAGCCATTGCTTTCTATCTATACCACCAGCATACCCATTTAAACTTCCATTAACCCCAATAACTCTATGACAAGGTACTATTATCCATATTTTATTTTTACCATTTGCACTTCCCACTGCCCTAACACTTTTTTCATTTCCTATTCTAATGGCTAAGTCCTTATAAGATAAAGTTTCTCCATATGGAATCTTCAATAGTTCATTCCATACATTCTTTTGAAAATCAGTTCCAGATAATGAAAACCTTAAGTTAAATTCTTTTCTACTTCCATTAAAATATTCATTTAACTGAATAATAGTATTTTCTAATATTTCATTTCCTTTATCCATCACATAATTTTCTTGGTCCACAAACATTACTGATAGTATTGCATCCTCAGAGCAAATTATTTCTAATATGCCAATAGGTGAATTATAATAACCATAATACTTTTTATTCATAAGGACACCTCCAATAAAGCTTTTATTATCTGTTATACTTTTCACTTATTTACACAATTTCTTTTTCTATACTCCTTAGGAGCTATACCTGTATCTTGCTTAAAACACTTATAGAAATTAGAAATGCTTTTAAATCCTACATCGTATGCGATTTCTAAAATAGTATCATTACTTTTACTTAATAGTTCCATTGCTTTATTTATTCTTATTTGTAATATATATTCTCTAGGTGTTAGTCCTGTATACTCTTTAAATAACCTTATTAAATGACTAATACTAACGCCAAATTCCTTTGAAATAAATCCAAAATTAATTGGTTTATTATAATTCTGATTTAACCTTTCCTTTACTTTATCAATTAATTCTTTATTAGGCTCAAAATTATGTTCCTTTATATCAGGTCTGCATAATTTACATGGTCTGAAACCTTTTTTGATAGCATCATCTATACTATTAAAAAACAATATATTTTCTTTTAATGGTGTCTTAGCTTTACATGATGGTCTGCAAAAAATACCTGTTGTTTTCACTGCATAGTAAAATATACCATCATAATGTTTATTACAACTTACTACTGTATTCCATTTCTCTTCTTCAGATATTACTATGTTTCCTTGCATAATTACCATCTCCTAAAAGCATTTATATATCTATTATAAGGTCTTAAGATCTTAACTAAACTTATGCTATACATTTCTAATCTTATAATTTAATTTTTACTAAACATCATGTGTATAACCTATTATATTAAATTCCTTATTTAGAGAATCAATAAACTGATTATAAAAAGGACACTTAAGCTTTATGCATGTAGCTAAATGTATAGTGTCTACACCTTTTGTTTTCATTTTATTTGCTCTATCTAGTACCTGAGCTATAGAATCTTGACCACAACCATTACAGTGAACAAAAGATATTATTTCAGAATCTTTATCATAATTCTCAAAAGCTGCTACTCTTTCATTAAAGGCTTTAAAGCACCCAAAGCTAGTACATTCCTTACTTTCATTATAACAATTAATAATGCCAAATTTACTCATAATTATAATTCCACTCCTTGTAAAAGTTTATTTTATATTTTGATTTTAGCATTACTAAAAGTAATAAATCTTCCTGTATTTTGCTATCTAATTTTAAGTATTTTCACTAGGTTATTTCATGTACTCAAAATAATAATTTTCACTGTTTTACAGTGTACTTCCTGTTAAATATCTTGCTACTTCTGAGAACTTAATAAAATCAGTTTTGAATTTAAGCATTCCAATAAGAGATTATTAATTAGGCTGTTGTTGAGTTATACAATGTATCATCCCACCATACTTGTATAAACTATTAACATCTATTGGAATAACTCTTCTTTCTCTATATAACTTTGAAATTATATCTATTGCAACTTTATCATTTTCATTGTTATATACTGGTAATAATACAACACTATTTCCAATATAATAATTTAAGTATGAACCCTTATATTCTAAGCCTCTAGGATTACTCTTAGTTAATGGCATTTCTATTATTTCATATTGTTTACCGTTTATATTTTTAGCATTATTAATTTTGTCATAGTCATCCATGTTTATCCCCTCATATAGTTCCCCAAACTCCTCCCTTGACACTGTTAATATTCTTTTATCATCAACAAATCTTGCTATTCCATCAATATGTGCATCAGTTATATCTTCGTCTACTACACCATCTAGCCATATAAAATTCTTAACTCCTAAATATTTAGATAAATGCTCTTCTGCTTTTTCAATTGTTAATTTTTCATTTCTATTCTTACTAATAATAGAACTTTTCGTGCCCATAAATGTTCCATTCCCGTCAATTTCTATTGAACCACCTTCTAATACAAAATCATTTATATCTATTATTTTAATGTTCTTTTCAGTTGATACCTTTTTAGGAATTTCATCATCATGTCTATATTTAGCCTTCTTACCCCATCCATCAAATTTAAAATCTGCTATTATAAAACACCCATTTTCATCCTTAACAAAAATTGGTCCAGTATCTCTAACCCAAAAGTCGTTAGACTTTGCTATAGTAAAATCTATGCTATTCATATTTACTCCATTTGTATCAAGCAAATTAGTTATTCTTATCTTTTCCTTTTCATTGTAGGCAATTATATGAACTCTTTCTTGTAAATGCAATGCCTGAGTTATTTTAACCCATATCTCCTCAACTTCGTCTTTATACTCATCTCCATATGCATATTTATGGGGCCATATTAACCAAGTACCTTCATGTTTATTTTCTTCTGAAATCATTTTATAACTCATATCATCCCGTCCCTTATGATTATAGTTTTTTAGAAAAATAAAGCCGACTGAAATTATAATTACGCAAAATATAATTGATTTTTTCATGTTATCTCTACCTCCTAAAAAAATAATATTCCTTGACACTATGTTAATGTCAAGGAATATCTAAAATTAAAGTTGATATTTCTGTTATATATTCTTCTTCTGTATATGTGTATTTGCTATCTACCAAGTATTTTTCCAAAAATAAAGTTGATATTTTATATTTGTTTTCTTCTGCATATTTAATAAGGCTGTTATACCCATGCCCAATATTATTATATCCACCATAATGCATAGTAGAAATATACTGTCCACCAGCTATTGTTATTGTACTATATAAATTTTCATCTATCTCTTTATCAATTTGTGCTGCCACTTTATAATACTTATCATCCATTTCACTTGTAAAATTTAGAATAATTGAACTTCCTTTAACAACTATATTATTGTTATTTATAAAATTAAATATATTAGTAAAAGCAACCTCAATTTGTTCCTCATTTACCCTTTCATTAAAAACAAGTACTTTATATGAATTTTTATTAGTTAGAGATATTTCATAAATATTAGTACTAGAATACCCTTCCTCTTCTTCTTTACCTATTAAATTTCTTAAATTCTTAATGGCATTATTATAATTATCATTTATATCTGATACTTCTCTTATTTTATTTATTCCATAGAATTTTAAAGTTTCATTATTATCACTATCTATTATATTCTTTATTTCTTCTAAAGAAAATTTACAATTTTTAAGGACTTTTATCTTTGATATTTTATCTATCTGGTCTTCACAATAATATCTATATCCATTGCTGCTTCTTTCACTTGGTTTTATTAGCCCTATCTTATCATAATGCCTTAGCATACGTGTAGAAATTTGATTTATTGCTGCAAATTCACCTATTACATATTTTTTATTATTCATATTTAATTTACCTCAATTAATTTACTCTCTTTATTCTACTATCATCATATTAACTTCACAACATATACACTACTTAATATATATTTATATATTAGTGTTTATCTTATGCAGTTTATATTAATAATTAAGCTTATAAACCTCATTTACTTATATGAAACTCCTACTCATATATGGTCCAAATTGCCACACCCATCTTGCCCATAAATAATTAGGTGTAATGACTTTATTCTGATTTATACGAATCAAAAAATCACACACTTTTCGAAAATCATGGGAATATCCTTTTTCCCTTGTATAGCTTCTTATTTCAATTGACATACACATTTCCCCCTTTAAAATATACCCTTGGAATATAAATACTTTTCAAATGGCAAAATATATGTATTATGTGCTCATAAGTATTATAACGTTCCTATTATTTACAGAAAATATAATAATCATTTCTATATTGTTTTGTACTTTATTTCTTCAAAGTCTTTCTATTCCTCTAGAGCTATGACATAGGCTCCATCACCCTCATATTTATTTCTATCAGCACCATATTGGGTGTCTAATATTTGCAATATGCCTTGAATAGTTTCTTGTACCTCCTTTTGCAAGAATCTTACCTCTTCACGCTCCTTTAAATAGCTTAATTCTAGCATCGTTACTGTCTCCTCAAAATAAAAACACTCTCACCAGTATTGCTAAAGTAAGAGTGTTCAATATTATAATATATGCTTACAATTTTTATCATTATAAAAAGATCTACGTCATTTATGGTAGGGTTCTCCGTAATTACTGCAAATGAGTTTTTTCCATTTTATTTTTCTGTAAGTATTCTACATAATTATGGTATAATTCTAAAGTAAAAATTAAGAATTCCGTAGTGGATGGCTACGGGGGTTTTGAGCACTTTATCCCCCTTGGACTATTGGTGTATATATCATCATAGTTAGAGGATGGTATTGGATATGCTTGAATTAATTATAACGAACCTTGTTGTTATTTATATAAGTTTGGTTATAGCAGCTTACTTTTGTCCGACAAGTTCTATTCCCAATTGCTTGAAATCTACAAAGCCGCAACGAGCGATTAGAGGGCTTATGCCTCAAATGGCAAAAACCACAGGCATCATAGAACAGTTCAAATTTTTGGTATACCTTTAGTTTTCACATTACATACACTGTGTATTTATCCATTGACAAAAGGGTTTATCTTTGCTAAACTACAAACATACAGAATGTATGAAAAGAGGTGCATTTATGCCAAGAAATAAATATCCTGAAGAAACCGTGCAAAAAATACTTGATGCAGCACTTCATCTTTTTTTGGAAAAAGGATATGAGCAAACCACTATTTTAGATATTGTAGAAAATATGGGTGGCATGACTCGTGGTGCGTTTTACCATCATTTCAAGTCAAAAGAAGAAGTATTAGATGCGTTAGGAGATAAACTTTTTTTTGACAACAATCCTTTTGAGAAGGTGAGGAAACAAACAAGTTTAACTGGTCTTGAAAAACTTAAACTGATACTGATACTTTCTACGGAAAGTGGCGATAGAAATAAAATAAATATTATGTCAGTACAAGCTCTTCAAAGTCCAGCCTTCTTGAAAAAGCTAATTGATAATAATCGAAATATAATTGAACCTTTTTATCAAGAAATTATTGAAGAAGGTGTAGCAGACGGCTCTATCAAAACAGAGTATCCTAAACTACTTTCACAACTGATAACTTTTTTGACAAATTTCTGGACATTGCCAATGATATACCCATCATCGATAAAAGAAAATATGGATAAACTTTTCTTTATTAAAGAAATTACAGAAAAAATGGGTATTCCTCTTTTAGATAACGAAACAATTAAAATAATTATGGAAAATACGACAAATATAATTTCTTAATAAAATTGCCTTAGAGCAGTTTTATTTTTAGATAATACATACATACTGAATGAATAAAAATTGTAAAAGGAAGGATTGAAAGCGTATGACTAGTACAGAATTTATTAGCATTGGTAGAAACAAAATATCAACACAATTACTTGGGGAGGGCGAAATTCTAATTGTTCTATTGCATGGTGCAGGTGTACTATCGCCGATTTTAGAATTCAAAGCACTTTCTAATCTATTAGCAGAAAAATATAAAATCTTAGTTATTGAAAACTTCGGATATGGTTGCAGTGATTGTATCAATAAGGAAAGAACAATTCAAAACATTGTTTGTGAAATACACGAAATAGTTTCAAAGTTTCATCACAAGCAATATATTTTAATGGGTCACTCCATGTCTGGAATCTATTCGTTATATTATTCCAATCAATATCCCAATGAAGTAATCGCTTTTATTGGCATAGATTCTTCTGTCCCTAAACAAATAGATGTTTTGAATACCCAAAAAATAAACATATTTTTACTAAAAATGACTCGTTTCTTAATGAAGAGTGGATTGCTAAAGCTAAGAGCTAACAAACCTTCAAGTTTTCTTCCTTCCATAGAAGGTGTAAATTGGTCGAATGATGAATCAACTCTTTTTAAACAATTATATTTACAAAATAATTCTAACGATACAATTTTAAATGAATTGCAGAACATGACCCAAAATTTTAAATCGGCTTATAATATGAGATTTGCAGACACAATACCCGCTTTGTTTTTTCTTTCAAAACAATCATGTAAGCAAGTGAAAAATTGGGAGCAACTGCATCTTGATATAACAAACCAACATGAGCAAAATAAAGTTGTTTTGTATGATGGAACACATTTTTTACACTATAGTCACCCTTTCCAAATTGCTCAAGAAACTTTTGAATGGCTTGAATCAATTGGATTATAGTACTTTTGTAAGATGCTTTATTTGACAAGGGTAATTACTTAAAACTCGAGGTGGTGTGTCATGAATAATGAAATTTTTTTGTTGTGTCCGATATGCAATGGAAAAAAAGAACTATGGCACGAGAAGATACAGAACTAAAAAACTTCCCTTTCTTCTGCCCCAAGTGCAAACAGGAAACAATTATCAAGGTGCTGCAAATGAATATATTCGTTATCAAAGAGCCAGACACACAGATACAGAGACGATAACCAATGAGGATAAAACTTGTGGTTGTATAACATATTATTTTCAACGAAGCGACAGTTAAAACATCTAGTAAAACTTTGCCTGTTTTGAATTTTGGTCCAATCAGTGTACTGACTCAGTATCAGAGACAAAGCGTTGGTTCTGCACTTATAAACGATATGATATCTTTTAATACATATTATGAGCATAATATGAAGTCAGACAAATTCATATTTACCTTTCACTTAAAAATATTACTTATTTATTATAACATAATTTGTAAATATGCCCTTACTTATGATACGGTATTTTTAGTAATAAAAATAGCCTTAGGCATGTTAAATCAATACCTAAGACTAAAAATCTCACTTACTTATATGAAACTCCTACTCGCCTGCGCTCATAGGAGTAAGTTCACCTGACCAAATATAAAATTTGGAGGCTTACTTATGATACGGTTCCCCGTACTACTAACACCTGCTATTCTTATATGTATAACCTTTTTCCTCATTGCTTAATTCAAAAGGGCTTTCTGTCTTAAATTTTCAAATTCTGTTTTAAGCACATCTTTATCCACCTTATCATTTAAGCTTTTTTGCCATGCTACATAATATTCCCTAATTTTATCTTCGTATTTTGTCCAATCCTCTTCATTAATTTTCAAGTATACGCTCTGCCCTACTTTTGCTTGTTGCTCTTGTGTCGCATCCTCTACACTGATGCTCTCAATAATTTGAATCACATCTTCTGATAGTGTTATTCCCTTTGCTGCATTATTCCATTCTCCCTGTATACCTACAACTACACCACTGGCTACAAGTAGCAAAGAAATAATTAAAAGTAAGAAACCTTTTTTTACACTTCCTTTTTTGAAATAAAGATATCCAAATAAAATCCAGATTGCCACAATAAATCCTATTGCACCTATAACAGCCATTCCCGTTCCAATTGTTAACATTTTTTTCCTCCTCATTGTTTTTTATCTATTTATTTTATATAATAATTTAAGTTAAGACAAGAATTTTTATTTAAACTTTACTCTATTGTTGCTTCTATCATGTTAAACTCCTACCCTCTTATTCCTCCTTATTCCTTACGAATACTACAAGATCATATACAATTTCTAAATAAGAAGATATCTCTTCCTCTGAATTTATGCAAAAACAGTCAATCATTTTATATTCATTTATAAATAATTCTTTAGCATAACCTCTTATAGCTAAACTGCTTTCATGTATTTCCTCAAGTGGTATATAAATATATCTTTTTTCTTCAACTAAAAAGCTGATGATGTGCTGATTCGTTAAAATCAATTGTACTTCTGATTTCTCAGGTTTCTTGTGGGTATACACATGCATAAAAATGATTTCTTCCGAGGGTTGAAGTTCCAGTTTCTCTTTCACAAATCGATATGTATTTTCATCTCTTTCATTATCAATGTTTTCATTTATTAAAATAAAAGGCTCCCATCCATATACCTTTTTATATACCTTCATCATATTTCTAGCTCTTTGAGAAACTGATACGATAGGTCCAAGAATATTTTCTCCAGTTTGAGCTAAGTCCTCATCTTCCTCAAATAATGTCTTCTTTAAAGGTGTATCTTTATCATTAAATAAGAAGTCTACCATCACTAAAATGTTTTCAATATCTGCAAAAATTTTAATATCCTGTCCTTCTAATTCTTTCAAGTCATTAAACTCTAATTTTCCTTTGATAAAATCTGTAGCAATTTCCTCCCAAGAAGTATAGTTTTCACTTAGTTTTTTGCCTAAGAATGCTATTTTTTCTTGTGCTAATGATAAATCGATGTAGCTAGTCGTATAGGCATCTTGTGTTATGCCAACCATTCTTATGATATCCCATGCATGTGTCAATCCTCCCTCTGCAAAGCTATCAAATGTAGCTTTATAAGATAACTTGTCCACTATATCATAGCCTATTTGCAAAGCTTCTTTCATTGCAGGTATAAATTGATTCTTCTGTTTATTCCAATACCATTCGGTGCCACCAGTATACCTCAGATTCAAAAAATTATTTTCTAAGAACTCATCCCTATTTTCATCCGTGAGCTTCATATCTAAAAATAAGGATGGATTTTGAAATAAGGCATTAGAACATATTGCTTTTCTACATAGGTCATCACTAAAAATATGACTTTCTACTTCCCTAATACTTTCTGCTTGCTTTTTCTTAAAAAAATTAAACATCTTTATTCTCCCTTTTTAATATCTCATTTAATTTTAGCACTCTAATAAACTTGTGTAAATATTTTACCTTTTACATTTCAAATCTTACAATTATCAATATTTTTACTGTGTGGTACGATCTATGTCTTCTTACTAAAACTTTTTTATTTATTATTGTAACTAATTGCCTTTATTCTCTACAATCAATCTTAAAAAGGGTAGCACTTACTATAGGAATAGGTAAGACTTTGATACAATCTCCATCTTTGCCACCTAATGTTTTAGGTATCTTATGATGTATTTCCATATAGTTAATTTCAAGCTTTTTGCCTGTTATTCCACATTTCCCATTCTGTCCTACATATAATGAAATTCTATTATCATTATATTCTGTTGATTGCTTTAGAATTGGGTTTTTCATTAGGTATTTGAATATATTATTGTCTATATATTATAGATTCTTATGGATTATTTTTCTCTCTTTAGCGGTATAATTACAAATATCTTGAGTAAAATTCATTGCTGGCTTAAGTTTTCATTATATTTTTATAAAAAAATAATATAACTTCAAGTTAACTGTTTTCTAGAAAACATATCACCCAAAGTCTATCCTATATAAAAATCAAATTACTTTATTCTATTAATTTCTTCCTCAGTTAGTCCTGTTGCTAAAATTATTTGATTCACTGGAATTTTCATGTTTATCAAGTTTTTAGCTATCTCTATTGCTTTTCTTTCCTCTGCTGAGCTAATCATATTCGCTCTTTCATGCAATGATCTTTCTCTCTCATAATATATTCTCATAGCTTCTTCATCACTACTTAAGTATTCGATTTTTTGTTCAGCTTTTTCTATCGCTGTATCCAAACTCATCAACTCCTTTAATATAGTTTCAGATATATCTTTTTCTAAAAACATTAGAGAAGTCATAAATGCTCATTTCAAAAAAGGTTATTATCTTATTGGTGCATTAAAAACTAACCGAGTTATTTACCCGAAAGGGATTGGAATTCAAATTAAACAATTTACTCAATATATTGAAAAGAATGATGTTTGCCTTGTTACAGTAAATAATTATAAATATTGGGTTTATCGTTATGAAGGTAATCTTAATGGTATTGATAATGCGGTAGTTTTATTTTGTTGGCCTGAAAACTCTTTTAAGAAAGAAGGTGCATTGCACACTTTCTTATGCACTGATATTGCACTTGATACCCAAACAATCCTTGAATATTATAGTAAACGATGGCCTATTGAAATATTCTTTAGACAAACAAAAAATAATCTTGGATTAAACACTTATCAAGTAAGGTCTACACAATACATTGACAGACTACTATTCTTAATTTCTTTAACTCATATTTATTGCTCAATCCAAGAAAAGGCTAATGATTCTTTTAGTAAAGGATTGATAGTTTGTAGAAATGAAGTCAAAAATATAATATTCAATGGATTTATGAATGTGCTCAAAGCAATGTGCCCATTGAGGCTATTTTTAAAACCATGAAAGTTGCATAGGGGTAGTCTAACTATGTATTATAAAAAAATGGAATTAAATTTCTCATTCATAGTATATAATTAAACTTATTATATAAATTACAAGGTATTAAGACTCATTAAAACTTATTGTTGGAATAATACATCTATTAATTTAATTATCCAATTTTAGTAAAAACCGTACTTACTTATGATACGGCTCCCCATTTATTATCCTAAACCCTCTGTAGATCTGCTCTAAAAGCATAACCCTAAATAGTTGATGTGGAAAAGTCATTTTACTAAAGCAAAGGCTATAATTAGCTCTTTTTATTACCTTATCACTAAGTCCAAGGCTTCCTCCTATGACAAAGCACAGGTTACTGTTTCCCCTTACTCCACAGTCCTCTATAAATGAAGCAAGTTCTTCTGAGGATAACATTTTTCCTTTTAGATCTAAAGTTATAACAAACATTGTGTCCTTTATTTGAGAAAGGATTTTATCTCCTTCTTTATCTTTTATTATAAGTTCCTCTTTTTCAGATGCGTTATCTGGAGTTTGTTCATCTGAAAGCTCTATTATATTTAACTTACAATATCTACTTAGCCTCTTACTATACTCTTCTATGGCTTGTTTTAAATACTTTTCTTTTAATTTTCCTACAGATATTAGAGTTATATTCATACTGCACATCCTTTTTCCATTTTTTTACTTTTGAATAGCAAAAAAGTCCTACACATAGTGTAAGACCTTCTTTTAAAAAATATTATTTACCACAGCACTTCTTGTATTTCTTACCGCTTCCGCAAGTACATGGGTCATTTCTTCCTATTTTTTCTTCATTAACTACTGTCTTAGATGCTCTCCATTGTTTTTGGATTTCTTTTCTCTTCTCTGCAGAGAATATTCCATCCCATTGTGGTAACTCATATAAATACTCTGCCTTAGCATCTAACATATTAAAGTATAACTTTTCAAAGTCTAATGCTAATTCTAATTCACTTTCTTCAGTCAAAGCTTCTAAATCCATTGGATTAACTAAGCTATCATTTACTCCATCGATAAATCCCATTACGAACTCAGAAGTTGTTTCATACTTATCTGCTAAAGCCTTAATGTTAGTCTTAACTGCTGATTTATGACTAGCTAATAATTCAGTATATATCTTAGTTTCTATACTGCTATACTCTTCCCAAAAAGCTTCTTCTCCTCTTGTTCTTACATAATTAACAACCATATCTGTCCATTGCTTATATAAACTCATTACTTACTCTCTCCTCTTTAATTGTAATTCATTACCTAATCATTATAATAAAATCCCTATAATATTACAATAATTTTCATATATCTACTATTCACTTAATAATATAACCTATCTATTCTATGATTTTATAACTTTAATGTCCTATATAACTTAAGGCTTAATCTAAGAATTTCAAAAGCTTTAACTTAAACAAATAAATTACATGTTTATAGAAATAGCTTTTTAATTTTCTAGTTATACATATTATTTACTCAATGTCCCCAACTATATATATAGCACGATTACTACAATAGTCACACTTATTATTTGAAGTTTTATCTATAGATGGAAATCTTTCTTCTTCTACAAGAAAATCATCTATAGCCATATCAATATGTTCTTCACAAGAAAATTTATTGTTTGTTAAGTTTGACAAGGGTATCATCCTTTCCTATTGGAGAAATAATACTATAGTTCCCACCTAAAGTTTCTACCTCACTATTATCAACTAAAATCTTAACCATATCTACTGCGGGAAGCTGAGTTAAGGTATTTACCACAGATCTTATACATGCTTCTTCTTTAGTTTTACTTCTCTCTAAAACAGCCTCTTTAGTTAAATTAACTACTGCAATATTATCCTTAATTGAAAAACTAAGAAGCCTAGTATCCATTGGGAATATAGGTTTAAGATTACTCTCTATAGATGGACCCTTAATTAAGGCATTCATAATATATTGTCCTAATACTTCTTCCTTAGGTAATATAAGTTCTTCCTTAACTACTTCCACCTTTTCATCTGACTTACATCCATCAAAGTATACATCTAATTCTAATGCATCTTGGTTTTCTAATGGCATTTTTATATTTTTTAGTCTTTCCTTATTATTAGAACTTATTTTATCTTTTTTAGAGCATGCTCCTAAAGATACAAAAGATATAGATACCACTATAAAGACTAATAATATTTTAAAGACATTCTTCATACGTTCATTCTCTCCTAAAACTCTATATAACTGCTTGGTTTACCTCTATGAGCCATAGACACTTCAACTTCCTTGCCTATTAATACTCCATTATCTCTAAGGACCGAAAGTACTGTCTCATATGCTAAGTCTGGCTGGTTGTTTGTTTCACTCAAGTGTCCAAGTACAACCTTTTTTCTACCACTTTGTAATAACTCTAATAATGCATTTCCACAAGCCTCATTAGATAAATGTCCTACATCACTTAAAATTCTTCTCTTAAGATCATAGGAATATGGTCCAAACTTTAGCATTTCAACATCATGATTACTCTCAAGTAATAAAACTTGAGAGTCCTTTATATTCTCTTTAACTTCACTGGTAAAACATCCAAGATCTGTTGTTACACTAGCCTGTTTATTTCCACACTTAATTGTATATCCTACAGGACAAGCAGCATCATGAAAAATATTATAATTCACAATATCCATATCCTTTATAGTTATACATTTATCTTTAATTACTCTTATGTTATCTTCTTTTATTTTTCCAACTTTTTTCTCCATGGCAATCCATGTTCCCTCATTAGCATATATAGGAATATCATACTTTCTAGACATTATACCTGCCCCTTTAATATGATCTATATGCTCATGAGTTATAAATATAGCATCAATTTCATTGGGATTTTGTTCTATCTCTTTTAATGCAGAATCTAAATGCTTACCTGCCATTCCTGCATCTATTAAAATTTTGGTCTTATCTGTTGATAGAAATATACTATTCCCACTGCTTCCACTATATAAAGAACAAAATTTCATACAAATCCCCCATTACTCTGTTTCTCTATGTATATCTGCTCCTAAGCTTTTAAACTTATCTTCTATATGAGGGTATCCTCTATCTATATGCTCAATGCTATAGATTTCTGTAGTTCCATCTGCTATAAGTCCTGCTATTACCATTGCAGCACCAGCTCTTAAGTCTGTAGCCTTAACAATAGCTCCAGTAAGCTTCTCAACTCCATCTAATATGGCGGTTCTACCTTCTACCTTTATGTTAGCTCCCATCTTTTTAAGCTCATCAACATGCTTTAATCTACTCTCCCATATACTTTCATTAATTATACTTCTACCCTTTGCTACAGATAGTATAGTACTCATAGGTTGTTGTATATCTGTTGGGAACCCTGGATATGGAGCAGTCTTTATGTTTACTCCCTTTAGGTTTCTATCTGACTTTATTATAACTGAATCATCTTCTTCAATAACCTCTACTCCCATTTCTGTAAGTTTTGCTGTTATTGACTCTAAGTGCTTTGGTATAACATTACTTACTCTAACTTCTCCGCCACAAGAAGCTGCTGCTATCATAAATGTACCAGCTTCAATTTGATCTGGAATTACACTATAGTTACATCCCTTAAGACTTTCAACTCCAGTTATTCTTATTATATCCGTTCCAGCACCCTTAACATTTGCTCCCATTGCATTTAAAAAGTTTGCAACATCTACTACGTGAGGTTCTCTTGCTGCATTTTCAAGAGTTGTAACTCCTTCTGCAAGAGTTGCTGCAATCATTACATTTATAGTTGCTCCTACTGTAACAACGTCAAAAAAGATATTTGCTCCCTTAAGCTTTTCTGCAGTTACTACTACTGCTCCATGCTCTATTTTTACATCTGCTCCTAAAGCTTCGAACCCTTTAATGTGTTGATCTATAGGTCTAACCCCTATTGGGCATCCCCCTGGTAGTTCAACTCTTGCCTTTTTAAATCTAGCTAATAATGCTCCTATAAGATAATAAGAAGCCCTCATTCTTCTTACATCTTCTGTGCAAGCATCTAAATTATTTAATGTTGTACTATCTATTGTTAATGAATTTCCGTTTCTTTCTACAGTACAACCTAAACTTTCAACTATTCTCTCTAAACAGTTTATATCTGCTATATCAGGTATATTATCAATTACACACTTTCCTTCTCCTGCTGCCACTGCTGCTGGTAATATAGCTACCGCTGCATTCTTAGCTCCACTTATATCAATGCTCCCAAAAAGAGACTTTCCTCCATTTATAACCAACTTTTCCATGCACTTCACCCTTATTACTAAATTTTATTTTTCTCTATCATAAAAACACTTATATTCTATAAATTAAATTTCACTAAATTTTCTTTAACTTTATCTAAGACTTTACATCTTAAAATTATCTTTCTTCATAACCCCCATTATATCATAATATGAGGGTAGTTTTACAATGTTTTTTTTAATATAATTTGTAAATATGTACAAAAATATTATTATTATAGCAATTAAATTTCTCTAAATTATATATAAATACAAAAAAAAGGAATCCAATTATGTTATCATAAGTGAATTCCTTTGTTTATTCTCTTTAATTGTTATCTCTATTTATCTAATTCAAAACTTCCACAATCTGTACATTGCACAGATTTTGCATTAGATTCATGCTTTACTATCTCAATCTTATCTAATGTACAATAATTATCATCTTTACAATGGTATTTACATTCATTAACTACGCATCCTATGCTATTGTTATGATCCATTTCTATCATCCTTTCTATCTGTTTATTATTTATTGAGTACATGATTATTATTAGTTTAAATATATGTTTTTATACCTACCTATTTTCTATATTTTTTCCACATATATGAACATACTATAATGTATGATATAATAAATTATAAATTTTCAAAATTTAAAACATGGGGGCGCCGTAATATGAAATACTATCTTGTAGCATTGATTGATGAAGAGTCTTATAAAAAGTTAGAGCCTGTGCAAAAAAATCTTTGCAGAAAATATAGATTAAATAGAAATCTTCCAATGCTTCATATACCTCTTCAGGTTTTAGATAATCCTAACTTAGATAAGCTTGATTCTATAATTATGGATATATTAAAGCCCTATAAGAGATTTAAAATTGAGCTAAATGAAGAAATATTCTTTTATGAGCCTATAAGGACCTTTAACTTAAAAATAGAGCCAAGAGGCTATATAAAAAGACTATCAAGACTATTCTATGACACCTTAAGAATCCATGGCTTTAATGTTAGAATGCCTATGGATTATGATGACATATTTATATCCTTAACCAACTCAAATAATTCTTCTAAGGGATCTTTTAATAAGGATTCTGCCAATAACTTCTTAGACAGGAATGCAAATCTTCTAAAAGTAGCCAAAATAGATAAAATAGAACTTTGGAAGGCTACTAGTGGGAAAAAAGACATAATTGTTAGAAGTTATCCATTAAAAACTTTTTAGAATTTTATACAAAATAAAAATTTATACCGAGTAATCGTTTTCCAAAACTTTTCAATTTTTATTATATAAGCTAAAATATATTTTGGGTACAATAATGGTAGAAAGGCGGCCTTATTTTATGAACTTACAAAAGTTATTTCAGCTTCAAAAGGAATTAAATGATAGGATTTTAACTGAGCATAATCTTGATAACTTCTCCATTTCACCAAAGAGGATTTTAGCTTTACAAGTTGAGCTTGGGGAACTAGCAAACGAAACTAGGTGCTTTAAATACTGGAGCACTAAAGAACCTTCTAGTAAGGAAGTGATTCTAGAAGAGTTTGTGGATTGTCTTCATTTTATACTTACTATAGGATTGGATAAAGATTTTTGCGATATAGATGTGGAAACAATAGACAGTGAATACAGCCTAACTGACCAATTCTTAAATCTGTACATAGATTTAAATGACTTAGTTATAACTTCATCAAAGGATCATTATGTTACTTTATTTGAAGATTTTCTAAGCCTTGGCCACACCTTGGGCTTTACAACTCAAGATATTGAAGAGGCATATTTAGAAAAGAATAAAAAAAATCATCTTCGTCAAGATAAAGGATATTAACTCTAGTTTTAAACTAGAGTTTTTTTTTATAAATTGGGAAAACTATCTTTTGAGGTGATTTTATTCTATGTTAGGTTTAATTTTTTCTATAGTTGCAGGAATTGCCATGAGTCTTCAAGGAGTCTTTAATACAAGACTAGGTGAAAAGGTTGGTTCATGGGAAACTAATCTTTTTGTTCAAGGCACAGGCTTTTTAATTACAATTATAGTAGTAATGTTTTTTGGAAAAGGAGATTTAAAAGCTTTAAAAGATGCTAATAAACTCTATCTTTTAGGTGGTGTTCTAGGCGTAATAATTACAATAACTGTTATGGAAGGAATAAAATTTATGGGTCCCTCCTATGCCATAATAATAATTTTAATTGCTCAACTTACAGCGGCGGCTTTAATAGATGCCTTCGGACTTTTTGACTCTCACAAAATAATATTTGGCTGGACTAAAATTATCGGTATTGCAATAATGGTGTTAGGTATTGTAATATTTAAGTGGAAAGGTTAATAATAAGAGTTGAGGGTACATTATGAATAAATTTTCTGTAAATCTTTTAAGTAAGGTAAAAAAGGTTTGCTTTAACTTAAAATTTTTATGTAGACTTACAGGTAGAAATATAAAAAATTGGTTTACACCTTATAAATTTCCTAAAAATGATCCCATTAGAAAAAATTCAGTTCATTGGATAGGTCACGCTACCACAGTAGTGAATTTATATGGTAAAATCATAGTAACTGACCCAGTTCTTGGGTCTCTAGGGCATTTTAGAAGGGTTACTAAACCATCTATGGATCTAAAATCAACATCAATAGACTACATATTATTATCTCATGGTCATATGGACCATATTGATTTCTTATCTTTACTTAGGTTAAATAAATCTGCAACGATTTTTGTTCCTAAAGGATATAAGAAACTTATTTCTCTTTTAGGTTTTAAAAGAGTTATTACTCTAAAACATAATGATATTTTTGAAGAGGATGATGTTGTAATAGAAACCCTACCTGCAAACCATGATGGAAGGAGATATTACCTGGGAAAAAATCACCATAGTAATGCTTATATGATTAAATGTAAGGATAAATCGGTGTTTTTTGCTGGAGATACTGCTCATACAGATGCATTTAAAGAAGTTCAGTGTGATATAGCTCTTATGCCTGTAGGCTGCTATAAACCAGAAGGTTTTGATAAGATGCACTGCACACCACTTCAAAGTTTTGAAATGTTTTCTAATATGAATAGTAAATTTATGATTCCTATACATTATGACACATTTATTCTTTCTTTAGAGTTTAAAGAAGAAATTCTTCATACTTTAAAGGAAATAGGGGATGAAAGAATTAAGCTCATAGAAATTGGGCAAACAGTTGATATTGTTTAACGTCAAGGGGGGATTTGGAAATGGATTTTAAACAAATAGAAGCTTTTATAAGTGTAGCAAAATTAAAAAGCTTTTCTAAGGCAGCAAATCATATTTATCTTTCTCAGCCAACAATAAGTTCTCATATCTCAAGCTTAGAAAAGGAATTAAGTATTCAGCTTTTTGATAGAAATTCAAAAGAAGTTAACTTAACTCCGGCTGGTAAGTGTTTTCTAGACTATGCAATTGATATTATAAATACAAGAAACAATGCAATAAGTTGCTTGTGTAATTTTGATAATAATATCTCTGGAACCTTAAACTTAGGTGCCAGCACAACACCTTGTAATACAATAGTGCCATCATTAATTAAAAAGTTCTTTAATGAATACCCACAAATTAAATTTAATATACTAGAACAAAGTTCTGGTGAAATCATCCAAGATTTAATAGATTTAAATTGTGAAATAGGTATAGTAGGTAATATATCTACTAATGATAAAATAAAAAGCTATTGTCTTATGGAGGATGAACTTGTGGTTGTATCTAGTCCAGCTCTTGGATTAGATAGTCAGCTATCTATTGATGAATTTTTAAAACAAAAGCTTATTATGAGAGAGAAAAATTCTGCTACAAGAAAAACCTTCGAAAGCATAATGGAAGAAAAAGGTTTGAACTTTAATAAAGTCAATCTTTGCTGCGAGGTAAATAACCTAGATACTTTAATACAATTCGTTAAGACTGGCATGGGAATTTCAATAGTATCTAGAGGGGTTTCTGAAGATTATGAAAAGCTAGGATTATTAAATGTTAGCACAATAAAAGACCTATCAATGAAAAGATATATATATCTAGTATTAAACTCTAAAAGGACGTTAACACCAACTGCAAAGGCATTCTTTGAACTTTGTAAGAGAGAGTTTAATATAGAAGAATAAGCTCAGCATTTGCTGAGCTTTTTTTATACATTAATATACTTTGAAATCAACATTTGTAACTCTTATCATATAATATACTGTAATCACTATAAAGGAGTAATCTATGTTTTCCTTTAAATCTAAACTTCATACTGAATTAATCTACTGTATTGAAAATAAACTTTATGCTAAATACAGGGTTATAATAAAGTGTAAAAAACTCCAAGAAGGTATAGAAGATAAGTTATCAAAGTATAAAAATGCTGTAATTCATAACTCTAATAAAACCTTAGGCATAATAGGATGTACTGTAACCCCCTCTATATTAGAAAGAATATGTGAATATCCTGAGGTATCCTTCATCTGCCTAGATGATCCATGTTTTCTATGTGCTACAAAATCCTATACTGGTAGTGGTATTAAAAATGCTAACCGTTTAAGACTAAGTAGTAAGCATGATTTATGTGGTAGAGGAATATCTATAGGTCTAATAGATACAGGTATCTTTCCCCATAACGATCTAAGTAATCCTAATAAAATAACCTTATTTTTAGATCTTATAAATAACTACAAATATCCCTATGATGACAATGGCCATGGAACCTTTATGGCTGGAGTAATATGTGGTAATGGCAAAGCATCCAAAGGTACTTATGAAGGAATAGCAAAAGGTGGAAGCCTGTGTTCTGTGAAAGCTTTTAACGGAAATGGACGTGGTTTCTCCTCCGATATATTATTTGCTATAGAATATTTAATAAATGAAAGTTCTGAGAATAACATAAGGATTCTCTGCCTCCCTTTTGAAATATTAACTCATAATAGTTTTATATTATCTTTATTTAGTAATATTTTAGATAAAGCCTTAGAAAAAGACTTAATTCCTATTGTTCCTAGTGGAAGTAATATAGGTGAGGGAAGTATTATGGGGATCTCCCTTTTAAAAAACTGTATAACAGTTTCTGGCTTGGATACCTCTAAGGGAGGTTATAAGGAATACACCTTTTCCTCTTATGGTCCTAGTAATACAAAGGAACAAAAGCCAACCATATCTGCTGGATGTAATAATATTTGTTCCTTAAATACACTGTCTTCCTTTATTCCTGAAAGAAATGGTTCAAGACTTTATCCTCCCCACTTAGAGGATTCTTATAAAACTTTAAGTGGCACTTCAATAGCTTGTGCTTATGCATCCGGGGTATTTAGTTTAATATTAGAAAAAAAGCCCTCACTAAAGTTCAAAGACCTTTTATCCTTAAGTTCTATGGGATGTAAAGACTTAGGTCTATCTAAAAATATACAAGGATATGGTGTCTTAGACTTAAACTCTATATTAGATAATTTATAAGCGGCTTATCATCTTACAAGAATTTTTTATTAGCCTATTAAATTTATATCTATCAATAATATTATTAAATAATAATTACTATTATGATATGCCCTATATATTATAATTTTTTAAATCTAAAAGGCTAAGAACTAACTTTTACATGGTTCTTAGCCTTTTATATTAAATATATGAGTTAAGATACTACTTTCATATTAATTAAAAATGTATTTTTTACATATTGCTATCATTTAAATGATATATTCAAACTATATAAACTATTTATTTATATAGTTTAGTGGGTTTTTAGGTTCCCCTTTTACCCTAAGTTCAAAATGCAGATGAGGACCTGTGCTTCTTCCCGTACTACCTACCTTAGCTATTACATCGCCTTTAGATACCTTCTCTCCAACCTTTTTATCTAAAGCACTACAATGGGCATATATGGTTTCAATGTTATCACCATGATTAATCTTTAAAACTTTACCATAACCATCTTGCCATCCTGAAAATGTAACAGTACCATCTAATGCTGCAAAGATAGGATCACCTGTATTTCCTGCTATATCAACTCCATTATGTTGCTTTCCCCACCTATAACCAAAGTTAGATGTAACATTATTAATACCTCTGGATGGTGGAGCAAGAAATGCTACTTCCTCATTAATAGGATTCTTACTTCCATTTTCTACGATTTTTTGTTCTGGCTCTTTTATAACCTTCTCTTCTATAACCTTTTCTCCTATTTTTTCTTCATTTATAAAAGTGATTTCTTTTCTTACAAGCTTTTCCCCTTCTGCTCCTTCTTGTATTACCTTACTTTCTCCAATATACATATCATTAGACGCTTTAATTACGCTAGGTATACCTATTTTAGTTTTCTCTTCCTTTATAATATCTATTTTAAATTTTAAATTTTTATATTTAGATTCTTCCAAGGTGCCTTTTACCTTATTATATGTATCATTAAGACTTCCTAAATCCTTAAGCTTTATATTTTTACTTTCATAAGTTATATTACTCTTAAGAGATGCTTCCTTTAAATTATCCTTTGAAATATTATTACTTTCAATGTAGGAATTCTTAAGCTTTTCTAGAAGCTCCTCCCCCTCTTTTTCATTGACTACAGTGGCTAACTCAACATTATCGCTTTTCATAGTTAAAATCTGTATGTCATTATCTAAGGAATTCTTTATGTTATTCTTTAAATCCTCAGTGGAATTAAAATATTCCTCTTTAACAAATGATATATTATATTTTAATATTTTATCTATATCTGCAAGGTTATATCTATTTCCTAAATCTTTTTCTATATCCTTTAAGGCATCCTTCATATAAGCTTTGTGCTTTACATATCCTACACAGCTATCGTTGACATATACACCATAGGCAAATACATGACTTCCAAAATAAAAGATTATAATCCATGGTGTTAGAAATCCAAGAAGCATTATTAAGATCTTTTTTAAACTTATATTACTACTACTATAGGGCTCCAATTGATTCATCTTCCTTTCTTCGCAAAAATTGCATTCCCCTTTAATTTAACCTATTAATTGAGAAATTATTCATTTTTCTTGTAATATATGCTTTTAATAGGAAGTCTTATCTATTGAGAGATTCATTTCCCTTTGCTATAATTGAGTATATTGAAGGAACTCCACAAAGGAGGTTGTGTTAATGAGTACTTTTATGTTTAAAAATTCATCACTAAACTATACTCCTGTAAGTAATATATTTATAGAAAAATTTATGCCAAATGCAAGAGGAGAGTTTGTTAAAGTATATCTTCTAATGCTTAAATATAGTTTAAGTGGAGAAATTGGAGTTAACTCCACAATTTTGGCCTCTACTTTAAACTTACTAGAATCAGATATAATGAATGCCTTAAATCATTGGAATGAAGAAGGAATAATAAAGTTAATCCCTGTTGATAAATTTGGTAACTTTAACATAGAGTTTGTAGATCTTAACAACATAGAAAAGCTTCCATCCTCTGATGTAAATCTATTAGATGAACTAAATAAAGATTCAATTCGAGGCACCATGAAAGAAATAGAGAGACTTTTAGGAAGACCTCTTAATCCTAATGAAATGGAAAATTATCTAAGTTGGCAAACTCAATTCAACTTCTCACCAGAACTTATATTAATTTTAATTGAGTACTGTGTATCTAAGGGTAAATCAGACTCTAGATACTTTGAGAAAGTAGCTATTGCTTGGTTTGATGCTGGAGTTAGAAGCATGGATGATGCTCAAGCCTACATAAAACATCATGAAGATAAATGGGTTAAATATAGAAATATTATGTCTTATCTAGGAATTAAAGATTCTGAGGTTATGAAGCCTCAAGAAGAACTTCTAGACAAATGGGTTAATCAATGGACATTCTCCGTAGACTTGATTCAAAAGGCAAGCAAAATATGTTTTGAGAGACTTAATAGAGCTGACTTTAAATATATTGACGGAATTCTTAGCAGTTGGCATAAAGATGGTATAAAATCCTTAAATGATGTCATAACTAAAGATAATAAAGTCTCCTTAAAAAAACCAACGGCTAAAGCTACTAAAGGAAACTTTAACAACTTTGATCAAAGAAGTTACGACTTTGAATCTCTTGAAAGAAAATTATTAGGATGGGATAAAAATGATTAGAGGATATCAAGAGCAAATAATAAAAATTTATGAGAAAATCCAAAAGGAAGAAGCCAGTGCTCTTAGTGCAAGAAAAAAAGAAATTTCAAAAAAGCATCCTGAAATAATAGACTTAGAACGAAAAATAGGCTCCTTATCTGTAGAGCTTGCTATGCTATCCTTTAAGGATGTTTCTAATAGAGAAGAAGAACTTAATAGAATAAAAACTAAAATAACAGATCTTAGAATATCTAAAGCAGAAATGCTAGTGTCTAATGGCTATAATAGTGACTACCTAACCCTTAAATATAGATGTCCTAAGTGTAAGGATACTGGTTTTATAATAACGGAAAAATGTTCTTGCTTTAAACATAAGCTTATTTTACTTCATTATAAGGACTCTAAGCTAACAGATATACTAAGAGCTGAGAACTTTAATACCTTTGATATGTCACTTTATCCTAACTATGCTGTAAGTAAGGATAAACTTACCCCTAGGAGAAATATAGAAGCTATAAGAAACAAATCTATATATTATGTAGATAACTTTAGATTTCATAATGAAAGCTTACTATTTTATGGAACTCCAGGTACAGGTAAAACCTTTATGACCCATTGTATAGCTAAGGAACTATTAGATAAGGGATATCTGGTAGTTTATAGAACAGCAGAGGATTTAATAAGTGATTTAAAAACTATAAGATATAGAGATGACAAAACCCTAAAAGATCTTGTATTTAATTGTGATTTACTTATAATCGATGACTTAGGCAGTGAAAATATCACTGACTTTTCGAAAACAGAGCTATTCAATCTTTTAAATAAAAGGCTTTTAACTAAAAGTAAAATGCTTATCTCTACTAATCTTTCTCTTGAGCAACTTCTACAAACTTATTCTGAAAGAATAACCTCTAGACTTTTAGGTAACTTTGATATGTCTAAATTTTATGGAGAAGATATAAGAATTCAGAATAACCTTAAGAGAATTCAATCAACTTAAAAATAAATAAACTTCATGATAAATAAGGATATACCATTAAAACTCTTTTAATGGTATATCCTTTATTTGTATTAATATATATAATATATTAAGTAGAATCAATTGATTATATCTATATATCTATATATTTTATGCTAAAATTTAGATATTTATATAATTTTACCTTATAGCAAGATATAAGGGCTTCTTTTATTTAAAACTTAAGAAAATTGTATAAATTTATATTAATACCTTATTTGACGTATAAAATATACTATCTTATAATAATTTTAAATATTATAATTATTAAAGTAATATTATTTTTTCTTATAAAGGGGGAATTGGTGAATGGAAGAAAAGGTGCTAACCGTCTGTCCATATTGTGGTACAGGATGTCAACTATATCTTGTAGTAGAAGATGGGAAAATAATTAGGGCTGAGGGAGCAAATGGAAGAACAAATGAGGGGAATTTATGTCTTAAAGGTTATTATGGTTGGGATTTTTTAAATGACACTAAGCTTTTAACATCTAGGTTGAAAAAACCTATGATAAGAAAGAATGGTGAACTTGAAGAGGTTTCTTGGAATGAAGCTATTAGCTTTATTGCAGAGAAATTAACTTATATAAAAGAAAAATATGGTGCCGACTCCATTATGGGTACAGGCTCTGCTAGAGGACCAGGAAATGAAGCAAATTATGTAATGCAAAAATTTATGAGAGCTGTAATCGGTACCAATAATATAGATCACTGTGCTAGAGTCTGACACGCTCCATCAGTAGCTGGTCTAGCTACTTCACTTGGAAGCGGAGCAATGTCAAATTCTATACCTGAAATAGAAGATACTGATTTGCTGTTTGTATTTGGATATAATGCAGCAGATTCTCACCCAATAGTTGCAAGAAGAGTTATTAAAGCTAAGGAAAAAGGGGCCAAAATAATCGTAACAGATCCTAGAATTACTGAAACCGCAAGGATTTCAGATTTATGGCTTCCACTAAAGGGTGGAACTAATATGGCCTTAGTTAATGCCTTTGGAAATGTTTTAATAAATGAAAATTTATATGATAAGGACTATGTTGAGAAACATACTGAAGGATTTGATGAATATAAAAAGTCTGTTGAAAAATACACTCCTGAATATGCAGAGAAAATTACAGGAGTTAAAGCTGAAGATATAAGAAAAGCTATGAGAGAATATGCTAGTGCAAAGAATGCTATGATTCTTTATGGTATGGGAGTTTGTCAATTCTCTCAAGCAGTTGATGTAGTTAGAGGACTAGCTTCCCTTGCTCTTTTAACCGGAAACTTCGGAAGACCGAATGTAGGTATAGGGCCTGTTCGTGGTCAAAATAACGTTCAAGGTACCTGTGATATGGGAGTTCTTCCTGATGTATTTCCTGGATATCAATCAGTTACCGATGATGCTCTAAGAGCAAAATTTGAAAAGGCTTGGGGAGTTAACCTTCCAAATAAACCTGGATATCGTATAACTGAGGTTCCACACTTAATATTACATGAAGATAAAATAAAAGCTTACTATATATTTGGTGAAGATCCTGTACAAAGTGATCCAAATGCTTCAGAAGTAAGGGAAGCCTTAGATGATTTAGAACTTGTAATAGTTCAAGATATATTTATGAATAAAACCGCCCTTCATGCTGATGTAGTACTACCTGCAACCTCTTGGGGAGAACATGAAGGAGTATATTCTTGTGCTGATAGAGGATTCCAAAGATTTAGAAAAGCAGTGGAACCTAAAGGAGATGTAAAAACAGACTGGCAAATTATAAGTGAAATAGCCACCGCTATGGGATACCCTATGAAGTATAATAATACAAAAGAAATATGGGATGAAATGAGAAGCTTATGTCCAAACTTTGCTGGCGCAAGCTATGAAAGATTAGAAAAATTAGGTGGCATCCAGTGGCCTTGTCCTACTGAAGATCACCTTGGTACCCCTTACTTATATAAAGACAATAAATTTTCAACACCTAGTGGCAGAGGAAACTTATTTGCCACTGAATGGAGAGCTCCTGGAGAGCTACCAGATGAGGAGTATCCACTTAGCCTCTCTACAGTAAGAGAAGTTGGACACTATTCCGCAAGAACTATGACTGGTAACTGTAGAGCTTTAAGAAGCCTTGCAGATGAACCTGGATATATCCAAATAAGCACTGAGGATGCAAATAAACTTAAAATAGAAAGTGAGGAGCTTGTGCGTGTATCATCAAGACGTGGAAGTATAATAACTAGGGCATTAGTTACTGAAAGAGCTAAACCTGGCGCAACTTATATGACATATCAATGGTGGGTTGGTGCTTGTAATGAGCTAACCAGTGATCATGTTGATCCTATTACAAAAACTCCTGAGTATAAGTATTGTGCAATAAAGTTAGAAAAAATAGAAGATCAACAGGCTGCTGAAGATCATATAAAAGAGACTTATACTAAGCTTAAATCTAAGATGAATGTAGAAAAACTTCAATAAAGGAAGTTTTATAACTTAAAAGTATTTTATGAATTGTATAAAAAGGATATGTTAACTCTAATCTTAACTTTAATTTAAAGCCACAGGTTAGAGTTAATTCCCTAAAATTTATTGAGAGGTAAAATTATGATTAATATAGAAGAAGCATTAAATATAATAAAAAAAGAAACTAAAATATTAGGAACTGAAAAATTAGATTTAATATCTTCTCTTAACAGAGTTTTAGCAGAAGATATCTACTCTAAAGATAATTTACCTCCTTTTGATAAATCAGCTATGGATGGATATGCAATAAAGAGCGATGACACCTTAAACTTCAATAACAGTAATAGTAGTATACATCTTAAGGTAAATGGTTTAATAAAAGCTGGAGACTATTTTGAAGGTAAGCTCAAACCTAATGAAGCAATAAAAATCATGACTGGAGCACCTCTACCTAAAGGTGCTGATGCAGTAATCCAAATAGAAAAAGTATCCTATTCAGGAGATGAAATAATTCTATCTGAATTTGTAAAACCCAATACCAATATTATAAAAATGGGAGAAGAAATAAAGATTGGAGCATTAGCACTTAAAAAGGGAACTGTAATAAGACCAGCAGAAATTGGACTCTTAGCTTCCCTAGGTTATAGCAGTGCACGCACCTACATAATTCCTAAGGTATGCATAATGTCAACTGGTGATGAACTTCAGGACATAAACTCTCCTATTGAAAAAGGTAAAATAAGAAATTCCAATGAGTACTCTTTAATGGCCTTACTTAAAAATTTAGGTATAGATGCCATATCTTTAGGTATAGCTTCTGATAATAAAGAAGTTCTTAAGGAAAAAATCCTTACAGCTATGTCTACTTCTAATATAATAATCACCTCTGGAGGTGTGTCTGCTGGAGATTATGATTTTATTGAAGATGTATTAAATGAAATTGGTGCAACAATAAAAATTAATTCTATAGCTATTAAGCCAGGTAAACCTGTAACATTCGCAGTACTTAATAATAGACTTTTCTTTGGGCTTCCTGGTAATCCTTTATCTCTAATTACAACCTTTGAAGAATTCATAAAACCTACTATTAAAAACATGATGGGGATTAATGGTTTAAATGACGAACTCTTCAAGGTTATAGCTGGAGATAACTTTAAAACTAAAAAACAAAGAAGAAAATATATTTATGCTGAAATAATAAATAGAAATGGAAAATACTATGCCTATGATATTGGATCTCAGTGTTCAAATCATTTAATGACTATAAGTCGTTCTAATGGAATAATAATAATTCCTGAAGGTGTAGATAAAGTAAATATAGGAGAGGAACTTAATGGAAGATTTATATTTAAATAATACTAAAAAGCCTGTGGTTATTTCTATTGTATCTACAAAATCTGGCACAGGGAAAACCACCTTAATTGAAGGTCTTATTAAAATATTTAAATGTAAAAATTTAAATGTAGGAGTATTAAAACACGATGCTCATAAATTTGATATAGACAAAGAAGGTAAGGATAGTTATAAATTCTCAAAGGCTGGAGCTGATAATGTTATTGTTGCCTCTTCAGAAAAATTAGCAATGATACAAGCCTTGAAAGAAGAGAAGACAGTTGAGGATATACTTCCATTATTCAGTGGTATGGATTTAGTAATCATAGAAGGTTTTAAAACTAATACCTATCCTAAAATAGAAGTTCATAGAAAAGGTGTAGATACTAATCTATTATATAATAACCCTAAATACGATAAATCTACCTACTTAGCAATAGCTACTGATGAGTCATTAAACATCAATCTTCCTCAGTTAGATTTAAATAATCTACATGAGATAGTAAAGTTCATAGAAGATAATTTATATAGTTAATCATCTATGACATACATATAGATTAAAGTAAACTTTATTTTATGAGTAAAGAGATGTCTCTATAGAATTATAGAAATATTATTGATATTAAAATTTGTATAGGTTAAATATTTAATATTTGAAAGGTGATTATAAAATGAATAATACAATTAATTCTTTTATTGTAGTTAATCCTAGAAAGTGTACTAGCTGTAAATCTTGCCAAGTTGCATGTCTTACAGCCCATAATAAAGAAGAATACTTAGACATTGTTCTTCAAGGTGACATTTCTTATGTAACTATGAAATGTAATCATTGCGAAAATGCTCCTTGTGCAAATAGATGCCCTGTAGGTGCTATAAAACAAATAAAAAACAGAATAGTTATAGATGAAAATATATGTGTTGGCTGTAGAGCCTGCACTAAGGTATGTCCTTTTGACGCCATAAGTATAATACCAAAATCTACTTCTTCAGAAGATGCTCCTAATAAGCGAGCTAAAAATATAGCTTATAAATGTGATTTATGCATGGATAAAGACAGTTGTAAATGTGTGGAGGCATGTCCTAATCACGCCTTAACTCTAGTAGATCCACTAAAAGATAAATCTGCTAAAACTATTAGATCAGCAGAAAACCTATTTAGGACTATAAATCTTTACAAATAATAATTTTTTAACTTTTAACCTTAATATTCTTATGTATAAATTAAAATGTTTAAGTAATACTTGTTTTTACGAAAGGAGCAAAAATAATGAGTTCATTTGTTATAGCAAATCCTAATAAATGCATTGGTTGCAGAACTTGTGAAATAGCTTGTGTTGTAGCACACTCTGAGAAAGATATATTTTCATCTAAGGTGGAAGTGGAATTTTACCCTCGTTTAAAAGTTATAAAAACTAATAATGTTACTTCTCCAGTACAGTGTAGACATTGCAAAGGCGCCCCTTGCGCTAAAGCATGTCCAAAAGACTGTATTTCTCATAATGAAGAAGGGGTAGTACTTATAGATGATACTAATTGTGTAGGCTGTAAAAATTGTATGGTCGCTTGTCCTTTTGGAGCCATTGATATGATTCCTATATATGATAATGATGAAAAAGTATCCCAACAAAAACTTAAGGTTCAAGATAAATCTGATTTTGTTTTAAAAGAAAAATTAGTTGCTATGAAATGTGATCTTTGTAGTAATAGAAAAGAGGGTCCTGCCTGCGTAGAAAAATGTCCTACTAAAGCACTTAAACTAATTACCCTAGCTTAAAATATAAAAAAGGACTTATTGATTCCTACAATAAGTCCTTTTCTTTTGTTCTATTTATACATTAATCATTTTAAGCAAAACAAAAAGCTTTGGATATATCCAAAGCTTTGTGGAGCTGACAACAGGAGTTGAACCTGCAACCTGCTGATTACAAGTCAGCTGCTCTGCCAATTGAGCCATGTCAGCGTATATGGCGACCCAGAAGGGACTCGAACCCTCGACCTCCGGCGTGACAGGCCGGCACTCTAACCAACTGAGCCACTGGGCCATATTTATGGTGGGCACAACAGGGATCGAACCTGTGACCCCCTGCTTGTAAGGCAGGTGCTCTCCCAGCTGAGCTATGCGCCCATAAATAATGGTGACCCATAGGGGAATCGAACCCCTGTTACCACCGTGAAAGGGTGGTGTCTTAACCGCTTGACCAATGGGCCTTGTATTTTGTTTTAAAAGTAATATGGCGACCCAGAAGGGACTCGAACCCTCGACCTCCGGCGTGACAGGC
>NZ_JMLJ01000012.1 GCF_000686705.1 Clostridium hydrogeniformans DSM 21757 | reverse complement strand
ATATGCGGGTGTAACTCAATGGTAGAGTTCCAGCCTTCCAAGCTGGCTACGTGGGTTCGATTCCCATCACCCGCTCCAAATTTAAAGACAACCTACTGTTGTCTTTATTTTTTTATATATTTTTAACATTAAAAATATATTTATTATGCACCTATAACTCAGCTGGATAGAGTGAAGGACTTCGAATCCTTAAGCCGTGAGTTCGAATCTCACTAGGTGTGCCAAAAGTGTTGAAATATCAAGGGCTTAGAGCAATCTAGAACCTTGATATTTTTCTTTTATAATAGATTTTCCCACACTTTTCCCATATAAAATATATATATTTTTATTTAAATATTAGATTTTAAAAAAGTAAGACAAAGATTATTAAAATATTGACTTACAATAATGTAAGATTAAAAAGACTTAATGTAAGTCCAGTGAAATAAAAAAATCATATAAATATCATATAATAGTATTAGGCGAAAGCTATTACTATTGGAAGGTGATTATATGAAAAAAATAATTTGTTTTTTCTTAGTTGTTTTTCTTTCTGTAGCAATATATTCTAATTTTTTAAATTCAAAAATAGAAAAAGAAAAAAATATAAGTCTAGGAAATGCTTTAAAATATTTGAAAGAACAAAGAAATGAGTATACTAAAATAGAAGATATACCTAAAGAGCTGATAAATGCAACTGTTTCTATAGAGGATAAAAGATTTTTCTATCATTTAGGGTTTGATCCTATTGCAATAGGGCGTTCAGCTTATTTAAATATAAAAAATAAAAGAATTATGGGTGGGGGAAGCACCATAACACAACAATTAGTTAAAAATATGTTTTTAAGTCAAGATCAGAGTTATATAAGGAAGGTTAATGAAATAATTTTATCAGTAATTATGGAATTTAAATATTCTAAAGAAGAGATTTTAGAAATGTATTTAAATGAAGTTTACTTTGGAGCAGGAGCTAATGGTATAGGAGAAGCTGCTAAGATATATTTTAATAAAGAAGTTAAAGATTTAAATTTAAGCGAAAGTAGCTTTTTAGCAGGATTACCTCAAGCACCAAGTAATTATAATCCTTATAATAATTTAAAACTAGCGAGAAAAAGGCAAGCTAGAGTCTTAGAAAGTATGGTGAGGAATAATCATATAACTAAAGAGCAGATGGATGAAATTCTTAATGAAAAACTTACATTAACTAAGATATCCTATAAAAGTTCAATGAATAAGGAAGAAAAGTTTGTTAAAAGCAAACTTTTCTTTTTTATTTTAAATATAAGAATTTCTTTATTAATATAAGTTAAGGAAATACATGTATATTATAGTTAAAATAAATTATAGCATTCCTATATATACGAACAATAAGGAAAATAAATAGATAATTATTTGTATTATTGTTTTTCATGTGATATATTTAAGAAGAAAATGGTTGAAGATAGATTTTTATAAAATAGTTAAATAAATATTAAAGTATATAATTTAAATAATGTATTAGGGGGAAAAGGTAGTGTTTAAACTAATGAATTTTGTTCAACCCACTTCAATTGATGAGGCTTATAGTATATTAATGGAAAAAAATAATAATACATTAATTGGGGGAAGCGCCTTTTTAAGAATGGGTAAAAAAAGGATTGGGACAGCAATAGAGCTTTCAAAGCTTAATTTAAGGTACATAAGAGAAGATAAGGATGAATTTGAAATTGGAGCAATGACAACTTTTAGGGATATTGAAATTCATAAAGAGTTAAATAGTTATTTTGATGGTGTAATTGGAAAGTCATTAAAAGGGATTATAGGAATTCAATTTAGAAATGTAGTTACCATAGGGGCTACTTTATTTTCTAGATATGGTTTTTCAGACTTAATAACTTCATTACTAGCCTTAAATGTAGATGTGAATCTTTATAAGGGTGGAAGAATGAAACTTTGTGAATTTATGGAAAAGCCTTATGAAAAAGATATGCTACTTAGTATATACATAAAAAAAGATAATAGAAAGGTTATATATAAGGACATAAGAAGATCTAGTAGTGATTATCCTATTTTGAATCTATCAGTAAGTAAATTTAATAATGAATTTAAGATTGTTATAGGGGCAAGACCTGTTAATGCAATAATTGCAAAAAAGTCTAGTAAATTTATAAGTGAGAATCCTATTAATGAAGAAAATTTAAATAAGATGTGCCAGCTTATTGAAGATGAAGTTTCCTTTGGAAGTGATATGAGAGCTTCTGCTTTATATAGAAGAGAAGTTTGTAAAACATTATTAAAAAGAGCAGTAAGTGAGGTATAGATTATGGAAGTAATTTTAAATATAAATAATAAAGATGTAAAGGTTAATATATCCCCGGAGGATTATTTAGTTGATACCTTAAGAGAAATAGGAAATTACAGTGTTAAAAGAGGATGTGACACTGGTTCATGTGGTCTATGTTCCGTTTTAATAGATGAGAAGCCCACTTTATCTTGTAGTTATTTAACAGTTAGGGCTCTTGGTTCTAAAATATTGACTATTGAAGGAATAGAAGAAAAGGCTAGGGAATTTGCAGAGATACTTTCAGCAGAGGGAGCTGAGCAGTGTGGATTTTGTAGTCCGGGATTTATAATAACAGTGATAGCTATGAAGAAAGAATTAAATAATCCTAGTGATGAAGAAATAAAAGAGTATTTAGCAGGAAATTTATGTAGATGTACAGGATATATGGGACAATTAAGAGCTGTACAGAAGTATTTAGGGGGAGAGTAACAAATGATAGGGGATAATATAAAAAAGATAGATGCTATGGCAATAACAACTGGTAAGCCAGTATATACTGATGATTTAGCTATGAAGGATGCACTGGTTGTTAAACTTTTAAGAAGTCCTCATAGTTTTGCAAAAATACTAGATATTGATATAGAAAAAGCTTTAAAAGTTGAAGGAGTAGAGTGCATATTAACTCATAAGGATGTGCCAAAGGAGAGATTTACCTTAGCAGGACAAAGTTACCCAGAGCCATCCCCTTATGACAGACTTATATTGGATGAGATAGTTAGATATGTAGGAGATGAGGTAGCCATAATAGCTGCAAAGGATGAAAAAACAGCTTTGAAGGCTATGGAAGTTATAAAGGTTAAGTATGAGGTTTATGAACCAGTTTTAGATTTTGAAAAAGCAGAAGGAAATGATTCTGTAGTTCATGAAGAAGATGTAAAGTGTAATTTTAACATAGGAATGGAAAAAGAAAAAAACATAGCCTCTAAGGAGTATGTTGAATATGGGGATGTAGATGAAGAGCTTAAAAAATGTGATTATGTGGTAGAAGAAACTTATTATACTCAAGCACAGTCTCATTGTATGATGGAAACTTATAGAGCATTCAACTATATGGATCATATGGGAAGGCTAGTTGTGGTAACTTCAACTCAAATACCTTTTCATGTAAAGAGACATCTATCAAGGGCTCTTCAAATACCAGGTAGTAAAATAAGGGTAATAAAGCCAAGAATAGGTGGAGGGTTTGGGGGAAAACAAACAGCTTGTGTGGAAATATTCACAGCTATAGTTACTTTAAAAACAGGAAAACCAGCCAAGCTTATTTATGATAGAAAGGAAACTTTTCAGTGCTCCACAAGTAGACATGCTATGAGGTTTAAAGTAAGAATAGGGGCAAATAAAGAAGGATATATAAAAGCAATAGATATAGAAGGGTTATCAGATACAGGGGCTTATGGAGAGCATTGTTCAACAGTTTTCGGAGTAGTAGGGGAAAAAACAATAACATTATATAATAAAATAAATGCAGGAAGATATCATGGAAAGGTTGTCTATACTAACAAAGTGCCAGCAGGAGCTTTTAGGGGGTATGGGGCAACTCAAGGATGTTTTGCCATAGAATGTGCAGTTAATGAATTGGCGGAAAAGCTTAATATGGATCCAATAGATATAAGGCTTAAAAATTTATGTAAGGAAGGAGAAATGACTTATCCTTATAAAAAAGTTATGACAAGCTCTACCTTACATCAGTGTATAGAAAAAGGAAAAGAACTTATAAAATGGGATGAAAAATATCCATGTGTTTCTGTAGGAAACAATAAAGTAAGATCAGTTGGTATGGCGGTGACAATGCAAGGTTCAGGAATAGCTGGAATAGATACCTCATCAGCAGAGATAAGACTTTCAGATAGTGGAGAATATATTTTATTTATAGGTTCCACGGATATGGGGACAGGCAGTGATACCATACTTGCTCAAATGGCGGCAGAGATTTTAGAAACTACAGTGGATAATATAGTAGTAATTGCATCAGATACAGATGTAACACCATATGATCCAGGCTCCTATGCATCATCAACTACTTATGTTACAGGCATGGCAGTGGTTAAGGCTGCTGAAAATCTTAAAAATAAGATAATTTCTAAGTCTGCAGAAAATTTAGATGTGGACTTAGAAGAGGTAATTTTCCAGGGAAATAAGGTTAGTACTCTTAGTGGAAAGTCTATATCTTTAAAAAATCTTGCAGAAGGGCTAACCTTAGGGCCAAGAACAGAACATCTTACGGGAATAGGTAGTCATGGAAGTCAGGTTTCTCCTCCTCCATTTATAGCTGGGTTTGTTGAAATAGAGTTAGATAAGGAAACAGGAGGAATAGAGGTAATAGATTATATAGCAGTAGTAGATTGTGGAACCATTATCAATCCTAATCTTGCCAGAGTTCAAGTTGAGGGCGGTATTGTACAGGGGATAGGAATGGCTCTTTATGAAGATGTACATTATAATCCTACAGGAAAACTTGATACTAATACTTTTATGCAATATAAAATACCAAATAGAAAAGATATTGGAAATATAATAGTAGACTTTGTTCCAAGTTTTGAGAAAACAGGTCCTTTTGGAGCAAAATCGGTAGGGGAGGTTGTTGTTAATACACCGTCTCCAGCTATAGCTCACGCAGTATATAATGGGGGAAAAGTTAATGTAAGGAGTTTACCAATAACTAGTGAAAAAGTTTTTTGTGCTATGATAAATAAATAAAAAAATGCTGACGTAAGTCAGCATTTTTTTCATTACAAATAGAGTATTTAATTTAAAGTTTTTGAATATTAATTATAAATTTCTAGAAAATATTCGACTGGAAGTATTTAACATAAGCAAAGCTTATATTTCATAAGAAAAACAAATAGAAAATTTAGAAAAAATCTATAAATAAAAAATTATATTTATAGAGATATTTATGGATTATTATATGCTTACTAAAGAGAATCTTCGCAAAAACACAAATAAAAAAAATCTTTATTAAACTAATATAAGTAAAACATAAAAATCTTAAAGTTATATCTATTATGCTAATAAGACCTATTATTAATAACAATAATTAGCTTCTTGTAATAAGGTAATAAAATGATATAATTAAACGTTGAAAATGTTTCCAAGTTTTTTGATAAATTATCAATATAGAAATAGAAAAAAACGAAAATTAATTTTAAAACCAGGAAAACATTAAATAGAATTATAAATATATTTTTGGGGTTCACATTACTAAGGATAGGAAAATTATTGTTTTAATTAGGTAGTATATAAGCTTTAATATTTTAGCTTATTTTACATAAGTAATTTTAAAAGCTATTAGTTAATTAGGTTTATATATTTTATGTAATATTTAAAAATTATACAAATATATAATTAGTGTTTATTTTAAGTTAAGATCAGGTATTACATAAAATATACTAAAAATTTTGACTAACATTTTAGGATGACTGGATAAAACAAATACATTGAATTAGGGGGAATAAACGTGTTTACATTAATGGAGTTAGTACAACCAGAAACCATAGAAGATGCTTATAAGGCTCTTACGGCTAAGAAGACTAATGCGGTTGTAGCTGGATGTGGTTTTTTAAGAATGGGAAAGAAAAGAATAGGTACAGCAGTACAATTATCTAAATTAGATTTAGATTATGTTAAAGAAGATGATGAATATTTTGAAATAGGAGCAATGACAACATTTAGAACTTTAGAAGTTCATGAAGGATTAAATAAACAATTTAATGGCCTTTTAGAAAAAGCAGTAGGAAATATAATAGGAATACAATTTAGAAATGTTGTAACAGTAGGAGCTACAGTTTACTCAAGATATGGATTTTCAGACCTTATAACAGGACTTTTAACATTAGATACTGAGGTTGAATTATATAATCAAGGAAGAATGACATTAGACAAGTGGCTTGATAGACCATATGAAAAATGTGAAAAAGATCTTTTAACTAAAATATTTATAAAAAAGAACCCAAGGATAGCAGTATATAAGGATATGAGAAATGAAATAAGTGATTATCCTGTGCTTAATCTTGGAGTAAGCCTTTTAGAAGGACAGTGGAAAATAGTAGTTGGAGCAAGACCGGCAGTAGCTACTGAGGCTAAAACAGCTTCAGCATTTTTATCAGAAAATCAGGTTAATGAAACTATAGCTATAAAGGCAGCTGAAATGGCAGCGGAAGAATTAAGCTTTGGTCCTAATATGAGAGCTTCAGCAGAATATAGAAAAAATGTATGTAAGATATTAGTTAAGAGAGCTATAATGGAGGTTTTATCATGTCACAAGTAATAGATGTTATTTTAAATGGGAAAAAGACAAAGTTAAATGTAGAAGAGGATGCATTCTTAGTTGATGTTCTTAGAGATCTTGGAAACTTAAGTGTTAGACGTGGATGTGATACTGGATGCTGCGGATTATGTAGCATATGGATAGATGGTAAACCAACCCTATCTTGTGGTTATCTAGCTGTAAGAGCAGTAGGAAAAGAGATAACTACAATAGAAGGAATTGAAGAAGAGGCTAATAAATTTGCAAAGCTTTTAGCAGAGCAAGGAGCAGACCAATGTGGATATTGTAGTCCAGGTTTTATAATGACAGTTATAGCTATGAAAAAAGAGCTTACTAATCCAACTGATGATGAGATTCGTCAGTATGTAACAGGAAACTTATGTAGATGTACAGGATATGAGTCTCAACTTAGAGCTATAAAAATATACTTGGGGGTGCAGTAAACCATGGTAGGAAGTAATATTGATAAAGTTGATGCAGTTAGAATAATTACTGGTAAGCCAGCATATACAGATGATTTAGTAATGAGGGATGCTTTAGTTATAAAAATACTTAGAAGTCCTCATGCTTTTGCAAAAATTATAGATATAAATACAGCTATAGCAGAAAAGGTTGATGGAGTAGAGTGCATATTAACTTATAAAGATGTACCTCAAACCCGTTTTGCTCTAGCAGGACAAGCTTATCCAGAATTATCACCATATGATAGATTAATACTAGATCCTATAGTTAGATATGTAGGAGATGAGGTAGCTATAGTTGCAGCAAAGGATGAAAAAACTGCAATAAAGGCTATGAACCTTATAAAGGTTAAGTATGAAGTTTATGAACCAGTGCTTGATCCAGAGAAAGCAATAGACAACCCATCAGTTATACATGATGAGGATGATATAGAGAACGTAGAAAGATTAGGAAAAATATGTGGTTTTGATGCTAAGAGAAATATAGTAGCTACTGTTAACATGGCTACAGGTGGAGATGTTGAAGAAGAGCTTAATAATTCAGAAGTAGTTGTAGATGAAACTTATTCAATGCAAGCTCAAGGACATGGAATGATGGAAACTTATAGATCATTCTCTTATCTTGACTATACTGGAAGATTAGTAGTTGTAAGCTCAACTCAAATACCATTCCATGTTAGAAGACATGTGTCTAGAGCTTTAGAAATACCTTCAAGTAAGGTAAGAGTTATAAAGCCTAGAGTAGGTGGTGGTTTCGGAGGAAAGCAAACAGCAGCAGTTGAATTCTTCCCTGCTATAGTTACTTGGAAGACTGGAAAGCCATCAAAGATAATATATGATAGAAAAGAAACCTTTGGATGTACTAATACAAGACATGCTATGAAAATAAGAGTTAGAATTGGTGCGGATAATGAAGGAAATATAAAAGCTATAGATATGGAAGGATTATCTGATACAGGTGCTTTTGGAGATCACGGATTTGCAGTGTTTGGAGCATCTGGTAAGAAGAGTATACCTCTATATAAAGCAAATGCAGCTAGATTCCATGGTAAGGTTGTATATACTAATAAGGTTCCAGCAGGAGCTTTCAGAGGATATGGAGCTACTCAAGGAGATTATGCTTTAGAGTCAGCTATGAACGAGATGGCAGCAAGACTTAATATGGATCCAACAGAATTTAGATTAAAGAACCTATGTCAGGTTGGAGAGAAGATGCATTTACTTGGAACTCCATTAACAAGCTCAACTCTTGATAAGTGTATAGAGAGAGGTAAGGAAATTATAGGATGGAAGGATAAATATCCAAGAGTTCAGGTATCTGATACTAAGGTTCGTAGTGTAGGAATGGCCCTTGGAATGCAAGGTTCAGGTATAGCTAATGTTGACTGTGCATCTGTTCAAGTGAGACTTGGGGATGATGGATTCTATACTATATATTTAGCAGGAACTGATATGGGACAAGGATGCGATACAATCCTTACACAAATAGCAGCAGAAAAATTAATGACAAACTTTGATGATATAGTTATAAATGTTACAGATACAGATACCGTTCCTTATGATGGAGGATCCTATGCATCTTCTACTACCTATGTAACAGGAATGGCAGTAGTAAAAGCTTGTGATGAGCTTATAGAAAAAATCTACGAAGCAGGAGCAGGATACTTAAATGTGTCTAAGGATGACGTGGATTTTGATGGAAAAGTCTTAAAAAGTACTAATGGAGAACAACTTACCCTTAAGGATATGGCAGTTAAGAGTGTATCAGGAGTAGGGGGAAGGCAGCTTCAAGGACATGGAACTTTTGGTAGTGCTACGTCACCATCACCATATATGGTAGGACTTGCTGAAGTAGAAGTTGATAAGGAAACAGGAAAGGTAGATATGGTTAATTATGTAGGAATAGTTGACTGTGGTACTCTTATAAATCCAAAACTTGCAAAAGTTCAAGTAGAGGGTGGTATAGTACAAGGTATAGGATTAGCTTTATATGAAGACGTAAGATACAATAAAAAAGGAAAACTTGATACTAATACATTTATGCAATATAAAATGCCATGTAGAAAAGAGATAGGAAACATAATAGTTGACTTTATTCCAAGTTATGAGCCAACAGGTCCTTTTGGAGCTAAGTCAGTTGGAGAAGTTGTTATAAATACTACAGCTCCAGCTATATCAAATGCTATATATAATGCTGTAGAAGTAAATCTTAGAGAACTTCCAATGTTCCCAGAAAAGGTATTTAATGCAATGCATTTAAATAAGTAGTGTAAATTTGGGTGGAAGAACTGAGGATATCTCAGTTCTTTCACTTTAATAAAGGATGATTATCATGGATTTAAAAAAGTTATTTAATATTGAAAATAAGGATATCATAACTATTGTAGGAGCAGGTGGAAAAACATCCCTTATGATGGCTCTTTCTAAAGAATTTAGAAATGAAAAAACTTTAATTACAACAACAACTAAAATATTTTTACCAGAATCTAAGGATTACGATCATATATATATGGGAAATAAATTTAATGAGTTAAATTATAATAAAAAAGGTATATGGGTGATTGGTGTCGAACTAAGTAAAGAAAATAAGATTTATGGCATAAGCCATAGGGATTTAGAGGGCTTAGCTAAAAATTTTAATTATATTTTTATAGAGGGGGATGGTTCAAAAAGGAAAAGTTTAAAAGGGTGGAGAGAAGATGAACCTTTAGTTCCAAATATAACAACCAAGACCTTGGGAGTTGTTTCTCTTAAGGCATTAGATCTTATTATTAATTGTGAAAACGTACATAGATTAGAAAAGTTTTTACAAATATCTAAAGGGATAGAATCAGAAAAGGTTAGTTATGATCATTTAGTAAATATGATTTTTAATGAAAATGGATTATTTAAAAATAGTAGGGGAAAAAGAATCCTTGTTATAAATGCAGTTGATAATGAGGAGGATAAAGAGAAATATTATAAGCTTAAAAAATTAGTAGAGAAAACAAATAAAAATTACATAGATAAAGTTGTTGGAGTAAGTCTAAAAAAGGAGAAGGTAATATATGATTAATGCTGTAATAATGGCTTCTGGTTACTCAAAAAGAATGGGACAGAATAAGTTATTACTGAAGTATAAAGGGAAGACCTTTATAGAAACTCTTATAAATACATTAAGCTCTTTAAAGTTTAACAAAATAGTTCTTGTAGCTAAAGATGAAAGAGTTTTAAGTATAGGTAAAGAAAAGGGTATCATAGTCATAGAAAATGAAAAACCTTATCTTGGACAGAGTGAAAGTCTTAAACTGGGGGTAGAGTATTTAAAGGATGGAGATTATATGTTCTTTACTGGAGATCAACCTCTATTAAATAATAAGGTTATTGAAATTCTTATTAAAGAGAGTGAAAAACAAAAGGACTGTATAATAATTCCTAAAGTACAAGGCCATAGAGCACACCCAACTATATTTCCAAAGATATATAGAGAGGATTTATTATCCATAGAAGGAGATACTGGTGGACGGGCAGTTATAAAAAAATATCCTCATAAAGTTAAAGAGGTTAATATGGAGGAGGAACTTCCCTTTATTGATATCGATACTAATGAGGAATACTTAAATCTTATAAAAGGGGTATTTAAAAATGTATAGAGATATAATAGTCATAAGAGGAGGCGGAGATATAGCTTCTGGAACTATTCATAAGCTTTATAGAAGTGGTTTTAAGATCCTTGTTCTTGATATAGAAAAACCATCAGCTATAAGACGTGCTGTTTCGTTTTGTGAGGCTATATATGATGGAGAATCTGTAGTAGAAGGGGTAAAGGCGGTAAAGGTTAGAACTTTTAATGAAATTAAAGAGGCATGGCAAAATGGATTTATTCCAATAGCCATAGATGAGAAGGGAAGTCTAATAGAGGAACTAAAGCCAAAGGTAGTAGTAGATGCAATCTTAGCTAAAAGAAATATGGGAACAAATAAATCAATGGCTCCTATAACCATAGGTCTTGGTCCAGGATTTGAGGCTGGTAAAGACGTAGATGCAGTAATAGAGACTATGAGAGGACATGACCTTGGACGAATAATTTTAGAGGGTAAACCTATGGAAAACACGGGAATGCCAGGAGAGATTAAAGGTTATTCAAAGGAAAGAGTAATCTATAGTGGAAAGACTGGTATTATAAATACCCTAAGCAAAATTGGTGATAAGGTAGAAAAAGGACAAGTTATTGCAACTATTGGAGATCATAAAGTTCTATCATCTATTGATGGCATACTTAGAGGGATTATTAAAGACCAGTATAAGGTTACAGAAAAATTTAAAATAGCAGATGTGGATCCAAGATATTCAGAATTAAAAAATTGTTTCACCATTTCTGATAAAGCAAGGTGTATAGCAGGAAGTGTATTAGAAGCAATACTTATGCTAGAAAGACAAAAGGTCTAGTTTATGGAAGACATGATGCTTAAGGAAATATATAATAAGCTTCAAGAGGGAGAAAGTGTAGCTATGGTAACATTAACAGAAACCATAGGATCAACTTCTGGAAAGCAAGGATTTACCATGGCTGTTTTTGAGGATGGGTCTATAAAGGGAACAGTTGGTGGAGGAAGTTTTGAGTATAGGATTATTCAAAAAGCTTCAAAGAATCTACAATTAGGTAAAGATGAAACTTTTGAGGAAAAGATAAGTGAAAATACTAATGGGCTAGAGCTAGGTGGAAGTGCTAAAGGTTTTATAAAAATCTTTAAACCAAGACCATCCCTTATAATATGTGGCGGAGGACATGTTGGATTTTCTCTTTATAATATAGCTAATACCATAGGATTTAATGTAACAGTTATAGATGATAGGAAAGAATTTGCAAATAAAGATAGATTTAAAAATGCATATGAGGTTTTATGTGGAGACTTTTATGAAAAGGTTTCTAGTATTAAAATTACCAAGAATACCTATATGGTAATAGCGTCAAGTGGATTTAATGGAGATTATGAAACACTAAAGGCAGTTATAAATAAAGATGTTCCATATATAGGAGTTGTAGGAAGTAGGAAAAAGTGGACTACATTAAAAGAAAAGCTTCTAAAAGATAATATTACAAAAGAGGATACATTAGAAAAGGTATATGCACCAATAGGACTTAATTTATCTTCACCATCAGCAGAAGAGGTAGCATTTAGTGCATTAGCTGAAATATTACTTATAAAAAATAGGGGAACTTTAGAACACATAAAAGATATAAGGGGAGGGGAATAGTGTGTATAAGGTTGGAATAATTACAGCAAGTGATAAAGGATCAAAGGGTCAACGTGAAGATATAAGTGGAAAAGTAATAATAGAAGAAGTAGAAAAACTGGGATATAAAGTTGAGAGGTATGTAGTATTACCAGATGAGGAAATAGATCTTATACAAGAAATGAAGTATATGTGTGATACCCTTAAAGTAGATCTTATCCTAACAACAGGAGGAACTGGATTTAGTAAAAGAGATGTGACTCCAGAGGCTACAAAGAAGGTTATAGAAAAGGAAGCACAAGGTATAAGTACAGCTATAACTATGTATAGCTTAAAAATAACGGATAGGGCTATGCTTTCAAGAGCGGTTAGTGGTATAAGAGGGGAAACTCTTATTATAAATATGCCAGGGAGTCCAAAAGCAGTTAAAGAGGTTATAGATTATATTATGCCAAGTGTTAAACATGGTCTTGATATACTAAAGGCTAATGCTACAGAATGTGCAAGGAAATAACCTAAGGGGGAATAGCTATGAAAAAAATAAGAACAGTAGATGCAGTAGGTTGTGTTTTATGTCATGATATAACACAAATTATTCCAGGGGAGTTTAAAGGAAGAGCATTTAAAAAGGGTCATATAATAAAAGAAGAGGATATTCCTAAGCTATTATCTTGTGGTAAGGACAATATATATGTTTGGGAACAAACAGAGGGAATAGTTCATGAAAATGATGCAGCAGAAAGATTAAGGGATTTAAGTGCGGGGGATGGACTTACCTTTGGAGAAACAAAAGAAGGAAAGATAGATTTTTATGCTAAATACAATGGGCTTTTAAAAATAAATAAAGATCTTTTATTTAAAATAAATACCTTAGGAGAAATTATGATGGCAACAGTCCATAATAATACTCCAATAAAAAAAGGAGAAAAGGTTGCAGGAACTAGGATAATTCCTCTAATAATAGAAGAAGAAAAGTTAAGAAAAGCTGAGGAAATAGCAACCGGACAAAGTATAGTAGAAATTATACCTTTTAAATCAAAGAAGATTGGAATAGTAACTACTGGAAATGAGGTCTATCATGGAAGAATAAAAGATGCTTTTGGACCTGTTATAAGAAAAAAGGTAGAAGAATATGGATGCGAGGTTTTAGGACAGGTTATAGTTGATGATAATGAAACTAGAATAAAGGAAGCAATAGAACAGTGGATTGCAAAGGGAGCAGAGGTAGTTATATGTACAGGGGGAATGTCAGTAGACCCAGACGATTTAACACCTACAGCTATAAAAAGTACAGGAGCAGAGCTTTGTACTTATGGATCACCAATCCTTCCAGGGGCAATGCTTTTAGTTGCTTATAAGGGAGAGATTCCTATACTTGGACTTCCGGGATGTGTTATGTATTCAAAGAGAACAGCATTTGATTTAGTTCTTCCAAGAATTCTAACAGATGAAAAATTGACTATGGAAGACATAGGTTCTTATGGACATGGTGGATTATGCTTAGACTGTGAAATTTGTAGATTTCCACATTGTAATTTTGGAAAGGGGGTTTAATGTGCTTACTCATTTTGATAAAGATGGAAAAGCTATAATGGTGGATGTAGGAAATAAAAATGAAACTGAAAGAATAGCTTTTGCAGAAGGCAAAATAACAATGAAGAAAGAAACATTGAATCTTATAAAAGAAGGAAATATGAAAAAAGGTGATGTTCTTGGAGTATCAAGGGTAGCAGCTATAATGGGAAGTAAAAGAACATCAGATTTAATACCACTTTGTCATCCTATTATGATAAATGGATGTGAGGTAGATTTTGAGATAGATGATGAAAATAATTCAGTTATAATAAGAGCTAACGTTAAGACTACAGGTAAGACTGGGGTTGAAATGGAGGCATTAACGGCAGTATCTATTGCAGCTCTTACAATATATGATATGTGTAAGGCAGTAGATAAGGCTATGACAATAGAGGGTATACATTTAAGAGAGAAGATTGGAGGAAAGAGTGGTCACTACATTTATGAAAAATAAGCCTTTAATAATAATAGTAATAATAACGGTTTTAGGGGCAGGATTTTTATTTTTGCCTATGGTATCAATATTACTTTATTCAACATTTTCAATAAAAACAATGCTAAGTGATTATGTTTTAAAGGCAATAGCTATAAGTCTTAAAAGTACCGGTATATCCCTTATAGCAACGCTGATTTTAGGAATACCCATATCATGGCTTATGGCAAGATATAACTTTAAGGGAAAGGGAATTCTTCATATAGTATTTAGACTTCCAACTGTTTTGCCACCTTCTGTGGCTGGAATACTATTACTCCTATCCTTTGGAAGGGCAGGCTTTATAGGTAAGTATCTAGATCTTTATGGAATAAATATATCTTTTTCTTTTATAGCAGTAGTAATGGCTCAAACCTTTATAATACTTCCTCAATTTATTACAGCAACAACTCATATTTTTAAGAGTGTAGATAAAACTTTAGAAGATGCAGCAGCGGATTTAGGACTTAAGCCTTATCAGGTTTTTTATAAGTTAACCCTGCCTATGTGCAGAAAGCCAATAGTTACCCAGAGTATACTTTGCTGGGCAAGAGCTCTATCAGAATTTGGAGCCACTATAATTTTTGCAGGTAATCTAACAGGAAAAACTCAAACATTACCATTGGCTATTTATATGGCACTGGAAAGGGATTTAAACTTATCAATTTCTATTTCTATGGTTCTTGTTATAATATCTTTAGCTGTAATCCTCGGAGTAAAAAAATATGAAATGTATTAATTAAAGAGGGGATTGGATGAAGGATAACTTAGATAGAGAAATAAATTATATGAGAATATCTTTAACAGATAGATGTAACTTAAGATGCAGCTATTGTATGCCATCAGGGTATAATAATTTTTTTAAAGAAGAAGAAGTATTAACTCTTGAGGAAATATATACTGTTGCTAAAATAGGCTCAGAACTTGGAATCAATAAATTTAGATTTACTGGGGGGGAGCCTTTAGTAAGAGAAGGCATAGAAGAGTTAATAAAAAAGGTTAAGGGTTTACCAGGTGTTAATGAAGTTGCAATAACAACTAATGGAATATTATTACCAGAAAAAATCAAAACATTAAAAGAAAATGGTTTAGATAGAGTAAATATAAGTCTAGATTCTTTTAGGGAAGATAGATTTAAAAATATAACCCATAATGGGGATGTTAAAAAAGTTCTTAAGGCTATAGACATGGCCATAGAATATGGAATTGAAGTTAGCCTTAATGTAGTAATAGTTAAAGGGAAAAATCAAGATGAAATAATGGACTTTGTAAGATTTTCAGAAGATAAGGGTATTAAAGTTAGGTTTATTGAAATTATGCCTATAGGAAAAGGTAAGGACTTTATAGGAATGACTTCAGGGGAAATAGAAGAAGTTATAAAGGAAGAAAGGACTTACATAGAGGAAGAAACAAGAAAGAGTAATCTAAGAGGCCCAGCGTTATACAAAAGCTTTTACAACGAAAGCAAAGGTAAGACTTCTACCATAGGATTTATAAGTCCTATAAGCAACTGTTTTTGCAGTGATTGTAATAGGATAAGGCTCACCTGTGATGGATTTCTAAAACAGTGTCTTCATTGGAATAGTGGAACCGACTTAAGGGCTATACTTAGGGGAGAAAAAACCTACGAAGAAGCTAAGATGATTATAAAAGATACAATATATAATAAACCAACTCATCATAATTTTGGAGAAAAAAAGAACAATGTAGACATTAGATTTATGTCTCAAATAGGAGGATAAATAGTTATGGGTAAAGTTTTAGCAGTGTGTACAAGTGATAAAAAGGGAATTGGAAAAGCTGATGTTAAGGAATGTGAATTTATTGAAAATCATGGTCTTAAAGGTGATGCTCACGCAGGTGATTGGCATAGACAAGTAAGCCTTCTTGCAATGGAGAGGATTACAGAATTTAGAGAAAAGGGAGGAAAGGTAGAATTAGGAGACTTTGGTGAAAACTTAGTTACAGAGGGAGTGGATTTGGTTAACCTTCCAATAGGAACTAAGCTTTCAGTTGGGGAAACTTTACTTGAGGTAACCCAAATAGGTAAACAATGTCATAAACCTTGTAATATTTTTTATACTGTAGGAAGCTGTATAATGCCGACTAATGGTATATTTGCAAAAGTATTAAAGGGTGGAAAAGTAAAAATTGGAGATGAAATTCAGGAGGTAAAGTAAAAAATGAAAAGATTTTTATCAGTTATTATTTCAGTAGTTTTAATGTTATCATTGGTGGCTTGTGGAAATGGAAGTAAGAAAGAAGAACCAAAGAAAGAGGAGAAGAAAGAGAAAATTACAGTATTTGCAGCTTCATCTTTAACAGAAGTTATGGATGACTTAAAAAAGGAATTTGAAAAAGAAAACAAAAATAGAGAAATAGTTGCAAACTTTGGTGGTTCTAGTACACTAAGAACTCAAATAGAAAGTGGAGCAGACTTTGATTTATTCTTATCTGCAGACAAAGGACACTATTCAAAGCTTAATGAGAAGTCTTTAGTAAATGAAGGTAAGGTAATGGCATTTAATGAAGTGGTTTTAGTTGTTAATAAGGATAATAAAACCATAAATTCTTTAGAAGATTTAACATCTGTAGAAAAGCTTGTAATGAGTGCTGAGGAAGTTCCAATAGGAAAGTACTCAAGAAAGATCATAGACAAGGTAGACAAGGAAAATAAAGGATTCAAAGATAAGGTAATGGCTAAGGTAGTTTCAAATGAAGCTAATGTTAAAATGGCATTAAATAAGGTTAAGATAAAAGAAGGAGATGCTACTTTTGTATATCTAACAGATGTAACAGATGATGTTAAGGATAGCATAAAAGAAATAGAAATCAAAGAAAACTTAAATGAAAAAGCAGAGTATTGGATGGCTACAAACTCTAAAAAGAAAGAACTTGGAGATGAATTTATGAAGTTCATTGAAAGTGAAAAAGGAAAAGAAATCATAAAGAAACATAAGTTTAAAATATAACATTATATGTTAATAAATAATTTGCTAAGGACTTTATTAAAACTATGAGGATATCTTATTTAGAAATAAAATATAGGATATCAATAGATTTTCTCTACTGATAAAAATCATTATTAAGGATAAAATAATTTACAATGGCTCTAAATATAAAAAGAGATGCTTAAAGAAAGGCATCTCTTTTTTCATGGTAAAAAATGAAATGAAAATATTAAAGATCTATACACATTTCTTTGTAAACATTAAGATCCTTAGAGTAGATGTATTTACTAAAGGATTTGCTTATAAATTTACTAGACTCTCTGTAGAATATAGAGGGTGAATTGTTTATTGCATAATAATAAACCCCTTCTTCTATATATAGAGGTTCTTCATAAGATGTGTGTTTTGAACCCTCAATGGTTCTGCCTGCACAAGCAGCAGCATCTATGATTAGTGATCCCTTTTTTAGCTTATTTTTATCTTCATTAGATATTATAGGATTAGTGCCAGGTTCAATTTCTATTCCATTGATTATTACATGGAAATCATTTATATTATCATAAAATTCATCCATAGTTTTTCTATAGAACATTCTTAAGTTTACATTAAACATAGAAATTGCTTTATAAGCTCCTTGGGACGCATTGCCAGAACCTAAAACAGCTACATTGGTGTTGTTATTAGGAATAAGTCCATGGCTCATAAGTCCATGAATAGTTGAGGCATATCCTGCGATGAAGCTATTTTCATAAATAAAGTTTTTTGGAACCCAGTTTAATGGAAGTTCATGATTTTTATAGAATACTGCAGGGTGGATATTATCAAGATCAACTACTAAAAGATCTTTAGGAATTGCGATGTCTTTCATGAAATCACGTCCTGAACCGTAAGGATGAGTCCAACCTATTATTATTTGGTCATTCTTTATAAGATCATAGTCATCTTCTTTTAGATTTTTTAATGAGAAGATACCATCACAAGTGCTGAATATGTCCTCTTTACTTAGGATTGTGCATCCCTTTTTCTCATATTCTTCATCTTCTATACCTAGGGTTTCTCCGAATCCCCTTTGTATAAAGAGTTCATTTTCAAAGTCAATTATATCTTCTGGTAAAAGTGCTACACGACGTTCGCTTGGATGATTTGGAATTATAAATCCTAATTTCAATAATGCACGCTCCTTTCTTTGTACAATAAATAGTAACAACTTAATTATAATATATAGGTTTTTACTTGTCAAAAAAAGTATATAGAATTTAACAAAAATAGTTGTTTGTTGAGAAATTTGTGTTATTCTTAATATGTAAAATAATGAAATAAAATATACATAACTATCATAGGGGGAAGAAAAAGTGCAGAAAATAGTTTCTCCAATATATAAACAAATAGCCTTAGATGTTGCCAATAGAATATATCATGGCTCAATTAATGAGGGGGAAAAAATTCATGGAAGATCTACCTTAGCTGGTGAGTATAACGTATCGCCAGAAACCATAAGAAGATCTATAAAGCTTCTTGAAGACATGGAGGTTTTAACAGTATCTAAGGGAAGTGGTATAACCGTATTATCTAAAGATAAGGCTTATTCTTTTATAGAAAGATTTCAAGAGGTAGAGAGCCTAGGTACAATGAAAAACAGGCTAGAGGAATTAATAGATAAAAGAAAGGAAATAGATGGGGAAGTAAACGAATTAATAAATAAAATAACGGATTTGTCAAATAGGCTTAAAAATGTAAATCCATTAAATACCGTAGAAGTTCAAATTCCAAGCCCATGGAAAAAAAGTGGAGATACAATAAAAGAACTTAAATTTTGGCAAAATACCGGTGGTACAATTGTTGGTATTAGAAGGGGGCAGAATCTTATAATATCTCCAGGTCCTTATGCTACCATAGAAGAAGGAGATATAATTCTTGTAGTTGGGGATTATGGAGTTATAAATAATTATATTAATGATATTTAAGTTTATTTATTATACAAGTTAAATTTTAAAGGCATAATGATTTATAATTTAAACTTCTAAAAGATAAAAGTAACCTATAAAAATCAATATTTATAAGGATAAGAGTATCTATCTAAAGGTAAGGGTGAGAAATTTCACCTTAATTAGTGGGGAATTTTTCTTAAAGATGAAGAGTAGATGAAAATGAATGAACCTTATAATTATTATGTTCCTTTAAGAAGAGGAGAGTATAATTATAAGGTTCCTATATAAACAAAGACTTTATTACTAAATAAGTATTAATTAGTAATAAAGTCTAAAAGTATATAATTTCAAAAGATATTAAATACAGTAGAAGCTCTCAACTCTGTTTAAGTCTAGACCAAAATAAATCCATCTCCAGCCCATCCATCTCCAACCAGCTAAAGATCTCGGACCTATATAAGTTAAGTATGCCCAATATCCTCGTCCATTAGTTTGCCAAATGTAAGTGAACCTAAATAGACAAGGTCTTATAGAACCAGGATCAACTGCCTTAGCACCTGGTGCCATAGATTTAACCCCTTTTTGTGTTTTACTTGGAATGTAAGGAGGAGGAGCAGACTTAGGGGCTTGAGAAGAACTACCGCCAGGAGGCATGTTTCCACCAGGGGGCATATTTCCACTAGGAGGACGTGGTGGAGGCATAAATCCTCTAGTTTCATCATCCATCACAGTGAAGTTTTGCTCATAAGGATTTAAAACTTCAATTTCATATTCCCCAACATCTCCTTCATATTCCCTAAAAAATCTAACACCTTCAAATTCATCTAAATCATCAGGATAAAAATAGTTCATACAATACTCCTAAGAATTATTTACACTACATATAATATGAAATATATGGGTAAAATGTTACTTGTAGTTAAAAGAGTTAAAATTAATTTATCTTAAATTAATTTTAACTAAAAGTAAATCATTTTAAGTAAGGGCATGTTAATTTATCATTAATTACTTAAATACATAAAATCAGCCGTAATTAAATATTATAGAACCTTAGTATATATTTAATTTAAAGGAGAGCAGAAGAAGAAAAGGTGTAGTAGATATAAACTACCACACCTTTTCTTCTATATTTATTTTTAATAAGCACGACCCCAATAAACTAGAGATTTAGCTTCTTTTCCACAACAAACACAAGTTTCAGATATTCTTTCAGTATCGTGGAATGGCATACATCTAGAAGTAGCCACTGCAACTTCTTTAATCTTATTTTCGCATTCTACATCACCGCACCACATAGCACGAACGAAACCAGGTTGTTTATCAAGGCTTGCTTTAAACTCATCTAAGTTCTCAGCATCAGAAGTTTTACTGTTTTGAGAAGTTCTTGCCTTTTCAAGTAGAGAATTATGAATATCATCTAGTATTCTTGGAATCTCTACGTCTAAGTCATCAAGGGATACAAATAGTTTTTCTCTTGTATCACGTCTAACAAGGACACATTGATTTTTTTCTATGTCCTTTGGGCCTATTTCAAGTCTTAGAGGAACTCCCTTCATTTCATATTCAGAGAACTTCCATCCAGGGCTCTTATCAGAACTATCTAACTTAACTCTTAAGGATTTACTTAGTTTATCTTTAAGTTCTGTAGCTTTTTCAAGAACCCCTTCTTTATGCATAGCAACAGGAACTATTACAACTTCTGTTGGTGCTATTCTTGGAGGTAGTACAAGACCATTATCATCTCCATGTACCATTATTATAGCTCCCATAATTCTAGTTGAAACTCCCCAAGATGTTTGGAAACAATTTTTTATTTTGCCATCCTTATCAGTGAAGGTTACATCAAAAGCTTTGGCAAATCCATCTCCAAAGTTATGAGATGTACCGCATTGTAGAGCTTTACCATCATGCATTAAGCTTTCTATAGTATAAGTTGCTAGAGCACCAGCAAACTTTTCTTTATCTGTTTTCTTTCCTTTAACTACAGGGATTGCTAAAGTTTCTTCACAGAAGTTTGCATATATATCTAAGATTCTTAAAGTTTCCTCTTCAGCTTCCTCACGAGATGCATGCATAGTATGACCTTCTTGCCATAAGAATTCAAGATTTCTTAAAAATGGTCTAGTAGTTTTTTCCCATCTTATAACTGAACACCATTGATTATATAATTTTGGAAGATCTTTATAAGATTGAATTATATTACTATAATGATCACAGAATAAAACCTCAGAAGTAGGTCTTACACATAATCTTTCTGTAAGTTCTTCAGAACCACCATGGGTAACCCAAGCAACTTCTGGAGCAAAACCTTCTACGTGGTCAGCCTCTTTCTTTAAAAGACTTTCTGGGATTAAAAGTGGCATATATACATTTTCATGACCAGTTTCCTTAAAACTCTTATCAAGAACTTTTTGAATATTTTCCCATATAGCATATCCATAAGGTCTTATAACCATACAACCTCTAACAGGAGCGTAATCAACCAGCTCAGCTTTTTTAACAACATCAGTGTACCATTGTGTAAAATCCACATCCATAGAAGTAATTGCTTCAACTAACTTCTTATCTTTTGACATATTAATACCTCCTTAAATAATAACAAATACAACAAATCTTAGTAATAAGTTTAAAAAATATATTTTTGAATATAAAAAAAGCCTTCAATCCCAATGAAGGGACCGAGGCTTAAATATCGGCGGTACCACCCTAATTAACATAACTAATTAATTTATGTTCGGCTCTAAAATCTTTAACGGTAAAAATCCGCTGTAACTTAATCGTAACAGAACTCAAAGGTAGGTTCAAAAATATATCTTTAGGAATATTTCACCAAATCTATTCCCTCTCTTAAAAAATAGTGATTTTTTACTAGTCCTTATCATAGTTTATAATATATTATATTTTTATTACTTTATAATATATTATAAAGTAATCCTTGTCAAGAATGTTATAAAATTCTTTGGTTCTAAATAATAAAGTTACTGTAGTATTTATCTTTAAATAATAAGGGGAGTATAGTATAATTAAGATAATAAATTATGCAAATAAAGACTAATATTTAGTTATGTTTATATTATTATTGGAAAAGTACATATAAGCATAATAAATCATTATATTTAGGGGTAACTATAGGATATGCTAATTTTAAAATAGTGTATTCTATTTATGGTGTTCATTATAATTAAATTTAATGTTAATTAATTATAATGAGCACCATAATTAAGGGATAAAATATTAAAAAAACATTTAAGGATGGAGGGGGATTTATGGTTTTGCTTAGTTATTTTGCTATCTTTTTTGCTAAAGTTTTAGAGGTATCCTTAGCTACGGTTAGGATGGTTCTTATAACTAGAGGAGAAAAATTTTGGGGGTCATTAATTGGATTTGCTGAAGTTGTAATTTGGCTTTATTTAATAGGATCTATAATTTCTAATGTTATAGAAGATCCTATTAAGGTTGTATTCTATTCCCTTGGATTTTCTCTTGGAAATTATGTAGGAGCTATAATAGAAGAGAGGTTAGCTTTAGGTTTAATAACTCTAAATATAATAGCATCTAGAGAACAAGGTGATGCCATAGCAGCTATGCTGAGAGAAAAACAGGTTGGGGTTACCACGATTGATGGGGAAGGGAAAATTGAGCATAAAAAAATGTTAATAGTACACTTAAAAAGAAAGAGAAAAAATGAAATAGTATCTTTAATAGAGGAATCAAGTTACAATTGTGTAGTATCTATAAATGATACAAAGGTAGTTTATGGAGGGTATGGTCTTAGAAAATAGAGGTGGAGATTTAAATGAATTTATCTGAATTGCTTTATAGAGTAAAAGATATAATGAATGTAAATTTTATAAAGGTAGAAGAGAAAAGTACTTTAAGTGATGTTGCTGATCTTATTGTAAACAATAACTTAGATGAGGTTATTGTTGTAGATGAAGGTGAGAAACTGCTAGGAATGTTCACAAGAAAGGATTTAGCTCGTGTATCAAGAAGAAATAACTATATAAAAGATCTTATAAAGGATCACATGATAGAGAACCTAATAACTATAGGACCAGAGGAATCTGCAAGGGTAGCTAGAGATATTATGATAGATAATGGTATTGGAAGAATACCAGTAGTAGAAAATGAGAAGGTTATAGGGGTTATAACATCTAATAATCTTAGAGATACCTTTTATCTAAAAATAGATGAAATGTTTGATTTGCAAAATAATATTTTAGATAATATCCATGAAGCAGTATGTATATGTGATGAAAAAGGTGTAGTAAGTTATTGGAATAAGAGTGCAGAAAAATTATATAAATTAAAGGCAGAAGAGGTTATTGGGGGACCTATAGAAAATCACTTTACTAATGCTATAATCTTAAAAGCATTAAAAGATGGTGAAATTATAGAAAATATAAGACATGAACCTATAAAAGGTAAGTCTGTTATTTTAAGTGCGGTACCTATATATAATTCTAAAAAACAAGTTATTGCTGTTGTGTCCACTGACAGAGATATAACTGAGGTGGTTGCGTTATCCAAGGAATTAGAAAGTGCAAATGAAAAGGTGGAGCTTTTAAGTAATGCCTATAATAGGGAAATTGCAAATAATTATAAATTTCCTCATATAATAGGAAAGAGTAAAAAGATGATAGACTCTATAGCTCTTTGTCAAAAAGTTGCATCCACCACTGCATCAGTTCTTATAACGGGAGAAAGTGGAACAGGAAAAGAAGTTTTTGCTAAAGCAATACATGAAGCTAGTGGTAGACAAGGACAGTTTGTGGCTGTTAACTGTAGTGCTATACCAGAGCAACTTCTTGAAAGTGAACTTTTTGGATATGTAGAAGGGGCTTTTACTGGGGCTGTTAAAAAAGGGAAAATTGGTATGTTTGAGTTTGCAAATAATGGAACCTTATTTTTAGATGAGATAGGTGATATGCCAATTGGAATGCAAAGTAAACTTTTAAGAGTTCTTCAAGATGGGGTTGTATATAGATTGGGAAGTGAAAAAGCAATCCATACTAATACTAGAATAATTGCAGCTACAAATAAAAATTTAAGGGAAGCAATAAAGGATAAAAGTTTTAGGGATGATTTATTTTATAGGTTAGCAGTTGTTCAGTTAGAACTTCCAGCTCTTAGGGAAAGAAAGGAAGATATTAGAGATTTAATTAATTATTTTGTTAATAACATATCAAAATATGAGGGTATTGAAGTTAACAATATAGATGAAGATATATATGAAATACTTTCTGATTATACCTGGGAAGGAAATATAAGAGAACTTAAAAATGTAATTCAGAGGATTGTGGTTCTTTCTAACAAGGGACATATATCTATAAGTAGCATACCGGAGTATATACTTAATACCTCAGTAGTTAAAGAGAAAATACAGGAAGAAAAAGACGATAAATATAATATAGAAGAAAGAGTGAAAAACCTTGAGTACAACATAATTAAAGAGGTTATGGAGATTACAAAAGGGAATAAAGCAAAGGCAGCTGAGATACTTAAAATTAAAAGAACTACATTATATTATAAATTAAAGCAATATGGACTTGTAGACACCTGTCAATAATTTGACAGGTGTGTTTATTTTTTGACACTATATAGAAAAATATGGTTAGGTGTTGATTCATCAATGCTTGACATATTATTAACAATGAAAAATGCAAATAAGTGTCGAAAAAATGACGATTTTATATTTGGAATCTATTTTTTGAATAAAAATTCACACTATTGCACATACCTATTCTACAAGGGTTTTTAATAAATTTTTCTGATATTAAAAGTTTTGGCACGGTAATTGCTGTATATAATATCGTAATTCAATCGGAGGTGAGTGTATGGACAAGATGTTCAAGTTTCCTCTAAAGATGCATGTAGGTGCACCATGTGAACCAATTGTGAAAGAAGGACAGAAGGTTCAAAGAGGGGAATGTATAGCAGATCCAACTAAAGGTTTAGGTGCTAAGATACATTCTAGTGTTAATGGAGTGGTATCAAAGGTTAATGATAATGAAATAATAATTTTAGCTGATGAAAATCAAAGCAAAGATTATATGAAGATAAGAGAGTGTGATTCAGTTATAGATTATGTATTTGAGGCAGGAATAGTAGGTGCAGGTGGAGCAGGATTTCCAGCTCATGTAAAACTTAAGGCTGATATACCTGATGGATATATAATAGCCAATTGTGTTGAGTGTGAACCTTTATTAAAGCATAATATAAGAATCTTAGAGGAAAATCCAGAAATAGTTATAAAGGGAATAAGGTATGCTATGGAAGCTACAAAGGCTCCAAAGGCGTATATTGGAATAAAAGCTAAGAATAAGAAGGCTATAGAATCTATAAATAAAGCATTAAGTGGAGTAAATAATATAGAAGTGAAAGAACTTCAAGATTTGTATCCAATGGGGGAAGAGAGAGCACTTATAAATGGAATATTTGGACAGTGGTTAAGACCAGACCAACTTCCATTAGAAGCTAAGTGTGTTGTTTTAAATACTGAAACCCTTGCTAATATAAAGAGAGCAGTTGAGGATAGAAAACCAGTTATAGATAAAGACTTTTCGGTAGCAGGAAAGCTTAAGAGTGGAAAAGAGACAGTAGTCTTCTTTGATGTTCCAGTAGGAAGTAAGGTATCAGAACTTGTAGAAAAGGCTGGAGGAATTGATGGTACATATGGAGAGCTTGTTATAGGTGGACCATATACTGGAAAATCAGACAACCTTGAAAATGCAAGTGTTACCAAAACATCAGGTGGGGCAATACCAACTATTGAACTTCCAGAATTTAAAGGAAAGCTTGGCTTATTAGTTTGTGCCTGCGGTGCAAATGAGGATAGATTAAGAGAGATTGCTGGAAAGATGAATTCAGATGTGGTTGGAGCTGTAGAGTGTAAAAATGTAGAACATATAAAAACAGCTTTAAAATGTAAGACACCAGGTGACTGACCTGGCCAAACGGCTGTAGTTTTACAGCTAAAGAAAATGGGTGCAGAAAGAATATTAATATCTAACTGTAGTGATTGTTCTAATACTGTTATGAACTGTGCTCCAAAGATGGGTGTGGGCGTATATCACGCAACAGACCATATCTTTAGAACAGTAGACCATAAATTAACTAGAAGATTAGAAGTTGAATAACAACTTAGAAGGAGGAAATGAGATATGTCAATGAGTGCTGAACATGCAGAGTCTCTTAAAAATGAGCATGCTGTTGTTTGTTGTAGAGCAGAAGCTGGAACTATACTTTCAGCAGATAATTTAGAAGATCCGGATATATTTCCAGATATGGTTGACTCAGGATTGTTAACAATACCTGACAACTGCCTTAAAGTAGGGCAAATAATTGGAGCAAAGCTTACAAAGACAGTAGATTCTTTAACACCATTAACTCCAGATGTAGTTGAAGGTTACAAAGAGTTAGATGAAGAAAAGAAAGAATTAAAAGAAGAAACTAATGAATCAAAAGAAGAAACTAATGAATTATGTTGCCCAGAAGAGAAAGCTGTTCTTAAATTTAATAAGAAGGCTGGAGAAACAATTGATGCTGAAGATTTAGAAAATCCGATGTACTTTGAGCAATTAGAGGATTCTTTACTTGTTAATTTAGGAGATAATGTTTTAACAAGACAGGAAGCTGTAGGGAAGACATTAAGTGTTGAAGTTCCAGCTTTAACTCCTGTAACAAGTTGGATCCTAGAGGGATATGAGGAGGAAGAAATAATGCCAAACCAACAAAACGTTGTAACAACCATAAGCGGTTCAGTACTTAAGATAAAAATCGCTGAAGGTAAGGGAATTGACATTGAAGTTCCATTAACATTAAATGGATCAGCTCCAGTTCCACCAATGGCTAAACCTGTAGCACCAGTAGCTGTTAAAGCAGCAGAGGTTAAGTCACCAGCTAAAGCTGAGGAAAAGGTAGAAGTTAAAAATGTAGTAGCTGAAAAGAAGGTAAGATCTTTAACAAAGAAACATTTTAAGATAGAGAATGTTAAAGTTGAAGGAAATGAAACTAAGATAGAAGGAACAACTCTTTATATAAGAGAAAATGTATGTGAAGATGCTGCACAGCAAAGCCACTTAGTTGAGTCTATAAAGCTTGATATAATAACTCCAGATAAGTATAACACTTATTCTGAAACTATAATGGATGTTCAACCTATAGCGACTAAAGAAGAGGATGCTAAGGTAGGAAATGGAGTTACAAGAGTTATAGATGGAGCCATCATAATGGTAACTGGTACAGATGTTGACGGAGTACAAATTGGAGAATTTGGATCTTCAGAAGGAATATTAGAAGAAAACATTATGTGGGGAAGACCAGGAGCACCAGATAAGGGTGAAATATTCATAAAGACAGAAGTTGTTATAGCAAGAGGAATGAATATGGAAAGACCAGGTCCTCTAGCAGCTCACGCAGCAACTGACTTCATAACTCAAGAAATAAGAGAAGCTCTTAAGACACTTGATGAGTCATTAGTAGTTAATACTGAAGAACTTGTAGAGTATAGAAGACCAGGTAAAAAGAAAGTTGTTATAGTTAAGGAAATAATGGGTCAAGGTGCAATGCACGATAACTTAATATTACCTGTTGAACCAGTTGGAGTACTTGGAGGTAAGCCAAATGTTGACCTTGGAAATGTACCTGTAATGTTATCTCCTCTTGAAGTATTAGATGGAGGAATCCACGCATTAACTTGTATAGGACCAGCATCTAAGGAATGTTCAAGACACTACTGGAGAGAACCACTTGTAACAGAGGCGCTGCATGATGAAGAAATAGACTTTGCAGGAGTTATATTTGTTGGATCTCCACAAATAAATGCTGAAAAGTTCTATGTATCTGAAAGATTAGGAATGATGATCGAATTTATGGATGTTGATGGTGCCATAGTTACAACTGAAGGATTTGGAAACAACCATATAGATTTCGCATCTCACATAGAGCAAATAGGAATGAGAGGAGTTCCAGCAGTAGGAATGTCATTCTGTGCAGTTCAAGGAGCTCTAGTTGTTGGAAACAAGCATATGAAGTATATGGTTGATAATAACAAGTCAGAGGGTGGAATAGAGAACGAGGTTCTTTCTTGTAACACTTTATGTAAGGAAGATGCTATAAGAGCTTTATCTATGGTTAAGTCTGCTATAGCAGGAGAAGATGTAAAGACAGCTGAAAGAAAGTGGAATCCAAATGTTAAGGAAAGTAATTTAGAATCAGTTGAAAAAGCTTATGGAAGCAAGATAGATAGAGTACCAAATGAAACTACAATACCAATGAGTGAAAAAAGATTAGAGAAATACTCTACAAAGTAATTTAGATAAAGAGAGGCCATAATATGAAATATGGTGATAAGATAATAAAAATGGAAGGTGTTATAGTTGAAGTTCAAGATGGAGCTGTAGCTATGGACCTTAAAGGAAGACTAGGATACTTGAAAGTTCCTATGAGAATGCTTATAACAGATTATCCTCTAAAGGTAGGGCAAGAGATAGCTTTTAATATGAGCTTTCCAGAAGTTGTATCAGAAGAGGTTAATGAAAAATATGTAAGTAACCTAGAGATAAGAAATAGAAAGGAAGGAAAGTAACATGGATTATACTGTAGTTAAGGGTTTACAATCAGAGATATTTGTACCAATAACTCCTCCTCCAGTATGGACACCTGTAACAAAAGAGTTAAAAGATATGAAAATAGCTTTTGCTACAGCAGCTGGAGTACATTTAAAGTCTGATAAGAGATTTAATTTAGCAGGAGATTTTACTTTTAGAAGAATACCAGGAGATGCACCAGTATCTGATATGATGGTATCCCATGGAGGATATGATAATGCAGATGTTAATAAGGACATCAACTGTATGTTCCCTATAGATAGACTAAGAGAGTTAGCAGCAGAAGGATTTATAAAGGAAGTTGCTGAAACTCATATAGGATTCATGGGTGGTGGTGGAAACCAAGAAAAATTCGCTCATGAGACTGGTCCAGAAATAGCTAAAATTTTAAAAGAAGAAAATGTTGATGCTGTAGTTTTAACTGCTGGCTGAGGAACTTGCCACCGTTCTGCTGTATTAGTACAGAGAGCGATAGAGGAATCGGGGATTCCTACAATATGTATAGCAGCATTACCACCAGTTGTTAGACAAACTGGAACACCAAGATCAGTTGCACCATTAGTTCCAATGGGAGCTAATGCTGGAGAGCCTAACAACAAAGAAATGCAAACTGCAATATTAAAAGACACTTTAAATCAGTTAGTTACAATAGATACTCCAGGAAAGATAGTTTCTCTTCCATACGAGTACGTTGCTAAGGTTTAATAAAAAATATCCGATCTCTCTTTTTAGAGAGATCGGTATTTATTAACTATTATTTATTTGTTTAGAAGGATTAAATTATGAGAGAAGTAAAGGAATTAAGAAAACTTTCAATAAAAACTTTCCATGTTGAAAAAGTTGAATTTTCAGACAAAACTTTTTTGAAAGAGGGAACCCTTTACTTAAGACATGGAATTAATAATCTAGAATTTAACAAAGAATATATAAAGGGTTTAAAGATAAGGCTTATAGAGCCCAGTGATAGAAAGGTTTTTGTGAATTCAATAATGGACTTTTCTCCTATAGCTACTAAAGTGTTAGGAAGCTTAGGAGAGGGAATAACTCATGTATTCACAGGGATAACTGTTATGCTTACAGGGATAGATGAAGAAGGTATTCAAGTTGCAGAGTTTGGATCATCTGAAGGAATCCTAGAAGAGCAGGTAGTTTTTGATAGGGCAGGAACACCTAAAAAAGATGATATAATAATTCATTTAGATTTTGTATTAAAAAAAGGTATGGGAACATTAAGATCAGCTATAACAGAGGTTCATAAAGTAGCCGATACTATAATACAGGAAATAAGAGGATTTTTAAAAAACTTAAATGGAAAATTATGTGATGAGAGATATGAATATTATGACACAGTAAAAAAACATAGAAAAAACATTGTTATAGTAAAGCAAGTGGCAGGTCAAGGTGCTATGTATGACACTGCTTTATTTGGAAAAGAACCCTGCGGAGCCTTAGGAAGTAGATCTATAATAGATATGGGAAATGTTCCTGTGATATTATCACCTAATGAATATAGAGATGGAGCCCTAAGAGCGATGCATTAATTTTGGAGGGATGATTATGGGAGTAGGACCATCTACAAAAGAAACAACCCTTCACCATTTTAGAGATCCTTTATTAGATGTAGTAGATAAAGATGATGATGTAGATTTATTAGGTATAGTTATAGTTGGTACACCACAGGCTAATGAGGATAAAGTATTTGTTGGAAAACGAGTAGGGGTTTTATTAGAATCTATGAGAGCTGATGGTGCCATAGTATCCTTAGATGGATGGGGCAACAGTCATGTAGATTTTGCAAACACCATTGAAGAAATAGGAAAAAGAGATATACCAGTGGTAGGACTTAGCTTTATAGGTACTCAAGGTCAATTTGTAGTTACCAATAAATATATGGATACCATAGTAGATTTTAATAAATCTAAAGAAGGCATAGAGACAGAAGTTATTGGAGAAAATAATGTTATCATAAAGGATGCAAGAAAAGCTTTAGCTTTTCTAAAATTAAAAATGAAGAAATTGGGGGAATAATAATGAAATTTTCAAAATCAATTCAAGCAGTAGACTCTCATACTATGGGAGAACCTACAAGAATAGTAGTAGGTGGAATTCCAGTTATAAAAGGAAACACAATGGCAGAGAAAAAAGCTTATCTTGAAGAGAACTTAGACTATGTAAGAACAGCTATAATGCATGAGCCAAGAGGACATAAGGATATGTTCGGTTCAATAATAACAGCGCCAACCCATGAAGATGCAGATCTTGGAATAATATTCATGGATGGCGGTGGATATCTAAACATGTGTGGCCATGGTTCCATAGGAGCATCAACAGTTGCAGTGGAAACAGGAATGGTAGAGGTTAAAGAACCTTACACAGAAATAGTTTTAGAAGCACCAGCGGGACTTGTCAAGGCTAAGGTTAAAGTTGAAAATGGAAAGGCTATTGAGTCATCAATAGTTAATGTACCATCATTTTTATACAAGAGTGTAGAAATAGAAGTTCCTGAAATAGGTAAGGTAAAAGTTGATATATCTTTTGGAGGAAGTTTCTTTGCAATAGTAAATTCTAAGGATTTAGGATTAGAGATTGAGTCTAAAAACTCTACAAAGCTTACAGAGGTTGGATTAAAAATAAGAGATATAATAAACTCTACAGTAGAAATAAAGCACCCAACTTTATCTCACATAAAAACTGTAGATTTAGTAGAAATTTATGGAGCACCAAAGAATAAAGAAGCAACTTACCAGAATGTAGTTATATTTGGAGAAGGTCAAGTTGATAGATCTCCTTGTGGAACAGGTACAAGTGCAAAGATGGCTACATTATTTGCAAAAGGAGAGCTTAAAGAGGGCGAAAATTTTGTGTATGAAAGTATTCTTGGAACCATGTTTAAAGGCAAAATTTTAGGAACTACTAAAGTGGGAGAATATACTGCAGTAATTCCAGAAATAACAGGAAGTGCATATATAACAGGATTTAACCACTTTGTAATAGATGAGAATGACCCAGTAAAGCATGGATTTATATTAGGATAAATTTTATAGAGGGTTAATCCCTCTATAAAATTCATATAATAAAGATATCAATACAAGGTTTTGCAGATTAAATAACATAAGTTAAGGTTAAAATTTAAAGCAATATATAAAGCAATAATACATAAAAATATCTGAAATTTGATTAAAAAAGAGAATTTAATTAAATAAAAATATGCAACATAACATAGGGGGAAGATATATGTTAACCAATATAGTCCTTGCAGTATTAGGAGTTATTACATTAGTATTCGCAGTCTTTTATATAAAAGATGTTATATCAGCGGGAAAAGAAGGTAACCTTGGAGAAGGAAATTTTGTAATAGCCGGAGTATCAGGATTTGTAGTAAACTTCTTTGATACCTTAGGAATAGGGGCATTTGCACCATTAACAGCTTTATTAAAGGGTTTTAAATTAACAAGAGATAAACTTATACCAGGAACATTAAATGTATCTTGTACAATACCAGTTGTTTTAGAGGCATTTATATTTATAGATGGTATAAAGGTAGAACCTGTAACACTGATAGGAATGCTTGCAGCAGCTGCTATAGGAGCAGTTCTTGGAGCAGGATTTGTTTCTAAGCTTGATGAGAAAAAGATACAGTTATTTATGGCTGTAGCATTACTGGCAGTTGCTTTAATTATGTTAGCATCTCAGTTAGGGTTAATGCCTATAGGTGGAGAAGAAATAGGACTAAGTGGAGTAAAACTTGTAATAGCAATAGTGGCTAACTTTATATTAGGAGCATTAATGACTGTTGGAATAGGATTATATGCACCATGTATGGCATTAGTTTATGCCTTAGGTATGAGCCCAGCAGTTGCCTTCCCTATAATGATGGGATCTTGTGCATTTTTAATGCCATCAGCTTCTTTAAAATTTGTTAAAGAGGGAGCTTATGATAAAAAAGCATCTATAGCCATAACTATATTCGGATCTTGTGGTGTGTTTATAGCGGCTTATCTAGTAAAGAGTTTACCTCTCGATATACTAAAGTGGCTTGTAGTAGTAGTTATACTTTATACTTCTATAACAATGTTTAGATCTTATAGTAAGAGAGCAAAAGCAGCTAAATAGTTTAAAAAGTAAATAACTTATAAAAGATATAGGGCTATAAGTATAATATTATACTTATAGCCCTATATCTTTTATATAAGTTTCTATTATGGATATAGATAGAATTATGATGGATTAAGGCTAAATAAACAAAGGTGTGGTTCAGAAGTTATTTTCTTAGGTTATTTTTTTAAGTAGTCTGGTATTGAAATAATTTTATTGAACCCATCTAAAAGACTTATTAGCTTTTCAAGGTGATAATTATAAACAATATTATTAGTTGAATCCTTATAAGGTTTTAATTTTATTGTTCTAAAGTATTTTTCAGATAAAATTTTATGATTATTAGAGCTTATATATGAGTCCTTAGCTAAATTTTCTAGTGCTGATATGTGAGATAGGGCCTCTATAAAGTTCTCCTTTAATAAATTTAGTTTATTAATATCTAAAAGATCTCGTCTTTTAGGTTTAAGTTCCTTAGAATAGATATCTAAACAATCTATATAAGTCTTTAAGCTATGGTAAAGATCCGTGGTGTTAATAGGATCTTTACTATTTAAGTGATTTTCAAGATAAGTAAAAATATCATCTATCAAGGCTCGGGAAGACTTTTCCACATCATGAGATGGCTTAGGAGGAAATATTATATAATTAACAGCTAAGGCAATTACTATACCTATAAAGGTTTCAGTTAGCCTTATAAAATAATACTCGTGAGGGGCTACCTGAGAGTGGCTCATTACATATAAGAAAGATATACCAGACAAGGTTCCAGCCTTTGGTATATTAAGGTACCTGACTAAATTTAATAAAAATATTATTCCAAAAAAAATTGCAAATATGTTGAAGCTAAAGTAACTCCCAAGAATAGAACCTAAGATGGCTCCTATAAGTGTTCCAAGAAGTCTATGTTTACTTGCCATGAAGCTATCATAAATAGTACTTTGAAAAGTTACTAGAGCAGCTATAAGGGCATAAAATGGGGAATCTACATTTAAAACATAAAACGGAAGCATAGATAAGACTATAGCCAGCGCAGTTTTTACAATTCTTAATTGATTTCTTTCTAGTTTAAACATTTTTACTGCCTCCAACTTTAAATATTTATATCTTATGTAGTTTATCAAAGTAGAGTTAATAAACTGTATATATATAATGGATTAATTGTTAATAATATTAAAACAGGAGTATTTCTTAGTTTTATAACTTTTAAATTTAGATATTATTTATCCTTAGCTTTTTTAGTAGAAATTAGTCATTAGATATTAGTTGTTTTATAAATCTAAAACAATAATATAAAATACTTATCTATAGCTTTGTTTCAATATAAACTATATAATTATATAGTGCTTTTGCAAAAGATTAATAAAGTAATAATACAAGGAGTTGGAGAAGGAGTATTATGAGAAATTTAAAAATATCAATAGCTTATGATGGAACTAGATATAGAGGATGGCAAAGACAAAAAGGAGATGTGCCAACCATACAAGGGAAAATAGAGGATGTCTTATGTAAGATGACAGGTGAGGAAATTCAATTAATAGGATGTGGAAGAACAGATACAGGAGTTCATGCAGAAGAATATATAGCAAATTTCCACACTAATTGTGACCTTAGTATAGAACTTATGCTAAACTATTTATACGAATTTTTACCTGAGGATATAGTTGTAAAATCTATAAAGGATACAACAGAAAGATTTCATGCTAGGTATAATGCTAAGGCAAAAACTTATGTATATAGAATAAATAATAGTAAGTTTAGAGATGTATTTAATAGAAAATATACTTATCATACAGATGAAACTCTAAATTTAAGCCATATGAGAGAAGGGGCAAAATTTTTAATTGGAACCCATGATTTTCAGAGCTTTACTAGTCTAAAGCCTAAAACAAAATCTACTGTTAGAACTATTAATTACATAGATATAGTTGAGGACAATGGAGTAATAGAAATAAAAGTTAATGGTAATAGTTTTCTTTGGAATATGGTAAGAATTATTACTGGAACATTATTAGAAGTAGGTAGTGGGAAGCTGACTCCTAAAGATGTGAAAAAGGTATTAGATGAGAAAAAAAGATCAGAAGCAGGTCCAATAGCTCAAGCTAAGGGATTATGCTTAAAAGAAATTGATTACTAAAGAGTTTTATTATAGTAATAGAAGTATAAGCATTAAATAGATTAAGATTTAAGTGAGTAATCCCTATATTTCATATGAGATGTAGGGTAATTACCGTATAATCCTTATATGAAATATATTAATATTTTAATATAAATATAGGTTTTTAAATGTGTTAAATTATGAGATAAACATATATCAGTATAAAGTGGATGTGTTGTTTATCTAAAGAATATTAAGTGTTAAATTTAAGGGTTATTCTCAAATACATATAAAATAGTAAAAAAATAACATAGTGAAAGAATATTAAACCTAAATATTCTTCAGCTATGTTATTTTTCACATTAATAGATTTAACTAATATTAGCATTTAATAACTTCTCTGCTTCCTTTTCAGTAATTTTTTTTATTAATGACATTTCATCTATTAGAGATTTTCTTACATTTTGTAGCATTTGCTTTTCACTTGAATTAAGACTTTTTTCTTTATTCATATGAGTTAAGTAATATACAACTTCCACAATATCTTCTAAAGCCCCAGACTTGATTTTATCCATATTAACTTGATATCTTTCCTTTGAGGATGGTACATCTTCTGAATCCCATTCCTTAGTATGAAAATTAAATAATACATCTTCAAGAGTTGATGCATCACTTATTAAACGTATATTAGAAGTTTCAAGTCTTTTTGATGGAATCATTATGTCCATATTATTTGTAAGCATCTTTATAATATAGTATTGCTGCTTTTCTCCTGAAAAATCCTTTTCCTCTATACCCTCTACTATCCCTATACCTTGCATTGGATAAACTACCTTATCGCCAACATAAAACAAATAACTCACCTCTACATTATATTTCTTAAATTTATTATAACATATATGGATTTTTAAATCAAACTTATTATATTAACATAAAAAATATAATCAAGTCAATAATTTTTATACATAAAATATCAACAAAAAATGCGGAAAAATATTATCACATTTATACACTAGTCTTGGTTTCTAAAGTTATCATATATTCTTTTTTCAGGATGGTGTAAAGAAGCACTAAATTTATGAAAAAGTGTTCAATTATATGGTGATTATATAGTTAAAAAGAAATCAATATTATCCAGTCTAAAGTTAAAAATATAACTTTTTTTATAAAAACTATAGAAAAAAATATAAAATAGTGATAGAATGAAAACGTAGTAATTAAAAATTAATATATAAAAGTGCAAGAGAATTATAGAGTTAAGCACAAAGTCGGGATATAATACCCACTTTTTGCGTAACTCTTTTTTATTTTGTCGTATTTATTTTTTAGCATCCTTTAAAGAAGGACAAAGCATAAATTAAATACAAAAAAAATTATTTACAATTATGATCTAGTAAAAATGCTTTAAATAAAAACTAAAAGATATTGAGTTTTATAGGAGGAGTTATTTATGTATGATGTTGCAATAATAGGAGCAGGTGTAATAGGGGCTTCAGTATTTAGAGAACTTACAAAGTACAATCTAAAAGTAGTAGTAATAGAAAAAGAAAATGATGTATCCATGGGAACATCAAAGGCAAACTCAGCAATAGTTCATGCAGGATATGATCCAAAGAAGGGCAGTTTAATGGCTGAATATAATGTTCTTGGAAATGAGATGTTTGAAAGCCTATGTAAAGAACTTTCAGTGCCTTTTGAGAGAAATGGGTCCTTAATAATAGGCTTTAATGAAGAAGATATGAAAACTATAGAAGAGCTTTATAACAATGGCAAAAATAATGGAGTTAAGGGATTAAGGATTTTAAGTAAAGAAGAGGTTTTAGAGAAGGAACCTAACTTAGAAGATAATATAGTTGGAGCCTTATATGCACCAACAGGAGCTATCGTTGGACCTTTTGAATACACAATAGCACTTATGGAAAATGGAAAAGACAATGGGGGAGAAGTAAAATTATCCTCAGAGGTTGTTGATATAAAGAAGGATGAGAACTTTAAAATAAAATTATCTAATGGAAGTACTATAGAAAGCAGATATTTAATAAATGCTGCAGGAGTATTTGCAGACAAGATTCATAATATGGTATGTGAAGAGTCGTATAAAATACTTCCAAGAAAAGGACAATACTTTGTAATGGACAAGAGTCAAGGGGATGTGGTAAGTCATACAGTGTTCCAATGTCCATCAAAACTTGGTAAAGGAATATTGATAACTCCAACAGTACATGGAAACCTTTTAGTTGGACCAGATGCTATTGATATAGAAGAGAGGGAAGATTTTTCAACTTCTATGGAAGGACTTGAGAAAATAAGGGAAATAGCAAGTAGGACTACTAAGGCAGTAAATTACAGGGAAAGTATAAGAAATTTCTCAGGGCTTAGAGCTACTAGTGATAGAAATGATTTTATAGTGGAGGAAGCAAAGGATGTTAAGGGATTCGTAGATGTTGCAGGAATAAAGTCACCAGGACTTTCCTCAGCACCAGCTATAGCTCTTGGGGTTATAGATATATTAAAAAATTCAGGGCTTAATTTAGAAGTAAACCATAATTTTAATCCTATAAGAGAACAGGTTCACTTTATGGATTTATCTAAAGAAGAAAAGGAAAAGATAATAAGAAAAGATCCAAGGTATGGAAGAATAATATGTAGATGTGAAAATATTACAGAGGGTGAGATTGTAGATTCTTTAAAAAGATCTTTTGGAAACATGTCCATAGACGGGATTAAGAGAAGATGTAGACCAGGAATGGGAAGATGCCAAGGTGGTTTCTGTGGACCTAGAGTACAGGAGATAATATCTAGAGAACTTAATAAAGACATAACTAGTATAACATTGGACAAGGGGAATTCTTACATTTTAACAGGAAAAACAAAGTAGGAGGTATGGAGTTATGAATTATGATTTAGTTGTAATAGGTGGAGGTCCAGCAGGACTAGCAGCAGCTTATGAAGCTTATGAAAATGGAGTAGAGAATATATTGATTATAGAAAGAGATAAGGAATTAGGAGGAATACTAAATCAATGTATACACAATGGATTTGGACTTCATACATTTAAAGAGGAGCTTACTGGTCCTGAATATGCAGAGAGATTTATAGATATGGTAGAGAGTACTAAGGTAGAAGTGAAATTAGATACCATGGTTCTTAATATAGATGATAATAATGTAATTCATGCTATAAACACAGAAGAAGGATATATGATTATAGAGACAAAATCTATAGTTCTTTCTATGGGATGTAGAGAAAGAACAAGAGGAGCTATAAATGTACCAGGAGATAGGCCAGCTGGAGTATTTACAGCTGGAGCAGCTCAAAGATATATAAATATGGAAGGATATATGGTAGGCCGTGAAGTTGTTATTTTAGGCTCTGGTGATATAGGGCTTATAATGGCTAGAAGAATGTCTTTAGAGGGAGCAAAAGTTAAAGCAGTGGTTGAACTTATGCCATATTCCAATGGTCTTAATAGAAATATAGTTCAATGCCTTCATGATTATGATATACCATTATATTTATCTCATACAGTAACTAAGATAGTAGGTAAAGATAGATTAGAGAAGGTAGTTATAGCTAAGGTTGATGAAAATAGAAGGCCTATAGAAGGAACAGAAATAGAATTCAGTGCAGATACACTTTTATTATCAGTAGGACTTATACCAGAAAATGAGTTATCTAAAAATGCAGGAATAGAACTAGATAAAAGGACCAACGGATTAATAGTTACAGAGAGCATGGAAACATCAAAAGAAGGAATATTTGCTTGTGGAAATGCTGTCCATGTCCATGATTTAGTTGACTTTGTTACTGCTGAGTCAAAGCATGCAGGAAAAAATGCTGCTAAGTATGTAAAAGGGGAATTAAAAAGAGGAAACTACATTAATATTAAAAATGGAAATGCAGTTAACTATACAGTGCCTCAAAAGGTATGTATAGATGCTGTGGAGGACAATCTAAATATTTTCCTAAGAGTTAATAATGTTTATGAGAATAAGACATTAGTGGTTAGATCTGGGGGAGAAATCATAGCCTCATTTAAAAAACTACATTTACTTCCAGCAGAAATGGAAAAATTAATAATACCAAAGTCTAAGCTAGAAAATGTAACTGAAGATATAGTAATTTCACTTGAGGATGGTGTTAAGTAATGGAGAGAGAGTTAATTTGTATAGTTTGTCCAAGAGGATGTAGATTAAAAGTTAATGTGGATGAAAAGACAGTAACAGGAAATAGCTGCAAAAGAGGAGAAATCTATGGAATAAATGAGGTTACAAGTCCTGTTAGAGTTATAACTTCTACTGTTAAAATAAATGGAGCAGCTTTAAGGATGTTACCTGTAAAAACTGATGGGGCAATACCAAAGGATTTGAACTTTAAATGTATGGAAGAAATAGCTAAGGTAGAGGTAGAAGCTCCTATAAAAGTAGGACAAGTAGTAATAGAAAATGTTTTAGGAACTGGAATAAATGTAGTGGCAGCAAGGACTTTAAAGAAAATATAAGATTTTAGAGTTTTAAAACAATAGGTTAATCATAAAAAGATTAAAAAATCTTTTTTATTAACCTATTGTTTTTTAATTTAATATTTTTTTTGTTAGAATAAAAGGAAATTTATAGATATAACTTTTTTTATATTGGCTGAAAAACCCTAAAAATACTTACATATTGTTAAAACATTGTCTAGAAATAAAAGAGTTATTAATATGTGTTTTATTAAGAATATAACTACTTAAGGAAGAAAATTAGATCATTATAAAGTTGGAGACATTTATTTTAGAAGTTTTAAGGCTAGTAAAGTATATATATAGGTTATATTATGGTGCGTTAGAAATGGAAACATGAATATGAATTATTATATTATTAATAAATATTAGGTTGATTGTTAAAATATAAACAAATCATCAAAAAAATAAGCGAGTATTTGACAATTGCTAATATAACGTGATAAAATAATATTAGGTTGTAAATGATTACAAGGGATTGATGATAGTATGAATAATTTTAAAAGGGTTTTAGAAGACAACCCAATAGTTGCAGCAGTAAAAGATGAAAAAGAATTAGAGTTAGCTTTAGAAGGTGATATACAAGTTATTTTTGTTTTATTCGGTAGTATATTAAATATTACTGAAATAAGTGAAAAAATATATAGTAGTAATAAAGTGGGGATTATTCACGTAGATTTAGTAGAGGGACTTTCTAATAAAGAAGTATCTTTAAAGTTTTTAAAAGAAACTACAAAGTTTCATGGAATAATAAGCACTAAACCACAGGTTATAAGAAGTGCTAAGAAGTTAGGATTTATAGCAATTCAAAGAGTGTTTATGATAGATAGTCTATCTAAGGAAAACATAAAAAATCATTTAGTAGAAGAATGTGATGCTGTTGAGATACTTCCAGGACTGTTATTTAAGATTATTAAGGAATTATCTCTAAGTTTAAATAAGCCCCTTATAGCAGGGGGATTAATCTCAGATAAAGAAGATGTACTTGGAGCTTTAAAAGCAGGTGCTACATGTATATCAACAACTAAAAAGGAAATTTGGTCTATGTAGAGCAAAGAGAATGAGAGAAAAGGCTACATAAGATTGCTTATGCAATTTTATGTAGTTTTTTCTTTAAATAATTTTAAAAAGGAGAGAGCAGAATGCAAGCATATTTAGCGGAATTCTTAGGTACCTTAATTTTAATCTTACTTGGTAATGGGGTTGTAGCCAATGTAGTACTAAAAAATACTAAAGGTAACTCCTCAGGATGGATTGTTATAACAGCAGGATGGGGGTTTGCAGTAGCGGTAGCAGCATATATGACAGGATGGATGAGTGGGGCGCATTTAAATCCAGCAGTAACAATTGGACTAGCATCTTCAGGATTGTTTCAATGGGACAAGGTGCCAATGTATATAATAAGCCAAATGCTAGGAGCCATGGCAGGTATGGTTATAGTTTATCTTAACTATAAAAACCATTATGATGAAACAACAAATGGAGAAGACATAAGAGCAACATTTTGTACAGCACCAGCTATAAGAAATAAAGTTTATAATTTTATAGGTGAATTTACAGGGACTTTTGTATTATTATTAGGTATAAGAGGAATAACTTATAGTGAGGTGTTTAAAACTACCTTCAACGGTTCAGGAGTTGAAATTGTAGGAACAGTAGGTATAATGGGATCTTTCTTAGTAGGGGTTTTAGTATGGGGAATAGGTTTATCTCTTGGGGGAACTACAGGATATGCTATAAATCCAGCTAGAGATTTAGGACCAAGGATAGTACATGCTATATTACCTATGAAAAATAAAACCCATTCAGATTGGGGTTATGCACTTATACCAATAATAGCTCCTATTCTTGGAGGAGTTTTTGGAAGTTTAGTATTTGATTTAATAATTAAATTATAGAAAGTAGGAGTGATAATTATGGAAAAATATATTATAGCATTAGATCAAGGAACTACGAGCTCAAGAGCAATTGTTTTTGATAAAGAACAGAATATAATAGGAATAAGCCAGAAAGAATTTACTCAAATATACCCTAAAGAAGGTTGGGTTGAACATGATCCAGTAGAAATATGGGCTACTCAATATGGAGTTCTTCAAGAAGTTATAGCTAAAACTAATATCACTCAAGATGAAGTTGCAGCTATAGGAATAACTAACCAAAGAGAGACCACTATAGTATGGGAAAAAAGCACAGGAAAACCAGTTTATAATGCTATAGTATGGCAATGTAGAAGAACAGCAGATATATGTGATGACTTAAAGGCTAAGGGATGGGAAGATTATATAAAGAAAAATACTGGTTTAGTTGTTGATGCATATTTCTCAGGAACTAAAATAAAATGGATTCTTGATAATGTAGAAGGAGCTAGAGAAAAAGCAGAAAGAGGAGAACTGTTATTTGGTACTGTAGATACATGGCTTGTATGGAAGTTAACTAATGGAAAAGTTCATGTTACAGATTATACTAATGCATCAAGAACTATGCTTTATAACATAAAAGATTTAAAGTGGGATGACAAAATCTTAGAAGAATTAAACATACCAAAGTCAATGCTTCCAGAGGTTAAAAATTCTTCAGAAGTTTATGGATATACGAACCTTGGAGGAAGAGGTGGCGTTAGAGTTCCTATAGCAGGAATGGCTGGAGATCAACAAGCAGCATTATTTGGTCAGACTTGTTTTGAAAAAGGTGAGGCAAAAAATACCTATGGAACTGGATGCTTCTTATTAATGAACACTGGGGAAGAAATGGTAGAGAGTAAAAGTGGACTTTTAACTACTATAGCAATAGGAATTGATGGTAAGGTTCAATATGCCTTAGAAGGATCTGTTTTTGTAGGGGGAGCGGTTATTCAATGGCTTAGAGATGAGCTAAGAATAGTAAACGATTCAGTAGATACAGAATACTTCGCATCTAAGGTAGATGATAATGGAGGAGTTTATATAGTGCCTGCTTTTGTTGGACTTGGAGCGCCACACTGGGATATGTATGCTAGGGGAGCAATATTTGGGCTTACAAGAGGAACTAATAGAAATCATATAATGAGAGCAGCTCTTGAGTCTATAGCTTACCAAACAAGGGATCTTATAGATGCAATGAAGGAAGATGTTGGATCTGATCTTAAAAGTATAAGAGTTGATGGGGGAGCAAGTAGAAATAAATTCTTAATGCAATTCCAAGCTGATTTATTAGGTAAGAAGGTTGTAAGGCCAATAATTTCTGAAACAACAGCATTAGGAGCAGCTTATTTAGCGGGTCTTGCAGTAGGATTCTGGAAGGATAAAGAAGAGGTTAAGAAGTTCTGGCATATGGCTGATGAATTTGATGCTAACCTTCCTAAAGAAAAAGTAGATAAATATTATAAGGGATGGAAAAAGGCTGTTAAGAGATCTCTAAAGTGGGAAGAGGAAGAATAGAAAAATAATCTGTTTTAGAGTTATTTTTGCCCTAGGTAAATTTTAGATTAATAGACTTTTAAGCTTTAAAATAAGGATATAGATATAGTAATTAGCAGATGTAATATAAGATATTTTCATTATAAAAGGAATGAGTTTTATGGAAAAAACATAAATCTCATTCCTTTTATATATTTAAGATAAATAATAAATTACTTAAAATATAGCAACATAAGTTATTTATATTGTTTTTGAATATATTAGAAAAAAATAAGTTTAATGTAAAAAGTATGTGATTAGTGGTATAATATAAATATATACTTTTTAGAAGAGAGTTCTTATGGGGAGAAAATAATACTTAATTTTAAAGTAGAACAATATAAGGTTTTAATGCAAAGTGTTAACTTATTTGTTAAAATATTTTTCATTAATAGTGTTTTATACATCTATCCAAATAAAGATAAATCAAGGATATTTTTAATGAATAAGTCAAGTATTTATGTAAAAACCCTATAAGACAAATTGTTTAGACACAAGTATATTTGAAGGATACTAGTTCATTACTAGATATAAAAAACTGAATATTTAGATAAAGGTACAGAGAATAAATATTCTCTGTTTAAAAGGGAATCAGGTTTAAGTCCTGGACGGTCCCGCCGCTGTAATGGGGAGGAAATTCATTTTATATACCACTGACTAAAGTTGGGAAGGTATGAATATCCTATGATCCAAAGTCAGAAGACCTGCCTTTATTAATGCACTAATAACTCTACGAGAGATGGGGGGTGTCTTAATCTAGATATAAAAACATTAGTATGTTTTTAATTAAAAATGTATCTAGTTTTAATTTGATGCCTCTAAACAGTCGTGTTTAGGGGCATTTGTGTTTAATTAAGTAAAGTACTAAATAAAAGGGGGATTTTTATGAAAGAAAAGTTAAAAGAATTTATGTTAATTAATCTAGGGATGATAATGGTAGCTGGTGGTATGTATTTCTTTTTAATGCCTAATAAGTTAGCTACAGGAGGAGCTAATGGAATAGCTATTATTATACACAAATTTGTTCCAAGCTTATCCGTAGGTATTCTTATGTTATTTATAAATATAGTACTTTTTATACTAGCATTTCTTATTATAGGCCCTAAGTTTGGAGTTAAAACTATATATGCTAGCTTTGGAGTATCATTAATTATATGGATATTAGAAAACTATGTAAAGTTTAATAAATCTATTACTGGAGAATTATTTTTAGAATTAATTTTTGGAATTCTTATATCTGGAATTGGAATGGGCATAGTCTTTAATCAAGATGCGTCTACTGGAGGAACAGATATTATATCAAAAATATTAAACAAGTTCTTTCATATAGATTTAGGAAAAGGGGTATTGTTATCAGATTTAGCCACAACTATTGCTGCAGCCTTTGCTTTTGATATTAAACTATCTATGTATGCTATGCTAGGGGTTATTATTAATGGATTTGTTATAGATGCTATTATTGAAGGAATAAACATGTGTAAGGAAGTTACTATAATAAGTAATAATTATGAGGAAATAAAGAGATATATAGTAAATGATTTAGAAAAGGGAACAACAATATATAAAGCCATGGGGGGATTTTCAGAAAAAAATAAGAATGTAGTGGTTGTAGTAGTAAGTAAAAGAGAATTTATTAAATTAAAAAGCTTTGTAAATGCTGTGGATAAGGAAGCTTTTATAACAGTTAATAATGTATATGAAATTTTCGGTAATGGATTTAAAAGCTTAAATTATTAATTTAACTTTTGGTACTAGTTAAATTAAGGGCTTTAAATCAGTAGATTCTAAATTATTAAATTAAGGACTTTATAATTCAAAAATATAAATTTTCATTACTTTAAGATTTAATTAGCCTAATAGGTTAATTTATCATGGTTATAATATATGAGGGAAGATAAGGATAGTAGTATAAGGAGATTTTAGTGGGGAGTTTAATAATTGCCATGGAACTAAAGGGATTAGGGGAGAAGCTAAATGAATATTAATGAAGAATTTGAATTAAGAACTAAAAAGAATAATCTTTTTAAAATAAGTAATATGATAGTAGAAGATAAGAAAATGTTAGAGATATTAAAAATTGCTACAAAGATATCAAAGGTAGACACAACAGTTCTTATATTAGGAGAAACAGGAGTTGGAAAAGAAGGAGTAGCGAAATATATACATTATAACAGTAAGAGAAAAGATAAGCCTTTTATAACTATAAATTGTGGAGCTATTCCAGAAAATTTAATAGAATCAGAACTATTTGGATATGAGGGAGGAGCTTTTACAGGGGCAAATAAAGAAGGAAGAACAGGACTATTTGAGGTTGCCAGTGGAGGAACTATATTTTTAGATGAGGTAGGGGAGTTTTCCTTAGATGTTCAAGTAAAGCTACTTAGAGTCCTACAAGAGCAAAGAATAGAAAGAATAGGATCAAATAAAAGTGTTAGTATTGATGTGAGAGTTTTAGCAGCTACAAATAGAAATTTAGAGGAGCTTATAAAAAAGAAACTTTTTAGGGAAGATTTATATTATAGATTAAGTGTATTACCTATAAACATTCCACCGCTTAGAGATAGAAAAGATGATATATTACCTTTAGTTGAATACTTTACTGAAGATATTAATAAAAAATATAATTTTAATTGTAGTTTTACTGATGAAGCTTTAGAGTGCTTATATTCTTATGAATGGAAAGGGAATGTAAGGGAGCTTAAAAACATAATTGAAAGAAGCATAGTAATTAGTGATAAGTGTTTGATAAAAAAAGAGAATCTACCAAATCATATAAGCAGAATTACTAGTGAGCACGAGGTTATTTTTAGTATAAACAATTTTGCTATAAAAGGTTATAGATTAAAAGATATCACTCAAAGGATGGAATGTGAGGTAATAGAAGATGCTTTAGATAGATATGGAAATATTAAGATGGCAGCAAAAGCATTAGGAATAGATCCATCAACATTAATAAGAAAGAGAAATAGAGTTGCAAACAAGTAGAATATAGGAAGGAAAAATTGCAAAAATACATATATGCATTTTTGCAACAATAAAGTAAGCTTAGTAGATATTAGAGATAGGCTCATATTATATAAAAATATTGCAGTTTTGCAAGCAATATTTATTATAATATGAGCCTTTTTTATTCATAAAAAATAAGGGGGAAATATATAAAGCCTTATAAATTCAGGGATAAGAGGGTATATAAAGAATTTTATATTAGGTTTTAAAAAGTTGGCATACCCTTTGCTATTTATAAAGATGAAATAAACTTTAAGGGGGGATTAATATGCCATTAAAAACTAGGGAGGAGTATATAGAAAGTTTAAGAGGACTTAAACAAAAGGTGTATTTATTTGGAGAGCTTATAGAAAATCCAGTGGATCATCCAATAATAAGACCTTCTTTAAATTCTATAGCTATGACATATAAATTAGCAGAGAATCCAGAGTATGAGGAAATTATGACTACAAAATCTCATCTTACGGGGAATAAAATAAATAGGTTTTGTAATATTCACCAAAGCACTAAAGATTTAATAAACAAAGTAAAAATGCAACGTCTATGCGGTCAGAAAACTGCCTCATGTTTTCAACGTTGTGTAGGGATGGATGCATTTAATGCAGTTTATAGTACTAGTTTTGAAACAGATTTAGCTTACAAAACAGATTACCATGAGAGATTTAAAAAATATATGATATATGTTCAAGATAATGACTTAGTAGTAGACGGCGCCATGACAGATCCTAAGGGAGATAGATCTTTAGCACCAAGTAAACAAGAGGATTTAGACTTATATCTTAGAGTAGTTGAAAGAAGGAAAGATGGGGTAATAGTAAGAGGAGCAAAGGCGCATCAAACAGGAATGGTTAATTCCCATGAGATTTTAGTTATGCCTACTGTATCTATGGGACCAGATGATAAAGATTTTGCAATATCATTTTCTGTTCCAACAGATACAGAAGGAATTATAAGTATATATGGAAGACAATCTTGTGATACTAGAAAATTAGAAAAAGATATTGATATAGATGTGGGGAATTTTAATTTTGGTGGACATGAAACCTTAACTATTTTTAATGATGTATTTGTTCCTAATGAGAGAATATTCCTAAATGGAGAAGTTGAATTTGCTGGGATGTTAGTTGAAAGATTTGCAGGATATCATAGGCAAAGTTATGGAGGTTGCAAGGTTGGTGTTGGAGATGTATTAATAGGAGCATCAGCTTTGGCGGCAGAATATAATGGGGTTTCTAAAGCATCACATATAAAAGACAAAATTATAGAAATGATACATTTAAATGAAACCTTATATAGCTGTGGTATTGCGTGTTCCTCAGAAGGAGAAAAAACAAAGTCAGGAAATTATCAAATAGATTTATTACTTGCTAATGTTTGCAAACAAAATATAACAAGGTTTCCTTATGAGATATCAAGGTTAGCAGAGGATATAGCTGGAGGAATTATGGTAACCATGCCTTCAGAAAAAGATTTTAGGGACCCTAACATAGGACCATATATTGAAAAATATTTAAAGGGTGTAGGTAAGGTTAAAACAGAAAATAGAATGAGAATTCTAAGACTTATAGAAAATATGACATTAGGAAGTGCTGCAGTAGGATATAGAACAGAATCTATGCATGGAGCTGGTTCTCCACAGGCACAAAGAATAATGATAGGAAGACAAAGTAATCTTAAAGAAAAGAAAAAATTAGCTATGAATATAGCAAGGATAGAAGAATAATTAATAAAAGTCAGGATGTGAATTTATGGATTGGAGAAAAGAGTATGGTAGTAAATTAATGTCTCCTTTTGAAGCAGCAGAAAAGATAAAAAGTAATTCAAAGATAGTAATTGGGCATGCTATAGGAGAGCCTAAGCGGGTTATAGAATCGATGGTTGAGAATAAAGGGAAATATAGCTCAATTGAAATTATACACATGATAGGCATGGGAGAAGGGGCCTATGTAAGAGATGAGATGGTAGATCACTTTAAGCATAATTCTTTATTTGTTGGATCAGCTACAAGAAAAGCAGTAGAGGAAGGAAGAGCAGATTTTACTCCTTGCTTTTTCTCAGAAATACCTAGACTTTTTAAAGAGGAATATATAAAGGTAGATGTAGCCATAATTCAAGTTACTCCACCTGATAATCATGGATATTGTAGTTTTGGAGTATCTAATGATTATACAAAGCCAGCGGCTCATTGTGCAAACTTAGTTATAGCAGAGGTTAATCCTAATATGCCAAGGACTTTAGGAGATTCATTTATACATGTGGATGAAATAGATTGTATGGTAGAGGTAGATTATAAAGTAGATGAGTTACCACAAGGAGAAATTGGAGAAGTTGAAAGGGCTATAGGAGAAAACTGTAGCACCTTAATAGAAGATGGTTCAACCCTTCAATTAGGTATTGGGTCCATACCAGATGCTGTTCTTTTGAGTTTAAAAAATAAAAAAGATTTAGGAATACACTCAGAGATGATTTCGGATGGCATAGTGGATCTTGTTAATTTAGGAGTTATAAATGGAAAGAAGAAAACTCTTCATAAGGATAAAATAATAGCTACTTTTCTAATGGGAACAAAAAAACTTTATGATTTTGCAAATAATAATCCAATGGTAGAAATGTATCCAGTGGACTATGTTAATGATCCCTGTATAATAAGTAAAAACGAAAAAATGGTATCTATAAATTCTTGTCTTCAAATGGATTTAATGGGTCAAGTTGCATCAGAGTCTATAGGACTTAAGCAATTTAGTGGAGCAGGAGGACAAGTTGATTTTATAAGAGGAGCAAACATGTCAAAAAGGGGGAAATCTGTTATAGCTATTCCTTCCACTGCCTCAGGGGGAAAGATATCTAGAATAGTTCCTTTCTTAGATAATGGAGCTACAGTTACAACTAGCAGGAATGATATACATTATGTGGTTACTGAATATGGAGTAGCTGAGCTTAAAGGTAAAACTTTAAAGGAAAGGGCAAGAGCTCTTATAAATTTAGCTCATCCTAAGTTTAGGGGAGAGCTTATAGAAGAGTGGGAGAAAAGATTTAGGACTAAATTTGATTATTTTATTTACTACAAAATTCATAAGTAATTTGTAAAAAGTAGGTGAAATTTAATGTTATATATAAATGAAAAGTTTTGTAAAGGATGTGATATCTGTATAGATTTGTGTCCTAAAAAGGTACTTGGAAAATCTTTAGGTAAGGCAAAGATACTTAATGAAGATCAATGTATTTCATGCGGAATATGTGAGAATATGTGTCCAGATTTTGCAATCCACTTAAGGAGGGACAGGGAATGAGTAAACTAGTGCTTATGCAGGGAAATGAAGCTTGTGTAGAAGGTGCTATAAAGGCTGGCATGAGGTTTTATGCAGGATATCCAATAAGTCCAGCCAGTGAAATAGCAGAAATATGTTCAGTAAGGCTTCCAAAGGTAGGAGGAAAGTTTATACAAATGGAAGATGAAATAGCAAGTGCGGCAGCAATGGTGGGTGGAGCCTTAGCGGGATTAAAATCCATGACTGCTACTAGTGGTCCAGGATTTTCCTTAAAGCAAGAAGTTATAGGGTATGCATCTATGGCGGAAGTTCCCTGTGTAATAGTAGATGTTATGAGGGGAGGACCAAGTACAGGACTTCCTACCTCTGTATCTCAAGGAGATGTAATGCAAAGTAAATGGGGAACCCATGGAGATCATCCTATTATAGTTATGGCTCCAACTAGTGTATCTACCATATATACTTTAACAATACAAGCATTTAATTATTCTGAGAAATATAGAGTTCCTGTAATCCTTCTAATGGATGAAGTTATAGCTCATATGAGAGAAAGTGTTTATTTAGATGAAGAAATAGAGTTAAGTGATAGAAAGAAGCCAGAAAGTAAAGAGAGTTTTAAAGGATATGAGTATACAAATGACTTAATTCCACCTATGGCAGCAGTGGGGGAGGGATATAAATTTCATGTAACAGGACTTAATCATGATGAGTTTGGTTATCCCTCAAACTCTAATAAGGTAGCTGGGGATCTTTTAGATAGGCTATTAAATAAAATACTCACTCATAGAGAGGACATAGTTATATATGATGAGATTAACACCGAAGGATGCAAAAACCTTATAGTAGCTTTTGGATCTGTATCTAGAGGGTGTAAAGGTTTAGTCTTAGATGGTGAATTAGAGGATACTGGTCTATTTATTCCTTATACCTTAAGTCCTTTTCCAGATAAAGAGCTTATGGAGATAATAAACAAAAATAATATAAAAAAGATATTTGTTCCTGAACTAAATGCAGGACAGTTAATATATGATGTTCAAAGACTTGTTGGTCAAAATTGTGAGGTTATAGGGATAAATAAATACTGTGGAGAAATTTTTGAGCCAGATGAAATTATTAGAAGAGTAAAGGAGGATATGTATGAAGGAAGCTTTAATGGATAAATATTTAAGAAAACATAATCTTCCTCATATTTGGTGTCCAGGGTGCGGCAATGGAATAATTTTAAGTGCGCTGGTAGAGGCAATAGATTCTTTAGATATTGATAAAGATAAGATTTGTATTGTTTCAGGAATAGGATGTTCATCTAGGGCAGCACAATACATGAATTTTGATACTATACACACTTTACATGGAAGGGCTATCCCTTATGCTACAGGAATAAAGTTAGCAAATCCAGACCTTAAGGTAATTGTATTAACAGGAGATGGAGATTGTGCAGCTATAGGGGGAAACCATCTTATACATGGATGTAGGAGAAATATAGATTTAACAGTATTAGTTTTTAATAATAATATTTATGGTATGACAGGGGGACAATGTTCACCTACAACACCTTTAGAATCAAGAACCACAACTACAGACAAAGGTAACCTTTGTAGGGATTTTGATATATGTAAACTTTGCGATGCGGCAGGTGCCACGTATATATCTAGAAGTACTGTAGCTCATTATGCTAGCTTAGTTAAATCCATGAAAGAAGCGTTAAATAATAAGGGATTCTCATTGGTTGAGGCCCTAACACCATGCCCAGTTCAATATGGTAGAAGAAATAAATTAGGTAAGGCTTCAGATATGATAAATTTACTTAGAAAAAATACTGTAGATAATAAAGTTAATAGCTTTCAGGTAGGAGTTTTTAAGAATTCAAAAGACAAGGAATATGTAGAAGAATATTTAAAATGTGTTTCTAAGGAAGGGTAGGATTATGTATAAAAAGGAAATAATTTTTACAGGAGTTGGAGGACAGGGAATTGTTAAGGCTGGGGTAATACTAGCAGAGGCCGCAGTTTTAGAAGGAAAGCATGTAGTCCAAACTCAAAATTATGGACCAGAATCTAGAGGAGGCTCTTGTAGGGCTGATGTTATTATAGCAAGTGATGATATTTATTATCCAAGGGTAGGAAATGCTGATGTAATATTTGCCTTAAGCCAAGCTGGTTTTAATAAATTTATAGAGTATTCAAAAGATAATGCTGTGATCATAGTAGATGAAACAGTAGATGTGGGAGACTTAAAAAAATGTAGTAGATTTAAAATAGTTAAGTATACAGAGGAAATTTTAAAAAATCCTCAAGGAATAAATATGATATGCCTTGGAATATTAGCAGCCATGACTAAACTAGTTGGATACAATTCATTAAGACAAGCCATTCGTGAAAACGTTCCAAAATTTAGTATAGATAAAAACTTAACTGCTTTTGAAGCTGGAATAACCATGGTAGAGAGCTGCTTAGCTTAAAGATTATTTAATTATTAGGGGGAGAGATATATGGATACAAAATTATATATTAAGGAATTAGTTGAAAAGGGAAGAGAGGCTCAAAATAAATTTGAAAGCTTTTCTCAGGAAAGAGTTGATGAGATAGTAAGAGAGATAGGGAAGGTAATTTATGATAGAGCAGAGGAACTGGCAAGGATGGCAGTTGAAGAAACAGGCATGGGAGTATATGAGGATAAAATTCTTAAAAATAAGGGCAAATCTAAGCTTATATGGAACAATTTAAGGAATAAGAAAAGTGTAGGAATTATAGATGAAGACAAAGAAAAAGCACTTATAATGATAGCTAAACCTAAGGGTGTTGTTGCAGCAGTAACACCATGTACTAATCCTATAGTAACACCTATGTGCAATTCTATGTTTGCTTTAAAGGGAAGAAATTCAATTATAGTAGCACCTCATCCTAGGGCTAAAAAATGTGCTAAATATATAGTAGAATTGTTTAATAAGGCCATAGTAAAGTTAGGAGCACCAGAAAATCTAATTCAGGTTATTGAGGAGCCTTCTATAGAAAGTACTTCAGAGCTTATGAATGTCGTAGATGTAGTAGTTGCTACTGGTGGTATGGGTATGGTTAAATCAGCTTATAGTAGTGGTAAACCAGCGTATGGTGTGGGAGCAGGAAATGTTCAATGTATAATAGATAGGGATATAGATATAAAAGAAGCTTCTAAAAAAATAATTGAAGGAAGAATTTTTGATAATGGTATTATATGTTCAGGAGAACAATCTATAATAGCTCATGAAAAAGAATATGATTCAATAATAAAAGAATTTGAAAATCAAGGAGCTTATTATATTGAAGATGAAGAGACAGTAGATAAGTTTAGACAGGTATTATTTCCAGATGGAAGGATAAATGGTAAAATAGTAGGACAAAGTGTTAGAGTTATTGCTGAGTTAGCAAAGGTTGAGGTATCAGAAAATATAAGAGTAATAATCTTAAAACCTAGAGGAATAGGAAAAGAAGATGTTTTATGCAAGGAAAAAATGTGTCCTGTGATGGTGGCATTTAAGTATAAAACTCTAGAAGAGGCTTTAGATATAGCACAAACTAATCTAAACTTAGAAGGAAAAGGTCATTCCTGTGCAATACATTCAAATAATATGGATAACATAAAAGAGGCAGGAAATAAGTTAACAGTAAGTAGACTTGTAGTAAATCAACCATCTTCTACATCAGCAGGTGGAGGATTATATAATGGATTTGCACCTACTACTACTTTAGGGTGTGGGTCTTGGGGAAATAATAGTATATCTGAAAACCTAGATTATAAGCATTTAATTAATGTATCAAGGGTTGGATATATTAGAGATAATGTAAAAGTGCCAACAGATTTAGAAATATGGAATAAATAATATTAATAAAAAGTAGAGATAATTAATTTATATATGAGGTGATTAAATGAAGCTTTTAGAGTTAATACCACAAATCTATAAGTATGAAAGTTTTAAGGATTTTTCAAAAGAGTTTAATTTAGATGATAAGGATCTAATATTTACAAACAGGTTTTTATATAATAACTTTTTAAAGGAATTAAATCTTAAATGTGAGTATATGTTTAAGAATGATTATAATGTAAAAGAGCCTTCCAATGATGTAATTGACAGAATAATTGAAGATATGAAAAATAAAGATATAAAAAGGGTTATAGCTATAGGTGGAGGATCTGTTATAGATATAGCTAAAATTTTAATTCTTAAGGATGTTACTAGTACTAGAGAACTTTTTGAAAGAAAAATTCCAATAATAAAAGACAAAGAACTTATAATAATACCCACCACTTGTGGAACAGGAAGTGAAGTTACTAACATTTCTATAACTGAAATAAAGGAAAAAGAAACTAAGATGGGGCTTGCAACAAATGAGTTATATGCAGACTATGCAGTACTCATACCAGAACTTGCTAAAGATGTACCCTATGATTTCTTTGTATATAGTTCAATAGATGCATTGATCCATGCCATAGAATCATTAGTATCACCAAAAGCAAATTCTTATACTGAAATCTTTAGTATGGAAGCTATAAAAATTATATTAAAAGGATATAAGGAAATATTAGAAAAAGGCAGAGAATATAGAAAAGAGATAATAGAAGAGTTTTTAATAGCTAGTAATTACGCCGGTATAGCTTTTGGAAACGCAGGAGTTGGGGCAGTGCATGCTTTATCCTACCCACTAGGAGGAAAGTATCATGTTCCTCATGGAGAATCAAATTATGAATTTCTTATAGAAGTATTTAAATTTTATAATGAAAAAAATCCTAATGGGAAGATAAAAAAGGTAAATAAATTATTAGCTAACATATTAGAAGTACAGGAAGATGTAGTGTATTTGGAACTTGAAAAACTTTTAGAAGGTTTAATTAGCTTAAAAAAGCTTAGAGAATATGGAATGAAGGAAGAGGATATAGAAATCTTTACAGATAGTGTAATAAACACTCAACAAAGACTTTTAGCTAATAATTATGTTTCTATGGATAAGGAAGAAATTAAAAATATTTATAAAAAATTATATTAGTATATAAGTTATTGTAATATTTAAAAATCAAAAGTAGTTAAAAATATAGTAGATCAAGTTATTAATTTTAAAAAAGGTACTATGAATTTGGGATTATTTCATAGTGCCTTTTCTATTTTAAATATTATTATAAAGATGTTTTTAAAATATTACGTAACAATATTATTTATAAATAAAATATTATAATTCTTCTTGACCTTTACCTTGGGTAAACCACTACAATTAAATAAAGGGGGAATTATAATGGAAAAACCTTATTATACTGCAGGGGTATTTGCAAAGAAATCTGGAGTTACATTAAAGACAATCCATCATTATCATAAAGAAGGGATTTTATGTCCTAGCAGTTATAGTGAATCTGGATATAGGCTTTATAGTGAAGCGGACTTTGAAAAACTTCAGAGGATATTAACTTTAAAATTTATAGGATTTTCTCTTGAAGATATAAAAAATATTATTGAATCAGATAAAAAGGAAGACAACATAGTTAATTCCTTAAATATGCAAATGGAAATAATAGATGAAAAAATAAAACATCTTGAATTAGTAAAAAAAGCAATAAATGAAGCAAAAATAATGAAGGATGAAAAAAATCAAGTGGATTGGAATAAATTTATAAATATAATAAGGGTGGTTAACATGGAAAAGGTATGGAGAAATCAGTACAAAAATTCAAGTAATTTATGTTCAAGAATTAATCTTCATGAGTTATTTAGTACGAATAAACAGGGATGGTTCAGTTGGTTATTTGATGTAATAGACTTAGGGGAGGACTTAAATATTTTAGAACTGGGCTGTGGTAATGCTAGCTTTTGGCTATCAAATAAAGATAGGGTACCAAGGAAGTGTAATATAACTCTTACAGATATTTCAGAGGGAATGATTAATGATTCCATAGAGAATCTTAAAGCAGTTAAAGAAAGATTTAATTTTAAAGTTGTAGATGCAGAAAAAATTCCTTATGATGATGATAAGTTTAATATAGTTTTAGCGAATCATATGTTATATCATGTGGCAGATAGGGAAAAAGCTTTTAAGGAAATAAAAAGAGTTTTAAAATCAGATGGAAGGCTATATGCTTCTACCATTGGTAATACTCATCTAAGGGAGTTAGGAGAATTAGTGAGAGAGTTTGATTCTAGAATATATTTATCAAGGATTAAGTTAAAAAGTGAATTTGGTATTGAAACAGGAGTCCATGAATTAAATAAATGGTTTAATAATGTGGAACTCTTAAGATACGAAGATTCCTTAGTTGTAACTAAGGTTGAACCTCTTGTTGACTACGTACTATCTACAATGGGTAATGCAAGAGAAATATTAGTAGATGAAAAACTTACTTTATTTAGGGAGTTTATTCAAGAAGAAATTGATAAAAATGGAAGCATATTTATAACTAAAGATACAGGTGTGTTTAGGTGTAGCAATTCTTAATTATAGAAAAGCTTACTTAATAATTAGGGCAGGGTTTAAATATTAAAATAAATAAGGTATTGATAATAATTATATCAATACCTTATTTATTTTAAGCATCTTTCATAATCATTAAATAGTAGTCAGTTCCAAATTCTGTATTGAATCTTTCTTCTATTTCTTTAAGTCTCTTTTCTTCGGTTTCTTTTAAGCTTGCATATTTAATATTATTAATAGAACCTGAATTGTTATCCATTGCATATCACCTCACAATTAGTTTATACAGTAAGGGATAAATATATGTATATATTTAGACGTATTTTAAGTTAATTAAATAATAATCTTCATCTTAAGTGATATAATAGCTATATAATCATAATTAGTATAAAGGGGATGAAAGAATGATAAAGGTTGTTGCTAAAAAGTCTTGCAAGGAAGAAAATATGAAGGAAATACTTAGTTTATTAGATGAATTAGTTAGGGAAACAAGAAAAGAAGAAGGATGTATACTGTATGAAGTATTTCAGGATATAAATGCTCCTAAGGTGATAACAATTATAGAAGAGTGGGAAAGTGAAAAAGCTTTAGAAAAGCATTCAGCATCACCGCATTTTACAAGATTGGTCCCAGAGATAGGGGAGTTATGTGAAACAAAGAGTGAAATAAATATTTATAGAAAAATTATATAAACATATTTATAAAAGGATTCATACCTTAGTGTGAATCCTTTTATAATATATAATAAGTCGAAGGTTAAAATATGTAGGAATAATATTTAAAAATAGAGTAGAGAATATTAAAATTAATTATAAAAAAATAGAGTGGTAGAATAAAAGAAAAGTAGGAAGAATATATAATAAAAAACTAAACATATAGGAAGAATACTAAAACAAGGAAGGTTAAGATATATGGAGTGGAAGATAAGAAAGTTCAGTGAATTAAATGTAGAAGAAATATATGAGATTTTAAAAGTTAGAAATCAAGTTTTTATAGTAGAACAAAATTGTCCTTATGAAGACTGTGATGAGAAAGATAAAAATTCATATCATATGTTTTTAAGTGATAAAGGAAAGGTTGTTGCATACATAAGAATTCCAGAAAAAGGAGTATCCTATGATGAAGTTTCAATAGGAAGGGTTTTAGTAAATAAAGATTATAGAGGGAATAATTTTGGAAGGGAGATAATGATAAAGGGAATAGAGTTTATAGAAAAAGATTTAAAAGAAAAGTCAATTAGAATATCAGCACAAGAATATTTAAGAGAATTCTATAAGAGTCTTGGATTTAAAGAAGTGTCAGAAGCTTATTTAGAAGACAATATTCCACACATAGAAATGCTTTATAAAAGTAAGAGTAATTAGTAGTTTAATAATATAAAAATAGTACATGTTTTATTATTATTATTATTTTACAGTTAAATATCTTAATAATTTATGTTAAAATTAATTAGTAACTGAAAATTGTTATCAATAGAATGAAAAAGGATAGGTAGGATATGAAAAGAAGAAGTTGTAAAAATAATGACTTATTAAATAAAGCAAGAGAAGTAACTACACCTAAGGTATATTCATTAGTTACTAAGCTTGTAAATGATGAGATGGAAGATATGGCAGAGGTAGTTCTTAAGGTTGATTATCTATTGACTTATGTAAATTCTGCTATTAAAAGTAAGGATATAAAAGTAGCAAAGGATAGTTTAAACATAATAAGAAAAAGATTAGATATATTATCAGAAAATCAAGTTGATATAAATCATTTAGAGGGACTTTATAATGATATGATGAAGTCTATAAAATAATATGAATAATCACTAAAGTTAAATTTATATAGTTTTAGAATGAATCTTCCTTCAGATGGTGTTTTTCAACTAGATGAAGGTTAGATAAGCTAATCTGGGGTTGTGGCAACTGTTATAACCCACCTTTTAGAGGATGGGGGTGTTACAGCTCCTAGCCATCAGATAGATATTCCTTATACTCCAGCTATTATAAAGTGGAGATAAGGAATTTTGCTTTATCATAAAGATGAGATAAATGTATAAATTTAATTTATTCACTATGTTAAAACTTTAAAATTTATATATTTTAATAATATAAAATATATAATAAAATTACTAAAAATTAAAATACGTTTATATTATAATTTAGTATATAATTGAAATATAGTATAAGAGGAGGGGCGCTATGAGAATAAAAAAACTATTATTATTAGGTATTGGAATAATAACTTCAGCTATTATTTTTTCAGCTTGTTCAAAGGAGAATAAAGTGGAAACTACTTTTGAAGGCTATAAGAAGGCATGGGGTGAGAAGAACTATGAAGAAATGTATAATATGCTATCTAGTGATTCTCAGAAATACATAAGTAAAGAAAATTTTGTAAGTAGATATGAGAATATTTATTCAGCTATGGGAGCAAGTAATATATCAGTAAATAGTGAGGGGGAAAAATCAGAAAAGTCATTAGAAATTACATTTTCTTTATCAATGAATTCTATTGTGGGTCCATTAGAAATTAAAGATTTTAAACTCACTCTCATAAAGGAAGATAAGGATTATAAGATAAAATGGGATGAGACACTAATATTGCCTCAGATGTCTAATATTGATAAGGTAAGAGTTGAAAATTACTATGCTAAGAGAGGAAATATTTTAGATAGAAATGGAGTTCCTTTAGCAACTAACGATATAATAAAGTCTGTTGGAATCCATCCCATAAAATTTAAAGGAGAAGATGAGAAAGAGAAAATATCTAAGATTGCTCAAATATTAGATATTAGTGAATCTTATATAGAGGATAAATTAAATGCAAATAAAAATCCAGATCATTTTGTTTCCATAGTGGATATCTTACCTTCAGATAGTGATAAGATAAAGAAACTTTTAGAGGTTAAGGGAATACAGATAAATGATAAGAAATCTAGAGTATACAATGGCGGAGAGGCTGTAGGAAGCCTTGTTGGATATATTGGATCAATTACTAAGGAAGAGCTTGAAAAAAATAAAGATAAAGAATATACACCAAGCAGTTTAATTGGTAAGGCTGGACTTGAAAGTGTTTATGAAGAGAAATTAAAGGGACAAGATGGTGGATATATATACATACAAAGAGGAAATGAGAAGATAGACATAGGAAAAAGAGAAGCTAAAAATGGAGAGGATATAAAGTTATCCATAGACCTAGGGCTTCAACAGAAAATATATGGGGAGATGAATAAAGAAAAAGGAGCTAGTACCGCAGTAAACCCAAAGACAGGGGAAGTTCTAGCAATGGTAAGTTCACCTTCCTATGATCCTAATGTTTTTATAACTTATACTTCAAAAACACAGAAGGAAAGTTTCGAAAAAAGTGAAAAAGCAGAATTTAATAATAGATTTAATGATGTATATTCACCAGGGTCCACAATTAAGCTGATTACAGCTGCAGTTGGACTTAATAATGGAGTAATAGATCCTAGTGCTTCTATAGATATTAAAGGAAAGCAATGGCAGAAGGATGGCTCATGGGGTGGATATAAAATAACTAGAGTGAAAGACCCAGGTAGACCAGTTACTTTAAGGGATGCAATCAAGTATTCTGATAATATATATTTTGGACAAGTAGCTTTAAATCTAGGATATGATAAGTTTATTGAAGGAGCTAAAAATTTTGGAATAGGAGAAGAATTAGACTTTGAATATCCAATAGATAAATCACAAATAGCTAATGAAAATAAAATAGATAAGGAAATACTTCTTGGAGACACTGGATACGGTCAAGGTCAGGTGTTAATGTCACCACTTCATGTAGCATTAGCTTATAGTTCTTTAGGTAACAATGGAAACATAATGAAACCAAGATTAAATTTAAGTGAAAATAAAAATCCAGAAGTGTGGAAAAAAGCTATTAATGAAAATAATGTGAATGTATTAGTAGATGGGTTTTCAGCAGTTATAAATGATTCAGATGGAACAGCCTCAGATATTAAACTTCCTGGAATTAATATAGCAGGAAAAACAGGTACTGCGGAAATAAAGAAAACTCAGGAAGATAAAACAGGAACGGAAAATGGATGGTTTGTAGGAGTAAACACCGATAATCCTAGAATATCTTTGTCTATGGTAATAGAAAATGTAAAAGATCGTGGAGGAAGTCATTTTGTAACTCCAAAGGTTAAAAATATAATGGAATATTACCTTAAGAAATAGATTAAAACTATTAAAGATAGAAGAATACTATGAGGTGTAAATAACCCTATATATTAGACTTCTTATAAGTCTGATATATAGGGTTTTTAAAGTATATTATAGTAAAGAGAATTTGTTCTAAGTAAGTTTATAGTATAAAGAGAATTATTAGTTTAGTTAATACATCTAATAGAAATCCTATATTTAAGTTATAATTAATTAAAAAAACTAGATTAGGTGTATTATTAAAATTCAGTATCATTTAGAAAGATTTCTTTTTATTAAGGTCATAAAGGTATCAGGAGTTACAACTCTTACCTTTGGATTTTCTTTTAATTTACTAACCACATTTTCAACCACTGTCATATCTTTGCTCCAAGCATGTACGTAAACGAAGGTATAGGCATTAGGACTGTTTATATTTGTTTCTCCAGAGTTAACACGATCATTAATATTTTTAACCAAGGTACCTTCATCTTCAAGACCTGACCAAAGTAAATCTCTGGATGATACTATTGGCTTATTGTTAGACCAAACAATTTTACCATTATAGCTATTATTTTTACTGTAATTAAGGTAAAAAAGTCCTTGAATATTAGATTTTGAGGTGTAGTTATCCCAAAGAGATAGATTATCTAGTGAATCATCATCTAGTATAGCTACATATTTTTCATCCACATTTTTCATATAATTATTTAACTTATCCACATTAAGAAGTAAATCATCCTTAGGAAATTTACTTGGATACATATAACCATTTCCAGAAGGGGCTACTATAAAATAATCATTAGCTTTACCGGTATTTGCTGATTTATAATACATATTAAAAACAGTAGGAGCTAAGTAGTATAGAGATGGACTCATAGACCAACCCATGTTAAAGTTTCCTCTATAGGGGGAGCCATACCATTTATTTGAACCATAATTGCTTCCAAGATTCCATTGCTGATTATCACCATCAGACATAATAAATGTAACATAGTGTACATCTTTTTCAATTGATAGCTCAGTATTAGATTTTTGAGTTAGTGGTGTTGATGGAAAACTACTTAATACTGTTAGATTATAAGACCAATCAGCAGCAATAACACTAACACCATGATTAGACGCTATAGTTACATTTTCATGTTCATCAGGACCCCAGCCTAAGGCAATAGAGTCTTTTTCCATGGAACTAAAAACCTTGTCTCTAAGAGATTTATCATGGATATCTTCCTCATAGAATACTAAGGATTTTGTCATTATTCCATAATCCCTAAGAGAAGTATCCTTATCAGGAGATAGCTGAATTACTGTGGAATGATTTAATCCAGAGTTCCATAGGTTATCATAAGCCCAAAATTTATTAGTATTTCTACAATCGCCAACTAGGGTTTTTATTCCATAGGATTTAATTTTAGTTTCTAGAGACTCATCAATGGCTATTGATTCTTTTAAAGAGGCTAAGGAGCAGGCATTATTTATTGAGGGATCCATAGGAGATTTTTTATTGTACAGTACATAACCTGATATATACTTTTTAAATATGTTTATTAATTCAAAGGGATCATCAATAAACTCATAGGCTACTCCATAGTTATTATTTAAGTCCTTAAGCCATATTTCATAATCAGGTTCAGTAGAACTTAAAGTATAAATCTGAGAAGAAGATTTATTGGATATTAATCCCTGGAGAGTAGCTATCATAGTTCTTTCATAAGTATTTATTTTATCTTGAGATATAACATAGAGTTTTTTTACTGCCATAGTATTTTTTATGTAATAGGGAGTATTATTAGGAGCTTTAGTTTTTGTAATAACAGTTGAACTAAATAATAAGAAGAAAAATAATGAAAGAAAGACAAATATTTTTAGCTTGAAATATTTATTATTTTTCATGTTAGAAATCTTCTTTAACTAACTTTATAATCTTCATTAAAATTTATGGTTATACCTTGGTTGTCTTTATTCCACTGAGACCATTTGACTTTAAAGTTATTACTTTCTTTGCAATACTTATAAAATTTATTTAGAAAATCTATTCTTTCTTTACTATAAAAGCTTGCAGAGGTTTTGGGAGAAAAACCTGCTAGTAGTACCTGTCTTTTTATTATATCTTCAGCACTGACTTTATTATAATTTTTCATCATATCATACATGACCATAAAAGTAGTAGTCCTTCCTATTCCTGCCTTACAATGAAAGTGAAGCCATATATTCTTAGGTAATAAGTTTATTGACTCTATAAAATAATCTACCATATCGTTTGTTGGAAGCTTTCCATCTGTAACTGGAATACGTATATAGTTCATAGATTGTGAGGCTACCAGTTTATTTTCATTTTCTACAATGGTTGGGACTATAACCTCATTAGGATGATTATAAAAAGTAATAGGTTTATTTAAGGGTATACTATTTAGCTTATTATTTTCATCAACAATAACTTGTTCTTTTGTGAGTCCCATATTACCGTTATTTTTGTCATTACTCCAACTCACTGCCATACCATTAATAAAGCCATGAGATTCTTGTCTTAAATCTATAACTGTTATGGGTATATTTCGCCCAATTGCCTCTCTTACTAGTTTTAAGGGTTCCTCAGAAAATTGAGAACTACCTGAGATATTTAGTGTATTTAATCCATTAAGGTTTAGTGATGCAGGGGGATTATTAATTTTATCACTGGACTTTCTGAAGTTTCTAGGCAATATGGGTTTATTAAAAGAATCTATAGTAAGATGAGTAGGGGAGGTTTCAGCTTTACTAATTCTATAAGTAGGAAAGCTATTGAAGGCAATAATAAATATAATATTTAATAAAACAAACTTTGAATACTTTTTCATAAAACAATTAACTCCTTTACAAATTAATATAATTTTAATTAGGGTAAATTAGAAATATAGAATCATATCTTAATATACAAATAACAGATATTTTAGGATATTATTAAATATAAGTTATTTAATGAGATGTAGATAAGCAAGATATAATTATAGTATAGGGCTATTATTAGGATGGCTTTAAATATGGGGTGATTATTCATATAATTTATATTTAAGTTGTAAATTTTAATTATATGGATTTAAGGTTTATAAAGTGTTAAGTGGCCTTTATAAAACACTTATTAAATGGTAAAATATCCTTAAAACTATAAAGTGGAGAATAAGATTAACATATTAAAGCAGTTAATCCAGTAAAATTAATTGAAAGTATTAGAAAATAAACTAATTAATTAACAAGGGGGATAAGTTTGATTAGGGAATTAGAAAGTAAAGATATAGAAAAGGTTATGGACATATGGAAGGAGGCTACAATAAAGGCACATGACTTTATACCTAAAGAGTATTGGGTAGAAAACTATAACATAGTAAAAAATGATTATATTCCGTTATCTAAAACATTTGTTTATGTAGAAGAGGATATTAAAGGTTTTGTAAGTATACTTAATGATGAGTTTATAGGGGCAGTATTTGTTCATGTAAGCAGTCAAGGAGAAGGAATAGGAACAGCCTTAATGGAGTTTGTAAAAACAAGATATGATAAATTAAGTCTTTCAGTATATAAGAATAATAAAAAGTCAGTGGGGTTTTATAAGAAGTCAAACTTTGTTTTAGAGAAAGAAGAGATAGATGATGATACCAAGGAAGTAGAATTACTGATGACGTGGAAAAAGTAACAATATAAGATTTAAATCTAAGTAAAAAAGATAGTAAATATTTTTAGAGTATTTACTATCTTTTTCTATTATAGGATTATTTAAATCACTACTAAAAATGCTCTCCATTTTCGTAATAACTAGCCTTCTCGAATAATGTAAAGAATATATCTACATTTTCATAGCCAAGATTTTTTAGCTGAGAAGTTACTAGTTTTGCTACCTTATCTTGAGTTTCTTGACCACGGTCAAACCAAGCTATCTCAACATATGGGTATCCTGATGTAACTTCACCATCTTGTATAAATGTAGAATGAATTAATTCTAGAGTGAAAAAATCTCTAGGACATCCTAACATACTTTGTAGTTCATCAACTAAGGGTTTACTTATTCTGCAAAGATCCTCCGCTTTTATATTTCTTGCTTTAATTTGTGGCATAATAATTCCTCCTAGTAATCTTAAATTTTTTTAAGGCACATTACAAAGTTTTAATATTCCATTCTAAATTATAAATGGAGATAAAATTGTATAGCCTCTATATAGTTTTAGCTATAACTTAGAGTGAAAAAATTCCATCTAAAATTAAGCTTTATGTATATTATATAATTTTAACTTTTTTAAATGTTTTAAACAAGATAAGGTAGTTTGTATGTTTTTAAATTTTTGTATATAATGTAGTTTAAAATAGTATTTTTAAGGATCTCTTTGTTCATATTTAGAATAAATATAAAAAATTTAGTTAAAAATATATTATATTTTAAAATAGGACAAGGGAGGAATTATTAATGAAGGAAGAGGTAAAATCATATATAGAAGAAGTAGTAAAGCCTCACATAAATATGTTTAGAGATCATAATGAGTATCTTATAGTTGATAATTTAATTGGAGATTTTAAAAAGATAATGGATATGGATACAAGTCATAAAGAAGAGATTCAAATTGCAAAAAGGTATATAGAAACTTATTATGGAAATAAACAAGAGGTTATAGATAAATTAGAGGATACTATAAGAAAGATATATTATAATTAATTTGTACATAATTAATTTTAATATAATATTTATGCTTTAAGGTAGTATAGTTCTAAATTATATATTAAAGTAATAATGGAGATTATTAATTAGGGTATTCAGTAGAATATTGAATAAATCCTTATTAAGACAAAGAATCTTATTAAATAGAATAAACTTTATAGTTTTAATATATAAGTTCTAATATTAAAACTACATTAGCTTCAGTTGAAACTTATTGAGTCATCAAGCAGTTAAATGTAAATTACTTAATGCAATATATATAGTTATGTTATTTAAAATACCTAAAGTACAAGATTTTACAATATGTGGACATACAATATATTAATATAAACATAATTAAGGGAGAGGATTAAATGAGGATTTTAATTACCAATGATGATGGTATAAAGGCAAAGGGAATATATAATTTAGCTAAAGTATTAAGTGAGCATCATGAGGTTATAGTGGTAGCTCCAAGAGGACAAAGAAGTGCTTGTGGACATTCTATAACTCTATGGGAGCCTATAAATATAAAAGAAGAAACCCTAGAAGGTTTAAATGTTAAAGCATATAGTATCAGCGGAACTCCAGCGGATTGTGTAAGAATAGGATTAGATAAATTAACTGGTCCTATAGACATGGTGATCTCAGGGATAAACAGAGGATTAAATGTTGGAACTGATGTTATATATTCAGGTACAGTATCAGCAGCAATAGAAGCTGCTATATGCAATATTCCATCTATGGCAGTATCCCAAGAAATTAGTAAGGATATAGAAGAATATGATGTAGCATGTAAGTATGTCTTAAAGGTTTTAGATATTGCAAAAGATAAATATATGAAGGACGATGTTGTATTAAACTTAAATATTCCTTTAAAAGAGGAAAAGGATATAAAGGGCTTTAAAATAGCTAAAATAGGAAAGACAACGTATACTAACAAGTATATTAAAGTAGAAGGTAAAGAATTTAAAGAAACCTATAGTGTAGAAGGTACTATGGATGAAAGAAATTATGTAGATGATGATGTATATTATGTAAAGCAGGGGTATATAACACTAACCCCTCTACATTATGATTTAACTAATTTTAAGATATTAAAGGAAGTTGAAGGTATATTTAATATATAACCTTAATATACTAATAAAAGCGTAGGAAATTAATATTAATTTCCTACGCTTTTATTATGCAGAGAAATAGTTAATGAGTATTATATGTTAATTATTAATAAGTGAATCATTAGTAATAGTTATATTTCTTAAGAAAATTCATAATATAGTTTAAGCTTTATTTTAAGGTGAAATTATATATATTTTTTATTTAATATTGGGAGGGGTATATGGCGAGTTATGACCTGTTTTTTCAGGATAAAGAGTATAAAAGTTATAAGTTATTTGGAGGAGATTTTGCAAATAAAAATGGAATTAATGGAGGAGAGTTTAGTATATTTGCTCCCAAAGCACTAGAGGTTAGTGTAGTAGGGGATTTTAATAATTGGGATAAGGATAGGAACAAATTAATTAAGGTTCATGAAAATGGAGTGTGGAATGGGTTTACACCAGATATTAAATTAGGAGATCTATATAAGTATAGTATAAAGACAAGGTTTGGAAAGTATATTTTAAAAAGTGATCCCTTTGCTCTTTGGAGTGAAAAAAGGCCTAATAATGCATCTATATTATATAAGGATGAATACAAATGGAAGGATCATAAATGGATTAGAAAAAGAAAGTTAAAGGATTTCAGAAATCTTCCAATTAACATATATGAAGTACATTTAGGATCATTTAAAAGAGGAAAGGATGGGGAGTTTCTAACCTATAAGGAGATCAGTAAAATATTGCCTAGATATGTTAAATCAATGGGATATACACACGTGGAGCTTATGCCTGTTATGGAGCACTGCTGTGATGAGAGTTGGGGGTATTTAATATCAGGATATTATTCTATAAATAGTAGACATGGAACTCCAAGAGATTTTAAGAACCTTATAGATGAGTTTCACAAATTAAATATAGGGGTAATACTAGATTGGGTACCAGGACATTTTTGCAGGGATATGCATGGACTTTATAGGCTAGATGGAACATCAGTTTTCGAATATGAGGATAAGCTTAAGGGAGAAAATAACACTTGGGGAAGTGGGAATTTTGATTTTACAAAGAGAGAGGTTTGTAATTTTTTAATTTCTAATGCTTTTTATTTTATAGAGGAGTTTCATATAGATGGTTTTAGGGTTGATTCAGTATCTAATATTATAAATTTAGATAATGAAAAAGAGCCCTGGCAATGGACTTCAAATGAAAGAGGAGGCAGTGAAAGACTAGAGGGTATAGAGTTCTTAAAAGAGCTTAACACTGCAATAGATAAGTTTCATAAGGATATTATAGTAATAGCAGAAGATTCAAGTGTATATGAAGGGGTTACAAAAGAAGTAGATTCAGAAGGATTAGGTTTTACTTTTAAGTGGAATATGGGATGGATGAATGATTCTTTGAAGTATCTAGAGTTAAATGAAGAAAAGCTTAGTGAAAATCATAATCTTTTAAACTTTGCAATGATGTATAACTATAGTGAAAATTTTATATTACCTTTATCTCATGATGAGGTGGTCCATGGGAAGAAGTCTATAATAGGAAGGATTCAGGGAGATTACCATAAGAAGTTCAGCCTACTTAAAACCTTTTATGGATTTATGTACACCCATCCAGGGAAAAAAACAGTGTTTATGGGAAATGAAATAGCACAGTTTGAAGAATGGAAATATGATGATGAGGTAGAGTGGGAATTATTAAATTATGAAAGCCATGAAAAATTTAATAATTATATAAAAGAGCTTAACTCTTTATATAGAAGGGAAAGAAGTCTTTGGGTTAATGACTATAAAGAGATAGGTTTTAAGTGGATAGAGCCTAATAATAAAGAGCAAAGTATATATATTTATGGAAGATACGGAGTAAACAATAGTGAATTTTTAGCAGCGATATGTAATTTTAAAGGAAACTATTATAAGGAATATAAAATAGGGGTTCCATTTAAAGGGAGATATAAAGAAGTTTTCAATAGCAATCTAGAAAAGTTCGGGGGAAACTTAAAGGAAGAGGAGAATATAAAGTGTTCAAAAGAAGGTAAGTGGCAAGATGAAAGTCATAATATAGATATAGAAGTTTTTCCTTATAGTATGGTTATATATAAGTTTATGGAATGATTAATGTACAAGTTATGTAATTACAATTCTTTGTAATAATATCTAGGGTACAATAATACCCTATAAAGTAAATATAAAGAACATCTTTATCTCATAGTTAAGCTTTAAAGTAATCATATCTTAAAGGGGGAGTTAAAATGAAAAGTAAAGAAATAGTAGCAATGATATTAGCTGGAGGAAAGGGCACAAGACTTGGAGCACTAACTCAAAAACTTGCAAAACCAGCAGTACCATTTGGAGGCAAATATAGAATAATAGATTTTCCCTTAAGTAACTGTGCCAATTCTCAAATATATACTGTAGGAGTATTAACCCAGTATGAATCTATATTTTTAAATTCCTATATAGGAATTGGAGCTAATTGGGGATTAGATAGGATAAAGGGGGGAGTTACTATACTTCCACCTAGGGAAACAGCTAATGGAGGAGACTGGTATAAGGGGACAGCTGATGCCATATATCAAAATATGGATTTTATTGAGAGTTATGATGCAGAATATGTTCTTGTATTATCAGGTGATCATATATATAAGATGGATTATTCATTAATGCTTGATTTTCATAAGGAAAATAAGGCAGATGCAACCATAGGTGTTATAGAGGTTACCTTAGATGAGGCATCAAGGTTTGGGATAATGACACTAAGTCCTAATGGGTTTATAACAGAGTTTGAGGAGAAACCTAAAAATCCAAGAAGTAATTTAGCATCTATGGGTATATATATTTTCAATTGGAGTATACTTAAAAATTTTCTTATGGAGGATTCTATGGATAGTAAATCCGCCCATGACTTTGGGAAAAATATAATTCCTAAAATGCTTAAAGAAAAAAAGAAGATGCTTGGATATAATTTTAATGGATATTGGAAGGATGTTGGAACTGTAGAAAGTCTTTGGGAGGCTAATATGGATATGTTAAGAGAAGGTGATAATCTTAATATATATGATAATAGTTGGAAAGTATATTCTGATAACTCAGATTTACCACCACAGTATATTTCAAATACAGCAGTTATAAAAAATTCAATTATAAATCAAGGAGCAGAAGTTTATGGACATGTTATAAATTCTGTAATATTTTCAGGTGCATATATTGGAGAGAATACAAGAATCGTAGATTCGGTTATAATGCCAAATTCAATAATACAAGAAGGATGTTATATAGAAAAAAGCATTGTAGATGGAGATATGATAATAGAAAAGGATACAAGTATAGGAAGCTCAGAGGAAAATATAAAACTTGTGTCAGCACTATAATTTAAGAAAGGGTTAAAGAAAATTTATGAAAGATGTTATGGGAATAATAAGCTTAAATGAGAATGAGAAAAATATATTAGAACTTACAAGAAATAGGCCAATAGCAACCATTCCATATGCGGGAAGATATAGGGTTATAGATTTTCAACTTTCTAATATGGTGAATTCAGGGATAAGTAATATTGGAGTTTTTGCAAGTCATAAGCCAAGATCTGTAGTAGAACATTTAGGGGTAGGAAGGCCATGGGATTTAGATAGAAAGAGGGATGGATTATTTATATTTTACCCTTCATTAAACTTAGTTGGAGGACTATACAGCAATGATTTAAATAACTTTAAAGAAAATATTGAGTATTTAGAAAATAGTAAACAGAAATATGTAGTAATTGCTCCAAGCTATATGATACTTAATTTTAATTATAAGGATGCAATTAAGTTTCATAAAAAGTCACAATGTGATGTGACCCTAATATATAAAACTTTAGAACAAGGGGAAGAAGGGTTTCAGTATTGTGATACCTTAGAAATGGATTCACATGGTGGAGTAACCTCCTTTGGTAAAAGGATAGAAAAAGAAAAATGTAATATTTCCACGGAAATATTTATTATGAAAAGAGAGTTTTTACTACACATAATTTATAAGACTAGAGGAACTTCAGAGAAGGTTAAGCTTAAAGATTTAATAAGCTATATGAGCTCAGAATTTATAATAAAGGCCTATGAATTTAAAGGAAGACTTCAATGTATAGATTCCATAGATTCTTATTTTAGAAGTAATATGGAGCTATTAAAAAAGGAAGTATCTAAGGAGATTTTTGAAGAAAGTAATCCTATATATACAAAAACCAATGATAATCCACCAGTAAGATATGGAAAAGAATCAGTGGTTAGAAATAGCCTAGTAGCAAATGGAGCAATAATAGAAGGAACTGTTGAAAATAGTATAGTTTTTAGGGGGGTTAAAGTAGAAAGAGGAGCTGTGGTTAGAAATTCTATTTTAATGTCTAAGTGTAGTATTTCAGAAAATACCATTATGGAATATACAATCGTTGATAAAAATTCTGTGGTATTTTCCAGTAAGGAAATACTAGGTGATGAGAAAGAAATAGTTGTAATTAAAAAAAATAGCATAATATAAGGAGGAAAAGTAATGTGCAAAGTATTGTTTGCTTCTTCAGAGGCTTCACCCTTTGCTAAAGTGGGAGGTCTTGGGGATGTGGTAGGAGCCCTCCCAAAGTACTTAAATAAAATAGGTGTTACCACTAGTATAGTTATACCTAAATATAAAAATATAAATCTTAATAGTTCTAAGAATATTGAATATATAAAAAGTTTTAATGTACAAGTTGGGTGGAGGAATCAAGAGGCAAAAGTATATAAAACCATATATAACAATACAGAGGTTTACTTAATAGACAATGATTATTACTTTAAAAGAAGAGAAGTATATGGATATGAGGATGAAGGAGAGCGATTTTGCTTTTTTTCAAAGGCAGTTCTAAGTATGTTAAAAGAAATAAACTATAAGCCAGATATAATCCATTGTAATGATTGGCATACTGCTATAATACCAGTTTTATTAAAGGAATTATATTGTAGTGATGAATTTTATACTAGCATAAAGACTGTATATACAATTCATAATCTCTTATACCAAGGAGTTTTTCATGAGAGCATATTACCAGAACTTTTAAATTTAAATATGGATATATTTCACAATGGGAGGGTAAGACATTATGATTCAGTGAATTTTACTAAGGGAGGAATCACTTATTGTGATAAGTTTGTTACTGTTAGTAAAAGTTACTCTTTAGAAATTCAAACTAAAGAATATGGAGAGGGATTAGAAGAGCTTATTTATTATGAGAAAGGAAAACTTCGTGGAATAATAAATGGTATAGATTATGATTCTTATAATCCAGAAAGTGATGAGGAGTTATTCCAAAATTATAATGAGAATGATTTTAAAGAGAAAAAGAGAATAAATAAAGGTTACCTTCAGAGATTATATGGATTAAAAGAGGATGATAATATTCCTTTAATAGCAGTTATTTCTAGATTAACAAGTCAAAAAGGCATTGATCTTATTATAAACGCGTTAGAAAGACTTATGACTAATGAAGAAGTACAGGTAATAATACTTGGAACAGGAGATAAAGACTATGAAAGTCATATAAAAAAACTTGCTTATATGTATAAGGATAGGTTTATTTTTGAAAACACTTTCAATGAAGAGTTGTCTCATAAAGTATATGGGGGATCAGATATGCTTTTTATGCCATCAAAATTTGAACCATGTGGAATCAGTCAGCTTATAGCTTTAAGATATGGAACTCTGCCAATTGTAAGAGAGACTGGGGGGCTTAAAGACACAATAATTCCATATAATGAATATACTGGAGAAGGTAATGGCTTTAGTTTTACAAATTATGATTTTAATGATTTTTACCATGTTATAGACTTATCACTTAGGGTATATAAGGAGAAGGATCAATGGAATAGCATGGTATATGAGGCGATGAAAAGTGACAATAGTTTTGAGAAATCAGCTAAGGAATATAAGGAGATTTATGATTCACTTATTACAGCAATTTAATAGGAGTGAAATATTGATGACGTTTATAAATAAGGAGGATTTTAAAAGAGATTTTAAAAATAAATATCTTCAAATTCATGGTGAAGAATATACTAGTGGAACCTTAGAGGAGAAGTATGTGGCCTTAGGATTTCTTGTTAGAGAATATATAACAAAACAATGGATAGAGACTAAAAAATCATATGATAAGGATAAAAAGCAAGTATACTATTTTTCCATGGAATTCCTTCTTGGGAAACTTCTGAGCACATCTTTAATAAATTTAGGAATAAGAGAGTGTTTAAAAGAAGGATTAAAGGAATTAAATATAGATCTTGAAGAGCTCGAAGAGGTGGAAGAAGATCAAGGACTTGGCAATGGAGGTCTTGGAAGGCTTGCTGCTTGTTTTTTAGATTCTATGGCATCTGTAAATATTATAGGAAATGGGTGCGGAATAAGATATAAGTATGGATTCTTTAGGCAAAAGATAGTAGATGGATATCAGGTAGAAATGCCAGATCATTGGCTTAAAGGAAGAAATGTTTGGGAAATTAAAAAAAGTAATAAAGGGATTATAGTAAAATTTGGGGGGAAGGTTAAGGTAGATAGTGATAATGGAAGATTAATATTTACCCATATTAATTATGAGCCAGTCCTTGCAATACCTTATGATACTCCCATTGTAGGATATAAAAATGGAATAGTTAATACCCTAAGGCTTTGGAGTGCAGAACCCTTAAATAATGAGTTTGATTATCTAGCCTTTTCAAGGGGGGAATACTTAAAAGCAATAGAATACAAAAATTCAGTGGAGGCAATATCTCAAGTTTTATATCCAGATGATAACTATTTAGAGGGAAGAGTTTTAAGATTAAAGCAACAATATTTTTTTGTATCTGCTGGAATACAAAGTATAATACGTCACTTTAAGAAAAATAACAATGATATAAAAGAGTTAAATAATAAGATAGCTATTCATATAAATGATACTCATCCATCTCTAGCAATACCAGAGCTTATGAGAATACTTTTAGATGAAGAAGGACTTTCTTTTGAAGAAGCTTTTTATATAACTGAAAATACCATCTCCTATACTAATCACACCATTATGAAGGAAGCCTTAGAAAAGTGGCCTGTAGATATGTTTAAATCAATACTTCCAAGAATATATATGATAATTGAAGAATTAAATGAAAGGTTCTGCAAAAAACTTTGGGATAAATATTATGGAGAATGGGACAAGATATCTAGAATGGCCATAATATCAAATTCTAATATTCATATGGCCCATTTAGCTATAGTAGGAAGCCATAGTGTAAATGGAGTAGCAAAGCTTCATACAGAGATATTAAAAAAAGAGGAAATGAAGGAATTTCATAAATTTTATAATGAGAAATTTAACAATAAGACTAATGGGATAACTCATAGAAGGTGGCTTATGAAAATTAATCCAAGCCTTACAAGGGTTATCAATGAATCAATAGGTGAAGAGTGGATTAAAGAGCCAGAAAGGCTAATTGACTTTAAGGATTATGTAAAAGATAAAGATATAATAAATTCATTAAAAGTAATTAAACTAAAAAATAAAATAGCGCTAAGTAATTTTATAAAGGAGTCTATGAACATTGACATAGATCCAAGATCTATATTTGATACTCAGGTAAAAAGAATTCATGGTTATAAAAGACAACTTTTAAATGTGTTTAATATATTAGATTCCTATAATAGAATAATAAACGGACAAGGGGAAGACATACACCCTAGAACTTTTATCTTTGGAGGAAAAGCAGCACCAGGATATTTATTTGCAAAGAAGATTATAAAGCTTATAAATTCTGTTGCCTATGTGGTTAATAATGATAAGAGGGTTTCAGATAAAATAAAGGTAGTATTTTTAGAGAATTATAGGGTTTCCTTAGGAGAAATCATAATACCAGCATCCGAAGTTTCAGAACAAATATCTACAGCATCTAAGGAGGCTTCAGGAACTAGCAATATGAAATTTATGATGAATGGAGCTTTAACTATTGCCACCTTAGATGGAGCTAATATTGAAATATTGGATAGGGTAGGGAAGGAAAATATAATAACCTTTGGATTGAGTGCTAAGGAAGTAATAGAGTACTATAAAACAGGTAATTACAATTCAAGGGATGAGATTAATAAGGATAATAGAATTAAAATCATAATTGATCAGTTAAGTAATCCTAAATTTAATAAGGATTTTAGTGATTTTCAGGTTATATATCATAATCTTATAACTGCAAATGATGAGTTTTTTGTTCTTAAGGACTTTAATGAATATATTAAAGCTCAAGATACAATAAACTCTCTTTATAAGGATGAAAATAGATGGAATGAGATCAGTGGAGTTAATATAGCGTCTTCAGGATTTTTCTCTTCAGATAGAACAATAAACCAATATAAAGAAGATGTATGGAAGGTTTAATTATGGGTAGAGATATGAATATATATCATAATTCCCATAGAAATATTTATAGAAATCCCTTTGGAGCAGTGGAAGCAGGCAAGAAGGTAGAAATATTTATAGAAGGAGAAGAAGGGATTTCAGTTTATGTTATTTTGAAAAGAGATAATAATCTAAGGGAAGAAATAGTTATGAAAAGAAAAAAACATGGCTTTGTTACAACTATTGATACTGAAAACACTATAGGAATTATAGAATATAGTTTTAAAATAGTAGATAAAGATAAGGTGTTTTATTATGGAAATAATGAAGAGGAATTAGGAGGAGATGGGAAGGTTTATTATGATAAGCCAATTCCCTATACTATAACTGTTTATAAGATATTTAGCACCCCTAATTGGTTTAAAGAAGGAATTGTTTATCATATATTCGTAGATAGTTTTAATAGGGGGAAGGACTTTAACCTCATAGATAAAAAAAGAAATATATTGATCTATGGAAGTAGTAAGGATAAGCCTTTTTATATAAAAAACAATAAGGGTGAAATAGTAAGGTGGAATTTTTATGGTGGAACCCTAAAAGGTATAGGGGAAAAGCTTAAATACATTAGAAGTCTTGGGTTTACTGTAATATATTTAAGTCCTATATTTAAAGCATCAAGCCCTCATAGATATGATACTGGAGATTATAAGAAAATAGATGATATTTTGGGATGTGAAGAGGATTTTGTTGACCTTTGCAGGGAAGCTGAAGTTAATGGTATAAAAATAGTATTAGATGGAGTTTTTAGCCATACTGGTGCAGATAGCATATATTTTAATAAGTATGGTAATTTTACTACTAAGGGAGCTTATAGTAGTAATAATTCACCTTATTATAGCTGGTATACATTTAAAGATAGTAAAGATAATTATGAGTGCTGGTGGGGAGATAAGAATCTTCCTAATGTGAGAGAATTAGAACCATCTTATATGGATTTTATTATAAGGGATAAAGACTCAGTTATAAATAAGTGGATGAATCTTGGAACAGCTGGATGGAGATTAGATGTTGCTGATGAGTTACCAGATGAATTTATAAAAGAACTTAGGATAAGGATTAAGGAAAATAAAAGGGATGGAGTACTAATTGGAGAAGTGTGGGAGGATGCATCTAGAAAAATAAGCTATGGAGTTAAGAGAAAATATGTCCTTGGAGAGGAATTAGATTCTGTTACAAATTATGTTTTTAGAGATATGGTAATAGATTTTTTAACTTATAATATAGATTCCTATAAGTTTTATAGAAAATCATTAAGCCTTAAGGAGAATTATCCAGAGGAGTTCTTTTCTTCTCTTCTAAATGTAATAGGAAGTCATGATACTGAGCGGATCTTAACAGTATTTAAAAATTATAATGAGAATAATTTTAGAGAATTATTAAAATTATCATCAGTAATACAACTAACCTTTAAAGGGGTACCCTGTGTATATTATGGAGATGAGGTAGGACTTCAAGGTGGACTAGATCCAGATAATAGAAGATATTATCCCTTTGGAGAGGAAGATATAGAAATATTAGATCACTATAAAAAACTTCTTAAAATAAGAAATGAATATGAGGTTTTAAGAAATGGGAAAATTGAGTTTGAGGATTTTAATGAAGATGTTTTAATAATAAAGAGAAGTTTTAACAATAAAAAAATATATATAATTATAAATAGAAGTTCAAAGGATTCATATTCTATGGATATTTTATTAGAACTAAGGGAGTTATATTCAAAGGGAGTATTAAGTTATATGAAAAACTCAATAGGTCCCTTGGGATTTTATATAGGAGAGGAAAAATAATATAAAAATAAAAACCATGTATCATATGGAAAATAAGATTCCTAAGATACATGGTTTTATTTATAGTTAAGTTTAGTTTATTAATAAGTTATAGAAAAGTTTTTTTCATTTTCTTTTATTTTAATAGATTTTATACAAATATCAGAAATCTTAGAAAACCCATTGCCTTCTTTCACTTCTTTTAAAAATTTTTTAAAGTTTTCCTCAGGACCTTCAGCCTCTATTTCTACATTACCGTTACTTTGATTTCTAACAAACCCTTTTAACTTTAGTTTATTACCAATGATTTGAACAAAATATCTAAATCCAACTCCTTGAACTCTTCCACTTACTATAATAAGATACCTAGCCAATGAAAATCCCTCCTAAATAAATATATAAAATTTATACTATATTTTTTATAAATCCCTATTAAGATAATAATAAATTTATGTTATTTTTAAGATTTCTTAAGAATTTAGCAATTTAATGAAATACTTAATTAGTGTATAATTTATAAGTAGATACAAGAATATAAGCTTAAGTACCTTTATATTATAAACTATTTTATAGAGTTTTAAGATAAGGCCTGAATTATAACCATGATTTATCTTTCTTTAGATATAGGGATAGATTAAGGGTAAAACTTAAAATCACATAATAGTTTTAGATATATAATCTTTGGACTTTATAAGTTAAAGTTAGAATAGATGTTTTTAGATTTAAAGATGATAGGGAAAGGCTTATACAATTAATACATATAGTAATAAAAAAATAATTATTTTTAATTCATATAATAATTTAACAATAAAAGAAACAATGGGGGGATTTATTAGGACGGAAATAATAAGATGCGGGTTAAATAAATTACAAGAAATATTAATTATCATACTATAAAGCTTGGAGGAATTATGTATATAAGAAAAAAAGGGTTGAAAATAGTACTTATTGCTTTTTTAATGGGATATCTTGTTATAGGATTTGTTATTATACCAAGGTGGAATGATAAGGTTTTATTAAGTACTGGAGGGGTTACAACTAGAAAGGCTGCCAGGGAATTTGTAAATGACTTAAAGAGGTCAGAGAAGGAAAAATTTAAAAGTGAACTTTTAAGTAATAAACATCTTAGTAAATTGAACTTATATATAGAAAATAAGAAAATAGATTTTAATGGGAAGGTATTTAACTATAACAATAGATATTACATTCCTTTAGATGATATTACTAAGTATCTTAAGATTAATATGGACAAGGAAGATAGTAATTTAACTTTAAGTGGAGAAGGATATCAATGTGATATTAATTTAGAGAAGTCCTACTGGAGGATTAAAGGTAATAGAAGAGAGTTAAGAGGGGACTGGATATCTAGAGAAGATAAGGTATACCTATCCTTAGCTGATATAGTAGATATATTAAATTTAAATGCTTCTTTCGACTCAAAAAAGGAAGAGGTTAGATGTTTTAAGTCTAAGAAAGAAAGTTTTATATTAAATGATACTCAAGGTACACTAACAAAAAAGAAAACTGCTCTTATAAGAATTGAAGATGTAACTGCAGGGAGTATTTATCTAAAGGATGATAGCATGGAAAAGTTAAGGGCAATGGGAGACTTGCTTTATGATGAAGGAAGTGCCTATCATATAGCATGGATACCTAGATATGTAAACCCAGAAAAGTCAGAAGACAATGATCTTACAAGGGATACAAGTTTTCTAAACTCAGAATTTCTCTATACCTTAGATTATTTAATAAATAGAGGAGCAATGGTAGGATTACACGGATATACTCATCAGTATGGAAATGAAGAAAGTATAATAGGGTCAGAGTTCCAAGAAAAAAATAAGCTATCAAGGGAAGAGGAAGTAAGAAGGGTAGAAGCAGCCATAAAAAATGCTATAGCTTTAAATATTCCATATAAGTTTTTTGAAACTCCACATTATAGAAGTTCTGCAAGATTTCAAACTGTTTTAGAAAACTATTTTGATTATGTTTATGAACCATGTATTGGGGTATGGAACAAAAAGATACATATAAGTGATAGAAACAAGGCTACAAAATATGTGCCAGCTCCTTTAGGATATGTAGAGGATAGAAATGTTCAGGATATGATAAATAAAATAAAGGACGATAAGTCAAAAGAACTAAAGAGCTTTTTCTACCATCCAGGGAAAGAATTTGATGATATAGTTTTAAAAAGAGAGGGAAATGGATACCCTTACTATGAATATAAAGATACATCAATGTTAAAAACTATGATAAAAGAACTTAATAAGGATGGATATAAATTAAGATATATAACTAATTAATATAAAAATAAGCAAGTCTTTTTAAAAGGACTTGCTTATTTTTTATGATTATGTTAAAGACTTCATTAATATATATGGATTAATAAAGCTTTTTACTTTTAAAGTCTATATATAAGGTTACTTAAACTTATTTATTCCTACAATTCCAAGGGTAACTAAAGTTAAAGAGATAAATATGTATATGTTAAGAGTCTCTTCAGGAAGAAATATAACTGATAATATGGTTCCTGATACAGGAATTATAAATCTATAAAGGCTTATTTCTCCAGCCTTATTATATTTTAAAAGCATAAACCAAAGAGAAAATGCAACAGTTGATAATAATGCAGAGTATAGAAGTAAACTAGAGGATAAAGGATTAAAGTTTAAGGAACCTTGTCCACTAGAAAATCCATAAATAAGCATCATTATTGATCCGAAGAACATTTGATAACCAGTTATTACAAAAGGATGTATGGATTTTGAGAATTCCTTTACCATAATTGAACTTAATGCTCCTAAAACACAACTTAAAGCAAGAAGTCCTTCTCCAAGGAAGGTAAATGAAAACTCAAAGCCTTTACCCCAGTTTGCAAATATTATTCCTAAAAAGCCAGTAATCATAGCAGTAATTTTCATCTTATCTATTTTATCATTAGAATAATAAAAATGAGCTGCTATGACTGTAAAGAAGCTTTCTAGGGCACCTATTATAGCGCTTTTCATTCCAGAAGTATTAGATACACCATTGTAAAATAAGAAATAATAAAAACCAGTTTGAAAAAATCCTAGAAGTATAAGTTTTGGAATATAACTTTTTTCTATAGAGATTTTTTCTTTAAAAATAAAATATGTACATATAAAAATTAAAATTGAAGCTATAAAAAATCTAAGACCAGCTAGGGTCATAAGGGCACCGGTATTACTAGATATTATATTAAGTTCCCTATAGCTTATTTTAAGAACTGGGAAAGCACTTCCCCATAAAACACAACAAATTACAGATATAATTATTTTATTAAGGTTCTTAGTGAAAAAAGTTTCTTTGTCCATGATATCCCTCTCTTAGTGTAAAGATTAAACATATAGCATTTATAATAACCTTAGGTTATTATAAATGGTTTTAGTTTTTATTAATATTAAAATAGCTAAATTAAGTTTATCATTTACCTATAGAATATCCAATAGTGTAATTTCTAAAAACTAGTGATTTTAATGAGAAAAATTAAATATGATAATTAGCTAAATTAATATGGGAGTAGTAGAATTTTAAAGTCTAGGATAAACTATAAAAAATAGTCCTATAATAATTATATTGAAAAATAGATAAGTAATAATTATAATTATATAGTATTAAATATAAGGAGGATTATATGAAAAAGTATGTATGCGTAGAATGTGGATATATATATGATCCAGAAGTAGGAGATTCTTCTCAAGGTATACCAAAAGGAATACCATTAGAGGATTTACCTTATGATTGGGTTTGTCCCATATGTGGAGAACCCACAGATGTTTTTGAAGAGCTTAATTGACTTTAAAGGAAAATTATGATATAAAAATTAATAGTAATATTTCTATATGTGACTTGTGAAGCAACCACTTTTAAAAACTTTAAAGGGTTGCTTTAATTTTTTTTGATAAAAATTAAAGGGGGATAAGGTGTGAAGATTTTTAATGACAGAAAGTTTTATTCTAATTTATTTAAAATAGCTCTACCAATAATGCTCCAATATTTAATAGTATCCTCATTAAATATGGTAGATACCTTAATGATTGGTAAGGTTGGAGAAAAAGAAATAGCAGCTGTAGGTATAGCAAACCAGTACTTTTTTTTCTTTAACATTTTAATAGGGGGAGTATTTAGTGGATGTGGAATGTACATTTCACAGTTCTGGGGAAGTAGGGATGAAAAAAATATAAGAAGGGTAGTTGGACTAGGAAATGTACTAGGAATAAGCTTATCTCTTATATTTATGGTTATTGCAATTATAAATCCAGAAGGAATAATAAGATTATTTAATAGTGACAAAGAAGTTGTAATTTTAGGAAGTAAATATTTAAGTATAGTAATATATAGCTATATATTTACAGCTATAACTTTTAATTATGCCTTTGCATCAAGATGCATAGGAAATCCTAAATTACCTATGATAGTAAGTGCAATTGCATTAGGAACTAATACAATATTTAATTATATTTTAATCTTTGGTCATTTAGGTTTTAATCCTATGGGAGTAGAAGGAGCAGCTATTGCCACACTAATAGCTAGAATAGTTGAAGTAATATCATTAATTTCTATAATATACATTAAAAATGGTGTACTAGCATCTAAGAAAGAGGAATTATTATATTTTAAGAAAAAGTTTATTAAAAAGATGTATAGAACTATAGGAGCAGTAGTTTTAAATGAGGCATGTTGGGGTCTTGGAACGGTTTTATATTCTGCAGTTTATGGCAGAATAAGTACAGAAGCTTTAGCAGCAGTACAAATATGTAATCCTATAACTAATTTATTTATGGTAATTACCTTTGGAATATCTAATGCGGCCATAGTTATGGTTGGAAATAAGGTGGGTGCTAATGAAGTAGAAGAGGCTAAGGACTTTGCAAAGAAGTTCTTAAAGCTTGGATGTGGAATTGGAATTTTACTTGCAGGGGTATTAGCTTTACTGTCCCCAACTATACTAAGTTTTTATAGTGGAGACATATCCTATGAAATACTTAAAAGTGCTGAAAGAATTCTTTATATAACCTCTTTAATACTAACTATAAGAACCTTTAATATAATACTTATAGTTGGAGTTTTAAGAGGGGGTGGAGATGCCAAGTATGGACTATTTGTAGAAGCATTCACTATGTGGTGCATAGGGGTCCCCGTATCCTTTTTAGGAGCTTTTGTCTTTAAGTTAAATGTAGAATATGTAGTTACCCTTATAACTTTAGAAGAAGTAGCTAAGTTTATACTAGGATATATTAGAATAAAGAGGGGGAAATGGGTGAAGGTATTAGTAAGTAGTATGTAAGAATTTTGTAAAGTTTTTTTAGCTATGATATACTTAAAAGGTATTAATATAATAGCAGAGCTCAGTGCATTTTAGTATTGAGGATAAAACAGTGTTATGGAGTAGTATAAGCTAAAAAAGTTTATGAATTTATAATTATTCTAAATATGGATAGATAATAGTGGATTTTTATTTAATTTATTTATAATATCATGGTTTTACAAATTATTATTTAGGATTTATAACTAAAAATATATTAAATATAAGTTTATAATTTATATTAGGTTTATTTAGACTCCAGATTTACCCTGGAGTCTTTTTATATTTAAAGGCTTAAAGAAAGGAATAATTGGACAAAATACAGACTTAAGAGGGAGTGAGGATGGTGAGCTTGTCAAAAAACAATACGGGAGATACTTTAAGAAACTGGTATAGTTTTAGATTTAAAATTGTGATAGAAGGAATATTAGTGGGATTATTTTCAGGGTTAAGTATAGTTGCCTATAGATTTTTACTAGGAGAAGCTTATAATTTTAGCCAATGGATATACAATATTCAAAGAAAAAATCCTTTAACTATACCTATATGGATTTTATGTTTAATAATAATAGGACTAATAGTGTCCTATATGATTAAATGGGAACCCATGGCTTCAGGAAGTGGTATACCTCAAACAGAAGGAGTACTTATAGGGCATTTATCTATGAATTGGATAAAGGTTATAATTGCTAAGTTTGTTGGTGGTATATTAGCCATAGTAGGAGGGCTAGCTGTGGGGCGGGAAGGCCCATCTATACAAATAGGTGCTGCAGTAGGGCAAGGTTTTAGTAAAATCTTTAAAAGATTAAAACTAGAGGAAAAGTACTTAATAACTTCTGGGGCTTCAGCAGGACTTGCAGCTGCATTTAATGCACCTATATCAGGAGTTATATTTGCATTAGAGGAGATACATAAAAGTTTTTCACCAATTATTTTAACATCTGCACTAGGAGCATCTATAACAGCAGATTTTTTAGCTAAACAATTCTTTGGAATAAATCCAGTTTTTGACTTTACAGTGGTTAAAATGTTACCTTTTAAATATTATGGTTATTTAATACTTCTTGGAATTATAATAGGACTTAGTGGTATAGTATTTAACAAGGTAATGCTAAAAACTTTAAACTTATATGATTCTTTCAAATTTTTTAAGGGGATTAAGAAATCTATACCAGCATTTTTATTTGCAGCATTAGTTGGACTTATATATCCTAAGGCTTTAGGAGGAGGTCACGCTCTTGTTGAAGATCTAGTACATGGGGATATGACATTAAAGCTCATGTTTATTTTAATGGTAGTAAGATTTTTCTTTACCATGATAAGTTATGGCTCTGGGGCGCCAGGAGGAATTTTTCTTCCTCTTTTAGTAGTAGGTGCATTTATGGGAGGAATTTTTGGGAAAGTATTAAGTGTTACCATAGGGCTTAGTAATGGATTTATAATAAACTTTATAATACTTGCTATGGCAGGATATTTAACTGCTATAGTAAAAGCGCCAATTACGGGAATAATACTAATAACTGAAATGACAGGTTCTTTTTCTCATCTATTATCCTTAGCTATAGTTTGTATAGTTGCTTATGAAACTACAGAAATTTTAGGATCAAAGCCAATATATGAGGAACTTTTACATAGGATTCTTAAGAATAAAGGGGAAAACTTTGAGTCAGAAGAGCATAATAAAGTTTTAATAGAGCTTCCAGTAAGTTTAGGATCTAAGCTAGAAGGTAAAAAAATAAAAGAGATAATTTGGCCAGAAAAATGTCTTATAGTTTCAATAAAAAGAGGGCAAGATGAGATAATACCTGGAGGAAATACAGAGATATTAGTAGGGGATTACATAGTTGCATTGACTAATGAAGGGGATAGTATTTTAGTTAATGAAAAATTAAACCTATTGGTAGGAGAGAATGAGATATGATAATAGCTACAGCGAAGATAACTCTTAGAGCACCTTGGGTAAAGTCCTTAAAGGAAAAAAGAATGGTTTTATCTAGTTTAAAGGAAAGAATAAAGAATAAATTTAACGTGTCTGTTGCTGAAATAGAAAGTCAAGATAATCATAAAATTATAGTGCTAGGAATAGCAGCTGTATGTAATGAGACTTCAAAAGGTGATGCAATGATAAACTCTGTTATAAATTTTATAGAGGAAAATAGTGAAGCTTTTATAACAGATATAGAGACAGAAATAATATAATATTTAATTTAAAAAGCTATGGGTAACTCCATAGTTTTTTTATCTATATAATTAAGATAACTTTTTTAGTTAGTATAAAGATATAAAAGTATAAACATTATATTTATAGGGTTTTAATAGAAGTCCTTAACTTATCCATTAAAAATATCATTGACTTATCTTGCTTTAGCAAGATGTATAAAATAACTTTAAAACTTAAAACCCTATAACAAGCGGATTTTAAGAAAATAAGTAGAATTTATTAAAAAAATATAAATGTTTTCAAAGAAATATATGGCAAGATTCTTATGGATAATGTAAAATTTATTTAGATTATTTAAGGGGGGTTATTCTTGGATAAATTTGTTGTATATTTTGTAGGATTCTTTTTTGTAATTGGTGGAGTAGATTATCTTATAGGAAATAAGTTTAAAGTAGGAGAAAAATTTGAAGAAGGTATAAAAACCATGGGGCCTATGGCAATAACTATGGTGGGAATACTATCATTAACTCCAATAATATCTAGTTTAATATCATCCTATTTAGGACCTATATTAGGAAGTGGAAATATAGATCCATCGATTCTACCGGCTATGATACTTGCACCAGATATGGGAGCATATAAAATAAGTATGGATGTGGCATTAAATAATGATGTAGGGATATATTCAGCAGTACTTATTGCATCTACCTTAGGAACTACATTAAGTTTTTCTTTGCCTATGGCATTAACCTTAATAGATAAAAAGGATACTGAGGTTTTTGCAAAAGGAGTAATTTGTGGGATTATAACCATACCAATTGGAGCTTTAATTGTAGCCTTTTATAAGGGAATGAATATGAAACTTATATTTATAAATACCATTCCCATAATAGTGTTTTCGTTAATACTCACAGTTTTAATATTAAAGTCTATGGATAAAGCCATAGTAATATTTAATATAATTGGAAAGTGCATAATATCAATAAGTGTAATTGCAATGCTTATTCAAGGACTACAATTTATATTAGATATTACAATAGTTTCTAATTTCCTTCCCATGGAAGAGGTTTTAAAAATAGTTTGTAAGATATCTTTCTTCTTAGGAGGAGCTTATCCAATGATATCTGTAATAAGTAGAATATTTAAGAAACCCTTTACATCTATTGGGCATTTAATGGGGGTAAATTCTGTAGCGGTAACAGGATTTTTAGGAGCTTTAGCTAGTAGCCTTTTAATTTTTGTTAGTTTAAAAGATATGAATGAGAAGGGAAAAATAATAGCAAGTGCACTCAGTGTATCACTTTCATTTATATTTGGAGGACAAATGGGGTTCATTGCATCCTTAAATCCAGAATTTTTAGGTGCTTTTATGCTATGTAAATTAATCTGTGGTATATTAGCATGTATATTAGCAAATATATTATTTAAGATTCATAGTAAAAAAAATATTCTTATTACAGAAAATATCTAAGATCAGTTATAAATAAGAAAGGTATAAAGATAATATATATGAAAAGGACATATTGGAATTTCCAATATGTCCTTTTTTAAACTTAATGGAGGATGTGCTATTGTATTAAGCTTAAAACTCACATAAAAATAATAATAAAGATTATGAAACTTTTAATAAAAGTTAGTTATGAATAGTTAAGTTTGGAAGGCAAGTGTAATATTATATTGCCCAAAGAAAATAAATATATTCTAATTCATAATTTCATATTCCTTGTTTGTTATAGTAAGTGAAGATTTAATACCTTTAGTTAAATATACTTTTTTATCCTTAGTTATAAATACACCCTCAACATTTGGAAGAGTTTCTAAAAGTTCTAATCCTTCCTTAAGACCTTTTGAAAATACTGTGGTAGATAGAGCATCTCCATCTATTGAATAATCACTTAATATACTTATACCAGCAATTTCATTATCATAAGGATATCCAGAAGCAGGGCTTAATATATGGTGATATCTTTTACCATTTTCTTCAAAGTATCTTTCGTATATACCAGAGGTAACTATAGATTTATTTTCTGCAGTTATAGATCCTATTATATCTCCACGAGGTTTAAGGGGATCCTGGATTCCAATTTTCCATGGATTATTAGTATTAGAATTTTTACCTATTACATATATATTTCCCCCTAAGTCTATAATAGCAGAGGAAACATTATTTTCTTTTAAGATTTTAGCGATTTCATCAGCAGTATAACCCTTTGCTATACCACCTAAATCTATGATCATTCCAGGTTTCTTTAAAAATATAGTTTTATTATTTTCATTGAGTTCTAAATCTTTATAGTTAACTAGGGCTTTTTTTTCATTGATTTCCTTATCACTTGGAAGTCTTTGCTCCGGAAGTCCTATGCTCCAAAGTTTTACCAATGGACCTATGGTTATATCAAAGGTTCCACTAGCAAGGTTTGAATAATAAAGACCTTTTTTAACTATTTCAAAGGTAGTATCCTTAGCTTTAACTGCTTCTTTTCCTGAAGCATCATTTATTTTATCTAAATCAGTTTTTTCTTTATTTATACTAATCTCATCCTCTATTTCCTTAACTCTATCAAAAGCCTTTTGTATAATTGCCTCATCTTTGTTATCATATAAAGAAATTGACACAGCTGTTCCCATAAAAAATTCAGTTTTTGATAGAGGGGTTTTATTAGTTGATGGATCTTCTACTTTCTTATTACTACAGCCCAAAAGTAGGGAAGGGAGTAATAGAAAGAATGATAAGGTTACAAGGGTTTTTCTATGCATTGTCTAAGTACCTCCAATTTTTAGAAATTAAATCTTAGTATTTTAAATATATTGTTATAAATCAAAACTTAAGGGTTTATATTAAAATCCTATATAACTTTTTTAACAAATAAAGACTTTAGTATTTAATACTAAAGTCTTTATTTGTTAAAATTATTACTTAGATGGCATTACTAAAGTAGAAGTTTCTCCCTTAGCAGCCTTTTCTTTTAATAATCCAGTAGCTAATTTTTTATAGCTGTCATAAGAGTGAGTAGCTCCTGATACTGTGTCGATCTTTTCAGGATCTTGGTTCTTAACAAGAGATTCTGCGAATGTCTTTGTGTATTCAGCAGGACTTGTCTTTTTTCCTTGCTCTTTCATTGTCTTATTATATCCTTCGTCCTTAGACTTTAAAGTTCCATCTTCCTTCTTATCATCAAAAGTAGCTTTAGCTATTTTACCGTCTTTAACTTCGATTTCAACGAAGGATTTCCATCCTCTTTCATCTGCCTTATCAAATTCAGCAGTGTATTTTCCATCTTTGTAAGTAGCTGTAGCTGCAGGCTTCTTATCATCTTTCTTAGGTTCTTCTTTTTTATCACCGCAAGCTGCTAATATAGATACACTTAATATTGATGCTGTTAATAGGCTTAAAACTCTTTTCTTATTCATAGTTAAATCCTCCTTAAATAATATAGCTATTCTAATATTTAATAAAAAGTTTAATTTTATGACTTTGCTAAAAATTAAACAAATTAAATTACCATTGTATTATACTACAACATAGGTTTAAGGTTCAATAACTATTTAAACCTCTTCAAATAATTATAGTAAGTGACAAAAGTTTATATAAAATATTCTGTATATTTTATATAATGTTCATTGTATTTATCAAAATCTACAAGAAAGGTATAATATAATAGATTATATGAATATGAAAAAAATGTTAATTATAGTATATAAAAAATATATGTGGTATTATTTAAGGTGTCATTTTAAGAAGATTAGAAATAGGAGAAAAAGTTATGAAAGTATTTAAAAAGATGGATATTGCTATAATAATCATACTTTTAGGTATTTCAATTATACCTAATGTAGCATTTTATTTTATAAATAATAGAAATTATAATGTTTTGACAGCGGTTATAACTGTAGAAGGTAAGGAATATAAGTCTCTAGAAATAGATAATAAAAAAGAAGAGGAAATCCTAGTTAAGGTAGACCATGGATTTAATAAAATAAAAATAAAAGATGGAAATGTTACTATGATAGAGGCCGACTGTAGGGATGAGGTTTGTCTTAGAACTTCAGCTATAAGTAAACCAGGACAAACTATAGTATGTCTACCACATAAACTTGTTGTAGAAATAAAGGGAGAGGTAAAAGACAAGGAAGATGAACCTATATTATCCTATTAAAAGAGGTGAAGTTATGAAGAAAATAAACAAGATGGTGCTAATAGGACTATTAGTAGCTCAAGCTTTAGTGTTACATATATTTGAATCTAATATACCAATCCCTTTACTTACCCCAGGAGCTAAACTTGGACTTGCTAATTTAGTAACTGTATTATCTCTTTACATATTAAATAAAAAGGAAACATTTTTTATAATAATATCTAGATTATTGCTTGGAGCTATGTTTGGAGGCAGTCTTTCAGCATTAATGTACAGTGCATCAGGGGCAATACTAAGTTTTATAATGATGGTAGTGGTTAAAGAAGGATTGAAGGATAAGGTAAGTATAATAGGGGTCAGTGCTAGTGGAGCAATATTTCATAACATAGGTCAAATACTAGTTGCTTGTGCTATAGTAAGAAATATATGGGTTAGTTTATATTTACCTATTCTTACTGTGACGGGAATAGCTACGGGTATTTTTATAGGTCTTACTTGTAATCTTTTAGTAGCTCATTTAAATAAAATATCATTTATGAAACAATAAAAATCAAAAAAGCCATGGATTCATGGCTTTTTTTGTAAAGCTTAATTAAAAGAAAGCTTGTACAAGTTATTTATTAAAAATTAGTTTAAAATGAGATTGTAATTCATCTAAAAACTCACGATTTTTACTTAAGAATTCTTTCTTATAAACCATATATACATCAAAATTATATTCAAAGCCTTCAAGTTCTATCTCTTTTATAGATCCACGTTGAAGCTCATTTTTTATAGATAAGTAAGGAACAAGTCCGATACCATATCCATTTAAAATAGCAGATTTAGCACTTTCAAAGGAATCTAAATTTAATATAGTATTTAAGTCACCTATATTTTTTCCTTCATGTAATAAAGCCTCTCTAAGATTATTTTTTATGTTAAGCCTTTTATTTAAAAGTATAAAAGGATATTTAAATATATCATCAAGGGTTAAGGAATCCTTTACATTAAGTTTAGATGATGCAGCTAGAACAAGTCTATCTTCCCCTATTTTAGTACAAGCTACATGCTTATCATCTACAAAGGAATATAATATTCCAATATCACATATATCATTTAAGATTTTTGAAAGTATAGTATTGTTGTTATCAAAATTAACCTTGATTTTATTGTTATACTTATCTCTAGATTCCTTATTATAATTTATAAAAATTTCAGGAATAAAGGAAGTAAGAGTATAGTATGAGCTTAAGGATACATTATTAATTGTAGAAGAGTTGATATCTTCAATCATCTTATCATAGGCATTAATTATAATCTCACAATGCCTTAATATTAGCTCCCCCTGAGGTGTAAGACTAACACCTTTATTACTTCTTTCTAAAAGTTTTACCCCAAGCCTTTGCTCTAATTTTTGTATCTGTTGACTAAGAGCAGATTGCGAGATATGACAATCTGTTGCTACCTTAGAAATGCTTCTAAATCGAGCTATGTTGTAGAAATATTTTAAATATTCTATGTTCATGTTTATCCCCCTAAAAAACTTATTCTACTTTAATATTAAAAAAAATATCTAATATAGTAAAGGGAAATTTTATATTATTATAAATATTACTAATATAAAGAAGGAAATAGTTATAATAATATAAATATTTCTTATAAATTATAAGAAATATTATATGTATAATAAAAAAAGAAAGAGGTGAATCTAGGGTATCACCTCTTCAAGCTTTATTTATAAGTGGGTAGTTTTCTTTATATAAAAATACATTTATAAATAGAGCAAAAACTATGCCAAGATTAAAATATATAATTTACCTAGAAAAAGCTATATAGAGTATTTGAAAAATCTATACTTTGAACCATATATGAATCGATTGTGTTCTAAAAGTGACTCTTTGAACCGCATATGAATCGCTTTTAAAATTCCAATTAACTCTTATAAAAATATATTTTGAAAGTTTAGCTAAGTTAAATTGAAATTTTATAATATCTGTGCATAGGAGTAAAATAAGTCATATTATAATTATAAAAACTAGGATAAATTATATTTACTTAGCTTTCTTACTAAAGAAGATTGGCTAATTCCTAAAGCATTAGCAAGCTTCCGTGTAGTAGGATACTTTTTTTTAGCATTTTTTAATATGGATATTTCTAGCTCTTCTAAAGCAACTTTAAGGTTAGGAATATAATCTAAGTCTTTTGAAGAAGAGTCTTTATTTAATGAATTTATACCTAGGATTTTATTAACATCTTTAGGCATAATTATAGATTCTTCAGAGGATATTAAAAGTCTTTGAATAAAGTTTTCTAGTTCTCTTATATTTCCAGGCCACTTATGTTCAAGTAAAAGACATAAGGTATTTCCATGAATAGATTTGCTTAGCTTAAATTTTTTATTATATTTATAAATAAAGTGATTGATTAAGGGGATAATGTCATCACTTCGTTCCCTTAAGGGAGGAATATGTATTGGAAATACATGTAATCTATAATATAAGTCTTCTCTAAAACTTCCTTTTGATACTTCTAAGCTTAAATTTTTATTAGTAGCAGCAAGAATTCTTACATCTATTTTTATGGGAGTAGTTCCCCCAACCCTGTATATTTCCTTTTCTTGAATGGCCCTTAAAAGTTTAACTTGTAGAGGAAGAGGAAGATCACCTATCTCATCTAAAAATAATGTTCCACCATTAGCCATTTCGAAAAAACCCATCTTTCCATGGTTATGAGCTCCAGTAAATGCTCCACCCTCATAACCAAATAGTTCTGCCTCCAAAAGATTTTTAGGTATAGAAGCACAATTTATTTTTATACATGGTTTAAAGTTTCTATCACTGGATTTATGAATTAAGTTAATAATAATTTCTTTTCCAACTCCAGATTCACCGGTTACAAGAACAGTACAATCAAAGTTAGCCACCTTTAAAGCATTATCAAGAACTTTTTTCATTTCTTCAGATTTAAATATATATTCCTCAAGGGAAATGTCCTTTAACATATTACTTTCTATATTGTTTACGCGTACCTTATTACTTAAAGAGGGAAGAGCGTTGTTCTTTTTCAGTCTATTTTTAATTAGTTCCTTTAATCCAGGATCTTCTTTTAGCATTTGAAGAGTAAAATCAGCATGTCCTTCAGTGTAGCCTTTATATCCAATTATATTTATATCACGGCCCATTCCTTCAGCAGAAACACAGGTAGTTTTATAATTTGAACCTAAACTAGATAAATATAAAGAGCCTTTATTAGTAGTTGATAAAATAGAAAAGAGTTCAGAGCCAGAATTATTTATACAGTTAATAGTTAAATCAAATAAATCTTCTTTTTTTAATAGAGATTCATAAGCCTCTAGAGGCTTCATAGCATCAATTGAATAAATCTCATCAAATATGGTACTTACCTTATTATTAAAATCTTTGTCGGTGTCTAATCTTATACCAACTAGTTTTCCAGTATTTTTTAGCTTTTTTCTGGCGGCATATCCACAAATAAGTCCCATAACTCCAGAAGCACCTAATATCAAAATTCTATCTGTTGGTTTTGCTAAGTTATAGGTATTTACTGCAGAGCCAGCTTCATCTAATACAGCGAGTAGTAAAGGTAGTGGAAGGTCATTATTTACTTTCATTATAGGACAGCCAGAGAAGATTATGGCTTCTCCATCTATATACACCTGTCCAGTACTACTATCAATTGATAAGATTTTATTAATACTAAGAGGGGTTATGGCAAGAGAGGTTAAGCTTATAACATTATCATTACTTTTTAATTTATATATGTTATGATAGTTAATACCCATATTTTTTACCTTGCCGTAAAGTATTCCGCCTGTTCCTGTTACAGGGTTATGAAGTTTACCCCTAGATTCAACAATGTTTAATATTTTATTTTTGATTCTATTTTCATCTCCATCACATTCTATGAAAATTTGTTTAAAGCTATTTGAATCTAGCTTTAAAACAGATACTTTAATAAGAAGTTCAGTGGAGTTTATATAAGCTTTATTATCTAATTTCCAAGCTGAATGGGGAAACGAATTTTTAGGTTCTAAACATCTGTTCTCACCATAATCATATATTTTTGACATAATATCCCTCCTGGTTTTATTATAACATAATGGGTATTTGTTAATAAATTAAAAAGTAAGGGATTTATGGAGAGAATAATCTTTATACTTTTCTTTGTTTCTGATATTATAAGTAGAGATTTCAAAAGTTAGGTGATTAATATGAAAAATAAGTATATAAGTATATTACTTTTAATAATAATTCTTTCTTTTACCCTTTCCTCTTGTACTGCAGGAAAAAAAGATAAAAGAAAGTTTACAGGAGAACTAAAAATACTTACATTTAAAGAGTACGAAGGATATTTTAATAAGGCATCTGAAGTTTATAGAGAAGAACATAGAGATGTCAAAATAGACATTAAAGTCATAGACAAAAACAACTTAAAAAATGAGATTAAAGATAGCATAAAAGAAGGAAGAGAATATGATATAGTCTCTACAACCAATATGGAGGTATATGATTTTTATAATGACTTAGAGTATATACATCCATATGTTTCTGACTTTATAAAAGATTTTGATAATAAAAAGTTAGAATCATTAAAGACTTATGGAGCACTAAAAGTATTTCCTATGAATGTAGAGGTTATGGGAATTTACTACAGGGATGATATTCTTAAGAGTATGGGGGTTACTGCCTTAGATATAAATACCTGGGAGGATCTCTTAAATTTAGGTATAAAATTAAAAGAAAAACATGGAATTAAGCTTCTAAGCGCTAATATAAAAGGAAAAAATTCCATATACTCTCTTTTAATTAATCAACTTTTAACTAATTATAGAGATAAAGATAGAAAGGTTACATTAGCTTCAGAAGAATCTATTAAGGCATTGAATTTAATAAAAAAGTTAAAAGACTTAGACCTTATAAATATTATCCCAGAGGAAGAGGATGGAGAAGAGGACTTCTTTAAAGGAGAAACATTAAGTTTTATAGGAAGTAATAGATCCATAGAGAAAATTAAGAATTTAGTAAAAGATAATAATTATAATGAAAAAATTGTAATGAATAAAATACCAGCCTTTGAGCCAGGAGGAAATAGATCAGTAATAAGTATTACCAGTGATATAGGAGTTATGAATAATGCAAAAAATAAAGAATTAGCAAAGGATTTTATAAAAACTTTGCTTACAGATAAGGTGGTACTAATAGAAGGAATAACAAATAATTATATGTTACCTCTTTATAAGCCAATTTACTTTAATGATTCTATAGATAAAAGTATAGATTTTTTAAATAATGACAAGGTTCTTAGGAGATTTGAGTATACTTCCCGAGATGCATATATGAGAGAAGTAGATAATATGTATAAAGAAATAGATAAGTTTATTGGTGGTAATATTTTGGAAGTTATAAAGAATAAGGATATTAAAAATAATATAAAAGATTATGAAAAGAAATTAAATGAAACTATATATGAAAAAGAAATTCCCCTTAGATAAAGTTCTAAGGGGAATTTTTATAAATATATTAAAAGGAGTTGATTTATGTCTGTTATATAATATAGTATTAACAACTATTATGAATGTTATTCAATGCAATTAAGGTTTTTTCAGCAGTTTTCCTCCAGGAAAAGTTTTTTGCTCTTTCTAGAGATTTATTCTTAAAATAAATATTTTTATCACAATCATTTAGTATGTCTTCAAATTCTTTTAGGAACATATCATTATCATAAGGATCAAAAAGCACACCATTATCCCCAACAACTTCAGGAATTGATGTTAAATTAGAACATAATAAAGGGGCACCACAGCACATAGCCTCTAGAGGGGGAAGACCAAAGCCTTCATAGAAGGATGGGTAAACAAATAAGGAGCAGGAGTTATATAAAATAGCTAGAGTTTCTTCAGAACAGTATCCAGGAAATATAACATTACGTTCCAATCCTTTAGATTTTACATAATCTAAAAGTTTTTGTCCCTCATCTTTTATAGACCCTGGAAGTACTAAAAGATAGTCTTTTTTTACATTAGCCCTATCTAATATATCTACAAGAGACTTAACATTTTTTCTCTTACTAAATCCACCTACATATAGTACGAATTCTTTATCTATACCTAAATTATTTTTCAAGTATTCTTTGCACATTACTTTATCTAGTGGTCTGTAATTATTATTAGCAGCTAATGGGGTAACATGAATTTTATTTTCATCTATAGGGAAAAACTTTAAAATATCATTTTTAGACCACTCTGATACAGTTAAAATTCCATGACTTTTTTCAATTATATGAGGCATTTCTCTTAAGAATTTGCTCAGATATCCACGTCCAACGGTTTCAGGCATGGTATAGGGGATTAAGTCATGAATAGTAATTACATATTTATTAGCTCCTTCACCTAAAAGCCCCATACCATTTTGAGGTAACCAAAATATATCTATGTTTTCTCTTTTTAAATGATTTGGAAAGTAATTTTGTTCAAAAAATCTTTGATGACGCCTAGAGGTCATTATAATATTTGTATTCTTCTTTTTAAGTCTACTATAGTCATCCATTGACCAATATATAGAATAGTTATTATAATCATCTATTTCTAAAAGTTCATTTAAAACATTATCAGTGTAAGTACCTATACCTGTTCCTTTATACCAGTTGATACCCCGTGCATCAATGGCTATATTCATAAAATATCTCTCCTAAAGTATTAGTTATACTATCATAAATATTATAAGCTCATCTAAAAGGTGCAAATTATCACAACAAATAGAAAAAATACATATACTGAGATGAGAGTAGTATTTTGGAGGGAATGGTTTGAACATAGACCTAGTAGCAAATCGGGTTAAAAATAATTATAAAATAAATATAGAAGATATAGAGAAGATAAAAAATGTTTATAAAATAAAAAGTAAAGATGGAGAAATTTATTCTTTAAAAATAATAAACTATGAATTTAAACATTTTAATTTTATAGTAAATGCTATAAAACACCTGAGAAACAATGGGTTTAATGGAGTTTTACCTTTTATTAAAACAAGGTTTAATGAAGATTATATAGAGTTAGACAATAAAACTTTTGGGTATGTAAATCCATGGATATCCTGTAGGGAAAGTAACTATGATAATCCAATAGAAGTAGAGAGGATATCAAAATTTTTAGGGGAATTACACCTAAAAAGCAGAGGTTTTAGCATAAAGGATAATATGAAGCCAAGAATTGCTTGGATGAGCTGGTATACAACTTTTCATACAAGACAAAATGAAATCTTAGATTTCAAAAATAGAATAGAAAAAAAGAGTAAAAAAACAGCTTTTGATGAACTCTATTACAAGCATATTGAAAGAAATCTAGAGCTTTGTAATGAGACCTTGGTAGATATAATAAACTGTAATTATATAAATAGGATGAAGGACGAGATGATGAATAAGGGGTTTTGTCATCATGATACAGCTCATCATAATATTTTACTTACAGAGGACAACCAGTTAAAAATAATAGATTTTGATTATTGTATTTTAGATACCCATCTTCATGACCTAGGAAGTTTAATAATTAGAGTCTTAAAGAATGGTAAATGGCATATTAATACAGCTATAAATATATTAAATAGTTATAGTGAGGCTTATAGATTAACCTATGATGAAATACCCATAATGGCAGCCTTTATAAAATTCCCCCAAGATTTTTGGCAGATAGGTATACAGTACTACTGGGAGATGAAAAATTGGGAAGAAGAATTTTTTGAAAAAAAACTTTTTAAAATATTAGATGATATGGAAGCAAGAAATGATTTTAGCAAAGAACTTAAGATATTATATAAGGGAGGCTTAAAGGGGAATGTGTTCAAACTGTAAAGATCTTAAAGAGCTTTTGAGAGATAGGGGAGTTGAATTTAAAGTTATAAATAAGAATAGGGAATATAACTTAGTAAATCAATTAGAGGCAATAAATAGATTTCATAAGTATACCAATGGATATATTTTTAAGAACAAAGGAATTCTTGATAGTAGCATGGGGAAAAGGATGGAATCATGCTTTGTTGATACAATAAAATTAAAAAGAATGATTTATAGCTTAAATAATAAAGAAAAATTAAATTCTACAGATATGGTGATTTTAAAAGAAGGACCAATGATGCTAAGAAAAGCTGAGGAGGCAATAAGACATAAAAATAGTAATACCTATAGAAATATTATAGAGCGGGCTATAAAAAATTCAGAGTTATGTATTGGAGATGTAAGTATAGAAAATATATGGATTCAGGAGAGATTATATATAAGATCTCTTGATAAATGCTCTTATAATATGATAGAGGATGATTATATAAGTATATTGTTAGATAGGAAGAAAAGGGGAGAGGGTTTTAACCTTAGTGATGTGGTTAAATATATATGCTCCTTAGAGAACCTTTCTAAGGATAGTTACAACTATATAGTAGATTTGGTAAATTACCCTTATAGCTTTATGAAGAATTTTAATAGGTATAGGGAGGGGAGAAAGGAATGGGACTTAGAAGAATATGAGAGTAGGATTTTAAGGGCTATTAAAAGAGATACTATAGCACTTTAATTAGGAGGAGTATATGGATTCTAAATATGGGCAGAGAGAATTGTTGTGTGAATATAATTTGTCCACTGATTTTTTTGAAAGTAAAAATATAATAGTTAGTGATTTAGTTCCATTAAAGGATAGTTATTTGCTAACTACAAATATAGGAGCTTTACTATATAAAAAGGTTTTAAAGGAAAATGAAATCGGAGTATTAAGGGATATTATAGAGAATAATGAATTTTTAAGGGAGAATTATGAAGTTTTATATGAAGTTAAAAATGAGAATGATGACCAGTTTTATTTTCTAAAATTAAGGAGTGATTTCCAAGGAAATATGAATTCCATAGACTGCAGTATAAGTGCGGTAAATGGTCTTAAAAAATTTCATTTAAAAACAAAACCTGTGAATATGAATTTAGATAATAGCATTTTTAAAGAAAAATTAATTAAGCATATGAAAAAGGATTTATATAAAATTAAAAATTATAAAGAAAGAGTAGATAATATAGAATATAAAAGAGGATTTAATAAAGTATTTTCAGAAAATGTAGATGATATAATTTACAGAATTAAATTAGTTATAGAAAAATTAAATGAAACCCACATAGAAAAAGCTTTAATATGCCTTTGTATTAAGGATACATCTTGTCATAATGTTATACATTATGAGAATGAAGGATTATTTATAGATATAAGTGATAGTTACCTAGGATTTAGATCTATAAACTTAAGTGAATTTATAGATCAATGTATTAGGTACTTTGACTATGATATAGAAAGAGGAAAGATGATTTTGGAGGAATATATAAAGGATATAGACCTTACAGAGAATGAACTGATTCTTATGTATTTATACTTTATATATCCTGAGGATATAATAGAGATTATAACATCTTATTATGATTGTATGGAAAGTTTTAATGAGGAAATTTTTTTAGGTAAGTTAAGCAAAAGACTTTCATTAAAAGATAATAAAATAAACTTTTCAAAACTTATAAAGGAGTTTTATATAGATAAAAAATAAAGTTTTAATTCAATAATAAATTGTAAATATAGTTTGTTAATGTAAAAAACAGCAATGATTTTTTTAAAAGAATTATTGCTGTTTTTCTTATTTATTCATTTACTTCAAACATATGCTTCCAATATTTTTTAGGCATATAGGATTTTTGAAGACGTGGATTTTTTCTTTCTTTTATGGTCGTATGATTAAAATATGTTTTAAAAAGTTCCTGAAAATCATCATTTATATTATCATTAAGTACTACAGGGTCTGATAATTCCTCTATGATCCATTTTTTATTTTTATAAATACCTAAAAGATTTCTCCTTAAGTCATGGATTACAAAGGTTTCATTTGGGAGTCTATTTATAAAGTGAGGCATAATTAATGGAAGTATATTATTTGTAGGCTCTATGGTAGAATATAAGGTATTATTTTCTAAAGAAGAAAATCTTATAAATCCTTCCATACGATGAACTTCAAATTGTACTTTTTTAATTTCTTTACTAATATTGAGCACTATAGAATTGTGAAGATAAGAATTAATAAGGGGGCCTATCTTAAAAGCAAGTCTTAAATATTTTAATATAAGAGTATCAATATATTTATTTCCGCTCAAATAAGCATAATATATTAAATTTAAAGTTTCTTTATTTAGTTTTGAGGTTATCCCTTCCTCTACCTTTTTGCTTTTTATATCATCAGTTTTTATATGAATTATATCATGAAAAAGTTCAGGGGAAAAGTTACAACTTTTAAAAATTTCAGTAGGTTTTTTAGCATTATAATAGCTCTCATATATACAGGTTAAAAGTCCATAAAAGCTTCCATCATATAAATAAACAATCATAATTATAAATCTCCATGTAATCTAGAATTTAAATCTGTTTTTATAAAGTTCATAGGACTAGAAGGTAGGTTACTAAAGAATGAGAGCTGCTGAATATTAACATTCTCCACAAGTTTTTTATTCTCTAGCTTATTTCTAATATAAAGAGGTTCGAAAACACTATCGCCAAAATATTTTCCCTTACATGTTATAAAATATTTAGCTCTTTTAATAACTACTCCAAGTTTTTTTATGTCTTCAAAGGATAAATAATGAACCTTTCTAGTAAGAATTATCCTTCTAGCGCTTGTAAATCCTATACCAGGTATTCTTATTAAGGTTTCATAGGAAGCTTTATTTATCTCAATGGGGAAGGAGTCAAGATTATTTAAAGCCCAATTAGTCTTAGGATCTAGTTTAATGTCAAAGTTAGGATTGTCTTCATTTAAAAGCTCTTTAGCTTTGAATCCATATAACCTTATAAGCCAATCTCCTTGATATAGTCTATGTTCTCTAAGAAGAGGCGGTGAAAATACATTAGGGAGAACATTAGAAGTATTAACAGGAACATAGCCAGAATAGTAAACTCTCCTAAGTTTAAAGGTTTTATAAAGGTTTTCAGTAAGTGATAATATATTAAAATCGCTTTCTGGGGAGGCACCTACAATAAGTTGAGTACTTTGACCACCAGGAGCAAAAAGAGGAGCAGATTTAAATTTAAATTTATTTTCATCATGTTCAAGTATTCCGTTTTTTATAAGTTTCATAGGCTTTAATATATTGTCTTTTTTCTTTTGTGGGGCTAAAAGTTTAAGACTGCTAGAGGATGGAAGCTCTATATTTACACTTATTCTATCAGCATAAGCTCCGGCCTCTTTTATTAATGACTCTTCAGCTCCTGGGATTGCCTTTACATGGATGTAACCATTAAATTTATATTCTATTCTTAAAAGTTTTAATGTTTTAACTAAAAGTTCCATGGTATAACTTGGACTTTTAAATATAGCAGAGCTTAAGAATAATCCTTCTATGTAGTTTCTTTTGTAGAAGTTTATGGTAAGTTCAGCTATTTCATAAGGGGTAAAAGCTGCACGGCTGACATCATTTGATGATCTGTTTATGCAATAACTACAATCGTATATACAGTAATTAGTTAAAAGAATTTTTAGAAGGGATATGCATCTTCCATCAGGAGTAAAACTATGACAAACACCACAAGTTGATGCATTTCCAATACCACTATTTAAGTTTTTTCTTTTGCTTCCACTAGAAGAACAGGAAGCGTCATATTTTGCAGCAGATGATAATATAGCTAGTTTTTCCATAATATCCATAGTTACTATCTCCTTAATAAAAAAAATAAATTAATTATATGAAAATTAGGGTTATTAAATAATTATATACGAATGTATGTTCGGTGTAAATAGATATAAAATAAAAAGGAGATGTAGACAAATGAAAGGTTACTCATATGGGCACATCTCCTTAGAATTTATAAATTAATTAAAAATTATTTATTGTTTTATTATAAGCTATTAATGTTTGTTTCCCTGTATTTCTCCAAGTAAAGTTACTATTTCTAACTATACCCCTTAAAATTAATTTTTCCCTAAGGGGTTTATCATCTAATACTCTTATTATAGAATCCTTAAGTTCAGTTATATTATTAGGATTTATAAATAAAGCAGCATCATAGACAACCTCTGGTATGGAGGTTACATTAGAACAAATAACAGGAGTACCACAAGCCATAGCTTCTAGAGGAGGAAGTCCAAAACCTTCATAAAAGGAAGGATAAACAAAAACTTCACAGCTGTTATAGAATAGGGGCATATCTTCACTGGGAATAAATCCAGGGAAGATAACCTTATTGGATATTTTAAGTTCTTCACAACGCTTCTTATAGATCTCATAGGATATACCCTTGGTACCAAGGATTAATAGCTTCAGTTTTCTCTTGGTACTATTTAAAACTTGGCTAAAGGCCTCTATTAGACCTATTATATTCTTTCTAGGACTAAAACCACCTACATAAAGAACATAATCATCTGTAATTCCATATTTTTTCTTAATAATATCTTTGCACATAAATTTATCCATAGGTTTATAGATTTCCTCACTAGCTAATGGAGTTACAAAGATTTTATCTTTAGGAAAATTAAAGGATGATGAGATATCTTTTTTAGAAAATTGAGAAACTGTTATTATACCTTCACATTTTTCTATTATCTTTGGAATCTTATCATTAAATAATTTTAAATATTTATCTCCCACAGTATGAGGAAGTTTTAATGGAATAATATCGTGAAGGGTTATTATTAGTGGAGAGTTCAAGTTTTCATTCATTCCTATACCATTCTGAGGAATATGATATAAGTCTAGGGGCTGATTTACAACTTTGTTTGGAACATCTATGCTATCCCAAAAACTTTCTTTTAATGTGGTTTCTCCAGAGATTGTTTCGAAGTTGTTTCTTAGATTTAAAGGTATAGTGGAATTTTTTGGGGAAAAAATCATATAATTATTTATATCATCTATATTATTTAAAGTCTTAAGGAGTTCATAGGTGTAGGTTCCTATGCCTGTACCTTTGTACCAAACAGCAGCTCGACCATCAATGCCTATTTTCATAAGTACAATCCTTTCTTTTTTGCTATATTCTATTATATTATTTCTAGGGAAAAAATGTTAATAATTAATAATTAACATACATATAAATTATAAGGGAGGTGATTATTATGATGAGAGAATTTGAAATAGAAAGACAATTTAACATAAAAATAGAAACTTTGAAGCCTAATAGAGGGGTATATTACTTAAAGACCAATAAAGGTGAAAAGTGTTTGAAAAGAATAAATTATGGACCACAAAAATTACTTTTTGTATATGGAGCTAAAGAGCATCTAATAAATAATGGCTATGGTAGGGTAGATAAATATGAGTTAAATATAAGTGGGGAGCCTTTTGCTCTAGTGAATGAAGACTTATATACACTATCCCAGTGGATAGATGGAAATGAGTGTGATTTTAAGAATATAGATGAGGTAGAGAAGGCGGCTAGGAATCTAGCAGAAATGCATTTAGCTTCAAAGGGATATGAACCACCAGAAAACAGTAAACTTAAGAGTGACTTAGAGAGATGGCCTCATTTAATGGACAAGAGAATAAAGGCATTAGATAAGATGCTAGATATGTCAAGAAAAAAAAGAGAAAGAAGTGACTTTGATATATCATATATAAAATCCTTAGACTTTTATAAGGACCTAGGAAAAAGAGCAAGAAAAGTCATAGAAAACTCAAGCTATCTTGAACTTTGCAAAGAGGCAGAGGAGGCAAAGAGTTTTTGTCATCATGACTATACCTATCATAATATAGTAATAGATAATAATGGGCTTTATAATGTAATAGATTTTGATTATTGCAAAAGAGAAATAAGAGTTTATGATATATCTAATTTTATGATAAAAGTTTTAAAGAGAAATAACTGGGATCTAGAATTTGCAAAGAAAATTTTGGATGGATACAATGAGGTTTCCAAACTTCGTAAAGAAGAGCATAGGGTATTACTTGCATTTTTACTTTTCCCTCAAAGGTATTGGAGGCTTGCTAATAGATATTATTATAATGAAGTAAACTGGGCTCATAATACATTCTCTAATAAGATTAAAGATCTTATAGAAGAAAAAGAGGATTATGTTAAGTTTATTGAAGAGTTTAAGGAATATATTAATGAATCAGAATAGTAAGTTTAGTTTTAAATATGTATAAGGAAAAAAATAGAGACTTTCTAATGAGATTTTTTTATTTTTATTTGTAGGAGATATGGAAATAGAAATTATATTTATGGACTTGAGCTAAAAAATATAGAGTATATTTTTAATATATGTGAATTTTTATAATACTATTTGTAAAAGCTATACTATATAGTTTTATAATATTTACACATAACTCTAACTACAAATATTGACATGGATATGAAAAAAGAGTAAAATTAAGCCATTGATAGTTTATTTTATTTATTTTGATTTAATTATATTTAAGAAATGTTTTAAGAAATGATAAAGCATATCTAAAAGGGGTTATTGTATACTCTTTTTGGTATGCTTTTTTATTTGTTTATAAATATTACTTATGAAGGTTTTGGGTTTTAACTTAAGGTTAGAAACTTAGTATATTAGTAGGTATCCTCAATTTAACATTAAAGTATTCCTTGAATTTTTGCTTAGGAATTTTATACATGATGGTGAAAAAATCTATGTAAGTTTAGATTTCACTGAGTTTATCTATAAGTATATAACTTCAATATTTATTTTTAAAACCTAAATATATTATAAGTATCAAGATGTTTTATTTTTATTAAAAGGAGGATTATTATGAAAAAACTGTTTTCTATTCTTCAGAAAATAGGTAAGTCCTTAATGCTTCCTGTATCTGTTTTACCAGCAGCAGGACTTTTATTAAGACTTGGACAGCCAGATTTATTAAATATTCCTTTTATGGCAACAGCAGGAGATGTTATTTTTGGTAACCTTCCTATGATATTTGCTGTAGGTGTTGCTATAGGGTTCTCGGGAGGAGAAGGAGTTGCAGCTCTTGCAGCTGTTGTTGGTGAGTACATATTAGAAGGAATAATAAAGCTAGCTGGAGATACAGCAGCTTTAAAGGCAGCAGAAGCAGCTGCTAGTGCTCAAGGAATTGCCCTTGATGCATTTAAGTTAACTAAGGATTATACTGATATAGTGGCAGCTAATAAAATTAATATGGGAGTCTTTGGTGGTATTATAATAGGTCTTACAGCAGCTATTTTATATAATAAGTATCATAATATAAAATTACCACAAGTTTTAGGATTCTTTGGAGGAAAAAGATTTATTCCTATAGTTACGTCTATAGCAGCTTTAATAATAGCGTACATAGGTGTTAATATATGGCCAATACTTCAAGATGGAATCGATGTCTTTGCAAAATGGGCAAGTACATCAGTGCTTGGACCTGCATTCTATGCTAGCGGAAAGAGATTACTAATACCAGTTGGATTGCATCATATGTATTATCCACCTTTCTTATACCAATTTGGAGAATATGTTTCTAATGGAGTTTCCTATTTCGGAGATTTTGCGAGATTTTTCCATGGGGATCCAAGTGCAGGGGTATTTATGGCATCAGAATATCCAATATTAATGTTTGGTCTTCCAGGAGCAGCGGTAGCAATGATACTTGCAGCTAAAAAAGAAAATAGAAAATCAGTGTCAGGGATGCTTATATCAGCAGCTTTTGTTGCTTTCTTAACAGGTATAACTGAACCTATAGAGTTTTCATTTATCTTTGTGGCACCTATGCTATTTGTATTCCATGTAGTAGCAGCTTTTGCTTCAGGAATAATAACTAGCCTTTTAGGTATTAGATTAGGTTATACATTCTCAGCTTCATTTATAGATTATGTCCTTGGATATAGTTTTGCTGGAAAACCTCTTCTTATATGGCTTGTAGGAATAGCATTCTTTGCATTATACTTTGTGGTATTCTACTTTGGAATAAGAGCTTTTAATCTTAAGACTCCAGGTAGGGAGGATGCAGAGGTAGAAGGTGGAGTAGACACTTCTATTAAGGATTTAAAGGGACTTGAAAGATCAGCTAGAGTGTTACATTCTATAGGTGGTAAGAATAATATTCAAGTACTGGATGCTTGTATAACTAGATTAAGATTAACTTTAGAAGACCCTTCAGCTGTTGATAGAGGAGCTTTAAAAACTCTTGGAGCAGCAGGAGTTATGGAAGCAGGAAATAGTGTTCAAGTAATATTTGGAACAGAAGCTGAGAAGATAAAAGATGATATTAAAAAGCTTATGGCTAATGAAGACTTATTAAAAGAATCTTTAAAGCTAAATGATGTGGAACCAGAGAGAGATTTTAAAGAGGAAGTAGAAGAAAAAAAAAATAATAGTAGCAATAACATAGAAATTGAGGAGTTTAATTCTCCTGTAGATGGAAAGATAGTAGAGCTTAGTGAAGTTCCAGATTCAGTATTTTCTCAAAAACTTTTAGGCGATGGATTTGCAGTTGATACTACTGGCTCTAAGATATTTGCTCCAGTAAGTGGAGAAATAGCAGTATTATTCCCTACAAAACATGCAGTAGCTATAAATACTGAAAAGGGATTAGAATTATTAATACACATAGGGATAGACACTGTAGAGCTACAAGGTAATGGATTTACATCTCATGTAAATGTTGGAGATAAGGTTAAAAAAGGTGATTTATTAGTTACCTTAGATAGGGAAGAGATTTTATCAAAGGGCAAGAGTTTAATGACTCCAGTAATAATAACTAATATGGATAAAGTTGAAGACTTAGAAGTGAATTTTGGAGATCATAAGGCTATAGAGCATATAATGACTGTAAAAGTTAAATAGAAATTTAAATAAAAATAGGGGTAGTTTTTTACTACACCTATTTTTCATTTTATATGTGGAATAAAGTTTTATGGAGTTTTTAAGAAAGACTTTAAAGCTTTAAAACTTTAATTATTTTATAAATTCTAGCTATATTAAGCATAATCTAACCCATAGAAAAATTAAGAAATAGGGATAGGGTGTCATATTATTCCAAATAGCATATTATAACATAGTAACAATAATACCAAGGAGAAGCTCTATGGAAATAGGAGATATTGTGGTTAGGAAATCTTATAAAAAAGATATAGCTTTTAAGATAATAGATAAGAAACAAGGAGATGATGGAAAAACAATATATATATTAAAAGGAATGAATCTTAGAATAATAGCAGATTCTCCAGAAGAAGATCTTGAGGTAGTGAAGGAAGATTATAATGGAGAGAAGGATATAATTTTTAATAGGGCAGTAAAAGCAACTATTCAAAGTATTATGGATGATAGACAAGGAAAAAGTATTGAGGTTTTTACAAGAAAACGGATCCAGAAATCAGGAAAGGTAGTACCAAGTAAAGAGCTTATCTTTGGTAGACCAGGAAAGATACTGCATGTGGATGGGGATCCTACTTATCTTGAAAACTGTTTAAAGGTATATAAACAACTTAATATAAATGCTGAAGGTTTTGCAGTTAAGGAAAAAGATCAACCTTCTAGAGTTGTAGAACTTGTAAAAGAAGCAAAGCCTGATATAGTGGTTTTAACAGGCCATGATGGAATGATAAAAGAAGCCAGGGATTATATGGATATTAATAATTATAGAAATTCTAAATACTTTGTTGAAGCGGTAACTGAGCTACGTAATTATAATTCTAGTTATGATGAGCTAGTAATATTTGCAGGGGCATGTCAATCTTGTTATGAAAATATATTAGATGCAGGAGCTAATTTTGCAAGTTCTCCAAGTAGAGTCCTTATACATTGTCTAGACCCTGTATTTATATGTGAGAAAATAGCTTATACTAATATAGAAAAAGTTGTACCTATTCATGAAATATTAGAAAATACAATCACAGGAATGAAAGGTATAGGAGGGCTTCAAACAAGGGGTAAGTATAGAGAGGGATTTCCGAAGTCACCTTATGCATAATATAAGCACTTATATAAAGTTGAAGTTTTACCTTAGGGTAGAATATTCAACTTTATCTATGTGAAGATTATGTTTTCACATAGTGTTATATAGAATGGTGTTAAAAGTTAAGATAGAATATTTAAAGAGAAATATAGGGTTTTAAGTTTAAAAATTAATTTATACATATGGCTAAAGAAAAAGAAATCAATGATATTTTAAAAGAATAAGTTAAAGCTTAATATAAAAACCCTATATAAGGTTTTTATATAAGTTCTTAAGGTATACATGGATTTACTCTAGTAAAAAAATTAAGCTTTGGAGAAAGTAATATATATTTTAGATATAGAATACATAATTAAAAAGTTTTAAAGGGATATATAAAAAATAATTAAAGTTAAATTTGCTTAATTATATTATGTAAAATCATAAAAATATGATAAAATAATGTACACATAAATTTATCATATTTTTACTGGTTAAATAGTTAAGGAGAACAAATAAAACCTAAAATTATACCAAAATGGTATAGAATATTTGGTTAAAAATATTTAAAAAATTATATAAGGAGAGAGCTTATGATAAAAAAACTTAGAAATATAAAGGTAAGTACAAGTATAATATTAATTAGTATATTTGCTTTAATCTTTGGATTATTAATAGCTTATGTTGGCTATAAGGGAATAAATAATGTTCAAAATAATGTAGAAAGTATTAATGAAGAGAGCGTAGTTCCTCTTAGCTTAGTTTCAGGAATTAGAGGAGAATTTGCTAATATAAGAATAGAGGCAAATAAAGCTTTAGCAGAATATAGTAGTGACTATGAAGTGACTATAAAAAAACATAGGGACAAAATAGAAAACTATTTAAAAGAGTACAATAAAATAAAGCTAAATAGTGAAGAAAAAGAAAGTATAGAAAATGTTAAAAAGGATTTAGATAAGTACATAAGTACATGGGATGAAATAAAAATTCAATTGGAAAAAGGTAACAAAAGTTATGATGACTTAAGAAAGAGTATTAATGAAACAGGAATAAGTTTAGAAGAAAACCTATTTGAATTAAAAGAACATTCTGTAAAAAAAGGAAAAGATATATATTTAGAGAGTGACAAATCTTATAATAACACCATAAAGATATTCTTTGTGATAACATTATTAAGTGTAGTTATATTTGCATTTATAGCCTATGTTCTAGAGAAATTTATAAAGACCTCATCACAGAATATGGTATCTAATTTAAAAACTTTAGCTAAAGGTGATTTCACTTTAGACTTAAATAATAATAGTAACAATGAATTTGGAATAATGGAAAAAAGTTTGGCTGAGATGATTAAAGATGTAGCAGCTATATTTAAAAACATACAAGAAGGTTCGGAAAATATTGATGGACAAGCCATTAGCTTATCAAAAATATCAAAAGAGATGAATAATGTGTCTGAAAATATAACTAAAGCCATACAAGAGGTAGCCAAAGGTTCTAGTACCCAGAGTGAAGATTTAATGATTATATCTGAACTTTTAGAGGAATTCAGTAAAAGACTAGATGAGATTACAGATGGAATTAAATATATAGAAGATAGTACAAAGCAGATTGACCATAGAGCTGAAATAAGTAATTCTAATATGATGGGACTTATAGAATCTATAAATAAGGTGAACATATCCTTTGGAAATGTTAGAGATAATATAGAAGAATTAGATTCTAATATAAATAAGATAAACGATATAACTGATATTATAAATAATATAGCTAATAAAACTAACCTATTAGCCTTAAATGCATCCATAGAAGCTGCAAGAGCAGGGGAAAGAGGTAATGGATTTGCAGTTGTTGCAGATGAGATAAGAAAGCTAGCAGAGCAATGTAAGGTGTCATCAGAAAATATATATGCTTTGGTTGAAGAAACTGTAAGTGTGAAAAATACTTTACTGAATACAACTAAGAATATGAATAGTGAAGTAAATGGTGAAATAGATAAGGTAAATGATACAGTTAAATCTTTTGAGGATATATCAAATATGCTTGAAGAGTTCGTAGATAAAGTAAAAGATGTTAACGAGTCAACGAAGGTTCTAAATAATAAAAAGGATATAATAGTTGAAAAAGTTGAAGGGGTGGCATCTGTTTCTCAAGAGGTAACATCTTTATCAGAAGAGGTATCTGCAGCTTCAGAAGAGATGTATGCATCATCAGAAGAGGTGTATTCTGCAGCAGAACTCTTAACAACAGAGGTTAAGACTATGGATTCTAACATAAGAAAATTTCAATTTTAATTATAGATTTATATAATTAATGAATAAAATGAGAAGGAACTTAATTTATTAAGTTTCTTTTTGTTTTATAATTTTAAAGTTTATTTATTAAAGTATTAAGGGAAAGGCAATTAGAAAAACATATGAATACCATGATGTATTTTATAAGTATATCTTAAATTTATCATAGTAATTTGTATGAAAATCTATACAAATTATTAGGTTACTCATAATAGGGTAATTTATAAAAGAAAAAAACAGCATAAATTATATATATTTTGATAATACTATCAAAGTATAGGGAAATAAATATGTTGTTAACAGAAAATTAACGTTGACATATATATTTGTAACGTGGTAAAATATAAAGTTTATTTGACAAATATGATATTTTCATATATAATATAAAGTGGAAAGAGGGTGTTAAAAATGGAAAAAAGTAGAACTCTTACTTCCATAAAGAGAGATATAGAAAGCCATGTAGGTGAAAGAGTAACCTTGAAGGCCAATGGAGGAAGAAGAAAAATTTTAGTTAATAGTGGAGTATTAGAAAAAACATATCCATCTATTTTTATGATAAGATTGGATAATGACACCCAGAGGACAGTGACATATAGTTATTCAGATGTTTTAACAAAAACAGTTCAGATAGTGTTTGGTAAATAAAACAAGTGGTTAAGATTTAGTTCTTAACCACTATTTTTTTTAATAATATTTTATTAAAGAGACTTTAGAATTTTAAGATATATCCTTTTAAGGATTAATATAATAATTATAAGGTCTCTAATTTAAGTTTTACTTTATAAAAAAAGAAAGATGGTGGGTTTCCATCTTCCAACTATGGTATAAAAGGGTATTGAGAATTTATGAGAGGTTATATGGTTCATAACCATGTATTATAATACGTCAAAATACGACGATTGTCAACAATATATTTAAAATAATCTAGAAATAGGAAAATATATTCTTATAAAAATGTACAAAACTCAGTAATATTTAAAAAACTCAAGCATAAATATTAAATAGGAATTTTATGGGAGGGATATAAATGGCAGAGTTAGAACTTCAAAAAGAGAATATAGAATATGAGAGCCTTTTAGCAGAAGGTGTAAATGAAACCGTGGTAAAGGGGGATTTTTTAATTCCTGATACACATCCTGATGTTGCAGAGATATTGATGGTAGATGTTAGACCAGTTGTAACAAATAAAGAAGTTATGCAAGATAAAGTTTATTTAGAAGGACAACTAAATTATAATATTTTATATTTAGCAAAAGAAGATGAGAGCATGGGTGTTCATAGCGTAAATTATAGTGATAAATTTACAAGCTATGTAGATGTAATGGGATCAGAACACAGAATGGCTTGTGATGTAGAGTGCTATGCTGAACATATTAATTGCTCCATAATAAATGAGAGAAAAGTAGGGGTAGAGGGGATTATAACACTAAAAGGTCAAGTTTTAAGTAATTATACAATACCTATAGTTAAGGAAGTAGTAGATGATGATGAAATCCAAATGCTTAGGAAGCCAGAGACTATAGATAGGTTAGTTGGACGAACTATAGCTGATCTTAAAGCTAAGAGTAATATTCAAATTTCTATGGATAAACCTCAACTTGGTAAGTTATTAAAGTGTGATACTGTTGTACACAAGAAAGAAGTTACTTTGGCACAAGATAAAATAAATGTTGCAGCCTTCGTTAGGGTAAATGTACTTTATAGAGCAAGTGATTCTATGGAAGTATTCTTACTTCAGGATGATGTATATGTAAATAAGGAAATAGAAATGGATGGGGTAGATTCATCCATGAGTACTTTGAATAACATTGATATACAAGATGTGGATGTAGAAATTAGACAAGATGATCTAGGAGAGAACAGATTAATAGGTGTTGAAGCAAATTTAAAATCAGAAGTTAGTGTTATGTCAAAGGATAAGTATGAGATTATAGAGGATGCATATTGTGCAAAATCTATGATAGATATAGAAAAAGAAAAATGTAGTCTAAATGTTCTTCAAGGCTCTAACTGCTTAGAAACTATAGTAAAGGAAAATATAGAGCTTTCAAGGGACTCACAAACCCCAGAAGCAGTTATAATGGCTAAAGGTGATGTGGTTATAACCGATAAAAAGCTAGTAGAAGATAAAATATTAGTAGAGGGAATAGTTAGGGTAAATGTCCTTTATAAGACAAACAAAGATGAAAAAAGTTATGGAAGAGTATATGACGAAATGAGCTTTTCATCACCAGTAGATATAAAGGGTACAAAAATAGATATGAAATCCATGGTTAGGGCTAATCTAGAAAGCTTAGAGGCATCTATTGAAGCTAATACAATAGCAGTTAAAGCAGTAGTTCAAGTTTGTGGTCACGTTATGTACACCACATCAAAAGATATTTTAACTTCTATGAGTAAAAAGGATGGAAATATTCCAGATAAAAAGGCATCCATAACAATATATATAGTTCAACCGGGAGATACCCTTTGGAGTATAGCAAAGCAGTATTTTACAACAGTAGATCAATTAATGTCTTTAAATTCTATAGAAGATATTGAAAGCATAAGGACAGGAGATAAGATCTTAATTCCAGGAAGAGCATTATTTTAGTATTAACAGTAACTATAATCTATTAAAATTACTATAGTATCTATAATAGGGCTATAAAAGACTTTTATAAAAGTTTTTTATAGCTCTTTTTTTATAATATCCTTATTTATTATAGATGTCTACATAAGCTTTCTTAAATAATAGAGAATTAAAATTATATTTTAAAAGATAGAGTTTAATTTATGTAAGGGATTTAAAACCTTAAGAATAATAGATAAACAGTGACTTAAAGAGTATTTGTTATTAGTAATATATGATTTATAGAAAGTGAAATTTTAGTATAAAAATTATAGGACTAGGTATATAAGCCCTAAAATTGGGAAAGGTATTTATGGTACAAAATTTGAAATTGGCATGTCCAGTAAGAATATGAATAAATCATTATTTTTATGGGCAAAATATAGAATACAGTTATAAGAGGTGGTGCTTATGAAAGAGATAGTAGAAGGAAAGCTAATTATAATTGGGGGAGCTGAGGATAAACAAGGAAGTAAAGAAATACTAAAGGAAGTGTGTCAAAGCATAAATAAAGAAAAGGATTTACTAGTAATAGCAACTATAGCTACAGAAAATCCAAAGGAAGCAGGAGAAAATTACACTAAAGTTTTTCATGAGTTAGGAGTTGAAAATATAAGTATACTAAATGTTAAAGATAGGGAGGAGTCTCACAGTGAAGAAAATATAAATATGTTAAAGAAAGCAGCTTTAGTTTTTTTTACTGGAGGAGATCAACTTAGAATTACAAGTATATTAGGAGGTACACCTCTTCATGAAGAATTAAAAAATTCATATATAAGAGGATGCATATATGTAGGAACATCAGCAGGGGCATCTGTTATGAGTTCTACTATGATTGTTAAGGGGAAAGATGAGGAATCACCTAAAAAATGTACTCTTAAAATGGCTCCAGGACTTGGGCTTATAGATGGAGTTATAATAGATCAGCATTTTGCCCAAAGAGGAAGAATAGGAAGATTATTAGTGGGAGTAGCAGAAAACCCTGGGACTTTAGGGATAGGGATAGATGAGGATACAGCTATAATTGTGGACAACAAAGGTGTATTTAATGTATTAGGTTCAGGAGCTGTTTATGTAATAGATGGATATAATATCTCTTACTCTAACGTATCAGAGCAATATCAGGAAGAGCTACTCTCCATTTTTGATGTGAAAATGCATGTCTTAAAAGAAGGCAATGGATTCAATCTTTTAACTAGAAGACCCTTAGAAGAGGAAGGATATAGCAATGAAAATAGTTAGCTACAGAGTTTTTGATGGTAGAAATATATATTCTCATAGAAAATGTATAAGATTAGATGTAGATCTGCAGGGATATAGAGATATACCAACTAAAGATATTAATAATTTTAATGAGACCATTGTAAAGTATTTGCCACATTTAAAAAGTCATAGATGTGGTATATATGAAGAAGGTGGATTTATAAAAAGATTAGAGGAAGGAACATATCTTTCTCATGTTTGCGAACATATGATATTGGCTCTTCATGAAAAAATGGGGATAAACGTATCCTTTGGAAAAGCTAGAGAAATAGAAGGGGACTTATATTACATTATTTTTGAGTATAAATATAAACAAACAGCATTAGCATTAGCTAAAATCGCAATAGATTTTATAAATTCAATAAAAGAAAATAGGAGTTTTGATTTAGAAGATAAATTAAAAGGCATAGAAAAAGTTTTATATAAGGAAATAGTAGGCCCTAGTACTGAGGCTATATTAAAGGCATCTAAGAATAAAGGCATACCATATATAGATCTTTATGGAAGTGGCATATATCAAATAGGATATGGGAAATACGGAAAGATAATAGAGGCAACCATAGTAAATGACACAAAATCTACCGCAGTTGACATAGCATGCGATAAATATATTACTAAAAAAATATTAGAAGGACAATGTATACCAGTAGCCAAGGGGGGGATAATTAAATCTTCCTTAGAAGCTTTAATACAGGCAGAAGCTATAGGATATCCTGTTGTACTTAAGCCAAGGTATGGGAACCATGGAAGAGGGGTAAAGCTAGATATAAAAAATCAAGAAGAACTTATAAATGCTTTTAAAGATATAAAGGATGAATTTAAAGATATAATTATAGAAAAGTTCCATAAAGGCAATGATTTTAGAATATGTATGATAAATGGAGAGATGATAGCAGCAGCTCTAAGACTTCCACCATATGTAATAGGGGATGGAGTCAGCACAATTAAAGAGTTAATTAATAATCTAAATAAAGACCCGAGAAGAGGAGAAGATCATGAGAAACCTTTAACTAAGGTAAAGATAGATGGAATCCTTATTAAGGTTATAAGTGGATATGGATATGATTTAGAATCAATACCTAAATATAAGGAAAGGGTATTTTTAAGAGATAATGCTAATATCTCCACTGGAGGAGTAGCTATAGATGTTACAGATAAGGTTTGCAGGGAAAATATAATTCTTTTTGAAAGAATAGCAAAAACCATAGATTTAAATGTATGTGGCATAGATATAAGTGGAAGGGATCTATCTATTCCATTAAATGATCAAAATGGAGTTGTTATGGAGGTAAATGCAGCACCTGGCATAAGAATGCATCATTATCCATATGAAGGTGAATGTAGGGATGTAGCAGGAAAAATAGTAGATATGATGTTTAAAAAAGGTGAGGAGAATATACCTGTAGTTTCTATTACAGGTACTAATGGTAAAACTACAACTACAAGACTTATATCCCATACCTTACAAACCATGGGATATAAAGTAGGTATGACCACTACCTCAGGAATATACATCAATGAATTATGTATAGATAAAGGGGATGACACTGGATTTGAAAGTGGAAGAACAGTGTTAATGAATAAAGAAGTTGAAGTTGCTGTATTAGAAACTGCAAGGGGAGGATTAATCAGAAATGGGTTATGCTATAATCTTGCAGATGTTGGGGTATTAACTAATGTATCTGATGATCATCTAGGTATAGATGGAATTGATACTATAGAGGACATAGCCCATGTGAAGTCTTTGGTAATTGAGGCTGTTAAGGATGATGGATACAGTGTTATAAATGGTGATGACCCAATTAGTGTATCTTTAATAGAAAAAGCTAAGGGAGAAGTAATTATATTCTCTAGACATGAAGATAATCCATATCTTTTAGAAAACATAAGGAATGGAAATTATGGGGTCTATGTTAAAAATAATTCTATATATGTAGAGAAAAAGAAGAGAATTTTCTATATAGGAGATTTAAATGAAATTCCAATGACTCTTAATGGTGCATTAATTCATAATGTTGAGAATGCATTAGCTGCTTGTAGTGCATTAGTAGGACTTAAGGTGGATTATTGTACTATATCAAAAGGATTAAAAAGTTTTCAATGTGATGAAGAGAAAAATCCAGGAAGATTTAATATGTTTCAGGTTAATGGAGGGACTGTAGTTTTAGATTATGGACATAATTTAGATGGATATAAGGCAGTACTAACTTCATTAAAAAAAATACCTCATAATAATATAATAGGGGTAATTGGAGTTCCAGGAGATAGATTAGACTATCAGGTAAAAGAAGTTGGAAAGTTGTGTGGAGACTACCTTGACTATATTTATATAAAGGAAGATAAGGATAAGAGAGAGAGAAAAGAGGGAGAGATAGCGAAACTTCTAGAAGATGGGATAATTCTTTCAGGAAGTAAAAGATTTGAGACTATTTTAAAAGAGGATGAAGCTCTTAAAATTGCTATGGAAAATATGAAGGAAAAGGATATAATAGTAGTGTTTTTCGAAGAATATGAACCATTGCTAAATATAGTTAAAAACTATAGAAGTAAAATAAAAGCTATAAATGAATAATAAGTTAGGAGGGTTTTCATGAAATATATATGTAATATATGTGGCTATGTATATGATCCAGCTGTAGGTGAGCCTAAGAGTGGAGTGCAACCTAATACAAATTTTAAGGATTTACCTCAAAGTTGGCTTTGTCCAATATGTAAAGCAAATAAAGCACAGTTTAGAGAAGAATAAATTATTAAAAGTATAGTAAGCCTTATAACTAAAGTATATTAGTTATAAGGCTTTTTTATTAACTATAATAAAAGCTTAGCGATATTAAAGGAGATAAAATCAAAATGTTATTATGAAAAATATTAGAATAGATGCTTATATAGTAAAATGAAAGAGGATAAAATTAAGATGTATGGGGACTTTTACTGCAGGTGACTTATAAATAAAAATGATTTATGATTTTATAATGAATATTTCTTATAATGATTTAATATGGAAGGTTAGAATTTTAAGTACCTTATAAATCTTTATAAGGTATATATATTGAGGAATAAAGAAAAATGTAATACACTATACTTTGATAAGAAGAATAAGGTGGGATATGAGATGAAAACAAAAGCTTATGCTAAGGTGAATATTTCTCTTGATGTAGTTGGAAAAAGAGAGGATGGATATCATCTATTAGAGATGATAATGCAAACCATTGATTTATATGATGTTATAGAGATAGATAAATGTGAAAAAGGAATAAATATGAAATGTAATATATGCTATGTACCTACAGATGAGAGGAACCTTGCATATAAAGCAGCTAAGCTTTTTATGGATAAGTATAATATAAATAGTGGGGTTAATATAAAAATATATAAAAATATACCCGTATCTGCTGGAATGGCAGGGGGAAGTACTAATGCCGCAGCAGTACTTAGACTAATGAATAAACTCTTTAATATAAATGCACCTATTAGCGAGTTAAGAAAAATTGCATTAAGAATAGGTGCGGATGTTCCATATTGTATAGAAGGGGGAACAGCTTTATGTGAAGGCATAGGGGAAAAGATAACAGCTTTAAATCCTTTTAAAAATTGTATAATGGTTATAGTTAAACCTTCTTTTGGAGTATCCACAAAAGAAGTATATGGAGACTTGGAGATAAATAAGATATATAAACATCCAAATACTTATGGGCTTATAAGAGCGTTAGAGCGTAGAGATGTTAACTTTATAGCTAATAATATGAGAAATGTATTGGAAAATGTTACTCTTAATAGGCATAAAATCATAAGAACCATAAAATTTGATATGGTTAAGAATGGAGCTATGGGATCTCTAATGAGTGGAAGTGGTCCAACGGTTTTTGGAATATTTGATGATATGGTAAAAGCACAAAGGTGCTATGATGCTATGAAATTAAATTATAAAGAAGTATTTATAACAAGAACAATATAAAATATAAAAAAATAACCTTAATGAATATTTTCATTAAGGTTATTTTTTTATATAAGTGCTTATTATGTATATAAATTCTAGATAAAGAAAAAATAAAAGGGAAGTATCTATAAGGGGTGAAATGCAGTGAGAATTTTAGAGGTGTTTGATTATTATTTCTTAGCAATGATGATAATATATTGTTACTTTGTATATTTTCATAAAAGTAAAAAATATAGGGAAGAAAAAGATTATAAGGCTTATAAGTTATCAAAAAAAGTCTCTGGAACAGTGTTTGTAATATCTTTACTTTTATTTATAGCAGCAAGGTTTGTTTAGAAGGGAGAGTGAAGTTTTGAAAGAAAACTTAAAAGAAACCATAGATGAGTCTTTAGAAGAAAATCTTAAATATATAAAAGATCTCTTGAAAAATGATTCAGATGTAGTGTATAGGGAATTTTCAATAGGATATAAAAAAGTTGCATTAATATATATTGATGGCTTATCAGATAAAGATTTAATCAATGACTTTGTTATAGAAAATCTTATGCATCATAGTACCCAGGTTTTATCAGTAGATGTTTTACTTGAGAGAGTTATAGCACTAAGTGATATTAGAAAAATAGAGAGTCTAAAGGATGGAATAAATGCATTTTTATCTGGAGATCCACTACTTCTTTTTGATAAAGAAACTAAGGGGTGTGTATTATCTTTAAGAGCTTGGGCTAATAGAGGGGTAGGAGAACCGGCAGGAGAGGTTGTTGTTAAAGGGCCAAGGGATGGCCTAACGGAAATAATAAGATTTAATACAGCTCTTATAAGAAGAAGGATAAGGGATACTAGATTTAAGATAGCATCTAAGGTTATTGGAGAAAGATCTAAAACAGATTGTGCAGTATTATATATTGAAGATATAGTAAATCAAAATGTATTAGATGATGTAAATAAAAGATTAGATAAGATACAAATAGATGCGGTTTTAGATAGTGGATATATAGAACAACTTATAGAGGATGATAACTTTAGTATATTTCCCCAAGTTCAAGTAACAGAAAGGCCAGATGTGGTGGCAGCTGCTCTCTATGAAGGTAGGGTTGCTATATTAGTGGATAATTCTCCCTTTGCTTTAATTGTACCAACTACACTACCTCTATTATTTCAATCTCCAGATGATTATTATCAGAGATGGATTTACGCAAGTGGAGTAAGGATTATAAGATTTTTAGCTGTAATTCTATCCCTTGTAACGCCTGCTCTTTATGTAGCAATAACATCATTCCATACCTCCATAATACCTACAAAACTTGCATACTCCATAGCAGCATCTAGAAATGGAGTTCCTTTTCCGGCCTTTATAGAGGCCATAATAATGGAGGTCAGCTTTGCATTACTTATGGAGTCAATCGTACGGCTTCCAAGAGCTATTGGGGCCACTATTGGTATAGTTGGAGGTCTTATTATAGGGCAGGCGGCGGTAAGTGCAGGGATAGTAAGTCCTATAATGGTAATAATAGTTTCATTAACAGCTATAACAAGTTTTGTAACACCAAACTATGAAGTCACCTTTGCTTTTAGAATAATTAGGTTTATTACAATAATAGCTTCCGCTATAATTGGACTTTATGGAATAGCAATTGTAATGATAATACTGGTTATTCATCTTATAAAGCTTAGAAGTTTTGGGGTATCATATCTATCTCCTGTAGCAGATATGGATAAGGAAGATTTTAAGGATACATTCTTAAGATTTCCATTAAAGTTTTTTAAAAGAAGACCTAAGTTTATGAATACTGGAGATAAGATAAGACAAAAATAAGGTGAAATGAGGTGAATATTTTGAAAGAAACAATAAAGCCATTTGGGCTATTTGCTTCAATAGTTGTTACTATAATAGGCGTGGGGCTTTTCTCATATCCTCGTGAACTTGCTGAGAAGGTAGAAACTAATGGGTGGATTATAACTTTAGTGGCAGGATTTTTTTCCTGTATTCTAATGTATATAATGTATAAGGTATTGATTCTAAACAATTATGAGAGTATAACTAATATAATATTTAATAACTTAGGTAAGGTAGTTGGGTATATAGTTATATTAATATTTAATTTAGAATTAGTAATGGCAATAGGAACTCAAGGTAGGAGTTTTGTTGAGGTAATAAAAAAATATCTTCTAGAAAAAACACCTACAGAGCTTATATTAATAGTAACAATACTTACAGCTTCTTATTTTATAAGCTTTGGTAGAGTTAACATTGTTAAATTTAATGAGATAGCATTTTGGATTATGTTTATACCAATGGTGTTTATACTTTTAATTATTATGAAAGAGGGAGATTTTACAAATGTATTGCCAATTGGCCAGGTGAAGATTAGTAATTATTTCTCCAGTTTATTTTCAACACTGGTGGCTTTTGGTGGATTTGAAATAATATTTTTGTTTGCTCCTATAGTATCAGATAGAAATAAAGTTCTTAAATCATCTGTAGGATCTATGATTTTTACTTCAATATTTTATACTGTAATAGTTATTTTTAGCTTAGCTTTATTTACAAAACATGAGGTGAAGAATTTACTGTGGCCTACTATAACTATGGTAAATACAATAGATATACCAGGAACCTTTGTCGAAAGATGGGAAGGAGTAATAATGACCCTTTGGATATTATTTAATTTTAGTACCATATCCAATTTAATGTTTTTCTCCTCAACTTTATTAAAGGAGAGTTTTAATCTTCAGAAAGAAGTGGTTGCCACAACTATACTAATCCCTATTATTTACGGCATATGTTTATACCCAGAAAATTTTACAGATATAGCTATGATGTCAGAAAAAATATTAAGGCCAACTGTCATATTTATGATAGTGATTCTTCCTATAACATTACTAATAGTAACTAAATATAAGCTAAGAAAAAAGGGAGGGGTCAAAAATTAATAATAAAAAATTAATAATTTTGATTCTCCTGTGTAGTTTATTGCTTACAGGATGTTGGGATAAAGTTGAAATAGACAGAAAGGTATTTGTGTCTACTATAGCGGTAGATGTGGCAGAAGATGTGGATAAGGATAGGGAGCTTAAAGAAATGAGTACGGAAGAGATACCAGCGGAAAGAGGAGTAAGGAAGATTAAAGTCTTATATGCTTATCCTGATTTAAGTCAGTTTTCAGCCGAAAAAGGAACCATAGAAGGGGAAGGGTTACTAGAGATGGATACCTATTCTATGGATGGAGCTATGGCGGATGCAACTATAAAGGGAAGTGAAGATATATATTTAGAACATACAAGACTGCTTATATTCAGTAGGGATTTACTTCAATATAAGGAAACATTTAAAGAGGTGTTAGATTATTTAAAAAGACAACCAAAGTTAAATAGAAGAATGTATGTAATAATGAGTGAAGGTCCACCTAAGGAATTTTCAAAGGCGAAAATTCCAAAAGGAAGGCAAATACAGTCTCATATAAATGGGATACTAGAAAATGCAAAGAGGAATTCAGCTATAAATCCATTAACATTAAATGATCTATTAATTAACTTAGCATCAGATGGAAATGGTGTTCTTCCTATAATGAAGGTGGATAAAGATACTAAGGAAATTACTATAGGAGGAACTGCTGTAATAAAGGACTATGAACTTAAGGGAAGTATAAATGAGATTGAAACTGTAGATCTTCAAATATTAAAAGGGAAAGCTAAGGGTGGTAATAAAGTCATTTACTATGAGGGCCATCCTATAGACTATGAAATAGATGGAGTTCTTAGAAAGTTAAAAGTTGAATATGATGAAAAATTAAAGGTAGATATAAACCTTGAGATTGAGGGACGGCTGGAAGGTGCATACCTAGGGGGAGAAAAGCTAGATGAAGATAAATTAAAGGAGATAACAGAAGGATTTAATGAGAGTATATCATCTCAATGTGAAAAAGTTTCAGAAGTAATTCAAAAGGAAATGTCAGTAGATACTCTAGGAATAGGTGACTATATTGAAAAATTTAAACCTTCTATATGGAAGAAAGTAAAAGAAGAATGGGAAGATATTTTTAAGGAAGCAGAAATAAATGTAAAAGTTAAAACCAATATAAGAAGGATAGGTGCTATTACATAATAGAACGAATCTTCCTTCAGATGGGGTTCTTTCCCCACCTGAAGGTTAGATAAGCTCATCTAGGGTTGTCGCAACTGTTATCCCCACTTTTTAGAGGATAGGGATGTTAAAGCTTATAGCCATCAGATAAATTTAGGATATATGATTTTAAGAGGATGTGATAAGAATAAAAGATTCTTATCACATCCTCTTGTTTTATACAAAATAAAAAAGTTCATCCTATATGTATAGAAATACAAAATATGTAAATAATACTAAGTGAGAGGGGCGATAGGTTATGAAAAAGTTTTTAAGTGGAATATTATTAATAGTTTCTATGGTTATATTAAGTAGTATTATAGGACAAGTTTATAAAAGGAATACATCTGAAAATCAGGTTGAAGATATAAGTAATAAATTAATAAGATTTCATGTTTTGGCTAATAGTGATTCTAAAGAAGATCAAGAGTTAAAGTTAAGGGTTAAGGATGAAATTATAAGTTTTATACAGCCTAAACTTAAAGAAAGTAAATCTATAGAAGAATCAAGGGAAATATTAAGAGAAAATAATGAAAGGCTAATTGAAATAGCAATGGAAGTAATAAAGAAAAATGGATATGACTATAATGTGAGTGCTGGATTATCCAAAGAAAATTTCCCGGTAAAGGTTTATGGAGATATAGCTCTTCCTCAAGGAGAGTACGAAGCCTACAGAATATTGATAGGAAATGCAGAAGGACAAAATTGGTGGTGTGTAATGTTTCCTCCATTATGCTTTGTTGATGTAACCAAGGGAGAGGTAGCATCTGATGAAACAAAAAAAGAATTAAGTAAAGTGTTAAATAATGAGGAAATGGATACTGTATCTAAGGATAAAAAAATTAAAGTTAAGTTTAAACTTTTAGAGGTAATAGAAGATTTAATAAATAAAAAATAAGAATTAGCATTTTGCTGATTCTTATTTTTTTATTAAACCTTCTATTAAGTTCATCATATCCTGGCAGGAATTAGGCTTGCTTAGGGTTCTAGCTTTTTCTTTCATGTTAAGTAAGACCTTAGGATTTTTAAGGACCTCAGATATTTTATCCCTACAATTGGTTCCATCACCTAAATCTATAGCTGCACCATGAGTTAATAAAAACTCAGCATTTTTCTCCTCTTGACCAGGAATAGGTGAGAATAAAGCCATAGGAAGTTCAGAAATTAAGGCTTCTGTTATGGTCAATCCACCTGGTTTTGTTAAAAGTAAGTCACAAGCTTGCATATATTTATTTACTTCTTTTGTAAAACCTATTATTCTAGTTTCTTTTAATGAGTGCTCTACTTCCGAATTTAAAGAAACTAGTAATTTATCATTATTTCCTGCAAGTATTATTATTTGAAAATCTAAGGGTATAGATGTAAGTTCTTTATATACATTTACTATGTTACCCATTCCAAGGCTTCCACCCATAAGTAGTAGGGTAGTTTTTGATGGGTCAAGGTCTAAGGAAATTAGAGTGTTTTTACTATCATAAGGAGTAGTAAAATTAGGGGACACTGGAATACCGAAAGGAAATATTTTTTCCTTTAAAACACCTCTATCTTCCATTTCATATATCATATCATCATTAGAAACTATATAGGCATCAACATTTGGATGAATCCAAAAGCTGTGAGGAGTATAGTCCGTCATTATAGTTATACAAGGCTGATTTATTAAGTCCTTGCCCTTAAGTATAGAAAGTATTTCTGTAGAAAAGGGATGGGTGGAGATTAATACATCAGGATTAAAGTCCTTTATTAAATTATAAATTTTAGTAGAAAAAAGCTCATTTATTTTATTAGATACATTAGCTATTCCGGGATCAGTTTCTGAATGGCTATATATCATTCCAAAAATAGAAGGAGAGATTTTAAGAGATTTTAAGTAGCTCCCTATTATCAATTTATCTAAAATTGGATTTATATATTTTAGAGTATCTATTATTTCTACTTCTGAATTTTCATTTTTATGTAAAATATATGATTTTATAGCTTTAGCAGCATTCATATGGCCACCACCAGCAGATACTGATAACATTAATACTTTCATGAGTTTCACACCTTTAAACACATTTAATTTAACTATATTAAAATATAAAAAAACTATATAATATTAACAAGACTTAGTTTTCTACAATTCATTTGTATTAAAAAATCTATGTACAATATAGTTCACTTTGTTTTTTTAAAGTTTGAATGTTTATATAAACCTAAACACTATTGAATATTTAAACTTTAATGGATATAAAACTGCAAAATATTGATTTTACAGTATATATTATAAAAATAAACCCTTACTAATAGTCACTATATTATATCATAGGTAAAGGGTTAATAATAATTAATTTTATCTTAAAACTGTATTAAAATGCCATTGATTAATATTAATAAAATTAATAAACTATTTATTATGAGTAGGAAGGGGATGAAGTGACTTTATGGCAAGAGCATTAGCTATGGTGTCTGGGGGACTAGACAGTATATTGGCAGCAAAACTTATGAAAGATCAAGGTGTAGAAGTAATTGGGATTTGTTTTAAATCTTATTTTTTCACACCAGATAATGCAATAAGAATGTGCAAACAAATAGATATACCATTAGAAGTTGTAGATTTTTCAGAAGAACATTTTCAGATGGTGAAAAAACCTAAGCATGGTTATGGAAAGAATATGAATCCTTGTATAGATTGCCATGCCATGATGATGAAATATGCTGGGGAACTCTTAGAAAAGTTTAATGGGGATTTTATTATAACTGGTGAGGTTTTAAATCAAAGACCTATGTCTCAAAATAAAAGATCTTTGGATATAGTAAAGAAGGAGTCAGGATTTAAGGATAAAATTTTAAGACCTCTTTGTGCTAAGAATTTAGAACCAACAGATATGGAAATTGAAGGATTAGTAGATAGAGAAAAACTATTAGATATAAGTGGAAGAAGTAGAAAAATCCAAATGGAACTGGCAGAAAAGTTTGGGATAGTTGATTATCCGTCACCAGCAGGTGGGTGTATGCTTACAGAGCCTAACTATTCCGTAAGACTTAAAGATTTAGTTAATAATAAGGATGAGATTGAATCAAAAGAAATAGGACTGCTCAGGTATGGAAGACATTTTAGACTTGGAGAAGGATGTAAAATAATAGCTACTAGAACTGAAGAAGAAAGCAAAGGTATAAAGGAGTTTATAACTAATAGGGATATAATATTTTTCCCAAAAGATTTTTCTGGAGCTATGGTAGTTATAGTTGGTGAAGCAAATGAAGAGGACATAGAGTTTGCAGCAAAGCTTTCTGGAAGATATTCAAAGGGAAAGAATGAAGAAACCTTAGAAATAAAGTATGGGAAATTTGGGAAGCCTATGAAGAATATAATAAAAGTTAGTCCAGCAGAAGAAGAGGAAATGAGAAAATATATAATTAATTGTTAGGGGTGATTTAAGTGATTAAAAAAGCAGTTGTTTCTATTAAGAGTTCTCAGGACATAAGTGATGAGGCTATAGAAGTAGTTACACCAGGAGAATTTACTGTACTCTCTAATGGATTTAAGGCAGAATATAATGAAACTGAGCTTTCAGGAATGGAAGGAACAATTACTATATTAAACATATTTGAAGATTATTTGGAGCTTATAAGAGAAGGAAGTACAGCTTGTGAGATGAAATTTGAAAAGGGTAAAGAGAATATATCCTTATATAACACTCCTTATGGCGGGCTAGAACTTAAAACAAAAACGAAAAAATTAGATATAGTAATAGATGAAAATGGTGGTAAAATTTTTGTTGAATATGAGCTTAGTGTAACAGGACAATCTCCATACACAACTGTATTAGATATAGAGATAAAAGCTTAAATTTCTATTATTAAATAAAAATACATAACTACATAATCTATTTATAAGCAGTGCATATATAACAGTTTTACTGGAAGATGCACTGTTTTTATATGTTAATAAGTTAGTGCTATTAATTAAGGTAGAAGATAGGAAATAAAAATGAAGGATTTAAGTATAACTTAATCTTAAGGGGCAAATTAGTTTTTGTAGTATCTGATTTATTTTACCAGAGTTATTAGTCTTTTATAGAGGCTTTTATGATTTAAATTTAAGCTAGTAATTGTAATTATATTCAGAGGTAACTAAAGCAATAGAGTATCTAATAGTATAAAAAAATAATAGTAGTCAAGAATTTAGAAAAGAGGTGAGAATTTATGAGAGATAAATATTTGACTATAATAAATTTTTTATGTAAATACAATGATATAGATGAGGAAGAAATATTTAAAATTTTAAAAGATAAGGAATGTAGGTATTTATTATTTTTATTATTAAAAAAATATGATTGTGATGATAAAAAAACATTAAATGAGTTTTTCCCAGAAAGAAGTAAAAGAGGATTTACTTATGATTTTAAAAAGGCAGAGGAGAAATTTTTAGTAAACAGAGATTTGAGAAAGAAATATTTTGAATTAGAGACTAGATTAAGGGAAATGATATAATATGAAGAAAAATGACGAAATATAGAATTGGAACTACAAAAAATATTATGATATTATATTATTTGTGTTTTTGAAAATAGTTATCTCATCTTAATAGGGTAATTCTTATTTTAATAGAATAAAACTATAATGTCAATAGAAAAATAAAAAAATGTTTTAGGAGGATTATTATGCAAACTAAATACGTTTTTGTTACTGGAGGAGTAGTATCTTCTTTAGGAAAAGGAATAACTGCAGCATCCCTTGGAAGGTTACTTAAAAATAGAGGGTTAAAGGTGTCTATACAAAAATTTGATCCATACCTTAATGTGGATCCAGGTACTATGAGCCCATATCAACATGGTGAAGTTTTTGTAACAGATGATGGTGCGGAAACTGATTTGGATTTAGGACATTATGAAAGGTTTATAGATGAGAATTTAAGTAGAAACAGCAACGTAACTACAGGTAAAATTTATTGGAGTGTAATTTCTAAGGAGAGAAAGGGGGAGTACTTAGGAGGCACAGTTCAAGTTATACCTCATATAACAAACGAAATAAAGGAAAGAGTTTATAGAGTTTCAAAAGAAAGAGAAGTAGATGTGGTTATAACAGAAATAGGTGGAACTGTTGGTGATATAGAATCTCTTCCTTTTTTAGAGTCTATAAGACAAGTTCAATATGAAGTAGGGAAAGAAAATGTTTGTTTTATTCATGTAACATTAGTTCCTTTTTTAGGGAAGGCTGGAGAGCTTAAAACAAAGCCTACTCAGCATTCAGTTAAAGAGCTTAGAAGTATAGGGATTCAGCCAGATATAATAGTTTGTAGGTCTGAAAAGCCCTTATCACAAGAGATTAAAAATAAGATAGGCTTATTTTGTAATATAGATGGAAAGCACGTTATACAAAATTTAGATGCAGAAAATTTATATGAGGTTCCTCTAATGCTTCATAAAGAGGAATTAGATAATTTAGTTTGTGAAAAGTTGAATTTAGGTTACAGGGACATAGATAATTCAGAATGGGAGACAATGGTAAATAGGATAAAAACAATAAGTGATACTGTGAAAATAGCATTGGTAGGAAAGTATGTAGAGCTTCATGATGCATATATATCAGTTGTAGAGGCTTTAAATCATGGAGGATATGCTAATAATACTAATGTGGAGATAGAATGGATAAATGCTGAAGAGATAAATTCTAGAAATTCAGATTCCTTATTAAGAAATTTGGATGGTATTCTTGTTCCAGGAGGGTTTGGAGATAGAGGGATAGAAGGGAAAATAGAGACTATAAGGTATGCTAGAGAAAAGAAAATACCTTTCCTTGGAATTTGTCTTGGAATGCAATGTGCAGTTATAGAATACTCTAGAAATGTATTACAGTATGAAGGGGCCCATAGTGCTGAGATAAACCCAGATACTAAATATCCAGTTATTGATTTAATGCCTGATCAGAAAGAAATAGAGGATATGGGAGGAACTATGAGGCTAGGAGTTTATCCTTGTAAGTTATCAAAGAATAGTAATGCCTATAAATTATATAATAATGAGGTAATATACGAAAGACATAGACATAGATATGAAGTTAATAATGAGTATAGAAAGGTTTTAGAAGATCAAGGGCTTTCTATAACGGGAACATCCCCTGATGGACGACTGGTTGAAATAGTTGAGATTAAAGAACATCCTTGGTTTGTAGCAGCTCAGTTTCATCCAGAGTTAAAGTCAAGACCTAATAGGCCGCATCCATTGTTTGAAGGTTTTATAAAAGCTTCTTTAGAAAAGAAAAACTAAGTGGTGAACTTTTAATTTTATTTATAACATAAGAAATCACCCTAGGGATTAGGTTTTAATACCCTAGGGTGATTTATCTTTTACAGAATATAAGAGAGAAAGTAGCCCATGATGATTTATTTATAATAAATCACTAATAAAGATTTTTTACAAGATTTTTCTTGACCAATAAGTTTATAGGTATATAATTAATATGTAATTATATAGTTGAATAAATAATAGCATACTTGATAATAATTAGTTTATGTATGCAAACTTTATAAGTGTATATACAATGATCTTATAATCATATAGTCTAAAAGTTATAACTACTAATAATACAGTTCAAGGATTAACATATCAAGACAACATACTTGTTGGGAATCCACAATAAATCTTTTCTTATTTGTTTCCTGATGTCTTTAAAATTTGGAGGTGCAGTTTTGACTAACAAGAATTATGAATCAATGACAGTTAATGATCTAAAGCAGATAGCTAAGGAATTAGGTGTTAAAAATATATCTAAGTTAAAAAAACAAGAATTAATAGAGGAACTTAAAGAAATATCTAAGCCAGTTGCTAATTCTCTTTCTATTGAAAAAGATGGAAGAGTTTTAAGAGAGAAAATATCTCCTAAGGTTTCAGAGGAACAGACATCTAGGGGAAAGTTAAATCAAGAAACAAATAATAGACAAGAAGAGTATAGGGAAGTTAGTGATGAGGAAAAGGCACAAAACTTAAGAACTGTTATAAATGGATCGGAAAGAGTAACAGGGATTTTAGATATAGTAAATGATAATCCAGGTAGTAATTTTGGATTTTTAAGATGTAAGAATTATGTAAGCGGAAGTGAGGATGTTTATGTATCTCCTTCTCAAATAAAAAGATTTAATTTAAAAACAGGAGATATGATAACTGGAAAAGCAAGATCACCTAAAGATGGTGGGGAAAGATATAGAGCTTTAGTCTTTGTGGAAGTTATAAATGGATATGGTGTTGACAATATAGGTAGAAGGCGTAATTTTGAAAGAATGACTCCTATATATCCTGATAAAAGATTAAGACTTGAAACTGATTATTCAAGGGACCTTTCTTCAAGACTTATGGATATTATATGTCCTATAGGTAAAGGACAAAGAGGTATAATTGTAGCTCCTCCTAAGGCTGGAAAAACTACTTTACTAAAAAGGGTAGCTCAAAATATATCTAAAAATTATCCCAATATTAAACTAATGGTTCTTTTAATAGACGAAAGACCAGAAGAAGTAACGGACATGCAACGTTCAATAAATGGAGAGGTTATATACTCAACTTTTGATGAAGAACCTCAGAATCATACGAAAATAGCTCAACTTGTATTAGAAAGAGCTAAAAGACTTGTTGAATATGGAAATGATGTAGTTATACTTTTAGATAGTTTAACAAGACTTACAAGGGCTTGGAACCTTACTATAACTCCAACAGGTAGAACTTTATCAGGAGGACTTGATCCAGGAGCTTTAGTAATGCCTAAGAAGTTTTTTGGAGCAGCAAGAAACTTAGAAGAGGGTGGAAGTCTTACTATACTTGCTACAGCTTTAGTTGAGACAGGTAGTAGAATGGATGATATGATATTTGAAGAGTTTAAGGGAACTGGAAACATGGAGGTTCACCTAGATAGAAAGCTTCAAGAGAGAAGAATATTCCCTGCTATAGATATATATAAATCTGGAACAAGAAAAGAAGATTTAATACTTGGAGAGGAAGAGAAAGAAGTAGCATTTGGGTTAAGAAGAGTTATGTATAGAGATGGAAATCTAGAGAATGTTACGGAAAGTCTTATTAATTTACTTTCAAAGACAGCAAATAATGAAGAGTTTATACAAACTATAAAAAAGAGTGATATGCTAGATGTTGAAAAGAAGAGATAAAATAAAAAATCCAGTTTTTCTGGATTTTTTATTTTATATTAAATTAGAAGACTATTGTATTAAACAATTAATTATATAAATAACTAATCAACTATTTATATAAATTTAAACACTATAAAAGATTAAGTTATATAGTGTTAATTCAAATTTTGTGATAATTGAATTTTAACATAAAAATAAAAATTGAATTTATAAAATCCAATTTTAAAAATAAAATAAATGATTTAGTATAAAAATTAGATTAATATTAAATAAAGAAAAAGGAAAAGATGAATTCATCTTTTCCAAACTTTCTTATTCTTCATTCTTTAAGTTATACTTCTTGTTGAATCTATCAACTCTTCCGCCGATATCAACAATCTTTTGCTTTCCAGTGAAGAATGGGTGGCATTTAGAGCATATTTCTACTTTAAGTTCTTTTTTAACAGAACCTGTTGTGAAAGTATTTCCACATGCACACTTAACCACTGAATCACTGTGGTATACAGGATGTATGCCTTCTCTCATATTTTTCACCTCTTTCGCTTTACGCATCCGTTATCAACCTCTAGATTATATCATGCACATATTAAACAAGTCAATACAGCATTAAACGAAATTTTATATTATAGGAAATGTATTATTTCTAAATTTTAGTTTTTTATTACCTATAATTTATGTGATATAATCGAATAGGTAATAAAAAGTAGAAAAGGAGATAGTTTAATGGCGAAACTTTATTTTAGATATGGAGCTATGAATTCTGGAAAATCAACTCATTTAATGCAAGTTGCATATAATTATCAAGAAAGAGGGCTAAAAGCTATAATAATAAAACCTAAGACGGATAAAAAAGGCGGATCAAGGGTTGTATCAAGACTTGGAGTTTCCCAGGAGGTAGATCTATTAATAGATAAAGATGATGATATATTTGTAGAAGTAGAGAAGTATACAAGAGTAAAAGAACAGATAAATTGCATACTAGTAGATGAGGTTCAATTTTTAAAAAAACATCATATAGATGAACTATTTAAGGTTGCAGCGCTTTTAGATATCTCTGTAATATGTTATGGGCTTAGAACAGACTTCCAAATGAATGGGTTTGAAGGAAGTTCAAGACTTCTTTTATTAGCTCATAGTATAGAGGAGATGAAAACTATATGTACTTGTGGCAAGAAAGCTTTATTAAATGGAAGAAAGATTGATGGAAGGTATGTTTTTGAAGGAGAGCAGGTGGCTATTGATAAACTTGATAATGTAGAATATCAGTCTCTTTGTCCGAACTGCTATTTTAAATATAAAAATGATGATTTAGATGAAAAATAAGTTAGAGGGAAGGTGGGGCAATGAAAAAAAAGTGTAATGTAGGAGGTCAAGCTGTAATAGAAGGTGTAATGATGAGGGGAGAAAAGGGAGTTGCTACCGCAGTTAGGACTCCTAATGGGAAGATAGAAATTTCCATGGAGGATAAAACTCCATTAAGTAAGAAAAATAAGTTTTTTTCCCTTCCCATTATAAGGGGATTTATATCCTTAATTGACTCTATGATTATAGGAATACAAACATTAAATTACTCAGCTTCGTTTTTTGAGGAGGATGGGGAGCCAGATGCCTTTGAAAAGTTTTTTAAGAAGATATTTAAGGATAAGAGTGATGATATATTAATAGGAATAACTCTTTTTATATCCTTTGGAATCTCCATACTATTATTTTTTGCAGCTCCAACATTTATTGCTCAGGGATTTAAATATTTAGGCTTTAATAATTTTTCATTAAATATATTAGAGGGGGGACTGAGGGTAGGAATTTTCCTTATATACATATACATTGTGGGGAAAATGGATGAGATAAAAAGAGTGTTTCAATATCATGGGGCAGAGCATAAAACCATATTTTGTTATGAGAATGGTGTGGATCTTACTGTAGATAATGTTAAGAAGTTTCCGAGACTTCACCCAAGATGTGGAACAAATTTTATTTTTCTAGTTATGGTAATAAGTATATTATTATTTTCCTTTGTAAGTTGGAAGAGTTTTTTATATAGGTTTGGATATAGGTTATTACTTTTACCATTAGTATCAGGAATTACCTATGAAATTATAAAGTGGCTTGGTAAAAATAACAATAGATTAACTGCCTTAGTAGCCTACCCAGGTTTAAAGCTTCAAGAACTAACAACAAAAGAACCAGATGACAGTCAAATAGAGGTTGCTATTGCTTCGTTAAAAGCAGCAGAAGGAATAAAACCAAAGGAAAATACCATAGGAGAACTTCTTAATTATTCTAACGAAGAACTTAAAAGTGTGGATATAGATACCTATGTTTTAGACTCTCAACTATTACTTTCTAAAGTTATAGAAAAAGATAAACTCTACTTAATAACCAATAGAAGTGAATTAGTATCTTTAGAAAATGAAGAAGAATTTAAAGCTTTAGTGAAAAAGAGAAAAGGAAAAATGCCAATAAAGTATATATTAAATCACTGTGAGTTTATGGGATTAGACTTTTATATAAAAGAAGGGGTTTTAATTCCAAGAGGAGATACTGAGATATTAGTAGAGGAAGCCCTTAAAATAATAGATAATAACAATTTTAAAAATATATGTGATTTATGTACGGGAAGTGGGGCTATAGGGTTATCCATAGGAGCGCTAAGACAAGATGTTAATATAACTTGTGTTGATATAGATAATATTCCTTGTGAGGTTACTAATATTAATATAGAAAGATTAAATCTTAAGAATAAGGCAAGATTTATAGAAAGTGACTTATTAAAAGTTTTAATAGAAAATGAGGAAAAATTTAATATGATCATATCTAATCCACCATATATAAAGAAAGATGTTATAAATACCCTCATGGAGGATGTTAAGGACTTTGAACCTCATCTAGCCTTAGATGGGGGAATAGATGGATTAGATTTTTATAAAAGAATAGTATCAGAGAGTAAAGAGTGTCTTTTAGATGAAGGATATTTAGCTTTTGAAATAGGTCATGACCAGGGAGAAGAAGTAAAACATATCATGACTTTAGCAGGATATGAAGATATTATAATTGTAAAAGACTTAGCGGGATTAGATAGGGTAGTAATAGGAAAATATATTAGTGTATAATAATTATAGGCTTATTAAAGTAAAATATATTAATGTATAATAATTATAGACTAATTAAAGTAAAGTGGTCTTTAAACATATGTTACAAAGGGGATAGTGATACCAATGTAGGGTATATAAATTAGTTGAAAATATTAATAATATTATGATATAATTATAAACTATGAAAATATGGATACGGAGTGATTGAGTTATGTTACAGAAGCTTAATTTTATAGAGGCAAAATATGACGAACTTTCTATGAAAATTAGTGATCCAACCATAATGGCTAATCAAAAGGAATGGCAAAAGTTATGTAAGGAACATTCAGATTTAGAAGAAGTAGTTGTAAAGTACAGAGAATTTAAAAAAGTTGAAGAAGATTTAGAATTTAATAAAGATATGCTTTCAGAGGAAAGTGATAAAGAACTAAAAGAAATGATACAAGAAGAAATTAAGTCTCTTTCTCAAAGAGAAGAAGAGCTTAAAGATGATCTTAGAATATTACTTCTACCAAAGGATCCTAACGATTCTAAGAACGTATTTGTAGAAGTTAGAGGTGGCGCTGGTGGAGATGAGGCAGCCTTATTTGCAGCTAACCTGTTTAGAATGTATACAAGATATGCTGAGACTAAAAGATGGAAGGTTGAATTAATGTCTTCTAATGAAACAGATATCGGTGGATTTAAAGAAGTTGTATTTATGATAAAGGGAAATGGAGCTTATTCAAGACTTAAGTACGAAAGTGGAGCACATAGAGTACAAAGAGTTCCAGATACTGAATCAAGTGGTAGAATTCATACATCAACAGCTACAGTTGCTGTGCTTCCAGAAGTTGATGATGTAGAAATAGATGTAAACCCAAATGATATAAGAGTAGATGTTTTTAGAGCATCAGGGAATGGAGGACAGTGTGTTAATACAACTGACTCCGCAGTAAGAATGACTCACCTTCCAACAGGAATTGTTGTATCTTGTCAGGATGAAAAATCACAGCTTAAGAATAAAGAAAAGGCATTAAAGATATTAAAGGCTAGATTATATGAAAAAGCAGAAGCTGAAAGAAATGCAGCTATAGCAGAAGACAGAAGAAGTCAGGTTGGTACAGGAGATAGAAGTGAAAGAATTAGAACTTACAACTATCCTCAAGGAAGGGTTACAGATCATAGAATAGGACTTACTTTATATAAGTTAGAAACTTTTATGAATGGTGACATAGATGAGGTTGTAGATTCATTAATTACTGCTGATCAGGCAGAAAAGATGAAGGCTATGGGAAACACTGAATCCTTATAATTTTTAAGAGTTTAGAGGTGGTCAATGTATATTGATAAAGCCGTAAAAAAGCAGAAAAAACAATTTAAAAACTTTGTGCTTACTATGTGCTTTATTTTTTTAGCTTTGCCTATTGTCTTGTTTTTAGTGGGATTAAATAATAACTGGTTTTTGGTTGTTTATTTAGCAATTACAGAACTGGTAATTTTGTTAGCTGTTTTTGTAAAAACAAATATAGAAAAGTTAGAATTTCACTGTAGTAATAATAAGCTAACCATTAATCAAGGAATTCTAAATAGAAGTTATAAAATGTTATGTGATAAGGTAGTTTTAGTTCATACAGAAGGAACTAAGGAAGAAATGTCCATAATATTTATAACTACAGTGAAGTTTAGAAATAAAAAAATAAGGCCCGTAGGAAAAGATTTTTTGAAAAGACATCCTTATGTAGGGGAAAAGTATCTTAAACTAAAAAAGCTTAACCCAGAAATTACATATTACTATATAATGGTAAAAAAAGGGGGCTTGAAAAAGTATCTTCTTTTAGATACCATGTATAGAAATTGTGTTAAGGCAGAGTTTACAGAGGATTCCATAGAAAATATAAAAATTTCAAGAAAACAAAAAGAGCTTATATAATCATAAAGTTCCTCTTACTTAAATAAAATAAGGTGAGAGGGGGATAGGATTATGAGTTTTTTTTGGATTGTATTATTAAGCTCCCTTATATCCCTTATTGGGACTATGATGGGAGCTTCTATTGGGACTTTTATTAAAAATCCATCAAAGAAGTTTATAGCATCTACTATGGCTTTTGCTGGAGGACTTATGCTATCAGTTGTGGTTTTTGACCTAATACCAGAAGCTATAGAACAAGGAGGGTTTTTATATACCCTAGTATTTTACATCCTAGGCATGCTTATAATATACCTTATAGAAAAAGCAGCCCATAATAAGGAGTCTTATTCTAAGATAGCTTTTATAACGGCTTTAGGATTAATGCTACATAATTTTCCAGAAGGGATAATAATGGGATGTAGCTTTTTAAGCGGTAAAAGTCTAGGAGTTAAAACCAGTATAATAATAGCTCTTCATGATGTACCAGAGGGCCTTGCAGTAACTGTACCTTTAATAGCTAGTAATAAAAATATATTTAAGATAATATTATATGTATTTATTACAGCTCTTCCAACAGCTTTAGGAGCTTTAATAGGGGTGTTTATAGGAAATGTATCAGAAGTTTTTCTTGGAATATGCTTAGCTTTAGCTTCAGGAATAATGATGTATGTTGTTTTTGGAGAACTTATTCCTGAATCAAATAATTTAAATAATAGTATAATAAACACAATAAGTGTGCTATTAGGAGTAACCTTAGGATTAGTTTTAGTAAATGTAATGTAGATGAGGAGGAAAGGTTATGGATACTAAGGTATTTATCATGGAAGATAGTAACATAGATATAAATGGAATTAATAAGTGTGGAGACATAATAAAAAAAGGTGGTATTGTAGCCTTTCCAACTGAAACTGTTTATGGTCTTGGAGGAAATGCTTTAGATTCATCAGCAGTAAGAAAAATATTTGAAGCAAAAGGAAGACCTCAAGATAATCCATTAATAATTCATGTTAATAACTTTAACATAGAAAATTTAGTAGAAGAGGTTCCAAAAGTTGCAAAAGAGTTAATGAAGAGATTTTTTCCAGGTCCCTTAACCATAATTCTAAAGAAGAAACCTATAGTTCCAATGGAGACTAGTGCAGGCCTTGAAACCATAGGCATAAGAATGCCAGATAATGAAATAGCATTAAAACTTATAGAAGAATCAGGAGTACCTATAGCAGCTCCATCTGCTAACATATCTGGAAAACCTAGTCCTACAGATGTTTTAACTTGTATAAAGGATCTGAAAGGGAAAGTTGAAGGAATATTAGGGGGAAGCAGTAGTAAGGTTGGAGTTGAATCTACAATAATAGATTGTACTGTAGAGCCTCCCTGTGTATTAAGGCCTGGTGGAATAACTTTAGAACAGCTAAAAGAGGTTGATAATAGTATATATGTAGATCCTGCCATAATGGAGAAACCAAAAGCGGATTTTAAGCCAAAGGCTCCAGGAATGAAATATAGACACTATGCTCCAAAGGCTCCTGTAAAAATAATTAAGGGAGATTTACAAAAAACTATTGAAAAAATAAATGAAATGGTGCAAAATTATATAGATAATAATAAGACTGTAGGAATAATAGCAACAGATGAAACAAAAGCACTTTATAAATCTGGAGAAATTATATCCCTTGGAAGTAGAAATAATATGAATGATATAGCTAAAAATTTATTTTCTACTTTAAGAGCCTTTGATCAAATAGAAGTTGATGTGATTTTAAGTGAAGCTTTTAGTGAAGAAGGTATAGGTCTTGCTATAATGAATAGATTAAATAAATCAGCAGGTTTTCACATAATAGAAATTTAAGGAGGAATAAAATGAGAGTATTATTTGTATGCACGGGTAACACATGTAGAAGTCCCATGGCAGAAGCTATATTTAATTCAATGTGTGATATAAATGATGTAATGGCCTTATCTAGGGGCTTGTTAATAGTTCCTAAAACAAGGGCTTCTCAGCATTCAACCACCTTAGTTAAGGAAAATCTTAAGGTATCTATAACTAACAGGGAAGCTATTCAGTTAGATGAAGATATGCTAAAAAAAGTTGATTTAGTTTTAACTATGACCTCTTATATAAGAGATGTATTAAAATATAATTTTAAAGATATGGATAGTAAGATATTTACTTTAAATGAGTATGTCGGCGTAGAGGGTGATGTTTTAGACCCATACGGTGGCAATGAAGCTATTTATAAAAAGACTTATAACTCACTTTTAGAGTCCATAGATTTATTAATAAAGAAGATAAAAGAAGATAAAGATATTAGGGGATAATATCGGTATCTTCTTTTTTATAATATTCAGATATTTTAGGAGGTGTATGTTTTGAAAATCGCAATTGGAAGTGACCATGGTGGATTTAAGTTAAAGTCTGAAATAATAAAACATTTAGAAGGAAAAGGCATAGATGTTAAGGATTTTGGTACATATTCAGAAGAGTCTTGTGACTATCCTGATATAGCCTTAGCAGTAGGAGAAAAGGTTTCAAATAAGGATTTTGACTTTGGAATACTCATATGTGGAACAGGAATTGGAATAAGTATTGCTGCAAACAAGGTTAAGGGAGTAAGAGCAGCATTATGTTCTGATACTTTTAGTGCTCATGCAACAAGAGAACACAATAATGCTAATATTTTAGCATTAGGAGAAAGAGTGGTAGGCCCTGGACTTGCACTAGATATAGTTGATACTTTTTTAAATGCAAAGTTTCAAGGAGATAGACACATAAGAAGAATTAATAAAATAACAGATATAGAGATTAAATACTCTAAATAATAATAGTTGGTTGAATTAGGAGGAATTTATAATGAGTAAGGTAACACAAATAGCACATCCATTAATACTTCACAAATTAGCTTTCATAAGGGATAAGAATACAGGTTCTAAGGATTTTAGAGAGCTTGTTGAAGAAGTGGCTATGCTTATGGCTTATGAAGTAACAAGAGATGTACAAATGAGTGAGGTTGAAATAGAAACTCCAATATGTAAAACTAAGTGTAGAATGCTTGCAGGAAAGAAGCTTGCTATAGTACCTATACTTAGAGCAGGACTTGGAATGGTTGATGGTATGCTTAAGTTAATACCAGCTGCTAAGGTTGGACATATAGGGTTATATAGGGACGAAGAAACTCTTCAACCAGTTGAGTATTTCTGTAAGTTACCACAAGATATAAATGAGAGAGATATAATTGTGGTAGATCCAATGCTTGCAACAGGAGGATCAGCTGCTGATGCTATAACTTTACTTAAGCAAAAGGGAGCAAAGAATATAAAGCTTATGATTCTTTTAGCAGCTCCAGAAGGATTAAAAGTTGTTATGGATAAGCACCCAGATGTTGATATATATACAGCTGCTATAGATGAGAAATTAAATGAGCAAGGATATATAGTACCAGGACTTGGGGATGCAGGAGATAGATTATTCGGAACTAAATAGTTTATGAGCTATGGCTTTGAAATAGGGGTGGATATTAACCACTCCTATTTTGCTTATATGTGGGAAATAGGAGTGGTTAAGTTTAATGTGAAAATTACACTGTTATATAAAGTTGTTAAATACTTATTTTGTAGTATAATTTTCTTTAGAAATTGATTATATATTGTAATCTCTTCTTAGTTTACTTTGTTATATAATTGGGGTATAATTTAAATATTTAGTAGGTTTAAACCTTTACTACATGATGGTTTGGTTTACTTTTATTTGAGACTTTAGAATTATATACCCTATATAAATTAAAACTTAAAATAAGAGAAAAAATTTACTATTTTAAGTTAAGGTTTAGTTTAGAAAGGGAAAAAATTCCATATGAATTAAGTATCGGTATATATTTTTATATTTATAAAGACTGTGGTAATATAAAAATATATATTTTATTAATAAGACTACCTTTATACTATAATAAGCCAGTAACAGTAGTTATTATAAATAAAATTTCTTTAATGAAAAATATTTTACTAAGAATATTTAGTATCTTAGATATGATTGTTATAAAAGAAGAAAGTTTACTGAATCATATGTTTAATACAAAGATAATTCATTACAAGTTTATATAGGTTATGGTAATAGAGACAATATTTCATTTATATTATAAGATTAGCTTATGGAACTAAAGGAGAGATGGTATATGAGAAAAGATTGGGATACTTATTTTATGGATATAGCATTTAAGGTGAAAGATAGAAGCACATGCCCAAGAAAAAAGGTTGGTGCTATAATTGTAAAAGATAAGAGAATAAAGTCTACAGGATATAATGGAAGCCCGTCTTCTTTAGATCATTGTGATGATGAAGGTTGCTTAATGCTTAATAATCATTGTAGAAGAACCATCCATGCAGAGGTTAATGCAATAATTGAATCATCAAGAGAAGAAAGAGAAGGTGCTACAATATATATTACTGCAGAACCATGTATGGAATGTCAGAAGGTTATTATAGCATCAGGGATTACTAGAGTTGTTTATGCTGAAGAATATAGGGCAGAATATGACTTTTTTAAAGATGCTGAATGGATTGAAGTTATCCATTTAAATAACTATAAAGAGGAATAATAAATTAGATAGTTAGGAAGAAGAGTGTATGAAAGATTTTACTTTAGCTATAATTGCCTTTCTAATAGCATTCTCTATAACTCCTATTATAAAGAAAATAGCTTTTAAAGTTAATGCGGTAGATGTTCCGAAGAATCCAAGGAAGATACATAAAAAACCAATTCCGCTTTTGGGAGGAGTGGCTATATTTATAGCTTTTGCTATAGTAGTACTTTTAAATCCAAGGATACTTTCAAGAGGAGAAATAGGAATTCTTATTGGAGCCTTTATTATACTTGTAGGAGGAGTCATAGATGATATAAAAGAATTAAAACCTTGGCAAAAGCTTTTATTTCAAGTAGTTGCCACATTGGTTTTAATATTTAATGGAGTATACATAAAATATATTACAAATCCTTTTCAAAATTTAGGAACGGAAATGTTAAATATAAAATTAATATCTATACCTTTTACAATAGTGTGGGTAGTTGGTATAACTAATGCTTTAAATTTAATAGATGGGCTTGATGGACTTGCAGCTGGTATAGGATTTATATCTTCTGTAACAATATATATTGTGGCTATAATTGCAGATAGAGGCAATGGAGCTTTACTTACAGCAATATTATCAGGAGCCATTTTAGGCTTTTTACCATATAATTTTAATCCTGCATCGATATTTATGGGGGATGCGGGAGCACAGCTTTTAGGTTTTTTACTTGCAGCTATTTCGATGGAGGGAGCGGTAAAGTCAGCTACAGCTTTTGCAGTAGCAGTACCTATCCTTGCCATTGGATTACCTATATATGATACAATATTTGCTATGATAAGAAGAAAAGTAAATGGAAAACCTATTATGGGAGCAGATAGGGGACATCTACATCATAGGCTTTTAGATTTAGGTTTATCTCAAAGACAGAGTGTTATAATAATGTACCTTATAAGTGCTTGCCTTGGAGCCATTGCAATACTGGCTATGCAGATAAGTACCAAAAGATCTTACTTTTTATTAGCAGTTGTAATTTTAATAATAGTGCTTATAGCTTGGAAATGTGGCTTCTTTAAAAAGAAGGATTAAAAATCAGGAGGATCGTAATGGATAAAATTAAGGTAATGACTATATTTGGAACAAGACCTGAGGCCATAAAAATGGCACCTCTAGTTAAGGAACTTGAGAGTAGAGAGGAAATAGAATCCTTAGTATGTGTAACTGCTCAGCATAGGGAGATGCTTGATCAGGTGTTAAAACTGTTTTCTATAAAACCTCATTTTGATTTAAACATAATGAAAAATAAACAAAGCTTAACTGGGATTACTAGTAGGGTCTTAGAAGGATTAGAAGAAATATTTGAAGAAGTAAAACCAGATATGATACTTGTTCATGGAGATACAACAACTACATTTGGAGGAGCTTTAGCAGCCTTCTATAAGCAAATAAGGGTAGGGCATGTTGAGGCGGGACTTAGAACATTTGATAAGTATTTTCCATTCCCGGAAGAAATGAATAGAAAATTAACAGGGTCTCTTGCAGATATACATTTTGCTCCAACAGAAGGTTCTAAAAATAATCTTTTAAGAGAAGGGGTAAAAGAAGAGGATATTTATATAACTGGTAATACGGTTATAGATGCAATGAAGGTTACTGTTGAAGATAATTATATATTTGAAAATGAAGAATTAAATAAAATAGATTATAAGAATAAAAAGGTCATAATGGTTACTGCCCATAGAAGAGAAAACTGGGGAGAAGGTATAGAAAATATATGTAAATCACTAAAAACTATAGTTGAAGAAAATGAAGATGTAGAATTAGTTTATTTAGTGCATTTAAATCCAGTGGTAAAAGATGTGGTTTATAAGCATTTAAGTGGACATGAAAGAGTTCATTTATTATCTCCATTAGATACAAAGGAAACTCATAATCTTATGGATAAATGTTTTATGGTTATGACAGATTCAGGTGGACTTCAAGAAGAGGCACCTCATCTTGGAAAGCCTGTATTAGTACTAAGAAATGTAACAGAAAGACCAGAAGCTGTAAAGGCTGGAACTGTGAAACTTTGTGGAACAGATGTTAATGTTATAGTAAAGGAAGCTAACTCATTAATAAATAATGAAGAAGCTTATAAGGCTATGAGTAAAGCAATAAATCCTTATGGAGATGGATTAGCGTCTAGAAGAATTTGTGATGCTATACTTAAGTATTACGGAAGATATAAAGAAGAAGTAGAAGAGTTTCAAGTTAAATACATAAATGAGTAAATTTATTGGTTTGACTATTTTAATTTAATAAATTAAGTGATATAATTAATAAGAGAGTTAAGTATAGACTTAACTCTCTTATTAAAAAAGGAATTTTCTCAATATTTAAAACATAAAAATAATTTTAAATAATCTATAGGTGTAGAAATATGCCTATAAATAATATCGTTGTATGTTAAAAAAATATCAAATATAACATAGGAATCATAAAAAAATCAAACAATGGGGGTTAAATAAATGAAAGAGGTATTTATAGTTAGTGCAGTTAGAACCGCTATAGGCTCATTTGGAGGAGGTCTTAAGGATGTTCCAGCAGTAGATTTAGGAGCTTTAGTTATTAAAGAAGCATTAAATAAAGCAGGGGTAAAAGGTGAAGAAGTTAACGAAGTTATAATGGGAAATGTTCTTCAAAGTGGTTTAGGACAAAATCCCGCAAGACAAGCTGTTATAAAAGCAGGACTTCCAGAAGAGGTTTCTGCCATGACAATAAATAAGGTTTGTGGATCAGGACTTAGAGCTGTAAGCCTTGCAGCTCAAATGATACTTGCAGGAGATTGTGATGTAGTAGTTGCAGGAGGTATGGAAAATATGTCAAGAGCTCCTTTTGTTCTTGATAGTGCAAGATGGGGACAAAGAATGGGAAATGGCACCATGGTAGATGAAATGATAAAAGATGGACTATGGGATGCTTTCAATGACTATCATATGGGGATGACAGCAGAGAATATAGCAGAAAAATGGAACATATCTAGAGAGGAACAAGATAAATTTGCAGTAGAATCTCAGATAAAGGCTGAAATAGCTATAAAAAATGGAGAATTTAAAGAAGAGATAATTCCAGTAGTAATTCCTCAAAGAAAAGGAGAACCTATAGTTTTTGATACAGATGAGTATCCTAAGTTTGGGGCAAGTTTAGAAAAGTTAGGTAAATTAAGACCTGCCTTTAAAAAAGATGGAACAGTTACAGCGGGCAATGCCTCTGGTATAAATGATGGTGCAGCAGCAGTGGTAGTTATGAGCAAAGAAAAGGTTGAAGAACTTAATATAACACCTTTAGCTAAAATAGTATCTTATGGATCAAAAGGGTTAGATCCATCAATCATGGGGTATGGTCCTGTAGCGTCCTCAAGGGAAGCCTTAAAGAAAGCTAATCTTAGTATTGAAGATATAGATATAGTAGAAGCTAATGAGGCTTTTGCAGCACAAAGTTTAGCTGTAGCTAAAGATTTAAAATTAGATATGGAAAAAGTTAATCTAAATGGTGGAGCAATAGCTCTTGGACATCCTATAGGAGCATCAGGAGCTAGAATTTTAGTTACGTTACTTCACATAATGAAGAAAAAGGATGCTAAGAGGGGACTAGCAACTCTTTGTATAGGTGGAGGAATGGGAACAGCTCTTATAGTTGAAAGATAATAAGTAATAGCTAATATACATCTCTTATACATTAGTAAAAAAATATAACCTTAAATTTCTTTTTAGGAGTTTAAGGTTATATTTTTTCTTTATTCTTAAGAATAAGCCTATTACTTTGGGGAAACTTAAATATATATTAATCATTTATTCAAAAAAAACATATATTATACACAGAAAAGTAGTATAAAATCATCATAATACGGTATATAGGTAGTCTTATACATGAAATAAAATAAAAAAATTGCATAATTTACATAAAAGTTATGCAACACTATATTGTAATGTTAATTAAACAATTTTAAAAAAAACCATAAAATTGGATTGAAAAACGTTTTAATAGGACTGATATATTAAAATATAGGGAAATGAAAGAAAAAAAATGAGGAAATCAAAAATAAAATTTTCAGATAAATGAATAATCATCACTCAAAATATTTGCAACTAATGTAAACATGAATGCCATAGAGATATTTAGACTAATCGTACTAAAAAATACTTAAAATGAGGACAAATTGGATAATAACGAGAAATATCAACGAATATTAGGTTTTATTCATTGGATAAGCTATTATATAATGTACAAGTAACAGAATGAGGGGTACAAAATGCAAAAAGAGGTAAGAGATCTTATAAGAGTGGTTATGAAATATGATATTATGTTAGCTTTCATAACTTCCATAATAATAGCTATATTATATAATTTAAATTATTCATTTGTATTTATATTAGGCCTAATTGTAGGATTATTAAATTTTATTGTTAACTCATTGGTATTAGACTATATGCTAGGTAAAAAAGCCAAAAGTCCAATTTTAAATTTAATAAGCCTTTTCTTAAGAAGTTCTATTATATGTTTAATAGGAATAACTCTTTTTACATATAATAAATATTACTTGATAGTATATATAATAGGTGTAGTAAGCCATTTTATTGCAATTATTTTATATGCTATCAAGATTAAAAAATAAATTAAGAGGGGAAGTGAGTGTTTGGGAGCAGTAGAAAATTTTTATTCCTTTAATATTGGAGGATTAACCTTTAATATTACCCCCTACTTAGTGATACAGTGGGTGATAATTATACTGATAGCCTTAGTTTCAGTATGGTTAACTAGAAGCTTGAAAGAAATCCCAGATAAAAAACAAAATGTTGCAGAACTATTTGTTGAAACTGTTACAAAGGTTGTATCTCAAAATATGGGAGAAGAGTTTTTAGGTTTTGTACCTTTCATAGGAGCCTTAGCTATATATTTATTATCTATGAATATGACAGGACTATTTGGGGTAGCACCACCAACAAAAGATTATACTGTTGCACTTAGTTTAGCATCAATAAGCTTTATAGTAATTCAAGCTTATGCAATTAAGAGATTAGGAATAATACATTATTTTACAGGGTATGCTAAGCCTTTTGCTTTTATGTTACCACTTAATATTATGGAAAGAATTATGCTTCCTATATCTTTAAGTTTAAGATTATTTGGAAATATGCTTTCAGCAACCATAATAATGGATCTTTTATATGAAGCACTAGGTCATGCAACATGGATTGCACAGATTGGTATACCAGTTCCACTACATTTTTATTTTGATATTTTTGATGGAACAATTCAAATGGTTATATTTGTTATGTTAACAATGATAAATATTAAATTAACAGTAGAGCATTAAAATTAAAACATAAACTTTTAAGGAGGAATTATTTATGAATCAATATTTTGTATTAGGAATGTCAGCATTAGCAGCAGGATTTGCTGTTTTCACAGGAATAGGAGCTGGAATAGGAATAGGAAATGCAACTGGTAAGGCAGTTGAGGGAATATCAAGACAACCAGAGGCTTCAGGTAAGATAACATCTGCATTAATCATAGGTGCTGGTTTCGCAGAAGCAACAGCTATATATGGATTACTAGTAGCTATATTATTAATTTTCGTAGGATTAAAGTAAATATTAGTGTTTCAATTAGCTACTTTACTCATAAAGTAAAGTAGCTAACTATTAATTTTATAGGCGGATAAAAGCCTGAAAGGAGGCTTATAAGTATAATATGGGAGAAGTATTTTCACCTAATATGTTGTTTTATATATTTAACTTTGTAATTCTCTACTTGGTTCTTAAGTATTTCTTATTTGATAGAGTTAAGAAAATAATGGAGAGTAGAAAAGAAAGAGTAGTTAATGATATAAATTCTGCTAAGTTAAATAGAGAGCAATCAGAAAAACTTATTGAAGATGGTAAGTTAGAGCTTAAAAAGGTTAAGGAACAGGGCAAGAGTCTTACTAAAACCTATAAAACTAAAGCAGAAAGCTTATATGATGAGATAGTTGGAGATGCAAAAAAAGAGGCAGATGCTATTTTAGATAGAGCTAAAGTTGAAATAGATAGAGAAAAGCATAAAGCAGAAGACGAAATAAAGAGTCAATCAATAGAACTTGCTATAGAAATGGCCTCTAAGGCTCTACAAGATTCCTTGGATAAGGATACTCATAGAAGACTTATAGATGATTTTATAGCCAAGGTAGGTAATTAATAATGTATGAATATTTAGACAGAAGATATGCTTTGGCTCTTTATCAAGTTGCAGAAGAAAAAGGAAAGGTTGAAGAGTATCTACAAGATTTAAGAGAGATAGTTGATACTATAGAAAATAGTGAGGAGTTTAAGCAAATTATAAGACATCCTCAAATAACAACCACCAGAAAAAAACAAACGTTTATAAAAATTTTTAAAAATCATATAGATGAGGAATTGCTATCTTTTCTACTTATACTCATAGAAAAGGATAGAATTTTATATTTAAAAGAAAAGCTTATAGAAATGGAGAAAATCCATTTAGAGAGACACAATAAGCTTGAAGCCTTAATTAAAAGTGTAATTCCTTTAGACGATAACCAAAAAGAACTACTAAAGCAGAAGCTAAATAGAATGTATGATAAAGAGATACTCTTAAAAGAAGAATTAGATACTTCTATTTTAGGTGGCTTATATGTTAGAGTAGGGAATGATGTTATTGATGGTACAGTGAAATCGAAATTAGATGAGATGAAGAAGTTAGCACTGAGCAGAGAATAGAGGTGAAAGGTATGAATATAAAGCCAGAAGAAATTACTTCTATTATAAGAAGTGAGATACAAAGATATGAAAAGAAAATAGAAACCATAGACTCTGGTACTATAGTGCAAATAGGTGATGGTATATCAAGGGTTTATGGATTAGACGATTGTATGGAAGGGGAGCTTTTAGAGTTTCCTAATGGAGTATATGGAATGGCTCTAAACCTTGAACAAGATAACGTAGGTTGTGTTCTTTTAGGACCAGAAAAGGGAATAAAAGAAGGAGACATAGTAAAGAGAACTGGCAAAATTGTTGAAGTACCAGTTGGAGAGGCTCTTATAGGTAGAGTTGTGGATTCCCTTGGAAATCCTATAGATGATAAGGGACCTATAAAATCCTCAGGAGTACGTGAAATAGAGGTTCCAGCTCCAGGAGTTATAGAAAGACAATCAGTTAAAGAACCATTACAAACTGGAATAAAGGCTATTGACTCTATGATACCTATAGGTAAGGGACAAAGAGAACTTATAATAGGAGATAGACAAACAGGTAAAACAGCTCTAGCTTTAGATACAATCCTTAATCAAAAGGGAAAGGATGTTGTATGTATATATGTAGCGATAGGTCAAAAGCAGTCTACTGTGGCACATATAGTTAACACTCTTACAGAGATGGGAGCTATGGATTATACAATAGTAGTAGCATCTACAGCATCAGATACAGCACCACTACAATTTATAGCCCCTTATGCTGGATGTAGTATGGGTGAATATTTCATGAATAAGGGTAAGGACGTACTAATAATCTATGATGATCTTTCAAAGCACGCTGTTGCTTATAGAACAATGTCATTATTACTTAGGAGACCACCAGGAAGAGAAGCTTACCCAGGAGATGTATTCTTTATTCACTCAAGACTTCTTGAAAGAGCAGCAAGACTATCCGAAAAGCTTGGGGGAGGATCTTTAACAGCTCTTCCAATAATAGAAACCTTAGCAGGAGATGTTACTGCTTATATACCAACAAACGTCATATCCATAACAGATGGACAGATATTCCTTGAAGCTGAATTATTCCATGGTGGATTAAAACCAGCAGTTAATGCAGGTATATCTGTTTCAAGAGTTGGAGGAAATGCTCAAATTAAGGCTATGAAACAAGTTTCAGGAACATTAAGACTTGAACTTGCCCAATATAGGGAACTTGCAGCCTTTGCTCAATTTGGATCAGACCTTGATAAGGAAGCAAAGAAGAGATTAGAAAAAGGTAAGAGATTAATAGAGATATTAAAGCAAGATCAATACGAGCCTATGGCAGTAGAGAAACAAATAATGATACTTTATGCTGGAGTTAATGATCACTTAATGGATATACCAGTAACTAGAATTAGAAAGTTTGAGAGAGAATTCCTAGAATATATGGATACGCATCATAGAGAACTTGGAAAATCAATAGTAGAAATAGGAAGTTTAACTGATGAATTAAAATCCAAATTAGATGAGTCTATAGCTGAATTTAAGAAAATATTTGAAGCTTAGACTTTGAGGAGGTGACAATGTGGCAGGAGCAGGACTTATTGCAATTAAGAGAAGAATTAAGTCTGTAACTAATACCAAGAAAATAACAAAAGCCATGGGGTTAGTTGCCACATCCAAGTTAAAAAGAAGTAGAGGACAAATGGCTATAGTTGAGGAGTATCATGAGAGCTTAGAGAAAACAACAGAAACCATACTTAATGCCCTTGAAACTAAGGATCACTCTTTCATAAAAGGAAATAAATCAGATAAAAAGCTTTATATTATCTTAACTTCAGATACAGGGCTTTGTGGAGGATATAATGGATCAATTATATCCTCTGCCATTGATAAAATAAGGGAAGACAAAGAAAACTCCCTTATAATAATTGTAGGTCAAAAGGGAAGAGGGTATATTAAAAAGTCTGCAATAGATACAATAGCAGAATATGTTGAGATACCAGACATACCTACTATAAAGGAATCCGGAACTATATTTAATCATGCTATTAAGCTATATAGCAATGAAGAAGTTGGTGAAGTAAATGTTGTGTATAATAAATTTATTTCTCCAGTAAAACAACTTCCAATAGTAGAAAGAATTCTTCCATTAAATATAGAAGAGGCGGAATTTAAGGATGACTTAATAATAGAACCTTCTCCAAAGGCTATAGCTGAAGATATTATGTTAATGTATTTAAAGAGTAAGATTTATCTGTGCATGATGAGTGGTAAATGTAGTGAACATTCTGCTAGAATGACTGCAATGGATGGAGCGACAAAGAACGCCAATGATATATTAGATAAGCTTAAATTAAAATATAACAGAATAAGACAAAGTGCTATAACTCAAGAAATATCGGAGATAGTTGGTGGAGCGGAAGCACAAAAGTAGTTAGGAGGAAAAAGTTATGCCTGGTCATATAGGAAAGGTTGTACAGGTTATAGGACCTGTTATAGATATAAAATTTGAATCGGATTGTCTTCCTAATATATTAAATGCTATAGAAATAAAAATGGAAGAGAATAAGGTTATTATAGCTGAAGTAGAACAACACGTTGGAGATGACATAGTAAGATGTATAGGTATGGAGTCAACAGAAGGTTTAAGAAGAGGAATGGATGCTGAAGATACAGGTAAGCCTATAAGTGTACCAGTAGGAGATGAAGTTCTTGGAAGACTATTTAACGTATTAGGTAAGCCTATAGATGATAAAGGGGATTTTAAGTCAGAAAAATCTTATACAATACACAGACCAGCACCAACCTTTGCAGATCAAGCAGTTGAGCCAGAAATGTTTGAAACAGGTATAAAGGTTATAGACCTTCTTGCCCCTTATCAAAAAGGTGGTAAGATAGGACTATTTGGAGGAGCTGGAGTTGGTAAAACAGTTCTTATACAAGAGCTTATAAATAATATAGCTAGAGAGCATGGTGGACTTTCTGTATTTACAGGAGTTGGAGAAAGAACAAGAGAAGGTAATGATCTTTACCATGAAATGAATGATTCTGGAGTTATAGAAAAAACAGCTTTAGTATTTGGTCAAATGAATGAGCCACCTGGAGCAAGAATGAGAGTTGCTTTAACAGGACTTACTATGGCGGAATACTTTAGAGATAAGGGTCAAGATGTGCTTTTATTTATAGATAATATATTTAGATTTACTCAGGCAGGTTCAGAAGTTTCAGCTTTACTTGGAAGAATACCTAGTGCTGTTGGTTATCAACCAACTCTTGCAACTGAAATGGGAGCTCTTCAAGAAAGAATTACTTCTACTAAAAATGGATCTATAACATCAGTTCAAGCGGTATATGTTCCAGCAGATGACTTAACAGACCCAGCACCAGCTACAACATTCAGCCACTTAGATGCTACAACAGTTCTATCAAGATCTATAGCAGAGCTTGGTATATATCCAGCGGTAGAACCACTTGAATCAACTTCAAGAATTTTAGATCCAAGAGTTATTGGAAGAGAGCATTATGATGTTGCAAATAAAGTGAAGAATGTTCTTGAAAGATATAAAGAGCTTCAAGATATAATAGCTATTCTTGGTGTAGATGAGTTATCAGAAGAGGATAAGCAAGTTGTATCTAGAGCAAGAAAGATTCAGAGGTTCTTGTCTCAGCCATTTACAGTAGCAGAACAATTTACTGGAATGCAAGGTAAGTTTGTACCTGTTAAAGAAACTGTAAGAGGATTTAAAGAGATACTAGAAGGAAAGTATGATGATTTACCAGAATCAGCATTCTTATTTGTTGGAACTATTGAGGAAGCGGTAGAAAAAGCTAAGAAGTTAATGGCTGAATAGTTTTTTAAGGATGTGATTTTATGGAAAAGTATCTAAACTTAGATATAATAACCCCTGAAAAGAGGGTTTTTCAAGGGGAAGTCAAACAAGTTTTTGTAGAAAGTATAGATGGTAAAATTCAAATTTTGCCTAATCATATAGATATGATTACATTATTAAAACCAACTGTAACTGAAATAGTTAATAAAGATGGTGAGAGAAAAAAACTATTTACTTCTAATGGAATAATAAGAAGCTCTAAGGGTCACCTATATATAAATTGTGACTCTGCAGAGTGGCCAGAAGAAATAGATAGAGAAAGAGCTAGTAGAGCTAAAGAGAGAGCAGAAGAGAGGCTTAAGTCTAAGGATAACGTAGATATAAAAAGAGCTGAAGCATCTCTTTATAGGGCTTTAACTAGACTTTCATTAAGTAAATAGAGAGTTAATAAAATAAAAGCTTGTTTTAGATAAGATTTAAAACTTATCTAAAGCAAGCTTTTTATTATCTATGTACATTTTATACGCATTTATAAAAACTTACTATAAATAAACTTAAGTGTGTATGCACACTTTTTATGAAAAGTTATATATTAATAATATATTTCATTATATTACAAGTAATTACATTACTGAGTATAAAATGGGATTTTATGGTCATAATATAAGGTGGAAGAGAGGGGATAACATGAGGGTAAAATTAAGTATTTTAAGTCTTATAGTTTTGATTTCTACATCTTTTATTATAAATGAGGAAAGATTTTTAAAATTTATGGTGACAATGTTAGGTGGACAGGTAGTGGAAAAAGGAATGAAAATAGAAATTAGTGATATTAAAGTTAATGATGCAGAAGACTTATTTAGGAATATAGAGCAATATAAAGAAGAGAATGGTATTAAGTTAAATATAGATGATGAATTTTTAGGGACTCAAGGTAAGGTTTATATCAATGTGGAATCAGAGGGAGATTATATTAAACTTTACCAAATAAATAATAACATATTAAGGTTTATAAATACAAAACATAATAATATAAGCACATATTATTTTATAAAAGGCAAATTAGAGGATAATAACCTAATCACATATAGTAATAAATTGAGATTATTTTTACAAGTTATAGGAAGTAATAATATAAAAACTGTAGATAATAAAGCGATTTATGGAACAGCTTTTACAGGCTTTTTTAAAAATGAAGTAATATCAAATGAAAAAGTTGATTTAAACTTTTCAGTTAACCAATATACTTCAGGAACATATGTAACTATAGGAACTCCTATAATTGCATGTAGTTATTAACAATTTTATGGAGGAAAATATGGATAAGTTAGTTATAAAAGGTGGGGTACCACTTAAAGGAGAAATAACTATAAGTGCAGCTAAAAACTCTATTCTTCCTATTATAGCTGCTTCTATTCTAAGTGGGGATAAATGTATAATTAATAATGCACCTACATTAGAAGATGTATATGTAATATGTGATTTATTAAGTAGTATGAATACTAAGGTAAGTTTTAATGATAATAATATATATATAGACACCAGTGGTATATTAAGTACTGATGAACCAGATGGAGATCTTGTTAGAAAAATGAGGGCATCTTTTCTTATTATGGGACCTATGTTATCTAGATTTGGAAAAGTGAAAATATCTCTTCCTGGAGGATGTAATATAGGTACTAGACCTATTGACCTTCATTTAAAGGGATTTAGAGCTTTAGGAGCTAATATTGATTTAGGGTATGGATATGTGGAGGCTAAGGCAGAGAAGTTAAAGGGAAATAATATATATTTAGATTTTCCATCTGTTGGAGCCACAGAAAATATTATGATGGCAGCTGTTTTAGCAGAAGGGGAAACTATAATAGAAAACGCCGCTGAGGAGCCAGAAATTAAGGATTTAGCTAATTTTTTAATACAGATGGGAGCCAATATCCAAGGTGCAGGAAGTGATACCATAAGAATAACTGGAGTTAAGAATTTACATGGAGTAAGTTATACTCCTATTTTTGATAGGATAGAAGCGGGAACTTATATGATAGCAGCTGCTATAACTAATTCAAAGGTTAAGATATCTGGAGTAGAGGAAGAATATTTACGACCAGTTATTGCTAAACTTATTGAAAGTGGAGCTTCTTTAGAAATAGGAGAAAAGTTTATAATTGTTAATGGACATAATGGATTAAGGGCTATGGATATAAAAACCATGCCATATCCAGGATTTCCAACGGATATGCAGGCACAGATTATGAGCCTTGCTTGTCTTTCTAAGGGAACAAGCATAATAACAGAAACAGTGTTTGAAAATAGATTTATGCATGCTGGAGAGCTTAAAAGGATGGGAGCTAATATAAAGATAGATGGAAGATGTGCAATAATTGAAGGTGTTAAATCTTTAAGTGGTTGTAATGTTAAGGCTACTGACTTAAGAGCAGGAGCTGCTCTTATTTTAGCAGCACTTTGTGCAGATGGAGTTACAACTATAAATGATATATATCATATTGATAGAGGATATGTCTCCATAGAAGAAAAGTTTAAAAAGCTAGGAGCGAATATTGAAAGGATAAAATAATGTTAATTTATAGTATTAACAAACACCATATCTTAATTTTTAGGAGATGGTGTTTGTTAATTTTTATTTTAATAGTCTTTTTTTATGTTAATTCCGGAATAATAGTGAGATAGTATATCCTTATAGTTACTACCATTTTTGGCCATTGCATTGGCTCCCCATTGGCTCATACCTACTCCGTGACCATATCCTAAACAGTCTATAGTTACACTATCTTTATCAAATTTTAATGTGAAATTAGCAGAATTCAAATCAAATAGTTTTCTAAAATCTACTCCTCTTATGGTTTCAGAACCAATCTTAATTTCATTTACAGAGCCACCTTCAGTTTTTGATTTTATGGATAGGGCTGTTTTTATATTTTTACTAGATAGGTTAGCTTTTGGGTATGCTTTATTAATAGTATTTATAAAAGAAGCTAATTTTAGAGTTTTTGTACTTTTATATTTAGGAGCCTCTTCTTCTCCGAGACTTACAACTGATTTCAAATATGGGTGATTTCCACCAAAAACATCCTTACTATTTTCAGTTTTACCTGAACTTGTGGCAAAGAATTGGGCTGCAGTAACAAGTTTTTTATCATAATACATAAACTCTCCTTTGGTATTATCTACAGCTTGGCTAATTTTCTTATAATTATCCTCTCCATTTTTTCCCCATTCTTTTATTTTAGTTTCTTTGCTCTTATATACTTGGCAATGGACAGTATCACAAAGATCAGCACCCTTAGCTTGAGTACATTTGTATTTTATTTTATTTAAAGAAAAGTTCCTAGCAGCTATAGCTTGAGCTTTTAATGCTTCCATTTCAAAGGAAACAAGCATTTCAGAAGAGACAACTCCTTTTATATACTCCTCAAAGCTAATAGTTTCAATCCTATCCTCTTTACTTATGTATACTTTTATATCCCCATTTAATATATCTAATGCACTTTCTTCCTTCTCTAATGAGGTATTTTCTTGTGGAGGCAATTGTATACTTTTTTCTTTAGCTTCTTTACTAGTACCTATTAAAGCCAGAGGAAGTAGGATGATAAAAGCAATAATAAATCCCGCAACTATTAACACTCTTTTTATGTCTAAAACAAGTATTGTATTTTTCAAGAAATGCACCCCCTATATAAAGTGAAAGTTAGTTTATATGAAGTCTACAAAAACTAAATTTTAATATAAAAAGACTACTATTAATTTTTAAACTTATATTTTAGTTTAAAAACCATTTTTATTAAATTTTAAAAGTACTAAGTAAAAACCCTCTTTCTATACTATGCCTAGGTATAAATGATTATTATAATAAAAATTTATTTTATAGACTTAGTTAATAAATCTTATAGGAAGTTATTCTTAAGTTTATTTGGAGATAAGCCTTCAAAGTATAACATTAAGTTATTACTTAAAATTTTCTTTATTAATCCTAGATATGAGGGAAAAGAGAGTTTTGTATAAGATTAAATTTTACTGTGGCTATAGGGGTTATACCTTAATGATTAACTTATCTAGAAAATTTTACTGTGATTAGTCAGTATGTAGATTTATGTATAAGTTAAGTTTCAACAGTTAAACCCTATATCTTAGAGAAGGAACACTATAAAAATTAACTTATTATCATAGGTTTAAAGAACACTATATATGGCAATAGTTATAGATAAGCTAAGGTAAATTCATGAAAAGTAGATTACTTTAGGTAGAGTTTTTATTCTTGGTAAATTTGGAGATGAATCAATAAAGAACTTTACAAATCTTATATTTATTATTTAGAGATAAGATTTTTGAAGGTGAAAGTCTCGAATAAAAGCATTCAAAAGATAAAAATAGAAAATAAATTTAAAAAAATACAAAAAATATGTATTAAATTTACTTAAAAGGTAAAAATAACTGATGGAGGTGTTCATATGGACAAAAAAGTACAGGACAAATCATCTAATTTCTTTAAAAGGGAGGGTTTCTACGTAGTATTATTCATTTGCTTATGTGTAGTTGCTATAGTAGCTGCATTTACAGCAAAAAATGCTAGAGTTTCTACTGAGAAGCCAAAGGTTGCTCAAGAGACTTCCGTAGATAATGGAAAAGAAAAAGTTACTAGTAAAACAGAAGAAGAAAAGAAAACTGTTGATAATGCTACTGAGGTAAAAAATAATAACAAAAATAATGCTACAGTAAGCACGGCTAAAGATGGTAAGAATTCAACGCAAGTTTCTAATACTAGCAACGGCAAGTTTATAAATCCGGTAGAAGGAACTTTAGCAAAGGGATTCTCAACTATACCAGAATACACAGAACTTGGTAAAGCTGTATTTAATACAGGTATTCATATAAAGGCTGATGCTGGGAAGTCAGTTAAGTCAGTTTTAGATGGCGTAGTTTCAAAGATTTATGTTGTTAAAGAAAACAACAAAGAGTTAGTAGATAGTAACTATAGAGTTTATGGAAATTATGTAGAAGTGACTCACCCAAATGGACTAGTAACAAGATATGCTAGCCTTGATCCTAATGTAGCTGTAAAGCAAGGACAAAAGGTAAAGCAAGGAGATGTTATTGGAAAAATTGGTAACAGCTCTATAAGTTATTCCATGGAAAAGTATGGATCACATTTAGGATTCTCAGTATTTAAGAATAATAATGAAGAAGATCCATTAAAGCACGTTAAGTATACAACACAAGCTCAAAAATAGTATTCATGGAATTTAAAATTTTAAATCAACCATTTTCCATAAGGAAGATGGTTGATTTAATAAAAAAACTTAAAAATAATAATTTTAATTAATTAACAGTAAAAACTTTAAATAGGATATTAATTATTTTAAGGGAGGTTATAAGAGTGAAAGATTACATTGAGGAAAGAGTGCTTGATGTAGCAAATTATATTATAGATTCTAAAGCCACAATAAGAAAAACTGCTAAAGTCTTTGGGGTTTCAAAGAGTACCATACATAAGGATATGACAGAAAGATTACCTAAAATAAACCCAAGTATAGCCCAAGAAGCAAAAACCATATTAGACTTAAATAAGTCAGAAAGACACATAAGAGGTGGAAAAGCTACCAAATTAAAGTATAAAGCTATTGAAGGATAATCCCTTTAAAGGTATAATCATTTATAGAAAATGATGAAAAATATAAATTTTTATATAATTTAGGGATTTAGGAGTGAATAATATGTGGTTTTGGAGAATGGGAACAGATATAGGCATTGACCTAGGAACGGCTACAATTTTAGTATATATAAAAGGTAGAGGTGTTGTTTTAAATGAACCTTCTGTTGTGGCCATAGACAGAAATACAAATAAGGTACTTGCAGTAGGTGAGGAAGCAAGAAGAATGATAGGAAGAACTCCAGGTAATATAATAGCTGTAAGACCTCTTAGGGATGGAGTAATTTCAGATTATGATACCACAGAGAAAATGCTGAAGTATTTTATAAAAAAGGCTTGTGGAAAAAGAAGAATTTCTGCACCAAAGGTCATGATTTGTGTTCCGTGTAAGGCTACTGAAGTGGAAAAAAGGGCTATAAGAGATGCTGCAATTAATGCAGGAGCTAAAAAAGTATTTCTTATAGAAGAACCTTTAGCAGCTTCAATAGGATCAGGAATAGATATAACAAAACCTAGTGGAAATATGATTATTGATATTGGCGGAGGAACTACTGATATAGCAGTTATATCTCTTGGAGGTATTGTTGTAAGAGATGCAATAAAAGTTGCGGGAGATAGATTTGATGAATCTATAATTAAGTATATTAGAAAAAAATACAAGCTAATGATAGGAGAAAGAACAGCAGAGAATTTAAAGATAACCATTGGTTCAGCCTTTAATGAGGAAGAAAATTTAACAATGGATGTTAAGGGAAGAGATTTAGTTACGGGTCTTCCGAAAAATATAACAGTATCCTCAGAGGAGGTTATAGAGGCTTTAGAAGAATGCGTAACTGCCATTGCGGATTGTGCACATTCAGTGTTGGAAAAAACACCGCCAGAACTAGCTGCAGATATTGCAGAAAAGGGTATATTAATGACAGGAGGAGGAGCATTATTAAGAGGATTAGATAAGCTTATAACCCATGTCACTAAGGTACCAGTAAGGATAGCAGAAAGCTCTATAGAGTGTGTTGCTGAAGGGACTGGAAAGGTTTTAGAATATATAGACAAGTTAGATGTTACCATTGATAACGGAGAAGTAGCGTTAATAGATTAAAGAATATTAATAAAATCCACTCATATTTATGAGTGGATTTTATTAATATAAAGGGCATGAAAAAGTGAATTCACTATTACTAGGGACATATCTAAGACAAGGGAAAGACGAATACTTCTGGAGGTGAATATTTCGGGATTATCACTAGAATCTACAATACCAATAATAGATATATCACCTACATTAGGTAAAACTTTACCGACGCCTTTTCCAGGATGTATAGGATAATCACGGGCATGGATTTCACCAATTGAAGAGCTATCTCCAAGACAAGCATCTATACCTATTATCTTGCTATGAGGGTGTAAAGTCTTTATTTCATCAAGTCTTGTATCTATATTCAAGGCATGGATAGGTGAAGCTATTGTTCCATAAACAGGCAATGGAAAATGTTTATCCTTAAGTAAAGTACCAACTAATGGACCAAGACAATCTCCAATACATCTATCCGTTCCAATACATACTATTATAGAGTTGCTATCTATAAAATCTTTTATAAAGAATGCTATATTATAAAATCCCATATTACTTTTATAGTTAGATTTAACTTTATTCAAGCTGACACCTCCTCAATATTAAATTTATATGAATATAGGTACAACTTTATTATTATAATGAATAAAAATTTTAAATAGTGAGAGAATTATATATGGAAATTAAATGAAACATAAAGAAGATACTGGATTACTTAAGGAGGGGTAAAAGTGAAAATTAAAGTGAAATTCTATAATATTTTACTTGTAATATCTACAGTTGTAACGGTTACAACTATTATATATATTAATAAAATTTCATTAGATATATATCCATATGAGGAGATTATAATAGAGGTGGAAAACAGTAGTTCCAGTAATAAAAAAGTAATAGAAGAGAAAAAGAATGAACCCATAGAAGTAGAAGAGAATATTATTAATAAAAATAGTCTTAAGGATAATACTAAAGAAACAAGGGAAGAAGCTATTGAAAAAGAAGGAAGTGTAGCCTATAGGCATAAAATTGAAGAAGAAGTCAATGCCTATATGCACAAAGAGGAAGATGAAAGTAGAGTAAGATATAATCCTAATAAAAAGATTATAAAAGATGAGGAAGCAGTTTCAGTGTTTAAGGTAGATAGAAGGTCAATAGTTGATAATATAGGTCTTTCTCAGAAGGCAAAACTCATGTATATAGCAAGCAAGCTTTCAAAAGAGGATTATAAAAAGTTATATGACCTTTTAAAAAATAGTAATCCAGAAAGTGCAATTAAAAATTCATATATGATTTTAAGAGATAATTTAAGTAAAGATGATTTTGAAGAAGTTAAGGATATTTTATCAGAGTATATAAATATGGAAGTAGTAGAGAAACAGATTTAGTTTAAAGTTTAATATTTTAAGTATTTTAATCACAGTAATATATGAAAAGTTATATTATATATTTATAATTAATTTTATCAAGTATATTTGTGTTAAAATAAGAGAAACTAAAAGAAATAAGGAGAAAATATCGTTTAATTTATTATAACAGGTGTTTATAAGGGTTGAATGAAATAGCATATCTTAGTATACTTATCTTCGTTGATAAATAATACATAATAAAGAAATATGCTGACGTGGCTCAATTGGCAGAGCAGCTGACTTGTAATCAGCAGGTTGCAGGTTCAACTCCTGTCGTCAGCTCCAGAATGTGGAGGAGTTCCCGAGTGGCCAAAGGGGGCAGACTGTAAATCTGTTGTCAGTGACTTCGATGGTTCGAATCCGTCCTCCTCCACCATATTTATGGGCGCATAGCTCAGCTGGGAGAGCACCTGCCTTACAAGCAGGGGGTCACAGGTTCGATCCCTGTTGTGCCCACCATAAACTTTAAAATAAAATTAAATATGCTGACGTGGCTCAATTGGCAGAGCAGCTGA
>NZ_JMLJ01000011.1 GCF_000686705.1 Clostridium hydrogeniformans DSM 21757 | reverse complement strand
CTTAAAGCAATGTTATGCGGTATTAATCCTCCTTTCGGAGGGCTATCCCCCACTACAAGGCAGGTTGCCCACGTGTTACTCACCCGTCCGCCGCTAGATTGTCTCCGAAGAGACTCTCTCGCTCGACTTGCATGTGTTAAGCACGCCGCCAGCATTCATCCTGAGCCAGGATCAAACTCTCAATTTAAAAGTTTAATCTTAGCTTTTCGCTAATTATTTACTGTAAAAGAATTGCTGGTTCTTTATCTTAATCTGTTTAATTTTCAAAGACCATGTCGCCCTCAAGCGACTTCTTTATGTTATCACTTTCACTAATTCATGTCAACACTTTTTTAAATTATTTTTATGTGGTAACATTTCTGTTTAGTTATTTGCGACAATTGATATGATACCATGTTAGCACTTAACCAACACGGTATTATCACTTGCTTTTTTAAATTGTTTTTATTCTTCTCTTAATATCTTTATTTTTCTCCATATTTTTTATATTGATACACTAGGTATAGTTTATTTTTTATTTTCACTATTATTAAACTTGCTATTTAATAATACTATATCAACCCTTCTATTTTTACCTCTTTCACTTTCACTATTATTTTTATCTATTGGCCTGTATTCTCCATATCCAACTGAAGATATTCGCTCTGGAGAAACCTTTCCTCCCTCTATAAGAAATTCAGTAACATTAGTTGCTCTAATAGCTGATAATTGCCAATTAGATTTAAAGCTATCATTCTTTATAGGAGTATCATCTGTATGTCCCTCTACCCTTATGTAATTATCTATCTTATTTAAAATTCCACTTATTTTTATTAACCTCTCCTTAGCTACCTCTTTTATCTCAGCTCTTCCTACATCAAAGAACATTGTATCTTTAAAGCTTATTACGAGTCCTCTTTCTTCTATTGTAGTAGTTATTGAGTCTTTAATCTGAGACTCTGAAGCATATTTTTCTAAATTATCTTTTATATCACTTAATTTTCCTTCTTCACTTAGTACCTTTGTATCCCCTTCATATCCATCTATAATATTTTTATTATCTCCTCCAACTATCCCCTCTCCCCCTCCTAATACTCCTTTAAAGGAATTAGATAGTTCCTTATATTTATTTACATTAACATTACTCATAGAGTATAAAATTATAAAAAATATCATAAGAAGGGTTATTAAATCAGAATAAGTTAGAAGCCATCTTTCATGATTCCCCTCTTTCTCAACCTTTCTTTTCATCTTTCTCCCTCTCCTCTAATTAGAGTTTATCTTTTTAGACTCTTCTTCTGTCATAAAACTTTCAAGGGCATTTACTAAGGTAGTTGGATTTGCCCCCTCTTGAATAAGAATTATTCCTTCTAATATCATTCTTTTTTCATCTACTTCAATATCATTTAGCACCTTCAACTTATTTGCCATTGGAAGCCATAATAAATTAGCTGATGCAACCCCATATAAAGTGGCTATAAATGCTAAAGCTATTTTAGGTCCTAAAGAATTAGGGTCTTCTAAATTTCCTAGAACATGAATTAATCCTGTAACCGTACCTATTATACCCATAGTAGGAGCAAATCCTCCTGCTGATTCAAATACAGAAGCTTGTTTTCTATGTCTTTCATCCATAGTTTCAATTCTAATTTCCATTGTGTTTCTTATTACAGATGAATCTGCTCCATCTATAACCATTTGAAGGGCTTTCTTCCCAAAGGAATCTAATGAGATATTGCTTTCACTTAACTCCTTCTCAAGTCCTAGTAACCCATTTTTTCTAGAGTTTATAGATAAATCTTTTAAATAACTTATAACTTGTCCAAAATTATTATTTTTCCCTCTAAAGAGTACTCCAATTACCTTTGGTAGCTTTTTTATTTGTGCCATAGGAAATGCAACTATAACTGCTCCTAAGGTTCCTCCAAATACTATTAATGCAGCACTTCCCCCAAGTAATGCTCCTAGATGGCCTCCTTCTAAAATAAACGCAAATATTAAAGATAACCCACCTATTAAAAGTCCCAATATAACACTTATATCCATATAAATCCTCCATTTATAAAAAGTTTTAAGTAATTATAAATCCTTCATATTATATTTAACAAAACCTTTATTCCTTATTTTTTTATCTATTAAATACTTTTTTGTAAGCTTACATATATCTATACTTATAACTCTTAATCTTTCTACTTTTTTCTTTATGTTTTACTACTTGTAATTTATATAAATTTCATAAGACTTAATAACTTTATATAATTAGCTTTAATTTATATTTACTTATATTAGAGAATATAATATATTATCTTCTAACTATTATGTTTAATAATATATTTTATCCTTTATCTCTTGGAACTCCAGCCCATATATTGTTATAATATTTTTATAAATAATTTAGGAGAGATTTGAAATGAAATATTTTATAAAGGAAAAGTTTTTTTCTATTAAAGATGTATTTTATATAAAAGATCAATATGAACAAGATATATTTAAGGTGTTATCTAAGATTATATCCTTTGGTAATCATCTTAGAATGTACGACAATAAAAACAATGAGGTATGTGAGATAAAACAAAGTGTGTTTAGATTTTTACCTGAGTATAATATTATAATGGGGGATACTGTGGTCGCTAACTTAAAATCAAAATTATCAGTTTTCACAAAAAAACTTTCAGTATCTAGTAGTTTTGGTGATTATACTATTGATGGAAATGTATTAGCTCATGATTTTACAATCTATAAAAATAGAAGAGTTGTATGTACTGTGTCAAAAACTTTCTTTTCCCTAAGAGATTATTACTGTGTAGATATAAATGAAGATGAAAATCCAGCCTTTATTCTGTCAATGGTAATATGTATAGATCAAATCTATCATGATAAAAGAGGATAAAAATAAGTAATACAAGCCTATATAACATAAAATAGGTACCACTTACTTAAAGTGATACCTATTTCTAACTATATATCAATATGTGAATTATGGACTATATTATCCTAAGAACATTTCTAGGTCATCATCTACATTTGTGATTCCACCTATTCCAAAAGTATCTATTAATACCTTAGCAACATTTGGTGAAAGGAATGCTGGTAGAGTTGGTCCTAAGTGTATATTCTTAACTCCAAGGTGTAATAATGCAAGTAATACTATTACAGCCTTTTGCTCATACCAAGCTATATTGTAGCATATTGGCAATTCGTTTATATCATTTAATTCAAATACTTCCTTAAGCTTTAATGCTATTAATGCTAATGAGAATGAATCATTACATTGTCCAGCATCTAGAACTCTTGGTATTCCTCCAATATCTCCTAGGTTTAATTTGTTATACTTATACTTAGCACATCCAGCAGTTAGTATAACTGTATCCTTTGGTAGCTTTTCAGCAAATTCAGTATAGTAGTTTCTTGACTTAGCACGACCATCACAACCTGCCATTACAAAGAATTTCTTTATAGCTCCTGATTTAACTGCATCTACAACCTTATCTGCTAAAGCAAATACTTGATTATGAGCAAATCCACCTATGATTTCTCCTTGCTCTATTTCTATTGGAGACGCACATTTTTTAGCATGTTCTATTATTTCACTAAAATCTTTAACTCCATTTTCACCTGCTTCTATATGCTTTAAGTCAGCATGTCCAACTATTCCTGTTGTGTATACTCTATCTTTATAAGAATCTTTTGGTGGTACTAAACAGTTAGTTGTCATAAGTATTGGTCCATTAAAGCTTTCAAACTCTTCTGTTTGCTTCCACCATGCATTTCCGTAGTTTCCTGCTAGGTGAGAGTATTTCTTTAATTGTGGATAGTAATGAGCTGGTAACATTTCACTATGAGTATATATATCTACCCCTGTTCCCTCTGTTTGCTTTAATAATTCTTCTATATCCTTTAAGTCATGTCCACTTATTAATATTCCTGGGTTATTTCTAACTCCTATATTAACCTTTGTAAGTTCTGGATGTCCATAGCTCTCAGTATTAGCTTTATCAAGTAGTGCCATTCCATCTACACCAAACTTACCAGTTTCTAATGTTAATCCTATTAACTCATCTATAGTCTTTGAATCATCTAGTGTTGCTGCTAAAGATTTAGCCATAAATCCACTTATTTCATCATTGTCATATCCTAATTGATTAGCATGCTTCATATATGCAGTTAATCCTTTTACTCCATAAGTTATAAGTTCTCTTAAAGATCTTACATCCTCATTCTCTGTTGCTAAAACCCCAACCTTTGAAGCTTTTTCAAGCATTTCTTCATCATTAGCTGGTGTCCACAATGAAGCTTCTGGTAAATCTTTTAGTTCTCCACCCGCTACCTTAACTTGAGCCTTTAACTCTTCTCTAAGTTTTAATCCTTCTTTTACTCTGCTTACAAACACTGAGTTATCCCAGTTAGCATTTGTTATAGTTGCAAATAAAGATTCTATTACAAACTTATCTACTACCTTATTTATAACATTAACTTTTCTTCCTCTTTCACTTATAGCAGCTATACCTTTTGTAACATATACAAGTAAGTCTTGTATTTTAGCTAAGTCTTCTGTTTTACCACAAACTCCTCTTACTGTACAGCCCTTACAACCTACTGTTTCTTGACATTGAAAACAAAACATTCCCATAATATACCCTCCTAAGATTTTATCTATATTCTTTCAAAATTATTTCTTAATTAAGTTTACAAGTAAATTATACAAAAGTAGTAGATATTAATCTGTAACATATGTTACGAGTGAATATTTTATTTAAATTTTTAAATAAAATAAATTAAAAAGTGTAGCTAAAAATATAACTACACCTTTTTATTATAATATTAAAGTTTTTCTACTAATTCTTTAAATTTATTTCCACGTATTTCAAAGTTTTTAAACATGTCAAAGCTTGCACAAGCTGGAGATAAAACTACATAATCTCCTTCTCTAGCTATTTGACTTGTTTTCTCTACTGCCTCTTCTAGGTTGGAAACTATATGACATGGAACCTCTATATTCTTTTCCTCTTTTAGTTTCTTAAAAGCATCCATTATTTTATGTTTTGTTGCTCCCATAAGAACTATCTCTTTAATATGCTCATATCCTCTAAATGCTAAATCATCAAAAGGAATGTTTTTATCTGATCCTCCAGCTATTAAAATTACCGGTTTATCAAAAACACTTATTGTTGCTAATGTTCTTGTAGGACTTGATCCTATAGAATCATTATAATACATTACTTTGTTAACTTCTCTAACAAATTGATTTCTATGATCTACCCCTGTAAATGTAGTAGCAACCTTCTTCATAGTTTCTAAAGAAACCTCATCTTTAACCGCTATAAATGCAGCTAAGTAATTTTCCACGTTGTGCATTCCTTTTATGATTATATCTTCCTTATTACATACCTTTTCTCCATTTAAGTATAAACTTCCATCATAGTAGTAAGCTCCATTCTCTAGTTTTCTACTACTTGTAAACATTCTAACTTCTCCTTTTGCTTCTTTCTCAAAGGAATAAGTTATTTCATTTTCTCTATTTAAAATTAGCACTGAATCTTTATCTTGATACTTAAATATATTCTTCTTTGAATCTACATACTCTTCCATATCCTTATGCATGTCTAAATGATTAGGACTTAAATTAGTAACCATAGCTATTTCTGGTGAAACATCCATTGTCATAAGCTGAAAAGATGATAACTCCAGTACAACCCTATGATCCTCTTTTATTTCTTCTATTTTAGAAAATAACGGAGTTCCTATATTTCCTCCAACCCATGTGGTAATCCCCTCTTCTTTTAGAAGATTATAAATTATAGATGTAGTTGTAGTCTTACCATCACTTCCTGTTATTCCATATATCTTAGCTTTGCAGTACTTTACAAACTCCTCCATTTCTGAGGTTATCTTTGCCCCTGCCTTTTTAGCATTTACTAAGGCTTCACTATCTATCCTCATTCCTGGAGTCTTAAATATAACTTCAAATCCTGTAAGTCTATCTAAATAACCTTCCCCAAGTTCTAACTTTATACCCTTTTCTAAAAACTCTTCTGCTATCTGTCCTAAGTCTTCCTTATTCTTCTTATCAAAAGCTGTAACCTGAGCACCAAGCTTTATTAAAAAGTTTATAAGTGGAATATTACTAACTCCTATTCCTACTACCGCTACCTTCTTCCCTCTTATATAACTTTTAAATTCATCAAAATCTCTTTTCATAGTGTTCCTCCCAGAAAATACTTCCTATACTTATATTACTTTTATTTATAATCTTTGACTCTTTTTTCTTTAATTATATCACCTTCATGGGCTTTTGTTTAAATAAAAAAACATCTATTTAATAGTATTTAACTATAAATAGATGTTTTTAACTTTATATCTTAATATTTCTTTATTATATATCTATGCTTTTCCTAATGTATAATATTAATTTTAAGTTATAGGTAATCCTTTATTAATATTTAGATATATCCTACATAATAATTATTTATTTTTAACTTTACCTAGCGAATATCATATATACCTCTTCTAACTAAGAGATAATATGCCATACTATATTTCTATATATTACTTGATTAAACTCTTCTTATATATATTAAATAGTTCTTCTTCTCCTATTTCCTCTGGATGATTCTTCAATTTACCTGCATTTTTAGCCATATCCTTAGCATAATCCCTAAGTTCATCTTCTGTAACCTTAATATCAACATTTATTAAATTATCTAAAATATTACCGAAGTCTTCTAGAGAACTCAACTTCATAAGTTGTATTATTTTCTCTACTCTTTCCTTATTCTTAAAAGCATTAAAATATTCCTTATATAATATAGTATTTGCGAGTCCATGAGATACCCCTTTATTATAAGTTAAGGCATATCCCATACCATGAGGAAGGGAAGTTGCTACTTGAGCTATAGCCATTCCTCCTAAGGTTGAAACCATCATAAGATCTTCTCTTAATTTATTATCTAATACTTTATTTAATAACCTAGATATACAACCACCAAATATCTCTATACCTTTTTCACAATACAAATCACTTAATATATTAGCATTACTATTAAGATAAGCTTCAGCTAAATGAGAGAAAGCATCTAAAGCAGTGCTTACGGTATTTTTATAGGACATATTCTCCATATACTTAGGATCTATAAATGCTAACTTTGGAAATACGCTATGTCCTATATTCTTTTTTGTCTTCTCCTTATGATCTGTAACTATAGCATATTGAGTAACTTCTGTTCCAGTTCCAGCTGTTGTTGGAACAGCTATAACTGGAACTCCTTCTAGATGACTTGCCCCTATGAAATTAAATGCATTATATTCTTTATTATTTATAAGTACAGCAATAGCCTTAGAGGCATCTATAGGTGATCCCCCACCAATCCCAATTATAAAATCAACCTTTTCTTCTATTCCTATATTTGAAGCTTTGTCTACTGTTTCTAAAGAAGGATTCTCTTCAACTTCATCAAAAATAACATAGCTTATATCTAAGCTTTTTAATGTATCTACCACATCATCTAAAGAACCATTTTCCTTAGACGATCTTCTTCCTGTGACTATTAAAGCCTTTTTTCCTATACAACTAATTTCTTTTCCATGATTTTTAATACAATTGTCTCCTACATAGCATTTAGTAGGCATTAAATACTTAAAATTATCCATACTAATCTCCCCCAATAATTTAAATAATATATTTTTTATTATGTCTCTTCATGTTTAAATAATGTCTCTTATATATATTATATCCTAAATATAAATAAAAAAGAGTGACTTTAAAAGTCACTCTAATGTAATCTTAAAAATTTGGTTCTTCTACCTTCTTACCAGCTACATATCTTTCAATGATATTTCTATCATCTCCTAGATATATATATCTTTCTAATCTTTCCTCTAATGTACGAGGATTTAAATCTGCTAAGTTTTCATCATCTATAACTAATGCATCAAACTCGTATCCTTCTTCAAAGCTTCCAACTTTTCCAAAGAAGCCTCCACCACCCTTAGTTGCTAAATATAGTAACTCTGGTGCTGATAAAGCAGCATATTCCTTGTTCATTTCAAGCCATTTTAATCTTGATACTTGAGCTGATACAGCCATTATGCTTGTCATTGATATAGCATGTCCTCCTGATATATCAGAAGCAAGTCCCACTGGAACACCCTTTTCTACAAGTTTTCTTATCGGTGCTATACCACTTGATAAGTTGTTGTTAGAGTGTGGGCTATGAGCAACATAGACATTATTTTTAGCCATAAGTTCTATTTCAGCATCATTTCCATGTATACAGTGAGCCATTATAGTTGGCTGTTGTCCAAATAATCCATGGTTATCATAAACTTCACCATAGAAAGAACTTTCAGGATGTAACTCAGAAACCCAAGCTATTTCTCCTTGATTCTCAGATAAGTGAGATTGTACAGGAACATTGTACTTTTTAGCTAAATCTCCTAACCCTTTCATCAGGTTTGAAGTACAAGTCGGTACGAATCTTGGAGTAACTATAGGCTTAACTATATCATATTTATTATGAGTTTCTTCAAGCCATGCCTCTGTATCCTTAAGTGACTTCTCTGTATCTTCTATATAGAAGTCTGGAGAATTTCTATCCATATTAACCTTACCAACATAAGCTCCTAGACCTGCCTTAGCTAAAAGGTCCATTAATATGTTTGTTGAATCTTTATGGATTGTTCCAAATAGAACTGAACGGGTTGTACCGTATCTCCATAACTCTTTAACAACCTTCTTATATGCTTTTTCTGCATATTCTAAATTAGAGTACTTTGATTCCTCTGGGAATGTATAAGTTTCAAGCCATGGTAATAGCTCCTTGTCCATTCCAAGCCCTCTATTTGAAAGCTGTGGAGCATGGAAGTGAAGATCTACAAATCCTGGGATTATCATTTTATCCCCATGATCTATAACCTCTGAACATTTATACTCCTCTGGTAGGTTTTCATAAACTCCTACCACTTTGTTATCCTGTACCACAAGATAACCATTCTTTATAACCTTAAGTTCCCCAAACTTTGGTGTATAAAGAACATTCCCCTTTAAAACCTTTACATTATTACATGTAGCCATTTTAAATCAACTCCCTTTAACGTAAAAAATAAAAATAATATATACAACTATAATTATAGCTTTGCTTCTAATATTATTCAACAAAGTTAATTTTCAATGTATTAAGTTTAGTCTAAGTTTTTTATGTGATTTTATTTTTTCAAGTATAATTAATAGCATTTTTTAAATAATATATTGTTTATTGCAAATTATTTCCTTAGTTATAGCCCCTATATTTCGTGTTTTTTTCATTATGAACATATTTTCTAATACCTATTATAGTAATTATCGATAAATTCACATAATTCTATTAAGATTTTCTACACTCATTATCATTAGTATATATGTCATATTAAGTAGTTTATTTAATTAAACTTAAATAGACAGTCATAATTATAAGATCTTTAAAAAATTTTTTAACTATCTTTCATCTTTATATATACTAAAAACTCCTTATTCCCCATCTATAAATTATGTTTATAACCTTCATTTAATATAAAAAAGCACTATGAACCTATTAAATCCATAGTGCTTCCTATAATTATTACAGTAATTTTTCTTAATATTATATTGAACTATATCCCTGTACAGTTCCTTTAAAACTCCATCTTATCGCTTATATAATTAACAAGCTCATCTATTCCTATTCTAATTTGCTCCATAGTATCTCTATCTCTTACAGTTACCGCATTATCTTCTAAGGTATCAAAGTCTACTGTTATACAGAAAGGAGTTCCTATTTCATCTTCTCTTCTATATCTTTTACCTATAGAACCAGCTTCATCATAATCAACTGGGAAGTGCTTGCTTAGTTTTCCATAAACCTCTGTAGCCTTTTCTGAAAGTTTCTTTGAAAGAGGAAGTACCGCTGCCTTAAATGGTGCAAGAGCTGGATGTAATCTTAATACATTTCTCACATCGCCTCCCTCAAGCTCTTCTTCATCATAAGCATCTATTAAAAATGCAAGAGTAACTCTGTCAGCACCTAGAGATGGCTCTATACAATAAGGTACATATTTCTCATTAGTTGTTGGATCTAAGTAATTTAAATCCTCGCCTGAATGATTCATATGCTTTTTTAGGTCATAATCTGTTCTATCAGCTATTCCCCAAAGTTCTCCCCAACCAAATGGGAATAGATACTCTATATCTGAAGTTGCATTAGAGTAGAATGATAGTTCTTCTTCACCATGATCTCTCATTCTTAAATTGTCCTTATTTACTCCAAGGTTTAACAAGAAATTCCAGCAATAATCCCTCCAATAGTTAAACCACTCTAAATCAGTTCCTGGTTTACAGAAGAATTCAAGTTCCATTTGCTCAAACTCTCTTGTTCTAAATGTAAAGTTTCCTGGTGTTATCTCATTTCTAAAAGATTTTCCTATTTGAGCTATACCAAAAGGCACTTTCTTTCTTGCACTTCTTTGAACGCTCTTAAAATTCACAAATATACCTTGTGCTGTCTCAGGTCTTAAATATATTTCTGAAGATGAATCCTCTGTAACTCCCTGGAATGTTTTAAACATAAGATTAAACCTTCTTATATCTGTGTAGTTTTTCTTTCCACACTTTGGACAAATTATATTGTTATCATCTATATAACTCTTTAACTCTTCATTAGTCCAACCATCAGCAGTTGCTACCTCTGCTCCATTTTCAGTCATATGATCTTCTACAATTTTATCAGCTCTAAATCTAGCTTTACATTCCTTACAATCCATTAATGGATCTGAAAATCCTCCAACATGACCTGAAGCAACCCAAACTTCTGGATTCATAAGTATTGCACAGTCTACTCCTACGTTATAAGGACTTTCTTGAACGAATTTCTTCCACCAAGCTTTTTTTACATTATTTTTAAACTCTACTCCTAATGGACCATAGTCCCAAGAGTTAGCTAATCCGCCATATATCTCAGACCCTGAAAATATAAAACCTCTATTTTTACATAAAGCAACTATTTTATCCATGGTTTTTTCTACTGCCATAATTATTCCTCCTTATTTTTTGTAATAAAAAAAGACCCTAACCTCTAAGGGACGAAATTTAATTCCGCGGTTCCACCCTTATTGGCCAAAGCCCTGCTTTTCAAAATTAAATGCTCAAAAGCTCCCTTCATCTAAAGTTCCTAATGGTTTTCACCTGCCACCATCTCTCTAAAAGGTTCTAAAGACTACTCTTCTTTATCATAGCAACTATTTCTTTTTATATAATAAGACTATTTTATCAAAATATTATCTATTGTCAAGACATATATTAGGCATCTGCCATTTCATTACTCATAGTAATCTCCTTTGTGGCTCCTGGAAGATTAAGATCATACTTCACTGAAAGTATTCGTACAGAAAAGGTTATAATGAAAGTTACATAAAGGGCAATTACCCTTGATGTAAAAGGATATATAATGCAAAATACAATAGATCCTATTATGCAAGCCACTGCATATATTTCTTTCCTAAATACAAAAGGTATATTCTTAGTAAACACATCTCTAAGAATTCCCCCTCCTACACCTGTTAATAATCCCATAACAATAACTGCAAAGGTTCCATTTATCCCATTATTAAGGGCAGCATTAGACCCTATAGCAGTGAAAACCCCTAGGCCTATGGCATCACTTAGAACTATAGATAGTTTAAACTTACATATTACATTATAGAAAAAACAAGTTAAAAATGCACATCCCATAGCTATAAGACTAAATGTTGGATCTTTAAAAGCATTAGGTGGTATATTTCCGATTATAAGATCTCTAAATATTCCTCCTCCAACTGCTGTAGTTACTGCCATAAATGTTATTCCAAATATATCTAGCTTCCTTTGTATACCAACTATTGCTCCAGATATAGCAAAGGCAATTGTTCCAATAATTTCTAAAAAGTTTATTAAAGCCATTTATTTTCCCCCTAATCCAAGTTAACCCTATAACATTATAAAACAAATTTTTAAATTTAGCCTTATATATTACATATTTCAATAGATAAAATTAATGTAAAAATAGAGGGAATTTTCTAAATATTTATGTTGCATTAATTTTTCTTATACCAAGTAATATTATAACCTTATACCTAGCTTTTATTGTAACACTTATTCTATTGATAACTTTTGCAAAATCTTAAAAAATCATTTAGTGAAAACTCTTATTACAACACTTATTATATTACCACACAGTCAGTAAGGATAATATTCTCGATTAAAAAAATAAAGAGATAATGTTATCCATTATCTCTTTTATGTATATATCTACGTAATGCCTTAGTCAAAAAATAAATTGGCTCCGCGAAAAGGATTCGAACCTTCAACCTATCGGTTAACAGCCGAGTGCTCCACCGTTGAGCTATCGCGGAACGTTTACTACAAATACTATTATATCAAGTTTATAAAAAATTGCAAGGGTTTTTTATAATATTTTTTAAATACTTTTTAAAGTATAATAACTAATCCTACAGCACCTATGGTGCTTTAGGATTTAAACTTTTATTATCCTTTCATACTAAGATTCATATAACTAAAAATACTATCTAAATAATAAAAAGCGAGGATTTCTCCTCGCTTAAATTCTTATGATTGTGGTTTCATTGTTGGGAATAATATTACATCTCTTATGGAAGAAGAATCTGTTAAGAACATTACTATTCTATCTATTCCTATTCCAAGACCTCCTGTTGGAGGCATTCCTGTTTCTAGAGCACTCATAAATTCCTCATCTATAACATATGCTTCATCATCACCAAGCTCTCTTTCATTAGCTTGTTGCTCGAATCTATCCCTTTGAACTATAGGATCATTAAGCTCTGAATAAGCATTACATACTTCTCTACCAAATATGAAGCCTTCGAATCTTTCGGTGTACTCTTCATTTCCTCTCTTTTTCTTTGTTAGAGGAGATATTTCCACAGGATAATCACATACAAATGTTGGCTGAATTAAATGCTGCTCTGCATACTCTTCGAACATAGCATTTAATATGTCTCCCTTTGTACAATCTTCTATCTTCTTCTTAAAGTCTAAGTGCTTCTCCTTAGCAATACTTTGTGCTTCTGCATTGCTATTTATTGTATCAAAATCTATTCCTGAGTGTTCTTTAACTAACTCTACCATAGTAGCTCTTCTCCAAGGTGGAGTAAGATCTATTTCTGTTCCCTCATAAGTTATCTTAGTAGTTCCATTTACTTTTAAGCATGCATGAGCTACTAAGTTCTCCATGATTTCCATCATATCATTATAATCAGAATACGCTTCATAAAGCTCTATCATAGTAAACTCTGGATTATGTCTTACTGATATTCCTTCATTTCTAAAGTTTTTACCCATATCATATACTTTTTCAAATCCAGCAACTATACATCTCTTTAAGTAAAGCTCTGTAGCAATTCTTAAGTACATATCTATATCTAAGGCATTATGATGAGTTACGAAAGGTCTTGCAGCCGCTCCTCCAGCTATTGGGGAAAGTATTGGTGTTTCAACCTCAAGGAATCCTCTATTATCAAGAAATTCTCTTATTGCCTTTATTATATTAATTCTCTTTAAGAAAGTTTCTTTAACCTCTGAATTAGTTATTATATCTACTTCTCTTTGTCTATATCTTAAATCTGGATCTTTTAAACCATGCCACTTTTCTGGTAATGGCTTTAAAGATTTACATATTAATTCATAGCTTTTAACTAAAACTGATATTTCTCCTGTTTTAGTCTTAAACACTTCTCCTGTAACAGCTATCCAGTCACCAAGATCCAAAGTCTTAAAAGCTTTGTGAGCCTCTTCTCCAATGTTATCAATCTTTACAAATAATTGCATCTTACCATCTCTATCATGGATATCTGCAAATCCAGCCTTACCTTGAACTCTCTTAGACATAAGTCTTCCAGCTATGGTTACGCTTTTTCCTTCAAGGTCTTCATAACTTTCTTTTATTTTAGAAGATGTATGAGTTCTTTCTACCTTATATACATCGAATGGATCCTTACCTTGTGCTTGTAAATCTGCTAGTTTTTGTCTTCTTAATCCTTCTTGCTCACTTAACTGAGCTTCTAGCTCCTTAATATTTAACTCTTCATTAGCCATCAACTTTCCCTCCAATTACTAATCTCTTCTTATTCCTAATATTTCAAACTTAGAAACTCCTCCTGGAACAACAGCCTCAACCACGTCACCTATCTTCTTACCTAGCAGTGATTTTCCCACTGGAGATTCATTAGATATTTTATTTTCCATTGGGTCTGCTTCAGCAGAACCAACTATTGTATATTCAACTTCCTCATCGAAGTCATAATCTTTAACCTTAACTATGGATCCTACTGATACCATATCAGTGGATATTTCGCTTTCATCTATTACAGTAGCATTTTTAAGCATATTCTCTAATTGAATTATTCTTCCTTCAACAAAAGCTTGCTCATTTTTAGCTTCATCATACTCTGAGTTTTCACTTAAGTCTCCATAACCTAGAGCTACCTTTATTTTTTCAGTTATCTCTTTTCTTTTAACAGTTTTTAGAAACTCTAATTCTTCTTCTAATTTCCTAACTCCTTCGTAGGTCATTACATATTTCTTATCGCTCATTTTTCTACTACTCCCCTTTAACATTCATACTAATGATTATATATTATAAATCTTTTTATTACAAACAAATTGGAAAATGCCTTCCTTTTGTTAAGTATATTTAAGTAATTATAAATTAGCTATATATCCTTGTCAATATACTATACCTTACATGTAAATATTAATTAAAATATAGGTGAAACTTTTATAGCCTTCACCTATATTTTATGATTTATTCATCTTATGCTATTTTATTAATAAATATTCTTTAAGTTAATTATAGTTTTTCTTATATTCATTAAGTAAATCTATAACTTCCTTTGCATTATCAATTGTATTTATCTTTGTTTTAATAACCTTAGAATCTCTTATTCCTTCTATATACCAACCAATATGCTTTCTCATTTCTCTAATAGCTCTATGCTCCCCACTATATTTTATTGCCAATTTATAATGAGTTATACACATATCTAAAACTTCTGCTTCTTTAGGATACTCTATAGTATATCCATTTAGTTTATTATATATCTGCTTAAAAATCCACGGGTTGCCTCTTGCTCCCCTAGCTACCATTATTCCATCACAGTTTGTAAGACTCATAAGTTTTTCTGCATCCTCAGCAGAAAAAACATCTCCATTTCCTATAACAGGTATAGATACTGAATCTTTAACATCTTTAATTACATTCCAATCTGCCACTCCACTATACATTTGGTCACGAGTTCTTCCATGTATAGTAATAGCATCGATACCAGCTTCTTCCATGTATTTAGAAAAATCCATAGCAAGGTTTTCATTTCCTTCAAAACCTTTTCTAAACTTTACTGTTATGGGTTTATTACTAGCCTTCTTCATTTCCCTTATTATTTCTTGTGCTATTTTAGGAGTCTTCATTAGTGCTGATCCTTCTCCATTTTTAATTATCTTAGGCATTGGACATCCCATGTTAATATCAATTATAGCTACATCTTTATCTTCATTAAAATATTCTGCTGCCTTTGCCATGGTAAAAGGATCCCCACCAAAAATTTGTACCGCCACAGGTGTTTCTTCCTGTGCTACTCTAAGTAATTCCTTTGTTTTTTCACTTTCATAGTATAAGCCTTTGGCACTAACCATCTCTGTATACACAAGGCCGCACCCCATACTCTTACACAAACCTCTAAAGGATATATCTGTAACCCCAGCCATAGGAGCTAAAAAAACATTGTTACTGAACTCTATATCCCTTATCTTCATATCTTACTCCTTATTTTTATCATATATAAGCCTTAATCCCTCTAAGGTTAAATATAAGTCTATTTTATCTATACATCCAGCTTCCTCATATATAAGTCTTGAAAGCCCTCCTGTAGCAATAACATAAGGCTCTTCTTCCCCTAAAGCTATCATCTCTTTTTTCATCTTTGATACTATGTATTGAACTTGACCTATATATCCATAGACTATTCCTGCTTGCATACTGTAAACTGTATTCTTTCCTATTACACTAGGAGTCCTTACAAGCTCTACTCTTGGAAGCTTTGCTGCTCTTTCAAAAAGTGCTTCTGAGGATATCTGTATCCCTGGACATATTGTTCCTCCGAGATAATCTCCATTTTTCCTTAGGGCACAAAATGTGGTTGCAGTTCCAAAGTCTATTATTATACATGACTTTTTATATATATAATGGGCTGCTACTGCATTTACTATCCTATCCGCACCAACCTCTTTAGGATTATCATACTTTATGTTAATACCTGTCTTAACTCCTGGTCCCACTATAAGTGGTTCTATATGGAAGTATTTTTTTATCATAGCCTCTAAAGAGTACATTATATTGGGAACAACAGAAGAAACTATAACACCCTTAACGCCCTCTGGTTTTAGTTTATTATTACTAAATAATTGCATGACTTGTATACCATATTCATCAGATGTTTTTTTAGAATCTGTAGATATTCTCCAATTAGCTATAAACTCACTAGAGCTATCATCAAAAATCCCCAACACCACATTGGTATTCCCCACATCTACAAGTAATATCATTATGTACACCGCCTCTATATAATTATAAAAGCAGCTAAAAAGCTGCTTTTATTGTATCATTATTATTTTATCACATATTTATATATCTTGAATACATGATTTATTAATATTATTGTAACAAGGCGTTGTTTTTTGTCAAGATTTTTTATACTTTATCCAAACATTGATAAAAGTACACCAGCGGCCACAGCTGATCCTATAACCCCTGCAACGTTAGGTCCCATAGCATGCATAAGAAGGAAGTTTGACTTATCATACTCTTGTCCAACTACCTGAGAAACCCTTGCAGCCATAGGTACTGCTGAAACTCCTGCTGATCCAATTAATGGATTTATCTTTCCCTTAGTTACCTTATACATTATCTTTCCTATTATAAGCCCCCCTATAGTTGCCACAGCAAAGGCTGTCATACCAATAGCAATTATTTTAAGAGTATCAACTCTTATAAAAACATCTGCTTTAGCAGTTGCTCCTACAGAAGTACCAAGGAATATAGTAATTACATTTATTAATCCATTTTGAGCAGTATCTGTTAGTCTTCCTACCACTCCTGACTCTTTAAATAAATTACCAAGCATAAGCATTCCAACTAAAGGTGCTACAGATGGTAATAGTAATATTACTAGTATAGCAACCACTATAGGGAATACTATTTTTTCCACCTTTTTAACTTCTCTTAACTGTCCCATTTTAACCGTTCTTTCCTCATCAGTAGTTAAAAGTTTCATTAAAGGTGGCTGTATCATAGGTACCAATGCCATATATGAATAAGCTGCAACTGCTATTGGTCCTAAAAGTGTTGGAGCTAATTTACTGGTTAAAAATATAGCTGTAGGACCATCCGCTCCTCCAATTATACCTATTGATGCTGCCTCTTGAGGTGTGAATCCTAAAAGTATAGCAAGAGTAAAAGCAAAGAATATTCCAAATTGTGCTCCTGCCCCCATTAGAACTGAAGACGGATTAGCAAGAAGTGGTCCAAAGTCTGTCATTACTCCAACACCTAAAAATATAAGTGGTGGATATATATTAAGCTTAACCCCTTGATATAGATAGTATAGTAATCCTCCTGAACTTGTTCCTTCTGGAGCTCCCATTATATTAGCAAGTGGTAAATTTACAAGTAGCATACCAAAAGCTATAGGAAGAAGTAGTAGTGGCTCAAACTGTTTTGCTATTGCAAGGTATATAAGAACACAAGCAACAGATATCATTATAATTTCATTTATCGTTATATTTGCAAATCCTGAGCTTTGCCAAAGATTCGTTAAAACCTCTCCTATATTCATAGTTATCAATTCCTTTCTTGTTACTCTATAACAGCAAGTAAATCAGAAGTATTAACAGCTGCTCCTTTTTGCACTGCTACTTGAGCTACCTTTCCATCTACTGGAGACATTATTTCATTTTCCATCTTCATAGCTTCAAGAACGAATAAAACATCTCCTTTTTTAATAGTTTGACCTTCACTTATATTAACTTTAAGTATTGTTCCTGGCATTGGGCACTCTATCTTTTCTCCACCAGCTACTGCCTTTGGTGCCTCTTTAACACTTGTTTCCTTTACAGGTTCTACTACCTTTTGTGTTGCAGGTGCTGCCACAGTCTTTTGCACTACAGGTTGAACTGCTTCTGTGAATTCCTTTACTTCTTCAACCTCAACTTGATAAGCACATCCATTAACTGTTATGTTATATTTTTTTATCATAATTACTTTTCCTCCTCAAAATATTATTAATATTTCATAATAAATATAGGAATAATAGAATTCATTTCTCTAAAATTATAAAGAAAATCTGTTCCAATTATTATTTTCAATTCTTTTTATACTTTTTATTCTAAGATCTGACGCACTACTACCAGTCTCTGCACATAATGCTCCCATTATAGCAGCAACTAGTTCATAGTCATCTCTAAGGTCTACCTCTTCTTCAATAATAACTACATTATCTTCTTTTTTAATCTCTTGTTTTTCTTCCTTAGTTTCTTTAACTTTATTCTTATTATCTGAAACAATAGAAGTTAAAATTTTACTTTGAAGCTTTATAACAAACATCAATACTATTAGCACTATAAAAACTATTAGCATAGATACTAAAGTAACTATACCTGAAAAGCTTAATTTTTCAACGAAACTCATAGCTTCTCCTCCTTTTATATAAGTATAGTTCCATGATTTTTAGGATATTTTATCACTTTCTTAGTTTGTAGCATATCTAAGGTCATAAATAATCTTGCTCTTGTTTCTTTTGGAACTATAATGTCATCAATAAACCCAAGCTCTGCTGCCTTATAAGGGCTTGTTATCTCTGTTTCTAAAGATGTGATAACTTCTTTTTCCTTATCTTTTGGATTACTAGCTCCTGTTATCTCATCCCTATTAAGAGCCATGATAATTTTTTCTGGTGTTGTAACTGCTATCTTAGCATTAGGCCATGCATAAACCATATCGAAGGCCCCTTCTTTATTGCTTAAGGTTACATATGCAGAACCATATGCCTTACCAACTATTATAGCAACCTTAGGTGTCGTAGCCTCTGCTAAAGAATAAGTTAATTTAGCTATAGAAAGAACTAGTCCATTTTCTTCCTCTTTTAATGTAGAAGAGAATCCTTCTGCATCTACAAAGGTTACTAAAGGTATGTGATAAGAATCGCATAACTTAACAAACCTAGTTAACCTATCTAGGGATTTTATATTTAAATATTCATTATGTTCTGGAGCCACAACCATAACCCCTACACTTAAGCCATTTATTTTTCCAAGAGTAGTTAAAACAACATCTTCATCACTCTTAAAAAGTTCTATATAAGAATTATCATCAAATATTTCCATAGATAAATGTCTCTTATTTATTTTATTAGATTTACACATTTCATCTAAAGATTCTTGTATAAATCCCTTATTATCCTCATTTTCAATAAAAGGTTTTTCCATATTATTAGAAGGCATAAGCTGAACTATTTTTTTAGCCATAGCTAATACTTCTTTATCATTATCACAAGCTATAGTAGCTCCTCCATTATTTAAAACCTTTTCTCCTTCACCATACTGTGAAACACCAATAAATTTTTCTTCCTTATTACTTAAATCTAAAGCTGGGTTAACATATAACCTTCCAGTTTCCTTTGATATTATAGTAAAATCGCTCATAGCCGCTGTCACTGCTGATATTCCAGCACAATGGCCTAAAACTAAAGATATTTGCGGAACAACTCCTGAAAGCTTAGCTGTTAGATTTGTAATCTTTGAATAAGCTAGAAGGGTATTTAATCCGTCTTTTATATCTCCTCCTGCCGAGTCAAGTATTTTAACTAAGGGAGCACCCATCTTTAACGCCATTTCCATTATATTAGCTATTTTTTCTCCTGATGCCTTATTCATTAAGCCACCATTCTTTGTATAGTCCTCGCTATAAACATATACTAACTTTCCTTGAGAGGTTCCATAGCCTGCTATAACTGTAGAGTCCTTTAAAAATGTTCCTATTTCAATAAATGAGCCTTCATCCAATAATAAATTAATTCTTTCTCTTGCAGTTAATTTATTCTGACTATGTTGTCCTTCAAGCTTATCTTGTCCCCCACCCTGGCGGATGTTATGTTTTTTTTCAATTAACTCTTCAATCTTATCCATAATAACCCTCCTCGATTGGATGTTTTATAAATTTTAATTAAGAAAACCATTACATGTATTTCAAATAAAATTATGACTAATACAATATTTTATTCATAATCCTCATACTATAATATCATATTTTTATCCATATGTATATATTTTCTGCAAGTTTTAATTCATTTTTCTGTATATTCTATTGTCACTAAATGTTTTCATGATTTTTTTGTTTCTTATATTTTTCATTTCATTTCATTTTATATTTTTTCTTAATAAAGTCTAATGTATACCCTTTTCTTTATTATAATCACTAATTTATATAAATCAAAAACCCATCATTATGTATAGATTCTCTTTTAATCATGTAAAAACAACTCCTCTTATTTAAATATTCTACTGTATTTTGTGCAATAAAAAATGACTTATGCTAATAATCTCTTTATAGCATAAATCATTTATCTATTGCTAAATCACATAATATTACTTTAATATAAGATTTAATAATTATAAAACCCCTAACATTTAAATGTTAGGGGTTTTAAACATTATTATTCTTTATCTTATTTTAAAATAAACCTACAATATCTCCATTTTCTAATATATCCATCTTTTCAGCTGCTGGAACCTTAGGAAGTCCTGGCATAGTCATTATATCTCCTGTTAAAGCAACGATAAATCCTGCCCCATTTGATACCCTAACCTCTTTAACTGTTACCTCAAATCCTTGAGGCTTACCTAAAAGACTTGGATTATCTGATAATGAATACTGGGTCTTTGCCATACATATAGGCATTTTATCTAAATTAAATTTTTCTAATTCCTTAATTTGCTTAGAAGCCTGTGCTGTAAAGGCTACACCGCTAGCTCCATATATTGTTTTCGCTATTTTTTCTATCTTTTCTTTTATTGTTAGATTAACATCATATAAGGTTTCAAAATTACTCTTTTTATTTTCTATACTCTCTATAACAGCTTCTGCTAAATCTACTCCACCTTCTCCACCTTTCGCCCATACTTCAGCTAGAGAAACTTTAACATCTTTACTATTACAGAACTCTTCTATAGTTTTAAGTTCTTCTTCACTATCATGTATGAATCTATTTATAGCAACAACTACTGGTACTCCAAATCCTTGTATATTTTCTATTTGCTTTTCAAGGTTTTCCATACCCTTTTTCAATCCTTCTACGTTAGGAGTATTTAAGTCTTCCTTCTTAACTCCTCCATGATGCTTTAAAGCTCTTACTGTAGCTACTATAACTACACACTTTGGTGAAAGCTCTCCATACCTACACTTTATGTCAAAGAACTTTTCAGCTCCAAGGTCAGCTCCAAACCCTGCTTCTGTAACAACGTAATCTCCAAGCTTTAATGCCATTTTTGTTGCCATTAAACTATTACATCCATGAGCAATATTTGCAAAAGGTCCTCCATGTATTATAGCTGGAGTATTTTCTAAAGTTTGAACAAGATTAGGTTTTATGGCATCCTTCATAAGCATAGCCATAGCCCCATTTGCTTTTAAATCCTTACAATACACTGGTTCTCCATCTAAATTGTAAGCTATTAATATATTACCCATTCTCTCCTTAAGATCCATAAGGTTCTTTGATAAACATAATATAGCCATTACCTCAGATGCAACAGTTATCATAAATCCATCTTCTCTTAGGAATCCATTAGGTTTACCACCCATCCCTACAACTATATCTCTTAAAGCTCTGTCATTCATATCTAATACTCTTTTAAATATTATTCTTCTTGCATCAATTCTTAAGTTATTTCCTTGATGTATGTGATTGTCTATAGCAGCACATAGTAAATTATTAGCTGCTGTTATAGCATGCATATCTCCTGTGAAGTGAAGGTTTATATCTTCCATAGGAACAACTTGAGCATATCCTCCTCCTGCTGCTCCTCCCTTAACACCAAAAACTGGTCCTAAAGAGGGTTCTCTTAAAGCTATTACAGCTTTTTTATTTATTTTACATAAAGCCTGACCAAGACCTACAGTAACTGTTGACTTTCCCTCTCCTGCTGGAGTTGGATTTATAGCAGTAACTAGTATTAGGTTCCCATCTTCTTTTTCCTTTAATTCATCTAATATGTTTAAAGATAATTTGCATTTATATTTACCATAAAGCTCTACATTATCCTCATTTATTCCAAGTTCTTTTGTAATATCCAATATGGGCTTAATTTTAGCACCTTGTGCTATTTCTATATCTGTTTTCATAATTATATTCGGCTACCATATTTTTTATTTGGAAGCCTTCCTCCTTTCAATTCATTTATTAGTTTGAAAGTGGTCATTACTTATATTGCCTATATCTATAGATAAATTATATCACTGGTGTAAATCCTAATAAAGCATAAAAAAATTCATTACTTTAATTTATTAAATATTATAATATTATATTAATCCTTATTATATCAAGCTTTTAATTTCTAATAGGTAATAACTATATATACTATAAAGATTTTCTATACAATATAAATCATCTATAAGTTATATATATAGATATATTTAAAATATATGATTCAATAAAATTTCTTTATAAAACTATTTTAAAAACTTAAATTAGCTTATCATTCTAATTAACTTAGGTAAAGTAAAGAGGTCATAGCTTAGCTATAACCTCTTTGTATCATAAATTTTATGAATTACTATATAATTCTTCAAACTCTACTCCATCAACCTTCTCTTTTTCAAGAAGAACTGCTGCTAAAGCATGAAGCTTACTCATATGTTCTGTTAGTATATCTTCTGCTCTCTTATAAGCATTATCAACTAAACTTTTAATTTCTCTATCGATCTTAGATCCTACTTCTTCACTAAAGTTTCTTCCACGTCCAAGATCTCTTCCAAGGAACACTTCATCATGATCAGCTCCATAAGATATTGGTCCTAAAGCATCACTCATTCCATATTCCATAATCATTTTTCTAGATATGGAGCTTACTCTATCAATATCATTCTTAGCTCCTGTACTTATATCTCCTAAGATTAACTTTTCAGCAACTCTACCACCAAGTAAAATTACCATTTCATCAAGAAGCCAAGCCTTTGATGTGTAAGATCTATCTTCCTTAGGTAAGCTTAAAGTGTAACCTCCAGCCATACCTCTAGGTATTATACTTATTTCATGAACTGGATCTGCATTTGGAAGAGCTCTAGTAACAATAGCATGCCCTGCCTCATGATAAGCAGTTAATTTTCTCTCATGCTCATTCTTAACTCTACTCTTCTTCTCTGGTCCTGCTATAACCTTCATTATAGCATTTTCCATATGATCCATACTTATAACTTTATCTTCTTCCCTAACTGCAAGTAATGCAGCCTCATTAGATAAGTTCTCAAGATCTGCTCCAGTAAACCCTGGAGTTCTCTTTGCTAGTACATCTAGCTTAACATCATCTGATAAAGGTTTGTTCTTTGTATGAACCTTTAATATTTCTTCTCTACCTTTAACATCTGGAGCTCCAACAAGAATTTGTCTGTCAAATCTACCTGGTCTAAGTAAAGCTCTATCTAATATGTCAGGTCTGTTAGTAGCTGCAATCATAATTATTCCTTCATTAACACCAAAACCATCCATCTCAACAAGAAGTTGATTTAATGTCTGTTCTCTTTCATCATGACCACCACCAAGTCCTGCTCCTCTTTGTCTACCTACTGCATCAATTTCATCTATAAAGATTATACATGGTGCATTCTTCTTTGCTTGATCAAACAGGTCTCTAACTCTAGATGCACCTACTCCAACAAACATTTCAACAAAGTCAGATCCTGAAAGACTAAAGAATGGTGAATTAGCCTCTCCTGCAACAGCTTTAGCAAGTAATGTTTTACCTGTTCCTGGTGGTCCTACTAGAAGGACTCCCTTAGGTATTCTTGCTCCAAGGTCTGTGTACTTCTTAGAATTCTTTAAGAAATCCACCACCTCTGAAAGTTCTTGCTTTTCCTCATCTGCTCCTGCTACATCTTTAAATGTAACCTTTCTCTTATCTGGTGTGGCAAGCTTCGCTTTACTTTTTCCAAAGTTCATTACACCTCTGCTTCCTCCACCGCCTTGAGATTGTTGCATAAATAGAAACCATAATGCAAATAGCATTATTATAAGAACAACTGTTGGTATTATATTAATCCACCCTGGAAGTTGTGTTGGTGGCTCATATAACTCTTTTATATTATCATTTGGATTAGCCGCTATAAATTGAAACAGTCTTTGCGCTGGCACTATTGTTACATAAGTATTGCCATTACTTAATGTTCCCTCCACCGTCATATTATCATCTTTGAGCTTAAAGCTCTTTATGTTGTTTTGAGTCCATTGTTTTTGGAAATCATTAAATGGTATAGCATTACTTGACTTATTAGTCTCAGCCAAAGTTACTGCTGCAATTACAATCATTATTAGTACAGCTATCCAGGCCGTTAAACTTGAAAATTTTTTCATACTTGTTTGGCCCCCCTCTCTTTGAAATTACTGTAAAATAACTATAAAAATTTTAACATATGATTATTAGTATTACAACAAATTAAAAACTAATTATTTATAAACTTCTTCTTTAAGAACAGCTACAAAAGGAAAATTCCTATATCTTTCAGCAAAATCAAGTCCATATCCTACTAGGAAATGATCAGGAACAGTAAATCCTAAATATTTTGCATTAACCTCTACCTTTGTTCTTTCTGGCTTATGTAATAAAGCAGCTATTTCTACACTTTTAGGTTTTCTACCTTTTAAGTATTCCACTAAATACTTTAAAGTAACCCCAGAATCTATAATATCTTCAACAATTAAAACATGTTTATCTTCAATGTCATAATCTAAGTCTTTTAAAATCCTTACAACACCTGATGTTTCTGAAGAATACCCATAACTTGAAACTGCCATAAAATCTATGGATACTGGAACTTTAATCTCTTTCATTAGGTCTGACATAAACATTACTGACCCCTTTAAGACTCCAATTAAAACAAGATCTTTACCTTCATAGTCTTTACTAATTTTCTCTCCTAATTCCTTAACTTTAGCTTTAATTTGCTCTTCAGTAAGTAATATTTCCTTAAGATCTTTATGCATACATTTATTCCTCACTTTCAAATTTTACCTCTAAAATATATTTTGATTTTTTATTTATTTTAAACTTTTCACTAACTCTATATCCCACTATCCATCCTATGTTATCATTTATAAGAAGTAGTGGTATTTTGTCTCTATCTTCTCTATCTACTTTTAAATCTATAAATAAATCTTTTAACTTTTTACTTCCCTTCATTCCATATGGAGTAAATTTATCTCCATCTTCTCTTCCTCTTACCTTTATATTAAAGTCTAAGGAAGGAATTGAAAAGTACTTAATAAAATTAGAGCTTTTAAAATCTATCACTTCATTACTTCCTACAAGCCTTAATTCTACTTTATAATCTAAAAATTTTTCTTTAATTACTATTCCCTTTAAAAGTTCATCCTTATCTAAGTGAGTTATTGCTTTATAAATTGATTGCTTATTTACCTTTTCTTTACTTTTATTAAATCCTATAACTACATCACCATAGGTGTTACTAGCTATTAAACTTAAAGGTAAGTTTATACTCTTTCCTGTTTCTTGTCTACTTAGGGAAATTATATCATATATATGCACTCTCTCTATATTATATATACTTCCCTTAAGCTTCTCTATAGCTTTTCTTATAATTCTTGTAATAATCGCTTCATGTTCATTAAAAGCTTCCTTCTTAATAATTACCCTATTGTTTTTTAAAGAACAAAAAACACTAAATTTATTTTCACATATACTTTGAATATAATCATTGTCAACACTAAGGGTCTGTGAAAATCTATTTAGGGTATTTATAATATCTTCATTAAAATTTTTCTCAATATAAGGAATCAGCTCAAGTCTAACCTTGTTCCTAGAATATATGGTCTCTAAATTTGTCTTATCTATTCTAGGTGAAAGCTTATTATCCTCACAATATTTTTCTATTTCATATCTACTTAAAGATAGTATAGGTCTTATATAAACATCTTCTCTAACAGGTCTTATTCCCATAAGTCCTTCTATTCCTGTCCCCCTCATAAGTCTCATAATAACAGTCTCTGCCTGATCATTTGAGTTATGGGCCACTGCTATCTTATTAATATTAAACTCTTCCTTTAATTCATTAAAGAATTCATACCTAGCTTCCCGTCCTGCCATTTCACTTGATAATGCTTTTTCCTTAGCATAGCTATTTATATCTACTCTTTTTATATAGCAAGGAATTTTTAGGTCTCTGCAAAACTTCCTTACATACTCCTCATCCTTATTAGCATCCTCTCCTCTTAAACAATGATTTAAGTGGGCTGCCATTATCTCTATACCAAGTTCCTCTTTAAGTTCATTTAATATATGTATTAAACAAATAGAATCTGGTCCTCCTGATAAAGCAACTAATACCTTATCATTCTTAGATATCATATTGTTTTCTTTAACAAAATCTCTAACCTTTACTATCATTTCCCCACTTCCTAGTAATGTAATAATAAATTTATTATACCATAGTTTTTCAAATGTGAAGATATAAGTTTATTAATAAATAAAAGCACTCCAGAAGGAGTGCCTTAGTATAAATTATAAACCTTAGATACAATCACCGTCATGTCATCTTTGGCTTTGCCTCCACTTAAATCTTTAACCTTATTAATTATGTCAGTAGCTAAATCCTTAGGATTATTAGAAGTGTTTTTCCTTAAGTATGATAATATCCAATCTCCTTCAATAGAATCCATAATACCATCACTTATAGTTACTATCATATCTCCATTTCCAATATTTTTTTCTGTAACATCTACATCCACCTTATCTAAAACTCCAATAGGCAAAGTCTTAGAACTTATTACATCAACATCATCTCCTGATTTTATAAAGCTTGCTACCGCTCCTACCTTCATAAATGTCATTTCTCCACTATAAAGGTCTATACTATTTAAATCTAATGTAGAAAACTTATCCTCCTCTGAACATCTTATACTCATTACTGAATTAACAGTATTTATAGCAGTCTCTTTACTAAATCCCCCCTCAGTAAATTTTTCTATAAGCTCTACAGCCGCTTTACTTTCCCTATGAGCTTCAGGCCCTGATCCCATGCCGTCACTTAGGATTGTCATATAAGTTCCATCTTTTAATTTTCCATAGCTATAGCTATCTCCATTAAATTTCTCCCCTTCTTTGCTCTCTCTAGCTACAAAAGATGAAACATGAAACTTTGGAGTTTCCTCAAACCAAATTGTACATCTCTTAGTATTGCTATCTACTATGCACCCCTCATCTCCAACGCACATTAATCTTCCTGATGCCTCATTTATCAAAGGAAGAACCTGCTTTATACATTTTTCCTTACCACCACATGCCTCCTTAGTCAACTTTATATGAAGTCTTGAATTTCTGTCTTCATAACATAATATATCATTAACCTTTAGTGACTTTTTATTTAAAACCCTCCTTAAAGTTTTTTCAAGCTCTATATTAAAAGAAACCTCCTTATTAAAATCTTCTACAATCTCCTCTATGGTATTTGCCATATTCTTTACTTGTCCTGATAAAATCTCCCTTCCTTCACTTAATCTTTTTCTCCACATTTCACTTATAATATAATTATTTACAATCTCTTCTGTACAATTAATAAGCATAGTTCTTTTCACACATTTTTCTTGAAGTTGCCTTGGGATCTTATAAGTATTCTCTTGATAATTTTGTATAAGTTCCCCAAAGGCTATGTAGGTGTTGTGAAACTCCCTCTTCCAACATATATTCTTCATATCACATTTTCCACAAACCTTTTCCGCTAAATTTTCTATTAAAGAACTACTTTTCTGTTTCATAACCAGCCTGTCATTATCTACTAGGTCATTAAGTATAGTAGACGTAGAATTTAATATAGATGAAAATCCTTTTAGCTTCTCCTCAAAAACCTCCTTTATCTTTTCTATATAGTCTTGTCCTATAATCTCTTGTTTTCTTTCCCAGTCTAGCTCAACAATCCATCTATCATATATTCTTGCAGGTATTAAAAGAAAGACTCCTGATGTGATAACCCCTTCTATAATCTTTATATCTTCTGATATACCTGAGTAAAGTTTTAAAATGCAGAATATAACTAAATAAGCTAAGGCTGTAAGCCACTTACCTGTCTCCTTAAATACTCCAACTATTAGTCCACATACTCCATATATGCTTATAAAATTAATCATATTGTTAGAAGATACCCCAACTATTACTCCCATGGCCACTCCTGTAGCTGCTCCTACAGCACTTCCATTTATATATGAAATTATCATTATAAAAAATAATGCTAATAAATTTCTAAAGCTTACATTAAATATATCTAATCCCCAAGTTCCTGAAATAATAAGGGATAGAACTATTGCCATGCTTATTATTTCTTCATTTTTAAATAAATGTTTAGTTTTTATTTCTCCGCTGCATATTATGGCATAATCCATAATAAAATATATTGGGAAGATACAGGCTAAATGAAATATAGCAGTTAAAAGTACCACCGCTAATGTATAGTTATTTATCATATATCTGTATAAAATCATAATTCCTAACATAAATATCATAGAAATAAAAACCTTTTGAATTACTTTTAAAGATTTAATACCATAATTAATAGAAGTTATCCCAGCTAACATTATAAGATATAATGGTAATTCTCCTATGGTATTAAATAACGTCATATACCCTATAAAACTCCCCACTCCTACTGCCAAAGGTAACCTATCTTTCTTATGATTAATCATGGTTAATGCTAAAGCTACTCCAAATGGGGCTGTATTATTTATCATAGTAACCCTACTTATAAAAATAGCACTTATAAAATATGCTATGAACTTTAAATTAACTGTACTTTTTATAACCTTCTTCTCACTTCTATGTTTATTAATCCTTTCGTAACTGCTTACTTGCGCTCCTATCTGCATCTACTTACCCCCTACCATTTTTTGTAATTTTGTATTACTAATTATAGCAAACCCATTTGGAAGTTATTGTCATAAACTCTGCTAATTACAAAAAACCATATTACATAAATACAGAAATATAGAAAAAACAAAACACATAAATTACTTTATTTTCAATATATCTTTACCATGTTATCCACAACTCTCTATTGATTATCCACAATATATATACTCTAAAAAGTAATTTATAGCATATATTGTGTATATTATATTTATTTATAACTTTCTACCTTTGTCGTCATTGTCAAAAATAAGGATTAATTTGTGGATTAATTTTAGGAATATATTTTTCTCTCTCTTAAAACCTCGAATTTTAAAAATTAACTTATTTTTTTACCCTATATTTCTTCCAATAAACTTCAAAATCTATTTTTAAAACGAAAAATCATTTATATTAGTTTTGATTTAAAATATAGTTCATAAATGCTTCAACTCTGCAGTTTTAAAGAATTTATAAAAGAGTAAGTTAAGGTAAGTAATTAAAAATCTTGTAGTATTTTAGTTAAATTCCTATGTAAATTTTAATAATAAAAACCCTATAGGGTAGATTTTTAACTATCTACTCTATAGGGCATATTTTATCTCTAATAACTTCTTAGTATTTTATTTACAGATCTTAAATTTTTAACCCTCTACCTCTTGAATCTTAAAGTAAGAATTATTAAGCGCCTTCTAGGCACAGCTACCTATAGAAATAAGTCTCACTTTATTTTACTGGTCCTTTTATAGAACCTTAGATAAAAATTCCTTAGTTCTCTCATTTTTAGGATTTTCAAAAATATCTTCTGGATCTCCCTGTTCTAATATTTTTCCGCCATCCATAAATAGTATTCTATCCCCAACTTCTCTTGCAAATCCCATTTCATGAGTAACAACTACCATAGTCATTCCTTCTTTAGCAAGATCCTTCATTACATTTAAAACTTCTCCTACCATCTCTGGATCTAATGCAGAAGTAGGCTCATCAAATAGCATAACCTCTGGTTCCATGGCTAAGGCCCTAGCTATAGCAATTCTTTGCTTTTGACCTCCTGATAAAGATGATGGGTATGCATCTCCTTTATCCTTAAGTCCAACCTTATCTAAAAGCTTGTATGCTATAGTGGTGGCTTCTTCTCTACTAATATTTTTAACCTTCATAGGTGCCAAAATTATATTATCAATTACACTTTTATGAGGGAATAAATTAAACCCTTGAAAAACCATTCCCATTTTTGATCTAACCTTATCTATAGATATTTTTTCACTTGTAATATCCTCTCCATCAAAAACTATGTTACCCTTAGATGGATTCTCCAGTAAGTTTAAACATCTTAAAAATGTAGACTTTCCTGAACCTGAGGGACCTATAACAACAACCACTTCCCCCTTCTTTATATGCTCATCCACATTTTTTAGGACTTCATTACTCCCAAAGTTTTTACTTAAATTTTTAATGCGAATCACTTACCTTCATCCTCCTCTCAAAATAAGCTATTAGTTTTGATAAGCTAAAGGTTAAAATAAAATATATTGCTGCTGCTACTATTAAAGGCTCAAAAGGCTTAAATGTAGTACTTCTTACAATATCTGCATTAAACATAAGTTCCTTAATGCCTATAACAGATACTATAGAAGATTCTTTTATAATTGTTATAAATTCATTTCCTAAAGCTGGCAAAATATTCTTTAACCCTTGAGGAATTATTATATACTTCATAGCCATACCCTTATTCATACCTAAACTTCTAGCTGCCTCCATTTGCCCTTTATCAACAGCTTCAATACCTGCTCTTATTATCTCTGCAACATAGGCTGCGGAATTTAAAGATAGGGTTATTATTGCAGCGATTAAATCTGGAAAATTTGACCCCAAAAATGAAATACTATCAAATTTTATTCCAATAGCAGGAAGCCCATAGTATATTATAAGTAATTGTACTAATAAAGGTGTACCTCTGATAAATTCTATATAAGCAGTGGCTATACCCTTTACTAATTTATTGTTACAAATTTTCATTAAACATAGTGCAAGTCCAAGTATTATTCCTAATGCTATAGTAAAAAAGGCTAATATAATTGTGTACTTTACCCCTTCTAAATAATAAGGATAATACTCTGTAATAAATCCAAAATCCATATACTATTCTCCTTATCTACTACTCAACTAACTTATTTGCATTTACCACAAATTCATCAATCTTTCCTTCTTTAATTAATCTATCTAATGTTTTATTTATTGATTTCTTTAATTCTTCATTTCCTTTAGCTACAGCTACTGCTGATCCTTGTTCTTCTTTGTTAATATTAAAAGTAACTCCCGTTATATCTATATCTTTATTTTTGTCAGCATAAGCTTTTGCCACTGGTGTCTCTACCACAATAGCATCAACCTTATTGTTTTGAAGATCTAATATAAGTTCTGTTACCTTTCCTAGCATTTTAAGATCTGCTCCCTCAAGTTGCTCCTTAGCCAAATTTTCTTGAATAGATCCCTTTTGTACTCCTACCTTCACACCCTTAAAGGAAGACTTATCCTTAAACTTATACTTATTTTCCTTCTTAACCATAACTGAATGGTCTGCTGTATAATATATATTTGAAAAATCTACACTCTTACTTCTTTCTGGTGTAGGGTTCATACCGGCTAATACCATATCTACCTTCTTTGTTGAAATAGCTGCTAGTAATCCATCAAACTTCATTTCATTTATTTCAAGATCTGCTCCTAAATCTTTTGCTATTTCTTTTGCTATTTCAATATCAAAACCTACTACGGTATCTTTCCCATCTATTATTTTATGAAACTCATAAGGTGGATAATCTGCTGAAGTACCAACAACTATCTTTTTCTTATCAGTTACCTTTTCAGATTCTCCTTTTTTACCACATGCAATCATAGACATTCCTAAAATTGATATTAAGCTTAAACATATTATATTCTTTAAAAATTTTTTATTCATTTTATATAGCCCCCTTGTATAAACTCTTTTAACTTATGAATAATTATACAATAATCAAGTATAATTATGCAAGATATTTTTTGTTTTTATTTTAAATCTTTTCTAAGCTCGCTTATATAAACGTTTACAGGTTTGTGTTAAAATAACCAATAGGTATTTTTATGCATATATAATGCATATTCTATAATAAACCTTATATCACTTCACATTCTTTCTCCCATAAATTATAGTCAAGCTATTTCATAATTCTTATAATCCTTATTCTTATCCATGATCTAATTTATGTTATTAAGTTTTTAAGCCTAATAGATAACATAAATTCTAAATAATATATTTTTCTTTAATATTAATTTTTTACATAACAAAAAGAGTCCATGATAATCATGAACTCTTCTGGTAGCGGAAACAGGACTTGAACCTGCGACCCTTCGGGTATGAACCGAATGCTCTAGCCAACTGAGCTATTCCGCCATTTATGGTTGCGGGAGCAGGACTTGAACCTACGACCTTCGGGTTATGAGCCCGACGAGCTACCAACTGCTCCATCCCGCGATATTTGGTGCTGAAGACCGGAATCGAACCGGTACGGTGTTTAACCACCGCAGGATTTTAAGTCCTGTGCGTCTGCCAGTTCCGCCACTTCAGCATATTAAAACTATTAAATTAAATGGTTGCGGGGGCAGGACTTGAACCTACGACCTTCGGGTTATGAGCCCGACGAGCTACCAACTGCTCCACCCCGCGATATTTGGTGCTGAAGACCGGAATCGAACCGGTACGGTGTTTAACCACCGCAGGATTTTAAGTCCTGTGCGTCTGCCAGTTCCGCCACTTCAGCAAAATATTTGTTATGATTGAGAATGGTAGCGGAAACAGGACTTGAACCTGCGACCCTTCGGGTATGAACCGAATGCTCTAGCCAGCTGAGCTATTCCGCCATTTATGGTTGCGGGAGCAGGACTTGAACCTACGACCTTCGGGTTATGAGCCCGACGAGCTACCAACTGCTCCATCCCGCGATATTTGGTGCTGAAGACCGGAATCGAACCGGTACGGTGTTTAACCACCGCAGGATTTTAAGTCCTGTGCGTCTGCCAGTTCCGCCACTTCAGCATGTTATTTTCCTTCTCAATTCCTAGCGACATGTTTTATTATAAGCTAATTCAAAACATATGTCAACACTTTTTCTTTTTTTTATTAAAGTATAACTAATTTCTTCTAAAGTTCCATATTAAGCCTTTATGATAATGTCCATTAAAAAACCCTATGATTAAAAATCATAGGGTTATATCTCTAACCAAGGTTTCTTTTGCCTGAGCCTCTTCCTCTTGAATCTAAATTCTTCTTTACATCCTGAAGTCTTTCTTCACTGTCCTTTAAAAATTTAGACATTATATCTTCAAAATTTGAAGCTGACTTTCTACCTTTATCAGCTGACCAATCTACTTCCATTGGTTTAACTGATTTCTTCTTAGGGGTAGCTTGCTTTATAGATAAGCTTATCTTCCCATTATCATCAATAGAGATAACTTTTACCTTTACTTTATCTTGTTCTTTTAGGTGCTCTCTAATGTCTTTTACAAAACTATCTGCCACCTCTGAAATATGGACTAATCCTGTTTTGCCTTCAATTTCTACGAAAGCTCCAAAATTTGTGATGTTAACCACTGTACCTTCTAAAATGTTTCCTGCCATTAAGGTCATATTAAAAAGACTCCTCCTTAAAATAATTAATGTATATATTTAAATTTAAATATAAAACCAAATTTTGTTTACTTTTTAGCACTATCTATTACAGGAGTCTCCTGTTTCTTTATATACCCAAGTCTCTCTCTTGCCATTTTTTCAATGTAAAGGTCACTCTTAGATAACTCTACTTCATCCTGTAACTTTTGGTTTTTTTCTTTTAAAACCTCTAATTGGTCTTGTTGCTTAACAATTTCTTTTTTTATGTTTTTAATCTTTAGCTGTTGGCTAACAACACTAAATATACTATATGCCACTAATGAAATAATTATTATATTCTTAAATGTTAACCTCTTTTTCATTTATTATACTCCTACTTTTACATAAAAATTGAACTTTGTCATAAGTATATTGTAAGTTTTCTTTAACTTTTATTCAAGCTATTTTTTATATGTTTAATATTTATTTTTTGTATTTACTGTAAAATAATATCCTAAATGGATACATAATATGTTTAAATAGAACTCTAAAGGTTTTTGATATATATTTTATCATGCTATACTGAACCTTTAAAAAGATTTTACTTATTACCCGAATATAAAATAAAATTCCTAAACTTAAACATAAATAGACATAAGGTGTTATAAACGCATAATTGGTGTAAAGTAAAAATATAAACACTACAATAGAGCATAGTATCCAAAACAATATATCCTCTATTATTATAATGATTTTTATAGTGTTAAATCCTCTTAAAACTCTATACAGGTCAAATAGAACTCCAGTTAATAATCCGCCTAAAAAGCTAAAGAGAACTATTTTAACCTGCATATCTATAGATATTACCATACTACTTAAACAACCTCTTTAGTAAACTTCTATTATCTTTCTTTGCTTCAACACCTGAATATACATATGAATTTATACACCCTATAATTATTACCTCTCCATTTTGAACATCTAACTTATTCATTTTTAACTTCTCTCCCTTTATGGTAAGCCCACCGAGGAAAGTGTTTAATATTATCTTATCTTCATCAAAACTTAAAACTTCAATTACTCCTGTTAAGGATAGTTTTTTTCTATTCTCCATGGATAAGTTACTCTTTTTATCTTCTACATTTATTTCCTTCTTAACCTCCATATATAAACCCTCCATACCTATTTCCTTATCATATTATGAATTTTAAGGCTTATATATGACACTTTATTTTTGAAATCTTAGTAATTTTATTATTCTTTATCCTCTTCTCCCTGTAATATCTCATACATAGAATTTGCATCTTCTTTTCTAACATGTTCAGCTATATTAATTATTTTTGCTTTTAAATACTTTGATGCAAAAGCTATTTCTATTGTATCTCCCTCTTTTACATCAGTTCCTGCCTTTGCTACTTTTCCATTAATTGATACTCTACCACTTTCACATGCTTCCTTTGCAACAGTTCTTCTTTTTATAATTCTTGATACCTTTAAATACTTATCTAATCTCATAACTTTCCCTCCACATTTTTATCTAGAAACTTTAGAGTTTTACTCCCATCTTCTTAAGACTAAAATAGGAGTTGTAAAGTCCCTAAATTAATTTTACTTTATAATATATCTATAAATCTATTATATAATAAAAAAACCCGAGATACCTCGGGTTTTTAAGATAGTATAAATTATTTATTTACTCTATCCTTAAATTCTTTTCCTGCCTTGAATACAGGCACTATTGATGCTGGTATTATTATTTCTTCCTTAGTCTTTGGATTTCTTCCCTTTCTTTCTTCTCTCTTTCTAGCTTCGAAAGTTCCGAATCCTACTAATTGAACCTTATCTCCAGCTTCTAAAGCTTCTACAACACTTTCTATGAAGGCTTTTAAAGCACCCTCTGTATCCTTCTTTGTTAAGTTGCTCTTCTCAGCCATTTTTGTGATTAAATCTGCTTTATTCACTTTAACTTCCTCCTTAAATTTAGGGTATGATTAGAAAATACTAAATATAGTATTCATGGTTATCATTTAAATGCATTAACTTTACATTAACCTATTATATATCTATTTATCATAGTCGTCTACATAGTTAACAGAAAATATGTAAATAGATTAAGGTTTTTTGTGCCTTGCTTAAAGATATATTCTGCAAAAATTATAAAAATCCTTCTTCATTTAAATTTTTTCATTATTTTTTGCAAAATTCCATAGTTCATCCATGTCTTCTAAGGTCATATCCTTAAGATCAAAGCCTTTTGCTTTTGCACTCTCTTCTATAAAAGAGAATCTCTTAATAAATTTTTCTATTGTTTTATCAAGAGCAAGTTCAGGATCAACATTTAAAAATCTTGCTACATTAACAGTAGCAAAAATTAAATCTCCTATTTCTTCTAATATTCTTGACTGATTCCCCTTATTATATACATCTTTAACCTCAACAAATTCCTCTAAAACCTTATCTAATGCCTCTTCAACTTTATCCCAGTCAAACCCTACCTTAGATGCCTTTTTTTGAACCTTCTCTGCCCTAATCAATGCCGGAAGAGACTTAGCCACTTTCTTCATGTCTTCTGCATAGCTTTCTATACCCTTTTCTTTTCTCTTTATATCATCCCACTGTTCTAAAACTTCTTCAGAAGTGGATAAATTAACATCTTTAAAAACATGAGGATGTCTTAATATCATCTTATTACATATTGAATTTATTATATCATTTATATTAAAGAACCCTTCCTCTCTTCCAATTTCTGCATGGAAAACTATTTGAAGAAGTACATCTCCTAATTCTTCTATAAGCTTATTATCATCCTTTTCATCAATGGCTTCTAACACCTCATAGCTCTCTTCTATTAAATATTTTTTAAGGCTCTCTGGAGTCTGTTCCCTGTCCCAAGGACATCCCTCTGGTCCTCTAAGTTTCTCCATTATTTTTAATAAATCATTAAAATCTTTGGTATTACTTACATCTCTTGGTATATAAAGAGAAGTTAAATAATCTATATCTGCTTGCCTATCTATCTCATATAAGGGTATTTTTCTAACACTTTCTAATCCCTCTATTCCCGCGGCTCTCACAAAATATATTTCTGTATCGTCTTTATAATACTCTAAAAGCTTAAGCTTAACCTCTGAGGCTATATATGGATCATATACTTGAGTTATTATAGTTCCTATTCTTTTATCTAAAATTTGATTATCCATATCAAAGGCATCTATAACTTTTAATCCTTCTACAGGATCAATTTTTAAAACCTCCATCATAGCATCCATAAAGCTTACAGCAGGTAATACAGAATATTCTATGTTAAGCTCTTCGCATTTACTGATTAAAATATTTACTGATTTTTCTGCAACAAAAGGGTGACCTGGCACAGCATATACTATATTTTTCAAAAGATTATGTGCTTCAATAAGCTCTTTTGCTATGAACTCATATACCTCATCAAAGCTTTCAAACTTATCATAAGCAAAGTCATAAGTATTAAACTTAATCCCTATCTCTTTTATATAATCTACTGTTGGGTGCTTTTCTGTTCTAAAGTATAGATTCTCTGCACTTTTTAAAATATCCAGAGCCCCTAAAGTCAATGCGTTTTTAGCCCCCGGGCCAAGTCCCACTATATTAATCATAAATTTTTCTCCTATCTATTAACCATTTTACTTTTTATATAATCATAGCTAAATATTTTAAATACTATAATTAACAATACATATATAATAACACCTAAGAAAATTGCTATCAAGCAAGCTATGCTGGTTCCAAATTCCTTATTTATTAAATTATTATATACAAATAATACGGAAAATATCATAAATACACTAGCAAAGGCTGGTTTTATCAATGAATCATAATACCTTATTTTAAACCCTAAAACTTTTTTTAATGCTATTATGTTTATAATCACGGGAATCAAATATCCAATTATAGAGCTAATAACTGCCCCATATATGTTTATTTCAGGAATAGGTATCAATAAATATGATGCTAGAATCTTTATAATACAGCCTATAACTAAACTTATTACTGGAACCTTATTATGTCCTGCCCCCTGAAGTATTGATGTAGATGTCTGATAAAAAATTATAAATGGTATTGATATAGATAAATACTTTAATATTTCATAGCCCTCACTTTGTCCTGGAAAAACCATATTAAGTATAGGATAAGCTAAAAAGAATAATCCCATAAGGGAAGGTAGAGCTATAACAGAGGATAATTTAAAAGAGATATCTGCCTTATCATGAACCTCTTTTAACTTATTAAGAGCCAAAGCCTCTGATATACTTGGAACTAATGACACACTTAAGGCTACTGATAATGTAAGTGGTATATTTACAAATAGGTGAGCTTTTCCTGATAGCTGCCCATAAGCCTTTGTTGCCTCTATCATCCCCATACCTGACTCTAAAAGCAGTCTTGGTACTAGAAATGTATCTACTAAAGCCATTATGCTTCCAGCTGTAGCTCCTAAAGATATAGGAACTGCATCCCTTATTAATTTATCCATTATTATATAATTTGCTTTTCCTACTATATTTACTTTACTTTTTTTCTTCTCTTTTCTATATTTTCTCCATAAGTAAATTAAAGCTAACACTCCACCTGCAGTAGCTCCTAAAGTAGCTCCTCCAACAGCATAAGACTTATTAATAGGTACTAATAAGACAGCCAGTCCTATTCCTATTACTACCCGTCCTAATTGCTCTATTAATTGAGATATAGCTGAAGGACTCATGTTTTGCATTCCTTGAAAAAAACCTCTGTAACAAATTATCATTGATATAAAAAATGGAGCTAAGGATATTGCCATCATAGATGGATATGCATTGGGATTCCAATTTAGTAAGGTTATAAGTGGTTTACTTAATAAAATCATAACACCGCTTCCACCAACCCCAATAATTAGCATCATATAAACTGAAGTTTTAAAAATATCAAATACTCCTTGTTTATCACCTAAGGCATCTCTCTCTGCTATTAGCTTAGATATAGCTACTGGTGCCCCTGATGCTACTCCTAGAAAAAATATATACACAGAATAAGCAATCTGATAATAAGCAACCCCCTCATCTCCTACCAGCATTATAAGAGGCCACCTAAAAAATAACCCTAGAACCTTAGCAAGAATTCCTGCTAAAGCTAAAATTAATGTCCCTTTTACTAAGGACTGCTTCTTCATCCTTCCCCCTCCTATTAAGTACTTCTTAGCTTTAAATATAGTGACCTAAATCTAGATAAAGGTCTTATTAAAGCTAAGTTATAGTCTAATAAATCTAAAAGTCTTACAATTCTAATCCTTAGCCTTAATAAAATAAGTATTAAAATTATAAAATCTAAAGATAAATTTTCTTTCTCATAATTCTTATTTATAAAAATCAACCATTATTCCTATTAAATATAAATATATAACTTTATTTCATTGATTTAGGTAAATACACTTATGCCTTATAAAATAGCTTATAGTTTCACCTTGTTTTTTCCTATATATTCCATTATGATCGTCCCATATATCTTTAAATATAAATTTCATATATAGCTTTTATTAGATTCCATATACTTAATAAATATAATTATTTATAAAAATAAAAGCATGTGACTATGTTAATAGTCACATGCCTTTTCATTATTGTTCCATTTGTTTTCCTAAAAAACTTGCCGCAGTTTCGGAAAGCTTCATTTCTAATTCACTAAACTTTTCTCCTGATTCTTTTGATAGCATTATAACGGCGCCTATTGCATCACCTTCAGCTATTATAGGAGAAATAACTTGACTTGAGTACTTCTCTTCTGGATTTTCTTCTCCATATAGGGAAATAACTTTTCCCCCATCTCCTCCAAGGAGGATAGTTTTTCTTCCTTCCATGATTTTTTCTAGTTCATCACTTACCTTTTTCTCTAAGAAATCCTTCTTAGAGGCTCCGCTAACTGAAATAACCGCATCCTTATCTGATATAAGGACAATATGACCAATAGATTGTTGTAGTGCTTCTGTGTATTCCTTTGAGAAATCAGATAACTCTCCGATTGGTGAATATTTTTTTAATATAACTCCACCCTCTCTATCTGTAAAAATTTCAAGAGGGTCTCCTTCTCTTATTCTCAAAGTTCTCCTGATTTCCTTAGGTATAACTACTCTACCTAAATCATCTATACGTCTTACAATACCTGTTGCCTTCATATAATTCCCTCCTAAAAGAATAATGTTTATCATCTACGATAATATTGTTTGTCTAAAGATGTAATTTTATGCGTATTTGTGGGTTTATATTTTCTTTATTCCATAGATACCAAAGATACTACCATTATGGCTAAGTTTCACTTAAGTTTAATTTTTGTACATAAAAAAACGCTAACCTTTCTGGTTAGCATTTTTATTATATATTCTTATTTTAATTTATCTTCCTTAGTTTCAACTTTTAAGTCCTTCTTCCACTGTTCAATAGTAGAAGTATATACCTTATCTTTTTCAGTATTTTCTAAATAAGCCTTTATTTGATCTTTAACTGTATCAAACTCTTTTGCCTTAGGCTCACTTCTAAGATCTGTAGCTTTTATTATATGATATCCAAAGCTACTCTTAACTACTCCTGATACCTCTCCCTCTTTAAGCTTTCTTGCAGCTTCTAAAAAATCCTTATCATAGTTTTGAGCATCATACTCAACAAAGCCTAATTCTCCACCATTCTCCTTAGTTCCATCTGTTCCATATTCCTTAGCAAGGGTTGCAAAGTCTCCACCCTTATCAAGCTTCGCCTTTATTTCCTTTGCCTTATCTTCTTCCTTAACAATTATATGATATAATTTTGCACCTGGCTTTTCTACAAAACTAGTATCCTTATTTTCATCATAGAACTTTTTAACAGCCTCATCAGTTACAGCTACATCCTTAAATATGTGATCCTGTACTTTCTTAAACAGCACTTCATTCTTCAACATATCCTTAAGAGATTCCTGAGTTAACCCTGCTGCCTTAATCTGTTCATTGAACTTTTCATCATCCTTATAAGCTTCCTTAATCTCATTAAACTGCTTATCTACCTCTTCTGTAAGCTTATCTTTATCTTCATCAAACTTTAATTCTGTTGCTTTCTTTAAAAAGACCTTTTCTGTAACAATGGCATCTAAAACCATTTTTCTCTTTTCATCATATGTAGCTTTTGCTGTCTCATCCTTTAAGAAATCATCTCCATATTGCTTCTTTAACTGATCTTCAATAGGTTTCATTCTTTCATCTACATCAGCTATTGTTATTTTTTCTCCATCAACCTTTCCAACTACAGTCTTTTGCACCGCCTCTGGAGTTTTTTGTATCATATTGCATCCAACTGCAGACAGTGCCATAGATGTTACCATAACTGCAGCTAATAATTTTTTAACTTTTTTCACTTAGCTTCCCCCGCTTTTCTTTTTATTTAGGTTATGTTTGCTTTCTTTATTATAAGTTCTTTTCTAAGGTTATTCAAATTAACAAAATTTAAACTCTTTAAATTATATCACTACTTTCCATATAATTCAATTTATTTACTTTTTTGTATGTTCTATGACTTGATCTAACATCTCTCTAAATACTTTAAGCATTTCTTCTTTTTTAATTGTAGGGATTTTAAATGCAAATGCCGGCTTTTCTCCTAGCTTAAATATAATATTTTTAGCATAAGTTTTCATAATTACTCTCATAACATCTTCTTTAAATGCTTCCTTGCTTTCAAACTGGAATATTACCTCATTGCCTTTTTCTTTTATATCATCTATTCCTATAAGTTTTGCTCTACTTCTTATATAAGCTATGTTCATAAGATTATATACTGGTTCTGGTACTTCTGAGTATCTATCTTTTAACTCTTCCTCTATATCATTAAAGTCCTCTAGATTATCAATGGCTGCAATCTTCTTATAAACCTCTATCTTTTGAATCTCATCTTCTATATAGTAATCTGGTATATAAGCATCTACCTTTACATCCATTGATGTTTCTATTGGTTCCTTATCAATATCTCCTTTTATAAGCTTTATGGTATCCTCAAGCATTCTACAATATAAGTCATATCCTATACTTGCCATATGTCCATGCTGAGCTGATCCCATTATGTTTCCTGCTCCTCTTATTTCTAAATCCCTCATAGCTATCTTAAATCCTGATCCAAGCTCTGTGAAGTCCTTAAGAGCTTTCAGTCTCTTTTCTGCTACTTCAGTTAAAATTTTGTCCTTTTTATAGGTAAAATATGCATAAGCTATTCTATTGGACCTTCCAACTCTTCCTCTTAATTGGTAAAGTTGAGATAATCCCATTCTATCTGAGTCATAAACTATCATGGTATTTGCATTTTGAATATCTATACCAGTCTCAATTATGGTTGTACATAGAAGTATATCTATGTTTTTATTCATAAACTCCATCATTACTGCTTCAAGTTCTCTCTCTGTCATCTGTCCATGGGCTACCCCTACCTTACCTTCTGGTATTAGGTTTTGAAGATATCCTGCCATATTTTTTATGTCTTCAACTCTGTTATAAACAAAGAAAACTTGACCTTCTCTATTAAGCTCTCTCATTATGGCGTCTCTTATAAGCTGATCATTATATTCAACCACATAGGTTTGAACTGGATACCTGTCTTCTGGTGGAGTTTCAATTACACTTATATCACGAACTCCTGTTAAAGACATATGCAGGGTTCTAGGTATAGGTGTTGCACTTAAGGTTAAAACATCAATATTTTTCTTCAGACCCTTAATTTTCTCCTTATGAGTTACTCCAAATCTTTGTTCTTCATCTACAACAAGAAGTCCTAAATCCTTAAATTGAATATCCTTTGATATTAATCTATGAGTTCCTATTAGAACATCAACATTACCTTCCCTAACTGCTTTTAGAGTTGATTTTTGCTGAGCTGCTGTTCTAAATCTACTTACCATATCGATTTTAACTGGGAAATCTGAAAATCTTTTTCTTAAATTATTATAGTGTTGTTCTGCCAGTATGGTTGTTGGTACCAAAAAGGCTACCTGTTTGCCTTCCATAATAGCTTTAAATATTGCTCTTAAGGCTACCTCAGTCTTTCCATAGCCCACATCTCCGCAAAGAAGTCTATCCATAGGCTTATCAGACTCCATGTCATCTTTTATCTCTTCTATAGCTCCTAACTGGTCTGGGGTTTCTTCAAACGGAAACTCATCCTCAAACTGCTTTTGCCACGGGGTATCCTTAGCATATTTAAACCCCTTAACAGTAGCTCTTGCTGCATATAGTTTCACAAGATCCTTAGCTATTTCATTTATAGATTTTCTTACCTTGCTTTTCGCCTTAGCCCATTCTGATCCTCCTAACTTATTTACCTTAGGAGATTTTCCTTCTGCACCTATATACTTTTGGACAAGATCTAGTTGGTCAACAGGAACATAAAGCTGATCTCCCTTATCATAAGTTATCTCTAAGTAATCTCTCTTATTTCCAGCTACCTCTATTTGTTTAATACCCTTATAAACTCCTATACCATGACTTGCATGAACTACATAATCTCCTGGCTTAAGTTCTGCAAAACTCTTTATTTTAGAAGTTCCTTTTTTCTTTGGCTGTCTTTTTCTAGTTTTTCTTTTTGCCTCTCCAAAGACTTCTTTATCTGATATTACAGAAATCTTCATCTCTGGATACTCAAATCCCTTAAGCTGATTACCAAAGGTTACAACAACTTCTCCATAATTTATGGAGGCTATATCATCACGATATACACTCTCTATTCCTCTATCCCTTAATGTATCTACAAGTCGCTCTCCTCTAGTTCTTGTACCTGATAATATTAAGGTTTTATATCCCTTTGCTTTTTTATCCTTTATATCTTCTATCAAAAAGTCTAATTGTCCATGATAATTATGAAGAGTCACCTCTGAAAAATTCAATAAAGTTCTTGGATTCAAAATTTCTGTAGCTCTAGCTATAGAATTTAAAGTAAATACATCCTTAACCTCTAGTGTTTCTACAATTTTATCTTGAGGAATGATTAACTTACCTTGGTTTGGTAATATATCTCCCCTTTGAAGGAAAACCCCATAAGAATATTCAAATTCAGTATATGTACTCTCTAATTTTCCTATACATCTTTTATTGTCATCTATAACTATATAAGAACTTCCCATATAATCAAAAAATTCACTAGGCTTTTCATAAAAATATGGCAAGTAACTTTCTATTGATTCAAAACTCCATGTTTCCTTAAGGTTATCTAAATTTTCATTTACAATAGAAGTTATTTTATCTACTAATTCTTTATTATTTTTATTTTTAGGAGCTTCTATAAACTTTTGAAGATCATCTTTTATATTTTCATATCCTCTTTCCAGATCTTCTTTAGTAAATATAACTTCTTTAGCTGGGAAAATCTCTATCCTTTTTACTTTCTCTATACTTCTTTGAGAGTCTATATTAAAGGTTCTTATGGAATCTATTTCATCATCAAAGAACTCTATTCTATGTGGAACATAGCTTATAGGAGAATATATATCCAATATACCTCCCCTTAGAGAGAACTGACCCTTACTCTCCACAACTTCAACTCTTTCATATCCGCACTGAACTAACTTTTCTACAAATTCTTTAATGTCTACTCTTTGTCCTACCTTCAACTTAAAGGTATATTTCTGGAATAAATCCACTGGGGTGTATATAGAACTTAAAGTATCTATAGATGTTATCACTATTTTTTTATCTTTACTTAATAATTCTTTTATTACCTTTAATCTTTCCCATCTTAAGTCACCTGAAACTGCGTCTATATTATAAAAGACCACTTCCTTAGATGGAAAGTAGTGCACATTGGGTATATAAAAGCTAATATCTTCATATAAGTTTTTTGCCTCCATATCACTATGGGTAAAAATAAAAAGAGGCTTGTCTAAACTTTCATACAATCCATTTATTATATATCCTCTTCCTGATTCTGATACTCCATTTATTGATATAGGATATCTTTCATTGATAATCCCATTTGTAACTTCTTTAAATTCTTTACTATTTAATAAAGGATCCATAAGTCCTTTTAATCTCATTTTCAGCACCACCTTAAGCTAAATATTATTTAGCACTAAAACTATTAAATAAATTCATGGCTTCAGATACACCTTTACACATTATAGTATCAGTAGCATCAGTTGCGGCTTCTACAACCTGATTTAGTAAACCTCTTTCATCCTTTGAAAACTTACCCAAAACATGAGATACTAAATCGTTTTTTGGAGCTCCTACCCCTATCTTAATTCTTGGAAATACATCATCTCCAACATGTGCTATAATACTCTTTATTCCATTGTGTCCTCCGGCGCTACCCTTAGCTCTTATCCTCATTCTTCCCACTTCAAGACTTATGTCATCATATATAACAACTATATTATCTTTTTCAATTTTATAAAAATCTATAACTTGTCTTAAGCTTTCTCCACTTAAGTTCATATAAGTTGTTGGTTTTAGTAATATTACTTTTTCTCCATTTATATTACCTTCCCCATATACACCTTTAAATTTTGTCCTATTAATAGATATATTATACTTTTCTGCCATAAAATCTATAACATCAAATCCAATATTATGTCTTGTATTCTCATACTCGCGTCCTGGATTTCCAAGGCCAACTATTAAAAACATCTATGTATCCTCCACTTCACCCATCCAAAATAAAATAATCATTCATATACTCTATATTTTGTGTTACTAAAAATAATACTATATTTACCATAGAAAAAGTCACCCCTAAGTTATAGGAGCTTTTTACCAAAGAGAATTTGTAGTTAAACCATGTAATGACCTTGCAACTCCTTCCCCTATTCTTAAAATCTATAGGTGTTAGAATTGTAAAGCCTCAGATAAAACTAACATATTAATATAGTATCATACAAAACTTAAAGCATGATAAATAATTATTTTTTTTAAGATAAACTATTATTTATAATTGCTTTTTCAGTATAACACCTCACATTTTATTACTCAAGGGGGATAATTCTTATAAAAAATAGTCACTGAAACTTTCAGTGACTATTTTCTTGGTGAAAGTTTTACATTAAAATTAAGAATTTCACCATTTCTCCAAACCTTAATCTTAACTTCATCTCCAACCTTACAAGAGTTTACTAAGGCCGTTAATTCATCAAATGTTTTCACCTTATTATCCTGAAACTCTATAATTATATCCGTTGGTTTAACATCGATACTATCTAAGGCGCCTCCTGCCACAACTTCTTGCACATATACCCCTTGTATCCCTTGGGTATGGGCTGGTTTTATACTTCCTCCTGTAAACCCTAAGCTTGCCCTTTCTGGAATATTAGTACTCTTTAAAGAATCTACAAATCTTTTTACATCATTTGCTGAAACAGCCGCTCCATTAATACCATCATTAATAAATTCTTTTGATAAGTGGAGGCTATTCATGCCTATGACTTCTCCCTTCATATTAACAAGAACCCCTCCAGAATTATAGAGGTTTATGTTAGCATCTGTAGTAAGTACCTTATAGATTTTTTCTTTTCCTTGTTGATCTAAATATTTACTTCTCCTTAGATTTGAACTTATTATCCCAAGACTTACAAAAGAAGTACTCTCCTCCCCTAATGGATTACCAATAGCTATAACAATATCACCAATCTTAACATCTTTAGGTTCTGCTATTGTTACATATGGAAAATTCCCCTTAGAAATCTTAAGTACAACTAAATCTAAACCTTCATTTTCAGCAATAAACTCTGCCTCTATTGGCTTAGATGCATGGGATCCCAATTTAACATAAAGATTCTTCTTTTTCACATCTTTTAAAAGACTACGATTTGTCACTATATATCCATCACTATCAAATATAACCCCTGTTCCTAAAATCCCATTCATATCTCCATTTATAAGAGGTTCCTCAGTTTCACTTATAGCAACAAGAGATTCCGATATTTTATCGTTAATTAGCCCTATATTTTCCCTATTAACCTCATAATTGCCCTGATTAATTTCTGTTTTGCTTGTAATAGGTCTTATGATAACATCTCTATTTCTTATTAACTTTCCATACTTATATTCTATTATATAATATGATGATAATGCTCCTGATACTACTGCAATAAAAATTAGGGTGCTTACTTTAATTGCATACTTCATATTTCTTCTAATTCTTCTATTTTTAAAATTAATTTCTCCTAAAGACTCTCTGTATTCTTCTGATTCTTTAGTTTCCTTATTCATAAGACACCTCCTACAATTACGAAGATATTGTAAAATATATTTTTTAATTCAGTATGAACAAAGTGTAATAAAATTTCACTTTTACTTATTAACGAAAATTATTATAAAAATCAGTGATAAATTTTACTGTATAAATGTTGTTAATATAAGTGTTATTGAATTTAAATAAACATCCTAGATATTCATTCAAATTTTAATAATATCTAGGATGTTTATTTATTATAAATATATCTTTTTCATAAGATATTAACCTATTACTGTGTCTTAAGATAAAGATAAAAAAATCACTCTAAACTTTTTTAAGGGAAAAGGTAAATAGCACTCCGGTCTCTTTTCCTTTATTTTCAACCCAGATATCTCCACCAAGTTGAGTTAATATATTTCTTACTATAGGAAGTCCAAGACCTGTACTTATCTTTGAAGTTCTTGACTTATCATCTTTATAAAATCTTTCCCAAATATGACCTATGTGCTCTCTTGATATGATTGGTCCATCATTGTAGATGTGAACTAAAACTTTGCCACCCTTACCCTTAGTCTTTATGCTTATATTCCCAGAATCTCCTGAATATTTTATAGCATTATCTAAAATATTGGTAATTACCTGTATTAGCCTATCCCTATCTCCAAGAACATACATATGGTCCTCTTCTAAGGTTACATTGACTTTTAGATGCTTATTATTTATTCTTTGTTCAAACTTTATGACACATATTCTTATAAGCTCATTTATATCAATCTCTGACATAGTAAGCTTTAGTTTTCCTGACTCCATAGCAGATAAATCCAATAAGTCATTTATAAGTCTAGATAATCTCTTAACCTCTTCAAAAGCTATTTGCAGATAATGATTTTCCTTATCCTTAGGTATTACCCCATCTAATATTCCACCTATAAATCCTTTTATAGAAGTTAAAGGTGACCTTATTTCATGGGATACATTAGAAATAAACTCTCGTCTTGTATTCTCCACCTCTTCAATGGAATCTGCCATTATGTTAAAGGATTTTGAAAGTTCACCAATTTCATCTTGTGATTCTATTAATACTCTCTTATTAACTTCTCCCTTAGAAATCCTTTTAGCAACATTGTTTATATGAGCTAAAGGTCCTATTAGTATCTTTTGAGCAAAATAATATATAAATATACTAGCTGTAACTACTGCCAATAAGGCACATATCCATATTATGCTATATACTCTTCTTAAAGGTTCCTTTATAAGCTTTAAAGGAGTCTGCATAAATATAACTCCGCTAAACTTATTATCCTTAAATATAGGCTTTAAATATACATAAGATGGTGAGTTAAAGGGTTCGAAAAAATTCCCCTTCTTCTCAATTGTACTTCCAAATCTTAACTCATCCATTTCCTTTATAGGAAGAGTTGTAAATAACAGATTTTTATAATCCTCTGATGATACTGCATATATGTATCCATAAGAATCTGCAAGTAAAATATTTGTTCCAAGGGCATTAGATGTAAGAGCTAATTCTCTTTGAAGCTTAGTTAAAGAGGATTCCTGCTTTTCATACAAGTAATTAGTAGCAGAAGTAGCTATGCTACTTCCAACCTTATCAAGTTGATATTTTCTTTCATTTAAATAATAGCTCTCAAACCACATAGATAAAAATGCTGCCATCATTATAAATGTAATACTAATTATAGCTGTGAAAACTACTATCATTTTTGAAACAAGGCTATTTTTAATCACTTTCAATTACCCTCTTTTATTTAACTTCGAATTTGTATCCTACACCCCATACAGTTTCTAGTTGCCAATTACTACCTCCATGTAGCTTTTCTCTTAACCTCTTTACATGAACGTCAACAGTTCTTGAATCTCCTGGATAATCATATCCCCAAACCTCACATAATAATTGCTCTCTTGTAAATACCCTGTTTTTGTTACTTGCTAAATAATAAAGAAGTTCAAATTCCTTAGGAGGCATTTTAATCTCTTCATTTTTATAAACTACTGTGTAAGAATTCACATCAATAGCTAGCTCTGAGAACACTAAAGTTTCCTTACCTGAGTTTTCAGAATTATATCTTCTCATAACTGCCTTTATTCTTGCTAAAAGCTCCTTTGGCTCAAAAGGTTTTACTATATAATCATCCGCTCCAAGCTCAAGGCCTAGAACCTTATCAAAGGTATCTCCTTTAGCCGTTACCATTATAACTGGAGTTTCTCCTTCTCTTCTTATCCACTTTAACACATCTATTCCATCCATGTATGGAAGCATTATATCTAGTAAAACTAAATCTGGTTTATACTCTAAAAATATTTCCTGAGCTTTTTTACCATCATGACATGTTTTAGTATCATATCCTGAACTTTCTAAATACATTTTTATAACTTCACATATATTTTCATCGTCATCCACTACAAGAATTTTCCCTATAGTTCCTTCCATTATAAAATCACCTCATCTTTTTTATTCTACCTAACTAAAAGAATATCCACTTAAAATAATTATTCACAAAATTTAATAAAATATGCTATCATCATTTTACCATGAAATAATGAAGAAACTATTACAAATATTTAATCATTTAAAAAACAAAAGGTAGAGAATACCTCTCTACCTTTATAATATGTGTATATTTCTCTATTAATCTTCAAATAATTTACTTAATGGTACATCATCATATATTCTTCTTATAGCTTCAGCAAACATAGGTGCTACTGATAATGACTTAAACTTTTTAAGATCATGTCCTTCTGGAAGATCTATAGTATTAAGCATTACAAGCTCCTTTATAGCTGAATCATTTATTCTTTCAAATGCTGGTCCTGATAAAACTCCATGAGTACAGCATGCATAAACTTCTGTAGCTCCTAAATCTATAAGAGCATTAGCAGCGTTTGCTATAGTACCTGCAGTGTCTATCATATCATCTATTAATATACAAGCCTTGCCTCTTATGTCTCCTATTATGTTCATTATTTCAGAAACATTAGCCTTTGGCCTTCTCTTGTCTATTATAGCTATAGGTGCATGTAATCTATCTGCAAATCTTCTTGCTCTTGTAACACTTCCAAGGTCTGGAGATACAACAACAACATCATCATCTCTATCAGCAAAGCCTTTTTCTACAAAGTGCTTACCTAATATTGATGCTCCCATTAAATGGTCTACTGGTATATTAAAGTATCCTTGTATTTGAGCTGCATGTAAGTCCATTGTAAGAACTCTATCTGCTCCTGCTGTTGTTAAAAGATCAGCAACAAGCTTAGCTGTTATTGGATCTCTTGACTTAGCTTTTCTATCTTGTCTTGCATATCCATAATAAGGCATAACTGCTGTTATACGTCCAGCAGAAGCTCTCTTAAATGCATCAATCATTATTAATAATTCCATTAAGTTGTTGTTTACTGGTGAATTAGTAGATTGAACTACAAAAACATCAGCTCCTCTTACAGTTTCTTTAATATTTACTGATATCTCACCATCACTAAAGGTTCCTATATCGGCTCCCCCAACTTCTACACCTAATATATTAGCTATATCTTCAGCTAGCTTTGGATGTGAGTTTCCTGTGAATATTTTTATGTTTTTACCATGGCTTATCATTTTATGAAGACCTCCTTAATTTTTGTTTGTCTTTGGCTAAATATTTATTTTTTAAATCCTTTTTTCTCTACCCAACCTTCAATGTTAACCTGCTTAGCTCTAGCTACTGCAAGACTTCCTTCTGGAACCTCATTAGTTATAGTTGATCCTGCTGCTACATAGCTATTACTTTCAATCTTTACTGGAGACACAAGATTTGAATTACATCCTATAAATGCATTATCTCCCACTACAGTTTTATTTTTATTTTTTCCATCATAGTTTACAACTACTGTTCCACATCCAAAATTACAATGGGTTCCTACTTCTGCATCCCCTATGTAAGTAAGATGAGACACTTTAGTATTGTCGCCTATGATAGATTTTTTTATTTCAACAAAATCACCTATTTTAACGTGATTTCCAATAGTACTTTCTGGTCTTATGTATGCAAATGGTCCTACAGTAGTACCCTCTCCAACTTTACTTTCTAAAATAACAGAGTTTTGTACTGTAACACTATTCTCTATTATACTGTTACTTATTCTAGAATTACCGTATATTGTGCATCCTTCATTTATAATAGTATTACCTTCTATTATATTGTTAGGATATATTATAGTATCACACCCTATCTCCACGTCTGCACCTATATATGTAGAACTTGGATCTATAAGTGTAACACCATTTTCCATATGTCTTTTATTAATTCTTTCTCTTAGTAAGCTTTCAGCTTCTGCAAGTTGCACTCTTGAATTTACTCCTAAGGTCTCTTCAAAGTCTATAGCCATAGCTCCTACCTTATCACCAGAGTCTTTTAGTATTCCTATAACATCTGTAAGATAGTACTCTCCTTGAGCATTATTATTGTTCAATTTATCTAAACTCTTTAAAAGACTTTCTATATCAAAACAATAAATAGCTGAATTTATTTCATTTATCTTTAATTCATCCTCTGAACAATCTTTATGCTCTACAATCTTTTCTACATTACTATTCTTATCTCTAACTATTCTACCGTATCCTGTTGGGTTTTCTACTACAGAAGTTAGTATAGTTGCCTTAAATCCTTCATTAATATGAAGTTCTAGCAATCTTTCCACTGTAGACGCTTCTATTAAAGGAGCATCTCCGGCAAATACAGCTACTACTCCTTTTTTATTTTCTAAAAATTCCTTAGAGCAAATAATAGCGTGTCCCGTTCCTAACTGTTTGTCTTGAAAAGAATAACTAACATTTCTAGACTCTGTACCAGCCTTCACCTTCTCAGCACTTTTTCCTACTACTACATTTACATCATCTATATGTGCTTTTCTCATGGTATCTATAACATGATTAACCATCTCTTTACCACATACCTTATGTAAGACTTTAGGTGTAGTAGACTTCATCCTTTTTCCTTCACCTGCTGCTAATACAATAGCACATTTGATCATATCCGCACCTCTTTAAACTTTTTTATTTAAATAGAGTATACTATTTCTCATTACAAGAAAAATATTGCACAACTTATATTATATTTTATATAAACTCCTTTTTCAACCTTAGTATTAGTATATATATTTTAATTAATGCAAAAAATAAAAAGGAGCTATATAAACTCCTTTTTATCATACTATTCTATATTTTCTTTATCTTGTGGCTCTTCGTTCTTAACTTTTTCATATTCATCAAAAATTGCCTTTTGAATCTTCTCTCTTGTTTCAGTATTGATAGGATGCGCAATATCCTTGAACTCCCCGTCTGGAGTCTTTCTGCTTGGCATTGCTATGAATAATCCATTTTGACCCTCAATAACTTTTATGTCATGCACAACAAAGTCATTGTCAAAGGTAACAGATACAATAGCTTTCATCTTGCCTTCTGAAGATATTTTTCTTATTCTAACATCGGTTATTTGCATTTGAAACCTCACCTCCAAGATGCTTTACTGACTAATATTCTCTACGAAGATGAGATTTCCTTCTTTTTAAATGAAATTTTTAGAAAATTTTATTTTTTTAAACATTTGGATATACTAAACTCAGCTTTCCCTTCAATTACGCCTTTAAAATCCATAATAGAATAATATCCATCTACTAATTTTTCATTTACTGTATAGTCATCTATTAAAACTCCCATACCTACTAAATTACTATCAAATTCTTTTAAAAGATCTTTTATTCCAAGGGCTGTTCCCCCAGATCTCATAAAATCATCTATATAAAGGCAGTTACATCCTCTTTTTATAGATTTTTTGGATAAACACATGTTTTGGATATTTCCACTAGATCCAGTAACATAATTTATAGTAACAGTAGGTCCTTCTGTTACCTTATTATCTCTTCTTACTATTACAAGCTCTACTCCTAGATTTCTAGCAACTTCGTAAGCAAGAGGAATCCCCTTAGTTTCAACAGTCATAACATAATCTATGTTTTTATTAGTAAAAAATGTAGATAACATAAGTCCAGCTTTTTTTATAAACTCTGGACTATACATAACATCCGTCATATAAACAAAATTTCCTGGAATTATTCTTTCCTTTTCCATTAATAGATTGCACATATCTTCTGCAAAGCTAAGTTTTTCATCCTCACTTATATTTGCTATAAACTTTATTCCACCAGCTGCTCCTGCTACTGTTTGAACTTTTCCAAGTGAAAGCTTTTCTAGAATCTCTCTAACTATTACTATATCCTCACTAACTGTAGATTTAGCTGCATTTAATAGTTCTGAAAATACATTCAGACTAACTACCTTATTAGGGTTTTCAGAAAGGATTTTTGTTATAGCTACTACCCTACTATTTCTTGAAAACTTCTCCATAATATCACCTACTAAAAAATTTAACATCTTTACGAATTATTCGTATTAATTTATTCTATATCATTCATGTTTTATTGTATTCTATATTAAACCTAATATCAAGTAAGTTACACCTTTAGTTTTAATTATATTTTAAATTAATATTTTCTATATATTATGTGCATTATACCGATAATCTATTTATATGGCTTTAAATAATTTTTCTTAATATATGGAATTTATGGAATTTATATATCGTTCTATATATTATATGGTAAAATATAGTTGTATTTTGTAATTAATCCATGAAAGGACTGTAGCTTAATGAAAAAATCAAAGAAGGTAACCCCTTACAATTTAACACCAGGTATGATTCTCGCTGAAGATATATATTTAAATGATGTAAAAATTATAGGAGAGGGCATTGTTCTTAATGAAAAAACAATAGACAAAATATCAAATCTTTATAACCTTTCACATATATGTATCTTAGATGAAATTGATGAATTTGAAAATGAGGCTATATCCTCAAAGGCCTCAGATGATTATAAAATTACAGAAAAAACATTAAAAACAGTTTCTTCTAAAGCTAAAGAAATGTTTTATTCAGTACAAACTACTTCAAAAATAAATCTTTCAGAGGTACGTACAATCTCAGAAGACTTACTCTCTAATCTTAAACATACAGGCCTTATTATTAAAAATATAACAGAGAATCGTGAAGAGAATAATTATGAATATAGACATCTTGTAAATGTTGCTGTGTTAAGTGCTCTTATGGCTAAATGGCTAGAGCTTTCTCAAAGGGAATCTTTACTTTTAATATATTCTGGATTTCTTCATGATATAGGAAAAAGTAAAATTCCTGAAAATATATTATACAAACATGGCTCTCTTACAACTAAAGAGATGGCTTTAGTTAAATCTCATCCTATTAAAGGATATAACTTAGTTAAAAATATGCAATTTCTAGATTCTTCTGTAGGGCAAGCTATCCTTCTTCACCATGAAAGGTTAGATGGCTCTGGCTACCCTTTAGGGTTAAAAGACAACAAGATACCTACTTTTGCTCGTATAGTTGCCATAGCAGATATTTTTGATTCCATGACTTCTAATAGATGCTATAGGGTGAAGGAATCCCCACTAAGAGCGCTAGAAGTCATAAAGGAAGATTCCTATAAAAAATTAGATATGAAATTTGCCAATGTATTTATAAATAATATGTGCGATTATTATACAGGAGAAATCGCCCTTTTAAGTGATGATTCTAAAGCAAAAATTATAAAGATAGATCCTTTAGATATTACCCGTCCTTTAGTTAGCGTAAAAGATACCTTTATTGATTTAAAGAAGGAAAAAGACCTCACTGTAATAGATATTTTATAATTTATGTATTCATTTATATTAATTATGTATATAATTATTAAATGAATAACTTAATTAAGAGGAGTGAGGACATTGTCTTTTGACTTTTTAAAGGATAAGAATAAGAAAATACATTTTATAGGAATCGGCGGAGTAAGTATGAGCGGACTAGCTGCTGTACTTTTGAATAATGGATATAAGGTATCAGGATCTGATAGAAACTCTTCTAATATAACTAATTTACTGGAAGAAAAGGGCTGTGAAATATATATAGGTCATGATAAGAATAACTTAAGGGATGTATCTTTAGTTGTATACACAGCTGCCATTCCTTCTGATAATCCTGAGCTTATCTATGCCAAGGAAAATAATATACATCTTATGGATAGAGCAGAATTCCTAGGATTAATTATGAAGGGTCATAAATATAACGTTGCTATATCTGGTACCCATGGTAAAACCTCTACCACCTCTATGATATCCCATATAACCTTAAAAGAAAACTTAGATCCAACTATACTAGTTGGTGGAAACCTAGATATTATAGATGGTAACTTTAGAATAGGAAATAGTGAATACTTTATAACTGAAGCTTGTGAATATAAAGAATCATTTTTAAAATTCTATCCTTATATAGGGGTAATATTAAATATAGAGGAAGATCACCTTGACTATTATAGAGATATAAATCATATTGAAGAAGCCTTTAAAAAATTTGTTACTTTAATTCCTGAGGATGGTTATGCCGTAGGATGTGCTGATGATTCTAGAGTAGTAGAAGTTCTTAAAGGTGCAAAATGTAATACCTTAACCTATGGAATTGAAAATGGTGACTTAATAGCTAAAAATATTGAATTCTTAGGTCATGGTTCTAAGTTTGATGTTTTCCTTAAAGGAGAACTATTATTTAATGTATCCTTAAAGGTACCTGGAAAATATAATATCCTTAACGCCTTAGGTGCTATTGGATCTTCATTAGTCCTTAATATTCCTAATGAAGCCATAGTATCTGGACTTAAAAACTTTGGAAATGCTCATAAAAGATTTGAACTTAAGGGAGAAAAGGATGGGGTAACTGTAATTGACGATTATGCTCACCACCCATCAGCAATAAAAGTAACCTTAGAGTCAGTTAAAAATATGAACTACAATAAGGTGTATTGTGTGTTCCAACCTCACACCTATACAAGAACTCACAGCCTATTTAATGATTTTGTAGGAAGCTTTAATAATTGCGATGAATTAATACTTCTTGATATATATGCTGCAAGAGAGAAAGATACAGGAATTGTTAGCTCAGCAATGTTAGGTGATAAGATCAGAGAAACTGGAGTTAAATGTATAAATGCTAAAAGCCATAGGGATGCAATGGAATACGTAGACTCTAAGTTAACTAAAGGAGACTTACTTATAACTATTGGTGCTGGAGATGTAGTTAAAGTTGGAGAAATGTTCCTAGAAAAATAATCTTTTAAAAATCTCTGATATGGTACAGAATATTCTATTAATTAAATAATTTTTATTGACATTATTTTGTAATCGTAATATTCTATTAATGTAAGATAAGTTTTATTAAGAAATTTAAAAGAAGGAGGTAGGAAAAATGTTAAAAATAAAATTTAAGACTTTATCAACCACTGGAAATTTATTTTTAAATAATAGCCCTATCTTCTTTAATAGCAGTGAAATTTAAAAAGGAGGTAGGACCTATGTTAATTATGTTATTAAATAATACTTCATTGTCAAAACTTAATAATTATAAAATAGGTGACAACCCTACATTCCTTTGTGGTACTTTTTTGTAACATTTAAGTACCCTTATGATGGTGCGTAAAAGTATGGGGTTTTCACTCCATGACTTTTATATAAAAAATTAAGGATTTTATGGTCATGGTAATCTTATGTTTTCATAAGGCATATCCATGACCTTTTTATGTCCCTAGGGTCTATATATACCTTTATGAAAAATAAAGTATTATCATAAAGTAATATTCTTCAATCTGAAAGGTCGTGGTTTAGCCTTGTGTTTCACAAGGTTATTCATGACCTTTTGTTTTCTAAAAAGGAGGTTTCAACATTGAAAAAACTTTTAAATTACCTTTGGAAGTATAAACTTCTAATATTCATACCTACCCTATTCATGATTATGAATATAGTGTTAGATATGATAAATCCAATTCTTATGAAGGAGTTAGTTGATAAGGTCATTATAGGAAAAAATATGTCCTTACTTCTACAAATATCCTTTGGGTTAATACTAATTACCTTAAGTCGTGCCATCTTTGGATATTTTAAAGAATATATCTTTGATGTTATGTCTAGTAAGGTAAATGAAGACTTAAAGTATGATTTATTTAATCACATTCAAAGTCTACATTTTAAGTACTTTGATAATATGAACACTGGAGAACTAATGTCAAGAATAGGTGAAGATATAGATAATATCTGGAGAACTCTATCCTTTGGACTTAGGATATTCATTGAAAATATTATCTACTTTGTATTAGCTTCCGCATTCTTATTTTATTTAAATTGGAAACTAGCTTTAGCTTGTATATCCATAATGATTCCTATTGGCTTCTTAGCTCTAAGGTTAGAGAAAAAAGAAATGGAAGCCTATGATAAAATAAGCGACCATAATGCAGAGATGAATACAATAGCCCAAGAAAACATTGCTGGAGTTAGACTTGTTAAAGCTTTTGCAAGAGAAAAACATGAAATTTTAAAATTCCTTAAGATGAATAAGGTAAATCATAAGCTTAACATGGAACAAGCAAATATTTTGGGTAAATACTATCCCCCTATAGAGTTTCTAACAAACTTATCAATTGTAATTATGATTGCTCTTGGTGGATATTTTGTAATAAAAAAAGAAATGTCTATTGGTTCTCTTGTAGCATTTAACGGCTATATCTGGAACCTAATATGGCCTATGAGAATGCTTGGCTGGCTTACTAACATGCTAGCTCAAAATAAAGCTTCTTGTAATAAAATCCTAAAGATTTTTGGGACTAAACCAGACATCGATATTTCTAAATATTCTAAAGATAAAGAAAAAATTTCTGGAAATATCGAATTTAAAAATGTATCTTTCAAATATAACGAAGACCTTATATTAAAAAATATAAATCTTAAAATACCAGCTGGATCTAATGTTGCAATTATGGGTACTACAGGCTCTGGTAAATCTAGCTTAGTAGGATTAATAGGAAGATACTATGATGTTTGTGAAGGAGAGGTATTAGTTGATGGTATTAATGTTAAAGAATTAAACCTAAAAACTTTAAGAGGTTCTATGTCTATAGTTCCTCAAGATACATTCTTATTCTCAGACACCATATCTCAAAACATTAAATTTGGTAAGAGAGATGCCAGTGAGGAAGAAATCACAAAAGCCTGTGCTCTAGCATGTGCAACTGAATTTATAGATGAACTAGAAGAGGGTTATTCAACTATTGTAGGAGAGCGTGGTCTTGGGCTTTCTGGGGGGCAAAAGCAAAGATTATCTATAGCTCGTGCCTTAGTACGTGATTCTTCAATACTAATATTAGATGACTCCACATCTGCCTTAGATATGGAAACAGAATTTAAACTTCTTAAAAATCTTAATAACAACAAATCATCTAATACTACCTTTATAATAGCTCATAGAATATCTGCTGTTAAAAATGCTGATATCATACTATTCATGGAAAATGGAGAAATCGTAGAAAAAGGTACTCATGAAGAACTTCTAGCTATTGAAGGTAAATATTATGAAATCTATTGTGAACAGTTTAAAGATTTTAATTTAGATAATCTTACTAATAAGAAAAAGAAAAAAGAGGTGGTATAATGGCTAGAAACTCAGTAAGGCAGGATGAAACTTCAACTTATCATTCTAAGTCTTATATTATAAAAAGATTATTAGGGTATTTAAAACCCTACAGCTTTAGTGTATTTATTGTTATCTCTCTTATGGTTTTTGTAATGATATGTGGACTTTTAAACCCATATTTATTAAAAGTAGCTATTGATGAGAATATAAAAGATTCTAATACAAATGGTCTTGTATATATTGCTATCTTATTAGTAGGCTTAAACTTTCTAGGGATGATTGCATCTAAAAAAAGGATTATTCTTATGTCAGAAGTTACTAATAAAATTTTAGTAAGTATAAGAGATGAGCTTTATACTCATATACAAAAGCTTTCCTTCTCTTTCTTTGATAATAGACCTGTTGGAAAAATCCTTGCTCGTGTTATGGGGGATGTAAACTCTCTTCAAGAACTTTTTTCAACTTCTATAACAAGTTTAGTTCCTGAAGTTTTAAGTCTTCTTTGTGTAACTGTAATGATGTTTTCTATGAACTATAAATTAGCACTAGCTGCTATTATAATTCTTCCTCTATTATTTATATCTTTATTTACCATAGAAAAGTATGCTACTAAAAGATGGATGAATTATAGGCAAAAGCGTTCTAACCTTAATGCTTTTACTCATGAAGATTTTTCTGGAATTAAAGTAATTCAAAGCTTTGCCAATGAAAATAATACTTCAAAAAGCTTTAAAGAACTAATTCACGAAATGATGGATTCTTTTAATCATTGTGTTAAATTAAATGATTTATTTTGGCCACTAGTTGAACTTTCTTGGGGATTCGGCTCCGTTATAGTTTACTGGGTTGGTGCAAGACTTATAATAAAAGATGATATTTCTGTAGGTACCCTTATAGCCTTCTCTTGGTATATCACAATGTTCTGGAGACCTATAATGAATATATCAAACTTCTATAACACTCTAATAACAAACTTTGCTGCTGGAGAAAGAATTTTTGAAATAATGGATATAGATCCCGATATAGTAAATAGTGAAGTTGCAATTAATATGCCAGTTATTAAGGGTAATGTGGAATTTAAAAATGTAACCTTTGCTTATGATGAAACTCCTGTACTACACAACGTTAGTTTCAAAGTTAAACCTGGTGAAAGTATAGCCTTAGTGGGAGCTACTGGAGCTGGTAAAACTACAATTATAAATCTAATTAGTAGATTTTATGACTCCACTGAAGGAGACGTCTTAATAGATGGACTTGATGTTAAAAATGTGGATATATCATCTTTAAGAAGTCAGATGGGAATAATGCTTCAAGATACCTTCTTATTTTCTGCAACCATTAAAGAAAATATAAAGTATGGAAAGCTTAATGCTACAGATGATGAGGTAATAAAGGCTGCTAAGGCTGTAAATGCCCATGATTTTATAATGAATCTCGAAAAAGGATATGATACAGAAGTTAATGAACGTGGATCTAGACTTTCAGTTGGACAAAGACAGCTAATATCATTTGCTCGTGCATTACTTGCTGATCCTAGGATATTAATATTAGATGAAGCAACCTCTAATATAGATACCTACACAGAAATCCTTGTTCAAAAAGGAATAAATAAGTTATTGCATGGAAGAACTTCCTTCGTTATCGCTCATAGATTATCCACTATAAGAGATTGTGATAAGATAATGGTAATTGATAATGGAATTATATGTGAAGCTGGTTCTCATGATGAACTTATAAAACTTAAAGGAAAATACTATGATCTTTTCACTGCTCAATATAAATTCCTTAAGGAGGGAGCTTAAAATTGATACAATACAAGTATATATTAGATAATAATTTAAAAGGAAATATATGCTCTATGGTATTAAATAGCTTACCAAATTGGTTTGGCATAGAAGAATCAACTAAAGACTATATAAATAAAAGTAAAGATATGTTATTCTATGTCGCTTATGATGATAAAACTCCTGTGGGCTTTGTCTCAATAAAAGAAAATAATCCTTATACTGCTGAAATCTTCTGTATGGGAGTATTAGAAGAGTACCATAATAAAAAAATAGGTACCACATTACTAAAATATATTCACCATCATCTGCGGCGTAATGATTTCAAATTTCTCATGGTAAAGACCTTAGGTCCTTCTCATAAGGATCCTTACTATAAAAAAACACGAGGTTTTTATGAAAGTATAGGTTTTTCTCCCTTAGAAGAAATAAAAGAAATATGGGGAGAAAATTGCCCTTGTCTTATAATGGTTAAATCTCTTCATCATGAGGAAAATTCTTTATAATACCAACAAGAAAATAATTATCTATATAGGGTTTTCTCTCAAAATCTATTTTATATAACCATTGGCTTAATCTTAAAGAGATTAAATTAAGCTTAAAATCCTATATGAATTTTAAAACTTCTAGCTAATTAATATAACAGAGCCCTGCAATTTTAACAATTGTGGGGCTATAATTATATAACATAGATTTACTATTATCATTATTATGTTTATATTCTAGTAAACTTAAAGCTAAAAAAATCACCTTACCTCTCTAAGTTATTAACATTCACCTCTCCTATCTATAGATTTATCCACAAACTTCTAAGTTTCCCCTACTAACTTGTTGATAAACCTTCTCTTATTCTATATAAATTTTCTAATAAAAGTTACTTTATAGTAAAAGTAATAAAAGCTTAATCCTATAGTCTAACCTGATAATTTACATAAAATAATATAAGTATATCCCTTAGAAATAATCTTATATTATAAATTATATTAATTCTTAAATCAGGTATTGATTTTTATAATAATAATAGTATAATAGATTTCATATAACTAATTTTATTATGAATATAAGTTTTTAAAAACTATGAAGAGAAGAGTAAATATAAGATGTAATTCCTAGCGAATAAGGGATGGTGAAAGCCTTATAGTGAGCTTATATTGAAGAACATCTCAGAGTTTCTAACCGAAATCTTTTTAGAGAGTAGACTTAGACGGAATCTTCCCGTTATAGAAGAACAGCATTATTCGATGCTTGTAAGACGGTCATATTTTATTTATGACAAATTGGGTGGTACCGCGGAATATATACCTTTCGTCCCTTTATGTGGATGAGAGGTTTTTTTGTTTTTCTATAACTTATAAAACTAAACCCAATTAAAATAGAGATTTTCTTTAATGCTTAGTTATATAGTTCATTTTCAATTAGTATAAAAGTTTAATATTATTCAAGCCCTATAATAAGGCTGATTTTAATTTATATAAAGAAAATTTGAAAGGATGATTAACATGACAAAAGTTTCAATTAAAGAACTTTACAGAAACGGTGAAACTTATAATAACCAAAAAGTTTCAATATCTGGTTGGATAAGAACTCTTAGAGATTCTAAGACATTTGGTTTCATAGAACTAAATGATGGTACTTTCTTTAAAAATATTCAAATAGTTTTTGAAGATAAGTTAGAAAACTTTAAAGAAGTTGCAAAACTTCCTATAAGCTCTTCTTTAACAATAGAAGGTACTTTAGTACCAACTCCTGGTTCTAAGCAACCTTTTGAAATAAAGGCTGAGAATATAATAATAGAAGGATTATCCCATAGCGACTTTCCTCTTCAAAAGAAGAGACACACTTTTGAATATTTAAGAACTATAGCTCACTTAAGACCAAGAAGCAACGCCTTCTCTGCTGTTTTTAGAGTGCGTTCTGTGGCAGCCTATGCAATACACAAATTCTTCAATGAAAAAGGATTTGTATATACTCATACCCCAATAATAACTGGCTCTGACTGTGAGGGTGCTGGTGAAATGTTTAGAGTCACTACTCTAGACCTAAACAATGTACCTAAGACTGAAGACGGCTCAATAGATTTTAAGGGAGATTTCTTCGAAAAAGAATCTAACCTTACTGTTTCTGGTCAATTAAATGGTGAGTGTTTTGCTTTAGCATTTAAAAACATCTATACCTTTGGACCAACCTTTAGAGCTGAAAACTCAAATACTGCAAGACACGCAGCAGAGTTCTGGATGATAGAACCTGAAATATCATTCGCTGATCTTAAAGATGATATGAAGCTTGCTGAAGATATGTTAAGATATGTTATTAAGTACGTTATGGATGAATGTCCTGAAGAAATAGAGTTCTTTAACTCCTTCATAGACAAGGGATTAAAAGAAAGATTAAACCATGTTGTTTCTTCTGACTTTGGTAAGGTTACTTACACTGAAGCTGTAGAACTTCTTAAAAAAGCTGATAAAACCTTTGAATACCCTGTAGAATGGGGTTCTGACCTTCAAACTGAGCATGAAAGATATCTAACAGAAGAAGTGTTCAAAAAACCTGTATTTGTTACTGATTATCCAAAGGATATAAAAGCGTTCTATATGAGATTAAACGAAGATGGAAAGACTGTTGCAGCTATGGACTGTCTAGTTCCTGGAATCGGAGAAATCATTGGTGGAAGCCAAAGAGAAGAAAGATTAGATGTTCTTGAAAGTAGAATAGAAGAACTTGGATTAAGCAAAGAAGATTACTGGTGGTATTTAGAGCTTAGAAAATACGGCGGAACTAAACATGCTGGATTTGGTTTAGGCTTTGAAAGATTAATAATGTATATAACTGGTATGTCTAACATAAGAGACGTTATACCATTTCCAAGAACTACTGGAAACTTCGAATTTTAAGAAAGAAAAAGACTTGATATATTATCAAGTCTTTTTCTTTCTATTATTTTATATTTATATAGTAAATCTTAATATTTTTTAATTTTGTGCTTTTTATAATCCCTGATTAAAGCTCTTAAACTAAAAATAACTTTAATATTTATATCTTAAGAATTAATGACCAACAATATTACTCTCATTAAGCTTTTCAACAAATCTTTTACTTACCTTATTTAATGGTCCTTTAAAAATTAAACCAAATATAATAACTCCTAAGAGTATTAAACAAAGTATAATAATATCTTTTTGAAGTACACTCCATATTATTCCTCCTGTAGCCTCTCTCATAGCTTCAATAGCATAGGTAAATGGAAGATATGGATTTACCTTTTGGAAAAATGGTGGTGTTACTTGTATTGGGAAAGTACCGCCTGATGCTGCTACTTGTATAACAAGACCTATTATACCTAAAGCCTTACCTACATTTCCAAATACAGATACCATAGTGTAAATTATAAACATAAATACTATACTTATAAGTACTGAAAGTCCTATAAATTCTGGCTTATGAGCTGCATAGGTACCTAATAAATATATATCTCCAATAGATACACATAAAGCTTGTAGTACCCCTATTGTTGTAAATAACAGTGACTTTCCAAAATAAACTTCATAGGATTTAAAAGGTCCCTCTAAATCGCTAGGTACTTTAACTGATAATATAGATGATAATATAAGCCCTCCAACCCATAAAGCCAATACTGTATAGAATGGTGTCATTCCTGAACCATAGTTTGGAATATGGAAAAACTTATTTTCATTTAACTCCACAGGAGAAGCTATAAACTCCTTACCTTTTTCTGCATTTGTTTTTAATAAGTCTATAAGTTCTCCAATATCTATTTTTCCATTTAGTTCATCTATCTTTTCTTTAACCTTCTTTATAGCATCTTGTGCTTCTGGCAACTTATCCTTAATAACCTTTATTTTATCTTCCCCACCAGTTGTTAGTTTATCTACATTGCTTAATAAACTTTTAACTTCTGGTAGCTTGTTATTATCAACCCCTAATAACTCAATGGAGTTTAAGGATACATCATGTAGTTTATCCGCTACCCTATTTATTTCAGGAACAATTTTAGAATCATATTCTCCTAAAATATTATTTATACTATTTTGTATATCTTTTGTTAGATTAGTTATTGATTGTAGAATATCTTGCGCTGGTTTTTCTCCTCTATCTATAGCGGATATTCCCTTATCTATAGTAGCTATATATTTATCAACCTTATTTCTTACTCCCTCTAATCTTGCCTTTAAGTTGTTTAATACTTCACTATTAGATATATTTATCTTACCTACTATATTTATATTTGTATCTATAACAGACCTTATTATATTAGCTTTACTCTTAAGACTATTTAGTGCTGTTTTCATATCTTCTGGTGCTGTGGATTCAGATAATCCATTTGCTATAGCCTCCACACTAGTTGCTATACTATTTACATATCCTAAGTCATTCTTAATAACAGGAGCAATTTTATTTATATTTTCTTTTCCCTTACTAGTAAACTTTTCAAAATCTTTTGTTAAATCTGTTCCTTTGTTTAAGGTATCTTCAATTAAAGGCATTTGCTGATTTAAAGTCTTTATAAGATCTTGACCTGTTATTACTCCCTTTTCAGCTAAATCTACCTTCTCATATATTTCTGGAAATCTTTCATTTAATGTAGTAATTAAATTTTTATAGTCATTAAATTTAGGCTCATATTTGGCTAAATCCTCTCCTAATACATTAAATTCAGAAAGTATAGCTCCATTTACTGTTTTTACAAAGTTTTGTGATATTTGTTGTTGAACACTAGTTGCTCCCTTATCTGTTATTTTAGGAGCTATAGCATTAATTTTTTCATTTATATAATAATCTAATTTTGGTTTTTTAAATTCTCCACTTAATATAGATGTTATATCATTAGAAAAATCTTCTGGAATTATTATTGATGCGTAATACTTTCCCTTTTCTGTTCCCTTTATTGCCTCCTCTTCGTCAACAAAGGTCCATCCTATATTACGATTTTCTCTAAGAGATGATATAACCTCATACCCTACATTTATATTCTTATCTCTAACTGTTGCTCCCTTGTCCTTATTACTTACTGCAACTGATATTCCAAAAGTACTTCCATACGGATCCCATGAAGCTTCTATATTAAACCAAGCATAAAGAGAAGGCAAAAATATAAGTGCTAAAACAACTATTAAAGCTATAGGATTTGTAACTATACTCTTTATATCCCTTTTGTAAATTCTAAAAATATTTTTCATTAGTGTCACCCTTTTATTTTTTTAAATTTTATTAAACAATTCACAGTTTATTTATACTAGTCAGTTCAATTCATATAAATAATTTATATAATTTGATGATTAATGTCAAATTAGCACACCTTCTTAACTAGAAACTACATCTACTGTAAACATTTATAATTAGATTTTACTTAATATAACTACCTATTGTTATTACCCTTATTATTAGAAAAAAACCTAGTTATTTATACTGAAAATTAAAGAATAGAACATTAGTTATGTTCTATTCTTTAAAAGTTATATATTTAACCTTATTTTTACCACTATTTTTGGCCTCATATAGTTTTTTATCAGCTTCATTTATTAAAGTATTTATATCAATTTCCTTATTAAAGTTATATGCTAATCCAATACTTAAGGTACAACTAATACCAAGTTCTTCTATCCTAAGTTTTTCTTGTACCTCATCTCTTATTTCTTCAGCTTTACTTAAAGCTTCCTGAAAAGAAATACCTTTTTGTACCAATAAAAACTCTTCTCCTCCATATCTTATAAAAAAGTCTTTGTAGCTTATTATTGATTTAGTTATATGTACTAATTTAAGTAATACATCATCACCTATTAAATGACCATAGGTATCATTTATATTCTTAAAATTATCTATATCCATAATTATTATACCTTGGCTATAATCTATTGTACTTAGCTTTATCTCTTCTTCTAGATATCTCCTGTTATAAATCTTTGTTAAAGGGTCAGTAACCATCATTCCTTTAAGCTGTTGTCTAAATCTAAAGTTTGATAGACATATACCAATGGTTTCTGCCATGGATGATATAATTATATTAAAACTATTATCCATTTTATCTAAATCAAAAGTTAAAAGCCCAAAGGTTCTTCCTCCATCGTATAATGGTATACAAATATGGTTTTTTTTCTTCTTATCTACATGATTGCATAAGGGTATGGTCCCATCATTATAATAAATCTTTCCTGTCCTCATTGCCCAGCATTGATATTTATGTAAATCACCTATGTAATCCCTTTCTCCCCATGATATCACACATTCATACTCTTCCTCTTTCTTTATATATAGTCCTCCCTCTGGATTTAATATAATCTTTTTAACATACATATGTATTATTCTATGAACCTCTTCTTCACTTACAGCTTTTTGAATTAAATTACTCATCTCTCTTAAGATTATACTTTTCTCATGATTGTCCTGAAGCTCTCCTATACTTTCTTCTATAATTTTATCCCTATTAAGTATGACTCCCTTAAGTTCATTGTTCTTGCTTATTAATCCATTGGAATATTCCTTAACCTTTATTAAAAGTTCATCAAAATAATAGGTTAAGCTTTTTACCTCATCATCCTCGTATATGTCTTCTTTTAGCTTTACCTTATGTTCTTTTAAAAGATAATCTTTCATCTCATCTCTAAGTCTTATAACTGGCTTTCTAGTTATATTAAATATATAAAAAATAAACATGATCGTCATAATATAAAATATAATAAATATAAAAATTATATAGATTAAATAATCATTTAGTCTTGATTTTACTATGTATCCTTCTGATACTGTTGTTGCAATTATCCAATTAAATCCTTCTATATATTCAAAGCTACATAACCTTTCATCATATTTTTTAACTTTCTTTATATCAGAGGTATATTTTATTTTCCCACTCTTTTTCTCTATGATTTCCCTTACATAATATTTACCTTCTTTATCACTTATATCTAATATATTATTTCTACTCATAAATGGATGAACAATTACATTTCCCTCATCATCTATTAAAAAACTATACTCATATTCATAGGAATTTTTTAATATATTATCCCTTATATCTTCCTTAACATAACTTTTTATGGTCTCCTTATTTATAGAGGTTATTACGATTAAATCCCAAGGTGTAAAATATGATATATAATAAGCATTTTCACTATCATCCGTATAATATTGATTTTCCTTCTCTGCTCTATCCCAAAGCTTATTAAAATCTATATCTATATCAGTTAGCCCTCTATTATTAAGACTATTTCCATTTCTATCAACTATGTAAACTTGTTCTGATGAATTAAGCTTATTTCTGTGGATTAGTATATCCATAGTATCCTTCTTAGATATACCCTTTCTGTAATTAACATCTAACAAAGAATAAAAAGCTTCATTATTACCTCTCAAATAATTTAAGGAAGAATTTTTTAGTATATCCTTTAAATTATCCTTAATAATATTAGTTTTATCATAGGCATTTTCTACAAGCTTTTTTTCCATAGTATTATAAGCAATAACATAAAATATAGAGGATATTAGTATAAATATTAAAGATATTAGTACTGTGTAATATATAAGTATTTTCTTCCTACTAGATAAAACTTTTCTTCTCATAAACTCCTCCCCCAGTTATTTTATTAAGATAATTATATACAAAGAATTTACTTAGTATTATTATCTCTTTTTTCATAAGCTATTATAAAATTTTAAGCATATTTTTTTACTAATTCCCTATTATATTAGTTAAATATTATATAAAAAATCCATCTCTTATAGGATTTTAAGTTTTAAAGTTAATTTATCCACCTGGCTAAAGCAAGACAAGTCAATGGTATTTTTAATGAACAAGTTAAGGATTTATATTAAAACTCTATAAAATATAATAACTACAAAAAATAAATGGGATGGTTACAACACCACCCCATTTAATATTACTTATTACAACATCCCTTAACACTCTTTTTTACTAAATAGTATAAAGTTCTAACTCCAACTCCTGTACCACCCTTTGTTAAGTAGTTGTTATCCTTATCTTCCCAAGCTGTACCTGCTATATCAAGATGTAACCAAGGCTTATCTTGAACAAACTCTCCTATGAATAGTCCAGCAGTTATAGTACCACCAAATCTACCACCTATATTCTTAAGGTCAGCTATGTCAGATTTTATAAGTTCTTTATATTCATCAAAGGCTGGAAGCTCCCAAACCTTTTCTCCTGAAATGTCTGATGCTTTTTGAAGTTCTCCATAGAATTCATGATTATTTGTTACAACCCCTGTAGCAGTTCTTCCAAGCGCCATAACAACAGCTCCTGTTAAAGTAGCCACATCTATAACCTTAGATGCTTTTTCTTTCTCTATTACATAATGAACTGCATCTACAAGAGTTAATCTTCCTTCTGCATCTGTGTTTAATACCTCTATAGTTTTTCCTCCCATAGATGATATTATATCTCCTGGCTTATATGCATTTCCTGATATTAGGTTCTCACAAGCCGCAACTACTGCAACCACATTAGCTTTTATCTTCATCTTAGCTATAGCACTCATAGCACCTATAACCGCTGCTGCTCCACCCATATCACTCTTCATTGTAACCATTCCATCAGTTGGCTTTATTGAATATCCACCTGAATCATAAGTTAAGCCTTTTCCTACTAGTCCTAATATATTATTCTTATTATCCTCATCTCCAAAGTATCTCATAACTATGAATCTTGGAGGATTTTCTGATCCCTTAGCAACTTCCATAAAGGCTTTCATACCTAATTCATTTATCTTATTTTCGTCAAAGACTTCAACTTGGAAGCCTGAATCCTTACCTAACTTTTCTACTTCTTTAGCTAAAGTTTCTGGATACATAAAATTAGCTGGTTCATTAACTAAATCTCTTGCTATTAAAGTTCCATCAACAAGTACATTAGCTTCCTCTAATGCCATTTCAGCCTTTTTCATGTCCTCTTCAGCTATACCTGCTATAACTATATCTTTTAAAGTAGCTTCTTTTCTATCACTCTTAAACTTATCAAACTTATAGTTTGCAAGAGTTAAGCCTTCTACTATTCCTTTTAAGGTTCTCTTTGTACAAACTGAATCTACCTTAAAGAACTTAACTGCTACAGCTGAAGCTTTTAATTCATTAACCTTTTTTAAAGCTTTAGAATAAGCAATTCTTATTTTATCTGAAGTCAATTCTCCTTGTTTTCCAAGACCTAATAATACTATTTGTTTAAGTATATCTCCTCTTTCTTTAGTAAAGAAGAAAGTTTCACCAAATCCACCTTTAAACTGTCCTTTATTCTTAAAATTCTCTATTATTGAACTGATATCTTCGCATACATAGCTAAGATCTCTATCCTCAAACACAGGTATAACAACTGTTTCCACATCTCCACATGCTGTACTTTGAAGTTTAATATTCATATCTATATACCCCCTCGTTGTATACTTTTATTTTTAGTATATATTATTTTTCTGTAATTTCCAATAGGTAAAACAATTATTACTTAAAAGTATTTAATCATTAATTTCTATTATTTTAGAACTTTTTATTGAACTCCAAGATTTATTTACAAAAGCTGCACAGGTTAATGTAAGAACTACTGCTACAATTATTAATCTAATAATTTTTTTATTTTTCATGAGGCTTTCTTCCTTAAACTTCTATAATTATGTTTCCAAAAATCCACATAATTATTACTTTAAAGAGAACTTTTTATTATTCTATATATAAAGAAACTTCCCCACTACTTAAAGTTTTTTTAATATCTATTACTCTTTGATTAGAAGATCCTCTATATTTAAGCCCTTCTACTTGATTTTCCTCGCAAAACCTACCATCTATTAGCACATCTATATTATAAAGCAGCTCTTTTATATTATTATCTTCCTCTACCTTATCCATTAAGGCTTCAAAGGTATATCCTGTATAACACCATATGCTAAGATTAAGCTCCCTAAACTTTTTTGCCATATAAGAAAACTTATCTGCTTGCTCCATAGGATCTCCTCCACTAAAGGTAATCCCGCTTATTATAGGATTTATCCTAACATCTTCTATTAGTTTATCCATGAGGAATTCTTCTCCTCCATAAAAGCTATGAGTTTCTTTATTAAAACATCCCTTACAATTATGGGTACAACCTTGAGAAAAAAATACTCTTCTTATCCCTGGTCCATTTACTAAACTTTCATGTATCATCCCTGATAATCTTATTTTTCCGTCCATAATTTCATCCCCTATTTATAATAATTTCTTTTATTTTCATATCTTATATATCTAAAAAACAATCATTAAATAGCACAAGCTATTTAATGATTGCTTTCTTTATTAATTACAATCTTTATATCCTAGTTTATTATTTGTATGAGTTAATCTATCTTTTCTTTCGTCATATTTACCTGGTCCAAATCTTTCATCTAAGCTTAAGTACCCTGTAACTCTAGATACTCCTTGTATATCACTACTTCCACATTTAGAACACTTACTTTCTCCACTCTGAAGATAAGTTCCACAACTTCTGCAATATCTTATATGGAAGTTTATTCCTAGGTAACTTATATTTGTGTTCTTATATGCATAATCTAATATAGACATTATAGCTTCTCCAGTAGGGCAATCATCAACTTCTAAGTAACTTATATGACCTGCATTACAAAGCTTATGGTAAGGTGCTTCTATATCTATCTTATCTTTTATGGATATAGAATACCCCACTGGTATGTGGTATGAGTTTGTGTAGTAGTTCTTATCTGTAACTCCCTTTATCTCTCCAAATACCTTCCTATCTTGCACTATAAACTTTCCACTAAGTCCTTCTGCTGGAGTTGCATAAGTACTCCAATTTAACTTTGTTTCTTTTGCTAATCTATCTGTATAATCTCTCATAAAGCTTACTATTTCGATTCCAAGCTTTCTTGATTCTTCTGACTCCCCATGATGCTTACCAGTTAAGGATATTAATGTTTCAGTAAGTCCTATAAAACCTATACCCCAGCTTCCCTGTTTTAATATTGGTTCTATAGAATCTTCTTCCTTTAATCCTTCTGACCCCTTCATAAGACCTTGACCTGCAACAAAAGGTAGATCTTTTACTCTTAGGTTTTTTAAAACCCCATATCTATGAAGTAAGGCTTCCTTTGTAAGCTCCAATCTGTTTTGAAGGAGGGTAAAGAATTTATCTATATCTCCCTTAGAAAGTATACCAAGTCTTGGTAAGTTTATTGTTGATGGAGCTATATTTCCTCTTCCTTTTGTTCCTGGTTCTCCATTTATATTAGACATTAGGTAAGTTCTGCATCCCATAGTTGCAGGCATATAACCCTTATCATAATATTCTTTATTAAAATCTGCATCTATATTCATAAATGTAGGATTCATTCTCTTAGCTGCTACCCTACAAGCTAATTCATATAAGTAGTAATAAGGATCTCTTTTATCCCTATTTACTCCTTCTTTAACCCTAAATATTATGTTAGGGAATATTGGCTGTTCACCCTTACCAAGTCCTTTTTCATATTCTAAAAGAAAAATCTCGCATAAAAGAGCTGCATCTTTGCTATGAGGTATTCCTATATTTACTGAACTAAATGGAACTTGAGATCCTGCTCTTGAGTGCATAGTATTTAAGTTATAAACTATACCCTGCATAGCTTGGTGTACCCTTTTTCTAAGTCTAGTTTCAACTAAATCCTCTAATCTATCGTCCCCTATAGAAAGTTCTAAAAGCTCTTCTCTTATCTCTTGCCTTGTTGGTTCTATAAAGCACCCTAAATCATTATCAAAGTCTGGATGAGCCTGCCCTCCAAACATATCATTTTGAGTGGATTGAAGAAGTATACATGAAAGTTCTGCAGCTGTCTCTATCCTTCTTGGCTTCATTATAGTACCATATCCTGTATTAAATCCTCTTTCTAGGATTTCTTTAGTTGGTATATGAAGACAATTTGTAGTTAAGTTATAACTATCTAAATCATGATAATAAACATCTCCATTTTCATGTGCCCTAGCTAAATGCTTAGGCATAGATCCGAGATTATACCACTTATTAGACTCACTAGCTATTCTTAATAGCTTAGAACTAAAGTTATTTCCTACATTTGCATTATCTCTATCAGTTTCTTCTCCAATTTTTCCTATGGCCTTCATTAAATCAGATTTTATCTCACGAACCTTATTTCTTTCTCTTCTATAGCTAGAGTATGCTTGAGCTATACTTGTTAATCCTTGTTCTTTTAAACCCTTTTCTACTAAGTTTTGAATTTTTTCTACTGATATATCATCTATACCTTCATCTTCTATGTACTTAATTACCTTTTTGGTAATATCCATCATTTCACTCTCTTTAAGTGAGTCCCCTATTTCCTCTGCTGCACCCTTTACAGCCTCAGTAATTTTAAGGAAATTGAACTCAACCCTTCTACCATCACGCTTCACAACATATAGCATATATTCGCCCTCCAATGTACTATATCTAGTACTATTCATACCGACTTATTATAAATCATAGAATTTTTATTGGCAATTTTAATTTTAAGTTTCTTTTTTTATCTATGCATAATAAACAATTATTCCTTATATTTTTAAGGTTTTTTAACTGTTTTCTTATGTTGACAAAACAAATAATTTCATTTGTACGAATTAACCTAATATCTACTTAATATAAATTAGTAATATGAATTTCATAGTTAAATTCTATAGGAGGCTTATATATGAAAAAGTTATGTTTTATTACACTATTCCTTGTATTTTTATTATCTTCAATATCCTGTACCACTAAAGTACAGACACCTAAAGAAGATGAAATAGAAATTGCTAATACTGAACCTGTAGCATCCCAGTTAACTTCTCCCTACACTGGGGAAACTTTAAAGTCTAATATCTATACAAATACAGCCTTTATGGCAATAATAGAAAACTCTAAATCCTCGAGACCTCAATCTGGTCTTAATGAAGCTGATATAGTATTTGAAACATTAGCTGAAGGGGGAATACCTAGGTTCATTGCTCTATTTCATAAAAATTCACCTAATGTTATTGGTCCTATTAGGAGTGTAAGACCTTATTTTATAGATATAGCTAAAGATTTTAATATTCCTTTCGCCCATTGTGGTGGTTCTACTGAAGGTCTTAATATTATAAAAAATGAATCTCTTATGTCACTTAATGAAATGCAAAATGGAAAATACTATTGGAGAGATAAGAAAAGAAAGGCTCCTCATAACCTATATACCTCTGCTTCTAAACTTAGGGATTTAATTGATAATAAAAACTTTTCTCCCTCAATGAAAAGCTTTCTTGTTTTTGATAATAAATATTGGGATAATAATTCATTAGAAAATGCTTCTTCAATAAAAATAAAAGTAAGTCCTTCTTATACTACATCTTATAATTTTACAAATAACTCTTATACAAAGTATATAGATGGAAATGAACTTATAGATAAGGAAGATAGCTCCCCCATTTCATTTGATAATATAGTAATCCAACTTACTTCTATAAAACTTAGCAATGATAATCTTCATGTAAACATAGATCTCTCTTCAACTGGTCCATGCTATGTGTTTTCTAAGGGTAAGATAAAAAAAGGAATATGGGTAAAAGACTCCTTATCAAATACTATTTTAATAGATGATAAAGGTAATCCTATCCCCTTATCTAGTGGAAAGACCTGGTGGAACATATTTGATAGTGATTCTACTATTAATATAGAAAATTAACCTGTTGTACTTATTAACTCTTAGAATAAACGCTGATTTTAATCTTAAGTACTATAGTAAAAAAACCATCTATAAAAGCTATAGAGTTTTAAGTTTTAAAGTTAATTTATCCATCTGGCTAAAGCAAGACAAGGCAATGATATTTTTAATGGATAAGTTAAGGACTTATATTAAAATCCTATAATTTTGATAATATAAATTAACTAACATAATAAGTTAGTTAGTTAATTACATCTTTTATATAATAAAAAAATAACTAGTCAATATGACAATCCATTTTATGTTATAAGATTAAATGATACTACTATGATAACATCTATCTTATCTTACATAAAATAATCACCATAATTTTGACTAGTTATTTTTTATGAATAAGTTAATGGTTTATATTCTAATCTATACTTTCTCTATACTTACTATATCTTTATACTTAGGAAGCTCATTTATTATATCATTATAATCTTTATTTACATTTAACTCTAAGCAATACTCCGTATCTATAATCCCATTTGAGTCAGCTTGTCCAACACCGTAACCTATACTAAGAATCTTAATATTATTCTTCTTAAAGAAGTTTAATATGGTATCATTTATATCTTCAGTCATGTTATGATATATTCTAATTCTTACTTCATCATATACTGTCATATATCTTCTTTCAAACTTCTTAAGACTTACAAGGACTATAAACACTATTAAAGTAACGCTTATAGTTAAAAAATAATATCCCATACCTACTCCAAGACCAATGCAAGCCACCACCCATAATGATGCTGCTGTAGTTAATCCCTTTACTTCTCCCTTGTCTCTAAGTATGGTTCCTGCTCCTAGAAATCCTACCCCAGTTATTACTTGTGCTCCTAGCCTTCCCATATCTACCTTTATAACGTTAGAAAGACTTGGATCCCTCTCTATAAACCCTAATGCCTCATAGAAAGAATAACTTTGAATAAGTGATACTATACAAGCTCCCAAACATACTAATATATGAGTTCTAAATCCAGCTGGCCTATTTTTATACTCTCTTTCATATCCTATTAATCCGCCTATAACAACAGCCATGATAATTCTAATTAAGGTTTCATATCTATTCATATATCTCATCCTTTAAGTTTATTATAAAACTGACTTTTTTCTTTTTTTACTGCAATACATCTTTTTATCTATTTCTTCCATAATCTTATTTACGCTTTTGTAATTCTTATTATGAATTAATGAAATCCCATAGCTAAATCCTATATTAAATTTTAATTTTCTCTTTGCTAAATTTTCTTCTAATTTTTTAAGCTTAGCTTCCCCTTCTATAGTTTTTTGTTTTTTAAATATAAGAACAAACTCATCTCCTGCTATTCTCCCACATATATCTTCATATGTTATTACTTCCTTAAGGGTTCTTGAAAAAAATTTTAGTGCCGAATCTCCTGTATTATGTCCAAAGGTATCATTTATACCTTTAAAATCATCAATATCCATCATAGCTATGGAAAAGAAAGACTCATCATCCTTAACCTTTTGTATTTCTTCTTCTAAAAAGCCCTCTATACTTCTCCTATTATAAAGCCCTGTAAGGGGATCAATAGACGCTATGTTTTTCCACCTTTCTTTAATTAAGAAGTTTTTAATTGCCAGTTCTAGCTCTAGTTTTATATAGTACATTATATCTATATCAGAATCATCAAAGATTACACATTCATCATTGTAAATGTTATCAATATTTATAATGCCTTTAACCTTTCCCTCTAAGGTTATGGGCATACTTAAAACCCTCCTAACTAATAATGAAGCATCATATTTAATTAACTTATCATACCTATCTTTATTCATATACAACATATTTAGTTCATTGGGATTATTAATTATGGCTGGTCCTGAAAAACCATTATATCTAAATAGTAAAATTTCATCCCTAGGAATCTTTATATTTTTTAACTCATCACTGAAACCTTTTATGGCTCTAAAATTAAAGTTACCTTCCTCATCCTCAATTAATATTGACCCTCTATCTGTTTTATCTATACACTTTGTTACCCCATCAAGTATTAAATCATATATATCATTTTCATTATCTATACTAGGTATATCATCCATAATTTTATGTAAATCTTTTCTGATCTTATCTCTTTTATCAACTATAAGTTTTAATTTTTTTATCCTTATTTTTTGCATAAATATTATAACTATTAAGGAAACTATTAATAGAAACATTATTAGTTGGGTAAATCTCATGGAAGGACCTCCATACATAAATTTAGTAATTATACTATACCATCATTATAAATTTTTTCATAGTTAACAAATTATCATAACTGATAACCCTATCACTATTGATATAGTTGTCAGTTATGATATAATTTTATTAATAACTAATCTAGGATTTTATCCTCTCACGCCCCTAAAATATGATTCAACTAAAGAATTTACAGGAATAGAGGTAAAATCATAGATAATAATAAAAGTCAGGGGGCTTAAAAATTGGAAAAAATAGCTTTAATATGTGATAGTTCTTGTGATATTCCTAAAGATTTATTAGAGAAGTATAATATTAATCTATTATCATTTAGAATAATTTATAAGGATAGAGAATTTAGAGACGGAGTAGAAATATCTCCAAAAGAGGTTTATGACAATATTACAAATGAATTACCTACAACCTCCCTACCTTCTATTAAGGATATGGACGATACCTTTAATAGAATCTCAGAGGAAGGTTATACTCATGCTATAGTAATATCTATTTCTAGTGGCTTATCAGGTACCTTCAATGCCTTAAATCTAGTAGCTGAAAATTATCCTAACTTAAAGATTCACATATATGATTCTAAGTTTTTAACAATGGCTACTGGAACAATAGGCATAAGATGTGCAGAACTTATAGCTAAAGGTTGTAGCTTTGATGAAATTATAGAAACATTACCTAAGATTCGTGAAAAACTATCAGTACATTATGTAATAGACACCCTTGAATACTTAAAGAAGGGTGGAAGAATAGGTAAGGTAGCTGGTACTATAGGTGAACTTTTAAATATAAAACCTATAATATTAATAAATGATCAAGGAGTTTATGAAACTGCAGCTAAGGGTCGTGGAAAAAAACAAGCATTATCTAAACTTCTTGATATAGTAAAATCAAATACTGTTAAAGGTCCTTGTAACATAGGTATCATGCACGGTGGAGCTTTTGAAGAAGCTAAAAAACTCCTTGAACAAGTTAAAAACCTTCCAAATGTATTAACAACTTATTTTGGTGAAATCAGTCCTTCTCTTGGTGTTCATACTGGTCCTGGTCTTGTAGGAGTAGTTATAGAAAGGGAATTCTAAGGACATGGATAAGTATTCATTTGATGATTCAGAACTTCAATTAGAAGAAAAAAAGTTATATGAGGAATACAAGTCAAAACTTAAAGAACTAAAAAAAATTCAAAAAGAAAAAGAGGCAGTAGGTCAAGTGTTTACTAAAGGTCTACTTCCTATATATGTTATGTATATATTAAGTTTAGGTGCAACCAATGGTAATGATATTTCTCATAAAATAGGTGAAAATACCAAAGGGCTTTGGGTTCCTAGTACTGGTGGCATATATCCCATACTAAAAAAATTTGAAAAAGATGATTTAGTAGTTGGTAACTGGGATAACCCTAAAAAAAAGTTCCAGAAGATATATACCTTAACCCCTGCTGGATTCGAGGAGTTTCATAAAAGAAAACATCTTTTAAAAAATAGAATTGAGGAAGCTCTTAAGGTTTTTAATATAATATTTAATGACTTATATGAAGAATAAAAGAAGCTCAGGATATCTCCTGAGCTTCTTTTATTCAATACTTATTGCGTTAACTGGGCAACTAGCCTCTGCTTCTTTAGTGTCATCCCCAGCATCTCCTGGAACCTCATCAACTATAGCTTTGGCCTTTCCATCATCATCCATATCAAATACTGATGGAGATATAGATGGACATAATCCACATCCTATACAAGTTTCCTTATCCACATGTGCTTTCATAAAAATACCTCCTAAAAAATCTACTACAGATTTATTATTTGTAATCTCTCCCTAATTATTCACAAAACAACTGTTAGAATTTATAATATACAAATCTAATTCAAATTGAATCTCTACTTAATCTAAGATATAGATTAATAACTGTAATTTCTAATACTTACTATGTATAATCTTAAAGTTTCATAATCTCTAAATAAAGTCCTAAAAATACTTATTGAAAGATCATATTTAAAACTTTTTCTTAAATATAAATAACCTATAATATATTACAGAAATACGTAACATATCATAGGTTATTATTTAAATATTATATATTTATTTTACTATTGAATTTATTAAGGAAGAATACATATCAATTCCTTTTATATAATCCTCTGCTGTCCCATTTTCTAGATTTTCAACTAAGTCTAGATTTATAGGAAGTTCTCCAAGTAGAGGTATACCTAAATACTCAGCATGCTCTTCTGCTGACTTCTTAGAGAATACCCTTGTTTTCTCTTTGCATCCATTACAAACTATGTATGCCATATTTTCTACTACACCATTCACAGGAACATTTAATTTTTCAGTCATTATTACCACTTTCTTTACAATCATAGATACCATATCCTGTGGAGTTGAAACTATAACCATACTACTTATAGGGAAGCTTTGCATTACAGTAAGAGCTATATCACCAGTACCTGGAGGCATATCTATTAGTAAATAATCAATATCATCCCACTGTGTATCTCCATACATTTGGTTAAGAACTCCATTAATAACAGGACCTCTCCATAAAACTGGTTGATCCTCTTCTTGTGTTAAAAGGTTTATAGATATTACCTTTATTCCTAAAGGTGTAGTAACTGGTATAAACTTAACATCTTGACCATTATCAAGTGGAATTATTTCTGCTCTTTTTTCATTTATTCCAAAAAACCTAGGCATAGATGGACCTGTAATATCTGCATCAAGAACTCCAACCTTAAAGCCCTTCTTTGCAAGTTCTGTAGCAATTATTCCTGTTACAGTACTCTTACCAACTCCTCCTTTACCACTTATAACTCCTATTATGTTTTTTATATGACCATACTTAGGAGTTATTTTACTACAACTTTCCGCTTCCTTAGTTGCTTTTTTAGAACAGTTATTTTTACTTGCACATGTTGAACAATTTCCCATTATTTTTCCCTCTCTTTCTTAAAAATTATCTGGTTTTTCTTTTGTTATATTAATTGACCATCCGCGATCATCATTATTACATACTACATAGTATTTAGTCTCTGAATTATTCTTTTTATCATTCACTGTTATTATACTCTTATATACTTTAGTTTTGTATCCATAAGTTCTAATATTTATAACAGTATCAAATTCCTCTTTATTTTTTTCGATTACCTTAGCATTAGGCATCTTATCATTTAATCTTTCTTTAAAGTATTGTAAATCTATAGATAATATATACTTAGCCACCTCTACATCATCATCTATATTTACTCCTACTTTTTGGCTACTATCAATTTCCTTGCCATAATCATCTATAAACTTTAATAAAATATCATAATATAGTTCCTCAAATTTTCTAGGCTTTCTAAGAGTAGATAGATTTTTTATTATATCATTATCTATTCTTTTTGACACCTGGTAAGAATCCCCATTATCATTGTAAAAATTACCTATACTTTTTTCTTGAAATCCTACTACATAATTAAACTTATATACCTTATCTCCATTTTCATGAATTTCAAATATATAGTCTGGGTCTAATTCTGTTTTATTAGGAACTCTTTTGGCACTAGATAATATTTTATATAAATCTTTTACAGTTCCCTTATCTGTAACTATAAACTTAAATCTCTCATCCCTAGTACTCTGAATAACTATCTTTTCCACCTTATTTTGAGTCATATATTCAAAATCATTATTTTTTAGTCCTGTCTTTACCTTTAATTTATCAATTTTGCTACACCCACCTAATAAAGTTATGATGAGCATTAAAACCACAATATAAGAAAATTTTTTAACCTTCAATTTTAGTTCTTCTCTCCTTTATCTTATATATATTATAAAGTGCTATACCTAATATAAAGATAAACAAAGAAATAAATTGTGATGTAGAAAGCACACCCACATTACCTCTTGGATCATCCCTTAAAAATTCTACTAAAAATCTCCCTACACTATAGCATATTAAGTACATAGAGAACGTTCTTCCCTTTACCTTATTATTTTTATCATACCATATTAAAAATATTGCTAAAACAAAATTAAATATAGCTGAATAGATTTGTGTAGGATGAAGATGAACATTGCTTGGTGCAAAAGGTGATTCTTTAAAAACTATTGCCCAAGGAACATTGGTTTCTGCTCCATAACAACAGCCCGCAAATAAACATCCTATTCTTCCAAATCCCTGTGCTAAAGGTAAACTTGGAGTTATTAAGTCAAAGACCTCCAGTACATCCCATTGCTTTTTCTTGCAATAAATATACGCTCCTAGTGCTCCCCCTATTATAGATCCATATATAACAAACCCTTCTCCAAAGTTTTTAATAATACTTGATGGGTCACTGATAACAAACTTAAAGTCTGTTATTATATGTAGTATTTTCCCTCCTAATACTCCGGATATTACAGCTATTATGGTCATATTTAATATATGATCTTCATTATATCCCTTTTCCTTTGCTCTTTTACTAAGTAATAAAACAGCACTTATAATCCCTATAGCAATCATAAGTCCATATCCATAAATTTTAAAACCCCATAAATCTAACAAGATAGGCTTCATATTACCCTCCTCAATACAAAAAGAGAAGCTGAGCTTAAGCTTCTCTTTATTCCTTTTGCTTAAATTATAATACTTTGATTTTTTTTAAGCAAATTAATTTTTTAAGAATATTAATTATTCATTATAACTAAAGGTTTCTACTATAGTTTTAAATAGTAAAGAGTAGTTCTCCTTATTTTTATCTTTACCCACAAAAAACGAAAACTTTACTACGGAATTGTCTAAATTTATATAGTATTCATAGGCATTATACCCTAACTTTGCTGAATCCATTGTATAGCTCACTTCAAAAGCTTCTTTATTATTAATTCTAGATGAGGAACTTACATAGTTATTATACTCATATTCTTTTACTGCACTATCTTTACTTCTTTCAACAAAGGTCTTTAAAGTTCCATCATCCTTCCATACCTCCACATACCCATGGATGTCTAATAACTTATCAGAAAAATAATTATTATATAATACTTCACTTAAACTATAATCATTTTCCTTAGAAACCCATTCCTTAGGTAAGTTATATATAAGCTTATCATTAAGAGCAGAATACTTTTTTAAATTAATTAAATCACTATTCATAAGAGCCGCTTTCTTTAATTTATTTTCAAAGGTACCTTGAAGTGCAAACAAAACTAAAATTAATCCTATTATAACAAGACTTACTCCAAGCCTCTTCCTATTTATCTCAATCCTTTTCATAACTTCACCTGCCCCCTATTATGTAATTACACGCCCACCTAAATGAGCGTGAAAAATCTTTTATTTATTAAAATTACTTTCTTATTAAACTTTTAATAAGTTAAAAAAGGAAGATATTATTTCATAGGAACTACAATTATAGAATTCTTAAAGTCATAGAACATTAGCCAATATCCCATGTTACTTTCTTTTCCATCCTTATTTTTATCTGCCATCCAAGTCACAAAGCCTGATTTTCCTCCGTATGGCTGATCACCCTTGTCCTTACTTCCTGGTACAGCATAAACTAGATATTTCATAGTTCCATCACCATCATACATAAGACCCATCATATAATGATCATGCTTCTTTATATAAGGATAATAATTCATCATCGGGTAATAAACTATAGTGTATTTATTATAGTTATTGGCATTACACATAGTGTCAAGGTCTTTTACACGCACCTTATACCATCTACACTTAGTCATTTCTTTAAACATGATATTAACTTCTTCAAATCCTTCCATTACACCTTTAAAGAACTCTCCCATGCTACCCTTTGGACACTCTTTTTTCATCATTTCCATTTTTAACTTCATTTCTTCTTCTTCTTTTTTCATCTTTGCTTCTTTTTCTTCTTTCATCTTAAGCTCGTTAGCTTCCTTCTCCATCTTCATCTTGAGCTCGTTAGCTTCCTTTTCCATCTTCATCTGTTCTTCTTTCATTTTCATCTGTTCTTCTTTCATCTTCATTTCTTTAGCTTCTTTTTCTTTTCTCTGTTCATCCCTATAAGCTAGTAATTCCTCTCTGATTTCTCCTTTGATTTCTTCTTTTATCTCTGCTTTAATTTCCTCTTTAATTTCTTCTTTTATCCTATCTTTCAACTCTAATTTTCTATCTTCTTTTACTTTATCTTCTTTTATTTCTTCCTTTATCTCTTCTATGCGATTTTCATACTCTTCAAAGGTATTTTCTCCATCATTACTTTCTATTGAAGTAGTTTTAACTTCCCCTTCAAGGTTCGCATCATCTGGATTTTCTTCATCTCTGCAATCACAATCCTTATCATGGTGTTTTTCCTTATGCTCATGATGCTCTTTATGCTCATGATGCTCCTTATGATCACAGTCTTCTTTGTGTTCTTTCTCCTTATGATCACAGTCATCCTTATGTTTTTTATCTTTATGCTGCTCTTCGCAATCCTTATCTTTTTTCTTATCCTTATCTTCTTTTTTGTATTCTTTCTTTTTAATTTCTTCATTGCAATGAATCATTGTGTACTTTTTAAATCCTTCCGGTATATCGCTAGAAGCAAACCCTGTCATTATATAATAAATTTGTTCACCAATAAACTTAACGACAGCAGCTCCCCCAACTTTATCTATACCTATCCCAGTATTCCCTATATTATCCATTCCACATTCATAGGTAACATCTGCCCTACCATTATCATCTATGTTCAATTTTCCTAGATTGATAAGTCTTTTGCTATCTTTCTTGTTACATATAAGAACCATGTAACAGTTGTCCTTATCTCTCTTTATATTTTGCACATAGAATGACACCTTGCATCTATCACTTTTTGTTTCAACCTTGGCATATCCAGATGTCTGCTTATCATCAGAAATAGAATGACCTTTATCATCTTCTTGTAAAATTATAAAATACCTACTATAAGACTTCTTGCTAGACACTTTAAGGTTACCTCCACATATTTTTATTCACTTATAGTATATGTTTATTATGTAAAAACTTTCCTGTTTTATTAAATTCTATATTTTTATATAAAAAAACTTACCCTTAAACTTAATAATTCTTAAGTTTAAGGGTAAATTTCTAGTAATTTATTTTTTTATAAGATCATATACCGCATCTGAAAGTAGTCCAAATTCTTCTAAAGATAAGGTTTCTCCTCTTCTTTTTTGGTCAATACCTGAGTTTTCAAAAGCTAATGCTAAATCCTCCTTAGAAAGTCCAAGGTTTTTTGTAGCATTCCACAGGGTTTTTCTTCTCATATTAAAGGAATCCCTAACTACCCTAAAGAATAACTCTTCACTCTTTACTTTAACCCTTGGCTCTTCTAACTTATCTAATCTTATTACTATAGAATCTACCTTAGGTCTTGGGATAAATGAAGTTGGCGGAACCCTTCTTACTATTTTAGTATTACAATAATATTGTACTAAAATAGATAAAGCTCCATACTCCTTACAATTTGGTTCTGAATTTATTCTTTCTGCTACTTCCTTTTGGATCATTATTGTTAAAGACTTAAATTTATATCCTCCAGTCAAAAGGTTAGCTATTATTGGTGTTGTAACATAGTATGGAAGATTGGCTGCTAGCTTTACGCTCTCCTCATCTCCTATGATTTCATTAAAGTTAACCTTTAATGCATCTTTATGTACAAGATCAAAATTATCATAGTCCTTTAACTCCTCTGAAAGTATAGGAATTAAATCCGAATCTAACTCTATAGCCGTTACTCTCTTTGCTCTTTCAAGAAGAACCCTAGTTAAAGTACCAACTCCTGGTCCTATCTCTATAACAAAATCTTCTTCATTTATATCTGCTCCATTTACTATATCTAAAAGAACACTATCATCTATTAAGAAATTCTGTCCAAGACTTTTAGTAAATTTAAATTTATATTTCTCTACTATCTCTTTAGTCTTATTATCCATATTCCATCTCCTATGATTATTAAAATAATTACTTTATATCTACTCTAAATTTAGCTTTTTATAAGCTTCTATGAACTCTTCTTTAGTTATTCCAAAATTATTAAGTCTTGATACAAATTGATTAGAATTACAATATCCTATTCCTAGTTCGTAACCAAGCTTCTCTCTTCTCATCTTAGATGTCTTATCTCCAGTAAGTTTAAAAAATACCATATCAGAAGTAGTAAACTCTTCTCTTTTTTCCTTAACAGTACACTTTGCATTGTTTAAAGCTCTTATTATAGCCTCTTCACATGCATTTTCAACACCTATATCATCATCTTTTGTACCCTCACTTTGGCTTATATAGGCATGCTTTATTCCTGGAACCCTTTTTGATATTATTCTTCTTATCTTCTCTCCCGCAAAATCTGGATCAGTAAGAACTATAACTCCCTGTCTTTTTTGGGCTTCCTTTATTCTATCAATGACTTTTTTATTTATTCCAAATCCTCCTACCGCTATTAGCTCTGCATCCACAGCTTTTTTTACGGCAGTTATATCATCTCTACCTTCTACAACAATTACTTCTTTAATCAAAGATATACTTCCTTTCAACTTTAAATCTATATAGTTAAAATGATAATTATGTTTAGTAAAATCCACTCTATTATTATACACATATTTTTATTAAATTAAAATAAGCAGTAGAAGGGGGTATCCCCCTATCCACTGCTTATCCTATGATATATACATTGACATATTTTACTCCCCAGGTATAAACCTCACTGGAAGTATTAAAAAATAAATCTATTTTATCACCCTTAATAGCACCACCAGTATCTTCAGCTATGGCATATCCATAACCTTCAACCCACACCTTTGTACCTAAAGGAATAATTCTTGGATCTACTGCTATAGTACTATATCCACCAGGGTTTCTCTTTGGTTTAGTTCCTGTTGCTGTTATATGATTCCCATTAGAACCACTATTGTAGTAAGCTGTAGCTTTAACCTTCATGGATTTTTTATAAGCTACTTGATCTCCACCACCTCTTGAAAGGCTAAGAGTACTTAAAGTTCCTTGTAAAACTATCTTGTCTACAGGTTCCTTTGTTACATTCTCACTTACTACTTTTCTTGAAACCTCTTTCCCGTCTTCATAAACAACTCTTGTTGTAACTTCTCTTTCTCCTGATTTACCCTCTTGCATAGTCTTATTCTGACTATTTAGTAGATTATCATCTTTCTTAACTACTGTATTAAAATTAATAGGCTCAAGATCTTTAAGAAGCTTGGTTTCAACTCTCACAATGTCAATCTTCATTCCATCTGATACTTTAGAATCCTTAGAAGGGGATATTCTATCCTCAGCTAAATAGTTAATATTCTCAGCTATTAACATAGATTCTATATCATCCTCTGCTGTTAAAAACTCCATTTCTTTTCCATCTACTTCTACCTGAACTTTAACAGCTTTCTTTATATTTATTATGTCATCTTTTCCTATTTGGCTGTCTAAGCTTGGCTCTATCTTGTCTTTCTGTCCAATCTCTATTCTATTGTCCTTAAGAGCTCCGCTTACGGTCCTTTTATAAGTCACTAACTTTTGATTTTTTCCGTCTATAACAACTGTAACTGTTTTTCTCATACTGTAAATTGTAGCAACTAAAGCTATTATCACTAATGATAGCACGAATGCTGCCTTTGGACCGTTTGAAAAGTACTTTGAATAAACTTCTCTAAACTTCTCAACCATATTAAATACCTCCCTCTGGCAAAACATATTGTTTATTATAACGTGCATGTAGAAGCTTGTCAAATTTCAAGTTAAATTGACATCTAACTCATGCACAATGCTACTAAAGCATAACAGTATAAAATTAAAATATGATTGCTTTTTTTTGCCTGAAGGGATCATCTAAACTTAGGTAAGTAAACTTATTATTTTTTATTTATAATTATATTTATATTTGGCATTGCTTTAATTAATTACTAAATTGGAAATTTTTTATATTTTCTATAAAAAGATTTTATATTATAATTCCATATTTAGCAACCTTTTTATATTCTGTGTAGCTTGATTATTTAAATCTTCTATGGAGATCTCTTTAATTTCCGCTATTTTCTCTGCCATATATTTTATATAATTTGATTGGTTTCTTTTTCCTCTATAAGGTGTTGGAGCCATATAAGGACAATCTGTTTCTAGTAATATTCTATTAAGAGGTACTTCTTTTGCTACTTCTAATATTTTTTTAGCATTTTTAAAAGTTACAACTCCTGTAAATCCTATGTAATATCCTATCTTTAAACATTCCTTAGCAAACTCTGGGCTTCCTGAAAAACAATGAACAACCCCATTTACTTCTTTGAATTCCTTAAGAATATCAAGAGTATCCTTGTGAGCATCCCTATCATGTATAACCACTGGTAAGTTAAGCTTTCTTGCAAGATTCATTTGTTTTCTGAAAGCTTCCTTTTGCACTTCCTTAGGGGGATTACTCTCCCAATAATAATCAAGACCTATCTCTCCTATAGCTTTTACTTTATGGAAGGATGTCATATCCTCTATTTCCTTTAAAACTTCATCATTTACTTTATCTGCATACTCTGGATGAACACCAACTGCAGCATAAAAGAAATCATACTTCTTAGAGAGTTCAAAAGAAGCCCTTGCTCCTTCTATAGAAGACCCACAGTTAAGTACTCCTATGACCCCTTCATTTCGTATTTCCTCTATAACTTTATCTCTATCCTCATCAAAAGATTCATCATCATAATGTGCATGGGAATCAAATATCTTTAGCTCCATTGTAAGAACCTCCTTTTATTTACTAGTTCTTTCTGTTTATCATATAAATTATACATTAATCTATTGAATAAGTATATTTAGTTATCCTATTGGAAAAATATATAATGTATGCGATTTCTAAAATTTACAATTTAGGAGGTTTTATTTTTAATGAAAGGTAATGTAAAATGGTTTAATTCTAAAAAGGGTTATGGTTTCATAACAACAGAAGCTAATGAAGATGTTTTTGTACACTACTCCTCAATACTTGGGGATGGATTTAAAACCTTAGAAGAAGGTGAAGCTGTTAATTTTGACTTAGCTGAGGGGAAAAATGGAAAGCAAGCTGTTAATGTAATAAGTAATAGTGTAATTTAACTATCTTACTTCAAGTGTATGAAAATAAATACACTAAAAAACAGGATTTACCACTAGTCTAATATGGTAAATCCTATTTTTTGTTCTTAATTTATTATATAAAACAAAGTAGATTAAATATTAAAAATCTCCTTTACTTTTTCTAAAGTAAAGAAAAATTTAATTTCGTCTTATTTTCTGTATATACTTTTACAACTATATAAAAGTATAGTAGCCTTCTTCTTATTATATGGACGAAATTATTGGATTTAAAAGTCCTATTATCCCTCCAAGTAAGGCCCCTAACCAAGTTATAGCCTTAAGTTCTTTGCTTGCTATTCCCAATATAAGTTCTTCTGCAAATTCTACAGGGAAGGTATTAATTTGCTTTTCCACTATTCCCTTAACATTTAAAATTTCCACTAACTCTTCCCCTTGATTTTCAATAAACTTTCCATATGTAGTTTTTACTAAAGGTACAAGAGTAGCTGATAACATCTCTTCCTTACCTTTTAAAATATCCTTAATAGATAAATTCATAATCTTATCCAGTACCTTATTTATAGTGGTGTCATTAAAAATCTCATGGCATATTTTATTGCTTATATAGGATACCCCTTCATTATTATACTCATCCTCTAAATATCCAACTAATTCTTTTACTTCTCTGCCACATGCCCTATCTATTAAATTATCTAAAGCCATTACTATCTCTTCTTGAACACTGTCTTTATATATATTTTCCTCTATAAATGTAATTACCTTATTATATATAGCATCTCCATTTACAAACATAGCCATTAATGGATTTACATTGTCTGATATTCCTTTTGATATAGCACTTTTTAGTTTAATTGCATTTTGTGGTTCTTTTATTAAGCTTAATATATAAAGACTTATATCCAATCTATTTTTATCCACATAACCTTTTAATCCTTCTACCGGCTTATCCCCCACTAAGTCTAATACTCTATAATTGTTACTTACTATATGTTCCTTCTTTTCTAGTAATATATCTTCTATGACTTCTTGAAATGTACCCTTATCCCTTAATTCTTTTATATCGTCATATATATTATTTCTTAAAGGTAATAAAATCTCCCCTAGTTTTCTATTAGAAGATGAAATATAGTTTATCTTGTCTTTAACTAAGACTTCTATGTGATTATAAACATCCTTACTACATAGGGCTTCTATTAAATTTTCCTTTGACAATAAATGCTCCCCTACTGTCTCTCCAACACTTTTTGCTATTCTTTGTCTTTCTTTAGGTATAAGTCCTGGAGTAAATGGAACTTTGAATCCTAGTACTCTCTTTTCTTCATAAGGCCTAAACAACATTTTTATAGCAAGCCAGTTAGTTATGTATCCTATTATAGCTCCCACTATACAAGGTATTAAAATTTTCATAAAAATCCTCCTTTTAACTTATGCTTCTATTTAATATACCTATACTTATAATAAATTTTAATATTTTGTACCCATTAGTACAATTCTATATTGATTATATTGTGAGATGATAAATATTTCAACTTATAATTCCATATATGTATTTTCTTCTTTTCTATTTTAATAATTCCAAATAACAGTTATAATTATTATTAACTATTATCAATTATAAATCATTATTAACTTTAAGGTGGTTATATGAAAAATTTTAATTACATAGGTACACTAAAAGAAAATAAACTTTTCAAAGTATTCACAGAGCAAGAAATAGAAAATTTGTTAGAAAACCTACGTTATTCTGTTAAGGATTATGGAAAAGAGGACATAATCTTTATGGAAGATGAGCCTTGTAAAAGTCTAAGTATAATTCTTAAGGGATCTGTTGAAATTCAAAAGATTGATAGCTCTGGAAAGGTTCTTAAGGTTTCAAAATTTAAAGCTGGAGATGTTTTTGGAGAAAATCTTCTTTTTGGCGATAAAAATGCCTATCCTATGACAGTGGTATCAACAGATAACTCCTTAATAATGCACATTTCAAAAACCTCTCTATCAAAGCTTTGTGAAAATCACCCTAATTTTTTATATGAATTCTTAAAAATTCAATCTAATAAAGCTCTTGCTTTAAGTAGTAAAATAAAAGAAGTTACCTTAAAAACTATAAAGCAAAAAGTATGTGAGTTTTTATTAAATGAATATGAAAAAAATAAGGATACTACAATAAAGCTATCTATGTCAAAGAAGGAATGGGCAGATAGCCTTGGTGTTCAAAGGCCTTCACTATCTAGAGAGCTTATAAAACTTAAAGAAGAGGGAGTAATTGATTACCACAAAGAATATATCATAATAAAAGATATAGAAATCCTTGAGGATTTACTTTTATAGAACGAATCTTCCTTCAGGTGGTGTTCTTTCCACCATCCGCGTGTAAGATGAGTTAATCTAGGATTGTCACAACTGTTATCCCCCATCTTACACGCGGATGGAGGTGTTACAGCTTATATCTATAAGATAAACTTAATCTTTTCTAAACAGATACTAAAGTTAATTTCACCTAGTTTTAGTTAAGTTAAAATGAAAAGACACTAGAGAAATTTATTACTTATAATAATTTCTCTAGTGTCTTTTATATTTAAATACTCCTATTTCTTAAACTTTTTATTTTTTAATAACACATTGGTGTTTATTGTATCTTTTACATTTTCTTTTACTTCTCTTTTAATTTTCTTTTCTTTAGGCTGATTTTCTATTGTTATTTTTTTAGGAGATTCATTCTTACCTCTTACATTAATAGTATTTTTACTCGTTCTTACCTTTTCCATTAAGGGTTTTACATAATAGCTAATATCTATATTAAACCTTCTTAAAGCTATATCTATTAAAAAGATAATAACGGATAATCCTATTAATAAAAATGTAAGGTCCTTATAAGCTTTTTTTACCTTTAATTCTCCTTTGAACACATCTTCTGGATTATTTATAAAGGATGCTATTCCTTCCTTATTAAGAAAATCTAAGAAATTATTTTTATTATCTCTTATATTATATTCTGGTGAATATTGCATAGCATAGGCAGAGTTTTGCACAGTAATAATTTCTCCATTTTTTGTGGATTTAACATTTACCATATAAACTCCACTATCTTTAAGATCAATTTCCCCACTATATTTTCCAGGAGATATGGAGTAAAGCTTAGTCTCTAATTTCTCTCCATCTGGCCTTACTATGGTTGCCATAGTATCTAATTCTTCATTGTTATTCTTATCTTCGAAATTTATATTTAGCTTATCTCCATCATTACTAAAGGATATTATTGAATCATCCTCATTATAATTACTTATGGTATAACCTATTATATTTTGCCAAAGCTTTAGATTATCTTGCCAAGTGGTATAGTTTTTTGACCACTTACCTGATAGATCTGAATTCCACGCTACAGTTTTACCAAGTCCATATTGCCAAGCTGTAAGAATAGGATCATCCTCATCACTTTTTAGTATCCTTCTTGCCTTATCCTTTTCTGAAGCCCCTATATATCCAAGTAAGTTTGGAAATCCTTCATTAAACCCTTTAAGTATTGAGTGATTAGAAGATATTATAGGAGTAAATTCTCTATTATTTAAATACTTTTTTGTAGCCATCATGGTCTCTTTAGCAAAAATAGCTGGTATACTACTTGAATCTGTTACCTCATAAAACCTTCCATGACATTCCTTAGCAATACTTTCAAGAAGGTTTCTATCAGAATCTAGTCCTACCGCCACTGTAGATGCTGTTATCTCATTATCATTTATAGCCTTTAATACAGATTCATATCCACTATTTTCTGCCTGTCCATCCGTAAGTAAAATTATATGCTTTATTTTTGCATCACTTTCTTTTAAGGATTCATAGCCTGCGTTTAAGGCTGGTAATATACTAGTTCCTCCATCTGCCCTTATACTTCCAATATCTGCTTCAATATCTTCTGGGTTATCTACAACTTTTCTTTCTACTACCCATTTATAAGAACCATCAAAAGTAAGAACTCCTATTTCATCTTTTCCTTTTCTAAGAGATTTTAAGCTCCTTATAGCTGCTTCCTTCGCCATCTCCATTTTATTTATTCCATCACTACCTGCTGTCATACTTCCAGACTTATCTATAACAAGCATAAGACTCATCTTAGGGATTTCCTTCTTCCCCTTCATTTCCATATTTACTGGAAGTATTTTTTCTAGTGGTGTATCAAAATATCCTCCAAGAGCAAAGGAATTATCTCCTCCTAAAGCTATATATCCTCCACCAAAATCTCTTACATAACTTTCTATATTAGTCATAAACCCATTATTTAAATTTTCTGCTGAAACATTACAGGTTATTATAGATTTATATACCATCATATCTTCAATTGCTCTAGGTGCTAGGTGAGATTTTATAACTTTATACTCCATTTGAGATTTTTTAAGAACCTCAGAAACTCCAACACTTTCCCCCTCTTTATCCTCTATAACTAAAACCTTTGGAGTATCTGATACATTCACAAAAGCAACTGCTTCATTATTTCTTTTTTCACTATCCTCTTCTGGATCTAATACAACCTTGTAAGCTTTAAAGCCCCCACTTGTTGCCTTATCCTTAAATACAAATCTATTTTCTCCACTTTGAAGGTCTACACTCTCTTCTCCTATTTTTTCTCTACCATTATATAAATGTAACTTTGACTTATTGGTAGTTGTACTATTTATATTTATAACCAAGTTGAACTCTTGCCCCATATTAAGTTTCTCTGGCAAAGATAAACCTTCAACTGATACTTCTTTTCCTAAATTCTTCTCAGATTTAGATACCTTAACCTCTATCCCTTGTTCCTTTAGAGTATCTAAGGTTCTTTGTCCTAGCCCCTTATTTTCTTCCCCATCACTTAATATAACTAATCTTTTTTTCGAATCATTAGGGAATAAAGATACTGCTGAATTTATAGCTCCTTCTAAGTTGGTATAACTTCCTAGTATATTCCCTTCTATCTTTTTAAAAGATGGGTCCTTGGATATAAAACTTTCTATTTGAGTATTTTCCCCAAAGGATATAATCCCAATTAAATCCTTATTTCCTTTACCTTCTATAGCCTTTCCTACAAAGGTTTCAATATCTAAACGATTTGAATAATTAGAATCTGATGAATCCAAAAGAAATATTGTACTTACCTTGTCTACATTCCAATAAATTTTAAATCCACCTAAAGCTAGTGATAGTAAAATTATTATTATACTTCTTATAACTGTACCTTGAACTTTCTTCTCTCTATTTAATCCTCGGGAGAGTCTTGCAAATATTATAACTAAAGCTATAAGTACCGGTATAGCTATAAGCACATATGGATTTCCTATTTGTATCCCCATAGTTCCTCTCCCTTCGTGTATACAAACCATTCCATCATAAGTAGTAATAGAATGGCTATTATTATATACTTTTGTATACTTCTTGAAGCTCTTATATCCACTTTATTGTTTATTACATTATTAGTGACTTCTCCTTCAATAGAAATATTACTTTCCTCCTTAGGAAAATTAACCACAAAATTATATTTTATCTCCCTATCATCTACTTTCTGAGTAACCTCATACACCCCAACCTCTTCCCCTACTATAGAAAGTCCTTTATTAATATCTAAAGTCTTGGTTTTAGAGGACGGAGATTTTATATTCACCTCTTTTGCTGAACTATTAATATCTAAAGCTATTTTTTCCCCAGCATAAAAACTTCTTTTACTCATAAAGTTCCTATCCATCATATATGAAACTAAATTATTCATAAATATAGGAAATTCTGGCTTTAAAGGAAAATCAGTATTGTGTAAATCAAACCCTAATACTCCTATTTTTCTATTCCTTTCCATGCCTACAAAACCTATGGTCTTATTATTGGATGAGAAAATATTTTCTCCCCAATGGGGCTTTTCTAGGGTAGAATATCTAGCTGAAACAAAAGATGATTTACTCATAAACTTAGTTATATTATGAATATCAGGTTTAAATTCTTCCCCCTCTGAAGAACCTTCTATTTTAAAAATACTTGTGTCTTCATAAGGATTTATAAATAAGGCATTTATATCATTATTAATGGTTTTAGGGGTTTGTCCATCAAAAATATATAAGTCATACCCTGTAGGTATATTGTCTATATCATTTCCTTTATAAACTTCTATATCCTTCATCCCATTTAAAGCTTTCTCTAAGAATATATTTTTATCTGTAAAAACCATAATCTTAGAAGAAGTTTTACTCTTAAGTACAGAATATATCCTATTATCCTCCTCTAATGAATCTTTTTTACTTATTTCAGCCCATAAAGTGCTGTAATCACCTTTGAAACCATCAAAATATATATTTTTAGTTTCTCCCTTTTTAACATCTAAGGTTTTCACATCTATAAGCTTATCATCCCCATAAAGACTTATATCTGCTGTATCATCCTCTAACCCATAGTTTATTATCCTAACCATGACCTTTACCTCTTCCCCTTTTCTAGAGTTTGATATAAAGTCTAAAGCTAGATTATTAGAAGTTTTTGATGGGTTAATTAATCTTCCTTTTAAATCTTTAAATTCTATATTTCTATCGCTTATAGCTACTATATTATAGGCTTTCATATCCTTGCTTAAGGACTTTAAAAGAGAATAAGAATTTTCAATGTCCCCTTTTTCATTGCTAGGTTCTAATGACTTTATCTTTCCTAATACTTCTCCCTTATCTCTAGATGAGGAAATTTCCACCTTATTGCTTCCCCCACTTGATATAAGAGTTATGGAAGTTGCCTTAGATAAATTTTTCACTATATCCTCAGCATAATCCTTTCCTAAATTAAACCTAGACTTTCCATCATTATTTAATGCCTTCATACTTCCTGAAGTATCTATAATTAATATTAAGTCCTCATCCCCTCTTCCTTTCATTGATATATAAGGATTAGCTATGGATAATATTAAAAGTAATATTAAAAGTAGTTGTATAAAGAACAATATGTTTTTTCTAAGCTTATCAAAGGGTCTTCTCGCTTCCGTATTTCTTATGACTTCTTTCCATAGATAAAGACTTGAAACTTCCTCTTCCTTAAGTTTTTGCTTTAGAATATACATTAATATAAATAAAGGTATGGATAATAAAAACCATAGGCCTTTTGTATCAGCTAATGTCATATTATCCCCTCCTTAGTAAAGTTCTCAAAGATAACCTTATCTAACGAATCCTGAGAGTTTATTTGAATATAATTTCCTCCTGCTCTCTTTACCTTATCCTTAATATGAGAAATAAAAGAGTTAAGTCTTTTATTGTACTCTTTTATAACTCTTCCATTAAGAGTTACTATTACCTTCTCCCCTGTTTCCCCATCTCTTAAGGTCAATTCTCCATTAAGCTTTGGTCTTAGTTCCTCTTCATGGAGAATATGAAGAAATAGGATTTTTTGTCTTTTATACATAAGATAGTTTATGGCCTCATCTAAATTATCCTTTAGGAAACCATCAGTTATAATTATTGATATCCCTTTACCTCCTACGTTTTTTCTTTTTAATAGGTAAGGTAAATTACTCTCTCCCTTGAAATCAGTTTCTTTTAAAAAATCTATAAGACTATTAAACATCCCTTTTCCCATATATTTAGGGGATGATATTATTTCCTTATTTACCGTCTTATTTATACATACTCTATCTAAGTTATTTAAGGCTATATAGGAAAATACGGCACTAAGCCTTAGTGCCATTATTCCTTTAGACTCATCTTTAAAACCCATAGACTTACTACAATCTAAAAATATGTTTACAAAAGCCTCTCTTTCCTCCATAAAAAGTTTTACAAAAAGCTTCTCAAATCTTCCGTAAGCTCTCCAGTCTATCCTTCTAAAGTCATCTCCATGAACATACTCTCTAAAATCTGAAAATTCTACAGAACTTCCTTTACTTTTAGACTTTCGCCCTCCAAGTGCTCCATCATTCATAATTAAAGAAGAATGAAGAGCTATGCCTTCAAGCTTCTTAAAAAAATCGCTATCAAATATTTTATCCTTCATAACTTTACTCCATTTGACTTTTCAAAATTTCCTCGATTATATCTTCAGTTTTAACTCCATCTGCTAGAGCTTCATAATTTAAGAAAAATCTATGTCTTAGGGCTGGATATGCAACATATTTAATATCATCAAAGGCTACATTGTATCTTCCTTCTAAAGCAGCCTTTACCTTAGAAGTAGCTATTATAGCTTGAGCCGCTCTTGGACTGGCCCCATATCTTATATATTTTTTACTTATTTCTGGTGCATTTTCATATTCATTGTGAGTAGCTAGAACTACCTTTAATGCATATTCCTCTACTGCCTCTGACATTGGTATTTCCTTTAATACTTCTCTTATTCTTAATATCTCATCTCCACTTAACACCTTTTCTATGTCCTCTCCCTTAGAGTTAACTGTTATATTCATTATATCTTTTAACTCTGAAAGGCTTGGAAAGGGTACATATAATTTAAATAAAAACCTATCTAATTGTGCTTCTGGAAGGGGATAAGTTCCATCCATTTCAATAGGGTTTTGGGTAGCTAGAACCATAAAGGGCTCCTTAAGACTATAAGTATTATTTCCTGCTGTAACTGTATGCTCTTGCATGGCTTCAAGAAGAGCTGATTGGGTTTTAGGTGTAGCTCTATTTATCTCATCTGCTAGCACTAAATTTGAGAATATTGGACCTCCCTCAAATTGAAACTTACTATTCCCCTTCTCATCTTTTACTATAATATTCGTACCAACTACATCTGCTGGCATTAGGTCTGGAGTAAATTGTATTCTTGAAAAATCTAAGTCCATTACCTTTGATAAGGTTTTTACTAACTGAGTTTTCCCAAGACCTGGGGATCCCTCTAATAGGATATTACCTCCTGTAAATATTCCTATTAGTACTTGCTCTACTATATCCTTCTGTCCTATTATTGCCTTTCCCACTTCTCTCTTTACCCTATCTATTTTCTCTAAAGCTTCCTTTATATTGTTTTCTTCAATATTCATATCCATGTCCCCCTACCTTTAATCTTCTAGAGAAGAAAAATAAGATTTTATAATATCCTTCATTCCTTCTGGTATATCAAAATCATCTAAACCTTCCATAGCCTTTTCTTTATACTCTCCGATAACATTATTATAAGGAAGCATCTCCCCAAGAGAGCCAACTCCTTTTTTATTTGATAAAGAACTCTGTCCTTCTCCCTTATTATTTACCTTTCCGTTCAGAATTTCTTTCTCTCCCTCTCCCCCCATTCTGTTAGGTTTAAAGATCTTTTCATATTCACGTTCTGATCCTACACCAGGAGGTTTATTTCCTATTCCTGATCCATAGCCTGAAATCCCTTCACTGCCATTACCACTTCCAGATCCTGCTCCTCCACTACCTGTTCCTGAGCCCCTACCACTTCCTGTTCCGCTTCCACTGCCCATAGAACCTGGTCCATTTCCTCCTCCTGAACCTGATTTATTTCCTAAGCTCTTACTTATTGATGCCATGATTCTTTCATTTCCATCATCATCTAAAGCACTTTCTAGCGCACTAAGGCTTTCAGATAGCTCTCCATTATCTCCATTAGATAAACTTTTAGATACGGATTCTAATGCTTTTGCCAAGCTCTCTTTCTCAATATCTTCTCCTTCTTTTAAATCTTTAGCTAGCTTTTCCTTTTCTTCCTTTGAAAGCTTTTCTAAGTCATTTTTTAATTTATCAAGTACTTGTTTTAACTCTTCCTTATTATTATTTTTAAGTGCACTTGCTAAATCCTTAGTAGAGTTATTTTTATTAAATTTATCATATAGAGCATTAAGGTTTTTATCTGAATCCTTTTCTAATTTTTTTAATGACTTCTCTACAGCCTTTGCTATATCTTTTTCTTTTTCTGCTTCTTTTATATCCTTCTTAAGAGTTGATAACTTTGCTAGTAACTTATCTTTTTCTACCTTTGAAAGTTTCTTATCCTCTCTTATTTCTTTCTCTAACTTCTCTACCTTCTTTATCTCTTCCTTTTTATCCTTATTTAAGGCATGTATTTCTTCTGCCCTTTTCTCTTTAGAATTAGGTATCATATAAGAAATCCCTGTAATAAAGAATAATGATAGTATAATATATAGATACCTTTTATTAGGTTTTAGAGAGATTCCCTTCTTATATTGAAGATTTTTAAGTCTATCTAATGTATCTTCCACTAATAAGTAACTATATGGATTACTTGAATCTACCTCCATAGAAGACACTACTCTTTCTTTAAGCCCTAATGCGTCAACAGTTAAAGCAACCTCTTTATAACTTGGCATTTTGTATAAAGAATATATTAATGCCCCTATTGCAAATATTATAAATATATATATTCCATATCTAAAAGGTCTATATATAGGTACAATTCTAGCTATTATAGATATTGCAATAGTTAATCCTAAGGTTATCATCATTGCTAAAGCAATATTCTCTATAAACTTTTTAATAAATATTCTTCTTTTTACCCTTCTTAAAATAACCTTTATAGCTGTTACTTTACTCTTCAAGCTTCACTCCTCCATATAAAGAATTATTGATAAATTACTATAAGTTATCCTAAACTTTCCTTGAGTCATTTACCTTTTTAACTTTTTTCTTTTTTATCCTTCTATTTTTAGGATTTATCTTATAAGAACTTAAGAATATTAAAATAGCTGATACAGCTAAATTTATTATCATATTTATATGCCAAAGCTGTAATCCTCCACTGCTTACTTCAAGGCCAGGTATTATTCTTCTAAAGTTCTCGCCTAACTGATCAAACATTAAAGATATAAATGCTATCCCTGGGTTCAAATAATGGAGCCAAAATGTTCCACTGTATTGCTGGTTATTCATAACATATTCAGGCATAACATATATGCTTATATAAGCAACAGATATAAAAAATATTACTACATAGAAAAATATTATAGTTACATAAGACATTACATTAGAAACTGTGGTTTTCTTAAATACAGTAGAAAAAAATATTCCAGCACTTCCAAGAGTTATGGCTATTACTAAATAAAATAATCCTAATTTTATAATATCTAAGAATCCTATTCCTCCAAATACAAATACCAAAGATAGTATAGGTATTGAAGATACTATAAGAAGTATTACTTGGCTTAATGATGCACTAAGTTTTCCTAAAATTATAGAACTATATCTCATATCCGTACTTAATAATATATCTAAGGTTTGTTTTTCTCTTTCTCCTGATATAGCCCCAGCAGTTAAAGTAGGTGCTATAAGAGTAATAAGTCCAAACTGTATTCCTGATATAACTGCATATATCATAAATAAAGATTTTGCTCCGCTATCTCCTCTGGCTGCCTTAAGAATAAAGTAAGCCACTACCATTAAAACCAGGTTATATATAAATATGGTTATTGGAGTCTTCCACCCTCTCATTCTTACCTTAGCTTCCTTAAGTAAAACTGGATTTATACTTAAACTTTTCATAATTATGCCTCCTTTGTAACCTTTAAGAATATATCTTCTAAGTTACCATCTATCTCTGAGAAGGAAACTAAAGGTACTCCCCCTACAATTAATCTATTTAATATTTTACTTAAAGCTTCTTCATTTCCATTAGATAAGAACTCAATTTCATTACTAGTTTCCATAGTAATTAATTCTTTTATATCCGTTTCTTCTTTTAAAAGCTTCTCTGCTAAGTCTAAATTATTTAATGCTTTTAATTTAATTTTCTTACTGCCATAAACTTGAAGCATTATTTCCTCAACAGTGCCTGTGACCACAAACCTTCCTTTTTCTATAATTCCAAGGCTACTACAAAGCTCTGAAAGCTCTGATAATATATGCGAACTTATTATTATAGTTTTACCCATGGACTTTAAGGTCTTTAATATTTCTTTCATTTCTATCCTAGCCCTTGGATCCATTCCTGATGCCGGTTCATCTAACACCAAAAGATCTGGGTTATGAACAAGGCTTCTAGCAAGACAAAGCCTTTGCTTCATACCCCTTGATAGAGAGTCTACATAAAAATCTCTTTTGTGGGTAAGATCTACAAGCTCTAAAAGGTCATTACACACCTTCTTTGCCTCTAATCCCTTTATTCCATATATAGATGCATAAAACTCTAAATACTCTGTAACCTTTAAATCATCATATACCCCAAAGAAATCTGGCATATATCCTATCTTCCTTTTTAATACCCTAGAATTTTTAAGAGCATCTATATCATCTACATAAACTTGTCCTGATGTAGCATCTAAAAGTCCACATATTATCTTCATTGTGGTACTTTTTCCTGCTCCATTAGGTCCAACAAAGCCAAATATCTCTCCCTTTGGTATTTTTAAGTTTAAGTTATCCACTGCCTTGAAATCATCATAGTATTTACATAAATCCTTTATCTCAAGCACCTATTTCACCTTCCCCTTTATCCCAACTCCTGGTATTTCACAATATCCATTATTTAGTTCAACTTTTATCTTAAACTTATTATCCTTTAACACATTTTTTAATCCTTCTTCACTAAAGGTAATACTACTAACTTCCTTCCAATCATTCTCCTTATTATCAAAATAGGTTATTGTAGTGTTAGGATCTTTATTAGCACTTTTTAATGTCATAAGATGAGACACTTCAATATTATCTTCTACTTTATAAGTAAGAGTTGCACTTCCATATCCACTAATTGATGAGTTTCTCTTATCTAGCATAACTCCCTTTTCTTTATCTATGTCAAACTTCACCATTCCTTCTGGATAATAAACATTACCACTGTCATCCTTATAGGATATTTCCCCTTTTGATTTTATAATTGAAATATCACTAGTAATAGCCTTAGAATTATTTATACTAATATCCCCTAAATATTTATCCTTAGTAAAAGCTATTATCATGCACTCATCTATAGCATCTCCCATTTGATTTCTAAATAACATCTCCATCATTCTAGACTTTTTAAACTCCTCTGAAGTATCATTAAATGGCCTTATATTATTAGTACTTCCAAAAGAATTATATGCAAGTTCATGATAGTATTTTACTTTTGTAGGTTTTTCTAAACTCTTCTCTTCACCTTTTATTAAGTTCCCTACGTCAAAATATCCTGAAGGAGTAACTACAAATACTGATTCTAAATCTAGGTCTGTATTATTTTTAATATTTCCTTGAAGCTTTCCCTCATTAAAAGACAATTTACTATCTATTTTACCAATCTGAATTGGATTAAACTTAGTTTTAAACATCTTATCTTCTATTAAGTTTTTATTCTTAAAAACTAATTCTGAATCATTTAACACTTCCATATCTATATTTTTATATTCAACATTTTTAGCTTGATCTCCGCCCTCTGGAACTACTGGTATTAAATTATTATCCTTATAAGAAACTCTTAAGTCTTGTTTTCTTGTATCTAACACTTTACCATAGCTGTCCCCACTTAAAATCCCATCATTATTAAGACTTAAAACAGAACCTGTGGTTAAATTAACACTATTCTTATTAGCTATAAATAAGGTTGTATATACTATTACAGAAAACACTACGGATATTACTGGTACTGTTATCCACATAAGTTCTCTCTTATCCATCTTTTTAAGGACTATATAGCTTATTGGAGCCACTAAAATTAAATATATTATAAATATTATTTTTAATACACTCTGTTTCTCCTTAGGAACTATTTCTTGCCCTCCAAGGATTTGTGATATTGACCAAACCTCTCCCCCCCTATTTTCATATCTTTCTTTGACTCCAGTTATGCTATAATAAGTTCTATATAAAATATCCTCATTATATTTATAATCTGACACAGGACTTATCCCAAAAGAAAAACCAGCTATGACAATTTTTCCTTCCCCTTTATTCATATACTGAATAACTGGACTTTCCTTTCCTTCTACTAATATTTCTTTATTCTCAAGTTTTATATTTGCTACCCTTAAATTAAGCTCATCATTGCTTTTTCCATCAGTTATAAACTTTGATAACTTATCTGTTGATACATTTTCTAATTTATCTACATTTCCCTTAAGAAACTCATCCTTAAATACCCCTAAGGTTTTTTTGTAATTATCTCCTGTTCCAATATAAAGGATTCCTCCGTTATTAACCCACTTTTTTATGGACTCATATTGACTAGAGGAAAGCTTAGAAGTATCAAAGTTATCTATTAATATGGTTTCAAAGTTCTCTAAAGTTTCTGGATTATCCGGAAATTTTTTTTCATTGAATTCTATAATCTTTCCCTTTAATGTACTATTATTATTTTGAATATTGGGAATTTTATTAAAGTAAGATACACTATTAATATCATCACTTAATACTCCAATTAAAGGATCTTGCTTATATGTAAACTTAAAGTCCTCCTCATATACTATAGAATCTTTGTTTTTAATCACTACCTTATAATTAGGATTGGGGTTCGTAACCACATCTATTCTAATATCTTTTTCTGAATCCTTTGACATACTAAGGTCTTTTTTATAGGAAATAGCTTTATATCCACCCTTTATTAAGACCACTTCAACACTTCCTTGTATGTCTTCTCCTAAGTTCTTAATTTTTATATTCACTGGTGTCATTTCGAAAATCTTTGACTGTTTATCAAAACCACTGGTTACCTCGGCCTCTAAATCCTTTGCTAAAGCTGACTTAAATGGAAACACTATGACATATAAAAACATAATAAGTAAAATAACTCTTAGTCCCCTTAATTTTTTCATTTAATTATTCTCCCCCGTTATCTTTGCAATTATTTACATTTTAATTATATCATAGCAATTTTTCCTATTCTAATTAAACCTTTCTTAAATTTCTTAAGACTTTCTTACAAAAATAACCGCACTAAATTTAAAAGTGCGGTTTTAAAATCATATAATTTAATATAGTGTTTTTATATAATTTTAAAGATTAAATGGTTTCTGTCTTTCAAAGTAATCATTAACTTTCCCAATATTTGAGTACATTGGAGTTTGATCTGGTGGCATTAATCTTACAATTTCTTTATGAAATCTTCTATAGTCCCTATTGAATGTTCCATTGTTCCATACCTTCAATAGCTTTTCTGTAAATAATCCGTTTACATCTCCATCGCTTGATAATTGATTATCTTGGCAACCTGATATTAATTTAACTGTACATTGTAAATTGTTTTTATTTGGTTTTGATATATTAGAATACTTATCCCTATTGATTTCATATTCACCTTGTGTAAATTCTCTTGGTAAGAATCTATAAGTTATACTATCTGTGCTATTTCTTCCTTTAGGTAAATTATAATTCTCAGCTTTGCTTATAGTCCCACTATGACATGAATCTGACAAAAGTATTATTCTTACATCAGCTTTAAATGATTGCCATAGGCTATATAATTCATCATCTAGTAATTGACCATTATATAAACACCATGTTTCATCATAACTATCATCTTCATCATTATTTAAATCTTTTATCTGACCACCATGCCCTGAGTAAGATAAGAAAAATATATCTCCTTCATCTAATGCCTCTGCTGACCTTTTTATTTCATTTATAACTGCTTCTTTCGTAGCTGATTCTGTTAATAGCACCTTCGTTTCATTATATTTTAAATATTTTGCTATATTTGACATAGAATTAGCATCATTTTCACATCCCTTTAAAGCTCCATTTCCTCCATAAACCTTAGGGTCTATTGAATTTAATCCTATATGCAAAGAGATTCCTTTAGTCATAGTCATCCTCCTATTATTGAAATAAATAATATCTTTATAGACTCTAACTATTATTACCCTAAACTAACATATTTATTAAACACTTCGCTTTCTTAATTAGATTTGAATAAATTAATTTCATTCTTGTAATAATTGATTTAATATTTTATATGCTATAATTTTAAGTCATCTGTTATGAGTATCTTAAAATCTACCTAATACAAAAAAATTAAAATAAAAAGGAATAAAACTAAGTAATTCTTAGTCTTATTCCTTAATTAATATTGTCCTATCTAACTTGACTTCCTGTTGGTAAGTCTCCTGGAATAGATACAGTAAATAGCTTAGAATCATCATCAGTAGATGCTGCCAGTATCATACCTTGAGATAATTCGCCTCTTAATTTAACTGGCTTTAAGTTAGCTACAAGAACAACATATTTTCCAATTAAATCTTCTGGCTTATAATACTGAGATATTCCTGAAATTACTTGTCTTTCTTCTCCATCTAAATCAACCTTTAATTTTAAAAGTTTCTTTGCCTTTGGTACTGGTTCACAGTGTATTACCTTAACCACTCTTAAATCTATTTTATCAAAATCATCTATGGTTATTTCTTCTTTTAAAGGCTTCATAGAAGGCTTTACCTCTTCCTTAACTGATTCAGCCTTTAAAGCCTCAAGCTCAGTAAGCTTAGCTTCTACATCTATTCTTGGGAATATAACCTCTCCCTTATTAACTTTAGCTCCTCCTTGAGTACCATCAAAGGCAGATAAACTATCCCATGTAGCTACATCTACATTTAATTGTGCCTTTATCTTCTCAGAAGTAGAAGGTAAGAATGGAGATACAAGAACAGATATAAATCTTAAGCTTTCAAGAAGATTATATAGAACCGTTCCTAGTCTTTCTTTCTTCTCCTCATCTTTTGCAAGTATCCATGGAGTTGTTTCGTCTATATATTTATTAGCTCTTCCTACTAAAGTCCATATATGAGAAAGTGCTTCAGGAATCTTTAAGTCATTTATAGAATTTTCCACATTCTTTGGAGTAGCTAAAGCAAGATCTATAAGTTCTTTGTCTATTTCTTCCTTAACTAAAGGACTTTGTATTACTCCTCCAAAATACTTATCCACCATTGCTATTGTTCTTGAAAGAAGATTTCCAAGATCATTTGCAAGGTCTGAGTTAATCTTCTTTATGAAAGTTTCATTATTAAATAATCCATCTGCTCCAAATGGTATTTCTCTTAATAAATAATATCTTACTGCATCCACTCCAAAGTGATCTACAAGTACTACTGGGTCAACCACATTCCCCTTAGATTTTGACATCTTTCCTCCATCTACAAGAAGCCATCCATGACCAAATACTTGTTTTGGAAGTTCAAGTCCTAATGCCATAAGCATTATAGGCCAGTATATAGTATGGAATCTTAAAATATCCTTTCCTATTAAATGAACATCTGCTGGCCAATACTTTTCATAAAGCTCTTTATTTTCACTTCCGTATCCAAGAGCTGTTATATAGTTAGATAGAGCATCTATCCAAACATATACTACGTGATCATTATCGAACTTTACAGGTATTCCCCAATTAAAGGATGTTCTAGATACACATAAATCTTGAAGACCTGGCTTTAAGAAGTTATTTACCATTTCATTCTTTCTTGACTCTGGTTGTATAAACTCTGGATTTTCTTCTATATGCTTTATAAGTCTATCTGAATACTTACTCATTTTAAAGAAGTAAGCTTCTTCCTTAGCCTTTTCAACTGGTCTTCCACAATCTGGGCAGTTACCATTTACAAGTTGAGTTTCCGTCCAGAAGGATTCACATGGAGTACAGTATAATCCCTCATAAGAAGATTTATATATATCTCCTTGGTCATAAAGCTTCTTAAATATATCTTGAACTGCCTTAATATGATAATCATCAGTGGTTCTTATGAACTTATCATACTTTATGTCCATAATGTCCCAAAGTTTTCTTATACCACTAACTATTTCGTCTACATACTCCTTTGGAGTTACTCCCTTGTCTTCAGCTATTCTTTGAATTTTTTGACCATGTTCATCTGTTCCTGTTAAAAAGAACACATCATATCCTGCCAATCTTTTAAATCTAGCTAAAGCATCTGCTGCCACTGTTGTATAAGTATTACCTATATGAAGGTTTGCAGATGGATAATAAATTGGTGTTGTTATATAATACTTTTTCTTATTACACATAATTATCTTCTCCTTATTCTTTTTAATAATATTCTACTTTTCTTATATTTTGCTCCATTTAATAGATTTATAAAATAAAGAGCTTAATACCAAGGTGTTTTTAGCTCTAAATAAGTCTTAATTAAAAGAAATACTCATAGCTACTTCTAGAAAGCTTTCTACTGATTCTTATTCTAACTCTAAAAAGTCTTAGGAAAAAATAGTAGAAAATAAAAAAGTCTCTATGTAAGATTAACCTACATAGAGACGTGTATACGCGTTACCACTCTAATTTATGTTTTTGTCACCAAAAACACCTCAATAAGTGACTCTATCCTATCACCTTAAATGATATGACTTTTATCACCGTACAATTTAACGGTTGCACCCGTACCTTTCTAAAGAATATATCTCTCAAAAGGTATGCTCCAAGACCATCTTCATAAAATTTCTAGTCACTGGCTCTCACCAAATCCAGCTCTCTTTAGACCTTCCATAATACTACTCTTCTCTTCATTGCACTAATTTAATAATTGAATTTATTAATTCCATCATATGAAATTAAAAGTCTAATGTCAATATATATTTTATTTAAATACCTTTTAAGTTTATATTCTATAGAAATTAAAAGTTAAATTATAAAATTTCTACTTAAACATAATTTACCTATAGTAAAATTCCATATGCATTTAATATAGTTTTATACTATAAGCTATTTTTTCTCCATAAAAGCTTCTATTTCTTCTACAGTTTTTATTATATCCTTAGAAAGATTTTCACATCCATCCTTAGTTACAAGAATATCATCCTCTATTCTTATGCCTATGCTTTCTTCTTCTATATAAAGACCTGGCTCTACTGTAAGTACCATACCTTCCTTAAGTTCTACGTCACGTCTTCCTACATCATGAACATCTAATCCTAAATTATGACTTACTCCATGGTAATAGTATTTAGAAAGTTCACTATCTTCCTTTATAATTCCTAGTTCTTTTAATCCCTCTGCAAGAACCTTCTTAGTTACATTATTTAAGCTCACAAATGGAACTCCTGGCTTTATTGCCTTTATGGTTTCAAGCTCTGCTTTTAAAACTATATTGTAGATTTGTTTTTGTCTTTCAGTAAACTTTCCATTTACAGGGAAGGTTCTACTGATATCTCCACAATAATAATTATGTTGAGCACCTAAGTCAAATAATATTAAATCGCCATCTTTAAGATCATCCTCATTAGAAACATAGTGTAATACTGTAGCATTTTTTCCTGATGCTGCTATAGTATCAAAGGCAACATCCTTAACTCCATTCATATTTAAAACAAAGTTAAAATATGCTTCTAATTGATACTCCTTAATTCCAGCCTTACTATTTTTCATTAAGGATTCTATTCCTTCTTTAGTTATTTCTATAGCTTTTCTTATTTCATTTACTTCATCTTCATCTTTACATACTCTAAGTTCGCAGATTGCATTATAAATATTCTTTATACTTACGTAAGGATATTTATCTTGAAGCTTCTTTGCAAAATCTTCACTATAGCTTGTTACATCCTTAAATCTATCTCTTTCTAAATCTAAATTTACATTATATATATCACTAGCTATTGAAAAATGAACATCTTTTTTAAAGTTCTCTACATATCTTATATCTTCAATTCCTGAAAGCTCCTTTGCTTCTTCCTTAGAAATAGTCTTTCCAACCCATTTTTCCATAAAAGGATCAGCATTCTTTATATATAGGCTCTCAGTAAGATTTCCATCAAACTTTTTCACTGCCACATAAATAACACTATCTTCATCTATTCCAGTTAAATAATAAAAGTTTCTGTTAGGTGTAAATGCATACTCCTGGTCAGCAGATTTCTTCTTAGGATGACCTGCAAATAATATTATCATTGAACCATTATCTACTGTATCAAGTAAAGCCTTCCTATGTCTTATAAATGTATCTTTATTCATATATAACCCGCCTCTCTTTAAAATCTCTATAATAATTGTACTTTAAAACCATATTTTTATCCATATTTTTGAACAAATTATTAAAGAATAAATTTTATAAATATTATTAGTTGACAACTATTATTATTTAATATAGAATAAAAGCATAAAATCAATTTATTGATTTATCCCTTTTTACAAGAGGAGAATTTAGATATGCTTGATGATATTTTAAGGTTAGATAATCAGCTTTGCTTTGCAATATATGCATGCTCAAAAGAGATAATAAGGTTATATAGACCTTATTTAGAACCCCTAAATTTAACATACACTCAATATATTACTTTACTGGCTCTACTTGAAAAAGATGAGGTTTCAGTAAAGGAACTTGGAGATAAACTTTATCTTGATTCAGGTACTCTAACACCCCTACTTAAAAAGTTAGAGGAGCATGGTCATATAACACGTACCCGTTCTAAAGATGATGAACGTAAAGTAGTTATAAGACTTACTGAACCTGGCAGATCCCTTAATGAGAAGTTTAAAGACATTCCAAATGGTATCTGTTGTGATACTGGTCTATCTTCAGATGAGATATCAAAGCTGAGAGATCAGGTAAAGTATGTTCTAAATAGTATTAAAAATAATTGATTCCATTTTGATTCCCCTATACATTTTATCCCCTAAAATGTATAAGACGGCAGTGTCCCCCACTGCCGTTTTTTATTTAAAGCTAAAAAGGCTAGCATATATGCTAACCTTTTTAATTTTACTCAATAGCAATAAGTCTCACACTTATTATACTGTCCATCTTTTCTACGCTACTTATTAAATTTTTTATATCTGTATCCATTTTAGATATATCAAAAGTTATAGTAACGTTGGCTGCATTATTTAATGGAATATCCTGACTTATTGTTAATATATTCCCCTTAAACTCTGCTATTCTATCTAATACCGTAGAAAGTACACCTTCCCTATGACTCAGTAACAAACCTATAGTGGCCTTTTGACCCTTTAGTCCTTCTGAAACAATAAATACATTATCCTTGTATTTATAAAATGTACTTCTACTTATACCTACCTTCTTTACCCCTTCTGATATGTCCTTAACCTTCCCAGTATAAATTAGTTCTTTTACTTCTATAACTTTTTCAAAAATTTCTGGTAAAACCTTGCTGTTAACTATTAAAAATTTTTCTTCCATTTCATCACCTTTTATATGGTAACATAAACTCCCTTAGCTGAAAATAAGCAAAGGGAGTTATTTTAATTTATAATAACTATCTTATATTTAATTTGGTTTTTAGTTTTAATAACATATCCTCAGTCATAGAGGATAAGTCATACTTAGTTTTGAATCCCCACTCTTCTTTAGCACAGGTATCATCAATAGAATCTGGCCATGAATCTGCTATTCCTTGTCTTATAGGATCTACATCATAGGTAATTTCAAAATTCTTTATATGCTTTTTGATTTCTGCTGCTATTTGTGAAGGTTCAAAACTCATTGCTGTTATATTAAATGAGTTTCTATGGATTAACTTACTTGGGTCTGCCTCCATAAGATTTACAATTGCATTTAAAGCATCCTCCATATACATCATATCCATATAAGTTCCTTCTTTTATATAACAGTTATACTTTCCTTCTTGTAGAGCCTTATAGTATATATCAACTGCATAATCGGTAGTTCCACCACCTGGTTCTGCTACATAGGATATAAGACCTGGGAATCTAACTCCCCTTGTATCCACTCCAAACTTTTTATAATAATAATCACATAAAAGTTCTCCAGAGACCTTTGTAACTCCATACATAGTTGCAGGTCTTTGTATAGTATCTTGAGGTGTCTTTATTTTAGGAGTACTTGGTCCAAAAGCACCTATAGAGCTAGGTGTAAAGAATGCACATTTATTCTCTCTTGCTACCTCTAAAGCATTAAATAGTCCTCCCATATTTATTTCCCAAGCAAGAGCTGGTTTAGCTTCAGCAACTGCAGAAAGTAAAGCTGCTAAATGTATTATACTATCACAGTTATGTTTTTTAACTATCTCTGCCATAGATTTTCCATCTAAAACATCTAATACCTCAAAAGGTCCGCCCTCTATTACACTAGAGTTTTCTATTCTTCTTATATCTGTGGCTATTACGTTATCATTACCATATATGTTTCTTAAATGTGGTACAAGTTCAGATCCTATTTGTCCAAGACATCCAGTTAATAGTATTTTCTTCATCTTATCGCCCCCGTAACTCTCTATATAATTTAATAATACAAACTATTCAATAATTCCTAGTTCCTTACCAACCTTTGCATATATAGCTAGCGCATCATCAAGCATTTCTTTAGTATGTGCTGCCGTCGGCATATTTCTAACTCTTCCTGTACCAAGAGGTACTGTTGGGAATACTATAGATTTAGCATATACTCCCTCTTCAAACAATCTTCTACTAAAGTTTTGTGTTAATTTTTCATCGCCTATAATACATGGGGTTATTGGAGTTTCACTATGTCCTATATTAAATCCTAATTCTTTTAAGCATTTTTTAAGGTATCTTCCATTTTCCCATACCTTTTCAACAAATTCATGATTATTCATCATTGTATCTATAGCTTCTATACATGCAGCTGCAGCTCCTGGAGTTAAAGATGTTGAGAATAGGAATGGTCTTGCACGAACTTTAAGCCAATCTATAAGATCGCGAGATCCTGCTACATATCCTCCAACCACTCCTATTGCCTTTGAAAGTGTTCCCATTTGAAGATCTACTTTATGGGATAAACCAAAATGTTTAACTGTTCCTGCTCCTTCTCCCATAACTCCTGAACCATGAGCATCATCTATATAGGTTATTAAGTCTAGCTCTTCTGCAACTTGAACAAGTCCTGGTAGATTAACCACATCTCCATCCATTGAGAATACTCCATCACTTATAACCATTATTTTTTCATAAAGGCCGCTTTCTTTTGCTTCCTTAGCCTTAGCTCTTAAGTCTTCCATATCATTATGCTTATATCTTATTACCTTAGCTCCAGATAACCTACATCCATCTATTATAGAAGCATGATTTAATTCATCAGAAAGAATAGCATCTTTTTTTGTCATAACAGCCTGTATAGCTCCCATGTTACAATTAAATCCTGATTGAAATGCTATAGCTGCTTCTGTGTGTTTAAATTCTGCAATTTTATTTTCTAAGTCCCTGTGTATACTTAAGGTTCCATTTATGGTCCTAACAGCACCTGCACCTACTCCAAATTTTTTAGTAGCTTCAATTGATTTATCTATTAAATTTTTATTAGTAGCAAACCCAAGATAGTTATTTGAAGATAGATTTATAAGTTTTTTATCCTCAATATCTATTATAGGCCCATTAGCTCCTTCTAATATATTTATCTCATTGTATAAACCTTTGGATTTTAAGTCTTGTAAATTTTCATTAAGAAATTTGTCTAAAGCTTTACTTCCCATGGTTATCCCTCCTTAAAATATAGGTGTCTTCTTGCTGCATACATTTAATAATAATTGTCTTTAATCTCATTATATCAAAGTTCTATTATAGTTGTTAAGTCTAATTTTTCTTAATTTTCTTAGTTTTATCCCCTATATATCTGATTTTATCTGTAATTCTCTCTAAATCTAAACCTTTTCCCTAGGTATTATAAAATATTTCTTTACTTTCTATTGAAATATTAAATATAATACTTTAAAATATATAGAATATTATTATATAAGAGGATTTATCCTCTTTATTTTTTACTCAAATATGTCCGCATTGGACAAACATCTGTTTAGGAGGATTGTTATGAAAAAACTTGGACTCATACACAAATTAATAATTGCACTAATTTTGGGTATTTTAATAGGGCTAGTAGCTCCTAACTTTATTATTAGAATACTTGCAACTTTTAATTCTATATTTGGAAGCTTTTTAGGGTTTTCTATTCCACTTATTATAATAGGCTTCATCGTAGCTGGAATTGCTGACTTAGGTTCCTCAGCTGGAAAGCTTCTTGGAATTACTACACTTATATCTTATTTATCAACTGTAATGGCAGGGTTAGTAGCATATATTGCATCCATTAACATATTCCCTATCTTTATAAATATGTCCTCAGTAATGACCACAGAAAATCCTGAAGAAAAACTTCTAAAACCATTAATTAAATTTTCTTTAAATCCAATTATGGATATAACCTCTGCTCTCTTAATTGCATTCTTACTTGGACTTGGAGTTGCATCTATAAAAGGTAAGACCTTATATAATATATCTGTTGAATTTCAAGAAATTATGCAAAAACTTATTAAAAATATAATAATCCCCCTTCTCCCTATACATATAATGGGTATTTTCTCAAACTTAACTTATAGTGGAGAAATAGTTAAATTATTATCTTTATTCTGGAAGGTATTTTTGGTTATACTTTTGCTACATTTACTTATGATAGTTATTCAATTTTTAGTAGCATCTATTATAAGCAGGAAAAATTTCATTGATCTAATAAGAAATCAAATTCCACCCTATATAACTGCAGTGGGAACCCAATCCTCTACTGCAACTATACCTGTAAACTTAAAAGCTGCTGAAAAAAATAAAGTTTCTAAAGGAATAAGAGACTTTGTAATACCTTTATGTGCTACTATACATCTATCTGGTAGTACTATATCAATAACCTCTTTATCCATAGCTGTAATGCTTATGAATAATATGCCATTTACTTTTAGCACAATGCTAGGGTTCATTGCTATGTTAGGTGTAACAATGGTGGCAGCTCCTGGGGTACCTGGTGGAGCTATAATGGCTGCCTTAGGTCTTCTTCAATCTATATTGGGATTTAATGAAGCTTTATTATCATTAATGATTGCTCTTTATGTAACCCAAGATAGTTTTGGAACTGCTTGTAATATATCAGGAGATAATGCAATATCTATTATTGTTGACTCTATAAATTCAAAACTAAAAACTAAATAAAACCTCTTTCCCTCATATTCTAGATAATATCTGGCTATTTTATGGTATTATATATCTAGAATATGAGGTTTTTCGTTTGAAAGGGGATTTTATATGAGATTAAATAAGGAAACGGCACGTGATGTGCTTAAGCTTGCACTTCCTGCAGTAGGAGAAATGGTTCTTTATATGATGATATGGGTTTTTGATACCATGATGGTGGGGTGGTATGGTGGAAATCTAGCAGTTAGTAGTGTAGGTCTTAGTTCAGAAATAATGTATACATTTTCTAACGTATTGATAGCTGTAGGAATATCCATTGGGGTCACTTCCTTAGTAGCACGTAGAATAGGGGCTAAAGAGACTCATTTAGCAGAAGAATATGCAACCCTAGGCTTTTGTGTTACTGCAATCATATCATTTATATTATGTTTGACAACCTTTACATTAAGTTCTACCATATTAACTAAAGCTGGAGCTAATGCTGAGGTTGTAGCTCTCGGTTCTCCATATATGAAAATAACCTCCTTTGGTATATTTTTCAATATGTTAATGAACTCATTAAATGCTACATTAAGAGGCTCTGGGAATACAAAAATCCCGTTATATGCATCTGCTCTAGTTAATGTTATAAATATATTTTTAGACTATGGTCTTATATTTGGAAAGTTTGGACTACCTGAGCTAGGTGTTAAAGGAGCCGCCCTTGCTACTAGCATAGCCCAAATATGTGGATTCTTATTTATACTCTATTATACTGTCAATAAAGCATCTATAAAAATTAGGCTTAAATATCTAAGTGACTTCAAGGGTCATATGTTATCTGATTTATTAAAACTAAGTATTCCTTCTTCTCTTCAAGAAGGCTCTCTTAGTATAAGTAGACTTATTTGTAATTTCTTAATAATAGCACTAGGTACAATTCCTTTTGCTGCTAATCAAATAACTACAACTATTGAATCTATAAGCTTTATGCCTGGGTGGGGGGTAGCCATAGCTGCAACTACCTTGGTTGGTCATAAAATAGGAGAGAAAAACTATGCAAAGGCTAAGGAATATGCATATACATCCATATTTATAGGTACAGGCTTAATGCTTATTTGCTCCTTTATATTTTTAGTAATGCCAAATCTATTAATAAGTTTATTTATAAGTAGCTCTGAGACAGAGGTTATAAAACTTGGAGGTCTATGTATAATGATTGCTGCTTTAGAGCAACCATTTATGGCTGTATCCATGATAGCAGGAGGAGCCTTAAAAGGTGCTGGTAATACAAAAACTCCTTTTGTAGTATCATTTTTATCAAGCTGGGTTATAAGACTTCCTCTTATGATTTACTTTATATACTACCTAAAACTATCTGTAACTTATGTATGGATAATTACAGCTGTTCAATGGGCTTTTGATGGTATTCTTGTATTTATACTATTTAGAAAGTATTTTAAAAACTTCAACTTAAAGGTTCATAATTAAATAAAAAATTAAAAGGTATGTTACCTACCCTTTTGGTAACATACCTTTTTCAACTTCTTAATTATAGGTTATAAGAGCTTTTAATTTTTCAGTATAAAACTATTAAAAACTAACTCAGAAGGATTAAAATCTCCTTCTGAATTAACCTTTCATTTCATTTGAGGAAGCCAATAAAGCCTCCTACTACTACTCCAAGACTTGCTCCTATTACCATTCCTAATGATACATTATTAAGTATAGCTCCTATTGCTATACCTATTCCAGAGCCAAAGGCTATACCTAAACACACTTCCTTTGTATTATCTTTTTTAAAATCCACATGTTTTTCTATATGCTTTTCCATACTACCTTGTAGGTTAGACCTACTTCCTCCTTTCTCAATATCCTATATATAATTAGACAATTTAAAATCACTAATAGTTCACCATTACCATATGATTTAAGGTTTATTTAAGAAATTCTATCAAAATACTTTATTGCTTTCTTATCTATGAAATAAAGCATTCCTAGAATTATAGCTCCAAACTCAACAAATAATGCAACCATACTTAAAATAAAACCTAGGTCTACCTTAATTAATAAATATCCTCCTGCTCCAGCTATAGCAAGACATATCATAGTTGCTATAAAGGATCTAAAATTCTGCTTTACAGCCATTTGCTCATTGTCCCACTTAAGCTTAGGCTTTGTTAAGTCCACCATTATACATATTAGATTACAAGCTAAGTTTGCCATAACTCCTATAACAATAAAGCTTATAATAAGTTTTATTGGTGCACCAAGAACTATTAAAAATATAGATAAGAAAACTATATTTATAGCTGATAAAATACTTCCTGATAAAGACTTTGCTAATAACTGATCTTTATAACTTATAGGAATATACTTCATAAAGAAAGCATTACTTCCTTCCCTAGATATTGAAGTAGCTGCTATTGCATTGGATGATGATATAAAGAAGATTGCATTTACTATTACTATAAGAACTATAACTACTACCTCATCAGTCATTGCCCCTTTAGAATACTTCATAACCTCGCTGAAGGCTTCCCCTTTAGTTAAAAAAGGTATTAGTAAAAATATAGGCCACATAAAGTTTGTAATCACACAGTTTACTAAATAAGCTGGTGTTCTAAAAAGAATCTTAAGTTCCTTTATAACATAGCTAAATAGTATAGAGTTCTCTCTTGTTGACTTATTGAACTCAGCACTAGTTAACTTCTTTCTTCTTGATGCTACTTCTGAACTTCCAAGTACCCCTTTAAAATAAAGAGAGTTTGCTATAAATATAAATACTCCTACAGCTAAAGCAGTTATTATTAAAAATAATCCTATGTTTATTAATCCCTTAGAAGTTCCATTGTTTACTAAAGCCATTGATGCAATCTTAGCCGTTGGCATTGCCTTAGTAACTACTGATACTAAAGAGTTATTTCCCTCCATTAAGGTTTGTACTAAAGAGTTAGGATCATTACTAGCCTCTGCTCCCATGCCACTTATAGCTATATTTATAAAAACTCCACTAAATATAGCTAATATTCCTCCAATTATCCTAAGCTTTTCTTTATGCTTTCCTATATTAGTAAAACTCATTATTATCATATTAATTAAAGCTGCTGCTACCAAAGGAAATACTGGTAAAAATATAAATATTATTAATGAGAATATCCAGTATAAAATTCCTGCCCCTGACTTAACTCCATATACTATAATTGGTATTAAAAGAACTACAAGCTCTGTTAAATACTCATATATAAGAACTGTTGAGAACTTTCCTAATGTTATTTCATAAGGCTTTAATGGCAGAGGAAGTAAATATTCTATATCCTTTGAAAAATAAAACGTTCCCATTACATATATTATTCCAAATACAAATACCACAATTGAAGCCATAAGTAATATAATACCTAGGATTATTCCCTCTTGTCCTACTTTACTAAACCCATCATAAAGCTTAGATACCAAAGTTCCAAAAGGTATACCAAGAGCAAAAATAAGAATTCCAACTAGAAATACCATTGAGATCATAGGACTTAACTTTGTCTTCTTATTATCCTTTGAAAAGTTATTACTTGTTTTTAGAAATATCTTTGTTAAGGTCCACACTCTACTCATGACTAGTCATCTCCAAGAACATATTTTCTAAGGAGCTGTTTTCCTTAAAGTGCTCCTTCATTTCATCTAAGGTTCCACAGAATAATATTTTTCCTTTATTTATTATAGCTATTCTATCACAAATTTTTTCAGCCACTTCTAAAACGTGAGTTGAGAAAAATACAGTATTCCCTTTATCTGCATGCTCTCTCATCATTTCCTTTAATACATAGGATGACTTAGGGTCAAGTCCTGTTAATGGTTCATCTAGTATCCAAACTGAAGGATTGTGTATTAATGCTCCTATTAATACTATCTTCTGTCTCATACCATGGGAATAACTTTGAATTCTATCTCCTAAGGCATTTACCATATCTAATTTTTCTGAAAAATAATTTATTCTTTCCTGTCTATCTTTAGATGGTACTTCATAAATATCCGCCATAAAGTTTAGGTATTCCATACCACTTAGTCTTAAGAACATATCCGGGCTATCTGGCACGTATCCAAACTGCTTTTTGCTCTCAAAAGGTTTTTCTACAGTATCTATTCCGTTAATACTGATAGTTCCTTTATCTTGTTTTGTTATCCCTGTTATCATCTTTAGTGTTGTAGTTTTACCTGCCCCATTGTGACCAAGGAATCCAAATATTTCTCCATCCTTAATATCTAGGGTCAAATCATCTACAGCTTTATTAGTACCATTATAAATCTTTGTTAGTCCCTTTAATTCTATCATTTCCTTTTCCTCCTAAATTCCTTATACATACAATATTACCATTGTAATCTTAAGTAAACATTAATTCTTTCTTAAAATTTTAGAAAAAATTTAATATTTAATATATATTTCTCTTAGAATTATTATAAGTTATTCAAAACCTTTTTTCAATATATTTTTTATCATTTAAAAAGATATTTTCTATTCTTATTTAAACCATATATTTACTAAAGTTACTGTTACTAGTATAGCCACTATATCTGCAGTTATAGCCGCCCATAAGGTATGTCTTATCTTTTTTATCCCTACAGCTCCATAATAAACAGTAAGAGTGTAAAATATAGTTTCTGTAGACCCCATTATTATTGATGCTATTAGTCCTATATGAGTATCTACTCCATAGGTTTTTATAGTTTCTGTAAATATTCCAATTGCCCCGCTTCCTGACAATGGCTTCACTAATATAAGAGGCATGATTTCCCCTGGTATTCCAACTAAAGATACTATAGGCTTTAATATAAATATTAAATAATCAAGAAGTGATGATTCCCTGAATATTTTTATAGCTATTAATATGGCAAGTAAATATGGAAGTATCCTAACACATATGTTTATACCATCCTTAGCTCCTTCAACAAAGGCTTCATATACTTTAACCTTTTTTATTATTCCATAAAGAACAATTACAAATATAATTATTGGTATTATGGATGCCATTGAATATTTAAATATATTAGACATTAATAATCCCCCCACCTAGGTATGCTTAATAAAATATATATTCTAAAGTAGTTATATTTCTAAGTTTTATCTAAAAATATCTTTGAAGAACTTTACACACTATAACTCCCACTATAGCTGCACAACTGGTTGCAATTATAGCTGGTATTATAATAATTCCTGGATTTTGTGATCCTTCTGCTGCCCTTATAGATATTACTGTAGATGGTATAAATTGTATGCACGCTGCATTTAACACTAAGAATAAAACCATATCATTACTAGCTTCATCCCTTCCTCCATTTAACCTGTCCATTTCCTCCATGGCTTTTATACCAAAGGGTGTAGCAGCATTAGAAAGACCCATCATATTAGCAGTAAGATTCATAACTATAGCTCCTAACGCCTTTGAATCATTAGCAGCTCCCTTAAACAATACCTTTAATATAGGTCTTAATCCTCTTGCTATCTTATCCATAAGGCCACTTTTTTCTGCTATCTTCATAACTCCACACCACATACACATAAGTCCCATAATCCCTATAACCAGCTGTACAGTATCTCCTGCAGTATTCACTATTCCTTGAGATATAAGGTCTCCCTTTCCTGTTATGATTCCAACTATAACCCCAAGAAAAATCATAAAAAACCATATGTAGTTTATCAAAATAAACTTCCCCCTTTCATGTTCTATTAATCATATGAAAATAAAAGGTAATTTAAGACTTATTTTCCCTATTTAGTTGCATAAATATTTTGTAGGTGTTACTATTTATATTAGAAAACTCTAAGAGAGGTATATGAGCCATGGTAAGGGATATAATGAAATATATAGAAAGTGAATACATAATAATAAACAATACTCCCTGCGAACTTTGTGGTGGGTATTATCTAACAGATGATACAAAAATAGGACTTAAGGATGGGATGGCATTTAATATTTGTGAATGTTTCTGTGAAAGCTGTGGACATGAAAAACAATTTTATTTTTCCGCTCCGTTTATAATAGATAGAACATTCAAAGATAAAAAACTTAAGTCTAAATTTAATTAAAAGGAGATAACGTAATGAAAGAAGCCTCTTTAAAATTAGCGCAAAAAGACATAGAAGATGCTTTAAACACAGTAGAATCTATGGAAAAAATACTAGACGATGAAAGTTCATGTAAAACTCATGTAAAAGATAAGTTTTTAGTATTATCTAAAAAAGTTCAAGAGATTGAATCTATATTAAAAGAAGAAGGAATACTTTAAAATAAAAGGGAGCTAATTTTTTAGCTCCCTTTATCATTTACTATTCCATTATTACTCTATCCATTTGCTCATTGTGCTTATGATTTAAATGTTTTATCTCATATATTAAAAATAACCCTGTCATTAAAGAGGATACAAAGTCTGCTATTGGTCCTGCATACCATACCCCATTTAGCTCCATAAGTTTTGGTAGAATTATAAGTAGAGGTATTAAAAATATAACTTGTCTTGTCATACTTAAGAATATAGCTTTTTTTGCCTTCCCTATACATTGGAAGAAGTTTGCGCTTATTATTTGAAATCCTATAATGGGTAACATAAATAAATAAGTCCTAAGTCCCTTTGTTCCAATTACTATAAGATCTGGATCATTATTAAAAAATCTTATTATAGTACCTGGGAACAGTTGTATTGAAGCAAATCCTAGCAAACAAATTGCTGTAGCTCCTATTATTGCAAACTTTAATGTGTCCTTAACCCTCTTATAATTTTCTGCCCCATAATTATATCCTATTATAGGCTGAGCCCCTTGGTTAATACCAAATATAGGCATTAAAAATATCATAGATACACTACTTATTACTGTCATTGCACCTACCGCAGTATCCCCACCATACCTACTTAATGCTCTATTTGATATAGCTGATACAACACTGGCTACTAATTGCATAGCAAAAGGAGACATACCAATAGCAAATATTGCTTTTATTATATGTGGTTTTAACTTTAAGTTTTTTCTTCTTATCTTAAGCATACTGCTTCCTCTAAAGTAATACCATAATACCCATACAGCAGATCCTATCTGAGATATTATTGTAGCTAAAGCTGCTCCCTTTATCCCCATGTTAAATACAAAGATAAATATAGGATCTAATATAGTATTAAGTCCTGCTCCAAATAGCATAGTAATCATAGATATCTTTGGGTTTCCTTCTGCTCTTATTAAGTTGTTTAATCCAAAAGCTAGATTGTTAAATACTGATCCAAATAATATTATTCTTATATAATCTAAGGCATATCCCACCGTTTTATCTGATGCCCCTAATAACTCTAATATAGGTTTTGCAAATATTAATCCAAGAATAGTTAATATTATGTTTATTATTATAATAAGAGAAACTGCATTTCCTAAAATCTTTTCAGCATCATCTTTTTTCTTTTGTCCAAGTCTTATAGATACTGTAGCTCCAGCACCTACTCCAACCAGCATTCCAAATGCAAGTAATATAGTTACTATTGGGAATGTAAGTCCTATTCCTGTAATAGCTAAGTTTCCTGTCTCTGGTATTTTACCTATAAACACCCTGTCAACTATGTTATATAATGCATTTACCAGCATTCCAACTATACTAGGTATTGAAAAGCTAATAAGTAGCTTTTTTATATCTTCGCCGGCTAATCTTTTCTCTCTATCCTTATCCATAATTCCCTCCTCAAATAATGTTTTTATAATTATTAGTCATTCTCTTTAGTAAATTTATGGCCATAACTTTTTCTTCTTCTGTGAAATCTTTTGATAATACATCATTCCATGATGATAATGTAAAAAAAAATTCCTCTTCTATATCTTTTGCTTTCTCAGTCAAAAAAACTCTATATGCTCTTTTATCTTCCTTATCAACTACTCTTTCCACATATTGAAGCTCTTCTAACCTCTTCAAAGCTCTTGCAGTGGTTCCCTTGTCTATATTTAGATTAGAGCTTATACACTCTTGATTAATACCATCATTAAAATATAAATGAAGTAGAAAAATATATTGTCCACTTCCTATATTAAATTTGTTAAAAGCTTTAGAATAGAACTTTCCACCCATTCGATATATTTCTGATATATATCTTCCTATGCTTTCACATTTAGCCAAACTACCATATCCTCCTTTGAATTAGTTGCAATCACAACCTTTATTATATAAAACTATTTTTGCCTGTGCAACTATTTTAATTTAAATATATAATCTAAAATTATTCTCCCAGATAAAAATTAACAACTTATACCAATATTGCGTTTTTTTAATTAAAATAATTTATATTCCCCCTAACGTATATAATAAACTATTGAATTTAAAATATCTTATCTCTTAATTATAACTTTTCTCTTAAATTCTGTAACCCTACTATTAATTAATATTAAAAAAATAAACATCATGAGATCCTAAGACCCATGATGTTTATTATAGAAACATATTTCACGTATTTTTATATTTAATTAATAATATATATTGTTATATGGCATAGGAAAATAAGTATATTCCTAACACTATTACAATTATTCCAAGAACTATTTTAAATCCCTGTCCTATCTTTTTAGTTTTAGGCGAAGAACTTAGACTCTCTATAAGTCCAATAGATGTTCCTGAAAGTATTATAAGTACAGAATGACCTATTGAATATAATATAAGCATTGCTATTCCTAAACCTATATTGGCTTTTCCTGCCACAAAACTAAGGATAGCAGCAAGAACTGGTGTTGCACATGGGGAAGATAATATTCCTCCTAATATTCCAAGTAGAAAGGCTCCAAATAAGCCTTTTCTTAAAGAAGGTAGTCTACAACTATTATCTTTAGGTCCTATATTTATAACACCAAGAATTTGAAGGCCACTCAATATCATTATAAAAGATAAAAATAAATACCAAGCTCCTCCCCCTCCACTGAAAAATTTTCCAAGTAACGCTGATAACACTCCTAATAATGTGAAGGTTACCATAACTCCTAGGGAGAAAAATATTGAAAACTTAAAAGCAATTTTCTTATCCTTAACACCATTTTTCTCTACATACCCTACTATTAATGGTATTGATGATAATACACATGGACTAAAGGAGGAAACAACACCTGCAACTAACGACATTATAAGGGCAAGCCATATATTATCATTTATAAGGCTTCCAAAATTGTTTAACCACTCCATTACTTCACTCCCATAGAATCTAAAATTTTAACTATTTCTTCTTCCGACATATATCCTACTTGTTTATAAAAGTCATTCCCCTTTTCATCAATAAACACCATAACAGGCACAGCCATAGCATTATACTTTACTGCTATATTATAATTATCTTGTCTCTCTAAGTTTATTTTCTTTATGTTAACTTTTTCTCCATACTTTTTATCTAAGGATACTAATATGGGGTTCATCTGCTTACATACTCCACAAGTTGTTGTACCTAATTCTAAAAGTGTAGGTTTTCCTTTTTCTTTCTGTACGTCAAAGCTAGTCCATTCTAGTACGTTAGAACCTTTAGACTTCTTATCCATATAATTTTTCCCAAAATAGACCCCTACTAGAGCTAAAACTATTACTGAAATTATAGCTATTTTATATTGCTTTTTCATATTTATCACCTCTTTATATAAAATTTTAAATATTAGAAAACATATTCATTAATATATGTCCATTAACTTTTAACCAATGACTTTTTTCTTTATGTCCTGGGCAATATTTTGACACTTCTCTCCAAAATTCCTTAGAATGATTCATATGAATAAGATGGCATAACTCATGAATTACCACATACTCTATTACATCTAAAGGTGCTCCAATAAGCTTAACATTAAAATTTAAGTTTCCCTTAGATGAACAACTCCCCCATCTAGTTTTTATATTCTTCATTGCTACTTTATTAAAATTTATCCCCATTATATCTTTATAATTATTAATTATTTCTACAACTATATGTCTTAGTTTCTCCTTGCTGTAATTAGTAAATAGTTCCTCTATATTTATTTTACCATTATATTGTATATTAATTATGGAGTTTTCTACACTTATTAAATTTTCTTTTCCTTCTATTTTGTGAATTTTCTTATACTTTCCTAAGAATAATACCTCCTCTAGTTTTCCTCCTCTATTAATATCTTCTATATTTTTTAGTATCCATTGACTTTTTTTCTTTAACAATTCCTCTATATATTTATTACTAACACCTTTAGGACATCTTACTTCAACAATTCCTGTACTTAAAACCATTATAGCTATGGTTTTTCTTTTCATAACTCTTACAGTAAAGCTTATATCCTTATTGTTTATACTTAACACCTTCACCTTATCACCATACCTTTACCCTATCACCTATCTTTAAGATATAAAAGTATCTGCTTCATTATGTATAGAACGGATTTTCCTTCAGGTGGCGTTCTTTCCACCACCTGAAGGTTAGATGAGTTAATCTAGGAGCGTAGCAACTGTTATCCCCCACATTACACATGGATGGGGTATTACATATTTAGCCATCAGATAAAAACTATACAAAACTTAAAAACCATGCATAAATCAGAAAACAAATTCCGTTATATGCATGGTTTTTCTTTATGATAAGTTACAAATACCCGTTTCGTGACAGCAATTTTTATTACTTACAAGAATCTCTTTCCACTAATCTATGTGGCAGAACAAAATGTTTTTCTTCCACTGGTTTTTTATTTATAAGTTTTATTAATAGTCTCATTGCAATGGAACCCATATCATACATTGGTTGAGATACTGTAGTTAACTTTGGATAAAATATTGATGCTGTGTATATATCATTAAATCCAACAACATCTACATCTTCTGGTACTCTTATACCTTTATCTCTTAAAGCATTTATAGCTCCCATAGCTATTTCATCTGATGAACAGAATATAGCATCAAACTTTCCTCTACTTAAAAGTTCCTCTACCCCTTCATATCCTGATTTTGCTCTTAAGTCCTTGAAATAAAGAAGGTTTTCATCTATATCTATTCCTTCTTCCTTCATTGCCTTAGTATAACCTTCATATCTTATGGACCAAGCATTAGGCCTATCCTTATGTGTTCCTATGAATGCTACTCTTTTGTTTCCCTTATGTATTAAATACTTTGTTCCCTCATAGGCTGCTTGAACTCCATCTATAGTTACACTTGGAAGCTTACCATCTTCATCCTTTGATTCAACAAGTACAGTACTTACTTGAAGCTCATTTATAAGCTCTAGCATTTCAGAATCTAGATAGCTACTCATATATATAAGTCCATCTACCATCTTTTCCTTCATTACTTTTAAATACTCTTTTTCTTTTTCTAAATCAAAGTCAGAATTACATAACATAATATTATAATCATATATATTAGCAACATCCTCCGCCCCTCTAACCACTTCTGGATAGAAAAGACTAGATATATCTGGAATTAATATTCCTATAGTTTTTGTTCTCTGTGTTTTTAAACTTCTAGCAACTATATTAGGTCTATACCCTAATTTTTTTATAGCCTCTACAACCCTTTTCTTAGTTTCCTCATTAACAACGTCTACATCATTTAAAACTCTTGATACCGTTGCTATAGAAACTCCTGCCTCTCTAGCTACGTCTTTAATTGAAGCTGCCATGAATTTCACCTCTATTCTATATTTTTATCAAATTTCCTTCACATATGGTAACTATTATACTTTTAAAACCTTTTGAATACAAGTTTATACTACCATTATTATTTATATCTTAGAGTTAATTTACTCCTTTAACCCAAAATTTATACAAAACTCATGAATAAAAAGTAACCATAGTTTCCTATGGCTACTTAAAATACAAATACTATTTTATAACTTCAACAGCCATATTAAGACCCTGACCATTTATATTACATTCAGTATAAGTTACTTCTTCATTATAAACAATCTCTTCAGTTAAGGTTTCTCTCTTTATACCCTCTTGGAATTTCTTAATTACTTCTAATAGAGTATCATTATTAGAAACATATAATTTTATTTTATCAGAAACCTCAAATCCACTTTCTTTTCTCATGTTCTGGATTTTACTGATTATTTCTCTTAAATGACCTTCTTCCCTTAACTCTTCTGTTATAGTTGTATCTAATACTACCCCTGTTTCTCCTTCACCAGCAAAAGCATAACCTTCAAGGCCTTGCATTGTAACAAGAAGATTTTGTGAGTTAAGTTCTATTTCAGTACCATTTACATCTATAACTACCACATTACCATTTTGTATTGTTTGAGCAAGTTCCATTTGGTTTCTTTCAGCTATAGCCTTTCTTATTCCTGGTATCATCTTACCATAAGCTTTTCCAAGAACAGGTAGGTTAGGTTTTATTTCAAAATTAACATAATCTGAAAGGTCTGCCCCAAACTGAACCTCTTTTATATTAAGCTCCTCTTTAACTATATCTCCATAGTACTCAGGAAGTGTAGTAGCACTTATAAGCATTTTAGATAATGGCTGTCTGTTCTTTATGTTAGCACCATTTCTAGCACTTCTTCCAAGCTTAACAATATTATATGCCATATCCATGTCTTTCTCTAAAGTTTCATCTACAAGGCTCTCATTATATTCTGGCCACATACATAAATGTATGCTCTCTGGTGCACTATCATCTAATGATACTACCAGGCTCTGATATATTTCTTCGGTTACAAATGGTACAAATGGAGCTGATATCTTACATAAATCAACTAAAACTCTATATAAGGTTACATATGCTGAAATCTTATCGTCAGTTAACTCTGAGCTCCAGAATCTTGATCTATTTCTTCTTACATACCAATTAGATAATTCATCAACAAAACTCTCTAAAGCTTCTGCTCCTTGAGTTATTCTATATGAATTTAAGTCTTCATCTACAGTTTTTATCAAAGTATTAAGTTTTGCTATTATCCATTTATCCATTACGTTATTAGATACAAAATCCTTATACTCTGTTGGATTAAACTTATCTAAGTCTGCATATAAAACATAGAATGAATACACATTCCATAAAGTTCCTAAGAACCTTCTTTGAGCCTCTCCCACATCATCCTTAGAGAATCTAGTTGGAAGCCATGGTGCACTTGCTGTGTAGAAATGCCATCTTGTAGCATCAGCTCCTTGAGTCTCTATAACATCTATAGGGTCAACAACATTACCCTTAGATTTTGACATCTTTAAGCCCTTCTTATCTAAGACGTGACCTAAAACTATACAGTTTTCAAATGGATTTCTATCAAATATTGCAGTGGATAAAGCAAGTAATGTATAGAACCATCCTCTAGTTTGGTCCACAGCTTCTGATATAAATTGAGCTGGGAAGTTCTTTTCAAATAACTCTTTATTTTCAAATGGATAGTGAAGTTGAGCAAATGGCATAGAACCCGAATCAAACCAACAGTCTATAACTTCATGAGTTCTTGTCATTTCCTTTCCACACTTCTCACAATTTAAATGAACCTTATCTATAAATGGCTTATGAAGCTCTATGTCCTCTGGAACATTTATTCCCTTAGCCTTAAGTTCCTCTATGCTTCCAATACAATCCCTATGACCACATTCACATTGCCATATTGGAAGTGGAGTTCCCCAGTATCTATCCCTTGATATACCCCAATCTATTACGCCCTCAAGGAACTTACCAAATCTACCTGTTCTTATATTATCTGGATACCAGTTTGTTTTATTATTATTCTCTATAAGTTTATCTCTAAGAGAAGTCATTCTTACGAACCAGCTTTCCCTTGGATAATATAAAAGAGGAGTATCACATCTCCAACAATGTGGATATGAGTGAGTGTACTTTTCAGTACTAAATAACATATTGTTCTCTTTCATATATTCTATTATCTTAGGATCAGCTTTCTTAACAAATATTCCCTTCCAAGGCTCTACCTCTTCTGTAAATTCCCCTGCTGGATTTACAAGGTTTATCAATGGAAGATTATGCTTCTTACATACAAGGTTATCATCTTCTCCATAAGCTGGTGCAGTATGAACTATTCCAGTACCATCACTTAAGGTTACAAAGTCTCCATGGATTACATAGAAAGCTTTTTCCTCTGGAGTATGGAACTTAAATAATTGCTCATATTCAGTTCCTAATAATTCCTCACCCTTAAATTCTTTTACTATTTCAAAGTTTTCTCCAAGAACCTTAGGAGCAAGATCTTTTGCTAGTATATAAGTTTCCTTATTTTCACACTCACAATCACAGCTCTTAACCTTAGCTTCAACATAGGTATATGCTTTATTTATTGTAAGAGCTACGTTAGATGGTAATGTCCAAGGAGTTGTTGTCCAAGATAGTATAAACTTATCTTCTTCTCCCCTTACCTTAAACTTAACTATAGCTGTTGCATCCTTAACATCCTTATATCCTTGAGAAACTTCATGAGATGATAATCCAGTTCCACATCTTGGACAATAAGGCATTACCTTGTGGCCCTTATATAAAAGTTCCTTATCCCAAAGCTGTTTTAATGCCCACCATACAGATTCTATATATGAATTATGGTAAGTAACATAAGGGTTTTCCATGTCTACCCAGTATCCTATTTTATTAGTCATATTCTCCCACATAGATACATAAGTAAATACGCTATCCTTACATTCCTTAACAAACTTCTCAACACCATATTCTTCTATTTTCTCTTTACCTGAAATTCCAAGTTTTTTCTCTATCTCAAGCTCTACTGGAAGACCATGAGTATCCCAACCAGCTTTTCTTATAACCTTATAACCCTTCATTACCTTATATCTTGGTATTAAGTCCTTCATAACTCTTGTTAATACGTGTCCAACGTGAGGCTTTCCATTAGCTGTTGGAGGTCCATCGTAAAAAGTAAAGAACTCACCATCTTCATTTAAGCTAAAGTTTTTCTTTATAACATTTTTATCTTCCCAAAGCTTTAGTATATCTTTTTCCATATCTACAAAGCTTTTTGTAGAATCTATCTTTTTATACATTTTCTCTTCTCCTTTCAGTTTATCAATTATTTATAAAATAAAGCTTAATTCAAGTAGAGATTTAACTCCATATGAATTGTATATTAACTAATTCTTAGATTTTATAGGTCTTCTATCTATGTCTTATTAGAGATGTAAAATCATAAAATAAAAATTAAAAATAAAAAAAACCTCATCCACTTAGGACGAAGTTAACTCGCTATACCACCTCTAGGTTTACTGGCTCTAATATATACTACAATTCTAATGAATTCTAAGAGCCTAATTTCAAGTACTTAAATACTCTATTCTTTAACGCAGAACTACGGGGCGGCTTACTAGGATTCAGCTCCCAACTCCTAGGTGATTTTCCCTAACCCCTACCTATGGCTTTCCACCAACTGCCACTCTCTTTGAGGATCAAACTTAGGTACTTTTCCTAATCATTGTTTTTCATTAAATTAAATGATAATATATTACAAAACCATTGTCAATACCAATATTTTTTATTTTTTCAAGTTTTATTTCCTCTAGCTGATTAATATAATAGAATTACACTTCTACCACTTTATGGTGTGTAGGAATAGAATAAATAATAGTTATGTATAGTAAATGAAAATATACCTAATTCTTATTGATAAAACATTTTCCTTTATTATATGTATGAATATACTATATTAACTAAAGCTAGGGGGGATTTATTTGTCTATTGCTTTTTTTGAACTCACTATTATATTTTTATCAATAATATTTACTTCCTCTTTTTTAAGTAGATATATGTATAATAAAAAACTCTCTAACAAGTATGAAATTATATTTGAGTTACCTCCTAATATATTCATAACACTTATTTTTATATCAATATATTTTTTACTTTTTTATATAAACTATAAGCTCTTACTAATTAGATACCCACTTCGTATAGGATTATATTTATGTTGGCTCTTTATAATATGTTTCTTAAATGGCTATGATAAAGTCTCTGAAGCTTTTGTAATTCTAGATGGTGGAGTTGCTTTTAAAACCGCATTTTTAGGTATTAATAAAAACTCTTTTATATACTTTAGAGATATTAAAAACTGGTACTTCAGCCCAAAGAACCCTAATATATTAATAATTTGTTATACCTTAGATGATAATTATTTAGAAAAACTTATATATATTCCATACTCCGAAATAGAAAAGCTTAAGGACACTTTATCCTTATTTATACGCTCTAAAAGTTTTATTAATTAAACTTTAAATAAGTAATAGGTAGAATTGTTTTAATCCTACCTATTACTTATTTAAGCTCTGATTATTATATCAGGATAAACAAAATAAACTCCCTCTTCATCCTTTCTTGTCATAAGAGGTCTATCTAAGGAAACCGTTGATCTTTTCTTTGAGAACTCTCCATCTAGGTCAAAAGCCTCTATAGATACTTCATATTTTTTAATATTACTTGGTAACTTGAATCTATTAGTATTTATAACAAATGTGGACCCCTTTCTTCCAACACTTCCTGCGTATAATCCATTTAAGAATAAGTTATATCCAGATAAATCCACATCTTTATTAGGTGTCCATGATACATAAATATTGTGTTTAACTCTATAAGCCTTTAATCCTTCTACATTTTTAGGTTGAACTAAATAAGCTATATTATCTGGTCCCCAGTTTAAATCTGTAGGGGATGATACTCCATTTACATTTCCCTTATCTGTATATTGCCATATCCTCCATCTTGTCCATCCCCCTGCATTTGGTGGGTAAGGTGGATTTCCTGGAATAGCTGGATACATAGCTATCCAAAGGGGCATATTAGAGAGTATATGACCTCTACCTGGATAAAGAAAATCATCATATAACTTTATAAAAAATTCTCCTGTATATAGCATTAGCCTTCTTCTTGTTTTCTTTTCAAATCTAACCCTAAACCTATCAACCCAACTTAATAATGTAGTGGTTGGTATTGATTTATTTACTGGAGCCTCAACATCTAACACTGGAAATAAGTCCCCATAGTCATTTGTACCAAAACCTATTTGAAGTAGTTCTATAAAATCATCACATTGATTATCTGCTGTAGTTAAGTTAGTAGAAGGCATAGCATAGTGATAAGCACCTACAGGTATCCCATAATTTCTAGCTTCTTTTGCAAACTCTAAAAATTTCTGGTCGATTCTAAAGCTTCCTGTGCCTGACCCTGAGGATCTTAGGTATAAAAAATCAACTGTCCTAGCTAAGGTTTGAAAATTAACATTTTGGCTAAACTCATTTATGTCTGCTCCAAACAAACTTTTTGGGTTTCTATTTTGCATTTTATCCTCCAAAATAATTCCTATTATTGTATTTTATTTATAAGAATAGGAATTTGTTACTAAGTTATCCTTATAAAATAAAATAACTATAAATTTAAAGAATTATTTAGGACTTTAAGCTTGAAACTCCCTTTATATATCTATATAAAGTAAGATAAATCAAGTATATTTTTAATGAATAAGTTCAGACTTTATATTAAAAAACTAAAAGCGGACTTAAGCAAAATAAATTACAGCTAAGACCTATTCTTTAAAATATATTATAAGAGTCTTTGACAGTTAAAACCCATTATTTTATACTTATAAAATAATACTTGTTTTAAGGAGATAAACCTATGAAAAAATATATTTCACCCATTAAAGCCCCAAAGGTAAGTATTGCCCCAATGGTGGATAGAACCGATAGACATTTTAGGTATTTTTTAAGAGGTATCACTAAAAAGTCTTTATTATATACAGAAATGATAACAGCTCAAGCTATAATTCATGGAGATTTAGAAAAACTCTTAGCTTTTGATAAAATAGAAAAGCCCCTATCACTACAAGTAGCAGGCTGTAGTCCTGATGACATTTACAAAGCAGTGAAGCTAGCTGAAGCCTTTGACTATGATGAAATTAATCTTAATGTAGGATGTCCATCAGACAGGGTATCTGGAAATCAAATGGGGGCCGTATTAATGGCTTACCCAGAACTTGTTCGTGAAATGATTTTAGCCATGAGGGAAGGAACTAAAAAACCTATTACCATAAAACACAGAATAGGAATAGATGGTACTGGCTATCTTTCCGATGACTTTAATAATAAGATTTTTGATAGATATGAAGACATGGTTAATTTTATAAATATTATAGAGGATGCTAAGCTTGATAGATTTACAGTTCATGCTAGGGTTGCTATTCTTGCTGGACTAAGCCCTAAGGAAAATAGAGAAATACCACCTATAAGATATGATGAGGTATATAAACTAAAGAAAGACTTCCCTCATCTAAATATAGAAATAAATGGTGGAATAAAAACCTGTGATGAAATAGAAGAACATCTAAAATACGTAGATGGAGTTATGATTGGAAGAGCTTCTTATGAAAATCCATTTATGTTAAGGGATGTGGATAAATTTTATGATGGAGATATTAAAAATTCCCTATCTAGAAAAGATATAATAGAATGGATGCTTCCTTATATTGAGCAACTAGAAACTAATGGAGAAAATCCTAATCTTATTCTAAAGCACGGCTTAGAGCTTTTCCATGGAGTTCGTGGAACTAGACAGTGGAAACAAATTATAAGTCCACCTTTTAAGGATATGAAGGCTTCTGAAAGAGTGAAGCTAGCCCTTAGAGAACTTCCAGAAGATATATTAAATTCAAAGTAATCTATTAATTACTCATAATAATATATTGAATTTATCAAATAAATAGTATAAAATATAATTAATAATAATAGTTGTTAACTAATATGTTTTGTCCATTGTTTTATAATTTTACTCCCCTATATAAATTAATTATAGTAGTATAAATTATAAAATTCTGGGGTCAGTGTAACTTAAGTTTAATAAAGAAATTTTTCATTTAAATTAGGTTTCACTTCATGGTCTTATTTAAATATATGGAGGAATGATTATGGAAAATAATAATGCAAACGAGCAAATTATGGATAAATTGACTAAGGTGTGTATATGCAAGGCTATATCTAGAGCTAAAATCAAGGAAGCTATTTCTAACGGAGCTGATACTTTAGATAAGGTTAAAGATGCTACTGGAGCTACTACTGGCGGTTGTTGTGGTTCTAGATGTAAACATAAAATCTTAGAATTGATTGAAAAAAGCAAATTAGAAAAGTAATAAAAGGAGTTCTATTTTTATTAAATAGAACTTAATAGATATGGGATATTAAGTACAATATATACTTAATATCCCATGTTTTCTTATAGTCTATTTAATTTTTATACTTCTCTTACTTATTTCCTTTTTGCCTCTCTATCTTTTCAGCTAATTCATTTAGATAAGTCCATCTTTCATACTTTTCACTTAACATCATTTCAGTTTCTTCTTTTTCTTTAATAAGTTCTTGTAACTTTACAAAGTCACTAGAATTACTTTCTATATCTTTTTCTAAGGAAGTAATTTTCCCCTCAAGATTTGATATTACATCATCTATTTCATTAAATTCCTTCTGCTCATTAAAAGAGAACTTCAGAGGCTTTTCCTTTTTAGATTTATACTCATTGTCTTTTTTGTTTGAATCCTTAATAGGCTCATCCACTGATATATCCACAGCTTCTTCTTCTAAACTATTTAAAAAATCACTGTAGTTTCCGTTAAATCTATCTATAACCCCATTACCCCTATAATAAAATATATTATTACATATTCTATCTAAGAAGTATCTATCATGAGACACTGCCATTACAGGTCCATTAAACCCATCAATAAAATCCTCTAATATGGTCAAGGTAGTTATATCTAAATCATTGGTAGGTTCATCTAATAAAAGTACATTAGGAGCTCCCATAAGTATTCTTAAAAGATATAATCTTCTCTTTTCTCCTCCAGAAAGTTTTGATATAGGGGTATATTGCATCTCCTTAGAGAATAGAAATCTTTCTAACATTTGAGATGCGGATATTCTATCTCCACTGGAAAGTGGCAAATACTCCCCCACTTCTTTTACATAATCAATAACTCTAAGACTATCATCCATATGATAATTTTCCTGAGAGAAGAATCCTATTTTAACTGTATCTCCAATCTCAATGTCTCCTGAATCTTGAGTCAGCTCTCCACTTATTATTTTCATAAGAGTAGACTTACCTTCTCCATTATTTCCTACTACCCCTATTCTGTCATCCCTTAATAAGGTATAGGAAAAATCCTCTATGCACCTTTTATTTTCAAAGGATTTACTTATGTTATATAGTTCTACTATTTTATTTCCAAGCCTCGATCCTAAAACAGATAATTCTAAAGACTCATCATTTATAGTGACCATATCTTCTTTTAATTTATCAAATCTATCTATTCTAGCCTTTTGCTTGGTACTCCTTGCCTTAGCACCCCTTCTAATCCATGCAAGTTCTTTTCTATAAAGATTTTCTCTTTTTCTTTGAACAGATACTTCCTCTGCTTCTCTTTCAAGTTTTTTCTCTAAGAATAAGCTATAGTTCCCTTCATAGCTATATATATTTCCTCCATGAACCTCCATTATTCTATTGGTTACCCTATCAAGAAAATACCTATCATGGGTTATCATTATAAGTGCTCCCTTTATAGAATTTAAATAATCCTCAAGCCAGGATATAGTTTCACTGTCCATATGGTTTGTAGGCTCATCTAAAATTAACAACTCACAGGGAGTTATTAATGAACTAGCTAAAGCTACTCTTTTTCTCTGTCCTCCTGAAAGGGTTCCTATTTTTAAGTTAAAATCATTTATGCCAAGCTTTGTAAGTATTGTTTTTGCTTCACTTTCTAAATCCCATAGCCCTAGGTTATCTATATCACTTTGAATTGCTATGAGTCTTGAATTTAAACTTAAATCTCCTTCACTAACCCTTTGAAGAGTATATTCGTACTCCCTTAAAAGCTCCATTTCCCTTGATGTACCCTTAAATACTTGTTCTAGTATTGTGGCATTAAAATCAAAGTCTGGATTTTGTGATAAATACTCTATTCTAACCCTGTTACCTTTTATAATGATTCCTGAATCAGCCTCCTCTACCCCTGCAATAATCTTAAGAAGAGTAGATTTCCCTGTTCCATTTATTCCTATAACACCTATTTTATCCCCTTCATTTATTCCTATAGATATATTCTCTAAAAGTCTTTTTTCACTATAATTTTTGCTTAAGTTTTCTATAGTAATTAAGTTCATCTTATTTCCTCTTTTCTCTTATACTTTAATTAACTCTACTTTATATAAATTAATATTTTCTATATATTTAATATGGGACTACCAAGCCACAATCGTTTCATTTAGTAAAATAAGTTTATAATTTAGTATTTTTTTAATCAGATATGTTTTAAAAATACTACTTGATTAAAATATCCCTTTAAAGATCTATATTATATTCTACCATATATAAATCTAAACTTATAAATTTAATCCCCTTAAGAACCTTATATGAATACTTATAAAGTTTTATGTTTAGTTTATACATCTGCCTAAATCAAGATTCCTCAAGGATATTCTTAATGATTAATCCACAAATTCATCTTAAGCCCTAAAAATTATACTATTTACAGTATAGTCACTATGGTAATATGATTTTAGAACAGTCCCTTTCTAAAACACTAAATTTCTTATTTACAATTCATAAGAGTAAAGTTCTCCTTAAATTAATTTAATCTTATATTAACTTTATAGCTATTACTCTAAAACTTAATATACAATATTGTACTTAATGAAACAATAAATATCCATTGATTATTTGTTTGAATTTTGTGGTATAATTCTAAAAGTAATAAATTTAAAGAGGAGATGAATCTATTGGCTTGCAAGTTTTTTTTACATAAAGGTCATGGCAAAAGAGTAGTTAAAGGTCACCCTTGGGTATATAGTGATGAAATTAATGTATATGATGGAGAATATATAAATGGTGATATAGTAGAAGTTTACAATGATAAGGGTGAATTTATTGGTAAAGGCTATATAAATGATGCCTCTAAAATGGCCATAAGAATAATGACTAGAGACATAGAAGAGGAAATAAATGAAGACTTCTTCAAGAAAAAAATAAAAGCTGCTTGGGATTATAGAGTTAAAGTTATAGACACTTCAAGCTGTAGATTTATTTTTGGTGAAGCTGACTTTCTTCCAGGTCTTACTATAGATAAATTTGAAGATTATTATGTAATTCAAATATCCACCTTAGGTATGGATAGATATAGGGATATTGTAGTTAAAATATTAACTGAAGAATATGGTGCTAAGGGAGTATATGAGAGAAGTGATATAGGCACTAGGGAACTTGAAGGCCTTGAGCAAGAGAAAGGTTTCTTAACTGAAGAGTTTGATACCAATGTTGAAATAATAGAAAATGGTGTTAAATACATAGTAGATTTAGCTAATGGTCAAAAGACAGGTTTCTTCTTAGATCAGAAGGAAAATAGAAAGGCTATACATAGAATATGTAAGGATGCGACTGTCCTTGATTGCTTTACTCATACTGGTTCTTTTGCTTTAAATGCAGGTATTTCAGGTGCTAAGTCTGTTCTTGGAGTAGATGTATCAAAACACGCTGTAGAATGTGCTACAAGAAACGCTGAGCTTAATAACCTTCAAGATGTGGTTAGATTTGAATGTCACAATGCCTTTGATGTTCTTCCTCAGTGGTCAAAGGAAGGTCGTGAGTTTGACGTAGTTATCCTTGATCCCCCTGCCTTTACAAAGTCAAGAAATGCTGTAAAGGGTGCTACTAGAGGATATAAAGAAATTAACCTAAGAGGACTTAAAATGGTTAAGCCTGGCGGTTACTTTATAACTTGTTCTTGTTCTCATTATATGAAAGAGGATCTTTTAAGAAAAACCATAGCTGATGCAGCAGTCGATGCTAAAAGAGTTCTAAGACAAGTTGAGTTTAGAACACAATCCTGTGATCACCCAATACTTTGGAATTCAGATGAGTCCTATTACTTAAAATTCTTTGTTTTCCAAGTTTATTAATTATATGTATCTTATATAGTTAAATTTTTGCCCATTAAAATAGGCTTTATTACTAAGAACACCTCTTGGTAATAAAGCCTTATATTAATTTAATTAAACTTCTATATACTATAAACACCTTTGTTATCTTACTACTATATGCTTTTTAACATATTTAACTCTAAAATATTATTATAAGTGCATCTTTATAAGGTTATATTTTTAAGATTAAGTTTTACTCTAAATTAATTACATTTAAGATAATGTAGACCTTACATCCTTTTATCCACAAATTAACATATATGAAATATTGAAGCTATAAAACTTAGGATAAAGCTATTCTTCCGTTCTTAACCATAGGCACTATATCTGATGTATCCTTTTTCATACAATACTCTAAATCACCAAGTAAATTTAAGGATTTTATTACATTATAATGCCTTGCCTTCTCTATAAATGATTTTATATCCTTATGGCTTTCATATATATGTTTTGATGTATAGGCTATATCACTTAGCTCAATATCATCAATGATATTTTCTAAAGAACTTATCATATATCCTGCACAAATAAAGTCGTCCATAGAAAACTCCCCATAGGTTCCTGAATTTACAAAGACCACATCTTCCCCTAAAGTTTTAGCTTTTTCTACAACAGCCTTAGCATTAATCATAGCTCCTATTAATAAATGTTTTCCTTTTTCACAGCTCTTTATAGTTCTAGTACCATTAGTGGTAGTCATTACCACAGTCTTTCCTTTAACTAATTCCTCTGTATATTCAAGAGGTGAATTAGAAAAATCAAACCCCTCTATCTTGACAGCTCTTCTCTCCCCACCAAGAATAAATTCTTCTCTATTTTCCTTTGTGTATTCTTTAGCCTCTTCTACTGTTAAAAATGGTATAACTTCTTTTGCTCCATTGTTTAACGCAGTAACAATTACAGAAGTAGCTCTTAATATATCTATTACTACAACTGTTTTTCCTTCTATATCCTTATCTCTTATATGTTCTGCTGAGATAACCACATCTACCTTCATTTAATTAAGCTCCTTCCAAATCAAAAAAGCAATAGTAAAGATTGTAGCTTCCTTGAAATTTCTTATATCATATCCTGTATCTTTAGCAATCTTATCTAACCTATATATTAAAGTATTTCTATGTATATAAAGGTTTTTAGCTGCTTCACTTATATTAAGATTACAACTTATAAATTCCTCTATTGTATTTATCATTTCTTCATCAAAATTACTAAACTTATCCTTAAATTCCTTTAGGTATTCTTTTTTAACCTTATCACTCATACTAAATATAGCTTTCTCAAAAAGCATTTCATTATAATCATAAATATCATTTTTCCCGCCTAATTTTTCTCCTAGATTCATAGCTTCCTTGGCTTCTTCATAAGACTTCTTTATAGACTCTATTGTAAAAGCCTCGCTTCCATAACTTATGGAGCATTTACAACAAAGTTTTCCCGTAATTAATTCTTTGATAGCCTTACATTCCTCTTCAATATTTTCAAAGTTACCTATAGCAAGTAACTCATTATCATATAACATGGTCACTACTTGTTTCTCGTAATAATATGCTTTTAATATATTTAGTGCCTCATACTTGCTACCATCAACCTTAATTAGAATGGATATACCACCTTCTTTAAGGAAAGGTACTATTTCATTTAGCTTGTCCAAGCAAACCTTATTTCCTTGAATAACGTCAATAAAAAATTGTTCTCTTAAATAAAATAATTGAGAGTATCTTTCTTCTATATAATATTTAACAATCGGCATACACAGATGGTATTCTTTGTTCATTACTAAAAAATACTCCTTACTTCCTAAGGATACTTTTACACTAATTCTCTTATCCTCATCTATTTCTTCCCCCAAATAGACTATCTCTCCATCCTCAGTTATTATATTGAACTTAACTACTGACTTTAAACTTAATTCCTCTAAGAAGCTTTTAAAATAGTACATTAAAATTCCCTCCCATTAAGCTACTACTCTATCTATTGTCACTATATTCTTGTAAGGTTATTTAATTAAATCTTAACATATCATTAAGAATTTGTGAAATCCTTTCCTTTATATATAACAAGAAAATTTCATATAATTATAAATAATGCCAAAATTCCTTCATAACTTTAAGGAACTTTGGCATTATTTTAATTATTTATTTTTAACATATTTTCCTTGATATAAGTCATTATCTTCTAAATGTTTATCTATAGCATTTAGGACTTCCCACTTTTTAAGGCTCCACATAGGTCCTATTAAGCTTTCTCTCGGTGCATCTCCTGTAAGTCTATGTATAACTATATTGTCTGGAATTAGGCATATAGCCTTTCCTATAAGTTCTACATATTCTTCTTGTTCTAAAAATTTAAGTCTACCTTCTTCATAATCTTTAACCATAGGAGTATTCTCCATAAGATGTAATAGGTGAAGTTTTATCCCCTGTATGTCTTTATTAACAACATACTTAACTGTATTTAACATATCCTCATGACTTTCCTCTGGAAGCCCAAAGATTGTATGAACTACCAAATCTATATTTCTACTTCTAAGACCATCTACAGCCTTGTCAAATACATCCCTATCATATCCTCTGTTAAAGTTCCTTGCTATATCATCCCTAGAAGTTTGGAATCCAAGCTCTACCCATATATTAATTCTTTTACTAAATTCCTCTAAAAGGTCTAGAACTTCTTCTCCTAAGCAATCTGGCCTAGTAGCTATAGCTAAAGCTACAACACCGTCTTCTTTAATAGCCTCTTCGTATTTTTCTCTCAGTTCATCTATTGGAGCATATGTATTTGTATATGCTTGAAAATAAGCTATGTACTTACCGCTTTTCCATTTCTTATTCATCATATCCTTTATATCATTAAATTGATTAGATATAGATAACCTTCTGCTTCCAGCGAAATCCCCTGATCCATGAGAACTACAGAAAGTACATCCTCCTTTTGCCACTTTTCCATCTCTATTAGGACAAGTAAATCCTCCATCTAAGGATATTTTAAATACCTTTTCCTTATATTTTTCCCTAAGAAAATAGTTTAAGCTTCTATATCTTTTATCTCCCCACATCTTCTGCATAATTTATTCCTTTCACTTAATTAAATAATATATAATTAATAATTACTATCCATTATATATTATACTTTGTCAATCTTAAAGTCCTTTAAGTCAAGTTTATATCTTCCATTTTCTTCTCCATTACCTTTTCCATTGACCTCAAATACAAGACTTTCTTCTTCAAACCTTACAAAGTTAATATTATATCTACTTTTAGGGAACTTATCATCTAATTCTTTGGATTTTATTTCCGATGATTCTGAATTATATAACTTAATATATTTTCCCTCTTGATTTTTATATTGTACACATAAAAATTTTTCTGTCTTTGAAAAGTTTATTAATTCTATATCATCATTTACTAAATCAATACTACTTAACTTTTTTCCTATAGGAATTTCCCTGGGTCCTGATTTACTTGGCTTTGATGAAGAATCACCCCCTTCTTCTTCTCCTCCTCCACCACCTTTTCCACCTTGAGTCTGCATTGAATCATCAATTGTAATTATTGCAACATAGGATTTTCCATTCCCCTTAGTTGAAAGAGCAAGTTTTGACCCTGAATACGCTAAAGTCATTATTCCAAATTCACTTTTAGGAGTTTCTATCCTTTCAATTTTAGCCCCATCAGTTTTAGGATATGCATAATTAGGTATTCCTCCCATATCAACTACAAGGCTAGTTTTAACATTATCCTTTTGCCTAATCCTTATAGTGTTATTTTCTTTAAAGGTTTCTTGAGATTCCGTTGTTGAAATATCTTGAATCTTATATTCCTCATCTTTTTTAGATACCTTTACCTTGTATTCTTCTACCAAAGAATAAGGTCTATCCTTCATAATCTTAGAGGTTTTTATTTTAAATAAACTTGCTTTTCCTATCTCTGTAGAATCATCGATTTTCCATCCCGCTAAAGTTAAGTTGCTCTTACTTTCTATTTTAGTTTTCTCAATTATACTAGTATCTAAATTCTTTTTTGCTTCATCAATATTATTAGTCATAAGTGCATTCATATAATTACTTGCTACATTTTTAGCTATTTGAGTATTAAACTTTTCTTCCTCACTTTTGCTCTCATTATCTTTAGAGGACCCACAACCACTTAATAATATTGTTATTAAAAGAGAAAATAGAATCCATACTTTTCTTCTCACACTTATACCTCCCTAATATAAATTATTTACATGGAATTATACAATGCTTATTCTCTAAGCAAATTGTGGTCAGAGAATAAACTTGAAAGGTTCTTAAATTTACCATAAAAAATTCAGCTGGAGTAAAGTTTCCATATAAATTAATTTTCGTTTTATTATAGTTTTCCAAAAAAAATAATTATAAATTCATTTTTCTCCTATTATCCTTATATATTTATATAGATACAAATATATAAGGAGTGATATTTTGTGAAAAAGGGCTTTACCTTGGTCTTTCAATGTGCTGCTGTGTTTATTGGAACTATTGTAGGTGCCGGTCTTGCTTCTGGTAAGGAAATAACACAGTTTTTTACCTCATATGGATTTCCAAGCTTTCTTGGGATAATTATTTGTGGGGGAATTTATATTTTAATTGGAGGAATAATTAGTACCTTAAGTATTAAATATAACTTAAACTCTTATAATGAATTTATAACCTTCATAAGTCCCGGTTTTCTTGGAAAAATTATAGATATTATAACTGGTCTCTTTCTTTTAAGTGGTGCATCCATAATCTTAGCCGGAAGTGGTGCTCTTTTAAATCAATACTTTGGAGTATCAAAATGGATTGGAATACTACTTATGGCTGCTATTTCTATATTGACCCTCCTTAAAGGAACCAGCGGACTTATAAAAATAAACAGCTTTATAGTTCCTTCACTTATTACAGTAATAATCACTATCTTTACTCTATACCTATTGTTTTATAGAGATATGATAACTATAAACCATTTAACATCAATACCTTATACTAAAAGTAATTGGTTTCTTTCAACTTTATTGTACGCTGGGTTTAACCTTCTTTGTTCCAGTGGAGTTTTAGTTCCTCTAAGCAAGGAATTAAAAAAGGAAAAACATATATTATGGGGTGTATCTATTGGTGCACTAGTTCTTACATTGCTTTGTATATTCATAAACATAATGCTTATGTTAAACCAGCCATATATTAACCAGTATGAAGTGCCTCTTCTTTATATAACTAATAGGTTTGGTAAGTCTATTCAAATTGCTCTTTTAATTATAATTTGGTGTGAAATGTTCTCAACAGAGGTATCAGACATATACAGCATAGCTAAAACCTTAGAACATAAATTTAAAATTCCTTTTAAAAGAGGTATCTTCATAATAGTTTTAATAGCCCTTCCTATCTCTCAAATAGGATTTACTAATTTAATAACTGTTTTATATCCTTTGTTTGGTGGAATAAGTTTAATATTTATGGCTCAACTTCTTTATTTTTTCTTTATAAAAGACAAATAAGGTGAGGATTTCCTCACCTTATCTTCTTCATTTCAACTAAATCTTATACTTTTCTAGGTCTATTTTAAACTGATTAGTAATCTTTTTAAATTCCGAAATATTATTTATAAGTTTCTTTATCTCCTCTGTATACTTAGATACATTGGCACTAACTTCTTCTGAAGAAGCTGAATTTTCTTCTGCAATAGCAGCTAATGATTCTATGGTATCATATATTGAAGTTATAGAATCTGCTTCTTTATTAAGCTCATTTATAGTGGTTATCATAGACTTAGATACAGACTGTATTGATATAGTAGCTTCATAGCTAATATCTCTTACCACTCCTAAACTGCTTGTCTCTGATTCTAATACCTTATATTGGTCATCTATATTCCCAACTAAAACTCCTATATCTTCTACAAATTGAGCAAGATTTGAGTTTATATCTCTAACCGCTTCCTTTGATTGCTCTGCAAGCTTTCTTATGGATTCAGCAACCACAGCAAAGCCTCTTCCTTGTTCTCCTGCCCTTGCTGCTTCTATAGATGCGTTAAGTGCTAATAGATTTGTTTGTTCTGATATATCAGAAACTATGGAAACAATATTAGTTATGTCATTAGCTTTTCCTTGCAGATTGGATCCTCTGTCCTTTACCTTCATAAAACTCTCAAGGGTGTTTTTTATATTTTTAGATGCACTATCCACATTGCTAAAACTATTATTTATCTTACCTATTGCGTCTTCAAGTTCTTTTTTATTTAAATTCTCATTATCAACTATTGCCTTTAAAGCTTCTATATTTCCATTTAATCTTGATACTACTTCTTCTGTATTTTGTGCTTGTTCCACAGCTCCAGTTGCCACCTGTTCAACTACATTAGATATTTCCCCTGATGTATAGTTCATTGTATCTGAAATACTGTTTATTATAGCTACAAAACTATTCATTTCATCTGTTATGCCTTTAAATCCTGTAAAATCTGCTCTTAATGTTTTATTATAGGACTTTATTTCATCATATATTTCTTCAAAAAAATCCATGGTAACTATATTACCATCATGAAAATACTTATTTTCATTTATTCTTTTAAGTTCTTCCATTATTTCATTTTTAGGACCTATTAAAAGAGATGTAACTATAAAACTTATAGCCGCTGATATAACTGATATTATACTTCCCTTCATTACTCCTGTTAACAATATTGATGTTACTAGAGTAGGAATTAAGGTTGCTACTGCTACCTTACCTGGAAGGCTCTTTATAATTCCAAAAGATAATAAGTTATTGAAAAAATACTTTTTCTTATAATATATGTCCTTTTCAAAAGTTAACTTAAGCTTTAAGTAATCACTGCTTCTTTCTATTTCATCTATATGTATTTTCTCCTTAAAATGTATGCAACTTCCACTGAGCAGCCCCATAAAATAATCAAACATTCCTCTTTTAGACCTATATGTAAAATATGCCTCTCTAGAAGATATAGGTTCAATTCCAACTAATGGTGGCTTTGCCCCACTAAACTTTTTAGTCATAACTACATGTATATCATATAAAGATTTTAAGAATGAATATAGATTCTCATGTTCAAAAAGTGCTGGATAATCATTATAGAATGTTTTAAGATTGCTCTCTCCAATACTTCTCCAAAACTTTCCTATTTCTATATTTTGTTTTTTTGCTATATATGCTATAACTGATTTTATCTTATCATCATCTACAGTCTCTATAGGTGTAAAAATCTTATTGCTACTCCAACCAGAGTTTTCCATAGCACTGCTTACAACATCATCTCCATATAAATTTCTACAGGTTTTTATCCATGTAGATACTACTGTTCCTTTCATAAATACTCCCCCTACATATGGTATTTAATATAATTAATTTACTTTATTATTTGTTAATTATTTTGTATATATTTCTCATATTTTATATAAAGTTAAAGAGGGAAAACTCCCTCTTTAACTTTATATTACCTTTAAAGTTTTATCAACTAGTGTTAGTTATTATTTCTTGAATAATTTGTGAACATTAAATTGAAACATTCCCATAAGTTGTAATATCATTAGTTTTATCTTGTATTTTTAACTATAGGTTTTAATATTTATCCCTAACCTATACATATCTTAAGTCACTTAAACTTCAAAATTAATTATTGTATAAAGTAAGTTTTCAGATAAAAAAACTATATATAGATATTAATCTCCCATTTACCTTATGCTATCATCCCAATAGGTAACAGAAGGTACATCTAAAGAGTCATCTCCATCATAAATAACAGGTGGAACAAAGCTTCTCTCTACAAAATTACTACTATCTATCGATCTAAGTTCTGCTATCTCTGTAACACCTACATATATAGCTGATATTCTATACCATGTAGCATAATCTGTATTTCCTGTAGCTGGTAATGCAAAAATTTGTTGGAACTTTCTAACCGCTTCTTTGGTCTTTACTCCATAAACACCATCAACTGCTGACTTAGGTATAGCTGGGTAGTTTTGAGATATTCTATTTAAATATTCTTGTACTGTTCTAACAGCCTCTCCCCTACTACCTAATACTAATGTATAGCCCGGCCATGACCTTGGAACTCCTTCCACCTTTTCTGCTCTAGTTAATGTAAGGTCAGTTCCATAGAAACTAGTTAATATATCAAAAGGTACCTTTCCTTCATCTCCTAAATATTTGCTTCCCCATTGAGTTAGCCATCCTGGACATTTAACCTTTATTCCATCACAATATTGAGCAAGAAGAGGTTGCTTTCTACCTGGTCTTTTCATGTAAGTAGAGAAAATCTCATCAACTATTCTACTTATATTCTCGTATATATTTCTTCCATAATTAAATGCATGATCATAAGCTGTAGAACTTGTTATATCAAAATTTTTCCCCTTTGAAGGATACCATTCTGTATAAATTCTATTTAATGTAAAAGATATTATACAGTATACATTAGCCCTAATTGTGCTCTCTGGCCATGTAGCAAATATTTCACAGGATGCAACATTCTTTATATAGTCAGTAAAAGGCACTGTGTAATTAGGTGCTGATGGATCATTAGGGCTTCCCTGATGTACTATTACGAACTCCGGAACCACCGGCTGTGGTAATACTACTCCCCCTGTTGGCTTAGGAAGAGGTTTATTTGGATCTTCATATATTTTAGGTGGAAAATTTCCTATAAGGGTATTGGGTTCTACTAGTATAATTTGATCATCTACCCTAGTAAGTCCTGTATCAGGTCTTAAGTTAAACTCTTGAAGAGCTACTGTATTTGGATATATCTGTGCTCCCTTTATAAGTGCTGTATTAAACCCTCTGGCTTCTAATCTTAAATCCACAAAACTATATGGTATCTGCCCTGTTGGATTTTGTGAATTTTCAAAAGGTGGCGCATCTATTGGTATAATTTGTGAAACTCCTGATGAATCTGTAACTAAATCAATTTCAGTTTGCCTTGTGGCACTTTCTCCAGTAGGAGTAACTATTATCTTGGCATTATCAATAGGCCTTGCACTACTCCCTTGAAATAGCTGTACTCTTAAATAACCTTCTGGCATAATTTTTCTCCTATTTATTACTAATTCCCTATATAATATGAAAACTTACACTTCTTGGTTACGGCCTAATACCATGTCTTTTATATCCTCAACATTTTTAGGCAAAAACACTGGTTGCTCTTGGCAATGTATACAACTAAATACACTTCTTACACTTTCAAATACCCCTTCTAAATTAAGCATTCCATATCCCCATTCTCTATTTGGATATACATCTCCTGGTCTTTTAGATGCTCCTCTTATTAAATAAGTCTTAAGTTTTGGAGCATATAATGTTGGATCATTGCCATCTACTATTCCCCATTGAAGTAATAAGGCACATGCTGACGCAAGCACTGCTGAACCCACACTTCCTCCACTTACTGTTGTTATCTGCCCACCAGGTAATATAGTCTTTGCTCCGATTCCCCCTGATGTAATATCAGGCTTTATTCTATCATCTCTTGTAAATCCTCTTCCTGCCACTGGAAGTATAGAGTTATTATTTTGATCATAATGGGAAGTAGAAATTATATATCTTCCTGTGGATGGTATAGTTAAAGTTCCGTAAGGAGTTGGATTTAAAAATCTAGTATCCCCTAAAAGCAATCCTTTTTGCCAAATATAGGAGTCAAATCTTCCTGTGACTATATAATCTCCTATAAGTTTAAATTGCCATATACCTTCTTTTAGGTCCTCCATTCTTATCCATATAAGTTCATCCCCTGTAAGTTCTTCTGGAAGATAGTATTCTACAAATACTCTCGTCCCCTCATATATAAACTTTATTTCCTCTATCTCTTGAAGTTTTGCGGGTATTTTCTCTATAACTTCTCCTGATGGTGATATTATTCCTATAGAAACTTTATCAGGCTTTCTAACCCATATTTCTAACACTAACTGCTTTTGTTCCTTAGAAACATTAAGCTCCAATATTTGGAAATCCCCTGTGTTTTCTATAACTCCTGATGAGTGATTTGCTGCGTCCCCTTCATTACCAGTAGATGTTACTGCTACTACCCCCCTTGTTCTTGATACATCATCAATATATCTTTCAATTATACTATTTCCATCATGAGATCCTAGGTTGCTACCTAAAGGAACATATATTACCATAGGCTTATTTAACCTTCTTGCTACAGTAGCTAGATACTTAATTCCTATTATAATATCAGTTTCCTCATATACTGGAACTGGAGTATTTAATACATTATTTGTAGTCTTTAACTTTATAACTACAAGTTCTGCATCTGGTGCTCCGCCCTTTACTTCTGGATTTCTTCCTCTTCCAGCTATAATACAGGACATACTTGTACCATGTCCTATTTCATCCCTAGAAGGCACTATGGTATATGGATCTTCTCCTGATCTTTTTGCCTGTATTGCTCTATTTATTTGCTCCCTTGAGTATTCAGTACCAAAGATTATTCCCCCTGGAGGTTCCCCTGTATTTATAGTTTGATCCCATATAGATATTATCTTTGTGGTATCATCTTCATACATAAATTCCTCACTTAAATAATCTATACCAGTATCTAAAACTCCAATTATTACTCCTCTTCCTGTTAAATTTAGATATGGATTCGTATTGAACTTATTTATATTAGCCGCATCTAAAGGAGAGATATTTAATGTAAATGGGGTCTTAGGCTGAAAATAAACTATTTCTTTAACCCTTCTTAAAAGCTCTCTTTCCTTCCCCCTCTCAACGGTAACCACCGCATAATTTTCATCTAATATAAAAGCACAAGCATAATCTATACTGTCTAATGCTCCAACGATATCTCCATCATATTCCACTATATAGTTTTCATACTTAGGATCTAAATATAACTCTTTGCAAGATGCTCTCATAGTTCTTAAGTCCATATCATCACGATTTATAGCTTTTTCACTTAATAAAACTTGAAATGATGATTGAGCACATAATGTTCCATATCCCCATGTAAAGTTTGGATAGACTAATAAAGGTCTACTACGTTTTGCCCCCTTTATTAAAAAGTACTTTAATCTTTGTCCAAATAAGAAGGGATCATTATTTTTAACTATTCCCCACTCCATAAATAGTGCACACACTCCTGATACTTGAGGTGTTGCCATAGAAGTTCCTGTCTTTGTGTCAAATCTTCTTCCTGGTATAGCTCCCTGTATATTTTCCCCTGGTGCTACTAAGTCAGGTTTTAAAACAATATTACTCTCCCCCCCTCTACCTGAAAATGCTGATATATTGCCTGTTACATGATTATAACTACCTACAGATATTACTTGTTTAGCTGTGGCTGGTATTCCTAAAGTGTTAAAAATATTAGGTTTTAAAAACTTGGTATCTATACTAAGCCCTTCTGCTATAGGCAACCACATATCAAACCTACTAATATCTTCATTTTCTAAATATATGCTTACTGTCCATGTACCAGGTAATAAATAATTTGTATCCCCTGCTAATAATGCTATAGATATCTCTCCTTCTAAATCAAAGGGTTTAGGTCCACTATAGTACATTAAAACCCTATCTCTTCCCGCTCTATTCTCTTTAAATCCTTCATTTATCCTAACCCTTCCTGTGCTCTCTCCTGAAGGATTCTTAACTTCTATACTAATGTTACTAAGAATTCCTTTATAAAGCTGAAGTATTATCCCTGGTTCATCTGGAGCAATAGCTAATGATATATTTTGCTCTGGTCTTAGGTTTCCACCAACATGATGGGATCTATCCCCCTCATTACCAGCAGCAACTACAAAGGTTATATTTTCTACGCTACACACTGTATTTATATACTGTTCAAGTAATGTACTTCCATTATGTGCTCCGTCATTAGTACTAAAGCTAAGATTTATAACTAGAGGCACATTCATCTCATTACTTTTATCTACAAGAAACTTTATCCCTCTCATAATTAATGTACTTTTAGTAAAATTCGCTTGTCCCTCTGGAGTTAGTTTTACCATTGCTATACTACTTTCATATGCTACTCCATAAAGATTCCTATTTATGTTGCCACCAGCACAAGAAATACTTGTTACATGAGTTCCGTGTCCATTAGTATCTACTGAATCCACTATAGTCAATGGATTGGTAGAGGCTATTGCCTCATCTATCTGCCTCTTTGAATAAACTACTCCTCCTTTTGATAAGTCATATATATACTCTATTCTTGTTTTTCCTTCCATATCTCTAAACGCAGGATGCATATAATCTATACCAGAATCTATACCTCCAACTAAAACGCCCTTTCCAGTAAGACCATATAAATCCCAAAGTGGCTCTATACATGATGCCTTATTACTTTGAAGATCTGTTGTAAATAATACTTGAGGAAGCTCTATATAGCTTACCCCTTGAACTTTTGTTATATTATCTAAGTTTTCCACAGGGAATGTAATTATCCCAAAGCCAAAACCTAGATTTTCAAAGGTTCCCCCTAGGTTTTCCACAGACTTATCCACAATATCAACATTATCCCCAACTAAGGCAACAAGCTCCACTTTTCCAGGTAAGAATTTTTCACTCTGTACTATAGATATTAACTTTGCCCTTAAATCAAGAGGTAAATTTAAAAGTAAGTTTAAAGAAGAATTACCCTTTATAGTAATCAGCTCCAAAAATTATTATCATTATATATTTATGTTTAAAATAAAAAATCGCCACCTTATGTTGTAAAAATTTCCATTACAGAAATACTTAACATAAAATGGCGACTTTATTATAACTTTATTTCTAGTTTTAATAACCTTCCAAGAGGTTTTATTTCCTTTATATATGCTGTTTCGGTTCTTATATCTCCCTTATTGCTAAACATTAGAACCTTGGTGTTATCAAGCTTTTTAATATATCTAACAACTACTTTTCCATTGTATTCCACAATGCATATAGAATTGTTCTCTAGTTCCTTTATAGAATTGCAAAATGCTATATCTCCCTTTTGCATTCTATACCCTAGCATATCATCATCTTGAATCTCCAGGAAAAATACCTTATCTGGTGAATAGCCTTCTATCTTATTAGAATGAACAGGAAGCTCACGAGTAGCCTTTACCTTACTTAAGGTGTAATCATATACTGGTATACTCTTAAGTACATCTCCGAAAGCATGGTTCCATACTTCCTTAGCTTCTGCTTCCTTCTTTTTATCCACTGCAGATTTTATACTACTTTTAGGTATTTCAGTATGCACTTCTTCTTCAAAGGACATACTTATATCGTTCATTTCTTTTCCTAAAACCTTAGATACCTTTTGAATAAACTGCTCATTTGCAATCTTTCTACCAAGCTCTACATCATTTACAAAACTCTCAGCAACTCCAAGTTTTTTAGCAAGCTGCTTTTGAGACATTTTACCTTTTTCTCTAGCAGTTTTTATTTTCTCCCCAACTCTACTCAACCTTGCTCTCCCTTTCTATTTCTTATTTTTCTTATACCAATCTCTCTCTTTTATTAAATGTTCAAGTGCAAGGTAATCAAAACTCCATTCATTAGAGTTTTCGGTTACTACAGCTATTATTACGTTCTTTCCCATAGCACCTCTAACAATCTTAAATAGAGCATCTACTTCTCTATCACTATAACCATTTACTAAGATAATTTTTTCCCTAGGAATTTTATTTTCACTTGTTTTGAAATTTTCTCCCTTTATTAAATCCTCTACCTTAGTACCTGTCATCTCTTCACTTACAACTCTATAATCCTTATTGAATGTCTTTAATACGTTTATGTCCTTATTAGCAAGGCCATAAACTAATAACATTTTCTCATCTATCATAACTTACTCTCCTATAATTTCTGTGGCTCCTCGTATTCTACTCCAAAAGTATCTACTACCACTTCTTCCATAACTTGATCTTCTAATGGTCTATCTCTAAAGTCTCTTTCTGTATTAACTATGCTATCAGCATGTTCCATACCTTCTATTACCTTACCAAAAGATGCATATTGACCATCTAGGTGTGGAGCATCCTCAACCATTATAAAGAATTGGCTACCAGCAGAATCCTTGTGCATAGATCTTGCCATTGAAAGAACTCCTTTTGAATGTTTTAAATCATTTTTAAAACCATTTGCTGCAAATTCTCCTTTTATTCCATATCCTGGACCACCCATTCCTGATCCTTCTGGGCACCCCCCTTGAATCATAAATCCAGGTATTACTCTGTGAAATATTTTTCCATTATAGAAACCTTTATTTATAAGGCTTATAAAGTTTTTCACTGTATTTGGTGCTACCTCTGGATATAATTCTGCCTTTATAACCTCGTTATTTTTTAGTTTTATTGTAACTATTGGATTCATATATGTATCTCCTTTCAAACACTAATACTTTTATAATAATTATACATTTTTCAAGAAATTATTCTAGTGGGAAGTTATATTTCTATTATTTCCCTAGAATATTATTCTATAACTACTAAATTTATCTCTTTAATATATTGCTACATTGATAACCCTAACTTTATTCTTATAAATACTTGGAATTCTTTTTTCTTGCCCTATGCTTTCTTGATTCATATTTCTGCCAATAAACATGTTTTTCATCAAATTGAGTCCTTGGCTCTTTTTCTTCTGCTGGATATCCTAAATAAACAACACCTAAAGGAATTACTTCATTAGGTAAATCTAATATTTTATACAATGGTCTAGCTGAACTCTCAACAGGATGTAACCCAATACAAAGGGACCCTAATCCCATACTAGTAGCAGCCAGTAAAATATTTTCTATAGCAGCACTACAATCCTGAATCCAATAATCCCTCACTGGTCCAGACATAGCCAATTTCATATTTCCGCAAACAACAATCATAGCTGGAGCATCATATTGTGCAAAATATAGCTTTTTCTTAATTTCACTTTTTATTTCTTTATCAGTGACAATAATATATTCCCATGGCTTACTATTACAAGCAGTAGGCGCTGCTGTGGCAGCTTTTATTAGTGTTAACAGTATTTCATCTTCTAAATGTTTATCAGAGTATTTTCTTATGCTTCTTCTTTTATACATACACTCAATTACATCCATAATACACCCCATATATTATCCCTTATATACACTATATTTCCATTAATTTCTTCACTCTTCAAATAAATCCCTTTAACTATGGAATATTTCATTATAAAATTTTATATTGGTTTAAATAAAAAAAACAAGTTTCTATATACTAGAAACTTGTATTTCATCTACATAAATCCATTATAATCTCCTAAAAAGCCGTCCCCAATAAAACTCTTCTATAGTCTCTTGAATTTGACAAATTTTTAACACCTAATTTGTTAATTATATAGTCTCTTCCTTTAGTATTTATTAAATCCGTTAATAAGGAACAAAAAAATGTAGTTGGAACTCTGTCTATATCACTAAAATCAAGAATAACTTCATCTCTCGTTTCTTCATTTAATAAATCTCTTAAAAACTCCCTTAATACAATGGCATCCTCACTATCAAAATCAATTCCTATAACACTCTTAACTAAAACCTCCATACTTTTTTCCCCCACTCCAGAAATATATTCTTAATTTTCTAATAATTCTTTATTTAATTATAATATATCAAACCCTTTATACTTTGTCAACAATTTCACAATTATATTTTTATACTATTTATCCTTATTTCTTCTCCATCTTTCTTTTACAATGTAGTTATATAAACCTAAAATAAAAAAGCTATTTTCCCTTATGATTTTCTCTATTGCTCACTTTCATATGTTCTTAGTTTAATTAATTGTAATATATAAAATGATAAGTATATATGCTAATAATTTTTAGCATATATACTTATCATTCTTACTTATAACCTTATATACAGTTTTACTACTAATAGCTTTAAACTTTACTATCATCACTAAAAGTACTTATCAGTTATATTTTTAGATTAACTACATGCTACTTAATTAATCTATGACTTAACTCAACTATCTCATCACTCTCTAGGGAGTTGAAAATTTTAACATATCCTTCATCCTTATTTGGGTTTACTATATTGTACTCCTCAAGCTTTCTTTGAAGTTCCCTTGAGGTACCTAAGCTTCCATCTATTATATTAACATGATCTCCAACTACCTTTTGTATTTCATTCTTAACAAAGGGATAGTGGGTACAACCTAATACTATTGTTCCTATTTTTTCTGGTCCTATTTCCTTGAACTTATCTACTAAGAACTTATTAAGTTTTTCTCCAGTTAATATTCCCTTTTCAATAAACTCCACAAGTCCCGGACATGGAAGCCTTACTATCTCTGATTCATCATCATATTTTTTAATTAAATCGCTAAATTTTCCTTCAAATAGTGTTACGCGGGTTGCCATTATAACTACTCTACCATTACTTCTCATCTCCACTGCTGGCTTTAGTGCTGGTTCAATTCCAATTATAGGTATATCCTTATACTTATCTCTTAAATCCTTGGCAACGACACTTGTAGCTGTGTTACATGCAAGTACTATGGCCTTTGCACCTTTCTGTAATAAAAAGTCTATGGCATTAAAAGTTAATTCTTTAACCTCCTCAACAGGTCTTGAACCATAAGGAGCATTTTTAGAATCTCCAAAATATATATAATTTTCATTAGGCATTAATTTTATACTTTCCCTTAATACACTAAGTCCACCTACTCCCGTATCAAAGAAACCTATGGGATTGCAGTTTTCAAGCTCCATTGTTATTCACTCCTTAATAATAAGCATATTAAAATACGTTTCAAGTTCTTATGTTGTTTAATTCCTTATTAAATCTTTACTTATTAATTCTATCAAAAAACTATATAGTTGTAAAAATCTATCCTTCTCCTAATAAAGTTTATGTTATGCTATATCAATTATTTGAAACGTTTTCTTTTTATTGTTTCATTTTTATTCTTTAAATCAATACTTTTCTCTATAAAATTATTGACACAATCCTATGTTTATAATAGAATTTTGCTATATTTTATTATGTTTAAACGGATTTTAGTATATACCAATAATGAACTAAATTACCCAAATTTTACTCAATATTATGTAGGAAAGGATGTGAAGTATATCTTGCATCTTCTAATGCAAGATTACAATTATGACAAAAGATTTAATTTATTTCATAACAAAAGAAAACCGTTCTAAAGAATCTTTAATTGAACTATTAACTAATCATCCAGAAATAAAATTTGTTTCCCTTGTTGGAGTGGATTTATCTGGTAATGATACTGACGAGAAAATCCCTACTAAGGTCTTTTTAGAAGACATTGATACTTTTCTTAATGGAGCTGCAGTACAAACTGATGGTTCTTCTGTTTCTCTCCCTGGAATTGCCACTCTAAATAACGCAAAAGTAGATATGATAGCCGACTTAGATGCTAATTGGTTCATAGACTATAACTATGAACATTTAGACCCTGATACAAATAAACCTGTTGGTACCTTAAGAATTCCTTGTTTCTTATATCATGATAATAAACCTGTAGACTCTCGTCACGTATTAAAGAGAGCTATAGATCATTTTAACTCAACATTATTAACTCTCTTCAAAGATCACCCTGAAACTCTTTCTCAGTTTAATGTAACTTTAGATGATATTGAGGATGTTGTAATAACCTCTGCCACAGAACTTGAATTTTGGGTTAAAACTCCTAATGATAAAGCTGAGATAGAAGAATTAAGTACTTCTCAAGCCCTTCATGAGCAGTATTGGACTAGAACTAAAGGTTCTGTTAGAACTGCCCTTGAACAATCCCTTTTATTAATGGAAAAATACGGATTAGAACCTGAAATGGGTCATAAAGAGGTTGGAGGAGTTAAAGCTAAAATAACCGAAACTGGTAGCTTAACTCATATAATGGAGCAGTTAGAGGTAGACTGGAAATATTCAAACCCTGTGCAATGTGGAGATAATGAACTTCTTGTTAGAACCCTAATAAAGGAAGTATTCAGACAAAATGGCCTTGAAGTCACCTTCTTAGCTAAACCTATAGAAGGGGTGGCCGGTAACGGTAAGCATATACATGTAGGTATTTCCCTAAAACTTAAGAATGGTAAAAGAGTGAATTTATTCTCTTCTAAAGAAAAACACTTCTTAAGTACCATAGGCTATGGTGCTATGATGGGTATTCTTAGAAATTATGAGATAATGAATCCATTTATATCTTCTACCAATGACTCCTTAAAAAGATTACAACCAGGATTTGAAGCTCCTGTGTGTATTGTAACCTCCTTAGGTAGAAGTGTAGATATTCCTTCTAGAAATAGAACCATTCTTATAGCTTTAATAAGAGATCTTCAAAACCCTCTAGCTACAAGATTTGAACTTAGAAGCCCTAATCCCTATACTAACACTTACATAGCTATTGCTGTGACTTATATGACTATGTGTGACGGAATTAAATATGCCTTAGAAAGTGGAAAGACCCATGATGAACTTTTAAAAGAATTATCAAAAAAGCCTAATGAAAAATCTGATTATCTAGAAACAGAAAGAGCTTATAGATCTGAGGAAGATGTATTTGAATTCTATAACGACGAAGAAAGAAATTCTATGTTTGGAAAGGCACCTGCTACAGTATATGAAAATTTAATAGCCTTTAAAACTCAAACTAAAAAACTTGAAGTTTTAAAAGGTAACAATGTATTTACTGATGCCTTAATAAACAGTTTTCAGATTGCTGCTACCGAAAGATGGGTTACTGAAATAAGTAATAGAATTATAAACAACTATATGGATGAAATACGTTCATTTAAAATGCTTCACTCTACAGAAAGAGCATTGGATCTAGATGTTTCTAATTGGATGGCTATAAACGAATTAAGACATCTTATAATGAAGGATAGTTATACTAATAAAAGCTTATTTACCAAAATCAAAGAAGCTATATCTTCTAAAAAATATGATGAGGTATCAGCCCTTCAACTAGAATTAGATGAGAAGATGTCCATATTAAGAAAGTTATATTCTTCTTATAGTAAAAATTTACTAGACATTTAATTTAGCATATTGTATTAGTTAAACTTTAAGAAAAAATTTGTTATATTTTTTCAAATTACTAGAATTATTTTACTATCTAAATCTACTTGACTTAATATAAAAATAAGGTAAATAGGAACCTAACATTCTTATTTACCTTATTTTATTTCAATTGTTTAAAATTTTTGTTTATGGTAGTATATAGAATATACATATATTATGAGGTGGTAACTACCATGAGAATAGTTCCTATTGATTGTATTAAAAGCGAAGTTTTTCTAGGTAAAACTATTTTTGATAATGAAGGCCGTATCCTTTTAAAAGAAGGAGTGAAGCTTACAAGTAACCTTTTAAAAAGGATAAAACTTTTAGGGATTAATTATTTATATATAATAGATGAATATAGTGAAACAGAAATTAAAAGCATAGTAAAACCTGAATTAAGACAAAAAGCAACTAGTCTTGTAAAAAGTACATTTAATAACATATGCAATAGTTATAACAGTATATATAACAATATAGATGATATATTAAAATTAGTGGAAGAGCTTATAGATGACATAACCTCTAATACTGACCTTTTAGTAAGCCTTGTTGATATAAAAACCTTAAGTGGATATACATATGAGCACTGCGTAAATGTATCTGTGCTTTCATTAATAATAGGTATAAAATTAGAACTATCAAAGGGTGACTTAAGAGATTTATGCCTAGGAGCTCTTATCCATGACATAGGTAAAATTTTTATACCTAATGATATTCTCAATAAATCTTCTACTCTTAATGATGACGAATTTGATGCTATGAAACGACATCCCTTAGTTGGATACCATTACCTAAGACATATTCATAATATACCAACTAGTTCAAGGCTTATAGTGCTTCAACATCATGAAAAAGTTGATGGAACTGGATATCCTTTTGGAAAAAACCAAGAGGAGATTAGTATATTATCAAAAATTGTTTCCATAGCAGATGTATATGATGCCCTTACATCTACCAGACCATACCGAATGCCTCTAACACCTAATGAAGCTTTAGAATTTATTCTTGGAAATGCAGGAACACATTTTGATTTTTTACTTGTTAAACTCTTTAATGAAACTATAATCCCATACCCTAAGGGAACTCTAGTGCAACTAAACACAGGAGATATATGTGTAGTTAAAGAAAACTTTCATGAATTTCCACTACGTCCTAATGTAAAAATATTAAAAAGTTCTATTCCTTCAAAGGTAGGTTCTGAAGTAGATCTTAGAGAAAATCTATCCTTAGTTATAGATAAGACTGTCTTTGCCATATAAAAAAACCTTATGAAAATTTTCATAAGGTTTTTTCTACATTAATAAATTTATATTATTTTTACTTAATATCTCATAGCTATAGGTATCCATCTTAGAAAAAGGGTTATTATCTATAATATATTTTGCCTCATCAAAGTCCTCCACTCTAAAAATCATAGTACCACCATTTTTATTGTAAGTACCAGCACAGTAAAGATATTTAGTGAAGTTCTCAGAAGTCTTTCCTTTTATACCCTCTATTGCTCTTTGCTTACCTAAGGAATCCATCTTATAATTTATTTTTACAAACAACCCATCTTTTTTATTCATTCTTATCTCCCCTTGCTTATTTATAGTACATTACATTATATTAATACCTTATTGATTTTATGACTAAATGCAGAATTTATCTGCAATTTAAATTATATAGAACATACGTTCTTATGTCAATAATATTTTTATTTTCCAACTCTATGCTTTAATATAACTTTATCTTAGGAAATGAGTAAAATTGTAAGTCCTTTCTTCTACTTTCTTAAGTTTAATTTACACTAAATAAAAACATCGCATTAACTAAATATCCTTCTATCTTTCTATTACCTAATATATAATTTATAAAAAAACTATTAATATAACTTTCTTGTTAAATTCACCACAACATATTACTGGTTTTTCATTGACATTAACATTTTTTAGTAGTATATTGAAGAGGTATAAATAACTATATTGGAGAGTAGATATGAAAATAACTCAAGAGGTAGATTATGCACTAAGAGTAATTCTTTACTTATCTAAACTAGGTTTTGGAGAGAAAATTGAAGCTAAAGTTATATCTGAAAATGAAAACGTACCTCATAGATTTTTATTAAAGCTTTTAAGAAAATTAACTCAAGCTGGAATAGTTAAATCTTATAGGGGTGTTACTGGTGGATATGCCTTAAATAAAAGGCCTGAGCATGTATCCTTATATGATGTAGTTGTTGCAATAGACGGTCCTATATATGTAAATCGTTGCCTTAACGATAAAGATAATTGCAATAAGTCTAATACAGATTTTTGTAAGATACATAAAGCCTTAGCGTCAGTTCAACAAAACTTAATTGATAATTTAGAATCTATAAATTTCGGTGATTTATTGAAAGAGGACTAGCACCTCTTTTGTTTTATGCTTAAACTATACTTTTCAAGTATAGTTTAAGCATAAAACATTTATAAAATAAATATGATTTTTTCATACTCACTATTCCCATATTCTTTAAAAAATCTCATTAACTTATCTTGTTTTAGCAAGATTGATAAATTAACCTTAAAACTTAATTAATATGGATTCTTATCCAATGAAATACATGTGTTTCTTCCCTCCTATACAAGTTATTCCGTCTTTATTTCTTAACCATTAGTATAAAATATTGTACTATAATCAATTCTATATACTAGGAGGTGAATCTATGAAACAAATCTTTTTATCCATAACCTTAGCAATGGCATTAATTATAGGCTACTTATTTATATCACCAGATGTACCTCCAATATTGTCGAAACAGGTGCATGCAGAAGAAGATTTACAAGTTATATTAAATACAGAATTTAAGGATATAAGTTATAAAGAGATTGATGGGAAGAATATAAACCTTGATATATATACCCCTACTAAACAAAGGTATAAAAAAACTCCCGTAGTTTTATTTTTCCATGGCGGAGAATGGAGATATGGTGATAAGGAAATTCCTGAAAGCTTTTTACCTATAGTAAATACTCTTCGTAGTGAAGGTATCGCTGTAGTAAGTGCAAACTATAGATTAGTTGATAAGTCATCATCTATTAAAGATTCTATAGATGATTGCGCGGATGCTGCTAGGTGGATTACTAAAAATTATAAAGAGTTTGGCTTTGATACTGAGAATATAGGCGTTCTTGGAGTATCTTCTGGCGCTCATTTAGCACTTTTAACAGCCTATAATAATGAAAATAGCTCAAGTAATTATAGGATGCTTAAGGATGTTGACTATAATATTAAATATGTTGTAAGTTACAGCGGACCTACAGATTTAACTACTCTTGATAATAAAGAATTTAAATCTGCTCTAAACACATTTGCTTCAGATTTAAATTCTAAAGAGTCTCTTGAAAAGTTAAGTCCTATAAATTATGTATCATCCTCTTCTCCTAACACATTAATAGTTCATGGCGAAATGGATGAGGTAGTTCCCTTATCTCAAGGGAATGCTCTTTATAAAGCTGGGATCTCAAAAGGCTGTGACTTTCAGTTAAATGTTATATCAGGGGGTAATCATGCCTTAAGTAATGCTAAGACCTTTGATTTATTAAGCCTTGCCAATAACACTTTAGATTTTATGCTCTATAACATAAGAAACACCTATTAATATTAGGTGTTTCTTACTTTTCCTGTGCTTTCTCTTATTATTAAATTAGTATCTATGATTATTTTTTTATTTCTCCTTATGTCCTTATCAAAGAGATCCATAAGCTCCATAGCTGCCCTTTGTCCTGACTCTACCATCCCTTGATCTACAGTAGTAAGCTTAGGACTCATTATATTTGATATTAGGGTATTATCAAACCCTATTATAGATATGTCCCTAGGAATTTCTAAATTTAAGTCACTACATACCTTCATAGTAGACAGGGCTATTAAATCATTACAACAAAATATAGCTGTAGGCTCACTTTCCTTAATTTTATCCCTTATTATATCTCCAGACTTATCTATTACCCCTAAGCTATTAGCCTGTCCAACCTTAATTATTTCTAAATAATCTATATTTCTATCTTTTAGGAACTCTTTGTAAACATTTTCCTTAAGGTCATAAGAAAAACTATTATCTCCTCTTATAAAAGCTATTTTCCTATGCCCTAATTCATATAAATAATCAAAGGCCTCTAAGGTGCCCACCTTTTCATCATAGGAAACAAAGTTCCCCTTAAACCCCTCTGGTGAACCGTTTACAAGTATAGTTGGAACTGTAGCGCAAACCTTACCTAAATATCCGCTTTTTAAGTTTTCATAGGAAGGATCTATGGCTATAATCCCATCTACTCTTTTAGATAGCAAACCTTCAATAATCTCACATTCTCTTTTACTATCTCCTTTACTATGACAAAGCATTATACTATAGCCTTCTTTGTCTATATATTCCTCTATGGCTTCTACAACAGTTGGAAAGAAGAGATTTGTAAGCCCTGGTACAACAACTCCAATAACTCCTGTCTTTTTTGTTATTAAGCTTCTTGCCATAGTATTAGGTCTATAATTTAATTTTTCTATTGCTTTTTCTATCTTTTCTCTAGTCTCCTTTTTCACTGGGTAATTATTGTTAAGTACCCTTGAAACTGTAGTAATGGATACCCCTGCTTCTTTTGCCACGTCATTAATTGTTCTAGCCATTTCATCACCTATTATATTAGTTTTCCTTTAATAATATCAAATTATCTATTACTAATCAACAAAGTTCACATAATTATCTGAATTATTTACCTTTTATCCATAAATAATTATTTAATATTAAAAACACACTAGATGTCCATGTGAATGCCTTATCTCTTAATCCTTCTCCAGTTTTCCCATTAAAATTTTCTGCCATTCCACTTTTAAGAGCCATATTACAATAAGCTCTGCTCACATTAATGGCAAGATCTTCTTCTCCTACTGCTTTAAGAGCTTCTACCATTATCATTGTTGATGGTGCCCATATAGGTCCAAGCCAGTATCCATCATCCTTATACCACTGGCTATTTAAAGCTTCTGTTAGAAATCCATGTTTAGTTAAAAATCTCCCTTCCTCTTTTAACCCTTCTATAAGTTTTTCTCTAATGTGCTTTGGTAACCTTTCTCCTAATATAAGTGGTACATATAATATAAGGCTATCCCCTATAGTACTTTCATGACTTCCACTAATACAGCCTTGAAATTTTTCTCCATTCCAGAAATGTTCCAATATATTACTTTCTAACTTATTAATTTTATTTTGGAATTCTTCTCTTTCCTCTTCTCTTTTAAGTCTTTCACTAAAATCTATTAATACCTCTAGTTGTAAAATTAAGAAAGCTGATAAATCTGGAAGCTCTACGGGTACCCCATTATGAAAAGCTGTACTATTATCCCAGCCTGAGTCATTTCCATGAGTATATTCTGGCACTCCATCATTATCACTATCTCTATACTTAAACCACCAATTAGTCCAGTTTTTTAATGGCTCATATAACTTACTTATTACTTCATTAGAAAAAAACTTCGGATTTCTTTTCATCATATAGCTTATTGCCCAACCATGGATAGGAGGTTTAGTTGAATTATAATAACAGTACTTATCATTTATAAAATCTGGTATCATTCCACTTTTATCTTGTTTATTAAAAAATATTAGTAGCTGTTCTAGTGCCATCTGTGGATTATTATCTATAAGAGCCATGGCATTAAAACAATTATCCCAGCTCCATATATTATTCATCCAGTTTTTAGACATATACATAGCATCATAATCTAACATCCCTCTGCTATGAACCACACTACTCCAAGTTATATAAGAAGCAAGAATTCTTCCCTTTTCATACTCCTTCTTCCCTTCTAAAGTTTTATTAATCCAATTGTTAAAATCCTCTTCACTATCTTCCACACACTTACTAAAATCTTTAAACCTTACTCTTTCTTCCTTAACAGTATCATACACTTCTATAGCTGCTTCAAAGCTTTCCCCACTTATATCTATAGATATAAACTCTGATCTTATAATCTTCCAAGGAGCATTTACCTTCATAACTCCCTTTAGTGGTACTATTCCTAAGCGTAATCCTTCTGAATAAGCATTTAATTCATAATAATCTCCTAGGTTAACTATATTATCATAATATCCTTTTGGTCCCTTTAACCTTAAAGTAACACCACTTCCCTTTAATCTTAAGGTATTGTTATCTTCTAAGGAAAAGTATATACTACCATAATGGCTTTCTAGGGTTAACTTATGTGGTTCTTCTATTATTCTATAATCGATAACCTTACCCTCATAAACCATATCTATCTTAAGAAGGTGGCTTATTCTATCATCTCCGCCTCTTACATTTCTTATATATAATCCCTCTTCATAATTACTTCCTTCTAATAAATAAGATATAGCAAAATATGAGCGTCTTCTGCTAAAAGGTACATCCTTTATATTAAACTCCAAATTATCATCTCCTATCCTAAACAATTTTTCTTAACAACTTAAATGTTTTTCCCCTTATTAACTTTAAAGGTGAGGAAATCCTCACCTTAGTTCTAAAAGTTTGCCATATTTCTAGCTCCATTACATACTGAATCATTGTTAAAATTATGAGCTTTAAATATAAGGCTCATAGTAAATTCCTCTGAAGTTAATCTATGATCTGGTAACTGATCTTGTCCACAACTATTGCTTCCAAGTCCATTTTGTTTATAGTCTAAGTTTAAAGTTATAAAATCTCTAGGATTAAGGTCATAGGTATGCTTTGCATTATCAATGTCCTCTACAGTATAGTAATGAGTACTAAAATTAAAATCCTGTCCTTTTACTATAAATCCTAGTCCCAAATCGCTATATAGTCCCATCCATTTTACATCTGTCCTATTTCCATTCTCTTGAGGATAACTATAGTTTTCAAACATATCCTTAACCTTTGATGCATACACTCCAAGGAAATTATTCTCCTTACTATCTGAGTAGCTCTCTCCTGGTCCTCTTCCATTCCAGCACACATTATCAAAGTCTTTGTTAATGCCCATAGTAATTCCTATTCTTGGAATCATTTTAGGTAAAGTTCCCTTTGGTCTTCCCTTTAGACTTAATAAGATGTGACCATCTCCATAAACTTTATATTCATAATTAAAATAATATCCAAAGTCATAAGTAGGTGGTGACATATAGGTTATTATATTGATTACTATATGGTTTTCTTCTCTTCTCCAATAACTTTCTTCTACCTCTTCTCTTAGTAAATTCATATAAACCTTTTTCCACTCTTTGACTAAATTCATATCATTATCTATAGTAGCCCTCCAAAGGTTAGTTCTTGATCCTTTACTTATTATACTTTCTCCCTTATAAACCCACCTTTCAAAGGAACCGCTACACAGGTCAAATCCAAGAGAAAAATAACTTGATTCTATATTTAATATACCTTCTTTTTCATAGGCATTTACCCTTATATTATCCTCTGGTATAACCCTTACCTTATTATCTATAGGTATTATAAATTGCTCCTTAGCCACTTCATGTCCTCTATTTCCCCATATACAATCTTCCTTTAACACAAAGCTTATATTTAAATAATAGGAGCTATTATTTAAAGTTTTAAAAGGAAGTTCAAAAGGTATACTTATTAAACGCTCTTCATAAGGCAGGATTTCTGGTATGTTCACTATACCACTATCCACCATATTTTCATCACAGAACACATTGAACTTCATTTCTAAATGACTAAGATTTAAAAAGTCATATAAATTTTTTATTATAAATTCCTTACTATCTATGTCCTTTAACCTTATATCTACAGGCTGAATAATCTTTTTATATTCTAAGAGTCCTGGAGTTATTGTTCTATCTGCCCTTACTAAACCATCCATACAGAAATTATAGCCATTAGGAAAATCCTTAAAATCTCCTCCATAAGCATAATACTCTACACCCTCATTATTCTTCCTCTTAATTCCATGCTCTAGCCATTCCCAAACAAAGCCTCCTTGAAGCCTTTTATATTTATAAAATAAATCCTGATATTCCCTAAGCCCTCCAGGTCCATTTCCCATAGCATGAGCATACTCACATAATATATGAGGTTTATCCATATTCTTTTTCTCTCCATGCTCTATAAGCCTTTCATACCAAGAATACATAGTACTAACTACATCTGAAACCTCTGCTTCTCTATCCTCTTCATAATGAACAAGCCTTGAATCATCTCTCCTATGACAAAAGTCTGCCATAGATTTAAAGTTACATCCAAATCCTGATTCATTACCAAGGGACCACATTATGATACTTGGATGATTTTTATCCCTTTCAACCATTCTTTCTATTCTATCTAAGTATGAATTCTTCCAAGAACTATCATCACTTAAGGTACTTATATTGCCTATAATTTCAAAACCATGAGTCTCAAGATCTGTTTCATCCATTACATATAAACCATATATGTCACATAGCTCATAAAACTCTGAGCTTTTTGGATAATGAGATGTTCTAACTGCATTTATATTATTTTCTTTCATCATAAGTATATCTTTTTTCATAAGACTTAAATTATATACCCTCCCCATATACTCATGATGATCATGAAGATTTACTCCTCTGAAAAGTATATCCTTTCCATTTAGTAACATTAAACCTTCCTTTACTTCAATTTTCCTAAATCCTATTCTTTGAGGAACACATTCTACTATCCTCCCTTTTTCATCTATAAGGGTAATTAGTAAATTATAAAGATTAGGTTCCTCGGCACTCCACTTTAATGGTTTATCTATTATAAAGGTTTCTTCTACTAATGATGTCCCTCCCTCTTTAATCTCTATATCATATATTTCCTTACAAAGCATATGTCTATTATTCTTATCTAATAGGCATATCTCAAGGGATCCTCTTTTATCTTGTGAAAGTATATTAGTTAGTTCTACTTGAAGTGATAATATTCCATTATTATAAGATTCATCTAATGTAGCTTTTACAAAACAATCTCTTATTTGAAATTTAGGTCTTTTAATTAAGGCTACATCTCTAAATATTCCACTAAGCCACCACATATCCTGATCTTCTAAATATGTTCCATCGCTCCACTTATATACCTTAACTGAAAGTAGATTTTTTCCTTCCTTTAAGTATTTACTTATAGAAAACTCTGATGTTAATCTACTTCCTTGGCTATATCCAACCTCTTCTCCATTTATCCATATATGAAAGGCACTATCTACACCATCAAATCTTAATAAAACCTCTTCATTTATCCAAGATTCATCTACGTAAAAATAAGTCACATAATACCCTGTAGGATTTTTAGTTGGAACCCTAGGAGGATTTATTGGTATTTCATAGGATAAATCTGTATAGTTAGGTCTTCCATATCCCTGAAGCTGCCAATATCCTGGTACCTTTATATTATCCCAAAGACTATGATCAAAATTTATATCTTTAAACCCCTCTGGTTCATTAAAGTAAGGATCTTCCCTATAATTAAACTTCCATGTTCCCATTAAACTCTCATATCCTAAAGATAAATTCTTGTTATATTCTAGAGCCTTATTTTTGTTATCATACCCCCAAAAATAAGCTCTGCTCCCTAGCCTATTTAGTTCTAATATGTTTTGGTTCATCCACGGCACATTTGTAAAATCCATAAAATAACCCCCTTAGAAAACCTTTTCTCTTTATATTTTATATCAATTTGGGTGCTTTTGGCAATTAATTTATAGTTAATTCTGAAAATTAAAATATATGGAGTATTATTTGGTAAAATTTTTATATAAATTACTATGAATTATTAATTCTTAATTAGGAAAACTATTGTTAAAATATATTTTCACACATTATTAATAATTTTTATATGTAAATTAATACTATTTAGTATTATAATATAGTCAATAATTATTATTAATTGAAAATGGTTTTAATGTGCTTTGCTAGAAAGGAGACTTAATATGTCTAAAGTATTATATATTACATGTAACCCTAAAAAAGTAGAACAATCTTTTTCTCTTGAAGTAGGTAAGAATTTTATAGATGAATATAAGAAAGTAAATCCTAATGATGAGGTATTTCATCTAGATTTATTTAAAGAAGATATTCCTTTTGTTGATCATGATATATTATCATCATGGGATAAGCTAAGAGCTGGTATTTCTTTTGAAGAATTATCATCTGATGAAAAATCTAAACTTACTAAGTTTAACTCTTATACTGATCAATTCGTGGAATTTGACAAGTATATTTTTGTATCCCCATTCTGGAACTTAGGAGTACCACCTCTTCTAAAAGCTTATGTGGACACTGTAATGGTTGCAGGAAAAACTTTTGCCTATACAGCTGAAGGTCCTAAAGGACTTCTTAATAATAAAAAAGCTGTGCATATAGAGGCTAGAGGTGGAATGTACTCAACTCCTCCAATGGATTCTATTGAAATGGGTAGTTCTTATATTAAGAACATCTTAGGATTTATGGGAGTATCTTCTTTTGAATCAATAATTGTGGAAGGACTTAGCATAGACCCTACAAAGGCAGAAGAAATTAAATCAGAAGCTATTAAGAAAGCTTTAGCTGTTGCTAAAAACTTCTAGATAAAATTTAGAAATTAAATGCTCCCACTTAATTATGTGGGAGCATTTTTAATAACCATTGGAAGTTATATATATTCTTTATTGTTTCTGTAGTTTCTTTCAAAGCCTATCTTAAAGGCTATATATTGTGCTATAAGATATATAATTATTAAAAATACTCTAATTACAGCTTCACCCTCCTTAACATCGTTAATATTTCTATCTATATATTTATCTTCACTTGATACTTCATAGTCTTCATATGAAATTGCATTATTTATATAGTATGTTGAAATAGGAATATCCACACTTTTAGAAATATCATCTATAACTTTATTAGGTACTGAATTTATTTCTTTTACTTCGCCTATAAGACTAAGCTCCTTATTTTTATAAGTTTTATAATCGCCCTTTAAAGCTACTATAACAGCATAATCTTTATTATCAATATTGTCCTTTAATGTTATTAATAAATATTTATAACCTTCATACTCTAAATGGAAAATATCTTCATTAGATTCTTCTTTATCTTTATGGTCTAATACTACAGATAACTTTACCCTATTAGAGTTACTGTATGCATTTTTCAAATCATTATTTTCAAAGATAACATAAATATTTTTCTCTCCTAAGATATTTTCATCTGGAACTGCTGAAGCAGCAAGTATAATTGAAAGTAAAATAGTAGTCATTATGAAGAATACCGCTGAATTAACTTTTTTAAAATACGTCTTTAAAAAAGCTATCCTAGAGAAAAGTTGTAATTGTTCTTTAAGTGCTTTAATATTATTTTTTATGTCCCCATCATCTGGGTTCTTATTAAGGTCAGCTTTCCATTTACTCTTAAGCCCTCTCATAGATTTAACAATCCTTCTTCTAGTATATGATCTTCTATCATCCTTAAGAGAAATTAAATGGTCATAGGATTTTCTATATTCTTTTAGTTTATTATAAGCATTTCCTAAGACATACTCCTTAGAAAGTAGATATGTATCCCCTTTTTCCACAATGGAAACATCACTTTCTATAACATCTAAATTTAAGGAATCCATAAGGCTTAACCTAAATAACCTTGCAGTAGGGTTATTCCTATCTAACTCTATGGCCCTATTAATTTCTATTGAACTTTTAAGATACTTCTTCTTTCTAAAATTCTTATGTTTAATCACAGAATACTTATAAGCCTTTAAAACTATGAAGGTTTCTAAAAGTATTAAGTCTGGGTCATTCTTAAATACTTTTTTACCCTTTATAATTTTCATCCTTGCTAATATATAATTACTATTGATTATATTTATATATGAGTCATATCTATATTCTAAAAACTTTTCTTTTTCCTCATTTCTTAGCTTCCCTAAGGATGAAAAGGATAATGGAGGAGGATTGAATATTTGTTTTAAATATTTTTTACTAACGGACTTATTTAAAAAATTATATTTTCCTAAAAAAGAAGTATCTATGGAAAAGTATTCTACAATTAAATTTATTACATAGTATGGAATAAACTTATGTCTTTCTACAATAAAATTTATTAAGAACTCTTCATATTTATTAAAATCTGCCATATTCCAAGTTACATTCGAATTTAATATGGATTTCCATCTTAATATATCCATTCTTAAATCAAAATCATTATAGACTCTATTAACTTCCTCTGTAAAATATGTAAAGGATAAGTCGGAAGCCTCTTCATTATACATAGGAAACTCATAATTATATCCCTCATCTAATGATTCACTACCTTCATCCCGGTTTGTTTCATATATATTATTTTCAGTATTAAATTCATCCTGGTTTTTAACATCCTCTTCATATATATAATCTTCACTCTCATGAATTTTCTCATCTAAGCTTTTATTAAAGTCTTCAATACTATGTTCTGAATTCTCATCATAAGACCTATCAGCATCTTCAGCACTATGTTCTGAACTCTCTTTATAAGACTCATCAGCATCTTCAGTACTATGTTCTAAATTCTCTTCATAAGACTTATCTGTATCCTGATTTTCACTAAAAGTATTACTCTTAGCATAGTTTAAGGCTATATCAAATGCTTCTTTTAAGGCTTGAAATGCCTCTAAATCATCATCTGGATGGGTAACCTTAAGCTTCTTTGCATAAGCTCTCTTTATTTTTCTAACATCATTAGTCGGTTCTAATTCTAAAATCCTCCATATATCCATTAGAAATTAAATCTCCCCTCAAAGTCATTTAATATTTTATTAAAATTAACTGCTGCTTTCTTTATCCTATGTTCAATCTGTGTATCAAGAACCTCTTCAAAATCTCTTGTAACCTGTCCTATATACATACGTCTATCCCCAGTTAATTCCTCATATAGCCTTTCTCCACGAGCCAGTAAAAATCTATATTCTGATCTATCCCTTGGGTGTATCTTTATATCATTTAATAAATTTAATCTTTCCTCTATTTCTTCCTTACTCATAGATCCTGGGCTATTTTCAATAACTAATCTTTTCGTCTCTCCAGTAGCTTCTATTGTTACAATAACTTCTAGTATTGCATTTTTATCATAGGTATATCGAAGGTGTAGACATTGTCCCTTAGGGCCTGGAGGCATTTTAACAGTTAATTCTCCAAGTTTTAAGTTTCCTGATACTTTTCTACTTTCTCCCTGATATACATTTATCCTGACCTCTTCTTGGTTATCAGCAATTGTATATATTTTCTCTACCCTACTAACTGGAATAGTGGTATTCCTTTCTATGACAGGCATAAAATATCCTGATTCCATTGTACCTCCAATGGTTTCAACCACTTCTGTTCCAAGGGTATAAGGGCATACATCTGTAAGTATTATTTCACTTAAGCTTTCATGCCTTTCCTTTAATGCGGAATTAATAGCTGTTCCTATGGCAACTGCCTCATCAGGATTTATATTAGTAAATGGTATCTTTCCTAAAAGCTTACCTATAAAATTTCTAATTATAGGCATCTTTGTGGAGCCTCCAATTAATACCACAGAATCAATGTCTTTTGGTGTAATATTAACATCATTTAAGGCTCTTATAATCGGAAGCTTCATTCTAGATATAATATCCTCACATAATTTTGAATACTTATTCTTATCCAATGAATAGGAAAATTCTTCTTCATTGATTTTTATCTTAAAGCTAGAGACTTCTACTTTAGAAAGATCCTTTTTACAATTTTCAGCCTTTTTATAAAGTGCCAAAGACTCTTTTTCACTAATACTTGTCCCTTCTAAATTGTTATATCTTATAAAATCTGAAATTATTACTTTTGTGAAGTCCTCTCCACCTAAAAAGTTATCCCCTGATATAGCTAACACTTGCATTACTCCATCAAATAATTCTAATATGGATACATCAAAGGTACCTCCCCCTAAATCAATAACCATAAATGTAGATTCATCTTCTCCTTGGTGAAGGCCATAAGCAATAGCTGCTGCAGTTGGTTCACTTATAAGATTTTCAACCCTGAGTCCTGCTAAGGTTGCAGCATCTAAGGTAGCTTGTCTTTGTTTATTGTTAAAATACGCTGGTACGCTTATTACAGCTTCATCACAAGATTCTCCAAGATAATTTTCAGCATCATCCTTAAGAGATTTTAAAATAAATGCTGATAAATCAACAGGAGAAAATTTATATCTTCCTAATTCGTATTCCTTTTCACTTCCCATAAATCTTTTAAACACAGAGGCAGTTAAATTAGGATGCGTCATTAACCTTTCCTTTGCAATATCTCCAATAAGTATATTTCCATCATCATCTACTCCCACAACAGATGGGGTAAGATTCTTACCAAATACATTAGGAATCACTCTAGATTCATTACCATCCCAATATGTAACTAAGCTATTTGATGTACCCAAATCTATTCCTATTCTAGCCATTTTTATCAAACCTCCTAAAAATATACATTGAATTATATCATATTTTTAAACAAATTCACATAATGTTTATTTAAACTTTTTTCTTTTACCTTATACTATTTTAAAATACTTCTATCGAAAAAAAATTTAAGTTAATGAATCCTTTAATTTGGTACATTTGACACATAATTAAGATGTTTTTCTCTGCTTTTAAAATTATACTTTATAAAATTAACAATGAAATTTATTACATTTTATCATTAACACTTTATTAACATTACCTTATATCTATTTTATTTACGTCCTAATATAGCATTAAATTTATAATAATAAAGACTTTAAAAATATCCTAATTAAAATAAGGGATAGAAGTTACCCATTCTTCTATCCCTTATCTTAAATATTTTATTATGTTTTTCTTATATACAATCCTATAGTGTATACCTAATTACATTTTTACTATCTATCTCTAGTTAAATATAATTATCTAATATTAATATTTGCATATAGCATATTTAATTTAAGTTTTTATAGCCTATATACCTTCATTTATTTAATTCTTATAGAGATATTACATCTAAAGCTTCTACATTAACATTTATTGATTCTATTTCTATCATTGCATTTAATGTATCTATGGATGTAACTACTGGTATTGAATGTTCTATTGCTGATCTTCTTATATTAAATCCATCTCTAGTAGAATCATTCCCTTTAGTTGGAGTATTTATTACAAGATCTATTTCCCCTTGCTCTATTAAGTCAAGTATATTGGGATTACCATCCTTTATTTTCTTAACTTCTTCTGCTTCTATTCCATTACTTTTTAACATTTCACAGGTTCCCTTAGTTGCAAGGAATGTGTATCCAAGATTGCTTAAATCCTTAGCCATTGGAAGAAACTCTTCCTTATCCTTATTATTAATCGTTGCAAGAATCTTATTTGATTTCTTCTTTAAGTAACTTCCTGATGCAAGGAAGCCTTTGTATAGTGCTTCTTCTAAGGTATGTCCAACTCCTAAGACTTCTCCTGTAGACTTCATTTCTGGTCCAAGACTTACCTCTACCTTTGATAATTTATGAGTTGAGAATACAGGTACCTTAACTGATATTATTTCTGGCTCCTTGTATATATCTACTCCATATCCAAGATCCTTTATCTTATGGCCAAGCATTACTTTTGTTGCTATATCTACTATCGGAACTCCTGATACCTTACTTATATAAGGAACCGTTCTACTTGCTCTTGGGTTTACCTCTATTACATAAAGCTCATTCTTAAATTCTATAAATTGGATATTTATCATTCCCTTAACCTTTAAGGCTAAAGCTAATTTTCTTGAACATTCTAGAACATCATTTTTTATCTTATCTGATATATTTTGACTTGGATATATGGTTGTACTGTCTCCTGAGTGTATTCCAGCCCTATCTAAATGCTCCATTATTCCTGGTATTAATATATCTTCTCCATCACATATAGCATCAACTTCTATTTCTTTTCCTAGAAGATATCTATCTATAAGTACTGGATTTTTACTATCTCTTAAGAATGCACTTTCAAGGTATGCTCTAAGCTCACTTTCATCATAGGTTATTTCCATACCTTGACCCCCAAGGACATAGGATGGTCTTACAAGTACAGGATACCCTAAAGCATTAGCTTCAACCATTCCTCCTTCTACACTCCATACAGCCTTACCCTTTGGTCTTTTTATATTTAACTTTTCAAGTATATCATCAAACTTCTCTCTATCTTCAGCCTCATCTATGTGCTTTGGTAGAGTCCCAAGAACAGGTATATTTTTCTTCTCTAAGAACTTAGCAAGCTTTATAGCTGTTTGCCCACCAAACTGTAGTATAACTCCTATTGGCTTTTCTTTTTCTATTATATTTAGAGTGTCCTCTTCTGTTAATGGCTCAAAATATAGCTTATCTGATATATCAAAGTCTGTACTTACCGTTTCTGGATTGTTATTTATTATTATAGTTTCTATGTCCATCTTTTCTAAGGCTTTTATACAGTGGACAGAAGCATAGTCAAACTCTATTCCTTGTCCTATTCTTATTGGTCCTGAACCTATAACTATAACCTTATTTCTATTACTTACCTTAGCTTCATCTTCCATGCCATAAGTTGAGTAGTAATATGGAGATACTGCATCAAATTCTCCTCCACAAGTATCAACCATGTTATAAGAAACATTTATATTCCATATTTGTCTTAACTCATATATAACCTCTGGACTTACATCTAAGAAATCTGCTATGGCCTTATCTGAGAATCCTCTCTTCTTAAGGGTAAATAACCATTCTTTTGTTAATTTATCCACAGCTGTCTTCTTTAATACTTCTTCTTCATCCACAATGTATTTTATTTTTTCCACAAAGAATCTATCAATACCAGTTATTTCACATACCTTTTCCACAGAGTATTCTCTTCTAAGCATCTCAGCTAGAGCAAAGATTCTTTCATCATCTGGAGTTATTACCCTCTTCTTTAATTCTCCTATAGTAAGGTTCTTAACACTCTTAAGCTCTAAGGAATACTGTCCTATCTCTAAAGATCTTATTCCTTTTAGGAAGGCAGACTCAAAGTTACTTCCTATTGCCATTATCTCTCCTGTTGCCATCATCTTTGTACCAAGAACTCTATTTGCCTTCTTAAACTTATCAAAAGGCCATTTTGGTATTTTACATACTACATAGTCAAGAGTTGGTTCAAAGCAAGCATATGTCTTTCCTGTTACTGCATTTTTTATTTCATCTAGTGCATATCCGAGAGCTATTTTAGCTGCAAGCTTTGCTATTGGATATCCCGTTGCTTTAGATGCTAAAGCAGAAGATCTACTAACTCTTGGATTTATTTCTATAACCCCATAGCTAAAGCTTTCTGGATCTAAAGCAAATTGAACGTTACATCCACCTTCTATCCCTATTGAGTTTATTATATTTATAGATGCTGTTCTTAACATCTGATATTCTTTATCTGAAAGAGTCTGGCTTGGAGCTACAACTATACTATCTCCAGTGTGAACTCCAACTGGATCTATATTTTCCATATTACATATAGTTATGCAGTTTCCATAGCTATCTCTCATAACTTCATATTCTACTTCTTTCCATCCCTTAACACTCTTTTCAAGAAGTACTTGGTTAACAGGACTTAGCTTAAGACCTGAGTCAAGTATTACCTTAAGCTCATCCTCATTATCAGCTATTCCTCCCCCTGTTCCTCCTAAGGTGTAAGCCGGCCTTACTATAACAGGATATCCTATAATCTTAGCAAACTCTATTCCTTGATTTAGATCTGTAACTATTTTAGATTCTATTATTGGTTCATTTATTTCTTCCATAACCGCTTTAAAAAGTTCTCTATCTTCACCTTTTTTTATAGATTCAATAGATGTTCCTATAACCTTAACATTATATTTTTCAAGAATTCCTTTTTCATAAAGCTCTACTGCAAGGTTAAGAGCAGTTTGTCCTCCCATTCCTGCTAATATACTATCTGGCTTTTCCTTCTTTATTATTTTCTCAACAAATTCTATAGTTAAAGGCTCTATATAAACCTTATCTGCAACTTCTTTATCAGTCATTATTGTGGCTGGGTTGGAGTTTATTAATACAACTTCTACCCCTTCTTCTCTTAAAGCTTCACATGCTTGAGTTCCTGAATAGTCAAACTCTGCTGCTTGTCCTATTATTATAGGGCCTGATCCTACAACTAAAACCTTTGTTATATCTCTATTTAATGGCATAATATCTCCCTCCCACTTTCTATATTAATTCTAAAAATTTATCAAATAAGTAATCATTATCTTTTGGTCCTGGACATGCTTCTGGATGGAACTGAACACTAAATATATTTAGATTCTTATTTCTCATTCCTTCAACAGTACCATCATTTACATTAACATGAGTTACCTCTGTATCTTCTGGCATTTCTGTTACTACATATCCATGATTTTGAGAAGTTATAAATATTCTATTCTCTTCTAAATCCTTAACTGGGTGATTAGCTCCTCTATGACCAAACTTTAATCTATCTGTTTTTCCTCCTAGGGTTAAAGCTAAAATTTGATGTCCAAGGCATATGCCAGCTATAGGCTTTTTACCTATGATATTCTTAACATTTCCTATTACATATTCTAAGTCCTCAGGATCTCCAGGTCCATTTGATAAGAATACTAAGTCTGGATTCACACTTAGTACTTCTTCACAGCTTGTACTTGCTGGAAAAACTGTAACCTTACAATCTCTATTTTTAAAATTCCTTATTATATTTTCTTTTATTCCAAAGTCCATGATTGCAACATGATGTCCTTTTCCATCTAACTCATACTTTTCTTTAGTAGTTACATTATTAACTGCTTCTTTATTAGAAAAACTCTCTATTATTGAAGCTGCAGTTTCCTTACTTAATTCTCTATTAGTTACTATTCCTCTCATGGTTCCATGATTTCTAAGAATCTTTGTTAGAGCTCTTGTATCTATTCCTTCAAGTCCTATTACTTTATTTTGCTTTAAATAAGAATCTAAAGTCATCTCACATCTCCAATTACTTGGAATATCACACAGTTCTCTAACTATGAAACCTTTAACTTTTGGGGTATTAGATTCTAGGTCTTCAAGATTTATTCCATAGTTTCCTATTAAAGGATATGTCATGGTTACTATTTGTCCATAATAAGAAGGATCTGTTAAAACCTCCTGATAGCCTGTCATACCTGTATTAAATACTACCTCTCCTACAGTTTCTTCCGTATATCCAAAAGCTCTTCCTTCAAATACCATTCCATTTTCTAATATTAATCTTCCTATCATTGATATACCCCTCCTTAAATTAAAAATGGTAGTAGAGGAATTCTCTTTGAGACAATTCCTCTACTACCCTTATAAAAATCTATTTTAGCAACGTTAAATGAATTTAGTCCATTAACTAAATCCGCGTCAAAATTATTCACTTTTATTGTACGACAAAAAAACTTATACATATCCTATACCCCTTTCTGGTCTCACGGGACCAATTTAAAGTACGTAATGATTTAAAACTTAAATTTAATTATTACATACGATTTTAATTAATAATATCTCTCCTGTCAAGAAAAAAAATTATTTTTATTTTAAGATTAAATATCTATGTTTTTATTTTGGAAAAATTAAATAATTTAATGGTTATTTATTCATTTTTTATCTTTGTAAATGTTTATATAATATAGTTAAACTTTTGATGTATGTGTAGTAATAGTATTCCCTTTAAAAGTCAAAATATTAAATCAATTGACATATTTCGACTTTTAATATACAATTTCTATTAAATTAGAAATTTATTTAATGGAGGTTATTAAATTTGTTAAATTTGTTAAATATATTTAATGATTTTTTATGGACTTATATACTTATAGCCATGCTTCTTTGTATCGGATTATTTTTCTCATTTAAAACAAAATTTATTCAAGTTAGATACTTAAAACACATGTTTAAACTTCTTGGAGAAGGAGCTATAAAATCAAAGGATAATGAGCATACTCACGGTATATCTTCTTTTCAAGCCTTCTGTATAAGTACTGCTTCAAGAGTTGGTACTGGAAACTTAGCTGGTGTTGCCATAGCAATATCTATTGGTGGGCCTGGAGCTGTATTTTGGATGTGGGTTATAGCTCTTATAGGTGGTGCTTCTAGCTTTGTAGAAAGTACTTTAGCTCAAATATATAAAATAAAAGATGGAAAAGAGTTTAGAGGAGGTCCTGCCTATTATATAGAAAAAGGACTTAATAATAGATTCATGGGAATAGTATTTTCTATTCTTATAACCATATGTTTTGGTCTTGCTTTTAACTCTGTTCAATCAAATACCATAACCTTAGCCTTTAATGAGGCCTTTGGACTTAATAAGGTTGTAATTGGCTTAGTACTAGCTGCTCTTACTTCTTTTATAATATTTGGTGGAGTAAAAAGAATTGCTAAGGCTTCTGAAGTTTTAGTACCTATAATGGCTGTACTATATCTTTTAATAGTATTATTTGTATTATTAAAAAATATATCAATTATTCCAAATACTATATTACTTATAGTAGAAAATGCATTTGGCTTTAAACAAACAGTTGGTGGTGGTTTAGGATATGCTGTTTTAATGGGAGTTAAAAGAGGTTTATTTTCTAATGAGGCCGGTATGGGAAGTGCACCAAATGCAGCCGCTGCTGCTCATGTAACCCACCCTGTAAAACAAGGATTAATTCAAACTCTTGGAGTGTTTACTGACACGCTCCTTATATGTACAGCAACAGCATTACTTATATTATCTTCTGATATTTATTCAACTACAGATTTAGTAGGTATCCAATTGACTCAGGCTTCTTTAAGCTCCCAAATTGGCTCCTTTGGAAATATCTTTATAGCCATATGCATTCTATTATTTGCTTTTAGTTCTATAATTGGAAACTACTATTATGGAGAAACAAATATAGAGTTTATGAACGGAAAAAAAATTTGGCTTACATTATATAGGATTACTGTTATCGCTATGGTGTTTGCAGGTTCTATAGTGGATCTTAGTGTGGTTTGGACATTTGCAGACATATTCATGGGACTTATGGCAATAATAAACTTAATAGCTATTGCTAAATTATGTCCTATAGCTTTTAATGCCCTTAAACATTATTCTGATCAAAAAAATAAAGGATTAGATCCTGTATTTACAAAAGATAGTATACCTAATATAGAAGATGTGGAATGTTGGTAAGAAAATACTGCTTAATTTATATGAACTTTTACTTAATTTACGTTTTATATAAATGAGAATACCTATAAGTATTTATAACAATCATTAGATTTATAAGTACTATAATTATTGATTATAATGAAAAACCCAGGTTAAGAAATCTATCCTTAACCTGGGTTTTATTTAGGTATTAAAATTACTTCATTATATACTTATCCTAAAACTTTATAATCCCATCCCCAAATAAATTCTATGAATATCAATTATAAAATCCTAAGACTTACTTTTCTAAAATTGAACTTAAATAAAGCTTCCATATTAATTGAATTTTGATTTTTTATAAACTCTAATATTTAGTCTAAGCTTTCAACTTTCTTTCCCTTGCATCTCTTACATACCTTTATTTTATTACCATTTCCTAGTATTAGTTCATATAAGACTTTAATCCTTGTAGTTTTACACACAGGGCATGTACCTCTCCCCCTAGATGGTAACTTCCAAAGTAATTTTCCTCTATATTGTTTTCCCATTTTCTCTCCCCCTTTTATTAAAAACCTATATTCTTCTATATAATATATTTTTATACTTGTGGTTTTATTCCTAAAATATGTTTTAAGGCTCTAATTATGGGCATTATAAAAAACTTTTTATTTACATAACCTTATACATGTACAAACTTATATTCTAAAGAGCTTGTACATGTATAAAATAAAACTTATCCCATGTCTATTTACTCTTATTTTTCTCTTGAAAATTAAAATATTTAAAGTTCTATAAACATAGGATAAATTTTATAAATTACATTAAGTTATCCGTTAACTATCTCTCCCCCATTTACATGTATGGTTTGACCTGTTATATAAGAGGCTTCCTTTGATGCTAAAAACACATAGGCTCCAGCTACCTCTACTGGCTGTCCTGCTCTCTGAAGAGGTGTATCAGCTCCAAACTTAGCTACTTTATCTTGTTTAAAGCTTGAAGGAATAAGTGGTGTCCATATAGGTCCTGGCGCCACAGCATTGACTCTTATTCCTCTTTTAGCTAAATTCATTGATAAGGATCTTGTGAATGTAGTTATTGCTCCCTTAGTTGAAGAATAGTCTATTAAAGTTTCATGACCCTTATAAGCTGTTACAGAGGAAGTATTTATTATAGAACAACCCTCTCTTAAATGAGGAAGTGCTGCCTTGGTTAAATAAAACATACTAAATATATTAGTATTAAAAGTTTTATGTAGCTGCTCAGTGGTTATCTCTTCTAAAGTGTTACTCTCATATTGTACCCCTGCATTATTTACAACTATATCTAGCTTTCCATATTTATCTACAGTATCCTTTACTACATTAATACAAAAGCTTTCATCTCCTACATCACCTTTTAAAAGAATACAGCTTCCTCCTATCTCTTCTATAAGCTTTTTGGTTTCATTTGCATCCTCATCTTCGTTAAAATAAACAATGGAAACCTTTGCTCCTTCCTTTACATAGGCTAATGCTACAGCTCTTCCGATTCCACTGTCGCCTCCTGTAATTATAGCTATCTTATCCTTTAGCCTATTACCACCATCTATATATCCACTTTTTTGGAATATAGGACGAGGGTTCATTTCCTTTTCTATACCTGGATGTACATTTTGGTGCTGTGGTGGAAAAACTTTTGGAAAATCATTACTCAATATTATCACCTCTAACTTAATACTCTTAATCACATTTAGTATTAAGTTAACTCTTAAAGTTTATTCATATCTTAACTTTAAACTCTTAAATCTATCTTATCCTTTAATCTGATATTTTTAATTTTTATCTAATGTTACAATTTCGTTAGATTAAACTTTTTATTGTAAGCTTTAACTATGGTTCACCATATACAATAGCCTTAAAATAGATATGTAATTTGATTTATGGAGGCTTGGGTATGAGAAAGATTTTTACATCAATATTTATAATATTATTAGTGGTTGGAATAACCTTTACTATTGGTAGTAAAGTCTTATATCCATTAAAATATAAAGATTACGTAAAACAATATTCATCTAAATATAAGGTAGATCCTTATATTCTAGCTTCATTGGTTCATGAAGAATCTACTTATAGAGATAATGAATATGATTCTTCAAGACTTAATGGCATCCCAAAAGTTACTGATGAGGTAGCTTTAAAATTATCTAAAGAAATGAAGTTAAAAGATTTTAAACCTGAAGATATAGCTGATCCTAAAATTGGTATAGAAATGACTGCATATCTTTTATCCAAAGGAGAAAGCGGGATAAATCTTACGGAAAGTATAAAACCCTTTATAATTAGAAATAAAGATAAATCTAAAAATGAGATAGATAACTATTCTAACCATATTTTAAGATGCAAAGCATGGTATAGAATATTTCATTTTAGACTTGTATAAAAGCACTTATATATAATAAGGGGATAGAGCATGACTCTTTCTCCTTATTTTTGTGCAAATAATTATTAACTCAGTGTAAAACTATTGATTAAAAGGTATAATAATCTATACTAGGGTTGAATATTATAGTTCTTTTCCTTAATATTAACTTATAGAACGAATCTTTCTTCATATGATGTTCTTTCCAACATATGAAGGTTAGATGAATTAATCTAGGGCCGTAGCAAATTATATCCCTCACCTTTTAAGAGTATGGTGGTATTAAAGCTTATAGCCATAAGATGAATATTTTATTTAAAGAGAGGTGCCTTCATGTTTAAAATTCTAATAGTGGAAGATGATCCAAAAATAAGAGAAATAATTCTTGAGAATATAACAAAATGGGGTTATGAGGGAAAATATGTAGAAGACTTTAGTGAAACCCTTAATGTTTTTATAGAATATAATCCTCACTTAGTTTTACTTGATATAAACCTACCATATTTTGATGGATTCTATTGGTGTAATAAAATAAGAGAAATCTCTAAAGTTCCTATAATATTCCTATCTTCTAGAAATACAAATATGGATATTATAATGGCAATGAATATGGGTGGAGATGACTTTATTCAAAAACCATTTTCCTTAGATGTTTTAATGGCTAAAATACAAGCTATTGTAAGAAGAACTTATTCCTATGCTAATGTGGAATCTGATGTTATAGAACATAATGGAGCAATCCTTAACTTAAAAGATGCTAACCTTATATTTAACGATGATAAAGTAGAGTTAACTAAAAATGAATTTAAGATTCTTTATATACTTATGAAAAACAACGGTAAGGTTATTAGTCGTGATAAAATTATGAGGAGCCTTTGGGAAGATGAGAGCTTTGTTGATGATAACACTTTAACTGTAAATATTAATAGGCTTAGAAAAAAGCTTTCTGATGTTGGTTTAGGTGATTTTATAGTTACTAAGAAAGGTCAAGGTTACATAATATAATGAATTTAATATCTTTTTTAAGGGATAAAAAGCCTTATATGATATTTTTTATATTTATAGTTTCCTTTATTTCCTTAGTAGTATATTTAGATGGAACAATGAGGGTATCCCTTTCTAATATTTTATATATAAATTTAGTATCATATATACTTCTTTTAATGGTTTTAATTTTTGATTATATATTAAAGATTAAATACTTTAAAAATTTAAATGATATTCTAAATACTCATGAAGAAAATATATATGAGGCAATTCCAAAGCCTTTAACAAACGAACATGAATTATTTTCTAAAATATTAAGGAAAATAGAAAAAGATAATCAATTAAAATTTGAAAACTTATATCTTGATAAAATTGAAAACATGGAGTTCGTAACTTCTTGGGTTCATGAAATTAAAACCCCTATAGCTGTATCTAGATTAATAATACAAAACAGCGAAGGAAAAGAGTTAGATGAAGTTTTAGATAGTATAGAGGAAGAACTCAATAAGATAGATAACTATGTAGAGCAATCCTTATACTATTCAAAAATAGATGACTTTTCAAAAGATTATCTTCTGTATGAAACAGAGATTCCTAAAGTATTAAATGAAATTATAAAAAGAAATGTTAAATCCTTTATAAGTAAACGAATAGGTATGGATATGCATGATACTGAATTCTCTGTGCTTACAGATAAAAAGTGGCTTTTATTTATTATAAACCAAGTTATACAGAACTCTTTAAAATACACTAAAAATAGCGGAAAGATAGAAATTTACTGTGAAAAAGATAATATGGAGTTAAGACTTATAATAAAAGATAATGGAGTAGGTATTAAAGAAGAAGATTTATCACGAGTATTTAATAAAGGTTTCACTGGATACAATGGTAGATTGTTTAATAAATCTACAGGTATGGGATTATACCTTGCAAAAAAGATGTGTAATAAGCTAGGGCATGATATATCAATAGATTCTGTATTTAATGAATATACAAAGGTAACCCTACACTTCCCTACCTTAAGCGACCACCTAACTATAGCTAAGTCCTAAAGTATTAAACTGTTTTAATGGTGTTAAACTATTAAAACAGTTTTTTCATTTTAATATTACAAAAATGTAAGTTTCCTTTAATCTTTTGTTATGTAGATAAATGGTTACTTATTACAAAATATTATAGAATAAATATTGTAAGTTACGGAATAGATTATGAATTAAAAAGAAAATGACTTTACATACAGGAGGATATTAACATGAATAATGTATTAGTTGCTAAAAACTTAAAAAAGGTGTATGCATCAAAGGGAGTTAATTACACTGCTCTTCAAGATATAAACCTTGAAATAGAAGAAGGAGAATTTATAGGTATAATGGGACCTTCTGGTGCAGGTAAAACCACATTACTTAACATAATATCAACTATAGATACTCCAAGCTCTGGAAGCGCTATAATAGCTGGAGATGATATTACAAAAATGAATGAAGATAAACTTTCTTCTTTTAGAAGAAATAAATTAGGTTTTATATTCCAAGATTATAATCTACTAAATACTTTAACTATAAAAGAAAATATAGTACTACCTTTAGCATTATCTAAGGTTCATCATAAGGAAATAGAAAAAAGAGTTAATGATTTATCTAAGAAGTTCGGAATAGATGGTACATTAAACAAATACCCTTATGAGGTTTCTGGTGGTCAAAAGCAAAGAGCTGCCATAGCAAGAGCTGTTATAACAAAGCCATCCCTATTACTTGCAGATGAACCAACTGGAGCACTTGACTCCAAGTCATCAGCTGAAATACTTCAAACCTTAAGCGACTTAAATGAAAATGATAATGCAACTATAATGATGGTTACTCACGATGCTTTTGCTGCTAGTTATTGCAAGAGAATATTATTTATAAAAGATGGTACTTTATACACAGAACTTGTGCGTGGTGGATCAAGAAAAGAATTCTTCCAAAAGATACTTGATGTTCTATCTACACTTGGAAATACAGTTGCAGACATGTAATAAGATAAGGAGGAATTTAAAGTGTCTTTATTTGATATAGCATTTAAAAATATTAAAAGAAATTTTCAAAA
>NZ_KK366006.1:32034-193368 GCF_000686705.1 Clostridium hydrogeniformans DSM 21757 | reverse complement strand
TTAACAGGAAATACTGATAGCGTAAGAATCTTTGATACGGTAACAATAAGAGCATTAAGTGGAACCACAGATAGCATAAAAATCACAGATACAATAGCAACAAGACCGTTAGCAGGAAATACTGATAGCGTAAGAATCTTTGATACTGTGACTATAAGAGCCTTAAGTGGAACTACAGATAGCATAAAGATAGCAGATACAGTAGCAACAAGGCTATTAACAGGAAGTTCAGATAGCGTAAGAATATTTGATACAGTAACAATAAGAGCACTAAGTGGAGCAACAGATAGCGTAAGAATATCCGATACAGTAGCAACTAGAGCCTTAAGTGCAGTAACCGATAGTATAACTTTAGGTTCTAGAACCTTTGCAACAGATAATGCCTTAATAGTTAGTGGAACGCCAACTCAAGGGAATGTTTTATTAAAAGATAACAGTGATAAAATAGAATATTCCTATTATATATACAATACTGGAGGAGCAGCTGTAACTGTATCCTTACAAATAAGTCCAACAACAGCAGATGCTTATTTTATGAATGATAGTTCAACAGCTTTAATTCCATCGGGACATGCTGTATTGGTTCCAAAATATTCACTTCAATATTCAAGATTAGCATTTAATGCAGCAGTAAGCAGTAGCGTACATGTTTATTATAATGCTAAGGTTTAAGGATTAATCTTAGGGGACATGAGTTTTATACTTATGTCCTTATTAGTAAAGATTTTTGTTTTAATTTAAGAGGTTATAAGAATATAAAGATTTTAAGATAACAATGTATAAGATATTTTTGATTATTAAATTTAAATTAATTTTAAGAACTTATTCTAGAGCAAGTATTGGTAGAGAGGAAATTATTTTATAAAAATATTAATATCTAACTTGGGACTTTAAAACACAGTTATATGATCAGAATGATTAAAAGCATACTTATAATATTAAAAATAAAGAATTATAAAAAGATATAAGAATAAGGAGAGAATAAAAAATGGATAGATTCAAAACCTTGAGCTTATGTATGATTGTTAAAAATGAAGAAAATCATTTATATAGATGTTTAAATAGTGTGAAAGATCTGGTAGATGAAATTATAATAGTTGATACAGGCTCTACAGATAAGACTATAGAAATTGCAAAGAAATTTGGAGCTATAATATATCATTACAAATGGGATAATAGCTTTTCAAATGCTAGGAATTTTTCCTTATCTAAAGCCTCAAAAGAATGGATATTACTTATGGATGCAGATGACGAATTTTCAAGTAATCATAAGGAAAAATTTATAGAATTACTAAATGAGGAAAAGTTCCATGTGTATTTTTTTAAGACTTTAAGCTATACAGGAAATGGGGAAGGGGATACCATAACAAATTTAAACCCAAGACTTTTAATTAATAATGGAGAATATAAGTTTTTTGGAGATATACATGAACAGCTAAATCATATAAGTGGAGATTGGAATAGTTTCAATCATTGCATAAGAGATATAAATATATATCATTATGGATATTTAACTAAGGTTATAGAAGAAAAGAACAAAAGAAAGAGAAATATAGAAATCATACTAAATGAGCTTTCAAAAGATCCAGAGAGTGAGTTTCATATATTTAATTTGGCCACTGAATATTTTGCTAATGGGGAGATAGATAAGGCTTTGTACTATTATGATAGAGTATATAAAAATATAGATGTATCAAAGGGGTATTCCCCTAAGACAATAATAAGGAAAATGTACTGTTTATGCTATTTAAAAAGGTACGATGAAGCACTGAATACCATAGAGGATGGTCTTAAAATATATCCTAATTATACAGACTTAGAGTTTGAGAGGGGAAATATTTATTTAATATTAAAAAAGTATACTTTAGCAATTGAAAGTTATAAGAGAGCATTAGAACTTGGGGAACCACCAAGTAATTTAGAATTTTTTAAGGGGTGTGGTACATTTAAGCCAGCAATAGAACTAGGAAAGTTATATGAAATGTTTAGGGATTATAAAAAAGCACTTTCATATTATTTACAAGCCTTTAAATTTAATCAGGATAATTATTTATTATTATATAATATTGGAGCAATGATAAATAAGTCCAAAGAAAATAAGGAAGAAGTTCCTAGAGTTTTATCTTCTTATTTTAATCTAGAAAACAGCAGTAGCTCTGCATTACTTGGTAAAATCTTAATAAAAGAAAAGTTATATGATAGTGGAGAAGAATATATAGATAGAGCAGAAAAGTTAGGACTTCAAGGGAGTATTTTATATTTACTAAAGGGACAGCTAAATTTTTATAGAAAAAAATATGATAATGCATTGGAATATCTAAATAAAATTAATGAGAAGGATGATGAATTTAAAGAAGGAATAAAATATATATCTTTAATATATTTAATTAAAGGAGTTAAAATTAATGAGGATATATTAGAAAATATAAAAAACAAAGATGGAGTTCTTTTCAGCGGAATAAAGCAAATAGAAGAAGTTTTGAATGGAGGAAGCGAGAATTATATATTAGAGAATAAAATGGATGAAGCTCTTGAAATACTTATAAATTTATATAGAGATATCTTAAGAACAGGAGAATTTGAAATTTTAGAGAGGGCATTTTATGCACTAAATTATATAGAAAGAGATAGTGTACTATATGCTCTAGGAAAACTATATTATAGCGAAGGAATAAACGCTATGGCATTAAAAGAGTTCATAAGATCCATAAGAGAGTTAAACTATTGTAATGAGGATATGATAAGAATTATGTTCCAATGTATATAGTTTTATTTTTAATTATACTTTTATCTAGATGGGAAAATAAAATTAAAGGAGGAGATGTTTTCTTCCTTTAGTACATAGCTATTAGTAAATTAGTAATAATCTAAATTATTCTTTTGCCTAATTAAATACAAAAAGACAAATTTAAAGTTTAAGGGTTAAAGTAGAAAAATTTAATTTAGAGTTTAGTAACTTTAAATTAAATAGTTATTGTAGGAAAATATTTTACTTAGATATTTATAAATAAGGTTAAAATGAATGATGAGTTTATTTGTATAAGTTGGAATTATTTTTGGGTGAAAAAGTTTAAATTAAAAAATTGTTTTTATTAATCTAAGATTTAAATAGGTAAATATTTAGTTAAAATATTGTAATAATATTATTATTATAATATTTGATAAAAGCTCAATTTATAAGGCTTCATTAAGAAAGAAGATTTATTAAATTATTATTAAATTAGATATAGAAATAAAAAAATATTAAAATTTTAGTTGAAACATAATAAGTAAGTGAATATAATGTATATGAGGAATTTAAAATTAAATAAATTAAGATTAAAGGATTTAGTAAGGTTTATCTTTTGTCTTAAGTAGTACTAAGCGCCAGAACTTAAATAAGACTTCCAAAGAGTCTTGGATAGCCATTATCCATAAATTTAAGTTGACGAGGATGGGGAGTATCGAAACTTTCGGCGGATGCCCCACGGTAAATCACTACCGTTAACCATTGAGAAACCCTAGAAGTGATTTTAGGAACAGACTCAATGTGGTGTTAAAACCTTTCTTTTAAAATTTCCAAATTATTTTAAATCAAAATACAAGGGGTAACCATATCTATATCAGAGTTTTATAGAATAGGTTAAGTCCTGAGTTCAATTGTATAAATTTTTATAAATAAAAAATTAGACAATTATAAGAATCTATTTTTAAAGATCAATTTAGTAAGAGGTAATTTGTAGAATAAAGTTACAGTATCTATAGTTATGTAGATATGTTTAATTTGTATTTATAAGTTTATCTTAAATTAAATTTGGTTTTATTAATAATAGATAAATATGGAAAGTTATATAATTTTTAGAAAAAATTAATTCTAAAGGTTTATTTCTTATGCCAAAATTACATGAAGATGAGATATTAAGAGATTTATTTTAAGATTATATATAAAATTTTTTATAATTCTTAGATAAATTATTCTAGGTTTTATCTAGCATGGAAAGTTGTTATTAAGAAGTTTAAGGTAAAGCTAAAGAGGCCTAATATTTAGAGAAAAAATAAAAATATAAATTAAATAAAAGAAAGGGAGAAGAAATTATGTGCGGAATAGTAGGATTTTTAGGAAAAAGAAATGCGTCAGAGGTATTAGTAGAGGGGCTTTCAAAGCTTGAGTATAGAGGATATGACTCAGCAGGAGTTGCTATATTAAACCATGGAGATATAAATGTTAAAAAATGTAAGGGTAGACTTAGAAATTTAGAAGAAAAATTAAATGTTGAACCTTTAGAGGGGAATCTAGGAATTGGACATACTAGATGGGCAACTCATGGAGAACCATCAGATGTTAATTCACATCCACACTGCAATGGAAATGAAACAGTTAGTGTGGTTCACAATGGGATAATAGAAAATTATTTAAGCATCAAAGAATGGCTTACTTCTAAGGGATATGAGTTTTTATCAGATACAGATACAGAGGTAATACCAAATCTTGTGGATTATTACTATGAAGGAGATCTTATAGATGCAGTAATAAAAGCTACAAGAAAGATGGAAGGTAGTTATGCTATAGGAGTTATATCTGAAAAAGAACCAGATAAGATAGTAGCTGTTAGAAAGGATAGTCCTTTAATAGTTGGAGTTGGAGAAGATGAATATTTTATAGCTTCAGATATACCAGCAGTATTAAATCACACAAGAAATGTTTATCTTTTAGAGGATAAAGAGTTTGTTATAATGACAAGACAAGGGATTAAGCTTGTAAATGAAGAAAAAGAAGAAATAAAGAAAGAGATATACAAGGTAACTTGGAATGCAGACGCTGCTGAAAAAGGTGGATTTGAAGATTTTACAATAAAAGAAATCCATGAACAACCAAAGGCAGTTAAAGATACTATGACTTCAAGAATAGTAGAGGGAGAGAAGATAAAGCTAGATAAAATAAGCTTAACTAAAGAGCACTTAGATAATATAGACAAGGTTTATATAGTGGCTTGTGGAACTGCTTATCATGCGGGAGTAGTTGGAAAATATGTTATAGAAAAGTTAGCAGGAATACCAGTAGAGATAGATGTGGCTTCAGAGTTTAGATATAGGGAACCTCTTATGAATGATAGAACACTTCTTATAGTTGTAAGTCAGTCAGGAGAGACTGCAGATACTTTAGCTGTTCTTAGAGATGGAAAGAAGAAGGGATGTAGAGTTCTTGCTGTTACTAATGTAGTTGGTAGCTCAGTTTCAAGAGAAGCTCATGATGTATTATATACTTGGGCTGGACCAGAAATCGCTGTTGCATCTACTAAGGCTTATGTAACTCAGCTTATAGCTATGTATACTTTAGCACTACACCTTGCATCTCTTAAGGAGAAGCTTACTGTAGAAGACATAGAAGAAATAAAGAAAGAAATGTTAGAACTTCCAAAGAAGATTGAAAAAGTAATAGAAAATAAAGAAGAAATACAAAAGTTTGCCTCAAAGCACTATATGGAAAGGGATATGTTCTTCCTAGGACGTGGACTTGATTATGCTATAGCAATGGAAGCTTCACTAAAGCTTAAAGAGTTAACTTACATTCACTCAGAAGCTTATCCAGGAGGAGAGCTTAAGCATGGTCCTATAGCTTTAATAGAAAAGGGAACTGTAGTTATAAGTTCTTTAACTCAAACAGCTTTAAGAGACAAGATGGTAAGTAATATACAAGAGGTGGCAACAAGAGGTGCAAGGGTTATGGCTATTGCTTATGAAGGAGATACTGAAGTAGAAAAGAGTGTGGAAGCTGTAATATACATTCCAAGAACTCTTGATCTATTAGCTCCAGTACTTGCTATAATACCAATGCAGTTACTTGCTTATTACACAGCAGTCCAGAAAGGATTAGATGTGGACAAACCAAGAAATTTAGCAAAATCAGTTACTGTAGAATAAGACCTAAGTGGACAGGCCTAAAATATAATAAATTTATAGGAGGCTATATTATGAACGATAAATTAATGAAGTTATTAGAAGAATATAAAGAAACAGAAAGAAGCATAGAATTAGTTTTAGATTATGTTGAGGACAAAAACTATGGAAAAGGAAAACTTGAAATAGTTAAAATGGTAATAGCTGATCTTGAAAAATTAGCGTAAAGCCAAAACTAGTCTTCACATATTTAAATAAATATCATTCAAAATATAAATCACCGAAAAAGAGAACAGAAGTCAGCTGTTCTCTTTTTTTATTAATAAGGGAAAGTTAGATTTAATTAATGAAATAATAGCTAATTTAGAAAAGTTGTTAAAAGAAATATAGCATATAAGTCTATATATTGTATAAGAATCTTATTATACCTTGTAACTAAGTAAATAATGAAAAAATAGACTTCTTCATTTCAGAAGTGGCATAGTACTTTAGCGCAACTTAGTATAATGTTTGAAGTAGATTTTGAGATTTAAAAATATAATTATAAACAGATATATACTATTTCATTATTAGTAATAATAAGAAATAAAAATTACTACTGGTTATTAATTTTCAGTAGTAATTTCTAAATACATAACTTATTTATCAATTTACACAAAGTTATCTACATTCCCTATGATTTTGCTACTTCAACTCCTAGTTATTCTAAGTTTACAATTAATCTAAATAAATTTTAAAATCTCTATAATACACGTAGTTACTACGTCTATTATTTATATGACATTATGTTATCTTATTCCAATACTTTGTCTATTCTTTAAAATGTCCTTTTTTTATAGCATCATTTTTTAGAGTTTCTACTTTATCTTCTATTTCTTTTAAGGCTTCCTCATAATTTTTTGATCCAGCTATATTTTTAATATTTTCCTTATTTTTATCTGAAATAACAAAATTATTAATTTCGATAATTTTATCACCATTTATAAGATTCCCATTATCATCGCGTGATATATTCATATGAAAATCAGAGTCATATTTATAGCCTGGATTAAGCTTTAATGGAACAAAAGATGAAGAACTGCCACCAGTGTTATATACAACTTCTACAACGTAATACTTTTTTTTTTCAACTGTATTTTGATCTTTATCAATGCTTGTGTGAGCTTGATCTGAATTTTCATTCATACTTATATTTGTATTGTTACTGTCACTAGGAGTTTTTTCTTTTTTATTATCCCAAAAGTTATATGAATAAACTCCTAAGGAGATAAAAAGTGTAGTACTGAAAATAACAACTATTGCTTTTTGGATTTTCATAAATATACCCTCCTCTACTATTAGCTTTCTATAAGTACTTGTTTTGTAATGTTGTATTCTTTTATACTTAAAATTGTACTAATTAATATGATATCCAAAAATTCAAGGCATAAAACTATTTTTAGTAACAATAAAGTACTGCTAGTTCTAAAATAGCAAATAGCAAATATAGAATTCCAAAATACTAATAGTGATAAATAGACTAAATAATGTTTTTGAAAGAATGTATGCCCAAAAATCCATTGTATGGCTAATGATTTTTTATTCATTTCCAAATAATACATAGATGAAAAGAATAATAAAACTGCGGCCAATATGATGAATAATCCACAGTAAGTTGTATATAATTGTAGTAATTCTTTATTATTTGCTATCTTCAATTCTACATTAGAATAAGCTACAGAAACAGGTTCCCAATCAGTATCAAAGTTGTATTTTTTTAGAGTGTTTTGTGTTGCACCAAATGGATTTATATTTTCACTATTTTTAGTATAGTATCCATACCCCATAGAAATACTCACTGCTAAAACTTGAGGATCAAATTGGCTATTTACTACTACAGCAATTGGATCGATTATTTCAAATTTGTTATCACTTGCCATATTAGTTGAAAATGTAAAATAAGATTGGTCATTTTTAACTAATATTATATTTACATTTAGAGGAATAGATTGATTTGTAGTATATATATCATTATAATCTTTTGCTATAGTTGTTTTGATGTCATTTTCATACTGTTGAAACTTCACAGGTAAAATTACAGTTATTTCATTAGACTTAGTGTTATCTGGAACTTTCACCGGTTTATCATCCATTCCAATAATCGGATTAACAGATAAATAATTTTTATTTATTTCGACTTTTCTTCCATCCATTCCCCAAGGATTTTTATTTAAAGAACGGGTAAAATTATCTAGATAGTAACTAGAAGGAGAGATGAAAAAACTTCCTTGAGATTCTAATTCTTCATACATTAGTTTAAATCGTCGTTTTTCTTCGTCATTTTGAATCATCGATAATCCTTGCTGAGAATTTGAAACTATTCCTAAATAAGAATAATCTTTTAATATAGACCATTTTTCCTGTTTATCAGCAGTACCTTTAAGTGTAAAAAAAGTGCTTATTCCTTGTTGTAATCCTAAGACAAGGAAAACAGCTAATATAAGACGAATAATAATATTTGTACAAAACAATAATTTTATAGGTTTTTTATTTTTAATCATTTGAGAAATATTTATGGTTTTAGTTCCTAACCATGTAACAATAAAAATTATTAATATAGCTAAAGTTAATGGAATAATATTTTTTAAGCAAAAATATAGAAAAGGTAGTAATTGTTGAAAGTCATTATAAAAATATAAATATATAAGTAGCCCTAATACTCCAGCAAATAATGAGCTTATAAAAAGTTTTATATATTTTTTAAATAAATAAGCTCCAATCTGCCAGAAGTTATATCCTAACAAATATCTTACTGATATTTCTTTATAATTACTAATTGCATCATATAACATTGCAAGAGCTATTAATAAACATAATATTACGGATGCTTTGTACATCATATCCTGATAAGGATATTTAGCAAATTCAGTATGAGCTTCATCTTTTGAAATTTCAACAGTGAATCCATATTCTGAAGCTATTTTTTTAAACTTTTCTGCATTTTCTGATCCATTTACGGTATAGGTTCCTTTGATATCTCTTGAGTTTTCAGCAGCAATAATTGGACGAATTTCTATTGGATCAAAATTGTGAAAAATTTCTAGTTGCCCTACTTGATGATTATTATTGCTTTCTATTGTGGAGAGAAAGTCCTCTTTGTCGCTATTAATATTTAGAAATTTACCTGTCTTTAACTTTAAATTTTTAAAGTATTTATCATTTTCAAAAAAAGATACATAATATACTATTTTTCCTTTATTATCTATATCATTTTCATAAGATACTCGTTGAAGATTTACCTTTATTTGCATCGTCATATCTTCTAATAAACGAAAGTTTTCTGATTTACTTTTTTGAGGATTTCCGCTTTCAATAGCAATATTCCATTTTTCACCTATCACATTATTGTTAAAAGATTGAAATTGTATATATTCAAATTGTTTTATAGATAAAAAATTTATAACTATTAAAGTAGTCGTGAACAGAAGAAAAATTAATTTTTTCATAATTATTCCTCCATTATAATTCTATTGTTCTTGAAAAGAATTTAATTAAGTTTTTGTCATGAGTAACCATAATAATCGTTTTCTTTTGCTTGTGCAACTTTTGAAATAAATCTACAATAATATCACGATTCTCAATATCTAATGATCCAGTCGGTTCATCTGCTAAAATTAAAGATGGATCTTTAAGCAATAATCTAGCGATAGCCACACGTTGTTGTTCTCCACCACTCAAAGTATGTATTATTTTATTACCATAATCATTAAGACCTACGTCTTTTAATGCTAAGGCTATAGCATTATATTTCTGTTTTCTATTTATTTTTTTATGTTTAAGGGCAATCTCTAAATTTTCATTTACTGATGCATTATCAATTAAAGCATAGTTTTGAAAAATAAAACCTAAATGATCTCTTAATAAAAGCCTTTTCGATTTTCTTCCAAGTGCTTCTTTACCCATTATTTTTATAATACCTGAATCAACTTTTTCTAGTGTGCCAATTATATTCAGAAGAGTAGTTTTACCTTGACCACTTTTTCCAACTATACCAATAAACTCTCCTTGTTGTACTTCTAAATTGAAATCTTTAAAAATAATTTTATTATTAAATGATTTACATAAATCTATTATTTCTACCATATATTTATCACCTTCTTAAAAATAAAAAGGGATTTATAAAAATAATTAAATCCCTTTTTGATAACTATTTAGAATATAGTATGACGATTATACGTCACTGCATATGGTCCAGTAACTTCTAAGTTTAACCTTGACCAATATCCAGCTGATGCAGTTGGTCCATAATACGTATACCCATTTTTGGTTATTGAACCATAATGCTTAAGACTACTATGATAATAATGATTATACCATTCTATTGGATTTTTAGAATGATCGATTCCGTAATCCCATGAATCATAAGCATGTACTGCTACTGGAGCAATAGTAGTCACCATTAATCCTATTGCTAAAGCGATTGTAGCTATTTTCTTTTTCATCCTCTTTCCCCCCTTTTTCTTTAATAATTGTAGTGCGAAATCTTTTACAACAATATTTCATTCCTTAATACATGGAAAAAATTATATTAATTGTAATGATTTTGCACTACAATTACTTATTATACCATTTATTTTAGTCTAGTCAATTACTTATATTGAAAATATTTCAAAATAAGATATAAAAGTTAATTTATAAGATTTTTTCGTGGATTTGTTACATTTTTTAACTATTAATAATAATATTTATTAATAGAATTATGAGATTATCTTGCAAAAAAATTATATAGAAATAATCTAAATAACTATTCTGATTATTATTAAATTATTAATTTACTTAGACTTAAAAAAAATTAGAGGACTTTGGAAAAGGATGCTATAAAAGTGAAGAAAAAATCACGGATGAATCAAATGTTACATTTATAAAAATGATTTTAAAAAGTGGACATGAATCCGTATTAGAACATGAGAAAATAAGTGTAAGAATGATCTGTGATAGAGGAGTAACACATGAAATTGTAAGAAATAGAATGGCAAGTTACAGTCAAGAAAGTACTAGGTATTGTAATTATTCAAAAGATAAGTTTGGATCAGAACTTACATTTATAGAGCCTTGCTTTTGGAATGAAGAGAAGGATAAGTTAAAAAGAGAACTTTGGATAACTCAAATATTAGAAATAGAGACAGCTTATATGAAATTATTAGAGTTAGGAGCAAGTCCTCAAGAGGCTAGAGCTATCTTACCAAATTCATTAAAAACTGAAATTATCGTTAGTATGAATATTAGGGAATGGAGACATTTCTTTAAGCTTAGAACAAGTGAGAAATCACATCCCCAGATGAGAGAAATAGCTATAATGATTTTGAATGAATTTAAAATTAGATATGGAATATTATTTAATGATATAGTTAATAAATAATTTTTAAAAATATTAATATCTTAAAAGTATAATAATAAAACTTTTTCAAAAAAATAGGCTGAGATTAGGTTAGTTTTGAATTTTTATTATGTTTAGATTTTTAATTGGCTTTATAATTATCTAAAAGTTATTACATCAAATTTTTGAGGTAATAACTTTTATTTTTGTATTTTAAATATCACCTGATATGTGGGGAGTTCTAAAAACTTTCAGCTATGAGTAGAAAATAAATGCACGAAAAAATCATATACATAGGATTAGCAAGAACGAACTCTAAAAAAGGCACATTTTGTGTAGTAACTATAGAAAAAGTGATTCAATATATCTATGGAATCAAAGTGACTTAATATATTTAAATAAGCTCCATGAAATGGTATAATTATATATATATTACAAAAAATACTTTAATTTAGTAGTGACAATGCAACTTATAAAAGCTATAAAAAAATTCGACAAATTAGGAATTCAATGAATTCGGAAGGGTATATAATAGATGGATAAAGTGACAAAGTTAATAATACTAAGGGGTAATTCAGGAAGTGGTAAGACTACAACGGGTAGGGCATTACAAAAGAAGTTTGGGCATGGTACAATGCTAATTTCACAAGATGTGGTTAGGAGAGAAATGCTATTTGTGAAAGATGGACCTAATACGGAAGCCAGTGAATTACTAAATGAACTTGCATTATACGGAAAAAAGCATTGCAATATTATAATTTTAGAAGGTATTTTAAATTCAAATTGGTATAAAAAATTATTTGAAGATTTATTTCATGAATTTAACAATCAAATTTTTGCATATTACTTTGATATACCTTTTGAAGAAACATTAAATCGGCATAAACAAAAACCTAATGCTCATGAATTTGGAGAAAAAGAAATGAAAACATGGTGGAATGAAAAAGATTTACTAAATATCATTCCTGAGGTATGTCTACATAAAGAATTAACTTTAAATGAAATAGTAGATATGATTTATCAGGATGTTATAAAGTAAAGAATAAACTCTAAATTTAAGATTGAATAATGTAACTAGTAACTTATGGGGAGAGTATGTTAACTATAAAGTTAGCAGAACTAGACTACGCTCAGACAATAACTAATATAAAAAAGGGGGTAAAGGCTATGGAATATAATATTATACATTTGCCAAAAGAAAAATGGAAGGGAACTATAATTCCAATAAAGTATACAACAGACAAATATTATGATGTTATAGTAAATAAAACAGACAAGGGATTTGATATTAAGATAGAAAAAAAAGATTTTAAAGAGCCAGTAACTCACACACCAGAAGAATATAATTTCCCAGATAAGTTATATGAAGATCAGTGGGAGAATGCTTATGCTTGGGGAGTATTAGTTAATGATGAATTGGTTGCTGCAATTGAAACTAACCAAGAGTTATGGTCTAATCGTTTAAGAATTACAGAACTTTGGGTAGCAGAGAAATATCAAAAACAAGGAGTAGGTCATGGGTTAATTGAAATGTCAAAGGAACAAGCAAGAAGAGAAGGTCGTCGAGCTATTATATTAGAAACACAATCTTGTAATGTTAATGCAATAGATTTTTATCAACATGAAGGCTTTAGCTTAATTGGTATGGATACTTGTTGTTACAAGAATAATGATCTACAAAGAAAAGAAGTAAGATTAGAATTTGGATGGTTCTTAGAAGAAAATAGTGGTGTAGATTTAAAAGAAGATTGCATGTAAATTATATAAAAATCATCATTCTTTAATAAGGAGTAAAAATGAAAAAGATATTATTACTGGCTAAAAAAACATATCCTTATATAAAGCCCTATATGTTTGAAAATGTTATTAATTTTATATGTTCTCAAATATCAATGATTTTAACACTATGCATTCCTTTGGCAATTAAATACTTAATAGATGATATTATATCAGAAAATAACTGGAGAAAAGTTCCCTACTTTGTAATTATAATGATATTAATTTATGTAGTTAATCAAATAGCAAATATTATATCTGGATATGTATATGCGAAGTTTTCTGAAACAATTTACTCTGATGCTAGAAATTCATTATTTCAAAAACTTATAAAAAAAGATATGAGATTTATTGATAAAACTAGTGAGGGGGATATCATATCAAGGCTTATGAATGATTCAGGGTATTTACATACTATGTTGTCATATATAATAAGTCAATTTTTAGTCGATGGATTTAAAATTATTGCTGTATTTGTAATCTTATTTTCAATGAATTATATATTTGCATTTATTGCATTATTAACTGTTCCAGTATTTTTGTGGTTAAATAAAAAGTATGGAGAAAAGTTAAAAGACCAAGCTACAATTTCACGTAAGTACAATACTGAATTAACAAACTTTTATATAAATTCATTTAAAAATATAAAATTAATTAAGAATTTTAATAATGAAGAATTTGAGTGCCAAAAAAGTGAAGAAATTAATAAAAAAATGAAGGAAATACAAATCAGTACCGAATTTACAGGGTATTTTATGCATAGTATGATGCAGATTTGTACTAATATTAATCAATTAATAATTTTATGTGCAGGTACTTATGCTATTTATTATGGAAAGTTAACAGTAGGTGGTCTTATAGCCTTTAATTCTTATTTATCACACATATATAGTCCTTTTTTAAATATTACAAATACATATTCAGTTCTTAACAGAACTATTGTATGTGTTGAACGTTTTTTTGAATACAATAATGAAGACAACTTAGAAGATTTTAAGAGTAGAGAAAAACATAATATAAATGAAGGTAAGATAGGATTTAGCAATGTAGATTTTTCATATAAAGATGAATTGATATTAAAAAATGCGAGTTTTATTATTAACAGCAAGGATAAGGTGTTGTTAAGTGGAAAAAGTGGTAATGGAAAATCAACAATTTTTTCTATATTAAAAAGATTCTATCCCATTAATTCTGGACTAATTTTTGTAGATGATAAGAATATAAATACTATGAACTTGAAAGATTTAAGAGAACAGATACTTTATATTTCACAGGATAATATGTTTTTTGAGGGAAGTATTCGAGAGAATTTCAAAAGAATTAATGATGATTTATCAGATGAAGAAATATGTCAAGCGTTGTATAAGGCAAAAATTGATAAAGCAATTAAAAAATCAGAATATGAAGGACTGGATACAATATTATTTAAAAATGCAAATAAGTTTTCTGTAGGTCAAAAGCAAAGGTTAAATTTAGCAAAGCTATTTGTTCAAAATCAAAAAATAGTTATATTAGATGAACCCTTTACTGGAATAGACAAGCTAACAGTAGATACTATTTGGGAGAATATGAAAAGCTTTTTAGAGAACAGAACTGTAATTTTTGTAGATCATAATTTTGAAGATAAATCATATTTTAATAGAATACTAAAGTTGGAAAGTGGAACTATTGAGTCTTTAGAATAAAATCAGTTTTTTAAAGAAAGTAACCTATATTATTTAATAAGATAATATAAATATAGCAATAAAATATAAAGGAGAGTTTATTATGGATTGGTTAATTAGGTTTATAAAAAGATTATTATTATATTGCTTAATTAGCATAGGAATATCTTTTATTACAATATCTATATGTTTTATTACAGGTAATGATTATAAGAGTATCTTAAAGATTGTTGCAATAGTATTGGTTATAATATCAGCACTTGGTATTTTAGGAACCTTTATAGGTTCTAAGGATATGGCATATATACAAAATAGGGGAATGTATCAGTCTAATGTAGATGGGGTTATAGAGGATGGAAGTAGGACAAAGTCAGCAATATATAGGGGAATAAAGCTACTTTTTATGGCATTGATTATATATTTTATTTCTTTAATAAATATATAGAGGGATAGAGCAATGAATAAAGAGGGAAGAGAGTTTATTACAAGCTTCCAAATTCAAAACTTGAAATTGGGTTAGGGTCTGGTATTCACTTAACCTCAGATGTAGAAAACTTTGAGTTAAATGGATTTAAGCCAGATATAGTATCCTATAGTAAAGATAGTTTAGAGGAGATTAAAAAATTAATAAAATTTTATAATCTTAACAAATAAGATAGCTTAATAAACTTAAATGGAACTTAAAGTTAGAAATGGAATATTGTTTAATGATATAGTCAGCAAATAGTTTTTTTATATTAATATCTTAAAAGTATAATAATCAAACTCTTTCCAAAGTAATAGGATGAGAGTGGAGGCAATTAAAAATTTTCTTATGATTAAATTTTTAATTTGTTTTATAATTATCTAAGGGGCTGTTGCATTTTGCGACAGCCCCTTAGATAATTATAGAATTTAAACTATATTGGACTAGTTATTTTAATATATAGATCCCTTAAAAGTGTATATATTTACAGCATTGGCTACTAGTTTAAAGTTAATTTTTAAAAATAGAGTATTATTCATAGTAGTGAAAAGCATGTAAGAAGCTAAAAATATATAAGAATAAGAGGGATAAATAATTAAGATTTTCTTAAGATAAATGATAGATTTAATTAAATCTATCATTTATCTTAAGAAAATACAAAAATCTACATAATTAGAAATTGTTTGAGAAATACTTTTGTGTTAATATATGTTAATGGTGAGGGGGGACTTTAGTGAAAAGCATAAATTATGGGTTTAGTAAGTTTTTAAACTACTCTTTAAAAGTTTTATTTTTATTTATTGTTTTTGGAAGCATTAGGTACATAAGAATAGTAGAGCCTGATTTTACATTATTCTCAACTTGGCTTTTTATTATTTCATTAATATTAATTTGGGGAACATTTTATGCTTTAAGAAATAATTTCAAGACAGAATTAATAATCATTATTATATTAATTATTGCTTTAATTATAAGAATGATTTGGTTCTATAGCATAGACAGTATTCCAATAGGGGATTTTAATAGGATGTTTATATGTGCGGGAGATTTCTTAGGTGGAGATTCTTATATGTTTAAGGGAACTGCTTATATGGCAAGGTTTCCTCATATGAGCATAACAGTTTTATATTTTTCTTTAATTAGAAGTTTATTTACTAATCCATTAGTGGCTATAAGATTTATAAATATTATATTTTCAATGATAAATATAATACTATTATTTTTTATAGCTAAAGAGGTTTTTAATGATAAAAACAAGAGCATATGGGTATTACTTATAAGTGCAATATACCCACCTATGATTCTTTATAATAATGTTTATTGTTCTGAAAATATAGCTATACCATTATTACTTTTAAGTATATTGATGTTCTTAAAGGCATTTAACAATAAAAATAAAATTAATAAGTCTAAGTTTATATTACTTTTATTATCAGGTCTATTCTTAGGGTTAACACAGCTTTTTAGACCTATTGGATACGTAATGATTATTGCATATATTATGTATATATTTATATATTTCAAAGAAAATATTAAATCAAAAATTATTATGAATGCATCAGTTATATTAGCCTTTATATTTCCACTAGTAATTATTAGCTATACTTTAATGGCATTGAATATAACAGAGAATCCTCTCTGGCGTGGTACAGAACCACCAAGTATATCAATGCTAAAAGGTACAAATATTGAGGCTGGTGGAAGGTGGAATGAAGAGGATGCAGAGGTATTTGACAAATATGATAGAGATTATGAAAAGGTAGATAAAGCTGCAAAGGAAATCATAAAAAAAAGATTAACAGAGACACCACCAAAAGAATTACTTAAGTTTTACACTTTAAAATATATAAATCAATGGTATGCAGGGGATTTTAGTGGAGCTTATTGGTCAGAAATTGGGTTAGATGAGGCTTATAATAAAGATGAGTATTTAAATATGCTTGGTAAAAATGAAGGAAGAATGTTAATAAGAGTAAGTAAAGAAGGGGAACTTTATATACAGATATTTTTTATAGGTGTTTTAGTTCTTTCTTATATAGGATTATATAGGAATAAGAAATGTAAAAACTATAGAATAGATCTTTTTTATATTATATTTTGTGGAATTTCCATTCAATGTTTAATAACAGAATCTCAGGATAGATATACTTATCCATTTTCATGGCTATTTATAATATTAGCTATGACAGCTTTTAGTGGAAGTAGGCTTGAGAGTAATGGAGGAGAGTATGAGTAATCTTAAATATATAATAAAGTTATTAAGACCTAAGCAATGGATTAAGAATTTCTTTGTTTTTGGAGCAATACTTTTTTCAAATAACTTTACAAATTTTAATATAGTAAAAAATAACATTCTTACATTTATAGCATTCTGTTTTATATCATCTACTGTGTACATACTTAATGATATGGTAGATTTAGAGAGAGATAGAAAACATCCTATAAAGTCTAAGAGACCTATAGCTAGTGGGAAAGTTAGTACTACTAAAGCTACCATAGTTGGGATAATATTAGCTACACTATCATTGATAATAGCAGTTAACTTAGATAAATATATAGCTATTATTATACTTATATACTTATTTAATAATATACTATATTCCTTTAAGCTTAAAAATATAGTTTTAGTAGATGTATTTTCTATATCTATAGGATTTATTTTAAGAGTATTGGCTGGAGGGGTTTCTACAAGGGTTAAAACCTCTAGTTGGATAATTTTATGTACATTGTTTTTATCTTTATTTTTGGGATTTGGAAAGAGAAGAAATGAACTTATTATTCTAGGTGAATCTGCCAATGAGCATAGGGAAAACCTATCACAATATACTGAAAAGCTTTTAGAGCAACTTATAAATATAGTTTTAACCTGTACTATTGTATTTTATGCTATTTACTGTATAGCAGGTTCATCTTCAGAGAAGTTTATATGGACAAATATCTTTGTTATTTTTGGGGTATTAAGATACTATTATTTAATGTATTCTAAGGGAGAAGGTGGAAGTCCTACAGAATTAGTTTTAAAGGACAAGCAACTTTTGAATTGTGTATTATTATGGAGTTTTACATGTTTTATAATTTTAAGTGGCTAGAAGAGTGGAAAGTAATGAAGACACTTTTTAAAACTTTTATGTAAGTTATATAGTTATAAGCAGAAATGTCATGTTTCTAATATTACTTTTGGCATTAAGAAAAAAACAATAATAATAGTATATACTTTTATCAATTTAATAAAGATAATGTTATATTTAAAATTATAAATATAAATAGAGGAAAGGAATAAACAATATAATTGACAATAAAGAATACTTTAACCATAATATTATTATAATTAATTTTCTTAGGAGGACTTATCAATGAGTGATATGATAAAGGCACATGATTGTAATGTAATTCATCCAGATATACTTAATAAGGTTAAGTCTACAATGCCTAGTAAACCGGCAATGGATAAATTAACTGATTTTTTTAAGATAATGGGTGATAGTACTAGAATGCAGATATTATGTGCTTTAGTACAGAATGAAATGTGCGTATGTGATTTAGCTGTATTAATAAATGTTACAAAGTCAGCAATATCTCATCAATTAAGATCTCTGAAAGAAGCTCATTTAGTAAAATCAAGAAGAAGCGGAAAAAATGTATTTTATTCTCTTGATGATGAACATGTAAAAGGTATTTTAGAGAAAGCGCTAGAACATATTATAGAAGAATAAAGGCCAGTAATTAATATATAAATATTTAAAAGACTGTTACAGAATAAATATCTTGTTTAAAGGTTGATATTAAAGGAAAGTTTAAATCAACACTTAGACAAAATATAGCTGTAGCAGTTTTTTCTTTTATAAATTATAAATTTAAGGTTGACAGTTGAGTGTATACTCAACTATAATATAAACATAAGTTGAATACATGCTCAACTATAAGAGGAAGGATTAATATACTAATGATAAACAAAAGCAATGATAAATATTTAGAAGAGAATACTTTAAACAATTTATCAGAATTCTTTTGGGTTTTAAGTGATAGAACAAGAATCAAAATTTTATATGCATTAAGTAAAAAAGATATGTGTGTTTATGAGCTATCAAGCCTGCTTAATGATACCCAATCTTCCATATCTCACAAGCTAAGTATACTAAGAAATTTAGGCTTAGTAAGTTTTAGAAAGGATGGAAGACGAAATATATATTTTTTAAGTAACTCATACACAATAAAAATTATTAATAATGTTATAAATTTTAGGAGGAATTAATTATGAGAAAGAAATTTAGATTACAAGGATTAGATTGTGCCAACTGCGCAGCAAAGATAGAGAATGCAATTAAAAAGTTACCAGTAGTAAATGAAGTAACCGTAGATTTTATGACAACAAAATTAATCTTAGAGGCGGATGAGGGAAATATGGAAGAAGCAGTTAATGCATCTAAGGAAATAATAAGAAAAATGGAACCAGATGTGGTTGTAAAGAAAATCTAATAAGGAGGGATATATATGAACAATAAGAATCGTGTTACTCGTATAATTTTAGGTGGAGTACTATTTGGGATAGCCTTACTTACAAAATCAGAAATTCAATTATTATTATATTTAATAAGTTATATTATTGTTGGTGGAGATGTTTTACTAAAAGCAATTAAGAATATTTTTAGAGGACAAGTATTTGATGAGAATTTCCTAATGGGTATTGCAACTGTTGGAGCCTTCCTTATTGGAGAATATCCAGAAGGGGTAGCAGTAATGTTATTCTATCAAATTGGGGAAGTGTTTCAAAGCTATGCTGTTGATCAATCAAGAAAATCAATTGTGGGCCTCATGGATATTAAACCAGACTATGCAAATGTAAAGCGTGGCAATGAGTTAGTAAAGATGGACCCTGATGAAGTAAAGGTAAATGATGTAATTGTAATTAAGGCAGGGGAAAGGATTCCTCTAGATGGAGTGGTTATAGAAGGAAACTCTATGATTGATACATCAGCACTAACTGGTGAATCAGTCCCAAGAGAATTATCTATAGGTTCAGATGTGTTAAGTGGATGTATTAATATTAATGGTGTTTTAATTGTTAGAGTTACAAAAGAATATGAAGAATCTACTGTAAGTAAGATATTAGACCTAGTAGAAAATGCAAGTAGTAAGAAGTCAAAATCAGAAAATTTCATAACAAAGTTTGCAAGATACTATACACCAGCGGTTGTTATTGTAGCAGCAGTATTAGCAATACTACCACCTCTTTTAATAGAAGGAGCTACATTTAGTGAGTGGGTTCCAAGAGCATTAACATTCCTTGTTATATCATGTCCTTGTGCACTTGTTATATCTGTACCACTAAGCTTCTTTGGAGGAATAGGAGCAGCTTCTAAGAGTGGAGTTCTTGTAAAGGGAAGTAACTATTTAGAAGCCTTAGCAGAGACAGAGATGGTTGTATTTGATAAAACAGGAACCTTAACAAAGGGTGTATTTACAGTACAAGAAATAAATGCAAAAGGAATTCCAGAAGAAGATTTATTAGAGCTTACTGCCTATGCAGAAAACTATTCAAATCATCCAATTTCAATGTCTTTAAAGGAAGCTTACAATAAAAAGATAGATGAATCTAAAATAACAGATGTTGAAGAAATTTCAGGATGTGGTGTTCGAGCTGTAGTAAAAGGTAAGAAGGTATATGCAGGTAATATAAAATTAATGAAGAAGATAAATGTTCCTTATTATAAGGGAGAGATAATAGGAACAGTAGTCCATGTAGCAATTGATAATAAATATGCAGGATATATTGTAATTGCAGATGAGGTAAAATCAGATGCAGCAAAAGCAATTAAGGAATTAAAAGAAGCTAATATAAAGCAGACTGTTATGTTAACAGGTGATTCAAGCAGTGTTGGTATGAAAGTAGCCAAAGAATTAGGATTAGATAAAGCGTATACAGAGTTACTTCCAGCAGGTAAGGTTGAAAAGGTTGAAGAATTATTGAGAGAGAAATCACAAAAAGGAAAATTAGCCTTTGTTGGGGACGGAATAAATGATGCTCCAGTTCTATCTAGAGCAGATATTGGTATTGCAATGGGTGGTCTTGGATCAGATGCAGCAATAGAAGCAGCAGATATAGTTATTATGACTGATGAGCCATCTAAAATAGCAACAGCGATGAAAATATCAAAGCGTACCTTAAGAATTGTAAAACAAAATATTATATTTGCTCTATTAGTAAAAGCTGTAGTCCTTGTAATGGGAGCAGCAGGTATTGCAACAATGTGGGAAGCTGTATTTGCAGATGTAGGAGTATCTGTGATTGCAATCTTAAATGCAACCAGAGTACTAAATATAAAGAAACTTAACTAATATCATGTGTTACAAGGAAATGAGAGGAAAGTATATAACCTCTCATTTCTTTATGGGTCATTTTAAAATTATTATATTTTATGGGCCTAACTTTAGGTATCTTTTGTAAATATAAAAATCCTTATTGACACATATAATTTATAGTAGTATTATAAAGTTATAAAACGTATACAGTGTATACAGCGGATTGTTACTGGTAATGCAGGCAAAACCTATACCTTATTTTTTAGGGTAGGTTTTGCCTTTTTATTTTATATAAATGGAGGTGAGTTTATGAATATAGAAAAGATTTTAAATAATAATGTGGTAGTTTCTTTAGATGATAAGGGCAAAGAAGTAATTGTTATGGGACGTGGTATTGCTTTTCAAAAGAAGGTAGGAATGATTGTTGAAAAAGATAAAGTTGAAAAAATATTTACTCTATCAAATAAAGAATTAAGTGATAAATATAAACAGCTATTATTAGAAGTACCAGTAGAATATGTGATTTTAACTGAGAAGATAATTAGCTATGCCAAGCTTAAATTGGGTAAAAAGTTAAATGAAAGTATACATATATCTCTGGCAGATCATATAGCTAGTGCAGTAGAAAGATATAAAGAAGGTATTCAGCTTAGAAATCCTCTATTGTGGGATATAAAGAGAATATATAAGGATGAATTTTCTATAGGGAAAGAATCCATAAATATGATAAATAATGATTTAAATGTAGAACTTTCAGAAGATGAGGCAGCTTTTATAGCACTTCATATAGTTAATGCAGAGTTAAATGAAGAAATGCCTAAGGTCATGGATATGACTAAGGTTATGCAGGAGATATTAAATATAGTAAAATACCATTTCAAAATAGATTTTAATGAAGAATCCTTAAGTTATTATAGGTTTATAACTCATCTTAAGTTTTTTGCTCAAAGATTATTTAATGGAAACGCATATAAGGATAAAGAAGATGAATTATTTGAGATGATAAAGAGAAAGTATTTAAAATCATATGAATGTGTGAAAAAGATAGATAAATTTATTAAGGAAAAGTATAAATATGAGCTTACAAAGGAAGAAAAATTATATTTAACCATTCATATTGAGAGAGTTACAGAAAGTAATATTTAATAAAGTTTTTTACTGTATAGGCAAAATATAAACTAATTATAAAAACTTAATATACTAAAATTAGGTTAAGTTTTCTTAAAAGGAGGATAAAAATTAGATTGCTAAGTACGGTTATATATATAAATAGGATTGTTACTGGTAAAGCAGGCAAAACCTTCATTAATAAATATATTTAGATGGAGGAGTTAATTATGGATTATGGAAATTTAGCAAAAAATATCTTAGAAAAGATAGGAGGAGAGGGAAATATATCCTTCTTAACACATTGTGCTACAAGGCTTAGATTTAACTTAAATGATGATACCAAAGCTAATGTAGAAGCTTTAAAGAAAACAAAGGGTGTTATTGGAGTTGTAAATAGCGGTGGACAGTTCCAAGTAATTATAGGCAGTGATGTAGGAAATGTATATAAGGAAATTAATAAATTAGGAAATTTCTCAGAAGGTATGGATAAAAAAGAGGATAATAGTAAAGGGCCAGTTGTTAAAGTACTTGATACAATAGCAGGAATATTTACGCCAATTATACCAGCTATAACTGGTGCAGGTATGATTAAATGTGTTTTAGCCTTACTAGTTTCCTTTAAATTAATTGGAACAAGCTCACAGACTTATTATATCTTGAATTTTATGGGAGATGCAGCATTTTATTTCTTGCCATTTTTACTTGCAGATTCAGCAGCTAAGAAGTTTAAGTGTAACTCTTATTTAGCAATGACAATTGCAGGGGTACTTTTACACCCGAGCTTTGGAGCATTAAAGGCAGCAGGGAAATCAGTTTCTTTTCTAGGATTACCAGTAACCTTAGCCGGTTATTCTTCATCAGTAATTCCAATAATACTTGGAGTATGGTTTATGTCATTTATTGAGCCAATAGCTGATAAGGTATCACCAAAGGCTGTTAAATTCTTTACTAAACCATTATTAACTATTATTGTTACAGCACCAGTGGTGTTAATAGTTCTAGGACCATTAGGAACTATTATGGGAGACGGTATTGCTAGTGGAATTGCATTTTTAGATACATATGCAAGCTGGTTAGTGCCACTTATTGTAGGAACATTCTCACCATTATTAGTAATGACAGGAATGCATTATGGATTAATTCCAATAGGAATAAACAATTTAGCTACAGCAGGATTTGATACAGTAGTTGGACCAGGAATGTTAGGTTCTAACATTGCACAAGGGGGAGCAGCTTTAGCAGTAGCTCTAAAAACCAAGAATAAAGAGTTAAAGCAATTGGCATCATCTTCTGGTATAACAGCAGTTTGTGGTATTACAGAACCTGCTATGTATGGTGTTAACTTAGTATTAAAGAAACCTCTTATTGCCGCTATGATAGGTGGTGGAGTTTCAGGATTATATCTAGGTCTTACAGGAGTAGCTAGATTTGTGGGAGGTTCTCCAGGGCTACTAGCTTTACCAGGATATATTGGAACCAACGGATATTCTAATATAATTAATGCTTCCATTGGAGCTGCAATAGCATTTGGGGTAGCATTCTTAGCAGCATGGATATTAGGTTTTGAAGAGCCAATTGAAGAGGGAGAAGAAACTAAGGAAGAGGTAGTAATAAAAGAAAAATTAGTAAATAAAATTAAGATTGCTAGTCCTATTAATGGGGATGTTGTTAAATTAAGTGAAGTTAAAGATGAAACTTTTGCATCAGGAATAATGGGTAAAGGAGTTGCAATTATTCCAAAGGACGGAAAAATAGTTTCACCTATAAATGGAACAGTTCAAACTATATTTAAAACAAAACATGCTATTGGATTAGTAAGTGATGATGGAGTAGAGATACTAATTCATATAGGTTTAGACACAGTACAGTTAAATGGAGAACATTTTGTAGCCCATATTAAAGATGGAGATGAGGTAAAAGTCGGAGATCTTTTAGTAGAGGTTAACATAGAAGCAGTTAAAGAAAAAGGCTATGATATAGTTACACCAATTATAATTACAAATACAGATAAATACCTAGATATAATATCAAGTGAAGAGGAAAGTGTTAATGCAGGAGATACCTTATTAACAATAGTATAGTAATCAATTAGAAAGGAGATTTTATTTATGAAAAATATAATTCCAGAGACCTTTTTATGGGGAGGAGCAATAGCTGCCAATCAATGTGAAGGTGCATATCTTGAAGGAAATAAAGGGTTATCACCAGTGGATATCCTTCCAGGAGGAACTTTAAGAAGAGAAGCATTATCTGATGTTAAAAAAGCTATGGAAAAAGACTATGGATATTATCCATCCCATGAATCAATAGATTTTTATCATAGATATAAAGAGGACATAAAGCTATTTAAAGAGATGGGATTTAAGTGTTTAAGAACTTCAATTAGTTGGGCAAGAATTTTTCCAAATGGAGATGATGACCTTCCAAATGAGGAAGGATTAAAATTCTATGATGATTTATTTAACGAATTAATAGCAAATGATATAGAGCCTGTGGTTACAATAAATCACTTTGATACACCACTTGAACTAACTAAAAATTATGGTGGATGGAAAAACCCTAAGCTAATTGATTTTTATGTGAATTATTGCAGAGTAATCTTTAATCGTTATAAAGGAAAAGTAAAGTACTGGATGACATTTAATGAAATCAATATGATATTGCATATACCTTCTTTTGGCGGGGGACTTGTTTTTGAAGAGGGAGAAAATATAAATCAAGTTAAATATCAAGGAGCCCATCATCAGTTAGTAGCTAGTGCTTTAGCAACAAAGATAGGTCATGAAATTGATCCTGAAAATAAAATTGGATGTATGTTAGCTGCTGGAACTGTGTATCCATATACCTGTAATCCAGAGGATATTTTAGAAGCTCAAGCTAGAAATAGAGAAAATTATTTCTTTATAGATGTCCAAGCAAAAGGAAAATATCCTTCTTATGCAACACGTATGTTTGAAGAGATGAATATAACCATAGATATAACTGAAGAGGAGAAAAAGATTCTAGCTGAAAATACCGTAGACTATGTTGCATTTAGCTATTATTCAAGCAGGCTTAGAAGTGCAGATAAGGAGATAATGAAGCAAAAGAAAGTAGGAAATGCTTTTGCAAGTCTTCCAAATCCTTATTTAAAAGAATCAGAGTGGGGATGGACAATTGACCCAGTAGGATTAAGAATAACAATGAATGAATTATATGATAGATATAATAAGCCACTATTTATTGTAGAAAATGGACTTGGAGCAGTAGATAAGGTAGAGGAAGATGGATCGATCAATGATGATTATAGAATAGAGTACCTTAAACTTCATATTGAACAAATGAAGGAAGGTATAAAAGATGGGGTAGACCTTATGGGATATACTCCATGGGGATGTATAGATTTAGTAAGTGCATCCACTGGGCAAATGAGTAAGAGGTATGGGTTCATTTATGTAGACAAAGATGATGAAGGAAATGGAACTTTAGAAAGAAGTAAGAAGAAGAGTTTTGATTGGTACAAGAAGGTAATCTCTAGCAATGGAGAAGAACTATAGTATCAATTAATGAAATAAATTTAAATATAAGGTTAACTTATATTTAAAAGGGGCCGTGGTGCAAAGAAATCTAACTACAATATATTGTAGTTAGATTTCTTAATACCATAGCCCTTTTTATTTTAAATATAAGAATGTTATAACCTAATAGTATTTTATTAATATTATTCTATCTAAGAAAGTGTGTAATATCCTTTAATAATATTACTTAAAGTATCATTAACTAATTCATATAATCTTCTCAATTTAGTCCTCCCACTTAAATGAGCTTTAATACGGATAAAAAATATAATATATATTAATCTATATTGTAAAACAAAAGTATAACAATAAATGGTATAGTATTAATTATAATACAAATTTTCCTAAAAGTATTTAGAAGTCTATTAAATTAATATTTTGAACTTTAAAAATTTAATAATTATGAAAGTAAAATCATAATTTAATCGAACATTATTAATAAATTATTTAAGAGGAGAGTTTAAAATGGAAAAGGTTATATGGGTTAGAAGTAACGGGAAAATGATGGGTGCAAAAGAAAAGAACGGGTTAGATATACTTATACTACGAATGATAATTAGGAGATAAAGTAAATATGAGGAATATAGATTTGTTAAAATATAGAGTTATTATTATAGATGGAGACATAGATGATAGTTTAGCAACTGAGGTTATAAATAATATATTAAGTTTATTTGATAAAAATCCTAAGGAAAAAATATATGTGTTAATAGATAGTAATGGAGGACAAATTACATCAGCAATGGCTATTTATGATGTAATAAATTATTTGAGTTGTGAAATTATTACTATAGCTTTAAAAAATTCATCTGCGATTGCAACTCTATTATTAGCTACAGGTAGCAGAGGGAAAAGATATGCTTTTAAGAATAGTGAGATAAGAATGGGTTTTAATTTATATTCAAATGAAGATGGTGTTAATAATATTCTAGAAGAGAATTTCAATAGAATAGGCCTAGTTATTAGTAAAGTAATTGATTGTTATGCTAAAGCTACTGGGTTAGATAAAGAAAAGTTGACAGTACTATGCAATGTTAACAATATATTGAGCATTGAAAATATAATAAAGAGTAATTTAGTTGATGAAATAATAGCATCACATATAGATAGTAAGTCAAAATCTAGAGTTAATTTTATAACAAAAATTAAAGATAGAAATTATTATGAGAAAGTTATTAGGGAATTAGAGAATGCTGGAATTATGTAAAATAAATTCTGAGGGGCTAAAAGGAATATCAATTAAAAATAATACGCTGAATCTTATCAGAAATAAATGAGATTTTCACTGAATTTGTAATATTCTACTTTTACTCTACTAATTCTACCTGCGGTGGATTTAGATATATTGAGCCTGGAATTATAATTCTATTATAGGAGGTATAAATATGAAGGCGAAAAAATTGTTTAATAGAAAGAATTTCAACAAAAAATTTGGACTATACACTTGGAGTAGCATTCACAACGGTACGTTGTCTATGGTTGCAATACATAAGTCCTCAATTTTATAGCGATTATAAAGTTGTAGCATCGAGTGGAATTACGAATGTAAATTTCGAAAATTTAAAAAAGCTCTTACACAGTTAAATTCCAATTTGATTAGCAAAAGGGGTATATATGAGAATTTATATTGTTGGCTCTGTTGCAAGTGGTAAGACAACTTTAGCAAAAGAATTATCAAATAAATTAGGAATTAAATGTACACATCTTGATGGTATTGTACATATAAAAGATAAGACTAATAAAGAGTGGGGAAATATTAGAAGAACTGATGAGGAAATTAATCGACTGTTCAAAAGCACAATAATGGAATCTCATTGGGTAATTGAAGATGCTGGTAGAAAGATATTTTCTGAAGGTATGGAAGAGGCTGATGTGATAGTACATCTTAAACCAAGCATCTTTGTAAGGAGGATGAGAGTTATTATCAGATTCTTTAAGCAAAAATTAGGAATGGAAGAATGTTTATATACGCCTAGTATACATATGCTTAAGTTTATGTTTAAGGCTTTAAATAATTATGAGATTGGAAAAGATGATTTAGAGACTAGACTTAATCAATATACTAACAAAGCAGTGATTTTAAGTAGAGGTAAGGAAAGTAAGAAGTTTATAGAAAGTGTACTTCTATCAGAGTATGGTATGAAGGATGACGAGAAATTGAATTGAGTATTGTACAAAACCATCATGGATAAAAACCCTAACTCATGAGTCTATAAGGTATTAAGTTTAAGGTTAATTTATACATATCCATAAAAAAAGGGTATTTATTATAAATAAGCTAAGAGCAGATGTTAGAATCCCATAAGAAAAGGTTTTATAAATTAAGGATTTGCTTAAAAATAAAAAAATAGGAGGAGGGTAAGATGGAGAAAAAACAATATACCATGATAGACATATTAAAAATAACATTTAAATGTTCTAAAGGGCACAGCAGCTTAATAGCTTTTCAAAAGTTAACAGAGGGTATTATCCCTAGTATACGAATAATATTGGTGGCAGGATTTTTAGACACAGCTATACAAATAGCAAAAGGGGAAAAGGGTATTTATAATATAATACTTCCTATAACTTTAGTAGCAGCACTTATAGCCTATTCATGGATATCAGCACAGCTAATAAAATTTGTAGATGCTAAATTAGAGTTTGCTTTGAGGGAAAGCTTTAGGGTTAGCATTACAGAAAAGATAGCAAAACTAAAATATAAATATATAGAGAATCAGGATGTATGGGATTTAATATCTAGGCTTTCAAAGGAGCCAGAGGTATTACTTAAAAAATCATATCTTAACATATTATCATTAGTATCTATTTTTTTGAGGATTTTAGGAATATTATCTATATTAATAACTAAAGTATGGTGGGCTAGTGTAGCTATTTTATTAATTAGCATTCCACTTATAATAGTAGCGATAAAAGGAGGAAGGGCATCCTATGATGCTATTAAAGAAGTATCTAAGCATGTAAGGAAATATGAGTATTTAGAAGAGGTTTTAAGAGGAAGAGATGCTGTTTCTGAAAGAGCTATTTTTGGATTTACAAATGAGATTAATGAAAGTTGGAAAGAACAATATGAGATTACAAGAAAGATTCAATTTAAAGTAAACGCGAAGGTTTTCGCAAAGTTAAAGGCAGGGGGAGTAGTTACTGCTTTTATAACTACTATTATGAGTATGGTTCTAATAAAACCAGTTTTAGATAACCTATTATCAGTGGGATTGTTTATATCTATTGTTAATGGTCTTTTCGAATTAACTCAAATGATGTCATGGCACTTAAACTATCAAGTTAATGAATTATCAAAGAGCAGGGAATATTTAAGAGATTTAAGTAAGTTTGTTGCATTAGATGAATTGGAGGATGCTACTGTATTACCTTTAAATAAGGGGGAGGAAATTAAATCCTTAGAATTTAAGAATGTATCCTTTAAATATCCAGGGACTGACTTATATATATTAAAGAACTTATCTTTTACACTTAAAGAAGGGGAGCATTATGCTTTTGTTGGGGCAAATGGTTCAGGAAAAACCACTATTACTAAACTTATAACGGGGTTATATGAGGATTTTGAAGGGGAGATTTTAATTAATGATAAAAATATTAAAGATTATAATTATGGTGAATTAAAATCTATGTGTTCAGTGGTATACCAAGATTTTTCAAAATATTATATTTCAGTAAAAGATAATATTTTATTAGGAGATATTAATAATAAAGAAAAAGAGAGTCAGGAAGATAAAATAAAAAATGCTATAAAGGTAATTAATATTCAAGATGTTATAGAAGAACTACCTAATAAACTGGATACTCCACTAGGAAAAATCAAGGAAGATGGACAAGACCTTTCAGGAGGACAATGGCAAAGAATAGCCATGGCTAGATCAATTATAAGTTCTTCATCCTTAAGGATACTAGATGAACCCACTTCAGCTTTAGATCCAATAAGTGAGAGTAATCTTTATGAGGAGTTTAAAGAAGTAAGTAAAAATAAAACCACTATTTTTATAAGTCACAGACTTGGATCTACAAGATTAGCTAAAGAGATATTTGTATTAGGAGATGGATCAGTAATAGAAAAGGGTACCCATGAGGAACTTATGAGTATAAAAGGTGCTTACTCTAAAATGTATGAAAGTCAAAGGAGTTGGTATTTATAATGGATATTAAGAATGAAAAAATTTCTCTTTATAAAATACTAAAAAGAATAATACCTATGGTATTTCTAGCATCTCCTATATATTTTATTTTTTTTAATATAGTGTCTATTGTAAATGGTATATTAGCTGTAATGAGCACCATTATGACTCAAAAATTTTTTGACTCTGTGACAAATGCAGTGAATAATGGGGAAACAGTAAGCAATGTATTGTTAATAGGGGGAGGCTTAGGCTTAGTATTAATAATTGATGAGATAGGAAATGGAGTTTTAAACTTTATTCCTGATGATTTATCCTATAGGGTTAATGCTTATATAGGAGGTAAAATTAATAAGAAGGTGGGAAGTTTAGATCCTTTAGTATTTGAGAATCCTTCTACCTTAGATGATATAAATAGGGCTAATGTAGGAATGATGGATAGTATGTTTTTAGTTTTTATATTTTCCATGATATTTACCTCATATGTACCATACTTCTTAATGATGGCAGCCTATCTTTATAGATTAAAGCCAGTACTTTCATTATCTATTATAATTATATTTATACCAGTGGCATTAAATCAATTTATAAGACTTAAGGTTTTTAGAAAACTATCAGATGAAGCAGCACCTGTAAGAAGAGAAGTTAAATATTATGAAGATTGTATAGTTGATAGAGAATATTTTAAAGAAACAAGACAATTAGGAGCCTTTAAATATTTTATTGATTTATATGTATCATCCATTAAATTACTAAATAAAAAGAGATGGGCTGCCGAAAAGGAATCAGGAATTATGGAGCTTAAGATGAAGGGTATAACGCTTTTAGGATATATGGGAGTTTTATATTTACTTGTTGATGCCTTAATTAAGGGAGAAATATCAGTCGGAGCCTTTGGAGCAGTATTTGCATCTATAGGACAGATGTTTTCTACTATGGAAGAAATAATAAGTAGGCATATAGGAAGAATTACTGAAGACTTAGGAAATATAAATCATTTAATAAGATTTCTTGATATTCCTGAAAGAGAAGGTAGTGACTTTGAAATAAAAGGGGTTCCAGGAATAACTCTTAGAAATGTTTCATTTAGATATCCAGGTAGGGAAGAGGAAACTTTAAATACTATAAATTTAGATATTAAGCCAGGGGAAACTATTGCTATTGTAGGAGAGAATGGAGCAGGAAAAACTACTTTAGTTAAGATTATGACTGGAATATATATTCCGAATGATGGACAAGTTATTTTTGGAGGAATAGATACTTCTAAGATATCTATGAAATCTTTATATAAAAATATATCCGCAGTATTTCAGAAGTTTCAAAGATATAAAATGAACCTAGGAGAGAACATAGCTATAAGTGATTTAGTACAGGTTAATGATGAAAAACTAAACCATGCCACAAAAAAGGCAGACTTAATTATAGATAAAGAAAAATTTAAAGACTCTTATGGAACCATGCTATCACGAGAGTTTGATGGTATAGATTTATCTGGTGGACAATGGCAGAAGATTGCTATTGCAAGAGGATTTTATAAGGTTCATGATACCATAGTTTTAGATGAGCCAACAGCTGCTATTGATCCTATTGAAGAAACAAAGATATATAATAAGTTTGCAGATATGTCTAAGGATAAAACAGCAATTATTGTAACACATAGGTTAGGAGCAGCTAAAATAGCTGATAGAATTGTGGTTATGGATAAAGGAGAAATATGTGAAATAGGTACCCATGAGGAGCTTATAAATATTAAGGGTAAGTACTCAGAAATGTATAATGCACAGAGTAAGTGGTATGTAGAGACCTAGGAAAAAGTGAATATAAAGTATTATGAAAATCCTAGACATAAGGTATCATTTAGATAAAAAAATTAAAGGAATATAAGAGCGAAAGGATATACATTATGGAAAAAAGAAAGTCAGGGAAACTAAAGATATTTTTATGGACATTATTTATTATATATTTAATAATACTGGTAAATTTAATTTTATTTAAAAATGGTAATGCTCTTCTTATGACAAGATATATGAGAAATTTATCTATTATAGACAAGTTAAAGTTGATAAATTTAACCCCATTTAAAATGATTTCTGAATTTTGTACGGGAGGACTAAGTAAACATATAATTGTGGAAAATATTTTAGGGAATATAGTTGCCTTTGGACCATTAGGTTTTTTATTACCATTGTTATTTACTGGGATTAAGAAATTAAAAAATGTTGTGATAATTGGATTTATGGTAAGTCTATTTCTGGAAATAACTCAATTAGTGTTTTTATTGGGCAGTTGTGATATAGATGATATTATACTAAATACTTTAGGTGCTATCATAGGATTTTTAGTGTTTTTTTATTTAAATAAGTATAGAAAGTATTACACTAAAAAAGTTTTAAATACATATTAAAGAGATAGTCATAAATCTAAAATTACTTATTAAAGAAAATTAATAGATAATTATTAAGGAAAAGATATTGTTAAGTTGATAAAAGAAAATTGAGGAGTTGAAATTATGATAGTTAAAGCCTTAGAGGCCTAAAAAGTATAGTAATAATTCAATATAATATTATTAAAGAATTATATATTTAGGGGATGGAATCATGGACAAGAAAGTAAGAGCAAATCTTATGTTACTAATGATTACAGTTTTCTGGGGAGCATCATATATATTAACTAAAATAGGGTTAGAAACTCTTGAAACATTTAATCTTATTTCATTAAGGTTTATTATTGCATTTCTAGTAGGGGCAGCTGTATTTAGAAAAGATATTTTAAATACAGATATTAAAACCCTAAGATATTCCTTGGTGTTATCTCTAGTGTTATTTGGGGTATTTATTTCAATGACTTTAGGACTAAAATATACCTCAGTTTCTAGTGCAGGATTTCTTATTAGTCTTTCTGTGGTATTGGTTCCTATAATTTCATTCATATTTTTAAAAGAAAGACTTAGAAAAAAGGTTATTATTAGTATAATATTTGCATTAATTGGCATTACACTATTAACATTAAATGAAAACTTAAGTATTAATAGAGGAGATATTCTTTGTATAGTATGTGCCATATTATTTGCAGTGCATATTGTTTTAACAGGAGAATTTGTTAAAAAGGTTAATTCAGTAACCCTTAGTGTTTTACAGCTTGGACTTGTTGGAATATTTAGTAGTATATTTTCCCTATTTACAGAAAGCTTTAAACTACCTAATACTCCTTTATCCTGGATTGTAGTATTGGGTTTAAGTATACTTTGTACAGCCCTTGGTTATATAGTACAAGGAGCAGCACAGAAGTATATAAGTCCTACTCATACTGGTCTTATTTTATCCTTAGAGCCAGTTTTTTCAGCCTTATTTGCCTATATATTTTTAGGAGAATTCCTTACCTTAAAAGGTTATATAGGAGCAATAATCTTATTATTAAGTGTTTTAATTGCTGCACTAGATTTAGATGAAAAGGGAAGGATCTGAAGGACTAATATGTTCTCCAAACCTATCTTTAAATCTAGGAAGAATAAATTTTATAAAATCCCCTTTGTTTTTTTCTAATATATTAATTACAATTTCTTCTGAACCACTTTTTATGTGTTCATAGTGGTGGCAAAGATAATACCTGTAATTATTTATGCTATTATCTTTTATAAAAACACAGGTAACATGGGGGTTGATATTATCAAGGTATTTTAATATTTCGTTCTTACCTTTAAGTTTAATCCAAAGATCCCTCACATAACTAGGATTTTCTAGGTAATTAAATCGATCATTGTTAGGGTAATAAAAATCATTACTAATAAGGGCTAGGCGTTCATTTACAAAGTTTTGAATATCTATTGAGTAATCATTTAGTTCACATATATAGTTTTTATTATATAATCCATATTTTAAATCCTTATATAATTTTTCATAAAGTTTTGAAGTAAATCATTCTTTACTATATTCAAATCTCCTAAAGGTTCAATATTATTATCCTTGAAATAATGATTGAACAATGTATCTTTTACCACAGTGTTTAAGCCATGATTTTTATCACCATATAATCCTTTATGATAAGAATGCAGACAATATTCGCTCATTTCCTCTTTATCAGGTTCTAAATCCTTATCATATTCTCTAAAACCAACTAATAAATCATTATCATAGCTGAATATAGATAATAAATCTAATGAGAATAGCTTATTCTGTACACAGAAGTTTGAATCTATATCTTTATAAAAATCTTCATAATTTATCATAAAAAATAAATCTTCATACATGTTATCTGATAAAATTCTAAGAAAAATCATTTTACACCTCATAACTTTTTAAGTAAATTTAATATGGTATTTATTTTAAATAAATGGGATATACAATAGAATAATTATAACATTAAAACTAAATTATGGAATATTATAATGTGAGTATATAACTCTAAATTAGGAGGGAAATATGAAACAGATAATATATTTTTTCCTAGCATTATTTTGTATGTTTACAATACTTATAACTGATTCAAGTTCAACTACATTGTCCATTAACAATGGTCAAAGTAGCGGAGTAGCTAGTCAGGAGGTAATGAAAGATAATTCAAAAATAGTATTATCCTTAATAAGTATATTTTGTTTTATGGGGATTTTTACGGAAAGTATTAAGGAGACTATAGAAAAAAATACAAAGGAAAAGCAACAAGAGAGCAGTATAGGCGATAAGGAGTCTTCAGAAAAAAGTGAATAGAAGGGGAACTTTAAGCATAATATTACAAGGATGAGAATGATGGATCATCCTTGTTTCATTTGTAAATAAGAAATTTAAGGTGGATATAATGTTAAATTATAGATATATGAACTATAATTATAATAATAGTAATTTTTATAAAACTATAAACTAAATATATGGAGTATGTATTTTAATTATTATGAATGAAGAATATAAATACATATTTATATAAAAAAAGGAGGGGATAAGGGTGAAGAAAAAAAGCACCTTAATAGTTACTCTTATATTACTCTTTAGCTTTTTCATACCAGGGATAATAGCTCATGGAGATAACAAAGATTATAAGGTTTCATCATATAATATGTATGTGGATATAAAAGAGAATGGTGATGCCTATGTTAAAGAGAATATAACCTATGATTTTAAGGGAGAGTTTAATGGAGTTCTTAGGAATATTGATAGGGATAGAAGCGATGGAGTTGAGAATCTTAAGATATTGGTAGGGGACAGGGAGATAAGTAATTATGAAACTAAAGAAGAGGGAAGTATTTTAAAACTTAAGATATATGAGAAGTCAAAATCAGAACAAAAGACATTTACCTATAGTTATGTTCTTAAAAATGTAGCAGAAAAATATAATGATATTTCTACATTTAATAGAAAGATAATAGATAAAGGATGGGATGTACCTTTAGAAAATATAAATATTAAAATTACCATACCAGAGGGAGCAAATAAAAATGATTTAAGAGTATTTGCTCACGGACCTTTAAATGGGGCATCTTCTATTCTGGATAATAGAACCTTTAATTTTACAGTACCTTTTGTAAATAAAGGGGATGTATTAGAAACCTTTATTCTATTCCCTAAAGACCTTATAAGATACTCTACTAGGATTTATAATGTAGATAAACTTAATGAATTTCTAGATAAAGAGAAAGGTTTTGCAGAAGAAGCTAATAGAATGAGAGAGCGAGAAAGAGAACGATTAAAAAGAGAAGAAGAACTTAGGGGAACTAGGAATAAGCTAGCGCCATTATTCTTTGGAGGCATAGGGGCAGGGATTTCAAGCTTATTATACATGTTTAAAAAGTTTGGAGGAGATCTTGAACCAGAGTTTAAAGGAGAATATTATAGAGATCTTCCAGGAGATTATACTCCAGCAATAATGAGCTACCTAGTATATAATAGAAGCACTAATTCAGAGGATATTATGGCAACTATTATGGACTTAGTTAGAAAGAGAAAAATAAAAATATCTAGTGTTGATGAAGAGGGGAAAAGAGGAAAAATTAAAACTAAGTACAAGATAGAGAAAATAAATAATGTAAGTTTAGATTCTCTTTATCCTCATGAGAGATTTATTATTAAGTGGTTTATAGACCACTTAGGTGATGGAGAATCTGTAATCTTAGATAATATTAAACAGAAGCTTAAGAAAAAATCTGCCGCTAATAGATTTAATAAGGACTACGATACATTTAAGGAATTAGTTAATAAAGAAGGAGAAAAGAAAAATTTCTTTGGACAAAATAAGGCTAATGGAAAGGAAATATTCTATACCTTAGGATTTATAATTGCAATAGCCTTTGGAGTTTTAGCTATTATTCTTAAATCAGCCATTTCAGCAGTAGCAGCAGGATTAGGAGTAATTATTATAGTAGCAATGGCATTTCTTTCTAATATTAAAAAGAAAACTAGGTTTGGGGTAGAAGAAAATGCTAAATGGATGGCATTTAAAAAGTTCTTAAGACATTTCTCTAATATGGATAAGGCAGATATACCTTCAATAGTTATATGGGAACATTATTTAGTATATGCAATATCCTTAGGAGTTGCAGAGGAAGTAATTGAAAAGTTACCTAAGATATTTAAGGAAGAGGAATTTAATGATCCTTCTTTAACCTATATGGGACTTAATAATAGTTTTTATAATTATTACATGATAAGTTCTATGATTTCAGATACTACAACTATAGTTGATACAGCCATTGACAGTGCAGCAGTAGCTACATCACAGGATTCTTCCACTGGAGGTTTTGGTGGAGGATTTAGTGGAGGTAGTTCTGGAGGCGGTGGTGGCGGAGGCGGCGGTGGAGCCTTTTAGCCATAAAGTTTTATTATAAGGAGTGAATAAAGTGAAGATAGGTTTAATAGTTACTATTTTCTTAGTAGTTATATTGCTACTATATATAATTTCTATATATAATGGACTGGTTACTTTAAGAAATAGAGTGAAGAATTCTTGGGCACAAATAGATGTTCAGCTTAAGAATAGAGCAGATTTAATACCAAATTTAGTTGAAACTGTTAAGGGATACGCAGCTCACGAAAAGAGCACCTTTGATGAAGTAGTAAAAGCAAGAAATGCTGCTATATCTGCTAAGTCCATAGAAGAGACTGTTAATGCAAATAATATGATGGCTGAGGCCTTAGATAAGCTTATGGTGGTAGTTGAAGCTTATCCAGAGCTTAAGGCAAATAGCAATTTTATAAGTCTTCAAGGAGACTTAAAGGATACTGAAGAGAAAATAAGATATTCAAGACAGTTTTATAATGATATAGTCCTTAAATATAATAATAGTATTCAGGTTTTTCCTAAAAATATTTTTGCTTCTATTTTTGGATTTAAAGAAGAAGCATATTTTAAAATAGAGGATAGGGATAGAGACGTAGTTAGGGTTAAGTTTTAAATATAATATAGAATGTGTTAAGGGGATTAAGAATAGAAGATTCTTAGTCCCCTTAGTTTATCTTAATATTAAAGTTAATATATATTAACAAAAAAATAATTTACAATAAATGTAATAAAGGTTATTATATTATAAATATATAATATAATAAAGTTTTTTAATTTGATAATTTATTAATTTTAAGGGGAGAGGGGAAATGAATAGATTTCTTGTAGAAGTTAGAAATTTATCTAAGGATTATAATGGACATAAAGCTGTAGATGACATAAGTTTTTTTATTAAAGAAGGAGAGGTATTTGCTTTATTAGGACCTAATGGAGCTGGGAAGACTACCACCTTAGAGTGTTTAGAAGGACTAATTAAACCTACTAAAGGGGAGATATTAATTGATAACAAATCAGTTTCTAATAATCTAAATCATATAAGAAAGGTAATGGGAGTGCAATTGCAATCCTCAGCATTGCCAAAGGATATGAAGGTATCAGAAGCTATTAAGTTATTTACAGGATATCATAATGTAGGTCTTCCCCATAATATTTTAGAAAGATTTAAGTTAACAGAACATATGAATAAGTGTTATGGAAGTTTATCAGTAGGGCAACAAAGAAAGGTAGTATTAGCCATAGCTATTGCACATAAACCAAAATTACTTATATTAGACGAACCAACTGCGGGTCTTGATGTAGTTACAAGAATAGAACTTCATAAGATTATTGAAGAGTTAAAGAAAGAAAACACTACTATATTATTAGCATCTCATGATATGGCAGAGGTTGAAAAGCTTTCTGATAGGATTGGAGTTTTAGTAAATGGAAAATTAGTTAAGGTTGGAAGTCCGCTAGAGATATCAGCATCTATGAATAAAGGAAATAAGATTATGATTAAACTTAATGAAGAAGATATAGGAATTAAAGATATATGCTGTGAAAGTATTAAATATAGTGGACAGATAGAGGAATATCATGTGTTCTATTCAACAGATATAAATAATATGTTGTTTACCTTAGTAAATCATCTTAAGGAAAGTAATAATATAATAACTGATTTAAAGGTAGATAGACCATCCTTAGAAGACACCTTTATAAAATTAACTGAGCAGGAGGTGTAAATATGAAGAATTTTTTATATCACTTAAAAATAGAATTTAATATGGGACTTAGGGATAAATCCATATTATTTATGAATTATTTATTTCCTCTAGGATTTTTCTTTTTCATAGGAAATATAATGGGAAAATTACAACCAGATTTTAAAGAGCAGATGATACCTTCTATGATAATATTTAGTATTATGGCAGCTACTATATTAAGCATACCAAACCTTATAGTTTCTTCAAGAGATAATGGAGTATATAGAAGCTACAAAATATATGGAATAAGCAGGCTACAAATAATATCACTTATAACCATATCAACTCTTTTTCATATTTTAATAAGTTCAATAATAATATATTTCTCATCAAAGGTATTTTTTAATGCAAATATCCCTGAAAACCCATTATATCTAGTACTAATATGTGGAGTTTTTGCTTTTGTAAACTTAGGGTTATCAATACTTATAGGGGTATGTAGTAATAATTCAAGAGTAACCACCTTATGGGCTCAGTTAATTTTTATACCATCTGTAATGATAGGTGGATTAATGCTTCCAATAAAATCTATGCCAGAGTCTTTAAAAACAATCTCTAAATTAATTCCAAGTACCTATGCAATGAATAGTATTAATAACTTAGCAATGGGGACAGAAAGCTTAAAGGGCGGTATACCTTCTTCAAAAGCCTTAATAATATTATTTATTATGGCAGTATTATCCTATATTTTAAGCTACAGGCTTTTTAAATGGGATAATAAAAATAAGGAAGGTAATAAAGATTTAATAGCTGCTTTAATATTTTTACCTTTAATATTAGCAGCATTATTTATATAAATTTATATAAATTAATATTTTATGGAGGGGTTTAAATGAGTGATTTTAAAGAAAGAGAAAATGACAAGGTAATGGAGACCGTAAATAATAGCGGCACAGCAATACAAGAGATAATAATGAAGGCAGTACAAGATGGGGAGTTTAAAAAGAGACTTATAGAAGAACCAGAGGAAATTCTTAATGATTATGAACTATCAGAAGTACAGAAGATACTCATTAAGTCTTTAGGAGAAGATGATTATGATAAACTAACCCCAGAGAATATGGAAGAGTTTTTTGCAGCAGATTCAGCAGTATATACACCAGACTTAGAGGGTAATGAAGAAGTTGAAAAGGCAACGGAGGATGATATATAGTATGGCTTTGCTTTATATTGATAGTAAAGTAGAAGAAAGTGTTAGAACTAGTGCTTTTTTAGCTAAGTTAAAATATAAGGATAGTAGTTATAATAAAAAGGTTAAGGACCTATATTATAGTGATTTAGATAATAGGGAAAAAGCATTAACCTTTATATTTTATAACTGGTTTTTAGCAAAGCATGATGAAACCATTAATCAATATAATAATGAGGTATCTTTTTCTATAATGAATGATATTATTGGTGCTATAGATAGAATACTAGAACAGGAACCACTTAATTGGTTAATGTTAATAATGAAATACAGGCTTTTATCTTTTAGTTACGAAGCAGAGGATACCATAATTAATGGACTGGAGAACTTAATAGATGAGCAAAAAAAATCTGAATATAAGTCCTATTATATAGTGACCTATATATTTTTATCAGAAATATATTATTCTATGTCTAATAGGGATAAGGCAATAAAAATAATAGATGATTCTAAGGAATTAGAAGGAGGTAAGATAGAGTTAATATCAGATTTTTTTAGAAGTTTTTTAGTGGAATACAAGAACAAGCTTAAGATATCTGGGGATGGTGATATAGTAGAAAAGATTACTTTAATAGAAGAGATTTACTTTTAATATAGGGGTAATAGCTATGGTTAAATTAATGTTTATGATACTAGGAGAACTTTCATCAGGAGAACTCACCATTGCAGATTCTTTTCAGAAATCATTACCAAGGGATAATTATGATATACATTTTATATTACCTAAAAAACATAAGATGTATGTAAGTGATAAGGAAATATCATTTTTGTATCTAGATACATTAGATGGAAGAGAAAAGAATCGTAGTATAGTGGAAAATTATATAAAAAATATTCTTCCAAGTTATATAATTTTATGTGATGCCTTTACTGTAGAATACTCTGAGAATTGGAGTGGAATAAACTTAAGTTTTTTAAAACAGTATAAAGTTCCTATAATCAGCTTAGATGAATATGAGTATTCAGAAGCAGGGTATTCCATAGATTATTATGGAGGAATAAATAAAAAGTTAAAACCTTTGTTAGATCAGTGTGATTATATAGTAAAGAACTGTCCTTTAACCATGCCAAGGAGTAAGGAGGAAGGATATTTTAGACTATTTAATCATATAAAACCCCTACAATTTGAAGAAAAGATTAAGATAAAAAATAGTATTGATTTAAAAGAAGAAGAAAAGATAATTTTTATAACCACATCTTATTGGGAAACTTTAAATATATATAGGATTCCAGCCTTATCAATGCTTATAAAATGGATACCTAAAATTCTATACAACTATATAGAAATGTTAAATGAAAAGGTAACAGTAATCCATGTAGGGCATGGGGAATGGATAGAGAGAAAGTCTAAAAATATAAACTATATACATTATAAGGGTCTACCATCAGAAGAATTTGAAAAGTACTTATTAATATCAGATCTATATATAACTACTAATATTGTTTCAATTACATTAACTAAAGCTATACTTGGTAATGTACCTTCCTTAGTTTTTCAAAACAACAAATTAATAGAGTTTTATAAATTAACTAACAGAATAAAAGAAATGCCATTGTGGTATAGAGAGATGGCTGATGAAGTAAAAGTAGTCTATCCATTTAAGGCTAGTGTGTTTGGATGGAGTAATTTTCTAACAGCTGTATTAAAAGAAAATCCTTATGTAAAAACCTTTGAAGTAGCTAGCATGTTTAAGGTGAGTGAAGCAGTTTCCGCCCTAGATAATCTTCTTAATAATAAAGTTTTTATAGAGGAATTAAAAAAACAGCAGATGGACTTTATAGAAAAATATTATAAAGTTAAAGACTCCTTTGAAGTTATGGAAGAGATTATAGAAAAGGATAAAGGAGGAGATGCATATTTTAGAACTTAAGAGGTTATTTAATGAAATACCAAATAGTAATTTAAATATAACTATTGGTCATAAGAGTAGATATAAAATAACCATGGATAATAGATATATTGATTTAAAGAATAACAGGGAAAGGCTACAGCAATTACATTCTAGGTATATAAGAAATATAGTTAGCTCTCCTGAAAATAATGTTTTCTTCACAGAAATTTCTTGGGAAGATGTTAAGTTTAGAAATTCCTCTAATAACACTTGGATGAATTGGAATTTTCCTAAGTCAGTTATTCTTAATCATGCATTATATTCAATAAAGGAAGAAGAAATAAGAAAGAAGTTATTTGGGGATACTCCTTTTACTAGGGAGAAAGAACAGTATGAGTCATTATATAATTCTTTCAATAAGCTCCCAAAGACCCCAAGTGTATACCTCTTAATAATGCAAGCCTTTGATATTATAACCTTTGAAAGCTTTATATCTATAATACATTCTAATAATAAAATATTTAGTTCAATTGGTAAATTCGTAGAGATAGATGAGATATCGAACCAAGAAAGCTTTATAGGACTTGGATTATATAAAGATGAGTCCTCCTTTAAAAATGGTAAGTTTTATTTTAAGTATATGGGATATGGAGTTTGCTTAGAGAAATTATGTTTTATATTTCAATATTATTGTGATGACTCAAAGGTTAAGATATGCCATGAAAAAGCATCAAAGGAAGGAAAGTCTTTTTACTCTGGTCACATAATGATAGATGTAGAAAATGGATTATGCCTATATGGAGATATGGAAGAGAATTATGTGAATTTTGATAACTCTATTAAGCAGGAATATGTTAGACGAAAAATTACCATTCAACTAGAATATGATAATATATAGAAAGTAAATTTATTTATAAAAGAAAGAGATATTTATATAAAATTCTTTGATTAAAGGAGGGATATAATGAAAGTTAGCAGTAGGGAGAAGGTTGCAGTTATACCAGCAGGAGGAATAGGGAAAAGGATGAAACCTCTTCAGATATGGAAAGAGTTAATCCCTTTAGGATATAAGACTGCTTTAGATGAGAATAAAAAAGAGATAAGGGTTCCTAAGGTAATTTCAGAGTACATTATAGAAAATATGAAAAATGCTGGAGTAGACAATTTATATATGGTGGTGAATACCCAAAAGACTGAGCTTATAAGGTTTTATGGAGATGGGAATGGGTATGATGTAAATATGGCATATTTGATACAGGATCTTGCTAATAACTTATATGCTATGCCTGTAGCCCTTGATATTGCCTATCCTTTTGTTAAAGATAAGGATGTATTCTTTGGAATGCCAGATACTGTGGTTAAGCCAAGTACATGTTTTAGAAGTTTATATAAAGCCTTTATAGAAGAGGAGTTAGATTTAGCATTAGGAGTTTTTCCTTCTGATAATCCAAAAGAATTAGCACCAGTGGAAATAGGTAAAAATGGAGAGGTGCTAGGGATATATGATAAGCCTAAATCAACAAAAATATATAATTCATGGAATGTTGCTGTATGGTCTCCTAAATTCACAGAATTACTACATTCTAGAGTTTTAAGGTATATAAAGGGAGAAGAAAGAGATAAAGGAGAGTTACTAATGAGCAGTATATTTATGGAAGCCGTAGAAAAAGGGCTTAAGGCTAAGGCTATCATGTTTCCAGAGGGGATGTGCTATGACATTGGTTGTACAGACAAGTTATATAACTACTTACTTAATAATGTATATAATGATTTATTTATTAATGGGGGTAAACTATGAAAGGATTAAGCATACATTTAACGGATACTTGTAATAATTCTTGTATATTTTGTGTGGTAGACTCACATAAAGATAGGGAAGAGTTAGTAAAAAAAGAGGTTATATTTAAATTTCTTGAGAGTAATAAAGATGGAGGCTATGAGGTGGTAAACATCCATGGGGGAGAGCCTTGTATATGTCCTCATTTTCTAGAAGTTTTAGAAAAGATTAAAGATTTAGGTTATCCTAATGTATCAATACAAACTAATGCAAGAGCCTTAGCTGATAAAGACTTTGCAAAAACTACAGTGGAGTTAGGAGTAAATTTATTTGTGGTTTCATTACATTCTAACAATGAAGAGGTTCTAGATGAAATTTGTGGAGTTAAGGAAAAATGTTTTAATCAAGTAGTAGAAGGAATAAAGAATGTGAAGGAACTTGGAGCTAAGGTTAGAACTAATACAGTTGTTTGTAAACAAAACTATAAAAAACTTAAGGAAATAATAGAGTATAACATAAAAGAACTTAAAGTAGATCATATAAATATTTCAGCTATACATCCAACAGGAAAAGCTTATAAAAATTTTTATGAGGTAACTCCAAAGCTTACTGATATAGTACCTTATGTTAAAGAGGCTGTTGATGCAGCTATAAAATTAAATACCTTTGTTACATTGGAAGGATTTCCTCCATGTATCCTAGGGGACTATAGCAAGCACCTTATAAACTGGGAAGAGATAAAGTACAAGCTTCTTTACCATAATGTTATATTGCCAAACTATGATAACTTTATGGAAAAACAAACTCGTAATCAGGGAAAGGTGTGCAATAACTGTATTAAGAATAAGAAATGTGGTGGGGTATATAAAGAATACTTAGAGTTTTATGGGTGGGATGAGTTTGAAGGTATTATTTGTTGTAACTAGCTTTTGGGCTTATGGAGAGCTTATAATAGCCATTGAATTTGCAAAGGAAATAAAGAAATATGGTCATAAGCCACATTTTTTAATACCACCACGACATGAAAAAGTAGTAAAAAGTCTTAATTTCCCGTACACCATACTAATACCTAAGGCCTCTAAAATAAATAGGGTTTTATTAAAGGATATAGAACTTAGAATTAAGCCAGAAATAATTATATTGTCAGATTTTTTAAATTATCATTATTGTGAAAAGCATTATGGAATAAATATTAATGACTTAGAAATATTTTCAGGGAAAGTAGGAACCTTTGATAACTTTCATTGGGAATTACAAAGAGAAGCCATGGACACATATGGATTCAACTCTAATATACTTAAAAATACCAAAATAGAGGATTATGGGTTTAAACTAGCACCATGCCCAATTGTTAATCCTCATTTAGCTTCAGAAAATAATCAATTTAAATATCCACTTATTCAAGATTTTTTACCATATAACAAAGATAATAAGGAAAAGTACAGGGATGAATTAGGGCTTCCTAAAGATAAAAAAATTATAATGGTGACTTCAGCTACCTGGCAGAATATCCATGGAAAATATAAAGGGGCCGATGAATTTATATCCATATCAGATAAAATATATGAGTCAATACTTAGTGATTTAAGTAAAAGATATTTAATCCTATATATAGGAGATGAGGCTAAGTATTCATTGAATAATAATATTAAAAGGATTACCTCTATGGCAACAGAGGACTTTGATAAATATGCTATGGCAAGTGACTTATATATTGGGAGAAATATAACTTCTACCTCTATGATAAGACTCGCTCTTTCAAGGATACCCTGTATAATGCTTATGAATTCTAAGTTTTCTAAAGTGGGGGATGATGTCTATACCTATGGATATTATATGTATCCAGTAGGATGGTATAAGTTTTTAAAGCCACTTATGGAAGGAAACCCATACATGGATATTATAAGTACTGTAGAGCAATTTGATAAAAGTGATGTAATAAGAGAAGTGGAAGAAATGCTTTTTAACGAGGAAAAGAAAGAGAGAATAGGAGAAAGGATTATAGAACTTAAGAAAAGTTTAAGTTCACTTTGGAAACCAAATTATATAGTTGAATCTATAGTATTAGGAGGTTTTAAAGATGATAAAGAATCTATGTATAGTATTAATTCCTTCTGAGAAAGCCTTGTTTAATTTAGAAGAACCATCTATTCCACCAATAAGTCTTGGGGTATTATCAGGCTACTTAAAAGGGAGAGATATCGAAACATATATGTTTGATCTTAACTATATGGATAATAAGAATCAGGATAATGTAGATATAGATAAAAACATAGAACTTTTTAAGTGTATTTATGATAAAGATAGGGTTTTAAATTATATTAAAGGAAAAGAGGATAAGGATATAGAGAAAATAGCTAGATATCTGCTAAATGGAATAGACTTAAGTAAATATGATTCCTTTGGGAGTTCCATAGGGGCAGATTTTTCCTTGATGCAAATACACTTAGGTTTTATAATAGCAGCTTATTTAAAGAGAAAAACAGAAAAGCCAATATTTATTGGAGGAAATAACATTTCATATCTTTATATATTTAAGGAGTTTTACAAGGAGTTATGGAAGGGAGTTTTAGAAGAATTTAGTTATATTATAAAAGGTCCAGGAGAAAAGACTATATTTAATATAATTAATTCTTTAAACAAGGGAGAAGAAAAAGAAACTTTAATTAATTTAAAAGGTCTCTTAAGACTAAATAATGATGAAATTCTAGATAATGGAGAGAACACTCCTTGTATTATAAGACCAGACTGGGAAAATTTAAACATGAAGAACTATGAGAGGGTATTGCCTAAAAGTAATAAAGAGGGCTGCACCCAGATATATAAGTGGCCAGATTGGGTTTCATCCTTAGCATATAGACATAATAAGGAGAAGAACTCTAATATTGAAAGAAAGGTAGTTCTACCTTATATATTTAATTACAATTGTCCTTATAATTGTGCTTTCTGTACTCAAAGTGATTATGATAGAGGAAAAGTTGTAGGGGGAAGGGTTAAGGAAATAGTAGATGATATTCAGTATTTAAAAAGTAAATATAACACAAATTATTTTTATTTTCTTAATAATACTTTTAACTTTTCAGGTACCTTTATTGAAGAGTTCTGTAATGAGGTAAAGGATAGAAACTTAGAGATTTATTGGTCTGATTGTGCAAGAGTAAATGGAATGACATATGAAAGATTAAAACTTATGAAAGAAGCAGGATGTGAAAAACTAGTTTTTGGTTTTGAATCAGGAAGTAAGAAGATTTTAGATTTAGTTGACAAGAGACTAGATCTTGAAAAATTAAAAGAGGTTTTAGAATGGTGCAAAGATATAGGAATATGGGCAGAACTAGAGGTTATAATTGGATTACCCCATGAGTTTCATGAGGATTTTAAAGACACATATAACTTTATAAAAGAAAATATAGAAAAGATAAATAACTTCTGGCTTAATGAATATTTCTTAGTTCCTAATAGCTTAATTGGTAAATATCCAGAAAAATATAACATAGAGATACGAAAAGATTTGGTGGATTACAAGGGTCTTTTAGAGTGGAATAAAGATAGGTTTAAAAATAAGAATAGTGAATTTACCCATAATGCAAGAATATATGGCTTTGATGAGGTAGAAGGACGAGATTATGAGGAGATAAAAAGAGAGAATAAGAAAAAGTTAAAAGAGCTTAGCTTAATTCAAAATAAGGAGTTTACCTTAGTAAGAGATTTCTATAATAAACTAAACAATTTAAAACAAGGTTTTAAGTAATTACTAAAGAGTACTTTTTATATATTAAAAATTTAAAGGAGTGTTAATATGAAAAACATACTAAACACAATATGTTCTGCCATTGCATTAGGAACTGGGGTTGCAGTTATAGTATTAAACATATTAAATTCGTTAAATATAAAAGAGGCTATCATTTTACTTGCCATAGGGGTAGCAGCTCTTGGATTAAAAGGACTAGATAGGGTTAGGGAGTAGTGAAGCATATGTATAAGAGATTGAATATATGCACAGCCTTAGACTATGTAAAGGAGCATATTAAGTTTTTAGAAAAAGAGGATTTAATATGTGAGGAAATAAGTGACGGTAACTTAAATCAGGTATTCAGGATTAAAAGTAAGGAAGATAAACATAAAAGTGTAATACTAAAGCAGTCATTGCCAACTTTAAGGATAGATGAAACCATGAAGCTATGTCTTGAAAGGATAGATATAGAAAATAAATATCTAAGGGATCAAGGAAATCTTGTGCCTAAGTTTCTTCCTAAGGTATATCATTATGATGGAAATATGTATCTTATTATAATGGAAGACTTTAATGAGCATATAATTCTAAGAAAAGAATTAATCAGTGGGAAAAAATATGAGCATTTAGGAAAAGGCATAGGAGAATTTTTAGCAAAAACTACATTTTGTAATAGTGATTTATATTTAGACCCTCTTAAGAAAAAAGAAAAGGTGAAGATGTATATAAATCCAGAGTTATGTAGAATTACTGAGGAATTAGTTTTTGTTAATCCTTATTATAATTGTCCTAAAAATAAGATTAATCCATGGTTAGAGCCAGTTGTACAAGAGTTAATTAATGATAAGAGATTGCAAAGTGAAGTATCAGAGCTTAGAGAAGAATTTATGACTAAAGCTCAGAGTTTAATTCATGGAGACCTTCATACAGGAAGTATTCTAATTAATGATATGGAACTAAAGATAATAGATGGTGAATTTGCATTCTATGGTCCCATAGGGTTTGATATAGGAGCATTTTGGGCTAACATAATATTAAGTTATGAGTCACAAAATTATCATAGAAGCAACTTAGAAGAAAGAAGAGAAATGGAAGGGTATCTTTTAAATGTTATAAGAGATATGTGGAATGTTTTTCAAAGAGAATTTATAAATCTATGGGAGAGATATGTTAGTTGTCCAATAATGATGAATAATATATATATGGAAAAATACATTCTATCTATAATGCAATCATCTATAGGATATGCAGCATGTAAAATAATAAGAAGAATATATGGACTAGCTCCTGTAATTGATATTACCTTAATAGAGGAAAAGGAAAGGGAGGATGTGCAGAAAAAGTCTATAAATTTAGCAAGAAAGCTAATAATGAAAAGAAAAGAATTAAAACATATTGATGAGTTTATAGATTTAATAGAAGAGAGAAATTAGGTTATTTTATGAGCTTTCTTAGTAGCTAAAAGTTATATTTTATAATAAATATATAAATATTTTTATGTTAATTTAAAGGTATAAAAGGTGATTAGATAAACCTAAAAGTATATAATCTACTTAAAGTATTTAATGCTTGAATAGATATCTAATATTACTAAATTAATATTAGATATCTATTATTTTTTCTTTCTAAGTAAAAATAAGTAAAGAAATATTTTTATTGATTTTCAGTATATAGTAAAGTATTTATAGATGAAAGATGATGATTGTATTATGTAAATAGCTCAATAAATAAGAAGTTGGTAATTTTAAAAAATAAGTTGAAATACATTTTAAAGCATTATATGATAAATTCAGGCATCGATGTACTCTATAAAAAAGAGAAGGTAGACTATGAATATTAATATTGAAATGATACCATCATATAAGATTGCTTATATACGAAAAACAGGTCCTTATGGTTCAGAAAATGTGCAAGTAATGGAAAAATTAAAAAGTTGGGCTAGAGAAAAAGGCTTGTTTAATGAAAGGTCAATCATATTAGGAATAGCTCAAGATAACCCTCAATTCACGGAATCTAAATATTGTCGATATGATACATGTTTAGTTATTTCGGATGAACTTAAGAGTGATAATAAGCATATTAATTTTGGAAGAACTATGGGTGGAAAATATTGTGTATTCAAAATAAGTCATACGGGGGAGGCTATGCAAAAAGCATGGATGGAGATATTTCCTGAGTTATCAAAAAGAAATTATGAGTTTGATGATAGAAGACCTATTTTTGAACGCTATTCAATGAAGATGGTAAATAAGCATTATTGTGAAATTTGTGTACCAATATTATAAAGAATATTAAGAATCATATATTAATATAGTTTTAAAATAATATTTAAGATTTATAGGTGGGGTTGTCCATCTATAAATCTTAAATGTAAGAATTACTGGGTTTAATTATTGTATAACTTATAATAATTAAATTTACACATAGCACCATCATAGTGTACCATTTTAGTATCAACATGTTTAAAGCCAAGCTTTTCAATTACAATTTTAGATGGAGTATTATCTGGTTTTACAATTGCAGTTAGGGATTTTAATTGAGTATTTTCAAAAACCCATTGAATTAGTGCTTTAGATGCTTCAGTTCCATATCCTTTACTTTGGTGATTATCAGAAATACCATATAAGATCTCAACTTCATCATCTATTTCAGCTTTTGGATGAACTCCAACAACACCAATACATATACCATCAATTTTATGTTCAATTGCTAATATTATAAAAGGATCAGTGGTATTAAAGTTTTTATTTACACGATTTATCCAAGAAAGTGCAACAGACTCATTAAGGAAAATCATATCAGACATCCAATATGATACATTTGGCTGCTGACTATAATATGATACATCCTTGGAATCTGATGGTGAAAAATTTCTAAGAATTAGATTAGGTGTTTCAATACGAATACCTTCCAATTTTAAATCCTCCTTTAAGTCGGTAGATTTTACAATTGTGTCGCAAAATATTTCTATTAATATTCCAATTATAGCATATTTTCCAAGGCGGAATATATAATTTTATTATAGATAAAGATTCTAATCTATTGATATTTTATTCTAAGAAAAGTAACTTAGATAAAGCCATAGAGTCACTTAAAAATTATGAAATTATAGATGGTAAGTTTACAGTATTTATATATTCATGGCAAATGGTAATTGACAGTTAAATTTTATTAGAATACAATATTTATATAATATAAGAAAAAATAAAATTTTATACAATTGATTTTAAAAGGGAGTAACCACCCAAATAGGGAGATAAAGTCAACATAATGGTTTTAAACCTGGCTTTATCATGACATTGTCACGGTGAGACTTTTAACACAGGATATAATTATATCTTTGTGTTAAAGGTCTTTATTTTTTTATTTATAAATTCCATCCCTAATTATTTAATTTACTTAAGAATTAGATAATTAATAATAGCTATAAAATAATTATGTTTAAAGAAACTTCTTATGATTTTTTAGAGGGGGATATTGAAGTTTAGAATCATTTTACAAAATATATTCAAAGAGGGGAGTGAATATTTTATTTGTAGTAAGATGATTGCGAACTTTTAATTGAGAAAAGGTTATAAAGAATAATTTTTATATAGCATATTAGGAGAGGGAAGGTATTTACATGAAAAATAGAAGATAAGTTTTAGGGGAGAGTGTGAAAATGAGTATTTTATCAATATTATTAATTGCTGTTGGTCTATCAATGGATGCATTTGCTGTGGCTGTAACTAAGGGGATGACTATTACAGATATAAGGCTCAAGGACAATTTAAAGATAGCCTTATGTTTTGGCTTAGCCCAAGGGATAATGCCAATTATAGGATGGATACTAGGAGTAGGGTTTAAAGATTATATAACTAGCTTGGACCATTGGATAGCTCTTATACTTTTAAGTGTCTTAGGTATAAAGATGATTTATGAAGCTGTTAAATCTAAAAAGGAAGAAACAATAGAAGAGGAATGTGTACAAGTATTAAATAATAAAGAGATAGTTATTTTGGCTATAGCTACAAGTATTGATGCATTGGCTGTAGGGATAAGTTTTGCATTTTTAGATATGTCAATAATAGCTTCTTCATGTATTATAGCTATAGTCACATTTATTATATGTTCCATAGGAGTAATAATTGGAAAGAAATTTGGAGATTTAGTTAGTAGTAAAGCTGAAATAATAGGTGGATTTATACTTATAATTATAGGAGTAAGAATATTTATAGAGCATACCAATATTTTATAAAGATATTAGTAATTAAGATAATAAATTTTCGTTAATAAAAAGGGTGTACCATAATATATATTCATCATGGTACATTCTCTTTTTAGTTTATACTTAAAAATTTTCTGTATTCTCTTATAATGGCTTTAAAACATGGCTTTTAGGATTAAATCAATATTGCTAAAATATTTTAATAGTGAACTGATTATAAAAGCATATCTTTTAAATAGGATTAAAGTATTATCTGAAGCTTGTTTTTCTAAAAGTCTTTGCACTATGAAATAATATATTACGTACATTTTTAAACCAGGTAAGAGATAATACAATGGTACCTATTTCTGCAAAGGGCATTGTAAGCCAAACTCCATGAATATTCATAAATCGTGGAAGTATGAATAATCCTATAAGTATAAATATGAGTCCACGGCACATGGATATAATAGTAGATATTTTAGCATTCTCAATAGATTGAAGATAGGATATTACTACAATATTTAATCCCATAAATATAAATGCTATAAAATATAGATATATACCTTTCACTGTTATTGCTGTAAGTTCAGGATTATTATCTTTATTAAATAAGGACGTAATGGTTTCAGGAAACACATATCCAATTAGTAAGAATATAATCCCAAGGCTTAAAGCTGTGAAAATAGCAAATTTTAAGGCTTCTTCTACCCTTTTAGTTTTACCTGCTCCATGATTTACACTAGTTATAGGTTGTAGAGCCTGTCCAACTCCAGTGAATATAGAAGCACATATAAGAGAAATATTAGCTATTATTCCATAGGCAGCAACTCCTATATCTCCTTTAAGAGCCAATATTACAGTATTAAATGCGAATATAACAATACCAGAAGATAGCTCTGTGACAAAACTTGATAAACCATTAGATATAATTCTTTGAATTCTATTTCTATTTATACTAGGAATCTTAAAATTAATATTATTATTTTTCTTAATAAAGTGTGTACTTAGAATACATAAACTTATAACTGGAGATAAAGCAGTAGCAAAAGCAGCTCCCCACATACCCCAACCGAATATAAATATAAATATATAGTCTAAAAATATATTAGAAATAGTACCAGATAGCATACCCCACATAGCAAGTTTTGGTGCACCATCATTACGAACTATAACTGTCATAGTACTATTAAGAAAAAAAGCTATGGTAAAGGTAAATATAACTTTTAAATACTCCTTAGCCATGCTAAATGTGTCAGGAGAACCACCCAGTAAAGAGACAATAGGATTTAAAAATAGTAATCCTATTAAAGTTAAGAGTATTCCTGTGATTAAACATAGGGTAATAGAATCAGTAAAAATATCATTTAGTTCATTATATTTTTTTCTACCCTTACTTATGGAAAGAGCTGTGGCTCCGCCTATTCCAAAGAGTAATCCTAAACCATTAAAGAGATTCATAATTGGAATAGAAATATTTAAAGCTGTAAGGCCTGTACTACCTATACCATTAGCTACAAAGTATGTATCTGCAAGTACATATAGAGAAGTTCCTAGCATACCTCCTATACTTGGAATTAAATATTTGAAAAAAATTCCACTAACATTGTCATTAAGCAAATCAAGATTCTTACTCATTAAAATCCCTCCTTTTATAATGAGCCTTATACAAGTGTAAGGCTTATAGTAACTATAAGGTCAATAGGTAAAGTTAATTTATATAATAAATGAAATATTGTAGAGTAGTAGAATCCATATTTGTACTAACCTTTTTATATTTTAAAAATTAGTTGATTATAATAAATTAAATTTTAAAAATTAACTATTAATAGCAAATTCTTTAATTAAATGTTAAAAAATATGTAAAGAAAATAATGATTTTGACGATAAATTAATGTCAATAAAAAATAAGGAGGGCAAATTAATGGCGAAGTTTAAAGATTTTAAGGTGAAAACAAAGATGACACTGTCCTTTTCAATAATAATATTATTGATATTTATATTATCGCTTTTATCAGTAAGTAGAATAAATAAGATTCAGGACCTGTTTACTGATGTATCAGAAAATAGTGTTAAAAAAGTTCAGTACTCATACGACATTAAAGGTAAGATAAATAAGGCATTTGCTTCTTATATGCTTTTACTGGTTAGTGATGACCAAAATAAAATGATGGAAGAAGAAAGAGCCTTTAATGAGAGTATGAAGGAATATGATGAAATTTATAGTAACATGAAGACTGCATTTGTTACTCCAAAAGGAAAAGATTCCTTAGAGGCCATAGGAAAAGAGGCTGAAAAAGCTAAAAAAATATTAAGTGATTTTAAAGAAATTGCTAAGAAGGCAGATCGTACAGATGAAGAAACTGTAAATGCTGTTAATACATTAGAAAATACTCAAAATGATTGGTTAAGTCTTATAGATAAGGTAATAGATGTAACAATAGAATATAAGGATAAACAAAGTGAAGATGTTAATAATTTAGTTCTTGCTACAAAGTCTATAATAATCGGAGCAGTTGTAGTTATATTACTGCTAAGTATATTCTTAATGTATGTAATAACTAAGGATATAACAAATCCCTTAGATAAGATAAAAGACTTTGCTAAGAGGATTGCAGACTATGATTTTACTACTCCTATAGAGAATGATAGAAAAGATGAATTTGGTGAAACAGCTGTATCCTTAAATAAGGCTCATGAAGATATAAAGACTTTAGTTAAAGTTATTATAGAGAATTCAGAGGACTTAAATGCAGGAAGCGAAGAATTGTATGCTGTATCAGAGGAAATGACATCTAAGTTAGATAGCATAAATGATGGTGCCAAAATCATCGCTACTTCAACACTTGAATCCAGTGCTGTGGCAGAAGAAGTTACTGCATCTAGTGAAGAAATAGCTTCAAGCTCAGTTCAACTTTCAACTAAAGCAGTAGATGGTAGTACAGAGTCTTCTAATATAAGTGAAAGAGCAATTCAGGTAAAAAATAAGGCTCAAGAATTTAACTATGAAGCTACAAAGCTGTATGAAGAAAAGCATGAGAGGATAATAAAGGCTATTGAAGAAGGAAAAGTAGTTGAAGAAATAAGTGTAATGGCAGATGCTATTTCAAGTATATCCGATCAAACAAACCTTATAGCTTTAAATGCAGCTATAGAGGCAGCTAGGGTTGGAGAACATGGAAAAGGATTTGCAGTTGTTGCTGAAGAGGTTAGAAGACTTGCAGAACAATCTTCTCATACAGTAAGCACAATACAAGTTACTGTGGATAAGGTTAAGAAGGCCTTTGATAATTTATCTGTAAATACTCAAGGAATCCTGAAATTTATAGATGAAAAAGTTACAAAGGATTATGAAAGCTTTGTTAAGATAGGAGAGCAGTATAATAAGGATGCAACCTTCCTAAATGTAATGTCAGAGGATATTGCAGCCATGTCACAAGAAATAAATGCAACAATAGATCAAGTTGCTTCCGCAATACAAGGAGTAGCAGATAATACTCAAGATGCAGCAGAGAATTCTTCAAGCATATTAAGTAGTGTGGGTGAAGCAACAGAAGCTATGAGAAGTGTAACAGAGACAGCAAGATCTCAAGCAGATTTAGCTCAAAACTTAAGTGAAATAACTCAAAGGTTTAAATTATAAAATAAGCCATCTACAATATTATTTATTGTAGATGGCTTTAAGTTTAAATATTATTAATTATTTTTAATGGATACCTTGAAAAAATTATATTTACCAACTTGAATTATATCATTATTAGATAGGTTAACAGCCTTAACATCTAAAACTTTTTCCCCATTTATTTTAACTCCACCTTGGGATATTAACCTTCTAGCTTCACTATTTGATGAGGCAAAGGTAGAAAGTGAAATAGCATTAATAAGGTTATCCTCTTTAGTTAGGGATACTATTTTAAGATCTTCTGGTATAGAGTTATTTTGGAACACCGCCTTAAATTCTTTTTCTGCTAATAAAGCAGCTTCTTCTCCGTGGTACAGTCTTACGATTTCGTGAGCTAAGTCCATTTTTATATCCCTTGGATTTACTCTTCCATTTTCAAGGTTATCTTCTATAATCTTTATTTCATCAGGATGAATATCTGTTGCTAGGTTAAAGTATTTTATAATAAGCTCATCTGGAACTTTCATGGTTTTGGAATACATAATATTAGCAGGTTCAGTAATACCAATGTAGTTTCCAAGACTTTTACTCATTTTTTCAATACCATCTAATCCCTCAAGTATAGGCATCATTATAGCTATTTGAGCTTCCTTATGAAATTCTTTTTGCATAGTTCTTCCCATAAGCAGGTTAAATCTTTGATCAGTTCCTCCAAGTTCAATATCTGCATTTATAGAAATAGAATCATAAGCCTGCATTAAAGGGTAGAAGAACTCATGAATACCTATAGGCTGATGGTTAACCATTCTATTTTTAAAATCTTCTCTCTCCAGCATTCTAGCCACTGTGTATTTAGAAGTTAATTCGATAACATCTCTAAAATTAAGCTTTTCTAGCCATTCACTATTAAATCTAACTTCTGTCTTATCTCTATCTAAAATTTTAAATATTTGAGTTTCATAGGTTTTAGCATTTGCTAAAACCTGCTCCTTAGTAAGCTGTTTTCTAGCCTTTGACTTACCAGTAGGGTCTCCAATCATACCAGTGAAGTCCCCAATTATAATAACTGATCTATGACCAAGATCTTGTAGTTGTTTGATTTTCCTAAGAACTACGGCATGACCAATATGAATATCTGGGGCACTAGGGTCAAGACCTAATTTTACAACTAAAGATTTATTATTATCTATACAATTTTTAAGTTTCTCAGAAAGTTCTTCAGTATTTATAATTTCATCTACACCTTTTGATATTATTTTAATTTGTTCATCTATTGATTTCATAATGATTCCCTCCAAAATTATTATTATAATTTCTTAGGTATACCTAATTAAAAACCATGGTTATATTAAAAAGGGGTAGCTAATCCCTTTATTTTTACAATGTTTTAAGGTTTAACTTAAGTGGACTAATAAAATCTTCTTAAGAATAAAAAATAAAAAAAGCCCTCATCCTTATAAAATATAAGGACGAGAGCATATATACTTCGTGTTACCACCTTAGTTCGTTAATATATCACTATATTAACCTTATCAAGTACGACATAATAAAATATGTGATACTCTATCCTTTTAACGGTGGAAGTTTCCGTCTCTCATGTACTACTTAAAGGTTCCATGGGATGCTCAGAGATGTATTCAGATTATCCTTCTTTGCCCCTTTCACCAGCCGGGAACTCTCTTTAAAAGAATATGATAACTTACTAGTTCTCATCAAAGCATTTAAACTTAATTTTTAAAATAGTATAACAAATTGTCCTTAGGAAGTCAAGTAAAAGTTTTCACCTTCATGTATTTTAAATTTTCTCTGATGGCTATAAGCTTTAATACCCTCATCCTCTACTATGTGGAGGATAACAGTTGCCACAACCCTAGAGGAGCTTATCTAACCTTCAGATGATGGAAAGAACACCATCTGAAGGAAGATTCAATCTATAGTTATAATAAAAATACAATCTATTGTATATACTTTATTCTTAATTCTTCTAGGTTTACCTTAGATATATCATCTACAACCTCTATTACTCCTAAAATAAGGTCATCATTAACAATTATATAGGTTCCGGGTTTGGTAAAGTTTTTAGAGAACTGTGCCTTAGAATTTTTAACAGTAACCTTAAGTTTATCAGAAGGTGGAGTATCATTATAAATGTAGTAGTCGCCATCAGGGGACTTCATTGTACTAAAATCAAAAGATATATTAGTATCTAAGTTTTTTTCTACCACTAAAACTAGAGGCTCTAAGTCATCCCCAAGACTTTTTATAGTAAAGCTTTGACTATTACCCTTTTTAGTAGCTTTTTTAACTAGTCTTTCAGTAGGAATATCAGAAAGATTAAGTCCATATATAGTTCTATCGGAGCCTTCGTCAGAAGATACTGGACCACTGCAACAACTTGGAGAAGAACTTTTAGGTGCAGAATCCTTAGCACTATTTATATCAGAACTTGTTATGTTATTTATATCATCTACAACCTTTATATAGCCTTTTAACATACCCATCCAGCAGCTATAATTTATATCGCTGTCTTTTGAATTAAATGATATTATGTTTTCACCCTTTTTTAATTTTTGTTTTATGTTTAAGGATGGTATTACAACCTCGTTGTTGCAGGAGGTAAGTTGTGTTCCCTCAACTATCATTTCTGTTTTCATATTTTTTTGTATAAAAACCACGTTAGGAGAGTAACCAGAGGAATCAGCCTTTATCTTAATTATTTGTTTTCCATCCTTAATAATTGCCTTATTTTCTTCTGTAACCTCTATATTAGAATTATTAGAAGTAAATCCTAACAGTGCTTTAGGTGAAATATTTATTCCAAGAAGGGTAAGTCCCCTATTTGTCATTATAAAACCAAGTAAAATTACTAATATTCCACTTGTTTTCATTAGATATCTAGTATTTTTACTGTTAATAAAATTTACTAATAAGCCGAAGGTAAGCATTAAAGGTATTGTACCTAAGGCAAAAAACATCATGGATAATGCTCCACGAGTAAAGCTACCAGAGGCTAAAGCATATAATTGCATGGTTTGAAGCGGACCGCAAGGCATAATTCCATTTAAAAGGCCAACTAAAAATGGAGTTGAAGCTTTACTTTTTAATGATTTTTTAAATGGGAGTTTAACAGAAAATCCTCTAAATAAACTAAAGCCTGAAAGGTTAAATCCCATAATAACCATAAATAGCCCTGCAAATATGGATATAAATGCTTGGGTACTTAATGATACTGAAATCACAGAACCAAGGGCACCCACTATTCCACCTAAGAGGGTATAAGATATAACCCGGCCTAGGTTATACAAAATAGTTGGTTTTATTCTTTGAAAGACAGAAGTTTTCTCTAAGGTTATTATACTTTGACTCATTAATATTCCACCACACATTCCAACACAGTGGAGTGAGGTAAAGATACCTATAACAAAAAGCATAATATAGGATGTACTAGAACTTAACTTAGACTCCATATTAAAAGCGCCGGAGTCCAGAGAAAGTCTTATAATAGCAAGTGCAATTAATATAATTCCAATAATCCATATAATCTCTTTAGCCTTGCTTTTCTGAGAAGTTGAATTTAATACACTGTAGCCTTCAGATTCAATTTTTTTTGCAATAGTTTCAAGGGATACCTTAGTATCATCATATTCAACAAAAACCCTTTGTTTTTTAAAGCTGGGAGATACTTCACTTATACCTCTTATTTTTTCTAAGGAGTCTTTAATTCTTTTTTCACAAGATGTGCATATCATTCCATCAACATTTAGATTTACAGCCTGAATAGCCAATAAAATTCCCCCTTAATAAATATTAAAAATATAAGAATTATAAATATTAAGGTAAAAATATTCTTATATCTTTAAAAGTATAAATATCTCATGTGAAGAATTTATGTGATTAGGGAATAAAAAATAAAATTTACACTAAAGGAATAAGGTTTACAAAGTTTCTTCATAAATTTAATATAAGATATATCTATGAATATAATTTAGATTATAGGAGTGAAATACTTTGAAAAATAAAAATATCTTAATTGTGGATGATGAGAGAAAAATAGTAGAGGTAATAGAGGCTTATTTAGAAAAAGAAAATTATAATATATTAAAGGCGTACAATGGAAATGATGCTCTGAAGATATTTCATAAAGAAGATATAGATTTAATACTATTAGACCTTATGCTTCCAGACATTAAGGGTGAAGATATCTGCAAGGAGATAAGGGAAGAATCAGAAGTTCCAATAATTATGTTAACTGCTAAGGTGCAGGAGGATGATATATTAAATGGTTTTAGCATAGGTAGTGACGATTATATAACAAAACCATTTAGTCCAAGACAGCTAGTTGCAAGGGTTAATGCAGTACTTAAAAGGAGTGTGAAATGTAAAGAGGAGATATTATCTTTTAATCAAGGGGACCTCATAATAGATACAGGAAATTATGAGGTAGTAAAAGGTGGAGAAAAAATTAATTTAACAGCAACTGAGTTTAAGATATTACTTATACTTGCTACTAATAATAAGGTATTTACAAGAGGAGAGTTATTAGATAGAAGTATGGGAGATGACCTAGAAGTTTATGATAGGGTTATTGATTCTCATATAAAAAATATAAGACAAAAAATAGAAATTAATTCTAAAAAACCATCATATATAAAGACAGTCCATGGCATTGGATATAAATTTGGCGGTGAATAGATAGTGGTGAAGTTAAAAAACAAGATAACAGCATATTTTGTAATTTTATCTATGATATTAATAGCTTTAATAAGCATAATGGCCAATATATTTATTAAAAAAGGTTTTGATAAATATATAGTAACTAATTTAGAAAATAAGAAAACTTCTATAATAACATCTCTTACAAGTCAGTATCATAACGGTGGATGGGATATTAAGGGGCTTGAAAGTATTGGAGTTAATGCCTTGGAAAATGGAATTATTGTAAGAGTAGAGGGTTCTAATAAAAGCATAATATGGAATGCCAGGCAATATAATAGCGGCATGTGTGAATCTATGATTAGAAGAATTAATAAGGACATGGTAGACTTATTCCCAAAGTTCCAGGGGAATTACATAGAGAATAATTATGATATTTTAGATAATGGAAATAAAGTAGGGGTAGCATATATAGGATATTATGGACCCTACTATTATAGTGAATCAGAAATATTATTTTTTAAGATGCTAAATAGAATATTAATTATAGTAGCCTTTGTTGGTATAATACTTGCAGTATTTGTAGGAATTTTAATTTCAGGGTCTATAGTTAAGCCAATAGTTAGGGTAATTAATACATCAAAGCTTATAGCAGCTCATAACTATAAAAACCCTATAGATGAAAATACAAATATATATGAGATAAATAGCCTTATAGCCTCTGTAAATTATTTAGCTAAATCATTAGATGAACAGGAAACTCTTAGAAAAGTCCTAACAAAGGATATAGCTCATGAATTAAGAACACCTCTTACAACTATACAAAGTCACTTAGAAGCTATAATGGATGGAATTTGGGAACCTTCTAAGGAGAGGTTATCTAGTATTCATGAAGAAATCCAAAGACTTTATAGGCTTATTGGAGATTTAGATAAACTTTCAAAATTTGAAGGAGAAGATATAAATCTTAAAAGAAGTAAAGAGGATATAAAAGACATATTTAATGGTATATTAATTAACTTTGAAAAGAGTCTAAAGGACAAGAACATAAGGACTGTAGTAGAGGGAGAATCTTATATTTTAAATGTAGATAGAGATAAGATGAGCCAAGGTATTATAAACATAATCTCTAATGCAATAAAATATACAAATTATGGTGGGATCATAAATATTAATTGGTACAATTTAAATAATGAAATAAGGATTTCTATTAAAGATAATGGAATTGGAATAGGAGAAAAACATCTTCCATATATCTTTGAAAGGTTTTATAGAGCTGATGAGTCAAGGGCTAGAATCACTGGAGGATCAGGAATAGGACTCTCTATAACTAAGGCAATAGTAGAAGCTCATAATGGAGAGATAGAGGTTTTAAGTAATTTGGAAAAGGGAACAGAGTTTATTATTAAAATTCCAATAGCATAATCTTAATATATAAGATTATGCTATTGGAACTAAAGTGGATGCATGGAATAAACTATTACTTTATATGTTTGATACAACAAATCTATATTGGAATATTATATACTTATATAAGGGTCAATAAATCTTTTTGCATAAAGATTATATTACAAAACTTTATGTAAATGAGTATGATTTAAAGAATGAAACAATTACATATTTATGTAATTAACATAAACTTAACATATATATTGGTTGACTTTTAGTGCTGTAGAGAATAGTATATTAGTGTAAATGTTAATAGCCTCGGTAGGTGAGGTTACTACAAGGATATGGGTTGCTGCCGTAAAAGGATGGAAACATTCTGCACTGGTTAGCAGGTTTGGTCGAAATTAAGGCTTAACCTAATGCAACTTCAATGCCTTGCAGAGCCAAAACTTGAACGAGATTTAATGGAGTATTATATCTTCGTCAAAGTTCAAGTTTTGACGAGGATTTTTTGTTTTTAAGCTATCTATAATATGGATAGTTATAAATCTTATATGATAATAGGTTAAAATTTCGGAGGTGAGGATTCATGGAAGGTAGCAGTAGTAATATGGACAGTGGAGGGAGAAACTTATATAGACGGTGTAAGAATATTATAGTATCTCATATACTATTGTATTCTATGAATCTTAATAAAAAGCCATCTATATAAGCATTTCTAAAATTCAAATCATTGAAACATTCCACTGTTTCTTACTACATTTAATTCACAGAATTTAAAATTTAAGAATAAGGCAATAAAGGGTAAAAAAAATATATTTTTATAACCTTTAATTTTCTGTTGCCTTTTTTAGGAGGGTGAGTTACATGAAGATGAGAAAAGCAAATGGAATTGACGAAAAAAGAATAGTAAATTCCCTAAATAATATTTCAAGAAAGTCTATTAATGAAGTATATACTATATTAAATACAGGAGATTATGGACTAGACACTAGAGAAGCAGAGAGAAGAATTAAAGAATATGGACTAAATCAAGTAGAAAGTGAAAAAAAGGATCCAGTAATTATCCAATTTATAAAGACTTTTATAAATCCATTTAGTTTAATTTTATTAGCACTGGTTTTAGTTTCTTTATTTACAGACGTTATACTTCCACCTAGGGGAGAAAGAAGTTATGAGACCATAATAATAATTTTAACCATAGTAATTTTAAGTAGTGTTATAAACTTTGTTCAAGAATACAAGGCTTCAAAGGCTGCGGAGGGTTTAAAGGCTCTTATAAAGACATCAGCAGCGGTAATCCGTGATAGAAATCAACCAGAAGAAATAGATATGAAAAATATAGTAAAGGGAGATATAATTCATTTAGCAGCAGGAGATATGGTACCAGCGGATGTTAGAATTATAACTTCTAAGGATTTATTTGTTAGTCAATCTTCCTTAACAGGAGAATCAGAACCAATTGAAAAATTTTCTAAGATTAATAATTCTAAAGAGAATAGTTCTATAGGAGAACTAAACAATATATGTCTTTTAGGAACAAATGTGGTTAGTGGTACAGCTAAAGCTGTAGTTATATCTACAGGAAATGAAACTTATTTTGGAGCTATGGCAGAAAGTTTAATTGGAAATAGAGCTGAAAGTAGCTTTGAAAAGGGAGTGAATAGTGTAAGTTTTCTTTTGATAAAGTTTATGGTTATTATGGTTCCAATAGTATTTTTAATTAATGCTGTAACCAAGGGAGACTATCTTCAAGCCTTACTTTTTGCTATTTCTGTTGCAGTAGGATTAACTCCAGAAATGTTACCTATGATAGTTACAACTAATCTTGCAAAGGGAGCTATAGCTTTATCTAAGAAAAAGACTGTGGTAAAGAATTTAAGTTCCATACAAAACTTTGGAGCAATGGATATACTTTGTACAGATAAAACAGGAACTTTAACAGAAGATAAAATAGTTGTAGAAAGACACTTAGACATTCATGGAAATGAAGATTGTAGAATATTAAGACATGCCTATCTAAATAGCTTCTATCAAACAGGACTTAGAAATTTAATGGATATAGCTATTTTAGAGTTTGGAGCTAAAAAGGGATTTAATGAACTTGAGGATAAGTATAAGAAAGTAGATGAAATTCCTTTTGATTTTACAAGACGTAGAATGTCTGTAGTATTAGAAGATAAGGAAGGAAAGAGACAACTTATAACTAAGGGTGCTGTAGAAGAGATGTTAGGAAGCTGTTCTTTTGCAGAGTATAGAGGAAAGATAGTTGAGCTTACAGAAGAAATAAAAGAAGAAGTTATAGCAATGGTTTATAGTTTAAATGAAGGAGGTATGAGAGTTATTGCTGTGGCTCAAAAGAATGATATACCTGATGAAAATAAATTTTCAATAGAAGATGAGAGTGATATGGTTCTTATGGGATATATAGGATTCTTAGATCCACCAAAGGCTAGTGCTAAGGCTGCCATAAAGGCGTTGAGAACCCATGGGGTGGATGTAAAGATTCTAACAGGAGACAATGATATAGTTACGAAGAAGATATGTACTGAAGTTGGACTCCATATAGATAAGATCTTACTAGGAAGTGATATTGAAAATTTAAGTGATGAGAATCTTAAAATTGAAGCAGAAGATACAACAGTGTTTGCTAAACTTTCTCCTATGCAAAAATCTAGAATAATAAGAGTTTTGCAAGAAGAAGGACATACAGTAGGATATATGGGAGATGGAATAAATGATGCACCAGCTTTGAAGGAGTCTGATGTTGGAATATCAGTAGATACAGCTGTTGATATAGCAAAAGAAAGTGCTGATATAATTTTATTAGAAAAGGATCTTATGGTGCTAGAAAAAGGTGTTTTAGAAGGAAGAAATATCTTTGGAAATATAGTAAAGTATATTAAAATGACAGCAAGTTCAAACTTTGGAAATGTATTTAGTGTTTTAGTGGCAAGTATATTTTTACCATTTCTTCCTATGCTACCAATACATTTATTAACACAGAACTTACTCTATAATATTTCTCAAATAGCTATTCCGTGGGATACTATGGATAAGGATTATTTAGAAAAGCCTCAAAAGTGGAATGCTAAAGATATAGGTAGGTTCATGGTATATGTAGGACCTATAAGTTCAATTTTTGATATAGCAACCTATTTATTAATGTTCTATATATTTAAGGCAAATTCTATGGATATGCAAAGCTTATTCCAATCTGGATGGTTTATAGAGGGTTTATTATCCCAAACATTAATTGTTCATATGATTAGAACTAAAAAGATACCATTTATCCAAAGTAGAGCAACAAAGCCAGTGCTTATTTTGACTTCAATAATTATGATAATTGGAATATCAATTCCATTTACATCTTTTGGAGAATACATTGGATTAGTACCTCTACCATTAAGTTATTTCCCATATCTTATATTAATTTTATTAGGATATTGTGTCTTAACTCAATTGGTTAAGAGATTTTATATAAGAAAATTTAATAGTTGGATATAAATACTATAGTAGAATGTATATTAAGGAGTGTTTCATAATTTATATAAATATCTACAATCTAAATTTAAATTATTTCTTAAAGTTTCCTTCGGCAATTTAACATAATGGTTAAGGAAATTTAAGGGGAGTTTAGATTTAACTGAGGATAGCTATATTTATATTATGAGGCACTTCTATTTTTAATTATAAATAAATTTTAATTTTGTCTTTTGGAACTAGTAAAGAAGTTTCAGTAGGGGAGTAGAGAAATTAATATTACTTAAAATAATTAAAGAATATGGTTTCACATTAAGGAATAAATAATAGAATGTATATTATAGTATATAAAAGATAATAAGTTTACAATTAGTAAAAATTAGAATATAATGTAATTATATTGAAAATAGGAGGAAAGACTTATGATAATAAATCATTTGATTATGCCATACTACGGTGGCAGCTTCGAACAAAGACAAGAAAAGAATATCGGTTATGCTTTGTCCGGAGCTAAGTTACTAGAGTTAGCCGAGTCCTAAAATAAAAAATTAAACTACTTAAAGTCAAAAATTTTTTGTTTGGACTTTTATTCTAGTATTCAAATGCATAAGGTGTTTGGGTCTTTTTGTGATGTTAATATTTTAGAAGTACTTACTATTTAGTAAATATTATATAAAGTTAATTTATAAACTCACCAAAAGATATATGTTTTTCTTTTAATTTATAGTAAAGAGAAGTATGATAAACACTATTATCATAAGCTTTATTTAAAAAATAAAAGCTGCGGATTAAGCTTATCTGCGGCTTTTTATATTTTTATTTAAGATTTTATACTTATATTAAGAAATGGAGAAAGGAAGTATAAGTTTTTCCATAGTTTTTATGTTTGTATAAGATTTTAAATGAGTTTAGTTTAGAAACAGTCGCAATTATATTGCGACTGTTTTTATTTTATAAATTTATTATAGGAGGAATTAAGATGAGTTTATTAATTATGGAAAATATAGAAAAGGAGTATAGGAATGAAGAAGTATTAAAGGGGGTTACCATAAGAGTAGAAAAGGGGGATAGGGTTGCACTTATAGGTCCTAATGGAGCAGGAAAAACAACACTTATTAAAATTGCCATGGGCATTGAAAAGGAAGACAGGGGAGAAATTATATTTGCAAGAAATATAAAAACTGCTTATTTATCACAAGATATGGAGGAGCTAAAAGATGATAATGAATCTCCTCTAAAGTACAATAAGATTTTAAATATGGAAGAAAAAATAAGACTATTAGAAAATAGTATGGAAAATTTAGATGCCAGTAGTAAAGAATATAGTAGGGTTATGAATAAGTATTTACGGCTCATTAATGAGTTTGAAGCTATGGATGGATATATGCTAGAAAGTAAGATAAAGAAAATACTTTTAGGGCTAGGAATAAGGAAGGAATCATTAGATACTCCTACAAAGTTTTTAAGTGGTGGAGAAAAGATGAGGGTAGCTTTGGCTAGAATTCTATTACAGGAGCCTGATTTAATAATTTTAGATGAACCTACTAACCATTTAGATTTAAGTGGAATTGAATGGCTTGAAGATTTCTTAAAAAAATTTACTGGGGGAGTAATATTTATATGCCATGATAGATATTTCTTAGATAATGTAGCCACAAGAATTGTTGAACTAAGAGGTGGAACTTTAGTAGAAGGAAAGTGTAATTATAGTAGTTTTATAACTCAAAAGATGATAAAAGAAGATTATATAAGGAAGGAATCTAAGAATTTAAGTATAAGAATAAGAGAAGAGAGAAAAATTATGGAGAGTTTAAAAAGTAAAGGGAAAATAAAGACTGCTAAGAGTAGAGGGAAAATAATGGAAAATAAATATAAAGAGGAGGTGGAAAAACTTAAAAAAGATAAAAGCAATTATCATATAGAAAAAAATAAATTGGGTTTACAATTTACTAATGTAAACAAATTAAGTAAGGATATTGCACGAGGAGAATATATTAACAAAAGCTTTGATGAAATAGAGATTATAAAAAATGGAAGTTTTCACATAAGAGGAGGAGAAAAAGTAGGGCTTATAGGAGCCAATGGAAGTGGTAAAACAACCCTTATAAAAATGCTTTTAGGACAGGATACTAACTATAGTGGAAAGCTTATCTTAGGAACTTGGGTGAAGTATGGATACTTAAGTCAAGAAATGAGTTTTAGCAATGAAGATAACTCAGTAATAGAAGAAATATTAAATAAAAAAGATTTTACAAAGGATGAGGCTCTTAAGTATTTAGCTAGATATAACTTCTATGGGGAACAGTGCAATAAGAAAATATCTATATTAAGTGGTGGAGAAAAAGTAAGACTTTATTTATCAAAGTTAATCTTAGATAACCCCTCATGTTTAATCTTAGATGAACCAACAAACCATCTAGACATAGAAGGAAGGGAGGCAATGGAAAATGCAATTTTAGACTTTAAGGGGACTGTAATTTCTATATCCCATGATAGGTATTTTTTAAGTAATTGTGTAAATAAAATCATTGAAATTACAGAGGATAAAAGTTTAAAAACTTATAATGGAAATTTTGAATACTATAAAAATATTAAATCTAATGGAGAGATTGTTGATTTATATAATAATAAAAAATTAAATAAGAACAAAGAAAAAGATAGAGAGCCAAAAAAGGAAAGAGAAGATAATAAGAAAAGTAATGAAAGTATTGAGTTTGAGATAATTAATTTAGAAGATAAGGCTAGGAAGATGGAAGAGAAATTTGATGAAAATACATCAAAAGATATATATCTAGAATATCAATGTCTTATAGATAAAATAGAGGGTCTTTATGATAAGCTATATGAGGATTGTGCCACATAATATAGCAGTGTTTATAGCTAGGATAATTCAATTTTCTCATAAACCTAAATAAATTTATAAGTAAAATTAGGAAGATTAATTTATAATATAAAAATAGAAACAAATAATTATTTAATTTTTAATAGGGGGTTTTTTAAATGGTTAAATACAACAAAAAAATTATGGAACTGGCAATAGAGGAAGCAAAGAAGTCAGTATTATTAGGAGAGGGATCACCATTTGGAGCAGTTATAGTAGATAGGGAGAATAATATAATTGCTACTGGACGTAATATGATGGATAAAAAGTTTGATGTAACATCCCATGGGGAAATTGAAGCAATAAGAAATGCTACAGAAAAACTAAAAACTTTAGATCTTAGCGGATATATATTATATTCCAGTGCTGAGCCATGTCCTATGTGTAAATCGGCTATACTTTGGGCAAAGATACCAGTAGTTTATTACGGCACATCCTCAGATGATGGTCATAGAGAAGGCTTTAGTGATAAGTTTATATATGAAGAGTTAAAAGGAGAAGCTAATAGCGAAAAGGTCAAATATATTCAAATGGATAGGAATGATGCAATAGAGGCATATAACCTATTTAGGAATAAAAAGTAATAAGATTGAAGAAATAAATATAAAATATATTAGCAATAAAAATAACCGATAATGCAACAATGACCTACATACCTATGGTATAAAATAGTGGGAGTTGTTGCATTGTTATTTATAAAGGAAAAGCTGTAATCCATAAATGATGTTATGGTTATAAGAATTTTGGATAAGCTTAGACTTCGCTGGGTATATGTAGGAACAACTACCAAGTTTTAATACTATAAATTTAAAAATTACTATAAAATATAAAAAATCTTATAGTAATTTTCTATAGTAACTATTATTAGAAGATCCCTGAGGAGAAAATATCATATTTTTAGAAAAATTCTAGGAAGATTACTGAGAAATTAAATAAATATTTTACCAATAGAGCCTTTAAATTGAATACATGAAAATCATTATTGTAAGTGCTAGAAATAAAGAAATTATTTTAAGCTATATAAAAGACTAATGCAATATAATATTCGCTAATGTACGAATATTTTACATATAAAGACACGATTCTTTAGTGAAATTATACCTTTATTGACAAATTTTTAAAAAGTCTGATATACTTCATTTGAAAAGGTTTTATATGAAGTTTTAATAAGATTTAAATAAGAAAATAAGGATGGTATATATGAATAAAAAGAAGGTAATTTTAATTTTTATTCCTATTTTAATTTTTATATTTTCCATGTGTATAGGAAGGTATGTAATACCTTTAGGGGATATTTTTAAAATAATAGGAGGATATATTAAAGGGGATGAAAATATACTCTCATCGGTTCAAAGCACAGTGGTCTTCAATGTAAGACTTCCTAGAGTATTGATTGCTATGATAGTTGGTGCGGCATTGTCAGCATCAGGGGCTGCTTATCAAGGGATGTTTAAGAATCCCATGGTATCACCAGATATATTAGGGGCATCACAAGGAGCTGGATTTGGGGTGGCATTAGGACTTTTATTATCCCTAGACGTTTTTTATATTCAAGTATTGTCTTTTTCATTTGGACTTTTAGCAGTATTTTTAGCTTATTTTATTAGTAATAGGGTAGATAGAAATAACACATCTACAATTGTTTTAGTTCTAGCAGGAATGCTTATAAGCACATTATTTTCAGCGTTCATATCCCTTATAAAATATGTAGCTGATCCATATAGTAAGTTACCAGCCATAACTTTTTGGCTTATGGGAAGTATAGCTTCTGTAAATAAGAATGATTTATATATACTAATTATTCCATTTGTTTTAGGAGTAATCCCTTTAATGTTAATAAGATGGAAGCTTAACATAATGTCTTTAGGAGAAGAAGAGGCAAAGGCCCTTGGGATAAATACAAAACTAATTAGAGGTATAGTTATAACTAGTTCAACTCTTATGACCGCGTCCTGTGTATCCATATGTGGATTTGTTGGATGGGTAGGACTTGTGGTGCCACATTTATCTAGAATGATTGTGGGACCTAATTATAAGATATTATTACCTACAACTATGCTTATAGGAGCAAGTTATCTAGCTATGGTGGACAACCTTTCTAGAACTCTTTTTTCTATGGAAATTCCTCTTGGAATATTAACTTCTATTATAGGAGCACCTTTCTTTATATATTTATTAATTAATGCTAGGAAGGGGTGGGTTTAATGCTTGAAGTTAAAAGTGTTACCTGTGGATATAATAAGAAACCCATTATAAGCAATGTTAGTTTTAATGTTAAGGATGGAGATGTAGTTTGTTTGCTCGGGCCTAATGGGGTTGGAAAAACTACCTTATTTAAAACCATACTAGGATTTCTTCCACTTTTAGGAGGAGAGATTATTTTAGATAAAAATAATGCAATAACTATGGCAAGGAAAGAATTTGCTAAAAAGGTAGCTTATGTACCTCAGGCTCATGTACCACCATTTCCATATAAGGTTTTAGATGTTGTGGTAATGGGGAGGGCAGCTCACTTAGGGAGTTTTGCTTCTCCATCTAGCAAGGATTATCACAAGGCTGAAAAGGTATTAGTGGATTTAGGCGTGGCGTATTTAAAGGATAAAATATATACAGAAGTTAGTGGGGGAGAGAGACAGCTAGTATTAATAGCTAGAGCATTAATACAAGAGCCTAACCTACTTATAATGGATGAACCTACATCTAACTTAGATTTTGGGAATCAAATAAAGGTTATAGAAAGGGTAAGGTCTCTTTCTAAGAAGAATATGGGGATTATAATGACCTCCCATGTTCCCAATCATGCCTTTATGTGTGCTGATAAGGTTGTAGCCATGGGAAGACATAGTATAAGAGTAGGAGAGTGTAGTGAGATATTAACAGAGGAGACTTTAAAAGAACTATATAACCTAGATGTGGCAATAAAGAATATAGTTATTGATGAAACTCATGAGGAATATAAAGTATGTATACCTAAATTAAAATAAAAAATATTATTTTAGATGAAATAAGGGGTAAAAATCATGTTTAAAAATTTAAAAAAGTGTATCTTTTTAATGGTAACTTGTATACTTGTAAGTTCATTTTTGTTAGCTTGTACTAATAAGAAGGAAAATACAAATGTAGCAGAAACTAAAAGAAAAATAACTGATATGGCAGGAAGAGAGCATACTGTAGATGGTAAGATAGATAAGGTTTATTGTACAAGTCCTGTAGGAAATATCATCATGTATACTCTAGCTCAAGAAAAGCTAGTAGGAATACATTCAAAGTTATCAGATATGGAGAAAAAGTATTTAACAAAGGAATATCAAGACCTACCTGTGTTAGGTGGATGGTTTGGTAAAGATAATCAAGGAAATATAGAAGAAATAATAAAGGCAAAGCCTCAAGTAGTACTTTCTATAGGGGATGTGAATGATACAGCAAAGTCACAAGCAGATAAGATACAAGAACAACTAGGAATTCCTGTAATATTAGTGGAAAGTAAGCTTCAAGAAATGGATAAAACCTATAAATTCTTAGGAGACTTATTAGGAGTTGAGGAAAGAGCTAAGGACCTTGGAGATTATTGCAAAAATACAATTGAAGAGGCTAAGAAAGTAGAAAGTAAAATTCCAGAAGATAAAAGAAAAAAAGTTTACTACGCAGAAGGACAAAAGGGGTTAGAGACAGATCCTAAAGGATCTCCTCATGCAGAGGTTTTAGATGTTGTGGGTGGAATTAATGTGGCTAAAGTAGAAAGTAAGTCAGGTTATGGAAGAACCCAAGTGTCAATAGAACAAGTTCTAAATTGGAATCCAGAAGTTATAATAATATCCCCTGACAAAGGAGTTAAGCCAGAAGCTTTAAGAAATGAGATTTTAACTAGTGATTCATGGAAAAATATTAAGGCAGTAAAGGATAAGGAAGTATATACAATTCCATTAGCACCATTTAACTGGTTTGATAGACCACCAGCTGTAAATAGAATATTAGGAGTAAAATGGATGACGAATCTTTTATATAAAGAAGAATCCAATATGGATTTAAATAAAGAAGTAAAGGAATTCTTTAAGAAGTTTTATCATAAGGATCTTAGTGATGAGGAGCTAAAGGAAGTAATAAAGGACGCAGTAAAAGAATAAAGGGGTAAATTATGAAGAAAAAAAGAGATATAAAGGAATTTGACTATATTGCTAATAATATATTTGCTCCAGCATATCCTCTAATCGCTAAAGATATAGTAGATACCACAGGAATTTTAGAAGGAAACTGTTTAGATATTGGAAGTGCATCAGGGCATCTGGGCTTTGCTTACTTAGATATTACAAATACAAAGGTTTGTATGATGGACATAGAAGAGGAAGCTATAGACATAGCTAAAGATAAGATAAAAAACAGGAATCTTTCTTCTAGGGTAGAAGCTACCTTTGGAGATGTTCATAATATTCCTTTAAATGAAGATACCATGGACTTAGTTATAAGTAGAGGGTCTTTATGGTTTTGGGATGATAAAAAAACAGCATTTAAAGAAATAAAAAGGGTATTAAAACATAATGGATATGCATACCTTGGGTGTGGATTTGGTTCTAAAGAGGTTAAGGAAGAAATAGATAAGAAAATGCTAGAGATAGATACTAACTGGAAAAATAAAAAAAAGGAATTTAGTGGGGTTGATCCAAAAGAAGAGTTTACTAATATATTAAAGGACATAGGAATTAAAGATTTTAACATAGTAGATGACCATAGAGGTTTTTGGGTTATATTCAAGAAGTAACAATTATATTTAATAGAAAATAGATTTAACTCTAGATAGTAATTATATCTAGAGTTAAATTTATTTATATCAGTATAGGATTATATATAATTTAAAAATAAAATATATTGAGGAATAGGATTATTTAATCTTATATGACTTAAGATTATTTTTAATGTTAAAATGCCAGTTTATATATGGTAGTTGTAATAAAGCATATTATAAAGGCAATAGCAGTAGGGATTGCAGCGGATAAGATTGTCCATTTTATACTTCCAGTTTCTTTTTTTATGGTCCAAAGAGTAGTAGAGCATGGCCAATGAAGAAGGGTAAATAGCATAGTATTTAAAGCTGTTAATGATGTCCAACCATTTGATAGAAGAACCTCTTTAAGAGAATCTAAACTATCAAATTCTATCATTGTTCCAGTAGATAGGTATGCCATTAAAAGAATAGGAAGAACTATTTCATTAGCTGGAATACCTAGTATAAATGCCATTAATATAAAACCATCCAATCCTATAAATTTAGCTAATGGATCTAAAAAGTTTGCAGCATGAGTTACAAGATTAGTATCTCCAATGGTTACATTTGCAAGAATCCATATAAGAATGCCAGCGGGAGCTGCTACTAATATTGCCCTACCTAAGACAAATAAGGTTCTGTCTATTATAGAAGTATAAATAACTCGTCCTATTTGAGGTTTCCTGTAAGGGGGGAGTTCTAAGGTGAAAGTAGATGGGATTCCTTTTAGAAGAGTTTTAGATAGAATATAAGATACAAGTAAAGTTATTAAAACCCCGAGAATAACAATTAGTGTTACCGAAAGTGCAGGAATCACGGAGGAACCCTTAGCTACCTTTAATGAGAAGAAAATAGTAGAAATAGCAATTAAGGTTGGAAATCTACCGTTACAAGGGATAAAGTTATTTGTAACAATTGCAATGATTCTTTCTCTTGGAGACTCTATTATTCTACAGCCTATAACTCCAGCAGCATTACATCCTAGTCCCATACACATGGTTAAACATTGCTTACCATGGGCACAAGCCTTTTTAAATAAATGATCAAGATTAAATGCAATTCTAGGTAAGTAGCCTAAATCTTCAAGAAGGGTAAATATGGGGAAAAATATAGCCATAGGTGGAAGCATTACAGAAACCACCCAAGCTAAGGTTCTATAAAGACCAAGAACTAATATACCATGTAGCCATGAGGGTGACCCTAAGTAGGTAAACCACTTAGTAAGTGTAGCTTCAAAGGAAAAGAGTATATCTGCCAGTAGCTGGGATGGATAATTAGCTCCTTTTATAGTAAACCAGAATATAGTTCCAAGTATTATTAACATTATAGGAAGTCCAAAAGTTTTAGAGGTTAATATATTGTCAATCTTTATATCTCTACTTATCTTTTTTGAGTCTTTTTCTTTTACATATCTATTTTTCAAGTCTTCAGCATATCTATAGTTGGTTTCTACGATTATTTCTCTTACCTTTGATTTTGAAGAATTTAATTGTGAATTTATATTTTTAATTAATGAAAGATCATTTTCCTCCAGTCTTGAATAGAGGGAATCTAAAAGTTTTGGCTCCCCATCTATAAGCCTTAAAGCTAGCCACCTAAGATTTAAAGGATATTTTAAACCCTTTAGTTTATTTACAATATGAGAAACCTCATTTTCGATGGATGAATCATATTTTATAATATTTGGAGTGAAGGTAATATTATTTTCTACAGCTTTATTTAATGTATCTTTTAATTCTTCTATTCCTCGTCCATCCCTTGCAGAAGTTAATACCACAGGAATACCCAAGGATTTCTTTAAGTTTTCAGCATCTATTTCTATATGCTTCCTTTCAGCTTCATCAATAAGATTTATACATAATATAACCTTTTCTTTAAGTTCCATGACCTGAAATACTAAATTAAGATTTCTTTCGAGACAGGTAGCATCTGTAACTACCACGGCAAGATCTGAATTACCAAAGCATAAATAGTCTCTTGCAACCTCTTCTTCTACAGAGGTAGAAAAAAGAGAGTAGGTTCCAGGAAGGTCCATTAATATAAAATCTTTATCCTTATAAGGGAATGCACCTCGAGCATTAACCACTGTTTTTCCAGGCCAATTTCCTGTATGTTGGTTAAGACCAGTTAATATATTAAATATACTGCTTTTACCTGTATTTGGATTACCACAGAGGGCAATAACAAATTCATTATTTTTCTTATTTATATTGAATATATCTGTCATGGATTCTTTTTGAGAAGAAGAAAAAGTTAAACCCATATCTATACACCTCCTAAAGTTAAGCCTTAACTAGAATAAGAGAGGCTTCTTCTTTTCTTAAGGCTATCATAGCTCCTCTAATTTTATATAAAGTAAGATTATCCTTTGGTCCCTTACGTATCACCTCAACTGCTGAACCCTTAGTAAGACCTAAGGCTAAAAATCTTTCTTTAAGTAGATTTTTAGCAAGAATAAATTCTACCTTAGCCACTTTACCAATTCCTATATCACAAAGTTTTATCATTTTAGCTTACCTCCTTTAAACTTCTCTTGTGTTTTTTAATACAAAATTTTATTATAGATTTTTATATAGATTACATATAAGGGCTGTAGTTTATAATTTTTATAGGGATTATTGAAAGTGAGTCTCTAAATTTATGATCCTTTTAAATAAAATCTTAATATATGATAAAATGTATTAAGATATAAAATAGAAAATTAATTATTAACTTAATTATTATAATTATGGGATAAAAAGTTTCTCTAGGCTAAAATTTCATTCTTATATATACTATGGAAGACTTTTGAAAAAGTTACTTGTCATAAGTTATAAAAAAGGAGGGATTATATGGCAGTAGTAGATAAAGGGAATATATTAAGCCTTTGCAAAACTAAAACCATATATCTTATTGGAGAAGATTATTATCTTCAGGATTATGTGTTTAATATTGAACACATACTAAATAAAGATGATAAAGAGCTTATTAAAGCACAAGTAGCATCTAATACATATAGTGAATATCTTTGTAAACTATTAATAGATAAAGATAAAAATCTTATAGAGTATGGGTGTACCTGTGAGGACTTTGAAAAGAAGAAAAAAATATGTCCTCATATAGTGGCGGCTTATTTAAAATATATAAATGAGTATTTTAAGGGAGAGTCTAATGTAGATAGGCTTTTAAAGGTGTTTAGGTACACAGTTACTTATAATAAAGAAGCTGTACTTAATATGGAGATTGAACTTAGTCATAGCTCATTAAATTCCTTAGTAAATTCTGTGAAGCTTAGAGTAGGTAAAGATAAGCTTTATCCAATTAAAGATATAAAAACTTTTATAACCTCATATAACAGTGAAGATTTATTTACCTTGTATAGGAGCAATATATTAGACTTCTCAAGGGAAGATTTTAAGGAAGAATATAAGGGAATCATAGATTTTATAAGAGATCTCTTAGAAATTGAAGAAAAGCTTATGGGATATAACAACTTTTCAAAGAAACTTTTTAATAAGGGAGAGGTTTTTATACCTAATAGAAAGCTTAAGGACTTATTAGAGCTTATAGGAGATAAAAGTATAACAGTAAATTTACCTATAGGAACATATTTTGATGTAACAATAAAAAAAGATGATGTAGTTTTAGAGTTCTTAGTTATAGATAAGGGAAATAAAATAGCCCTTGGATTTAAGGATAGAGAAATTCCATATCCTTTATTAGGGGAAGGTGGAATCTACTTTTATAAGGGTGGAATTTACTTTATAAAAGAGGAAAAGGAAAGGATTTTTTCTCCTTTATTTGATCTAATGCTGGAAGATAGGAGAGGTCATCTTGAAATAGATAAAGAGGATAGCACAAACTTTGCTTCTTTTATACTTCCTAAAATAAAAAATATAGGAAGAGTATTTTTTGAAGAAGGAGTAAAGAAGCTTTTCTATGAGGAAGAGTTAAAGTGTGAATTTTATATAGATAAAAATGCAGATACCATAGGGCTTAGGGTAATATTTATTTATGAAGACATGAAGTTTAATCCACTCCATAATGATAATAAACTCAGTTCATCTAATGGAATACTTATAAGAGAAGTGGATAAGGAAAAGGATATATTAGAAGCTATAGAAGGATTAGGTTTTTCACAGGAGGAAGAAGGGTTTACTTTAATAGGGGATGAGGCAGTAATAGATTTTATTGTGGAGGGCGTTAATCTTCTGCAAGGTCTAGGAGAAGTTTATTATTCAGAGGAATTTAAGAATATAAAGGTTTATAGTAAAAATGACTTTAAATATAAACTAAAGCTTAATAGGGAAGATATGTTAGAGTTTTCTTTTAGTATAGAAGGAATAAATGAGGGGGAGCTTTTAGAACTCCTTAATAATATAAAAGAAGGAAAAAGGTATTATAAGTTAAAAGGTGATGGGATTGTATTACTTAATAATAAGGATCTTAAAGACCTTATAACACTAGTAAATAATCTAGGGATAGAAGAGAAAAATCTTGTAAGTGAGAAAATAATAATTCCTAAGTTTTTTGCCTCTTATGTCAATGATAAGATAGGGGAAGAAGCTGAGAGTAATAGGGAGTTTAGGGAATTAATAAATAACCTTAGGGATATAAAACATATGGATTATTATGTTCCAGAAGACTTAAGTGGAAGCCTAAGATCCTATCAAAAAACTGGATATAAGTGGTTTAAAACCTTAAGTAATTATGGGTTTGGGGGAATACTAGCTGATGAAATGGGCCTTGGAAAGACCATACAAACCATAGCTTTTGTTATATCTAGTAAGGAAGATTGCCCTTCTCTAATAGTGTGTCCTACTTCTTTAGTATATAACTGGAAGGAAGAGTTCGAAAAGTTTGCGAAGTTAGCAAAAATAGTCATAGTAGAAGGAAGTAGAAATCAGAGGGAGGAACTTTGGAAAACTTCTAAGGATTATGATGTTGTAATAACCTCTTACCCGCTTATTAGAAGAGATATAGACTTTATAGAAAACATGACCTTTAATTACGTAATATTAGATGAGGCACAAAATATTAAAAACTTCACTTCTCAAAATGCAAAGGCAGTGAAGGAGATTAAAGCTAAAAATAGATTTGCATTAACAGGAACTCCAGTGGAAAATCACTTAAGCGAACTGTGGTCAATTTTTGATTTTGTAATGCCTGGATACCTTTTAAATCATTCAAAATTTTTAAACTTATATGAAACAGCTATAGTTAAACATGATAACAAACATGCATTAGAGGATTTAAAAAAGAGAATAGCTCCATTTATATTAAGAAGACTTAAAAAGGATGTTGCAGAGGAGTTACCACCTAAAATAGAAAAGACTTTAAGTCTTAATATGGATTCTACCCAAAAGAACATCTATGCTTCTTATGTAACCATGTTTAAAAAGCAGATAAAAGAAGAAATTAATCTCTATGGTTTTGAAAAGAGTAAAATAAAAATACTAGGAGCACTTACAAGACTTAGACAAATATGTTGTGATCCATCTTCATTTATAGAGGATTATGCTGGTGAAAGTGCTAAGATGAATGCACTTATAGATCTTATTGATAACTCTATAGAAGGAGGACATAAAATTCTTGTATTTTCTCAGTTTGTTACTGTGCTTAAAAATATATCTTCTAGGTTAAATGAAGAAGATATAAGTCATCTTTATTTAGACGGTTCTGTAAGTTCTAAAGATAGAATGACCTTAGTTAAAAATTTCAATGAAGGCGAAGATAAAGTGTTTTTAATATCATTAAAGGCTGGAGGCGCAGGACTTAATTTAACATCAGCGGATATAGTTATACATTTTGATCCATGGTGGAATCCTGCAATAGAAAGTCAAGCCACTGATAGAGCTCATAGAATAGGTCAAAAGAATACAGTAGAGGTTATAAAACTTATAACCAAGGGCACAATAGAGGAGAAGATTTTAAAAATACAAGAAGAAAAACAAAACATAATAAATAGTATTATGGATAATGAAGATTTAGATAAGGATGTATTATCTAGTATGTCCATTGAAGATATAGAAGATTTATTTACTTAATTATATAGAAGTTTATGCTATTTATAATAGACATGAGGATGGCATAATTTCGAATATAATTTAAAAAAGACTAGTTTTATAATTTTTTAATGGGTACATATTGTAATTATTAAAAGGTTTAATAAGGAATGGATACAAAAATTACAAAGCTTAAAAATGATGCATGGATTGGAAAAAAATAGTTCCAACCTATGCATCATTTCTATTTAGGAAAATTTAAATATTTTTTTGAGTTTTTTATAAGATATTTTTAAGTAGATAAACCTACCAATAGTTCTTTATATTTAGAATATACATTTTTATAAAGAGAAATCCATGAGTTATTCTTAGTTGGTTTATCAGGGATTGTATCTAGAATTTTAACTAAATTTAGGGCAAAGTCATATATAAGGTTTAATTGTTTTTTTAAGTCTTCATCTAATGAAATAAGATGATTATTTTCTTTAGATTTAGATAATATAGAATCAAAATAGGTAAAATCCTTATATTCTTCATAAGAAAGACCACGATTCTCAGCAGTATGGAATAATATATAGAGTTCTGATTTCATAAGGTTTAAGTTACTGTAGATTTTTATAAGTTCTATATCTTTAATAAAATCTTTATCCTTAGTAGAATCTATTGAATTTTTTATTTCATCCCCATTAGTTTTTATTTTATAAAATGAAAAGTATAATGATTTATTAGATATTTCATTATATGTTTTTATATACTTAATAAATTCGTAGGATATTAAAGAAGTAATGGTTAACGCTGATATAATCAGTATTATAAGAATTATTTTAAACTTAGATAATTTCATAGTATATACTTCCCCCTTAGGATAATTATATTATAGGTTTCTTAATTATGTAACTAAAAGAATTATATTAAATCAATTAATTGTAATATTTTAAAAAGGATTTTATATAATAAGTGATGAATTAATGATATAAAATACATTATGGGGGAGAAGTTATGAAGTTTGTTGATTTACATTGTGACACCGCAGGTAAGCTATACTATGGAAAGGAAGAAAAACTTAAAAAGAATAACTTAAGTGTTGATATAGAAAAACTTAAAAAAGCTCAAGCTATGGCACAATTTTTTGCCTTGTTTATAGCTAAAGATCATTGCGAGAATTTATTTAATACATGTGATGAAATGTTAGATAATCTTTTAATGGAGTTAAAGGAAAATGAAAGTGAAATATCCTTAGCATTAACATACAATAATGTTATTGAAAACAGTAGCAGTGGCAAGTTATCAGGAATAATAACCATTGAGGAAGGTGAAGCCTTAATGGGAGATATGAAGAACTTACATTACTTTTATAATAAGGGGGTAAGACTTATAACATTAACATGGAACTTTGAGAATTCCATAGGATATCCTAATTTTAATGAAGAGTTTATGAATAAGGGGCTTAAGGATTTTGGAATAGACTTAGTAAGGGAGATGAATAGATTAGGAGTTATAATTGATGTATCTCATCTTTCAGATGGAGGGTTTCATGATGTAGCAAAGTATTCAGAAAAGCCTTTTGTAGCATCACACTCTAATGCAAGGTATGTAAAAGACCATAGGAGAAATTTAACTGATTCAATGATTAAAACTTTAGGAGAAAAAGGTGGAGTTATGGGAATAAACTTTTGTAGCAGTTTTCTTGGAGATTCCTCTAAAGCAACCCTTGATGATATGGTTAGTCATATTAAACATATTAAGAATGTTGGAGGAATAGATGTAATAGCTCTTGGTAGTGATTTTGATGGTATAGGAAATGAAGTGGAGATAAAGGATATTTCAGAAATGAACAAATTATCATTTAAACTACAAAAAGAAGGTTTTTCATATGAGGATATAGAGAAAATATTTCATAAAAATGCATTAAGGGTAATGAAAGAGATTCTTAAATAATAGGAAAAAACATAATAAACATAGGGTATGAATATATATTATTATATGGTTATTAGGAGGATATACTAATATGGCCGATAATGTATTTTATACCTTTAATGAGTATATGAAGTGTGATGATAATAAACTAACAGCATCTATGGAAGATTACCTGGAGATGATATATAGAATTTATGAAGTTAATGGTTACGTAAGGATAAATGAACTTGCCCAGTCATTGAATGTTAAGCCATCATCTGCAACAAAAATGGTTCAAAAACTAAGGGATTTAAACCTTATAAATTATGAAAGGTATGGAGCTATAACCCTAAGTATAGAAGGGGATGAAATAGGAAAAAAACTTTTAAATAGACATAAAACTATAGAATATTTTTTAAAGCTTTTAGGAGTTAAAGAAAATTATATACTAGAGGAAACTGAAAAAATAGAGCATACAATAAATAAAGAAACTTTGTGTTGTATAGAAGATTTTATAGAGTATGTAAAGAATGATAATAATTTTATGGAAGGGTATAATAAATTTAGAATGAATAAATAGTTAAAGTAAACATTTATACCCATCATGAAAATGATGGGTATAGTTCATGTTGTAATTAAATCTAATTTTATTTAATATTCTATATAAGTTTAAAAGTTTACATAAGATTATTTAACATACTATAAGATTATCTATGGGGTATAGTAGCTCTTAGTACGTATAAAATATTTATGTAAGAACTTAATAAGGAGTGAAGCTTATGAGAAACAGAAAAATTTTTAGTGCTTTATTAATATTAATTATAGGTGTTTCATTATTAGTTGGGTGTGGAAATAAAATTAAAGAAGGAAGTAAAGATGAAAATAAAAATCCAAAAAGTATAAAGGTATTTGTACCAGAGGGAATTCCATCTATAGCTATAGCAAAACTTAAAAAAGAGAACACCCAAGTTAATAAAGATTATTCAATAGAATATGAGATAGTTAATACTTCAGATGCTTTAGTATCTAAGGTATTAAATAATGAGGCTGAAATTGCTATTGTACCATCAAATCTTCCAGCTCAAAGTTATAATAAAGGACTTAAGTATAAATTAGCTGGTACAGTAGGATGGGGAAATATGTACATGGTATCTAATGAGGGAATAGACATAATAAAGGAGCTAAAGGGAAAAGACCTGTACACAATAGGAAAAGGGCTAACACCTGATATAACATTAAGATATATACTAAAAAACAATAATATAGATGCAGATAAGGATGTAAATATAAATTATTTAGTAGGAGCTACAGAGCTGGCACCAACCTTTATAAGTGGAAAGGCAAAGAATGCTGTAATTCCTGAACCTATGTTATCTAATGTTCTTATGAAGAGTAAAAGTGCAAAAATCATAGGGTCTTTAAATGATCAGTGGAAGGAAATAACTAAGAATAATTATGGATATCCACAATCTAGTTTAATAATTAAGGAAGAATTAGTGGATGAGTATAGGGAGTTTGTGGATGATTTTATAAAGAACTTAGTGGAAAGTATAGAGTGGGCTAAAAATAACATAGATAAACTTGGAGATTATTCAGAAGAGTTAAAGTTATCCTTAAATAAGGAAAATCTTAAAACAGTTATGGAAAGATCTAATTTAAATTATATAGAAGCAAAGAATTCTAAGGAGGAATATAAAACTTTTTATAAGGTATTATTTGATTTTCAAGGCAAATCTATTGGAGGAAAGATACCAGATGAAAAACTTTATATGGAATAAAAGATATAATATAGTATCTTTTATACTTTTACTTGTTCTTTGGCAGATACTAAGTATCATAGTAAAAAATGAAGTTATAGTTCCAGCTATTCCCTCTACTTTAAAATCAATTGTTAATATAATTAAGGATGAAAAGTTCTTAAGGGTAATTTTTAGTACTATATTAAGGTTTTTTATAGGGGGAATAGTAACTTTAGTAGTAGCACTAATTATAGCTTTAGTATCATATTATTATAATTTTGTATATCATATATTAAAGCCTATGGTGTCATTCATGAGAGCTGTACCAACAATGGGCATAGTGGTTCTTACTCTTATATGGTTTAGTAATAATCTAGCTCCTATTTTTATTGGATTTTTAGTTGTATTTCCTATAATATATGAAGGGGTATTAAATGCTCTTAACAATTTAGATTATAAAATAATATCCATGGCTAAGCTTTATAAGGTTAAAAGAATAGATCAAATAATATACATATATGGTCCTCATATAATCAATGGGTTAATACCTATACTTCCGTCAGCATTAGGTCTTATGATGAAGGTCATAATAGCAGGGGAAGTATTAGGGCAACCATCCTATGCTATTGGAACAAGCCTTCAAATGGAAAAGCTTTATTTAAATACTAGTGGAGTTTTTTCATGGATAATAATAGTTGTTTTAATAAATTGGATAATAGAATTACTTATAGAAGTTTTATATAAAGGGGTAAGCATATGGAAAGAAAACTAATTGGAGGATATCATATATATAAATCCTTTAAGAATATAGAAGTTTTAAAGGATTTAACCATTGAGTTTCAACCATTTAAAACTACATGTATATTGGGACCATCAGGTTGTGGTAAGACCACATTTTTGAGAATACTTACTGGAGAAGTAGATGAGGATAAAGGTGAAGTTTTAGGAATTAACAATATAGCTTTTGTTTTTCAAGAGGATAGACTTATTCCATGGAAAACAGTAGAAGAAAATATGAAATTTATTTTAAAGAGAAAAGTATCAAGGGAAAATATGAAAGAATATATTAACAAATACATATCTATGGTACAATTAGAGGGTTGTAATCATATGTATCCTAAGGACTTGAGTGGAGGAATGAAGCAAAGAGTTAATATTGCAAGGGCATTTGCATATAATAGTGATATATTGATAATGGATGAGCCATTTAAATCCTTGGATATAAAGACTAAGAAAGAGGTTATAAAAGGATTTAAACATATAAGAGATAAGGAAAAAAGAAGTGTTATACTAGTAACTCATGATATTGAGGAGGCTTTAGAACTTGGGGATTACATTGTAATACTCTCTAATAAACCTACAAGAGTAATAGATGTAATAAATAATAAATTAACTTTTGGGGACATAAAAGATAAAGATGAAAAATATAAAATCTTAAAGACCAACATACTAAAACTTATGAGTTAGGGGAGAGGAATATATGAAAAAATTTTTCGATGTAACTTTGGATTTAAGTGAGGAAACAATAATATATCCAGGGGATCCAAAATTCGAAAAAGAATATATTTGTTCTATAGACATGGGGGATAGCTTTAATATAAGTTCCATAGCTATGGGAAGTCATACGGGAACCCATATAGATGCTCCAAGGCATTTCTATAAGGATGGAGATACTATTGATTCTATAGAAATAGAAAAGTTAATTGGAGAAGCAAAGGTAATAGATTTATTGGAAGCAGAAGAAATAAACAAAGAAATCTTAGAAAAGTTTTATATAGAAGAAGGAGATAGAATACTATTTAAAACGAGAAATTCTAAAATTCTTAGAGAAAATAGATATGAAGAAAATTTTGTTAGTTTAACTAAGGATGGAGCAGAATATTTAATAGAAAAAAATATTAAGTTAGTCGGAATAGACTACTTATCCATTGAGGGGATAAATTCGGAGTTTAATGATGTCCATCTTTTATTACTTAAGAATAATATAGTTATAATTGAAGGGGTAGATTTATTAGATGTTCCGCATGGAGAGTATAATATGTCAGCATTACCACTTAAGATAAAAGGTGGAGATGGGGCACCCGCAAGAGTGATACTTTGGACATAATAATTGTATATTATAGAATTTAACTAAGCTGGAGGATTTACTCCAGCTTAGTTTTGCTTTAATAATCCATGAACTTTATAATTTTTTATATTTAACTTACATGCAGAGATAAATTGAAACCTATCTATATAAAAGTAAAATTAAGAAAGTTTTTTATATTATAATTGATAAATATTTTAGTTTTATAAAAATAAGGTCAATTAGGACATATAAGAAAATTTTACTTTTTATGACATAGATATTATATAAATATGGATTTATGTGATAAATGAAGTAACATAAATAGATTATTAATCATATTATGTATTATATAGAATATGTGAGGTGATTAGTATGTGGCGTTGGTGTGATAAATGTTGTAAGTATCATAGCGTAGAGTGTTGTAAGTGCCATAAACAAGAATGTTGCAAGTGTCGTAAGGAAGAACGTTGTAAGTGTCATAAAGAAGAACATTGTAAGTGCCATAAAGAAGAAAAATGTAAATGTCACAAGCAAGAATGCTGTAAGTGCCATAAAGAAGAACGTTGTAAGTGTCATAAGCAAGAATGCTGTAAGTGTCATAAAGAAGAACGTTGTAAGTGTTATAAAGTAAGATATTATACGTACTATGATGTGGAATATTGTAAGTGCCATAAAGAAGAGCGTTGCAAGTGTCACAAGGAAGAACATTGTAAGTGTCATAAGCAAGAATGCTGTAAGTGTCACAAGGAAGAACGTTGTAAGTGTCATAAAAAGGAATGCTGTAAGTGCCATAAGGAAGAGCGTTGTAAGTGTCATAAAGAAGAATGTTGTAAATGCAGGAAAGAAGAACGCTGTAAGTGTCACAAAGAGAATAAATGTTATATGTAATTAGTAGAATATAATTAATAGATATTCATAGATAATACCATAGGTATTTTAGCTTTAAAAAGTTAAAATACCTATCTTTACGTTAAATATTATTTTATAACTGTCTTTTCCATTGAGCCAAAAGTTTTATAAAAATATATGGTGGATAATAGGTATATGGTGGCAGTTATAAAATAAGGTATTTCATAACCGAAGGGTAAGTTTTTCATAATATATCCACCTAGCATAGCACTAAAAGCTCTTGATAGATTATTTGAAATACTATTTAGGCTAGAGTATGTTGAACGTTTACTATCTTCTATGAGTTCCATAGATAAACTGTTTATAACAGGACCGGCCATATTCATAAGACCATTTCTAAATAAAAGGGCACAGGCAACTATATAAATATTTGGGGGGAGGGCAATTAGCATTAAAAAGGGTATAGAAACACTTTGGCATATTAAAATAGTTTTAATTCTACCAAATTTTGCAGCCATATAAGGGGTAATAAGTCCTCCAAGTCCCATAGAGCATTGAGCCAAGGACATTATAACACCGATATCACTAGTAGAAGCATGAACTTTATAACGAAGATATATATTGAAATAGGGAACTACAAGACCAGCCCCGAAACCTATTAGTAAATTATATATAATAAATTTTCTAGGGTAAGGTTCCTTGCATAATATAAGGATGTCTTTAAAAAAATTATCATGATTTTTAACAGAGCCTTTTGTATTTTTTATAGAAAGAATAAATATACATGAAATAAGACCTAGAAACCCACAAACTATTATAGAATATTTTAATGCTATTAAAAGGCCTACTTTATTACTCAATCTGTTTGAGAGTTCACCAAATACAAAATAACCAAACATAGTAGAAAAAACATTATCAGCAAAAGAGTAGCTAAATAGTTTAATCCTATTTTTAGAAGTACTATTATCCATTAAGAAGGGACCTTCTGATACCATTAAGAATCCTTGGGAAGCCCCTTGAAGTACTGCTAGAAATAAAATTACATATTTGTTAGGAATAATACCCTGAAGTATGGTAAGAAGAGGGACTATACTCATAGTTAGAAGAATCCCTTTTTTTCTACCAATTTTATTTACTATCATAGCACAAGGTATTGAGGCAAAAGCAATAGCGAAGGTTTTAAAGCTTAATATAAGGCCAAGAAACCCCTCGTCAATATTAAGTTCCTTTATATATATTCCTTGAAGCATGCTAAAGGCTCCCATAGATACATAAAAAAATGAAATTGATAATAAGTATATTTTAGCGTTCTTAGGAAGGGCCTTTAAATTTTTTATAAATCTCATGAAATCACCCCTGAAAGTTCTTATATCAATGATAATTATACCAGTTTAATAACATATAATTTAAATATTCATAGTAGATTTTAAAAAGGTAGTAACAGATTTTATATAAATTAGTTGATAATTAATAATTCATATATGTTAAACTATAAGTAATAAAGGTTTCTTATATATGATTAAATTAAAATATATTTTATAAGAAATAATACAATGCTTTTTAGGGGGAGAATATGAATAATAATTATAGGTTTTTCAGCAATAAACAGTGTGAATATTTTCCATGTCATAAGGTGGAGAATGAGGAAGACTTTAATTGCTTGTTTTGTTACTGTCCTTTATATTTTTTAGAAAACTGTGGTGGAAATAATAAGGTAGTCTATGGAGTTAAAGATTGCTCGAGCTGCATGATACCTCATAATCCTAAAGGTTATGATTATATAATAAAAAAGATAGTGGAAGTAAATGATGTAAAAAGAGAAGCAATATTTAAGGAGAAAAAGAAATAAAAAAGAAATAAAAAATGTACCCTATAGTCTAGACATTTAAAAAGTCTGTTCTATAGGGTTTCTTTATTCATTAAAGCCCAGATATAATAATATTATTTAGCAGTTTAATATAATAGGTGGTAAGTAAAGATGAAATTTAATTCTAGGGTTTTAATATAAGTCCTTAACTTATACATTAAAAATATCATTGACTTGTCTTGCTTTAGCCAGGTGGATAAATTAACTTTAAAACTTAAAACCCTATAGTTTTTACCTTAAATAAATTATATTTTAACTAGTGATAAGGACGATGAAATTTATGGATAAATGTATGACATAAGGTTTATAATAAATAAATTTAAAAAATAATAAAAAAGTTTGTGGGTTTTCATATACATAATGAGTCTAAATTAATGAAAAGAGTTTTATTCTATGAACTTAAGTACTTATAGAGAGTTATTTATATAGGTAATAAAGTTTTATTTACTGTGAGGAGAAGAATAGATGAAGAGAAATGGAAGTTTAACTATAGCAATATCATTGATGCTCCTTGTAATAATTTGGATTATTTTTATTTATAATCAAGGGGTTGGATTAAAGCTTATTTGGTTTTGGCCAATTATATTAATAGTTTTAGGTATAGAAATACTTATTAATTATAAAAAACATAAGATAAGAAAAAAATTTAACTTTGGAATAATAATCATATTAATTATTGCAGGATTTTCAGAAGGTCTTATGCAAAATTGGGATGTGGTAAACCAGCATACTTTTATTAAGAGCTTTAAGATTAAGATGTTTACAGAAAAAATAGACTTAAGTAAAACCATAGATACAAGAGGAATTAAAGAGATAAACATAGGTTCTAATTCATTAGATATAAAATTATATAGGGCTAATGATGACAGTTTAACTTTTAATGGAGAGGTAGAAACCGTAGAAGAAATAGTAAAGGAATATGAAGATAACTTTTATTATATAGAGAATGGAAAACTTAATTTAAACTTTAGGAAATTTAATGCTAAAAGTATAAAAGGAGATTTATATGTACCAAAAGGAATTAAGGTAAATATGGACATTAATGGGGGAAGAATTATTAATATAGATCCTTTAGAAGATACAGAGATAAGTGCTAAAGGCGACTACTGTAATTTTGATTTTAGAAAGATTAAAAAATTAAAATTAGAAAATACTTCAGGACAAATATATATAAGGGATATAAAAGATGCTGAAATTAAAAGTAAGAATATGAACATATCCCTAGAAGGATATATAGATAAATTGAACTTACAGGGGGAAGACGGGGAGGTAAATGGAAAGATAAATACATTTTCTAACTTAAATATAGATTCTAAGTGGGGGAAGGTAAAGATAAATTCTAAGGAAAAGAATTTTATATTAACAGGAGAAGTAAAGGCAGGAGATATAAGATTTAATGATAAAACAGTAAATGGAAAAATTAAGGAAATTATAGGTGTGGGAAAAAATAAGATTAATATAGAACTTGATAAAGGAAGTGTTTATATAAGGTGTGAGGAGTGAATTAGTAATGCTGGAGGATGATTTTATAGAAAGTCTAAAGGAAGGCAATGAAGAAGCTTTTATTGAATTTGTTAATCTATATAAAAGCAAAATAATATCCCTATGTTACTCTTACACTGAAGATGTACATGAAGCAGAGGACATGTCCCAAGAGGTTTTTATTGCAGTTTATAAAAATATCAAAACCTTTAGAAAAGAAAGCTCTCTGTCTACCTACTTGTATAGAATAAGTATCAATAAATGTTTAAGTTACAAAAGGAAGGAGAGTTTTAAGTCTATGCTACTTAATTTCTTTATAGAGGAAAAGGCTGTAGAAGAGGACATGGAGTTAAAAACCTATGTTAGACAAGAGATAAAGAAATTATCAAAGGATTTAAAAACACCTTTAGTATTATATTATTATGTGGGGCTTAGTTACAAGGAAATATCAGAGGTTCTTGAAACCACAGAAAGAACAATAGAAGGAAGAATTTATAGAGCTAAAAAAATACTAAAAGAAAAATTTAAGGGAGAGGAGGCGCTTTTATGGAAAGAAAACAGGATATTTTAGATGATCTTATCTTTATATCGGGGACTGTAGAAGTTAAAGAAAATTATAATAAGGAATTATTGTATAAGCTAAAAGAAAGTAATAAACCAAGTATAAGTGAAGATAAAACTAATTGGATTTCAAATAGAAGTTTAGGAGCAAGTTTTTTAGTAAGTGGGATTATCATAATGATTTTCAATAACTTAAATATGGAAGTGATTAGTGCCTTGAATAACTCAAAAGACATGATATTTAATTTTATCTATAATATATGGAAGTGATGAGGAGGAAAATATATGAATAGGAATAATGGATTTTTAAACTTTATATTTGCTTGTATACCAGGGGTTGGGCTTATGTATAACAGACTAATAAAAATGGGATTAAGTATTTTAATACTTTTTATGCTTTCAATTAATTTATTAGATTTTATAGGGTTAAATGATCTTACTACGGTTGTTATCGTACCATTATGGTTTTATAGCTTCTTTAAAACTTTTGAAGTAAATAGAAGAATATTAAATGGTGAATTTATAGAAGATAAGTTTATATTTGTAGAAGATTCTAATATAAATATAAAAGCAGATTCAACTAAAGTATTGGGAGTAGTTTTTATAATCTTAGGAGGTGTGGCTTTATTAAACAGGACATTACATGAATTTTTGGATTATAGAATGCTAAGAATTATAAGAGGATATTTAGGACCAATCCTTTTTATAATTTTAGGAGTAATAATACTTATATTTAGTTTAAATAAAAATGATAATAGGGATATAAGTAATGAGGAATAAAAAAGTCCAGTTTACATTAATTAAGAGTTAACATGATAAAGATATAAAGAATTATAGGATTAAGCTTATTTAAGGGATATAGTGGATATAATAAAGATATCTATTATATTCCTTTAGTTTTAAAATTTGAATTTTAAGTTAGTTAAATATGTTTCATTAATCATATTGACAAGTTGTACATAGTAATAGAAAATTGAAGTAATAGATTTTTTTGAGTGAGGTGGATTAGGTGAGGTTTTGGAATAACATAGAAAAATATTTAGACATAATTATAGCAGTAGTCATAGGATATGTGCTAGTAAAGTTTATAGATAACTACTCTTATTTTTTCCAGGAGATTTCGTCAGTAGTTAAAATAGTATCTCCTTTTATATATGCCTTTATTATTGCATATATATTAAATCCTTTAATGAGTTTTTTCGAAAGGCGTTTAAAACTTAAAAGGATATATAGTTTGATATTAACTTATACAATGATAATAGGTTTAATAATATTATTAGCCATATATTTTATACCAGAATTAGTTACAAGTATTTTAGATATGATAAAGAATGCACCACAGTTTATGACAGATTTCCAAGGCTGGGTAGATAATATATTAAAGCATGAGGATGTACAAAATATAAAGCAGTACCTAAATTTTGATACAAGCTTTATTACTTCCAAGGGAACTACCATAGTTATAAATATATTAAATACTTTTATGGAAAGAATTTTGTCTTTTACAAATATCATCATAAAATGGGTTTTTGGATTTATAATATCTATATATGTGCTTGCGGATAAGGAAAGGTTTATAAAAGCAATAAAGAAAATCACTATCTTTATATTTAAAGAAAAAAATGGGAATAACATAATAAAGTTAGTTTCTAATCTAGATAGAATGATAGGAGTATATATAGGTATAAAAGCTATAGATTCAATGATTATAGGAATTATAGCCTTTATTGGATTATCAATATTAGGTTCACCATATGTTTTAGTACTAGCATTAGTAGTTGGTATTACTAATATGATTCCATACTTTGGACCATTTATAGGTATGAGTGTGGCCTTTATAATAAATATATTTATAAGTCCATTTAAAGCCTTGTTAGTTCTTGTATTTTTATTCCTTCTTCAGCAGTTTGATGGATGGTATTTGGATCCAAAGCTTATAGGTGGAAAAGTAGGATTAAGTCCTTTTCTTATAATACTAGCAGTAACCATTGGTGGAGGACTATATGGGGTTTTAGGAATGATTTTAGCAGTGCCTATAATGGCAGTGGTGAAAATTTACCTAGATAAGCTTTTAAATAAATCTATAGAGTAGTGGATATATTGCAAACAGTCTAATATTATAAAATATTAGACTGTTTTTGTTTTTTAATAAGAAATTATATACAATGATTAGTTTTAATGTAATATAATAAACTTATATGATAAATATGTAAAAGTAATTATGGGGTATAAGAGGTGGGGAGTAATGATTACAGATTATTTGGAAAATAATTATAAGATTATTTTTAAAATCATAATATTTTTTATGGTTTTATTACTAGGGATATTTTTAAAAAGCGTATATATTAAAATAATTTTTACAGGAATAATTATGGGAATATATATTCTTAAGAGTTATAGAGAAAGTACTTATTATAAAAAAATAAAAGATTTAGAGAAAAAATTAGAGTTTTATAAGGAAAAAGAAAGAAAAGAAGTAAGGGAAGGTAAAAATATAACTTTAAAAAAAGAAGAAGATGAAAAAAATTATTTGCCTATAATTTCTCATGAGTTTAGAACACCATTAACATGTATACTTGGATTTTCTAAAATAATTAAAAAGAAATTAAATAAAACAGTATTATATGAGATTAATGAGTTAAAAAAAGAGAATGAGGATAAAAGGTTAATTACAATAGAAAATGAAATGAAAAAAATTTTAGAAAAGATAGATATAGTAATAGAAGAGGGAGAGAAGTTGACATCAATGATGAACTCCTTATTTTCTCTAACTAAAATTGAAAGAGGAGAAGTAACATATAAAAAAGAAGAAGTTTCTATGGAAGAAGTAATAAATAGATCTATAATCACTTGCTATAAAGTAGCTATGGAGAAAAATATAGAGATTATAGAAGAGATAGAAGGGGAACTTCCTAATATAATAGGAGATAAAGATAAATTAATTCAGTTAATGATTAATTTAGTACATAATGGAGTTAAATTCACAAAGGTTGGAAAAGTTATATGTAAAGCTAGAGCACATAGGGATAATATAATTATTTCTGTAGAAGATACAGGAAGAGGAATGAAGAGTGAGGAAATACCTCTATTATTTAATAAGTTTTATCAAGGGAATAATGATGGAATTAGTTATAATGAAGGGTGTGGACTTGGACTAGCTATTTCAAAATCGATAGTAGAAAGTCATGGAGGAGCCATTTGGGTGGAGTCTGAGGAGAATACTGGAAGTAGGTTTACATTTACTATTCCATGTAAGTCATGTTTTTAGAAGGTTTGATGATATATAGAATTTATGTTTAAAGTTTAATAACATATTATTTTTAGGGTACAAACAGGCTATGAAGAAGGAAACTAGAATACAGTGAGAATTGGGTAAGGTTTGGGGTTGAAACTTGGTTTATCAAGAAAAAGGGTGGGAATATGAAAAAAATACTTTTAATAGAGAGTAATAAAAATTTAAAAAAACTGCTAATAAGTATTCTTGAAGATATTGAGGAAGAGGAAATTAATATAATAGAAGAGGAAGATGTAGAGAAGTCAATTCAAATTATAAATACTGAGGTTCCTGACATAGTATTTATACATGGAGGGGATAGGAGGGTAGAATATACTAGAATTCATGAGGTATTAAAGACACATATTAAGTTAAAAAGAATTAAAGTAGTTTTATTGACTACAAGGGAAGAGATTTGCGGTGATAATCATAAGAAAAATACAGGGGTAGATTTATATTTATATAAACCTTTTGATCCAGAATTTTTATTAGAAAAACTTTGCGATATGCTAAATATAAATTATGTTTAAAAAGCTTTAACACTAATTTTGTAATGAATTTAGTGTTAAAGCTTTTATTTTCATAGAAGGTAGAATTATTTTTTTATTAATAAACAAATAGACTGAGAAGAAATACCTTCACCAGTTCCAGTAAAACCAAGACCCTCTTCTGTTGTAGCTTTTATGTTAAGCTGATTTAAGTCTATATTTAGTATTTTACATAAGATTTCCTTCATAGAAGGTATATGTGGTGCCATCTTAGGTTTTTGTGCGATTATTGTAGCATCAATGTTTGAGATAAGATATCCTGCTTTTTTTATAAGCTCATTAACATGGACTAAAAGATCTAAGCTAGAAGCACCTTTAAATCTAGAATCTGTATCTGGAAAATGAGTTCCTATATCTCCTAAGGCACAAGCACCGAGAAGAGAATCCATTATAGCATGGGTTAATACATCAGCATCTGAATGACCAAGAAGGCCTTTTTCATAAGGAATTTTTACTCCACCTATAATTAAGTCGCGATTAGTAGTTAGTTTATGTACATCATATCCCATTCCAACTCTCATATTTTATGTACCTCCTAAAATTTTTACTTTAAATATAATGAATCTTTAAAGAGATTATAACATAAGCTTAGAATTTTATAAAAATATATAAACAAAACTTTAAGTATAATGAGGTATAAAAAATAATAGGACTTATTGTATAATAGAATAAAACAAAGGTGAATTTATTTACTAACAAGTTTTTATCCTAGAGAGTTTAGTAAAGGAAGTTATGAAGTTTATAACTTATATTTTTAGTATTAAAGGTAGAGGATTAAAAAATAAGTATGTGGCAACAAAAATAAGACAAAAGCTTAATAAGCTTTTGCTAAAAAACATACAATATAGAATTGAATATTGTTAAATTGGAGAAATAGTTTAAATATTGAAAAAATTATTGCGGTAAAAGTTCTCTTTAGTTTTATTACTAGGGTTTTTAGAGGGTTTAAAAAATATGGACTTTAGTTTTTTAAATGGATAATATATATAATTTCTTAATTTATAATATAGCCTAGTATATGATTTAATCTTTTGGTTCTTTTTTTTCTTAGAGGAAAAATCCACATAAATGACTTTATTCTTCATTTAAGAACCACCTTTCAATGTTGTTATTAATTATTATACTATACTATAGTATAATTGTTAATGAATTTTAGAGTAATATTAAGTTTAGTTATTAAATTAGTAAAAGGAGGGGAATTCATGAATAAAAAAACATTAGGCGGGATTTTAATTTTAATAGGAGTAATTATTATTGGTATAACAGGATATTTAAAATATGATTCTTTCAAAAAGGAAAAGGATATGAGAGAAAAGTTTGAAAGTGCTTTAAAGAACTTAGAGAATAAAAGTGAAAATGGGGAAAAAGAAAAGAGTCCAGAAGGAAAGGGCGATGATGATAAAGTTGAGGCTTTAGGGATAATGATAATTCCTAAGATTAATATGAAGGCAGCAATAGGGTCAGGGACAGAAGAAAAAGTTTTAAATTATTATTTAGGACATTTTGAAAATACAGCTTTCCCAGGAGAGAATGGGAATTTCTCAGTTGCAGGCCATAGAAATTATGTGTATAACGAGTTCTTTAGAGATGTAGACAAGCTTGAAAATGGTGATGAAATATTAGTTAGGGCAGAAAAGGGAGAATTTAAGTATAAGGTAGATAAAAGCTTTGTAGTAAACCCAGAGGATATACATGTCCTTGATAAAACAGAAGATGCAACAATAACTTTAGTGACTTGTACAACGGATAGTAAAAGAAGGTTAATAGTAAAAGGAACTTTAGTTAAAGAATAATATTTACAGAATATGGAACTTATCAACAGGTAGATGTGGATAATGTTAATAATTACCATAAAGTGTAAGGAGAGTATATATGATTTATATTTCAATAATAGTGTTAGTTATTTTAGGAATATACTTTTTAACAGCTTATTACTTTAATCAAATTATTACGAGAAAAGTAGCTGATGAAGAATCAATGCTAGAAGACCAAGTTAATAGAAAGTTAGTTGATAAAGAATACTATGATAATTTACATAAAGAAGAAGTTACCCTAACATCTCACGATGGATTAAAATTAAGAGGAATCTTTATAGATAAGGGATCAAAGAATACTATTATATTTTGTCATGGAATTACTGTAGGACTAATATGGTCATTAAAGTATATAAAAATATTTGAGAAAAGGGGATGGAATATATTACTATATGACCATAGAAGGCATGGACAAAGTCAAGGAAAATATTCAACCTATGGATATTTAGAGAAGAAAGATTTAGACTTATGGGTAAATTGGGTAATAGATAAAAAAGGGAAGGATTCTATAATAGGATTGCACGGGGAATCTATGGGAGCGGCTACAACATTACAATATTTAGAGATAAATAAGTATGTTAAATTTATAATAGCAGACTGTGCTTTTTCTGATCTTACAGAACTTTTATCAAGGAAAATTAAAGAGGATTATAATATAATATTATATCCACTTTTACACCTAAGTAATCTATTAACTAAAATTAAAGCAAAATTTTATTATCAATGGGTAAAACCAATAGAATCTGTAAAGAAATCTACTATTCCGGTAATGTTTATACATGGAAACAAGGATTATTTTGTACCTTGGGATATGAGCATCTCTATGTATAATGCTAAGTCAAAGGGGATTAAAAGACTTTATATAGCAGAAGGAGCAGCTCATGCAAGAGCAATAGAAGTGGATAAGGAAAGATACGAAAAAGAGGTTATGCTTTTTGTAGAAGAGGTCTTAAAGAAAGGTTAGGAGGAGAAGATTTGAGGAGAAAAAATATAATATATATAGGCCTTATTATAATAATAGGTGTTATAGGATTTTTAGGATTTCAGTGGAAGGAAAGAGTTAATAATACAGTAAATGTAGCTAAGGAAGAGGAAAAAAAAGAAATTATAAAAGAGAAAGAGGAACCTAAGGAAGAAGTAAAGCTAAAAGATAATTCCATAGGAGTCCCAGTGCTTTACTATCATTCTATATATGATAATCCTAAAAAGGATGAACTTATAGTATCTAAAGAAATGTTTAGAGAGCAGATGAAATATTTAAAAGATAATAATTATAAAACTTTAACATTAACTCAGCTTCAAGAATATATAAGAGATAATAAAGAGGTTCCAGAAAAGTCTGTAGCAATAACTTTTGATGACGGATGGGGAGATAATTATGAGAATGCTTATCCAGTATTAAGAGAGTATGGTTTTAATGCTACTATATTTGTTATAACATCAATGGTTGATAACCACCATCTTTATTTAAAGTCTAAAGAAATAAAAGAGATGAGTGAGAATGGAATAGAAATAGGTAGTCATACAGTAAACCATGATAATTTAATAGAAATATCTAAAGAAAAGAGAAAAAAGACTCTAGAGGATTCAAAGAAGTCTTTAGAGGACATAATAAAAAAACAGGTTACATCTATAGCTTATCCTTTTGGAACATATAATAATGATGTATTAAAGGATAGTAAAGCGTTAGGATACACCCTTGGATTTACTACAGATAAAGGCTGGGGAAATGGAAAAAATGATTTATTTAAGATAAAAAGGGTATATGTAAATGGTAATGCTAATATGGATGTATTTAAAGAAAGACTTAATAACCCTAATTATAAATAAGTGGTGGATTATCCACCACTTATTTTAATATATTCATAGAATCTATTGTTTTAGATGAGGAGCTTATAAGTTTATTTATTTCAAGGAGTTCAGCTTTAGAGAGATATCTCCAGGAACCAATTTTTAGGTTTTCTAAGGAGATATTCATTATTCGTATACGTTCTAGTTTTTTTACATCATAGCCAAGATATTCACACATTCTTCTTATTTGTCTATTTAGCCCTTGGGTTAAGATTATCCTAAAAACATATTTACTTTCCTTTTGTACAAAGCACTTCTTAGTTACAGTATCTAATATGGGAATTCCATTTCTCATTTTCTTAATAAAATCTTCAGTTATGGGTTTATTAACGGTTACTATATATTCTTTTTCATGATTATTTCCAGCTCTAAGAATTTTATTAACTATATCTCCATCATTAGTTAAGAGTATTAAGCCTTGGGAATCCTTATCTAATCTTCCTATAGGGAAAATTCTTTTTTTATGAGATATAAAATCTACAATATTTCCTTTAATATGTTCCTCTGTAGTGCAGGTTATTCCTACAGGTTTGTTTAAAGCTATATATATAAGATCATTGTCTTTAGAAATCAATTTGCCATTAACTTTAACAACATCATCTTTACTTACTTTCATACCAGTTGAAGCAATAGAGCCATTTAGAGTTACTTTTCCATTTTCAATGAGTTTATCAGCTTCACGTCTTGAGCAGATTCCACTATCACTTATAAACTTGTTTAACCTTACAGAATCCTTTGAGTCATTATGAACTATTAGTTTTTCTTTAGGTTTATCAGTATCATTTTTTTTATATTTATTATTTTTATACCTATTCATTGGAGTACACCTTTCTAAGAATTTAATTATAAATAAGAAATTATAGATTTAAGAAAGTATTTTTAAAAACCTATAATTTTAAAATTTATATAATATATTATATATTAACATAGGAAGTATAATCTTTAATTACAGAATAACCTATTTAAAATATTAAAATACTTTCCTTATAAGAGTTTACCATAACTATAACTTTAAGACACCTAATTTAATATGGGTAAGCAGTTAAGTGTTAAAAGAAGAGAAGGTTTTATTTTTAAATTACAGGATATACAATGCCTAATAGAAGTTTAGGTATTTTAATAACTTGAACTAGATAACACAATAAGTTAATTTAAAATCAATATTATAAGATAAAAGTAATTTTTAATATACTTAGAATTAATGAGAACTGTGGTTGTTATAGGAGCTAATAGTAAATAAATCTAAATAATAATTATTATGAATAAAAAAAAGATATTGCAACAACCTATGTATAAGTGTATAATAAAATTAAAATATACGGTAGTAGGGTATATGAGGAGGAAAAAACTATGAAAAACGTAACAATTTATACATCAAATACATGTCCACATTGTGTAACTGCAAAGGAATATTTTAAGGCTAATAATGTTTCTTATGAAGAGAAAAATGTAAATGAGAATACTGCATATAGAAAAGAATTAATGGCAATGAAGATTATGAGTGTTCCAGTAATAAAGATAGACGAAGAAGTAGTTGTTGGCTTCGATAAAGAAAAAGTAGAAGCATTACTTAAATAGAAAATTAGTAAAAAGGTAGGGAGTCCTACCTTTTTATTTTACAAAAAAATCTTTTCCATTATTATTTATACTAGGATTTAATTTATTATTTATGATTACCTCTTTAGTTTTTGGTAGAGAATCAAAATTCAATGGGTTTTTAGTAATAAACATTGACACCTTTTTATCATCATTTATAACTTTATTTTGTATAGAAGAATTAATAAGAGAAGATAATCCTTCATCTAAATTAGAATTTTTTAATGAAAGACTATTAATTAGCTTTCTACCTTTTGAAGAACTAGTATCAACATTTATAATTTTATTAAGTTTATTTACATCCATAGTAATGGTTGTCCCTATGTCGATTACTATGGTAGTATTAGAGCTCTTATATGTAAAGTTATAAACTCCATAGGCTATTAATAATACTATTGATACTATTATGCCTAACTTTATTATATGTTTAAGGCTTCTACCTTTCTTACCTGTTATTATCTCCCCAACTTCACAGGATGTATGAGGAAGTATATTTAAAAATAATCCATAGGAGGTTAATATAAAACAAGAGTTATTTTTATTAACCATTAAATTTAATCCAGTTATATTATTTTCCTTCATTTCATAATTAACATCCTCAGTAACGTCTTCATATTCATTAGTATTTAAGTAGTTTCTCATATTATGATATCTTTTATTATTAATTATTATAAGATATGCAGTTATATATCCTTGCCATTTATTAATGAATAGTGGGGTCTGACCAGTCTCAAAGGATAATTTTTTTATAGGGAGAGTCCTTTTGCTTTCTAGAAAGCTTAAAATACTCTCATTATTTTTTATAAAAAATGCTATGTTTAGCAGTTCATTTCTTGTGGTAAGATTAGGTTTATCTACAGATAAATCTTTTATATTAAAACCATAGACTTTAAGTTCTTTATGAAAAAAGTACACTTCCTTCTTTCGAATTTCATCTATATCCTTACTTAGTACGTGAATTTTGTTCTTATAAGAAAAGCTATACTTATTTTCATATAGTGATAAAATCTTCATAACATAATCACCTCCATTACATACATATACTTTAATGTTAAAGGGTACTGGGATTTAAATCAAGAGTGGATATTTTTTATTTAGGAAGATAATACTATTAATTAGTGGAGGTGAGGGAATGAAGTGTAGTAAAAGTAAGGGAAGAGCCATAAAAATTTTATTAGTTATTATGATTATATTTTTAAATATAACAATAATAAATGTAGAGGCTACAAATAGAAAGATAGGGGTTGTAGGAAACAACATAAAAGGAAAAACCAAAGTATTAGATATGTTTCTTAGTATACCTAATATAAGTGGGTTAGAGAATAAGGATAAGGAAAAAGCTATTAATGAAAACATAGAGAAGGAAGCCGTGGAATTTGGAAATAAAATAAAGTTATTATCAGAAGAAGAAAAGGAATATATAGGATATAATGAGGAAGCTAATGTTTATGAGGCATTAGTTAATTTTACTATACCTTATAATAATGGGGAGTTTTTAAGTTTACTTGTAGACCATTATTCTTATACTGGCGGGGCTCATGGCATAACATATAGAAAAAACTATAACATAGATGCTAAAACGGGAGATGTATTGAAATTAAAGGATATTTTTAAAGACAATTATGATTATGAAAAGATAATAAATAATATAATAAAAAAAGAAATAGGAAAAGATAAAGAAAGCTTTTTTCAAGACTCTTTTCATGGTATAAATGAAGATACAAATTTTTATATAGAGAAGGAGAATATGGTAGTGTATTTTCAACTATATGAAATTACACCATATGCTAGCGGGTTCCCAAAGTTTAAAATACCTTTAAAGGATGTGGAAAGTGGTATTAAACTCTCTTTAAAAAGTATTATTTAAATTTACTCCTTGAGGTGGTATCTCTTATATAAAGAGAATAAATAATAAAAAGCGATTTAGTTACACTCTATTAAAGAGGGGAATTTTAACTAAATTAATGGAAGCTTTCTTTAAGACTTAGTAAATTTGTTTATAATTTAATAGGATTTTAAATGATGAAAAAGTATTTATTAGGCTATATTATAAAATTAAGAAGGAATTTTAATAGATTTAGTAAATTAATAAAGTATATATAAATAATTAATATAGGAGATTATTTATGAGTGAGATAAAAGAAATTTTAAATAGTCAAAGAAAGTTTTTTAATGAGGGTAATACATTAAGTATTGATTTTAGAATTTCCATGCTAAAAAAACTTAGGGAAGTTCTAAAAAATAAGGAAGATGTAATATTAGAAGCTCTAAACAAAGATTTAGGTAAGTCAAAATTTGAGGCTTATGCTACAGAAATAGGAATAGTTCTTGAGGAGCTTAATCTTACAATAAGAAAATTAAAAGCTTGGGGTAAGCCAGAAAGAAAAAGAACCCCACTAATGCATTTTTTATCTTCAAGCTATGTTTATAAAGAGCCTTATGGTGTGATTCTTATAATGTCTCCATGGAATTATCCTTTCCAGCTTACTATGGCACCTTTAATTGGAGCTATATCTGCAGGTAATTGTGTTATGATTAAGCCATCAGCTTATTCAGTGGAAACAACTAAGGTTATATGCTCTATTATAAAAGAGATTTTTGATCCAAGATATGTAGAAGTAGTTAAACCCTTTGGAGGAAGAGAAGATATTTCTAAAATATTAGACGAAAAGTATGATTATATTTTCTTTACTGGTAGTGTTAATGTGGGGAAAATAGTTATGGAGAAGGCATCAAAACATTTAACTCCAATAACCTTAGAGCTAGGTGGAAAAAGTCCATGTATTGTGGACAAGGATGCGGATATAGACTTGGCGGCTAAAAGAATTGTATGGGGAAAATTTTTAAATGCAGGACAAACCTGTGTTGCCCCTGATTATCTTTTGGCTCATAAGGATATAAAACATAAACTTTTAGAAAAGATGCGTTATTATATAAAGAAATTTTATGGTGAAAACCCTAAAAATAATCCAGAGTATCCTAAAATAATAACTAATAAGCAGTGGAGTAGACTCACTGAATACTTAGGAGAAGGAGATATAATATGTGGAGGAGAGAGCTATGAAGTAGATAGATACATAGCTCCTACTATTATAGACAAAGTAACCTGGAACTTTAAAGTTATGAAGGATGAAATTTTTGGACCTATAATGCCAGTAATTGATTTTAATGATATAGAAGAGGTAATATCCTTATTAAAGGAAAAGCCAAAGCCTTTAGCCTTATATTATTTTTCAACATCAAAAGAAAGACAGAATAATATAATGAAAAGAACCACTTCAGGGGGAGGGTGTATAAATGATACAGTGATACATGTGGCATCTTCTAATATAACCTTTGGAGGGGTTGGAGAAAGTGGTATGGGAGCCTACCATGGAAAGGCAAGCTTTGAGACCTTTAGTCATTATAAGTCAATAATAAAAAAGAGTAATATTATTGATATAGATGTTAGATACCCACCATTTAAAAATAAAATTTCTTTATTAAAGAAGATTATGAAGTAGGAAATGTTTTAAATTTATTTTATTATTATTTTTATTAAGGGTAAGGTTTAAATTAAGTTGAATCACTTTATAGGGGGGAGAGTAATGGCAAAAATAGATGAAATATACAACGCATTAAGGGAATTAACCTTAAAAAATAAATCAGGAATTTCAGCAGTAGATTTAAGTGATTATTTAAACTTAGATAGGGCAAATGCAAGTAGATACTTAAATAAGTTATATAGTATGAATAAGGTAGAAAAAATAGAGGGAAGACCTGTACTATATAAAGCTTTCTTAGAGGAAGATAAAAAATTTAAGGATAAAATAGAATCCATTGATGAAGGAAATATTAAAACTAAGAATAATATAACTAAGGCATCTAACAGCTTAGACTTAATGGTTGGAGCAGGTCTTAGTCTTCAGGTGCCAATTCAACAAGCAAAAGCAGCTATATTATATCCTCCTAGAGGACTTCATACTCTTATTTTAGGAGAAACGGGAGTAGGAAAGTCTATGTTTGCAGAACTTATGTATAAATTTGCAAAAGAAGCTAATATGATAGAGGATAATGCGCCTTTTATAAGATTCAATTGTGCAGACTATGTAGATAATCCACAACTTGTCATGTCACAGATATTTGGAGTTAAAAAAGGTGCTTATACAGGAGCTGATAGTGATAGAATAGGGCTTTTAAAAAAGGCTCATGGAGGAATTTTATTTTTAGATGAGATTCATAGGTTAGCTCCTCAAGGGCAAGAGATGCTTTTTACTTATATAGATAAGGGAATGCTTAGGCCTATGGGAGAAACTGATAAAACAATTAAGGTAGAAGCTCAGATAATAGCAGCGACTACAGAAGAACCTAAGTCTTACTTACTTAAAACTTTTACAAGAAGAATACCAATGACAATAACACTTCCATCCTTGAGAGAAAGAAGTTTAAAGGAGAGGTATTACTTACTAGAAGAGTTTATAAAGTCAGAATCAAAGAGGCTTTCAAAAACTATTTATATAAATAAGAATGCTTTAATATCCTTTTTATTATACGATTGTTCTGGTAATATAGGTCAATTAAAAAGTGATATTCAATTGTCTTGTGCTAAAGCCTTTCTAAACTATAAAACTAATTCAAGGGATTATATTTTAATAGAGCAAGGGGATTTACATGCTGGAGTAAAGAAAGGGCTAATGAAGATCAAGGACTATAGGGAGGAAGTTGAAAATCTACTAAAAAATAAGGGGGATGTTCTTAGATTTTTCTATGCAGATGAAAAGTTTATACTTGAAACCATAGGAGATTCTCAAAACTATAATAATCAAGAACACTTTTATGATTACATAGAAAAGAAATTAGATTCTCTTAAAAGCCAAGGTATAGAGGAAAAAGAAATAAATGAGATTTTAAATATAGATATAGATGAATTCTTTAAAAATTATATAAAAGACTTACCTCAAAAGATTAGAAAAGAAGAGCTGTGTAAAATAGTAGACCCTAAAATAGTAGAGCTAGTAGAAAAACTATTAAAGCTTGGAGAAGAAAGACTTAATAGAGACTTTGATGAGAAGGTGTATTTTGGATTAGCCCTTCATCTTCAAGGAAGTATTGAGAGAATAAAACAGGGAAATAAGGTTTACCATCCTAAATTAAATGTAATAAGAGCCCAGTATTCAGAAGAATTTATGGTAGCTATGGAACTTGCAAGTATAATTGATAAGGAGTTTCATATAACAGTTCCTTTAGATGAAATAGGATATTTAACTATGTTCCTATCATCTAAGCCATATGATATAGATGTAAAAAAGACTGGGAAGGTATCTGTTTTAGTTATAATGCACGGTAATTCTACAGCTAGTAGTATGGTTAGTGTGGCTAACTCTTTAATAGATGAGGATTTTACAAAAGCCTTAGATATGCCCCTTAGTATGAAAGCAGAAGAGATGTATGAAGTTGTTAAATCAAAGGTACAAGAAATGTATCACGAAAAGGGAGTACTCTTACTGGTAGATATGGGTTCATTAACAAACTTTGGTGATATGATTTCAGAAGAAACTGGAATAGATGTTAAGACAGTAGATATGGTAAGTACTCCTGTGGTTTTAGAGGCTACTAGAAAGGCTCTTACAGGTAGGGATTTAAGTAGTATATATGAGTCTTGTGTAGAACTTTGTAGATACGGAATACAACTGTCTTATGAGAGAAGTAGCAATAAAAAGCTACTTATAATAACAGCATGCTTTACGGGTGAAGGTGCATCAGAAAGATTAAAACAAATAATAGAAGTACAAATAAATAAGAAAAGCCTTGTGGATATTATTCCATTAAACATATTAGATAGGGAAGACTTTATAAAACAGGTAGATAGATATGAGGAAGACTATAAAATAATATCGGTAGTTGGAACAGTAAATATAAGCATAGAAGGAGTTCCATTTATACCTGCACCAGAAATATTAACTGGAGAGGGTATAAGGGAGATAATAGACATTGTAAATAATGAAGAAAGATATATGAATATTAAAAATTCCCTAAGAAACCACATAAATGTTAGTGATATAGATGGGTTAGTAGAAGACATAATACATTGCATAAAAGAGGCAGAGGAAAGTCTTAACATAAATGTTAACAGTGAAACTATGTCAGGAATAATAATGCATATGTGCTTTATGGTAGATAGAATTAAAAAGGGAGAAAAGGAACCTGAATTTGTAGAGTTAAATAAATATAGGGCTGAACATAGTAAGAAGTTTATAATAATAAAACAAATTATAAAAAATATAGAAATAAGACATAATATAAATGTGGGAGAACATGACTTAGCTCATCTAGTAAGGATGCTTTTAGAAAATAATTAGTGTAACTGTGTAAAGTGATTGTAGTGTGTAAAAACTTCAAAAAATAGTGTGTAATGAAATGTTACACACTATTTTTTTCTTTATATAGTAAAAGGTTATGATGAAATGCTTTATTATAAAGGGTTTAGAGGAGGAAAGAAAATAAAATAAAAAAAGATATAAGTTTTAAAAGTTGGCATCACACTTGCTTTATATATAAGTGTAAACGATGAACAATATAAAACATAAAATAAGCAATTATATATTTTAGGAGGAATTATTATGAAAAGAATAATGTTAGTATGTAGTGCAGGAATGTCAACAAGTTTACTTGTTACAAAGATGAGAAAAGCAGCTGAAAGCAAAGGAATAGAAGTTAATATAAATGCAGTTTCAGAAGCTGAATTTAAAAATCACATAGATGAAGTAGATGTAGTTCTTCTTGGACCACAGGTAAGATTTATACTAGCAAAGGTTAAGGAACAAGTTCAAGGTAAGATACCAGTAGATGTAATAAACACTATGGATTATGGAATGATGAATGGAGAAAAGGTTTTAAATCATGCATTAACTTTACTAGGATAATATAGAATAATTATTAATTTATAAAATATAAATTTTTAAGTTTGTATATTAAAGAAATTTAATATAAATGAAATTATATTTAGGAGGGGTTTTTATGAATAAACTTATAGACTTCCTAGAAAAACATTTAGTGCCTATAGCATCTAAGTTTGGAAGTCAGAGACATCTAGTGGCAATACGTGATGGTTTCGTTGCAATTATGCCTTTAATTTTAATTGGATCCTTAGGAATAATGCTTAACCAATTCCAATTTCCAGGATACCAAGATCTAATGAAATCTATATTTGGAGCAGCTGCAGATGGATCACCTTATTTCCATAGCTTCGGAGGAACTTTATGGAATGGAACCTTTGGGGTAATGTCATTAGTTCTATGTATAGCACTAAGCTATAACTTAGCAAAATCATATAATTCAGATTCTTTAGCAGCAGCACTTATATCTTTCGCTTCATTAATAATAGTATATGAAAATGCTACATTCTTTAGTTTTGCAGGAACAACTGGATTATTCGTTGCAATATTAGTAGCTATAGTATCAACTGAATTATTTGTAAAATTACTTGGAAATAAGAAGCTGGTTATAAAGATGCCAGATTCAGTGCCACCAGCAGTATCTAGATCCTTTGCATCGCTTTTACCAGCAGTTATAGTAATAAGTTTATTTGCTATATTAAAGTGTGTATTAGTTACAGTAGGAAGACCAAGTCTTCACCAAGTTGTATATGATGTTATACAAGCACCATTACAAGGATTAGCTCAAGGTCTTGGATCAGCAATAATAGTTGCTTTAATAATTCACGTATTATGGTTCTTTGGATTACATGGACCAAACATCATTTTACCTATAACTTCAGCTTTATATACTCCAGCTATGGAAGAAAACATGAAGCTTGTTCAAGCAGGTGGAAATGCTACAAATATAATCACAAGTTCTTTCTTTGATAACTTTGTATATCTTGGGGGATCAGGAGCAACATTAGGATTATTAATTGCTATATTCATAGCTTCAAGAAGAAGAAAGTCTGCTTTAATGGAGCAGTATGGAGCAGTATCTAAGGTTGCATTTGGCCCTGGATTATTCAATATAAATGAACCGGTAGTATTTGGTATGCCAATAGTTTTAAACGTAAGACTATTAATACCATTCTTAATAACACCAATCATATTAGTGTTAACAACTTATTTTGCAATGTCTAGTGGATTAGTTCCATTAACTTATATTCAAACACACTGGACAATACCACCAATAATAGGAGGAGCGTTAGCTACTAACTCCATAGCAGGTGGAATATTAGCAGCAGTTAACCTTTTAATATCAATAGTAATCTACCTACCATTTGCATTTATGGGACACGATGAAAAGGTTACAGCTGATGGAAGTGTTTCAAGGTAGAAAAAAGAGGAAATAACTCAATCATAGTAGAATATATAGGAAATATACAGAAACAGAAGTAAAGGAGTGTTAGAGCATGGAAGAGGTAATATTTCAACTAATAATGCATAGTGGTGATGCTAGAAGTAGTGCTATGGAAGCTATTCAAAGTGCTAAGGCAGGAGATATAGAAAAAGCAAGGACACTTTTAGAGGAAGCCAATGAAAAGCTAGCTCTTGCTCATAATGGGCAAACTACTTTAATCCAAGGAGAAGCTAGTGGTCAGAAAGCAGAATTTTCACTACTATTAGTTCATGCTCAAGATCATTTAATGACTACTATAACATTAAAGGACCTAGCAGGGGAAATAGTAGACATATATGAAAGATTAAATTAATAAAATTAAATAAATCCTGATGAGGTTTCTCATCAGGGTTTATTTTTAAGGAGGAATAAAGCCATGAAAAGATTAGGAATATCAATTTATCCAAGTAATGGAAGCTTAGCGGAGATTAAAAACTACATAGAGCTTGCAGCAAAATATGGCTTTAAGAGAATATTTACATGTTTAATTTCTCAAGAAGATAGAGATATAGAAAAGGTCATAGAAGAGTTTAGGGAAATAGTTTCTGTTGCTAATAAAAAGAACATGGAAGTTATTGCAGATGTTGAACCAAGTATATTTAAAAAGTTTGGGGCAGACTATAAGGATTTAAAATTCTTTTATGATTTAGGACTAAAAGGTATAAGGTTAGATAGTGGATTTAGCGGCATTGAAGAGTCTATAATGACTTATAATACTTATGGACTTAAGATAGAACTTAATATAAGTAATGGAACAAAGTATGCTGACAATATATTATCTTATAAGGCAAATGTAGAGAATATTTGGGGATGTCATAACTTTTATCCTCATGTCTATACAGGACTTTCCTATGAGCATTTTATAAAATCTTCAAAGCAATTTAAGGAACTAGGAATAAAGACTGCAGCATTTGTAAATGCTCCATCAGCAGAATTTGGACCATGGCCAGTTAGTGAAGGATTATGTACTTTAGAGAGTCATAGAGATCTTCCTATTGCAGTTCAAGGAAAACACTTATTTGCTACGGATTTAATAGATGATGTAATAATAGCTAATATGTTTGCATCTGAAGAGGAGCTTAAAGCTCTTAGTGAATTAAATAAGGATATGCTTAAATTTGAAGTGGAATTTGTAGACGGGGTACCAGAGCTTCAAAAGAAAATAGCTCTAGAAGAATTCCATTTCAACAGGGGAGATGTATCAGAATACATGGTTCGTTCCACTCAAAGTAGGGTTAAATATAAAGGACATGAGTTTAAAGTTTTTAACACAAGGGATATAAAAAGAGGAGATATCCTTGTGGAATCAGATCTTTATACTAGATATGCAGGAGAGCTTCAAGTAGCTTTAAAGGATATGAAGAACTCTGGAAAAACTAATGTTATAGGAAGCATAGTAGAAGAGGAAATATTTTTATTAGATTATTTAGAACCATGGGGTAAATTTGGGTTTATTAATAAAAAGTAATGTGTATTTGGGGTTATAAATAGAAGGTAAGTTATATTTATATTTATTATTTAGTGATGTGATAATGCATATTAAGATCCCTTTAGCTTAAAGTGAAGTTTAACAGAGGAAAAGTAGTCTTATAATATATTCTTACTCCCTACCTGTAAGGGTTAAGGAGTAGAATATATTATATAGAACATTAAGTTTATAATTTAATTTATACATCTAATTGAAATGCTATAAATTAAAGAAGTTTTTAATGAACAAATTAAGGGGTTATATTAAAAACTTGTGATAGTATGGTAAAGTAATAAAAAAAGTAGAAATAATACTTTTATTAAATGTATTATCTCTACTTTTTTATTTATCCTAAAGCTACATCAAGAACCATCATAATAGTAAATCCTATTAAGGTAGCTAGAGTAGCAAGATCAGTATTACCTTCAGCTTGAGATTCAGGAATTAGTTCCTCAACTACTACGTATATCATAGCACCTGCTGCAAAGCTTAAGGCGTAAGGTAACATTCTTTCTATATGAACAACTGCTGCCGCACCTATTACAGCTGCAATAGGTTCCACTATACCAGAAGCTTGACCATACATAAAGCTTTTAAACCTAGAATGACCTTCCCTTCTTAATGGTATTGATACAGCAGCTCCTTCAGGAAAGTTTTGAAGTCCTATCCCAAGGGCCAGAGCCACAGCACCAGCAAATGAAGCTGCTTCTAAGTTAGCTCCTAGGGCACCAAAGGCAACTCCTACAGCTAGACCCTCTGGTATATTATGAAGGGTTATAGCAAGAACTAAAAGAACACTTCTTTGCCAGCTAGTTTTTATACCTTCTGCTTCACTGGTATCTAAACCAAGATGAAGATGAGGAAGAATTTTATCTACTGCAAATAGGAATAATCCACCAAGTAAGAAACCTACTGCGGCCGGAATCCAAGCCTTTCCACCAGCTGCTTCTTCCATTTCTATAGCTGGGGCAAGTAAGGACCAGAAACTAGCAGCAATCATAACTCCTGCAGCAAATCCTAACATCCCATCTAATACTTTTCTATTTATAGTTTTAAAAAAGAAAACTAAAGCCGCCCCAAGAGCTGTGACTCCCCAAGTAAATAAAGCTGCAACTAGAGCTTGGAGTACTGGGCTTAAGTTTTTAAAGTAATCCAACATAAATTTCAACTCCTAACGAATAATAATTACTTATTAATAACAATATATTATCACAATGATTATAAAATATCCATATTATTTTATACAATGAATAATATGGTGGTGAGTAAAATAAGTTATAAACTGTTATGGATAAAATAGATACTGTGCTAAGTGGGAATAAAATTTCTGTATTTATTGATATAATATATTTATATAAATTAAAGTATATTATTGCTTATAAAACTTTAAAAATATAACTAAAAATTTTATTGATATAAATACACTAGTTATCTTTTACTCTTTATTATTAAAACATTCCTAAAATAAGAGTAGTTTAGGTAGAGGGTTTTATTCAAATCAGATTGTAAATTAATTAGTTTCAAGACTCTATATTTCTTATCTTAAAGATTAAGGTGTCTAGAAGATTAGAAGTATAAGTTTTATAAATAAATTAAAAGAATAAAAGGGGGCTATTACATGGAAAAGTTAAATATGACATGGAGCTTAAATGAGCTTTATACTGGATTTGATTCTAAGGAATACAAATCTCATATGGAAGAGGTAGTTCATATTATTAATAATATGAAGGAATTTGGGGAGAAGTTTTTAACTAATGTGGATAATTCAGTGGAAAAAATAGAAGCCTTTTTAAGATATAAAAAGGACTTTTCAAATATTATGGGAAGACTTTATGCTTTTTCTAGTCTTAGCATTTCGGCTAATTCTAAGGATAATATAGCTAAAAAAGAAATGGATAAAATAGATAAACTACAGATAGAAGTTACGACTTTAAATGTACAATTTACAAAATGGATTAATACCTTAGAAGATTTAGATAAGATTTTAGAGGAAAATGAAGAGTTTAAAGAGTATATCTTTATACTTAAGGAAATAAGAAACAATGGAAGGTATATTTTAAGTGAGGAAGAAGAACTATTAATTGCGAATATGTCCTTAACAGGTGGAAGTGCATGGAGCGACCTTAGAAATAATATTACAGCCAATCACATGGTAGATGTTAATATAGATGATAAGATTCAAAGAAAGAGCATAAATGAAGTTAAAAATATGGCATTTAGTTATGATAAAAATCTTAGGAAAGAAGCTCATGAAGGAGAGGAAAAAAGCAATGAAGGAATAGAAGAAGTCATAGCTTCCTGTCTTAATGGTATTAAAGGAGAAGCCATAACTTTATGTAATATTAGAGGATATGATTCACCTCTTCAGAAAACCTTGATAGATTCAAGGATGGATGAAAAAATATTAGATAATATGCTAGAGGTTATGAGAGATGGATTAAAACATTTTGAAAAATATTTTTTAAAGAAAGCAGAACTTTTAGGATATGAAGGAAAACTACCTTATTATGAGAGAATGGCACCTATAGGAGAAAGTAAAAAAGAATATAGCTATGAGGAAGCCATGGAGTTTATAGTTAAACACTTCAATTCTTTTTCAAAGGATATGGGAGACTTAGCTTATAGAGCTTTTTCAAATAGGTGGATAGACTCAGAGGTTAGGGAAGGAAAAAGAGGGGGAGCATTTTGTTCTAACCTACATTGTATAAAGGAGAGTAGGATATTATCTTCATATAATGGAAGCTTGAAAAATGTATGTACTCTAGCTCATGAACTAGGGCATGCATATCATGGACATGTTTTAGGAAGTGAAAGTGTTTTAAATACAAGATATCCTATGCCTTTAGCTGAAACTGCATCTATATTCTGTGAAACATTAGTTAGAAATGCTGCTTTAAAAGAAGCAAGTAAAGAGGAGGCAATGGCTATATTAGATGCTGAACTTGTAAATTCTAGTATGGTTATAGTAGATATATATTCAAGATTTTTATTTGAGAAAGAAGTTTTTGAAAGAAGAAAACAAGGAAAGCTTTCTTCAAAGGAGATAAATGAGATAATGTTATGGGCAGAAAAAGAAGCCTACGGTGATGCAATAGATGAGAGTACTTTGGATAAGTATGCTTGGATTCATAAGCCTCATTACTATTTCACAGAAAGACATTTTTATAACTTCCCTTATGCCTTTGGACTTCTATTTTCTAAAGGATTATATAATATGTATCTTAAAGAAGGAGAAGTGTTTATAGATAAGTATAACTCCTTATTAAGATTAACAGGAAAAGCATCTATTTATGATGTGGCTAAATTTATAGGTATAGATCTTTATAATAAGGATTTCTTTAAAGAATCCTTAGATATAATAATAGAGGATATAAATAAGTTTTTAGAACTTTAAAATAATCTTAATAAAATAAAAAGAAACCTTTTGGGTTTCTTTTTATTTTATTTGAATTAATTACTAGAGTCTATAAAATATGTATGAATCTATAGATAAAGGAAGAGGAATAAAGCAAAATATAGAATTAGTTTTTTAAAATCTATATGAATACATAAATAAGATTATAAAGTTAGAGTGAGGATTTAGGATAAGCTTTTTAATACATATGAATCTATAAAGTAAGAAAAAATTTTTATAATTTAATATATAAATCATAACTTTGCACCATAAATATTATCCTATTATACTTATAAATTTTAGTTAAAATATGTATAAAAATGCAAATGGATTCATATCTAATTATCTATATTAGTTAATAATAAATGTAGTAAAATGGAGTAAAACATGCAAAAAGTATAGTATTTCTAAACTAAGTTATATTAATCGTGGATATTAAATAAAATTAATAAAAAATAAAGAAAAACAACAAAAAAGTTATTGAAATTACTATTTGTATAATATATAATTCATCTGTATAAATAATCAGTAATAAATAATTTGTTTTGAGAGGAAGGATGGGATATGTCAAGGGAATTAACAGAAAAGCTAGGTCTTAAAGAAGGGATATCATTTGTTGTAGGAATGGTTATAGGTTCTGGAGTATTTTTTAAGGCATCAGCAGTGTTTAAGTCTTCAGGAACAATTAAAATGGGAATACTAGCTTGGATTTTAGGTGGAATAATAACTATTTGTGCAGGACTTACTATAGCGGAAATAGCATCAGCTATTCCTAAAACAGGAGGGTTATTTGTATATTTGAAAGAAATATACGGAGAAAAAGTTGGATTTTTATTTGGATGGGTACAAGTTACAATAGCCTCTCCAGGAACTGTAGCAGCAGGCGCAATTATTTTGATAGATCAATTGGCAAGTTTATTGCCTATAAATAGAACTTATATTAAGATTTTTTCAGTAAGTCTTATATTCTTTTTAGCATTAATAAATATATTTGCTTCAAAGGCTGTAGGAAAGATGCAAATTTTAGTGACTATTGGAAAACTAATACCTCTATTTCTTATAATAGGTTTTGCTCTTTTAAGAGGTAAGACAGAAGTATCATCAATGTCTGTAGTGACCTTTAATGCCTCTGGATTTGGAAGTGCTCTTCTTGCAACACTTTGGGCATACGATGGATGGATAGGTGTAGCTACCTTATCAGGAGAAATCAAAGAGCCTAGAAAAAATGTACCAAGGTCAATATTTATAGGATTAACCATAGTTATAGTGGTTTATGTTCTGTTTAGTTACTCTTTATCAAGGGTATTACCTTTTAATGTATTGGCCATGTCAGATAAAGTAGCTGAGGATGGAGCAAGAGTATTATTTGGGGACATAGCATCAGACTTTATATCTATTGGAATATTAATATCAGTTTTTGGAGCGCTAAATGGGGAATATATGGCAGGATCTAGAATGCCTTATGCCATGGCTGATAATAAATTATTCCCATTTAAAGATAAGCTTACAAAGTTATATGGAAAAGATGTTATACCTGTTTACTCTCTTTTAGTGTCTAGCACCATAGGGATAGCTTATATAATAACAGGTTCTTTTGAAATGTTAACAGAACTTGTAATATTTTCTCTTTGGATATTCTTTTTACTAGGAGTCTTTGGAGTGTTTATATTAAGGAGGAAACATCCAGAAATGCAAGGAAGCTATAAAGTACCTTTATATCCAGTAGTACCTTTAATAGGGCTTATTGGAGGAGGATTTGTTTTAATAAATACTGTGGTAACAAGTCCAGTTAATGCACTTACTAGTGTTATTATAACTTTACTTGGACTACCTGTTTATTATCTAGTTAAGAAAAAAGATAGGGCGTTAGAAGGGGAAAATAATTTAAGTATTAATTAATCCTTACGATTATGTAAGGTTAAAAAAATATTTTGTAATATAAATCAATGGATAAGGTTACAGCGGTATTATAAAATATAAGTGTACAATGGTTGAGTACAAAAACTAATAAGACTCCTAAACTTATACTTTATAATTAAGCTTAACAATTTAAGAAATTTCCCTAAAAGATTTAGGTAATAACCTAAATCTTTTAACTTTATATAGGATTTTTACTAAGTAGGATTATTATAAATATGTTTTTAATAAAGAGATATATTAATCTATGGGGAGATTAAGTATATATAAATTAAAAGTTACCTAGTACATAAGACTAGAAGCTTAGTTTCTTATTATTGTTAAATTTTAGAGCTAAAAGAAATTGTAATTATATAATATAAATAAAACAAAAGAGGAAGCCAAGGCTTCCTCTTTTATATTGAAACTATATTTGAGGTATGGGGGATTACTATAGTATCAATAGGGTTAATATATACTATATAAATCATATGGTTCTATTTATACCCTATGATTTATACAGTAACTTAAATGGGGGATTACATTTAAAATTATTACCAAAAAAAAATAATATATACATATAAAGAAGAAATAATTAAAAGAATTAGTTAATTATAAAATAAAATTCAATTAGTATCATAATGGAAATTATGTCTTTATAGAAATATATATGACGAAATAGCTTATAAGGTTGACATAAAAAATTTATCTATATAAAACTTAAAATACCTTCTAAGAAAACTCTAGATATTATTAAATTAAGATGAAAAACATTTAAGTTTTATATTGAAATACATGGAAAAAATGTATAGCATTAGTGGTAGGGGGCGATTCAATGAAGAAGCAGTTAATTATTTGTACAGATATGGAAGGGGCAACTGGAATTTTTGAAGAAAATTATAAGGCTATGGTGCATGGTACAGATGAATGGAGAAGTATAGGAAGAGAATATATGACATCTGATGTTTTAGCAGTTTGTGAGGCAGCAAATGAATCTGGAATTGATGAAATATTAATTTATGATGGACATTATGCAGGAGATCCAGAACACAATATAATAATAGATAAGTTACCATCAAATGTAAGATTCTTTGATACACCGCAAAGACGTTTTTGGTGGAGAAGAATTCGAGGACAAGCAGATTGGAAACCATACGGAATAATTACAGTAGGTCAACATGCGAGATATGGTGAAAAAAATGCTTATTTTCCTCACACAATTCAGAGCCCACCAATAAAGGAGATAACTTTTAATGGTATACATATTGCAGAGATTGGGACTGCTGTTCTTAATTTTCAAGACACAAGGTATATTGCAAACGTAGGATGCAAATCATCTATGAAAGAAGCAAAGGAACTAAGTGATACTGTTGCTACTATTTCAGTAAAAGACAAGGAAAAAGGTTGGGAACCAAATGTTGAAGAAACATTCCCAATTATTAAAAAGGGTGTTTTAGAAGCATTGAGAAATATAGATAAAATGAAGACGGTAAAAATAGCAGAGTCATATGAGTTTTCTATGACATTAACAGAAGGGTATATTTATAATATTCCAGAAAGAGTTAGTTGGAAAGGAGCATTTAACAAGAGTAAAGCCTTCTGGGAAGCACCAAGTGTAGAGATAGGATTAGAAATATTTAATTTTGTAAGGGAATATATTGTAAAAGATAATTTATAGTATTTTTTTAAATAGAAAATAGTTTAATTTGATATTGTAATTTAGAAATAAAAGAGATGATATCTTTTATTAAACTAATATTCTGGTAAGATGAATCCAATAAGTTTTTCATCTAATCATATTGAATTAAAAACACAAAACTCAATTTTTCCAATATAATAATTTCTAGGAGAAAATTTAAAATATATAAATTTTATAGTAAATAGAAGAAAGAATAAAATAATATTAAGATATTCGTATAAAATAACAATTATTAGTTATTGATAAGTGTTATTTTATGTAGCATAATAATAAATAGGAGAGGGATGACCTTTCTTATTTATTTGAATTTAAATGAACAACGTTCATAAGGAGGAGTATAGATGATAGTGAATATAAATAACCTAGTAAAGGAATATAAGGGTTTTAAGGCTGTGGATATTAATGAACTATCCATAAAAGAAGGTGAAATTTTTGGATTTCTAGGCCCAAATGGTGCAGGGAAAACTACAACTATAAATATATTAAGTGGGTTATATACAAAATTTAATGGAGAGGTGAAAATTTTTAATAAGGATATTAAAGGTGATTCCATTTATATAAAAAAGAATATGGGGGTAGTACCACAGGACTTAGCTTTAGTAGAAGACTTAACTGCTTATGAGAATGTTACTTTCTTTGCTAAATTATATGGACTTAAGGGAAGTAAATTAAAGGACTCTGTTAAGGAGACATTAGAATTTGTTGGCTTATGGGATAGAAAAGATGACTTTTCAACAAAGTTCTCTGGAGGAATGAAGAGGAGATTAAATATAGCTTGTGCCATTGTTCATAAACCCAAACTTATAATAATGGATGAGCCAACAGTAGGAATTGATCCCCAGTCTAGAAATAATATTTTGGACACAGTTAAGAAGTTAAATGAACAGGGTTCAACAATAATATATACATCTCATTACATGGAAGAGATAGAAGCAGTTTGTTCAGATATATGTATAGTAGACCATGGAAAGATAATTGCAAGAGGGGATAAGGAAGTTTTAAAAGATTTAGTTAAAAGAGAAGATGGAGAAAGAGCTACATTAGAAGAGGTATTTCTATCTTTAACTGGAAGAAAATTAAGAGATTAAGGAGGAGTATTTATGAACTTTCTTACCATAGCAAGGTATAGGATAATACAGTATTTAAGAGATAAAAAATCTTTTATATCCATGTTAGTTATACCTATTATTCTAATGGCTATACTAGGAACAGCCCTTGGAAGTAGCGAAGATTTTTCAGGAAAAAATATAGGAAACATAAAGGTTCTTTATGTTAATAATATAAAAGGTAATAATAACTTTGATAATTTTATGAATATGCCAGAACTTTCAGATTTAATTACTGCTACTAAAATAGATAATATTAGTGAAGGAAGAAAACTTATAGAAAAAAAAGAATATGAGGCCTTAGTTATTTATGACGAGGACAGTGACAGTAAAATTCAAGTTATAGGTAGTGACTATAATAGTTTAAAAGTATCTATAGTTAAGAATATAATGGATTCCTATGCTAATAAAGCAAATAGCATTGAGGCTTTAAATAAATTAAATTCAAAAGATTTTTCTATGAAAAAATATAATAATATTAAGGAGGATTCTATAACTCTTACGGGTAAAAAACCTTCAGCTAAGGAGTATTACTCTATTACAATGCTCATTATGACTATATTATTTGGATCTATATATGCAAACTTTGCCATAGATAAGGATTACTATAGTACAGTTGGGGGACGTATAAAAACAGCACCAGTAAAACTTTGGGAAGTATTTCTTGGAGAAGGAATAGGAGTAGTGTTTACACTAGCATGGCAAATAGCAATTCTTTTATTGGTTGGTAGATTTGTATTTCAGGTAGATTTTGGAGGAAGCCTTCCAGTAATTATAATAGCAACATTATCTTTAGCGGTAATGTCTACAATGATGGGTATATTTGCATGTATGGCAACTAAGAAGGGGTTAATAGGATTAGCTTTACTAAATATATTAGTTCCTATATTTACCTTCCTTGGAGGAGGATTTGTAAAAGTAGATTTTGGAGATGGATTCCTTGGAAGCTTATCTCATATTACACCTAACTATTTAGCTCAAAGTGCCATATTTAATAGTATGTATGGAGGAACTGCTAGTTCAATTTATATGAATATTTTAGGAATATGGATTTTAACTATTATATTCTTCCTAGGAGCTAAATTTGTAGGAAGGAGAGATGTCTTATGATAATATATTTTACTAATTTAAAGAGACTTTTTAGGAGTAAGGTTAATTTAATCTTCATAGTAGCATTACCTCTAATATTTATGTTAATAGCTTTTTCAGGATCTAATGGGGAAGCAGCATTAACAGTATCAATATTAGATAAAGATAATACAGAGTTCTCAAAAACCATTATAAAAAACATAGAAAAGAAAGCCAATATAGTTTTTAATAAGGAAGATGAGATAGAGAAAGCATTAGTAGATGGAAAAACAGACTATGCTATTGTGATACCAGAGGGATATACAAAGGATATTATAAGTGGACAAGATATTCCCTTAACAACCTATGAGGTTAAGGAAGGGAATTCTAGTTACTCAATTAAACTTTTTATAGATGAGTATCTAAATAATATAAAGAAAATATCAGCTGCTACAAAGGGAAATGAAGAGGAGTTTTATAAAGGACTATCTTATTATGAAAATGGAAGTTATGAAAGCCAGTATGTAAGTATAGATAAGGGAGAAGGGAATAAATCAAAAACTTCAGCAGCCCTTGGATTTATAGTTATGAATATGTTATTTTTATCAACTTCAACTACAAGCATGATAATTAAAGATAGGGAGAATAACTTATTTACCAGATATTTTACTACTCCATTAACAAGGGGAAGATATATAATTGAAAATCTTTTAAGTTTTTTAACAATATCTATAGGACAAGTAATATTGTTCTTTGGGGTAATGAAATTTTTATTTAAGTTTAACCTAGGAGAGTCCCCTTTAAGTTTATTATTAATGTTTATTATATTTTCATTATTTACTGTGGCATTAGGATTATTTATAACTACTCATTCAAATGGGCTAAGGCAGTCAGGAGCCTTAAGTGGACTTATAAATATACCTTTTGCAATGCTTGGTGGATGTTTCTGGCCAAGAGAGATAATGCCAGATATATTAAAAAAGATTTCAGAGTTTATTCCAACTACTTGGATAAACAAAGCTTCCACTGAAATATTATATGGGGAGTCACTAATTTCAGTAATGAATAGTATTTTATTATTAGTATTATTAACTATGATATTATTAATTTTATCTGGAAGAAAATTAAAAAATAATAATTAAATAACTTAAGGTATTTTAAGTAAAGCATAGAGAAAAGTATTTAATATTAGTAATGATTTGGGTGAAAATACTTTTATTGCACATAAGTAATATGGATTTCATAGTATAAAGTGTAACAATATATGGAGTGGATTAATGTGATCTACGGTTTAATACTAGCTGGAGGAAAGGGCACTCGTTTATATCCACTTTCTAGATCAAATCATCCTAAACAGTTCCTTAAGACAGTGAATAACCAAAGCTTTTTAAGAAATACAGTAGAGAGGATAAAACCTTTAATCCCCAAAGAAAATATATATGTAGTTACCAATGAAGAGTATTTAGACAAAGTAAAGGAAGAACTACCAGAGATAGATGAAGATAATATTTTTGTGGAGCCTTATAATAAAGAAACTGCCACATGTATAGGTCTTTCGGCAGCTAAGCTTATGAAAAAGGATAGTGAGGCTGTTATGGTAGTTCTACCTTCAGACCATTATATAGAAGGTGAGGGGCAGTTTATTCAAACCTTAAAACAGGGTATTGACCTTGCAAGCTCAAGAAAGGCTCTTGTAACAATAGGTGTTGTACCTACAAGGACAGAAACAGGTTATGGATATATTCAGGTAGGAGACAGGTTTAAGGGAGATATACCTACCTTTAAGGTTAATAGATTTACTGAGAAGCCCAACCTAGAGGTAGCTAAAGATTTCATTTTAAGTGGAGAGTATCTTTGGAATTCAGGAATGTTTATATGGAAGGCCTCAGAGTTTCTTAAAGAAGTATCAAAATACCTTCCTAAAATGTATGATAGACTAATGACTATATATAAGCAAATTGGGGAAGAAGATGAAAGTCAGGTTATAAAAGATCAGTATAGCCTTATTGAGGGAATATCTGTAGACTATGGAATAATGCAAAGAACAAGAAAAGCTTATGTTATAAAGTGTGAATTTGTTTGGGATGACATAGGAAGTTTTAATTCCCTTAGAAGGTTTTTAAGGGAAAATGGAGGGAACTTTATATCAGATAAGGTATATTTAGAGGAAAGTGAAAATTGTGCAATATTTGGAAAAGAGAAGCTCATAATAGGATTTGGTCTTAAGGATATCGTAATAGTGGATGCAGGGGATGTTATTCTTGTTATGGATAAAAATAAGGATCAGGAAATAAAACATCTTTTCAATGATATAAAAGATTCTCCAGAGTTTTTTAGGTATAGTTAGTATTAAAAATAAAAACACGACATGTCTAAAATGTCGTGTTTTATAGTTTAATTAAAACAAAAGTAAGACTTATAGACTAAATAATTCTAAAGAGACTTTAAAAATATAATATGATAAGGTATTAAAAGAAATATAAGAATTGCAAAGTCTCTAAACCTATTAGGACATAATTAATAAGAATTAAAAAGATCTATAATTAAGATCTAAATTATCCCTAGATATTAAAAATAAAAATTAAATAATACTTTCTAGTGCGTAATCATCAAAGATAAGATTACTTTCATTTAGATAAAAAATTTTTTCTAAGGTTATAGTGCAGTCAGGACAATGATAAGTGAAAACTATATATTTATCACTAGTTCCTTTTACCCCATGATGTTCTGATTTAAAAACCATTTCATTATAACATTCAGGACATCTATACATATAATCTACCCACCTTTTAAAATACTTTCTTAATACTATTTTACCATGAAATCAGTAAAAGTTGATAAAAGAAATTTGTAAACTTTTAATAAAATTGAAATATTTTTATTAAACAATTAATGAGGAGGGGTAATTTTATTATAATAATAAAAATTTTAATGAATACTCATATGCTTTATAGTATATCAGTATTCATTGAAACACATATGAATATTCGATAAATTATAGAAATATACGGCATAGGTAAAAGTAATAATATATAGAAATAGGAATAGGCATATGAAAATTAAAATTTTCATATGCCTATTGGTGTTAGGTTATAGGGGGAATTATCCATCTAAGAGTATTGACAAAAATATTAAAATTAAACCTATTAAAAAATTTTTTTATAATCGTAAGAAATTTAATATAGAAGATGGGAGAGGGATATATTAAAAGAATTTCTCATAATGGGTTATTAGTTTATAAGAATAATAATAATCAGTTCCTTAGTAATATTCTGTATAAAAATAATTACCAAAGAAGATATACTAAGGGATATAAAGAGAAAAGTGGGGATTTATAAAATGAACGAAAAATATAGATGTCACAATATTTTTCATATTTTTTACTTTTTTTACAAAAAACATTGAAGTTTTATTGAGAATATGCTAATATTTTCTTGTAAAAACAATATAAATATAAGTATATTAAACTTATTTATAAAAAGGAGTGAGAAACATTAAGAATGTTTTTCTCTATGGAAGTAGTGGAGTAGGAAAATCTACTATAATAAATAAAATAGTAAATAGTGTTTCATGTAGTATAGGCGGATTTAAAGAAGAACATATATTAAATGGTGAAGAGAAAACATTTAATATAATATCCATGCTAGATGGAGAAATAAAGGGAACAATAGGTGAATTTAAATATATAGATGGAAGTTATAAATTAATTTCTATGGATAGAACTTTTAATGTCCAAGGAGTAGATATTTTAATGAATAGTCTAAATAAGGACTTAATAATTATGGACGAGCTTGGACGATTAGAAGACAGAGCAGAAGAATTTAAAGCTATGGTAAATAAGGTTCTTAATAGTAATAAGGTAGTATTAGGAGTAATTAAACCTTTTGATACAAGATTCCTAAAGGAGATAAAATCTAGGGAAGATGTAGTAACTATAGAGGTTACTCTTAGTAATAGGGAATATATAGAAGATGAAATCAAGGAAATTCTTAAAAAATCAAATATTAATTTTAGTTTATAGCTTCTTTATTTATAAAGAGGATACTATAAAGCCTTAATAATGGTTTAGCATTTAAAGGTATAAGTGATTTGAGCCATATTGCTTATACCTAAAGGTAGAGAAAACATAACACTTAGCAAAATAAAAAGAGATTAACTTTAATAGAGTTAATCTCTTTTTATTAGTTCAAGTATCATTTAAAGGTATAAGTTAAGTTTAATATATAGGTAGATTTATTTTTATTAAAAGTCTCCTAGTATTTTAAACTTAATTAATACCCTTTCACCTTCTTCTAAAATTTCATATTGAAATTTTAAAGGACTATCTATTTCATCGAACTCAACTATTATTCTATCTAAAACTCTAAGCCTTAAGTTAGAGTAAGTGTGAGCTAATTTAGGAGCCATTAAAATTTCCTTTAGGTCTTCTAAATATACCTGAGTATTACCAGTACGGCAGTGTCTTTTTAGGTATAGGAATAGTAATTTACCATAGACAGATTGAAATTCTGGAGTAGGTAAATTGATGTTTGAACTTTTGTTTTTTCTATTTATTGATACTTTTTTTATCATAACTTCACCACTTTAAATTTTATCATATTATTATAAGGGGAAAATTTAAATTTGTATATAGATATATATAAATTATGTTCAAATATATAAATTTAAATACCAAATTAGTCATATACATATATTAGCAATAAAATGATTGGGGGGGACTCCGTGGCTAAAATTGAAGATTTATTTTTACCAAAGGAGATATTAAAGGAAGCTTTAAAATGCCATAAGATAAAATTTGTAAAGAATAGTGAAGAAGATGGATTTATAATATATGGAGAAGTATGTACCATATTATTATTACTGTATGACGCAGAAGAGGAAGTTTTTCAAGTGGTAAGAGAGAGTGTATATGATTTAACCTTAGTGTTAAGTTACGGTATTATAAAAAAAGATATATTAAAAGGAATAGAAGAAATAAAGAGATATATAAAACTCGTTGATCAGTATAAAAAAGACATAATACTAAGAACAAGAATAGATAATAAAAACTTAGGAAGTAGAAAAGAAATACATGATATTAGAAAAGTAGCAGCCTTATTTTTAAATGATATAAAGAAATTCATAAACTCTAATAGTAATATAGTTTTTACCCAAGATTATAGGAGTTTAATAAGAGAGGAAGTAGATAAACTTTTAAGGAAGAGGTATTTTAAAGTATCCTATGAAGAGATTGGGGAAGAATTAAATTTTATTAAGGAGTATAGAAATCTAAATTTAATAGATACCTATTTTGTAGCTTATAATCATGTTTTTGTAGTAAATTACTTGTTTAACCAAAAAACAAAGGTGAATTTACCAATTGATGTAATGATGAACCCAAATTTAATAAAATTTATTGTTCTTATAAATCCAATTAAAGAAGAGCTTATAGTAAAAAGTAGATGTAATAGTTGGATTTTAATAGATGGACTTAGGGGAAGTATTTTAGAGACGGATTTTCCTAAAAAGCATTAATATATAAGTGGAAATAAAGGTAAGGTTATAGGAGTTAACAATGTATATACTAAGGCTATAGGGTTTTAATATAATTCTTTAACTTATTTATTCAGGATATCCTTGATTTATCTTGAGATACTTAGGGAGATGAATTAAATTTAAAACTAAAAAACCATATATATAGGGTTTTTAGCTTGAATATTGACTTATATATGCACTTAAATCCTTTAAAATCTTAGATATTAAGTAGTATATAAGATAAGTTTTGATCAAAAACCCTACAGAATTTAAGACTTATTAATAAATTTTTAGTTAATAAAGGATTTAGTATTATTTTATAGAAGTTTAGAAGCAGTAATTTAAAATGGAGTGGATAAAAGGTGGATTATAAAAACATATTAGAGGCTTATGTGGAAAACTCAGGAGAAGGAATAATAATTACGGATAAGGTAGGGGGTATAACATTTTATAAGGAATCCATAAATAACATAACCGGTATAGGAAATAAAAAAGCCTTAGGGAAAAATATACTTGAAATCTTTCCTTATTTAACAGAAGGAACAAGCTCCTTTTACCAAGTAATAAAGAATAATAAACCTATTATAAATAGGATACAAAAATATAAGAATAATTTAGGGAAAACAGTGAGTGTTGTTACCTCCACCATACCTATTTTTGAAAAAGGAGAGTTTATAGGAGCCTTTGAAATATTTAAGGATTTTACTTTAGTATCAGAATTATCTCAAAAAATACTTAGTCTTGAAGAAGAAATTAATAGAGAGAGATTGGGAGAGAGAAAAGAAAAAAATACTTCTGGGGCTAAATATAATTTTGAAGATATAATTTATAAAAGCCATGTAATGAAAAATCTTATAGAAGATTGTAAAAAGATATGTAAAAGTCCATCTCCTGTTTTAGTCTATGGTGAGACAGGAACAGGAAAGGAGCTCCTTGTGCAATCCATTCATAATGGGAATAAATTAAGAAGTAAGTTTCCATTTATAGCTCAAAACTGTGCAGCTATTCCTCATAATTTGTTAGAGGCCATATTGTTTGGAACGGAAGAAGGAAGCTACACAGGGGCAAAGAGTAATATGGGACTTTTAGAACTTGCCAGTGGAGGAACTTTATTTCTAGATGAGATTAACTCTATGGATATAGAACTTCAGGGAAAACTTCTTAGGTTTATACAAGAAGGAGAAGTTAGAAGAATTGGAGGTAAGGATACCAAGATTCTAGATGTTAGAATTATTGCGTCAACTAACGAAGAGCCCATAAAGTTATTAAAAGAAGGTAGGCTAAGACATGACCTTTATTATAGATTAAATGTAATTTTTCTTGAGGTACCACCTTTAAGGGAAAGGAAGGAAGATATAGAGGTCCTAACTGAGTTTTTTGTAGATAAGTATAACATCACATTGGATAAAGGTATTATGGGAGTTAATGAAGAAGTATTAGATTTGTTTAATGAATATCCTTGGCCAGGAAATGTTAGAGAACTTCAACATGTTATTGAAAGAGCAATGAACTGGAGTGAGAACAACATTATAACTAGTAGTGATATTTCTATAAAAGTTAAAAAGAGAGAGTGTAATATGGATAACAGGCTTTCTAAGTATGAAGGAATATATGAACAAGGACTAGCTTCTACATTAAAAGAATATGAAGAAAAGATAATAAGAAAATCTATTATAGATGCTAAGGGAAATTATTCTAAAGCAGCTAGATTGTTGAAAGTACCAAAGCAAACTTTTCAGAATAAGGTGAAAAAGTATAATATAGAAAAAGAAATAGTATTAAAATAAGTGCAAAGTCCCAAATTTGATACATTTAAGTATTAAATTTGGGACTTTATTTTATGCAATATATACTATTTTTGTGTAATTTAAATGAAATAGTTAAAATAATACCTATAAAAATATTAAAGTGATAAAAAACTAGGGCTGTACAATATAGTTAATTATTTATCAATGTTACGAAATAATTGGCATATACCTTGCTTTAAATATTATTAAAGAGATAGATATATAAATTTAATCTACATAGAGAGTTAATATAAAGAAACTCTATGTAAGTAAGTTTTGAGATTTTACGAATTTTTTTAGGCTTTAAGTAGGTATAGTAATTAGTATTGTAGGCAATAGGGTAAATTTTTATAAAAATCTTGGGGGGAGAAGTATGTCCATAATTTTTAATATACAAAAGTATTCAATTCATGATGGACCAGGAATAAGAAGTACAGTATTTTTTAAGGGATGTCCTTTAAAGTGTAAGTGGTGCCATAATCCAGAAAGTCAAAGTTTTGAAAGAGAAATAATGTTTTATGTAGATAGATGTATAGGGTGTAATTATTGTGTAAATGAGTGTGAAAATGGAGGATTATATTTAGAGGATGGCAATATAGTTTTTGATAAAGAAAAATGTTTAGGCTGTGGAAAGTGCTGTGAAGTATGCCCAACTAATGCTAGAGAATTTATTGGAAAACATATGACTACAGACGCGGTTTTTCATGAAATCCTAAAGGATAAGATTTTCTATGATGAATCAAAGGGCGGAGTTACTTTCTCAGGTGGAGAGCCATTAAGTCAAGGAAGTGACTTAATAGATATTATAAAAAAATGTAAAGAAAGAAAAATTCATATAACATTAGATACTAGTGGATATGCCAGTGAAGAAATATTAAAACAGGTATGTGAGAATGTAGATTTAGTTCTATATGATTTAAAAGTTATAGATAATGAAAAGCATAAGGAGTATATAGGAGTAGATAATAAAATAATACTAGAAAATTTAAAAATCTTAGTTAAGTTAAATAAAAGGGTGTTTGTAAGAATACCTTTAATACCAGGAGTAAATACCAATAAAAAAGATATAGAAGATTATATAAAATTTTTAAAAGAAACAGGAGGAATAGAGGAGGTGGACATTCTTCCTTACCATAATATATCTAGTGAAAAATACAATAGATTAAATAAGGAATATGAACTAAAGGATGTAGAAGTACCTAGTGAAAAGATGCTAGATGAAATAAAAGAGGATTTTGAGAAAAATGGTTTTAAAGTAAAAATTGGGGGGTAAAATATTATGCGTGAAAGAATTAAAAGGTTAAGAGAAAAGAGCTTAGAAGCAGTACCTAGTATTTCCATTGAAAGAGCAAGAATAATTACAGAGACTTATAAGACTTATCATGGAAAGGTATCAATACCTGTTCTTAGGGCATTAAGTTTAAAGGATATATGTGAAAAAAAGACTATATTTATAGATGAGGATGATTTAATAGTTGGAGAAAGAGGTCCAAAGCCTAAGGCTACGCCAACTTATCCAGAAATATGTTGTCATACTTTAGAAGACTTAAAAGTTATGGATAGTCGTGAAAAAACATTTTTTAAAGTTTCAGAAGATATATATGAGATACAAGAAAAAGAAATAATTCCTTATTGGAATGGTAAATCTATAAGGAATAAAATATTAAATGAAATGACTGAGGAGTGGAAGGATTGCTATTATGCTGGAGTATACACAGAATTTATGGAGCAAAGAGGACCAGGGCATACAGTTGGAGATAAGAAAATATTTAATAGGGGATTCTATGAGGTTATAGATTTAGTTGATAAGGAGTTAAGGGAATTAGACTATTTAAATGATGAGGATGCCTATGATAAGCAAGAAGAGCTTAAAGCTATGAAAATAACCTGTGAAGCAGTTATGACTTTTGCTAGAAGACATGGTGATTTAGCTAAAGAAATGGCAGAGAAAGAGACGGATGAAAAAAGAAAAGAAGAGCTTTTAAAAATAGCTGAGGTGTGTTATAGGGTTCCAGGAAATAAACCGGAAACATTACATGAAGCCATCCAAGGATACTGGTTTGTACATTTAACAATAATAACAGAAATGAATATATGGGATGCTTTTAGTCCAGGTAGGTTTGATCAGCATTTAAATCCATTCTATAAAAGAGATTTAGAAAATGGAACTATTAATAGGGAAGATGCAGTGGAACTTCTTCAATCTATGTGGGTTAAGTTTAATAATCAGCCATCAACTCCAAAGGTTGGAATAACATTAAAGGAAAGTGGAACTTATACTGACTTTGCTACTATAAATATAGGTGGATTAAGTGGGGATGGAGGAGATGGAGTAAATGAGGTATCTTATATTCTATTAGATGTAGTAGATTCAATGAAATTGTTACAACCTAATAGTAATATACAGCTTTCAAAGAAAAACCCTCATGATTTTATAAAAAGAGGAACAGAGATAATAAGAAAAGGCTGGGGACAGCCACCTGTATTTAATAGTGACTCCGTGTGTCAAGAACTTGTAAGACAAGGAAAGAGAATAGAGGATGCAAGAGAAGGAGGAACTTCAGGTTGTGTAGAAACAGGAGCTTTTGGTAAAGAAGCTTATATATTAACAGGATATTTTAATCTAGTTAAGGTTCTTGAGATTACTTTAAATAATGGAACTGATCCTATGACAGGAAAGAAACTAGGAATAGAAACTGGAGATCCTAAGAAATTTAAATCTTTTGATGAATTATTTGAAGCATATAAAATTCAACTGCATCATTTCATAAATATAAAGATAAGAGGAAATAATGTAATAGAGAGATTATATATGAAGGAGATGCCATGTCCTTTCTTATCTACTGTAATAGATGATTGTATAACAAAGGGAAGAGATTATAATAGTGGTGGAGCAAGATATAATTCTAATTATATTCAGGGAGTTGGAATAGGAACTTTAACAGATTGTTTTGCATCATTAAAATATAATGTTTACGATAAAAAGAGGGTATCTATGGAGGATTTATTAGAGGCTTTAAAGAATAACTTTAAAGATAAAGAACCTCTAAGACAATTATTCTTAAATAAGACTCCTAAGTATGGAAATGATGATGATTATGCAGACGATATAATGAAGCTTTGTTTTGAGACTTACTATAATGAAGTTAATGGAAGAAAATCCATAAGAGGAGGAACTTATAGAATAAATATGCTTCCAACTACCTGTCATATATACTTTGGAGAAGTTACAGGAGCAACACCTGATGGAAGATTTACTTCAGAGCCACAATCAGAAGGTATATCTCCTACTGGAGGAGCTGATAGGCTTGGACCGACAGCTGTTATAAAATCAGCAGCTAAAATGGATCATTTAAAAACAGGAGGAACTCTTTTGAATCAGAAGTTTACTCCAAGTGTACTTCAAGGTGATGAGGGACTTGAAAAACTTTGTCATTTAATAAGGGCTTATTTTAAGATGGATGGACATCATATACAGTTTAATGTAATAAACAAGGATACTTTAAAAGAAGCGCAGAAGAAACCAGAGTCTTATAAGGATTTAATAGTTAGGGTAGCTGGATATAGTGATTATTTCTGTGACCTTGGAAAAGCCCTGCAAGATGAAATAATAAATAGAACAGAACAAGAGATATTTTAAGAAAGCCCCCTATGGAGTCTTAGTTGACTTCATAGGGGTTAATATAAAGGAGAGAGTGCAAATGAGTAAGATACTAGGATTTATAGGTTGTGGAAATATGGCAAGTGCAATAATTGGAGGTATAGTTAAAGGTGGAATAGCTAAGGGAGAGAACATAATAGCTTCTGATGGATTTCAAGGTAGTCTTGATAAGTGTAAGGAAGCTTTTAGGATAAGAACAGCTTTTAAGGACAACTTAGCAGTAGCAAAGGAAGCAGATATTATAATTTTAGCTGTAAAGCCTAATGTCTATGGAGATGTAATAGAAGAAATAAAAGATTATGTAAAAAAGGATGTAATAATAGTTACTATTGCTGCAGGGATAAGTATAGATTTTGTTGAGAAAGGCTTTGGAAGAGAAATAAAGGTTGTTAGAACGATGCCAAATACAGCAGCATTAATATCAGAAAGTATGACTGCATTGTGTAAAAATACACAGGTTAGTGATAAGGAATTCACGGAGATTATAAATATATTCGAGGGGATAGGAAAAACTGAAACCATAGAGGAAAAACTTATGGAAGCAGTTATATGTGTAAATGGATCTTCACCAGCATATATTTATATGTTTTTAGAGGCCATGGGAGATGGTGGAGTTCTCCAAGGAATAGCTAGAGATAAATCATATAAAATGGCGGCGCAAGCTATGATAGGAGCTGCAAAAATGCTTTTAGAAACAGGAAAGCATCCAGGAGAGCTTAAAGATATGGTTTGTTCTCCAGCAGGAACAACTATAGAGGCAGTGTATAGTTTAGAGAAAAATAATTTCAGAGGAACTGTCATAGAAGCGATGGTAGAGTGTACTAAAAAAGCTAATGAAATGTCAGAGAAATAATAAAGCTGAGGCGATGCCTCAGCTTTTAGTTTTATTAGGTATTTGGATTTTGTTTTTAGGAAGTAATGTTGACTTAAAGAGACTCTAAAACGTTTTCACAAGATTATTATAAAATATTTTTTTATTAAAATCAATAACTTTTTATTGGAATACATAATTTTTAGGTTATCTGCAAAGCTTAATATAAAATACTATAAATTACAAGGAGAAAAAGATGAATAAAAATATAAAATATTTATTTCTTATTTCTATTACTTGCATATTTATTATTATATTTAGTGGATTCAAGAGCAATGATAAAAGTGAAATAGTAAAAACTATAGATAATTACTTTAATAACTATTTTAACAGTTTTAAGATTTTAAATTGTGAAGGCTGCAAGGATATTATGGAAAGTAATGAAGATACCCTTCTTTATACAGCATTACATAATGTAAATATAGAAAGATATAAAGCTATGAATATAAGTATTACTGACTATGAATTTAATGTAGATATAGGTGAAATAAATATAGATAAAAATAAGGCAGAGGTAGAGCTTATGTTAAATGTAGATTATCATTATAGCAATGTACCAAAAGATGTTTCTTCAGGTATGTATAATGTAGACTACAGAATAAAACTTTTAAAAAAAGAAAAAAAGTGGATAATAACCGGAATAGTAACTTCTTTTGATGAGTTTAATGACTTCAAAAATAAGGTGGATAGAAGAACAAGTTCAAGGGATGGAATAAGTAGAACTAAGGCCATAAAGGATGTTGAGGAGGAAGAAATTAGAAAGATAAAAAAAGTTAACATAGATAATGAAGAAAATAATAAGAATATTATTAATAAAAAGAATAAAACGGACGAAATAAACTTTAGAGACTTATTTAATGAGGAAAGAGAGCTTTATAATAAAAACTTACTTTTATCCTATGCAAGAGAATATTCCTTAGCGCCTTTAGAGAAGAGGTTATTTTATACAGTAAATGAAAATGACTGTACAAATTTTACATCTCAATGTATATGGGCAGCTCTTGGAGGATATATACCTAAGGAGCTAGAAAAAACTAAATCTAATATAAATAGTGGAGCTAATATGGTAAAAGGAATATGGCATGGAAATACCTATGGGGGAACCTTAGGGTGGGCAAATGTAGAAGAATTTTGGAGGTTAACTACAGGCTCTGGTAAGGGACCTAGAGGAATAGGTAGTAATAATCATAAACCTTATACTGATTTAGATCCTAGTGATATAAAAATAGGGGATGTGCTACAGGTAAGAAAAAAAGCTGACACAAGGTATAGACATTCTGTAGTAGTAACTTATATATCTCCTAGTAATAGTGGGTTCGAAGGAATATTTGTATCACAACATTCCTACGACAAGTATAACAGGTTTTTTATAGATTTAGTAAACTCATGGGGAAATGAAGAATGTTATATAAGGAAAATAACATTTTTCGATTTTATAAAATAATTTACATTTTTTTTTGCGGAATTTAATGTTATTTAAAACTTTAGATGGTATAATTATCTATATGTAATAGGATTGAAATATTCTGTATTAAAAATGTAATTATTTTACAATAAAGTATTAAGGAGGGGAGAGACAAGTGAAAACTAAAAGAATCACGTCTTTAGTTTTAGCAGCAACATTAGCACAAACTGCAGCAGCAAGTGCTATGCCAAATGATATTAAAGATAATAAAGATAATAAAAAACTAAATTCTAATCCTTATAAGAGCAATATATTTATTAATGGATTAGAAGTAAAAAAGATGTTAATTGACATAAACTACTCAAAAGGAGTAGTGACGCAACCCAAATATATTGTAATTCATGATACTGACAATAGGAATTATGGTGCAGGAGCTGTAGCCAATAGAAACTATTTTGCAAATCATCCAAGCGCACAAGCTTCTGCTCATTATACTGTTGATGATAAAAATATAGTTCAGGTTTTAGAAGATAACTGGAGAGGTTGGCATATTGGAGACAGATATGCGGGAGTAAAGCCTAACAGACCAGAAGCCAATAACAGTAATACTATTGGGATAGAGATAACTGTAAATCCAGATAGTACATTTGATGTAGCTATGAAAAATGCTATAGAGCTTACTAAATATCTTATGAAAAAACATAATATTCCAGCAGAAAATATAATAACTCATAACGATGCTACAGGAAAGATATGTCCAAGGATGATGATACAAGATAAGCCTTATCTTTGGAAAAATTTCAAGTCTGCAGTAGGAGTGAGTGATGGTGGTGGTGTTACCACTGAGGTTAATGAAGGAATATATGGAGCCATAGGAAACGTAGGAGCCTCTGTAAATTATTCAGGAACATTAAGTGTTCATAGAGATAAAACTGTATCTTCAGAAAGTATTGGAGTTGTATATAACAATGAGAGAGTGCAACTTAATTATATTAAAGGTGACTGGGCTAACATAACCTTTAAGACAAGTTCCGGTGGAAGTAAAACTGGATTTGTAAAAGTAGACAATCTTAGTATAGATGGAGTTAACAAGGTTAATAAGAAGGCTACTATAATGTCCTCATCACCAGCATCAGTTTATAAGGATTTTAATAATACATATGTAGAATCAATAAATCCTAGGGTTAATGTAACCCTTAATTATACTTTTAATCAGTGGGCAAATATAAGTTATGTTTCTGGATCAGTGATAAAAAGTGGATTTGTAAATAAGCAGGTTCTTCAAATATCTTCAGAAGAAGATAGGGGAGAAATAACTGAGATTAACAAAAGAGCTAAGGTTATTAATGCAAGTGCGGTGAATGTTAGAGAAGAAGCAACAGCAGAAAGTAGAATATTAGGACTTGTATATAGGGATGAAGAAGTAAGAATAAACTTCACTAAGGGTGAATGGAGTAATGTAACCTTTAAAACCATTAATGGAGAGAGTAAGACTGGGTTTATGAAGGGAGAATATCTTACGCCTATAGAAAGTGGACAAGATGATTCTAATACAGTAACAGGTGGAAAAGGAAAGGTTGTTAATGTAACTACAAACCTAAGAATGAGAAAAGGACCTGGAACCAGTTATGATGTTGTAGGAGTATTATATCCTAATGATACCTTTGATGTGATAGAGAAAAATGATAAATGGTATCGTATATCTAAGAATGGAGTCGAAGGATATATACATGGAGACTATGTAGAAATAATAAAAAATGGTGGATCAGAAATAACAACACCTCCAGTGACACCACCTGTAGTAGAGAATAAAGAAAGTAAAGGACAAGTTGTTAATGTAACTTCAGCATTAAGGATGAGAAGTGGAGCAGGAACCAACTTTTCAATTCTTGATAGCTTAAGTGAAAATGATACTTTTGATATATTAGGTAAGGAAAATGGTTGGTATAAGATAAAGTATAAGAATAAAGTAGGATATGTACATGGGGATTATGTGAAAGAGATATCCCAAGGTGGAGATACTTCTACAGGAAACAATAGCGGAAATCAAGGATCTGGAACTATAGAAAGCGGTAGTGAAGGAATAATTGAAAATGCACCATCAGGTTTAAGAATAAGATCAGGAGCTGGTACAAACTATGATGTAGTAGGATGGCTTAAAAATGGAGAAACTGTATCTATAAAGGGAATTGAAGGATCTTGGGTAAAGATAGATGTGAATGGAAAGACCGGATATATTCATAAAGATTATGTTAGTAATAAGGTAGGTACAGGAAATAATAATAACAACAATAACAATAATAGTAATAACTCAGTAGCTTCTAAGGGAAAAGTAAAAAATATTTCCTCAGTACTTAGGATAAGAGAAAATGCAGGAACTAATTTTGGTATTCTAGGATTTATAGGAAATGGAGCAGAGTTTCAAATACTTGAGAAAGCTAATGGATGGTATAAGATAAAATACAATTCTATTACAGGATTTATCCATGGGGATTATGTAGAAGAGATTAAAGGTTCTTCAAATTCTAATAATGGAAGCTCAGAGGATAAGGGAAAAGAAGATACTATTGTTATAAATAAAAGAGGAAAAGTTGTAAATGTATCAACATCTTTAAGAGTAAGGTCAAGCAATAGTGAGAATAGCACTGTTATAGGATATTTAACTCCAGGGGCTACCTTTGATATATTATCTAAAAAAGGTGATTGGTATAATATAAGATTTGATACTTATGATGTGAAAAAAGAAGGATATGTTCATAAAGATTATGTTGAAGAATATCATGAAGTAGAAACTGGGAATGAACTTGGTAAAAAGATTGTGGCTTATGGAAAGAAATTTATAGGAACTCCGTATCTTTGGGGAGGAACAACGCCAAGTGGATTTGACTGTTCAGGATTTACTAAGTATGTTTTAAATCATTTTGGAATACAAGTGGGAAGAACTACTTGGGATCAAATAAAAAATGGAAAAAGAATAGATATAAGTGCAGTAAAAGAAGGGGATCTTATTTTCTTTGGAACTAAGAGTGACCCTACTAATCCTACCCATGTTGGTATATATATAGGCAATGATGAATTTATACATTCTCCAAAACCAGGAGAGAGTGTTAAAATATCTAAGTTATCTACCTATGGATTAGTTAAAATACAGGCTAATAGAGTTATAAATTAATTTAGGATTTACAATTCCAATATATTTTTTTATTAGGTGGTATAAGGGATGTAAATTTTAAAGGAGAGATTAAACTACAATCAAGTGGGAAAACTTCACATGAATTGTAGTTTAATTTTATTTAAGAGAAGGTTATCCTAAAATGCATATCTATGCATTTTAGGATAACCTTTTTTTATTGTAATCATAACTCATAGTTTTATATTAAAAACATAGTTTAATGTGTTACTTAGGATATTAAATAATAGTTACCTTAAAAATATTGTATAAAACTAATTAAATAGCAATGTTATTATGTGGGAAATTACAAGGTATAAACTTAGGAGATTTAGAGGAGTTTCAAAGAAAAAGGTAAGAAATTAAGATTAAAAGTTATGATAATATGTAGGACATTACATATTAAATTAAAATATGTAAAACTTTAGAAAAATTTGATATAATTATCTTGGGAAATAAATAGCTAAGTTTACATTAAATGAAAATAATTTAATTTGATTTTTAGTTTCATTCGGTAAAGAGGTGAGTGGGGATATATGAGGCGTAAAGCTTTAATAATAGGAGAGAATCTTGGATTAATAGAGAATTTGATATTAAATGATAAAGATTTAAGGATGTGGAAGGCTGAATTTTTCACAAATTTTAATGAAGTTATTTTAAAACATAAAGAAACTATACATATGATTTTTCTAGAATTAGAGGATCATAACAAAGAAATAATAAATAGGTTAAAGGAATTTAGAAGGTATAATAATAATGCATTGATAGTAATAGTAAGTTCAACTAGGGAATATGCCTATGAAGCTTTTAAAATTAGATCATTTCAATATATTATGAAACCTTTAGAGGAAGGGTCAATAATTGAGGTTATGACTGAGGGAGAAAAATGGATAAGTAGCCTAGAGGTTTTAAATTTAGATAATAGAAACTTTATAATAAATACTAAAGATAACCTGTATAAATTAAAATATAAAGATATTTATTATTTTGAAAAAATTTTAAGAAAAATAAGAGTAGTTCATAAGTATGGAGTATTAGAATATTATGGAACATTTAAAGAACTTGAAGATCAATTAGATTTATCATATTTTGTCCAATGTCATCAGAGTTTTATATTAAGTAAAGGGAGAATATATAGTTATAGGAATCAACAAGTTAATTTAAAAGATTTAAATGAAACAATACCTGTAAGTAAAGCTTATGTTAAAAGAATAAGGTATGTGCTTTCTAATAATTAGAAATTACAATATAAGTTTAAAATGATGGAATTATTTATATGCATAAGGCATAAGCATATAAGGTGATTTCATCTTTTTTATTTAATGAATTAAAAGTAATTTATAGAAAATCTTTCTTAAAATTAGAGGATATCTATAAATATAATATATTACCTTAAAAATATTTGTAATTCTTATTTTTAGCTTAAAGATTATAATAGGGAGATATGAAGTTATTGAGCGAATAGGAATCATTCCTATTTAGGTTAAAGTAAATTTACATTTATATAAGTAAATTAAACTTGAAATAATAATATAATAGTAATATAATAAGAATGAACATATGAATATATATTCATATGTTTAAAGGAGGAGAGATATGGAAAATAAAATAGATGCTTGCAAATGTAATATTATACATGAAGATGTTGTAAAAAAAGCTAAAAATTCATTACCAGAAGATGAAGTTTTATATGATTTAGCTGAATTGTTTAAGGTTTTTGGAGATAGTACAAGAATTAAAATAATATGTGCACTTTTTCAAGATGAAATGTGTGTTTGTGATATATCATCACTTTTAAGTGTAAGTCAGTCTGCTGTATCTCACCAACTTAGAGTGCTTAAAAATGCAAGACTTGTGAAAAATAGAAGAGACGGAAAGGTTATTTATTATTCATTAGCAGATGATCATGTTAAAAAGATATTCCATCAAGGATTAAATCACATATTGGAGTAAAGGAGGGGAAAAAATGGTTAAAAAACAGTTTGTTTTAGAAGGATTAGATTGTGCTTCTTGTTCAATGAAAATTGAAGATAAGGTATCAAAGTTAGAAGGGGCAAAGGATGTTAATATAAACTTTGTAAACAAGACTTTAAGTGTTTCATTAACAGAAGAAGGGAATTCGAAGAATATAGAAGAAGCTATAATATCTATAGTAAAAGAATTAGAACCAGATGTTAGGGTTATACCTAAGAAGAAACCATCTAAAAAACCTCAAATAAAAAAGCCTACAAAAGTAGTTAATGGAAAGGCTAAGGAGTCTTATAATGCTACTTTACTTTTAGAAGGGTTAGATTGTGCTAATTGTGCAGGAAAAATAGACAAACAGGTTTCAAGACTTAAGGGAATAAGTGATTCTTCATTAGATTTTGTATCTAAAAAGCTTAGGGTTAAGTTTGAAGAGGGTGCAAAAAATGAGGATTTAATAAAAAGTATAGAGGATATAGTTTATAAGTTAGAACCAGAAGTTAAGGTTATTAATATAAGTAATAATCCTAGAGGTAAGGTTAGTAAAAAGAAAGATGTGGTTAAGGAAGAATCAGAGGATAATTCAGAAATAATGAAATTTGCAGTGGGAAGTGCATTCTTTGTTGCTGCATTAGTTCTTAAAAACATGTATTGGGTATCAACTATTTTCTTTCTTATAAGTTATATATTAGTAGGTGGAGATGTATTATTAAAAGCAGCAAAGAATATAGGAAGAGGTCAAGTATTTGATGAAAACTTCTTAATGAGTATTGCAACCCTTGGAGCTTTTGCTATAAAAGAATATCCAGAAGCCGTAGCAGTAATGATATTCTATAAAATAGGAGAGATATTCCAAAGCATGGCAGTAAATAAATCAAGAAAGTCTATTTCAGATTTAATGGATATAAGACCAGATTATGCCGTTGTTATAAGAAATAATAAAGAATTAAAAGTATCTCCTGATGATGTATATAAAGAAGAAATAATTATAGTAAAACCAGGAGAGAAGATACCTCTAGACGGAAAAATAATTGAAGGTAATGCTCAAGTAGATACCTCAGCATTAACAGGAGAATCCCTTCCAAGAGATGTTAAGGAAGGCGATGAGATTTTAGGTGGATTTATTAATAAGAATGGTATATTAAGAATAAGGGTTACTAAAGAGTTTGGAGAGTCAACTATATCTAAAATACTAGATTTAGTTGAAAATGCTTCAGCTAAAAAAGCACCTACAGAGAAATTTGTTACTAAATTTGCTAGATATTATACTCCAGTAGTGGTTATATGTGCATTAATATTAGCAATTTTACCTCCTATTATAACAGGAGATGGTAATTTTAGTCAGTGGTTATATAGAGCTTTAGTTTTCCTTGTGGTATCTTGCCCATGTGCTTTAGTTGTATCTATACCTTTAGGATTCTTTGGAGGTATAGGGGCAGCATCTAAAAATGGTATTCTTATAAAGGGTGGAAATTATTTAGAGGCATTAAAAAATGTGGAAGCTGTAGTATTTGATAAGACTGGAACTTTAACAAAAGGTGTATTTAAGGTAACTAAAATAAATAATGAGGACTGGATAAATAAAAATGAACTATTAGAATATGCTGCTTATACAGAGAGCTATTCTAACCATCCTATAGCAACATCTATAGTAGCTGAATTTGGAGAAAATATAGATAAGAATAAGGTAAGCGCATTTTACGAGCATTCAGGACTTGGTATAGAATCTATAATGAATGGAAAGAAAATACTAGCTGGAAATGACAAGCTTATGAAGAAGGAAGAAATAATATACAAAGAAGTAGAAGAGCCAGGAACTGTTATTCATATTGCTATAAATGGAGTTTATGGAGGATATATTTTAATATCTGATGAAATAAAAGAAGACTCAAAAGAAGCTATAAGTAAGCTTAAGTCTTTGGGGATTAAAGACACCATAATGTTAACAGGAGACCGTTTAAAGGTTGCTAAGATAGTTTCAGAGAGCCTAGGACTTACAAGATTCTATGCAGAACTTCTTCCACAGCATAAGGTTGAAAAATTAGAAGAAATAGATAGTAGAAAGTCTAAGAATGGAAAAATAGCCTTTGTAGGAGATGGAATAAATGATGCTCCAGTTTTAGCTAGAGCGGATGTTGGAATAGCTATGGGAGGTGTTGGATCAGATGCAGCTATAGAAGCAGCAGATGTGGTTATAATGACAGATGAACCTTCTAAAATAGCAAGAGCTATAACAATAGCTAAACAAACCAGCAATATAGTATGGCAAAATATAATATTCTCTTTAGGTGTTAAAGGAGTAATATTAATTTTAAGTGCCTTTGGGTATGCTACTATGTGGGAAGCTGTATTTGGAGATGTAGGAGTAACTTTAATTGCAGTACTAAATTCTATGAGAATATTGAAAATAAAATAATATAAGTAAAAAGGAAACCTATCTTTTGTTAGGTTTCCTTTTTTTAGACAAACTATTTTTAAATCATATGTTATAATAATGTAAACAATTAATAGAATTTATTAATAGGAATTAAAGTAGTAAGCGCTTTATGTAAGAGGTGACATATGAAAAGAAATAAAGCAAGTGTAAAAAAATTATTAATTGCATCAATAATAGTAAACCTAATTTTAGTAATTACCTTGGCTATTATAGCTTTATATAACTTAGTTTCCTATGGAGAAGAAAGTTATCATGGTTTCACCTATATAAGTGGAGGAATCATATTTTATATAATAATATCTATAGTATTAATTAATGTGTATTTTACTATTAAATTTTTATACTCATTTATTTTTAGAAGTGGGAAAAGTGAAGGTCTTATAGAGACTATAGAGGATTTAAGTAATTTAAATAAAACTTTAAGAGGACAAAGGCATGATTTTGTGAATCATCTTCAAATAATATACAACCTTATGGAACTTGAGGAGCATGATGAAGCAAAGGATTATATAGAAAAGGTATATGAAGATGTAATAAGAGTAAATAAGGCACTTAAAACTAAGAGTCCAGCAATAAATGCCTTGCTTCAAGCAAAACTTATTCATGGAGAAAAAAATCATATAAATGTGAACCTATATGTAAGCACAAGCCTTAAGGAACTTTCAGTTCCAGATTGGCAGTTTTGTAGGGTTCTTTCTAATATAATAGATAATGCTATATATGCCTTAAATCTTAAGGAAGATAATAGGGAGCTTACCATTGAAATTTTAGAGGATATAAAGAACTATAAGTTTCTTATTTCTAATAATGGTCCTAAAATATCAGAAGAGCAAAGTAGGAAGATTTTTAATACAGGGTTTACAACTAAAGGAGAGAAAGGGACTGGAATGGGGTTATCTATTGTAAGGGACATAGTGGAAGAATATAACGGAGAAATAAGTTTTTTTAGTGATGAAGTTATTACTACATTTAAAGGTTTCTTTCCTAAAAGTACAATAGGTTAATTAGACATTTAATGTTTAAAACTGTATTGTTTAAAGAAAAAGGATTTTAAAATATTTAAATAAAGGTATTATTTACTTAAGAAAAGAATAATTAAATAAGAGAGGCGGTGTGAGGATGGTAATAGAAACATTAGTAGGAAGCATTACTATTGTACAAGGTATATTGTTTCTTGTAGGAATAGCTTTGGTTATACTAGAAATGTTCATACCAGGATTTGGAATACCAGGAATACTTGGAGGAATTGTTTTATTAGCTGCAATAATATTAACAGCTAATACTGTGACCCAGATGATAATTCTTACAATTATAATATTAGCAATATTAGGTATAGCCTTTACTATAGTGTTAATTCTATTTACAAAAGGAAAAATAACTAATGTTGTATTAGAGGAGAAGTTAGACAAAGAAAGAGGATATATAGGAACAGAAGATTTAGATTACTTTATTGGCAAAGAGGGAACTACCACTTCAGTTTTAAGGCCTTCTGGAACAGCAGATTTTCAAGGAGTTAGAATGGATGTGGTTTCTGAAGGAGACTTTATAGAACTTAATGAAAAAATAAAAGTTATAAAAGTTCAAGGAAGAAGAATAGTTGTAAAAAAGTTATAAATAATAAAATAAATTATAAACCAAAAAATAAATTAAAAGAGGGGTGTAATTATGGACAGTATAGTAGGAATTAGTATTTTAGCATCAGTAATAATTATATTTTTAATTCTTTTCTTTACTTTTGTTCCACTAGGACTTTGGATATCAGCAGCTGCTGCAGGAGTCAAGGTAGGAATTTTAAACCTTATAGGTATGAGACTTAGAAGAGTTTCTCCTAGTAGAATAATATTACCACTTATAAAATCTACTAAGGCAGGACTTCAAATCAGTGTTAATCAATTAGAAGCTCACTATTTAGCAGGTGGTAATGTAGATACAGTAGTAGATGCATTAATAGCAGCTCAAAGAGCAGATATAGAACTTTTATTTGAAAAAGCAGCTGCCATAGATCTAGCAGGCCGTGATGTTTTAGAGGCTGTAAAGATGAGTGTTAATCCAAAGGTTATAGAAACACCTAATGTATCAGCAGTATCTAAGGATGGAATAGAGCTTCTTGTTAAGGCAAGGGTTACAGTAAGAGCTAATCTTGAAAGGTTAGTAGGAGGTGCTGGAGAAGCCACTGTTCTTGCTAGAGTAGGAGAAGGTATTGTAACTACTGTAGGTAGTGCATCAGCCCATAAAGAGGTTCTTGAAAACCCAGATTTAATATCAAGGGTAGTTTTATCTAAGGGATTAGATGCAGGAACAGCCTTTGAGATTTTATCTATAGATATAGCAGATGTAGATGTTGGAAGAAATATAGGAGCTCAGCTTCAAACTCTTCAAGCAGAAGCTGATAAGAATATAGCACAGGCTAAGGCGGAAGAAAGAAGGGCAATGGCAGTAGCTCGTGAACAAGAAATGAGAGCAGCTGTTGTAGAAGCAGAAGCAGAAGTTCCAAGGGCAATGGCAGATGCCTTAAGGCAAGGAAAGCTTGGAATAATGGATTATTATGATATGCAAAATGTTGTAGCAGATACAAACATGAGAAATAGTATATCAAAGTCTGATGGTGGATCAGAAATAAACTCTTCAAATGATAAAAGGGATAATTAATTATAAAGGGTGATAGTTATGGGACTTTTAGAAATGTTCTTTGGAGGATTTAGTGAAGATTTTTTAGCTAATGGTATTAATAAGATTGGAAAAGAAGGGCTTAAAGGACTTAATAAAGATATAACTAAGTTAAAGAAAGATAAGATTAAGAAAAGTGATAGTGAATGTGAAGAAGATAATATCTTTAAGAAAGAAGAAAAAAAAGTTTGTAATTCACCTAGTTTATCTAATATAAGCCTAGAAGAACCTAAAGGAATAACCCTAGATAAGGATTCTTTAAGAAATGCCATTATTTTAAAGGAAGTTTTAGACAATAAGAGAATAGCTAAAAGACGAAGTAGAAGAAAAAGTCCATTTAGGAGTGAGAGACTTTGAGTTTAAAAGTTCTAATAGTTGATGATGAAGAAGCAATGAGAAAAATTCTTAAAAAAGCAGTAGAAAAATCTAAAGGATTTGACATTGTTGGAGAAGTTTCAACAGGAGACGCAGCCATAGAAATTTTTAAGAGAGAAAAACCTAATTTAGTTTTTTTAGATGTTGAAATGGATGGGATGAATGGCGTAGAGTGTGCCAAAATACTAGTAGACATAGACTCTTCTGTAAAGATAATATTTGCAACAGGCTATAGTGATTATATGACAGAAGCTTTTGAACTATATGCTTTTGATTATATAGTGAAGCCTTTTAAGCTAGATAGAATATATAAGACCTTAGATAGAATAAGGGATCTTACGGAAATTGAAGTGCCTAAGTTACCTGTTCTTAAAGAAGAGTTGGGATTTACAAGACTTATTATAAAGAACAAGGATGGGATAAACTTTCTTGACATGAAGGATATAATTCTTGTACAAAGGGAACAGGGGTCTACTGTTATATATCTAGAAGATGGTAGTAGCTACACAACATCTGAGGGACTCTTAGATATTGAGGAAAAGTTAGATAAGAGAGTATTCTTTAGAAGTCATAAGTCCTATATAATAAATTTAACAAAAATAAATAAGATTTATCCCTATGGGAGATGGACTTATGTTGTTAAACTTAAAAATATAGGTGAAGATGCACTTTTAACTCATGAAAAATATGAAGATATAAAAAGGCTTTTTTCATAGGCATAATAAAATCCATGGAACTATATTATAGAATATGGTTCCATGGATTTTTAAATTTTTAGCTTTTTAAATATTAAAGGACCTAGGAATACTATAAAAAAGGTAAGTATAAAATATCTTATAAAATGAAAGAGTGCCATATTTGGTAGAAAGAATTTTAAACCAGACTTTATAAAAAGTATTATAATAATTCCACTTAACAATCTAATTATTTTCTTATACATGTTTTTAGGAATAGTAAAGTTTATATACTTTATCTCTAATATATAACCAATAAAGGCCCCAGAAAAACCAGCAATAGCTTTAATTGAATCAGTACTATTAAAAAAAATAAGACTTATTAAAAGTGGGATAAGGATATAAAGAAATAAATAAGGATTATTTTTTTCTTTCCCCTTAACATATATATAGTTAGATAAGAGTACTGAGAGTATACCAAATATTATTCCAAAGAACACATCTTTTGGCCAGTGTACACCAAGATATAGGCGAGATAATCCAACTAATACAATGATAGAGCCACATAAAATATAAAACCATACTTTATTTATAATAATTGAGAGAGATGTCCAAAGAGTAGTTGTACCTTGGGTATGGCCACTAGGGAATGAATATCCTGTGGCTGTTTTAGTTCTAAGACTTCTTATACCTTCAGTACCTATTGGGCGAGGTGTTTTAAAGAAATCCTTAACACATCCGTTAAGGCTCATGCTTGTAAGGTAAGCAAATAGAAGTTTATATCCATAATCTTTATTCATAGTCCAAAAAACAATAATAAATATAGCTATGCCTAATGTTTCTTCCCCTAAAATAGTTAATGCATTAAAAAATATGTCTAAAAATGGTGAAGAAAATTGTTGAATCCAAGTAATAATATTCATATATCAAGCTCCTTTTAGCAAAAAATATTTTATAATTATATTATAAAGCATAAAATTCCATTGACAAAATAAAAAAAATTAAATATACTTAACATTGTAATTTGAGAACTTTTAGGCATTAGGGATTTAATATTGATAGTATTTTATTTTTTATTTCATTGACTTAAAAAATAAAAAGAGACTTATGTATTAGAGTTGAATACATAAGTCTTTTTTTATTTTAAAATATAATATTCTACAATATTTTAAAAAGTAAAATTATTGAGCTGCTGGAGGGGTAAATGTTCTAGTTGCAAGTTCATCATCTAGCATATATAATCCAGTTGGATTTCCATCTACTCTCTTTAATCTCTTTAATATAGTATTAAAAGTATTTTCCTCTTCAACTTGCTCGTCTATAAACCATTTTAAAAGGCTAATAGTAGCATGCTCTCTTTCTTCATTAGCAAGGTCTGCAAGCTTATATATTCTTTTTGTAACAGCCATTTCATGATCATATCCATGAGAGAATAGGTCAACAACGCTCTCGTAGTTAGCTACAGGCTTTTCTATAGAGTCTAAGCTAACCTCTCCACCTTTTTGTGTTATGTAATCATAGATCTTCATAGCATGGAATAACTCTTCTTGAGCTTGAACTCTAAAGAAGTTAGCAAAACCACCAAAGTCTTGACCATCTGCATAAGATGCCATAGCTAAATAAGTATAAGAAGAGAAAAATTCAAAGTTTAGTTGATCATTTAAAGCTTTCAAAAGTTTATCACTTAGCATGTTTATCACTCCTAATTAAAATATTATTTCCTAATACATATTATTATAACAATATATATATATATTAGCAAATTATACACAAATATATGTATAAATATGTAAAATATACTGGACAATTATTCCTGGGAGTTTTCTTCAGTAAATTAGTTCCTAAAATTTTCTTTAGAAACTTTAAAAATGGTGGTGAAAGTTTTTTTGTATAAGTTAAGATTTTACTGGGGTTATCTATAGCTATACTGAAATATGCTATAATTAAATCTTATTTAGTATGTGGGGAAAGTTAGTTATTATACTACTTACACCAAAACTCTTAAGTTTTTTCATGTGCTCTATATTATTTACTGTATAGGTGTTAATCATTATATCCTTACTTAATATAGTATTTACAATTTCCTTACTCATAATACTAAAATATTGAGGATGAAGACAATCAGCTCCTACCATGGTGCAATAATCCCAAGGCTTATAGAGATTACCATCATAAAGAAGACCAGTTTTTATAGATTTATCTATTTCTTTTACTAGAGCCATTGAGTAGTGGTTAAAGGAGGAGAGAATTACATTATTATTTAAATTATATTTATAGATTAAATTTATAACAGATTCTTCTAATCCATTGTAAGGAATTTCCGTGTTTTTAAGTTCTATATTTAATAGGAGAGACTGATCCTTTGCAAAGATCAATAATTCTTCTAAGGTAGGAATTTTTATATTTTTAATCTCAGAATTAAATCTATAACTAAAGTCTAAGTTTAGAAGTTCTTTATAGGTATAGTCTTTTATATAACCAGAGCCATTAGAGGTTCTATCTAAGGTTTCATCATGACATAGTACAGGTATTTTATCCTTTGTAAATTGAACATCCGTTTCTATACCATCACATTTAGCTTCAAAGGCTTTTTCAAAGGCAACCATGGTGTTTTCAGCATATTCTCCACTAAAGCCCCTATGAGCAATATTTAAAGTTTTATTCATATAAATCTCCTTTAGCACATTATAAAATATTATTAAACTATGTCTTTATTATAGAATTAACTCTTGGTTTAATGAATAGATTAGTATAAGATATAAATATATTTTACAAAAACTTAAGAAAATGTTAAGGGTTATTTAAGACTATTTTTAGTAATATGTGATAATATATAGTTATAAGTTATGTTGATATTAATTTGAAGAGAGGATATGAATATCAGAATAGGGTGAAGTGTATGAAGAGTATTAATAAAGTTGTGACTATAGCTTTAATCATAGTTATAGCATTAGTAGTTATAAAAATTACTTTTTTCTTAATCCCTTTTATAATAATAGGTATAGGGGGATACTTTTTATTCAAATATTTAAAGAAGGAATTTGGTGGATTTAAAAAATCCAATAAATCAAATATATATAATAAAGAATCTAAGGAAACATATAATAATGATGATTTTCCTTTTAAGGATGAAAAAGAAAAGGAAAAGATAATTATAGATGTTGACTATAAAGATTCATAATCCCAATTGGTTCCTGCATTTGCAGGAACATTTTTTTATCTTTATGATAGCCATGGAAATAAAAATATAGGAAGGCTTTATTAGTTACTAATTAAGATTAATGACAGAATATTTTTGTGATATTTTAACATAAATACTTAATTTACTAATTAGCAATATCCTTGATTTATAAATGGATATAAATTAATCTTTAAACTGAAAATCCTGTGGTTTTTTAGAAGTTAAAGGAGTTGGCTTAATTTCAAAGAAAAAATGGATAAAATAAAAGATTATGAGTAGGATTTAGGTTTATTGGAATAATTAAAGAAAGAGGATTTTTTAAAAAAAGTTTATTTTTTATCAATGAAACTTAAAATTTTCATAAAATACTTATATAACTTACATATATAAGCTATAATAATATTTAGAAGTTTATAGGAAGAACCTTGAAATATTAATAGGTTTAATTTAATATAAATAAAAATTAGTATAATATAAATTAAAGTAATAAAAACTTTCTTGTAATTATATTGTGAAAAAATATATAATTAAAACATGAAATTTTTAATTAGGAAGACATTACTTTAACATAGAAGAGGTGTTAAGATGGATAAAAAGAAAAATATATCTATGGCAGTAATTAAGAGGCTGCCTAAATACCATAGATACTTATCGGAATTATTACGTAATGATGTGGATAGAATTTCATCTAAGGAACTTAGTGAAAAAATAGGTTTTACAGCTTCTCAAATAAGACAAGACCTAAATTGTTTTGGTGATTTTGGCCAGCAAGGATATGGCTATAATGTACGTGAGCTTTATAATCAGATAAGTACTATTTTAGGATTAACAAGAGAATATAGCACTATAATCATAGGAGCTGGAAACATAGGTCAGGCTATTGCAAACTATAACAAATTTGAAAAGTTAGGATTTACTCTAAAAGGAATATTTGATGCTAACCCTAAGTTAGTAGGTATGAAAATAAGAGATATAGAGATTAAAGATATAGATGACCTAGAAGAATTCTTAAAGGGAAGTCATATAGATATAGGAGTGCTTTGCGTACCTAAGGTTAATGCTCAAAAAACTTGTAACCTACTAGTTAATAATGGAGTTAAGGGAATATGGAACTTTGCACCAGTAGATTTAAGTGTTCCGGAGGACGTAATAATTGAGAATGTTCATTTAAGTGATAGTTTACTTACTCTTGCATATTTGTTAAATGAAGTGGAAGAAGAAGAATAATCTGTTATAAAAACATAGGAATGTTTAAAAATTCAAAAAACTTTCAAAGGTTATTGAAATATTATCCAATGGGCTATATAATAATAATTGAAGTATCATACTTCAATTATTTTTTATTATCAATTGTTACATGTTTAACAAAGAATAAAAGAAATCATAAGAATTTACCTGGAAATAATAACACAAAACTCGTATTTTAATGTATTAAAAATAAAGGGGGATACAAATGGAACTAAAAAATGTTCTTTTTGAAAAGGAAGGAAAAATCGCTATTGTAACTATTAACAGGCCTAAGGCTTTAAATGCCTTAAATTCAGAAACTTTAAAAGAGCTAGATAATATTTTAGATATTATAGAAAATGATGATGAAATCTATGCTATAGTTTTAACAGGTGCAGGGGATAAGGCTTTTGTTGCAGGAGCAGATATAACAGAAATGAAAGATTTAAGTGCATTAGAAGGAAGAAGATTTTCAATTTTAGGAAACAAAATTTTCAGAAGATTAGAAAATATCGAAAAAGTTGTTATTGCGGCTATACCAGGATTTGCTCTTGGTGGAGGCTGTGAACTTTCCATGGCTTGTGACATAAGAATAGCTTCTGAGAAAGCAAAATTTGGACAACCAGAAGTTGGTTTAGGAATAACTCCAGGCTTTGGAGGAACTCAAAGACTTCCAAGACTTGTAGGCGAAGGACGTGCAAAGGAACTTATATTTACAGCAAGGATTGTAAAAGCTGAAGAGGCTTATAATATAGGACTTGTTAATAAAATAGTACCTCTAGAAAACTTAATAGATGAAGCAAAAGCAATGGCAAATTTAATTGCATCTCAAGGACCAGCTGCTATAAGACTTTCTAAGGCAGCTATAAATAGAGGAATGCAGTGTGATATAGATACAGCTTTAATGTATGAAGCTGAAGTATTTGGAGAATGTTTTTCAACAGAGGATCAAAAAGAGGGAATGACAGCTTTTGTTGAAAAGAGAGATAAGACTTTTAAGAATAATTAAGGAAAATGAGGGGGTAAGCATAATGGATTTTAAGCTTTCAAAAGAACAAGAATTAGTAAGGCAAATGGTTAGGGAGTTTGCTGAAAACAAGGTAAAGCCTATAGCAGCAGAAATAGATGAGACAGAAAGATTTCCTATGGAAAATGCAAAGCTTATGGGTAAGTATGGAATGATGGCAATTCCTTTTAAGAAAGAATATGGTGGAGCAGGGGGAGACACTTTATCTTATATTCTAGCTGTAGAAGAGTTATCTAAGGTGTGTGGATCAACTGGGGTAATATTATCAGCTCATGTATCTTTATGTGCATCATTAATAGATCAATTTGGAACAGAAGAGCAAAAACAAAAATATTTAGTTCCTCTTGTAAATGGAGATAAGATTGGGGCCTTTGGACTAACAGAGCCTAATGCTGGAACAGATGCCTCAGGTCAACAAACTACAGCAGTTTTATATGGGGATAATTATATATTAAATGGAAGCAAGATCTTTATAACTAATGGTGGTGTTGCAGAAACCTTCATAATATTTGCTATGACAGATAGAAGTAAAGGGGTTAAAGGAATATCTACATTTATAGTTGAAAAGGGTTTTAAAGGATTCTCCATAGGAAAACTTGAAGATAAGATGGGCATAAGAGCGTCCTCAACTACAGAACTCATAATGGAAAATTGTATAGTGCCAAAGGAAAACCTAATAGGTAAAGAAGGGAAAGGCTTTGGTATAGCAATGAAAACATTAGATGGAGGAAGAATTGGAATAGCTGCTCAAGCTTTAGGAATAGCAGAAGGAGCTTTTGAAGAAGCTATAAAATATGTAAAAGAAAGAAAACAATTTGGAAGACCAATAGCTGCCTTCCAGGGACTTCAATGGATGATAGCAGAAATGGATACAAAAATAGAAGCAGCTAAAAACCTTGTTTATAAGGCAGCTTATAATAAGGATAAAGGAATTCCTTACTCTGTAGAGGCTGCAAGAGCAAAGTTATTTGCAGCAGATATTGCAATGGAAGTAACAACTAAGTGTGTTCAACTTCTTGGAGGATATGGATACACTAAGGAATATCCATTAGAAAGAATGATGAGAGATGCTAAAATAACTGAGATATATGAAGGAACTTCAGAGGTTCAAAAAATGGTTATCTCAGGAAGTGTTTTAAAATAAGGGGGAAGACTTATGAAAATCGTTGTTTGTATTAAACAAGTTCCAGATACTACTGTAGTTAAAATAGATCCAAAAACAGGTACATTAATAAGAGATGGAGTACCTTCTATAATAAATCCAGAGGATAAGCATGCTTTAGAGGAAGCTATTACATTAAAAGAAAATAATGGTGGAAGTGTAACCGTTATAACCATGGGACCACCTCAAGCAAAGGACGCTTTAAGAGAAGCTTTATCTATGGGGGCAGATGAGGCTATATTAATAACAGATAGAGCATTTGCAGGAGCAGATACTTTAGCAACTTCTTATGCACTAGCAGGGGCTATAAGAAAACTAGACTATGACATAATACTTGCAGGAAGACAAGCTATAGATGGAGATACGGCTCAGGTAGGACCAGAAATAGCAGAACATTTAAACATACCTCAAGTAACCTATGTACAAGAGGTTAAAGAAGAAGGAGATAAACTTCTTATAAATAGAGCTTTAGAGGACGGATATGAAATAATAGAAGTTAATAAACCAGTTTTATTAACAGCTATAAAGGAATTAAATGAGCCAAGGTATATGAATGCTTGGGATATATTCTCATCAGCTGATAAAGAGATAAAAGTTTGGACTGCGGGCGACATAGATGTAGATAAAAATAAACTTGGACTACCAGGTTCACCAACAAAGGTTAAAAAATCTATGACTAAAGAAGTTAAAGGTCAAGGTGAGATAATTAATAAGCCAGTACCAGAAGCAGTGGAATATTTATTATCTAAATTAAAAGAAAAGCACTACATCTAATAAGGGGGTAAGAAGGATGAACTTAGAACAATATAAAGGTGTTTGGGTATTTGCAGAGCAAAGGGATGGAGAACTTCAAAAGGTATCTTTAGAGCTTTTAGGAGAAGGAAAAAAACTTGCTGATAAGTTAGGTGTTAAGCTTACAGCTTTACTTTTAGGAAATAATGTAGGAGATTTAGCGGACATACTTTCCTATCATGGGGCAGAGGAAGTTCTTCTTGTAGAGGATAAAACTTTAGAGAATTATACAACTGATGGATATACAAAGGTTATATGTGAGTTAGTAGAGGAAAGAAAGCCAGAAATTATATTTATAGGAGCTACTTTTATAGGAAGAGACCTAGGACCAAGGGTAGCAGCAAGGCTTAACACAGGACTTACAGCAGATTGTACATCTCTTGATATAGATGAAGAAGGAAAGTATCTTCTTGCAACAAGACCAGCTTTCGGTGGAAACCTAATGGCTACTATAGCTTGTACTGATCATAGACCTCAAATGGCTACAGTAAGACCAGGAGTTTTTAGTAAGCTTCCAAGAAATGAAGAGATGGAAAAAAATATAGAAAAAGTAAATATAGATATTAAGGAAGAAGATATAAGGACAAAAATACTTAAGATAGTTAAGGAAAATAAAGAAATTCAAGATATATCAGAATCAAAGATTCTTATTTCCGGAGGTAGAGGGGTTGGAAGCAAGGAAAGCTTTAAGCTTCTTTATGATCTTGCAGATGCTATGGGAGGAATAGTTTCAGCATCAAGAGCAGCTGTTGATAATGATTGGCTTCAAAAGGATTATCAAGTAGGACAAACAGGTAAAACTGTAAGACCAAGTGTATATATAGCTTGCGGTATATCAGGAGCAATACAGCACGTAGCTGGTATGCAGGACAGTGACGTTATAATAGCTATAAATAAGGATGCAGATGCTCCAATAATGAAAATGGCAGATTACGCAATAGTTGGAGATTTAAATAAAGTTATACCAGAACTTATAGCTCAGTTTAAGGCTATGAATAATTAAGAAAATAAGGAGGGGTCATATATGAAGAAGATATTTGTACTTGGGGCAGGAACTATGGGAGCAGGAATTGCTCAAGCTTTTGCAGTTAAAGGATATGAAGTTATAATAAGAGATATAAAAGATGAATTTGTTGAAAGAGGAATTGCTGGAATAACTAAAAGTTTAAGTAAACTTGTAGAAAAGGGAAGACTTCAAGAAGAGGCTAAAAATGAGATACTTTCAAGAGTTAAAGGAACTACTGACCTTAAGTTAGCTCACGACTGTGACTTAGTGGTGGAAGCAGCTGTAGAAAATATGGCAATAAAAAGAGAGATATTTAAGGAATTAGGTGAATTATGTAAGGAAGAAACAATTCTTGCAACTAATACATCATCTCTTTCTATAACAGAGATAGCAACAGCAACTAATAGACCAGATAAGGTTATAGGAATGCACTTTTTTAACCCAGCTCCAGTTATGAAATTAGTTGAGATAATTAGAGGTATAGCTACTTCAGAAGAGAGTTTTAATGCGGTTAAGGAATTATCACTATCCATAGGAAAAGATCCTGTTGAAGTTAAGGAAGCACCAGGATTTGTAGTAAATAGAATTTTAATTCCTATGATAAATGAGGCTATATGTGTTCTTGCAGAAGGAACTGCAAGTGAAGAAGATATAGATAAAGCTATGATGCTTGGAGCTAATCATCCTATGGGACCATTAACATTATCAGATTTTATAGGAAATGATATAGTTTTAGCTATAATGGAAGTATTATATAGTGAAACAGGAGATCCTAAATACAGACCATGTCCTTTATTAAAGAAATATGTAAGAGCGGGATATTTAGGAAGAAAAACAGGTAGAGGATTCTTTAATTATAAAAAATAAAAAGGTTAGTAGAATAGGATGGCACTGAAAAACCTATGGTTTTTCAGCACCATCCTATTTTACCAACCTCTTTTTATATTATCGAAGCCTTTTATACAAGATTTTTTAACAAGATCTAAAGCTCTTTTATTTAAATCATCTTCACATCCAATAGAACCTTTTATAAGAGAACAGTATTTATTTAGCATAACTGGGGTTCCAGCTAAGCTCTTAGCTTTTAAGGAGTAGGATAATTTGTTAGGGTCAGATTTTTCAGTATTAAAGGAGGTTTTTTTAAAATCTCCTTCATAAACTTCACATTTCATAGCATAAGTAAGAACAGATTCATTATCTATAAAACACATGTATGCACCTTTACTAGATATATCTTTTGATACTATTGAAGGGGTGTTAAGCCCTGGTGATGTTTCCTTTACTATATCTTTTGTTAAGTATGGTATGAAATGGATAGTACCGCTATAATTTCCACAAGGAATTATAGTTAAGTTAATGGAAAATGTATCTTTATTTTTTAAATTAAATAAAGTTTTTAAATAGAGTCTAAAAGTAAGTTCTTCATTTGTGCATAAACAAGAGGCATTAAATATACCTTTTTTGGAATTAATGTAGTGCTCAAGTTCTTTTAAATTAAAGTTTTCTAGATTAAGAGAAGAATTATCGATTAATATATCTACACCTATTATGTGGGTGTTTAGTAGATTTTTAATCTCTGCATTAAAGGGTTTTAAGATAGTATTAAACACTATACCTCCTCCGAGATAATAATTGCTATAATATTACAATATGCAAAACTTGAAAATATGTTAAAAGTTTCTTTGAGTTTTAGGGGATAGAAAGGTATGAAATTATATTATAAATGTATTTTAACAAAGCATTTTAAGGAGAAAAAAATAATTATAAGTTTGGATATATGACTAAAGATTTTAATTATTAAGAATTATTAGAATAATATATGACACAAATAGTATAGGATGTGATAAAATTATATAGAGAAAATAAAGTCGAACTAATAAGGAGGATAATATGTCTTTAAGGGGAATTGGGAGTTCACTTTTATTAGCTATTAATATTGGAGCATTACCTTATTTTATAGGAATATCTGGAACCCTTATTATTATATCTTTATCATATATATTTCTTGGAATAATATATATTAAAGATAAGGAAATGTTTCATGCTATAAGTAGGTTTAAAAATATAGATAGATACATAGCCTATGAAAAAAAGGACAAGGATTTTAAGGAATATGTAAAGGAGAATCCATACTCTTATTTCTTGATAGGGGGTTTAGTGCTTTATCTAGCCTATAAGTTTATGGAAGTGGGATATTCAGTAAAATATTCTCTTATCTTTATAATTTTTATTATAGCTAACTATTTAGTTGAGGTATATGCAATGACTACAAGTGATGATTGGTTAGGGTATAGAAAAAAAAGCTTATTAATAGGTATGATAATTGTTTTTCTTATTCTATTTTTATTTTAAAGACGATAAATAATATATTGATTATATATTCTAGGGGATATATATAATCAATAATTATATATATTAAAAAGTAATTAGGAATTAGCCTAACTTTTATTACAGAAAGTAATAGGATATAGAACAGTATAGCCTATTATATTGTAATAGAAATGTGCAGGATATTTTATCTAATTATTTTTTCAATGCTTAAATTTTAGTGGGGGGATTAATATGTATAAGATTTTAAGAAAAAGACTTTTAGCTCAGAATATATACCTTATGGATGTAGAAGCTAAAAGAGTAGCAAAGTCATGTTATCCAGGACAATTTGTAATAATAAAGATGGATGAAAAAGGGGAAAGAATACCCTTAACCATTTGTGATTACAACAGGGAAGAAGGTAGCGTTACCATAGTATTTCAAACTCTTGGGAGTTCAACTAAGAAAATGGCACTCTATGAAGAAGGAGATGTATTTTCAGATTTTGTAGGACCTCTTGGTATGCCATCAGAGATGGTTCATGAGGATTTAAATAGTCTTAAAGAAAAGAACATATTGTTTGTTGCAGGAGGGGTTGGAACAGCACCTGTTTATCCTCAAGTAAAGTGGCTTCATGAAAATGGAGTTAGGGCAGATGTTATAGTTGGTACCAGATCAAAAGAAACCCTCATACTAGAAGATGAAATGAAGTCGGTTTCAGGAAATCTTTATGTAGCTACTGATGATGGAAGTTATGGAACTCATGGTTTAGTTACAGATGTAATAAAAGATTTAGTTGTTAATAAGGGCAAAAAATATGACCTATGTATTGCTGTAGGTCCTATGATAATGATGAAATTTGTTACATTACTTACTAAGGAACTAAATATAAAGACAGTTGTTAGTTTAAATCCGATTATGGTAGATGGAACAGGTATGTGTGGTGCTTGTAGAGTTACTGTTGGAAATGAGGTTAAATTTGCCTGTGTAGATGGACCAGAGTTTGATGGTCATCTTGTTAATTTTGATGAGGCTATGAGAAGACAAGCTATGTATAAAACTGAAGAAGGAAGAGAAGTTCTTAAGAAAGAAGAGGGAGATACTCATCATAGAAAAGGCTGTGGTTGCGGAGGTGACAAGTAATGGATAGATTTAAGAGAGTACCAGTAAGGGAACAAGATCCAAAGGTTAGGGCAAAAAACTTTGAGGAAGTTTGCTATGGGTATAATGAAGAAGAGGCTGTTAAAGAGGCTTCAAGATGTTTAAATTGTAAAAATCCTCACTGTGTTACTAAGTGTCCAGTAAATATTAATATTCCAGAATTCATAGGCCATGTTAAAGAGGAAAATTTTGAAGAGGCTGCTAAAACCATAGCTAAATATTCAGCATTACCTGCAGTTTGTGGAAGAGTATGTCCTCAAGAAAGTCAATGTGAAGGAAAGTGTGTTTTAGGTATAAAGGGAGAGTCAGTTTCTATAGGGAAGCTTGAAAGATTTGTTGCAGATTGGTCTAGGGAAAATAACATATCCCTTTGTGAAAAAGAAGAAAGTAAGGGAAAGAAGGTTGCAGTTATAGGAAGTGGACCAGCTGGACTTACTTGTGCTGGAGACCTAGCTAGAAAAGGTTATGATGTAACAATATTTGAAGCACTACATGAGCCTGGTGGAGTTTTAGTTTATGGAATACCAGAGTTTAGACTTCCTAAGGATACAGTAGTTAAGCATGAAATTGAAAATATAAAGAAGTTAGGAGTTAAAATAGAAACTAATGTTATTGTTGGAAGAACAGTAACAGTAGATGCTCTTTTAAATGAAGAGGGTTTTGATGCAGTATTTATAGGTTCTGGAGCTGGACTTCCAAAGTTTATGGGGATACCAGGAGAAAACTCTAATGGGGTATGTTCAGCTAATGAGTTTTTAACTAGAAGTAATCTTATGAAAGCTTTTAAGGAAGAGTATTCAACTCCAATAAGAGTTGGTAATAAGGTGGCTGTAGTTGGTGGCGGTAATGTTGCTATGGATGCTGCTAGAACTGCATTAAGACTTGGAGCAGAGGTTCATGTAATCTATAGAAGAAGTGAGGAGGAACTTCCAGCAAGAGTTGAGGAGGTTCATCATGCTAAGGAAGAGGGAATAATTTTTGATCTTTTAACCAATCCAGTAGAAATTTTATCTGATGAAAAAGGATGGGTTAAAGGTATTAAGTGTATAAAAATGGAGCTTGGGGAACCAGATGCATCAGGTAGAAGAAGACCAGTAGAAGTTAAGGAATCAGAATTTATAATAGATGTGGATACAGTAATCATGTCCCTTGGAACATCTCCAAATCCATTGATATCTAGTACTACAAAAGGATTAGATATTAATAATAGAAAATGTATAATAGCAGAAGAAGAGACAGGACTTACTACTAAAGAGAAAGTTTATGCAGGAGGAGATGCAGTAACTGGCGCTGCTACAGTTATTCTTGCTATGGGAGCAGGGAAGAAAGCAGCAGCTGCAATAGATGAGTTTTTAAGTAAATAGGTATTATGTTATAGAATAAGATTATGTTATAGAAATATAGTGAAAACTAAAATAGACTTAGGTTAAATTTATTAGATCTATATTTATAAATTGTAATAAAAAGCCATGGAGGTAAGCTAAGAGTGTTTTCATAGTTATCCATGGTTTTTTATTTTTGTATAAGTTTATCTAACAGCTAAAATTCATTTAAGATTTAAGTAATACAATAAAATAATATAGAAAAGTATAAAATAAAAAACTAAACATAAACTAAAGTAGTTTAATAAGTTATTAAGTAAATATTATAGGAGTTATATTTAATAAATTATTAATAGATAATTATTAATAGAAAAAAGCATTAACTTTAGATAATTAATATTATATAATATTAATTAAAATAAATTATTGTTAAGAAGGTGAAATTATGGATTTTAAATATATAGAAGAATTTAAGGATGGAGTTATAATAAAGGAAGTAAAGAACTTTGAGCTTCCTCATATTTTTGATTGTGGACAATGTTTTAGGTGGGAAAGACAAGAAAATGACAATTACATAGGGGTGGCATTTCAACGTGTTATAGAGGTAGAAAAGAGAGGCAATGATGTTTATATTTATAATGCAACTAAGGACGATTTTAATAATATATGGCTTGAATTCTTTGATTTAAATAGGGATTATAGTGATATAAAAAATGAATTATCTAATGATGAAATTTTAAAGAAATCTGTTGAGTTTGGTCATGGTATAAGACTATTAAAACAGGATCCTTTTGAAATTGTTATTAGTTTTATTATATCAGCTAATAATAGGATACCTATGATAAGAAGGGCTATTAATACCATAAGTAGCAAATGGGGAAAAACTCTTTCTTACAACGGGAAAACATATTATGCATTTCCAACATTAGAAGACCTTAGTAAATTATCTTTAGAGGAGATTGAAGCTTGTGGGGTTGGATTTAGAGCAAAATACATACATGATACTATAAGTAAGATATATAAATTTCAGGAAGAAGCAAAGGTTTGTAAGATGCTTTCAGAAGGGGAGATTAATTGGGATTTAAGTTATATAAAATCCTTAAGTGATGATGAATGCCATAAAGCACTTCAAAACTTTTCAGGAATTGGTCCAAAAGTTGCAGACTGTATTATGCTTTTCTCCATGGAGAAGTATTCTGCATTCCCAGTGGATGTATGGGTTAAAAGAGCTATGCAGCATTTCTATTTAGCTCCTGATGTATCATTAAAAAAGATGAGAGATTTTGCAAGGGATAAGTTTGGCGACTTATCAGGATTCGCACAGCAATATCTTTTCTACTACGCTAGGGAAAATAATATTAAGATATAATTTATTATTAGACTTTCTAATATAGATTTAAATAGAATAAAGGTAAAATTACAAAAATATGACTCCTTCTAGGAATTTATAGAAGGAGTCATTATATTTTGCTCTATTAATATTAATAATTTTAAAAAGTTATTATTTTCATATAATATTACTATGAATTTAATGAAAAGTAATAAAATAGGGCTTATTACATTATAAGTATTTTCTGTTATAATGTAAGCATAAGTGTTTTGATTTTTCTAGGTTAAACTGTAACATTGTACTTTAAAACAGGGGTTAAAAAAGTTTTGAAAGATTTTAGGAGAGGGATAAATATGCTTACATTTGAAACTGAATTAAAAAAATTCAAACATGAGATTTTAAAGAATATAGCTTGTCTGGGGATAAAAGATAGGCTTATAAAGGAAGAGCTTATAAAAATACCAGGGATAATATTTCAAGATGATAAACCTAATTATAGAGACACAGTTAACAAGGAAAAAAAGGTTATATTAGATACGGTTAAAATTTTAAGTTCCAATATAACCAGGAATAATAGTGATGAGTTTCAAGATATATCTGACAGTGATCAGATAATTTATGTTATAGATGAAGCTTGTGATAGATGTCCTACAAAGAAGTATTGGGTTACTAATGCTTGTCGTGGATGTATATCACATAAGTGTATGGAGGTATGTCCAGCTAAGTGCATATCAAGGGTAGATGGAAGTGCCTACATAGATGATAGCAAATGCAAAGAGTGTGGAATGTGTAAAAAGGCTTGTCCTTATGATGCTATATCTGTGGTAGGGAGGCCATGTAGGGCAGTATGCCCAACAGGTTCAATAAGCTTTAGCAAGGATTCAGAAGACAAGAAGGCTATAATTGATGAGAGTCTTTGTATAAATTGTGGGAATTGTATGGCAGTATGTCCTTTTGGAGCTATAATGGATAAAAGTTCTATTGGACAAGTAGCTAGGGAACTTTCTAAAGGAGAGAAATTATATGCTATAGTTGCACCAGCCATAGGAGGACAATTTGGATTTAAGATATCTATGGATCAAGTAAAAACTGCAGTGAAAAAAATAGGGTTTGTTACAATGAAGGAAGTGGCAGAAGGGGCAGATGCAGTTACAGCTTTTGAAAGCAATGAATTTGTTCATAGGATAAAAGAGGGAAATAAATATATGACTAGTTCTTGCTGTCCAGGTTTTATGAAATATATAGAAATTATGTTTGGATCAGAAGTGAAAAATATATCTTCCACTGTATCACCTATGATAGCAACAGCTAGGTATATAAAATCTAAGGATAAGGATGCAAAGGTAGTGTTTATTGGACCTTGTACAGCTAAGAAGATGGAAGCATTGAGAGGGGAACTTAAGGGAGATGTTGACTATGTTCTAACATTTGAAGAGCTTTATGCCCTATTAGATGCTTTTAATGTGGATATAGAAAAATGTGAAAAGGATGTATTAGATGAAGGATCTATTTATGGAAGAGGCTTTGCTGCAGGGGGAGGACTTACTGCTGCCATAGAGAATTATATAAAGGATAAAAATATAGATGTTGATTTTAAGCCAGTTAAGGTTAGTGGAGGAGCAGAGGTTAAAAAGGCCATGACAATGGCAAAGGTTCTTAAGATTGATGGGAACTTTATTGAAGGAATGGCTTGTATGGGCGGCTGTATAGGAGGACCAGGAAATTTAGTTTCTCAGTTAAAAGGAAAGCCTGTGATGAATAAATTTAATAATGAATCCACTAAAAGGTCTGTGTTATCAAATGATACACTAGAAGAGTACCTTAAGCTTAACTTAGAAAGGCATTGTGAATAGAAAAGTTAAGAAATATATATAGTAATAATAAAACATATTAATAGTTAAGGCTTTTATAGGAAATAAATATATTTCTTAGTAATGAAGCCTTAATTTTTTTATCTATAGTTAAATATAAGAAAAAGGTAAGTGAGCTTTTTTATAAAGGAAATATTAAAATACCTCTAAATAGATAAGGGATTTTATTTAGAGGTATTTAATGATGAAGGAAATTATTCATCTTTAAACTTTATAATATTCATAGGTAAGGTTATGGGATGGATATTGTAAAGTTTTAAAATAGGCTTATGTAAGTATAGGTAAAAATAAAAGCCTAGGTTAATTAAAAGTTAGTTTACTTATACTTATTTAAGGGTTTTGCATTAATTTTTTTACTTATTACTAAAAGAATTAATACAAATAGCTCTATTAATATTATTATAAATATAAAGCTATGCATAAAAAATTCTTGAGGAAGAATATTTATAATAGGGTCAAGATCAGGATCAAAAAGCCAGTAGTCATTCCTGAAAAAGATTTTATGGAACATAGTAAAGGCCCTGTCAAAATTTAAAAGAAAGATGGATGTAAGTATAATTGGGCATAGAAAAAGTATTATAAGGGGTCTCTTTAATTTTTTTACTATGCCATTTATAAATAAATATATTAAAAATATAGAAGATCCTAAAAGAGAAATAACATTAATAGTGTAGTTTAGAGAAAATAGTTTTTTAACCTCTTTAAAATGAATTAATCCTTCCTCAGAACTTTTAAAATCAGACATAGATAGGGTAGGAACCTTTCTATTATTTAAATAATTCATAAGTTCATCATAATTTTTAACTATTTTATCATAGCTAACACCAATAGTGTTTGGGATATCAAATTTTTTCACATCATATAAAAATAGAGGCTTAAACCTTATAGACATGGTTATGCTAGAAGATATAATAGCAAGATAAATACATAGTACACCAGATAAAAATAATAATTTTTTCATTTAATCATTAAAACTCCTCTTAAATTAAGTTATATTTTCTTATAGAGTTATTATATAAAAAATTATATATATTAAATAGAGTTTTGGAGATAATAATATGAGAAAATTAAGAAAAGGAAAACATAAAAATAAAAACATAAGATTTTTTTAATAAAATAATGAAAAAATGAGCTTTAAGCTAATAATGGCAAAAAAACGAAGTATAGAGCCTATAATCAAATTTTAAGATAATTTGTTAAATTTGAAGTAACCTTAAGAATACTTTATCATTATAGGTGAATTAGCACTCGATAGTATAGAGTGCTAACAGATGTTTAGAAAAGTATATTAATATTATCATATATATTTAAGGAGGGGTAAACATGATAAGACCACTTGGAGACAGAGTAGTTATAAAAAGATTAGAAGCAGAAGAAGTAACAAAGGGCGGAATTATACTTACTGGTAATGCAAAGGAGAAGCCACAAGAGGCTGAAGTTGTTGCAGTAGGACCAGGAACAGAAAAAGTAACTATGGAAGTTAAGGTTGGAGATAAGGTTTTATTCTCTAAGTATGCTGGAACAGAAGTTAAGGTTGCAGCTGATGAGTACATTATAGTTAAACAAGAAGATATATTAGCAGTAGTAGAATAATTATAAATTTATTTATTTGTTAGGAGGGAATTTTAAATGGCTAAAAGCATAATATTAGGTGAAGAAGCAAGAAGATCTATGCAAAGAGGTGTTGATATCCTTGCAAACACAGTAAAGGTTACTTTAGGACCAAAGGGAAGAAATGTAATATTAGATAAAAAATTTGGTTCACCATTAATAACTAATGATGGTGTTACAATAGCAAGAGAAATAGAGCTTGAAGATGCATATGAAAATATGGGAGCTCAACTTGTTAAAGAAGTTGCAACTAAGACAAATGATGTAGCAGGAGATGGAACTACAACAGCTACATTACTTGCTCAAGCAATAGTAAGAGAAGGATTAAAGAATGTTACAGCTGGAGCTAATCCAATGCTTATAAGAAAGGGTATAAATAAAGCTGTAGAGAAAGCAGTTGAAGAGCTTAAGAACCTTTCTAAACAAGTAGAAGGAAAAGAAGACATAGCAAGAGTAGCAGCTATATCTGCTGCAGATGAAGAAATAGGTAAGCTTATAGCTGATGCTATGGAGAAGGTTGGTAACGAAGGAGTTATCACTATTGAAGAGTCTAAGTCTATGGGAACAGAATTAGATGTTGTTGAGGGAATGCAATTTGATAGAGGATATGTAAGCCCTTACATGGTAACAGATGCTGAGAAGATGGAATCTAACCTAGATGATCCATTTATCTTAATAACAGATAAGAAGATAACTAATATTCAAGATATCCTACCAGTACTTGAGCAAATAGTTCAAGCAGGTAAGAAGTTACTTATAATAGCTGAAGACATAGAAGGAGAGGCTATGGCTACGCTTGTAGTTAATAAGCTAAGAGGAACCTTCACTTGTGTAGCAGTTAAAGCACCAGGCTTTGGAGATAGAAGAAAAGAAATGCTTCAAGACATAGCTGTACTTACAGGTGGTACTGTTATATCAGAAGATCTTGGACGTGATTTAAAGGATGCAACTATAGAAGACTTAGGAAGAGCTGAAAGTGTTAAGATAACTAAAGAAAACACTACAATAGTTAATGGAAGAGGAAGCAGTGAGGACATAAAGAATAGAGTTCACCAAATAAGAGCTCAATATGAAGAGACTACTTCTGATTTTGATAAAGAAAAGCTTCAAGAAAGATTAGCTAAGCTTTCAGGTGGAGTTGCAGTTGTAAAGGTTGGAGCAGCTACTGAAACTGAGCTTAAAGAAAGAAAGCTTAGAATAGAGGATGCTTTAGCAGCTACAAAAGCAGCAGTTGAAGAAGGAATAGTACCAGGTGGTGGAACAGCATTTATAAGCGTATTAAATGATGTTGCAAGCCTAAAATCTGAAAACAGTGATATACAAGTTGGTATAAATATAGTAGCTAGATCTTTAGAAGAACCAATGAGACAAATAGCTATAAATGCTGGAGTTGAGGGTTCTGTAATAATAGATAAGGTTAGAAATAGTGAAGCTGGAATAGGATATGATGCATTAAATAATAAGTACGTAAATATGCTAAAGGCTGGAATTGTTGATCCTACTAAGGTTACAAGATCAGCACTTCAAAATGCAGCTTCAGTTGCAGCTACTTTCTTAACAACAGAAGGAGCAGTAACTGATATACCAGAAAAGAATCCACAACCATCAATGCCTGCACCAGGAATGGGAATGGACGGAATGTACTAAAAATAAAAGAGGTTATCTTATGATAGCCTCTTTTAAATTTTATAAACAATATGATTTTATACAATTTATATAAAATCATTGATTATATTACAAAAATATGATATAATAGTTATTAATGGATATAAATTATCCGAATATTAAAGAGAGAAAGTTTGATATTTTAAAATACTAGGAGGTTATATATTATGAAAAAGTTTATATGTACAATATGTGGATATGTTCATGAAGGGGAAGCGGCACCAGAAAAGTGTCCACAATGTAAGGCGCCAGCTTCTAAGTTCGTAGAGAAGTCAGATGAGGAAATGTCTTGGGCAGATGAGCACAGAATAGGAGTTGCAAAGGATGTAGATCCAAGAATAATAGAAGGATTACAACAAAACTTCATGGGAGAATG
>NZ_KK366006.1:0-31984 GCF_000686705.1 Clostridium hydrogeniformans DSM 21757 | reverse complement strand
TTAGAAATGAGAGTAGATGCAGAGCACGGAGCTTGCCAGGGTAAGAAGGATTTAGCAACATTAGCTAAACAATTAAATTTAGATGCAATCCATGATACAGTACACGAAATGTGTAAAGATGAAGCTAGACATGGACAAGCATTCAAGGGCTTATTAGCAAGATACTTTGGAAATAAATAAAAATAAATAGATTTTTAAAGGTCTCTTCTTAAGATAATAACTTAAGAAGAGATCTTTTTATTGCATAAAATTTATGCAATATATAAAACCGTAGAGAAATATAGTACATAAATTATATTACTTTTAGCATGGTAGAATTATAAATTTTCTGAGAATAATTTATTAATGGGAAAAAATGAATAATATAAAGTTATATGGTAAATATAATAGATAGATTTACGGAGTTGACTATGATATTCAGACTAAAGACTTATTTAAATAATCATATGTTATTAAAGAAAGATAAGGAGGAATTATGGAATACTTAAAAATTAAGAAAAAGAAAGGTTTTACTTTAGTAGAGCTTTTAGCAGTTATGGGTATATTAGCTATTCTAGCAGCAATTTTAGTTCCCAGTGTAAATTCATATATTGTAAGAAGTAGAAAGACTGCTATAATAGTCCAAGCAAGAGAGGTGGTAAATGCCATAGAGATATATAATTTAACATCAACTTCCGCAATTAAAATAGGAGTTAATAGTGATCCAAAGGTATCAGATTTACCTTCAAATATAAAGGAGTATATTGGAGAAGATGGATCAGATAAAATTAAAGAAGCTAAGTTATCAGAGGTGTACACAATATATAAAAATGTAAAGGGAGATATTATAGATAGGATAGAATTAGGGGATAACAATACCTTTAAGAGTCTTAAGGATAAGTAGAAAAACTTATAGGAATTAAATAAAGGATAATAATGATTTTAATAGAAAATAATATTTAAAAATAAATGAAGGTAGGAAGTTTATGATAATATTATTGTTGGTTTTAGGCCTTATAATGGGAAGCTTTTTTAATGTATGCATATACAGAATACCTAGGGAGGGAAGTATATGCTATCCCCCATCCCATTGTAGTAATTGCAGTTCTACTTTAAGGATAAGAGACATTATCCCTTTATTGAGCTATATGTACCTAAGAGGAAGGTGTAGATATTGTGATGAAAAAATTTCTCTTACCTATCCTATAATTGAGGTAACTACGGCCTTAGTTTATATGATTTTATATTATAAGTTTTCTTTATCTATAGAGTTTTTTAAATATAGCTTTTTATGGTCTATACTTATGGTTTCAGCTATTATAGATTATAGAACCCAATATGTATACGAATCAATATCTAAAGTAGGATTTATAGGAGGAATATTTTTTTCCTTAATAAACTTAATTTATGGTGGTAGAATAGATCATATACTGTTATCCCTAATAATACCATTAGTATTTTTAGGGGGTATAATCCTTTTAACTAGAAAAATAGAAGCTCTTGGCCTTGGGGATTTAGAATTATTTATAATTGCAGCTTTATACCTGAGTCCAACAACTATGGTAGTGGCCTTATTTTTATCAGTGGTTTTGGGAGGGATAATAGCTATGGCCTATTTACTAAAGGGATACAAGAGAAAAAGTATAGCCTTTGTTCCTTATATAGCTTTAGGGACTTTTCTTGCATTGATTTTTGAAGAAAAAATAATTAGATGGTACTTTACCATTACCTTATAATTATAATTTTTTATTAAGTCATCTTAAAGTTAAAATTAAAATATTAAAATAAATAAGATTTAATTATTATTAAGATAATATTATGGGTATTTAGGAGTATAATTAATAAAAAAAGTTTTTTATTAATTATACTTTTTTAATTATTTGAAAAAAATATAATAGGGGTAATTGACATAGAGCATAAAAATTTATACAATAATATAAATGAAGTAAAAATGAGAGAGGGATAATATCATTTTTACATATTGGATGAAAGAAAAATTTCAATAATAAAATATAGTTACTCATATATACCCTGAATATGGCAGGGAGTATCTACCGGAAACCTTAAATTTCTGACTATGAGTGATATTAGTTTGCTGTACCAAAAAGTATAGGCATATTAATTTCACTTTTAGTTAGTTAGATAATTATAATGAAATTAATATGCCTTTGTTTTGCATAAAAAAATTTATTAAGACAAGCTAATATAAGTAATAGGGAGGAAAAAACCATGGCAAAAATAATAAAAACAGCATATACATTTGATGATGTTCTATTAGTACCAAATAAATCAGAGGTTTTACCAAAAGAGGTGACTTTAGAAACAAATCTTACAAAGACTATAAAATTAAATTTACCTCTTATCAGCGCAGGAATGGACACTGTAACAGAGTCAAAAATGGCAATTGCCATGGCGAGAGAAGGCGGAATAGGAATAATACATAAGAATATGAGTATAGAGGCTCAAGCTAGTGAAGTTGATAGAGTTAAGAGACAAGAGAATGGAGTCATAACTAATCCATTCTATCTTCATCCAGATAATATAATACAAGATGCTTTGAATTTAATGAGTAAATATAGAATATCTGGAGTTCCTATTACAGTTGACGGAAAACTTGTAGGAATACTTACAAATAGAGATATAATATATGAAGATGATTATAATAAGAGAATAGAAGAAGTTATGACTAAAGAAAATTTAATAACAGCATCAGAAGGAACCACATTAGAGGAAGCAAAAGAGATACTTAAAAAACATAAGATAGAAAAGCTTCCTTTAGTGGATAAAGATAATACTTTAATTGGACTTATAACTGTTAAAGATATAGAAAAGGCAAGGATATTCCCAAATTCAGCTAAGGATTCTAAGGGAAGACTTTTGTGTGGGGCAGCAGTTGGAGTTACTGGGGATATGATGGAGAGAGTTGAAGCTCTAGTTAAAGCTGATGTAGATGTAATAACCATAGATACTGCTCATGGTCATTCAAGAGGAGTTCTAGAGGCTGTTAAGAAGATAAAGGTAATATATCCAGACCTTCAAATAATTGCAGGAAATATAGCTACAAAAGAAGCTACAAGAGATTTAATTGAAGCAGGCGCAGATTGCATTAAAGTAGGAATAGGACCTGGATCAATTTGCACTACGAGAGTTGTAGCAGGAGTAGGAGTTCCTCAGCTTACAGCAGTTATGGATTGTGTTGAAGAAGGAAAGAAACATGGAATCCCAGTAATTGCAGATGGAGGAATTAAATACTCAGGAGATATAGTTAAAGCTTTAGCAGCAGGTGCAAGCGTAGCTATGATGGGATCGATGTTTGCAGGATGTGAAGAAGCGCCTGGAGAGATTGAAATATATCAAGGAAGAAGCTATAAGGTTTATAGAGGAATGGGATCATTAGGAGCAATGGCATCAGGAAGTAAAGATAGATACTTCCAAGAAGGGAATAAAAAACTTGTTCCAGAGGGTGTAGAAGGAAGACTTGCATATAAGGGATATGTATCAGAAACTATATATCAGTTATGTGGAGGGATAAGATCAGGAATGGGATATTTAGGAGCTAAAACTCTTAATGACTTATATGAGACTGCAAACTTTGTGGTTCAAACTTCAGCAGGACTTAGAGAGAGTCATCCACATGATATAAATATCACTAAAGAAGCACCAAATTACAGTGTTAAATAGCAATGAAGTTTTATTCTAGGATTTTATAACTATGAACTTAAGTATATTAGGGATTATAGTTATAAAGTTTCTAGGTTAGTTTAGATACTGAGGTTTTACTTTACTTTAATTAAACTTTAAGGGAGATAAAGAATGAATAGAGATTTAGTTTTAATTGTAGATTTTGGCGGACAGTATAATCAGTTAATAGCTAGACGTGTAAGAGAATGCGGGATATATTGTGAAATAATACCTTACTCTTACTCTTTAGATAAAATAAAAGCGAAAAATCCTAAGGGAATAATATTTACAGGAGGACCTAATTCAGTTTATGGTGAAGGGGCTCCAAGATTAGATGAAGAGATATTTTCTTTAAATATTCCTATACTAGGTATATGTTATGGAGACCAATTAATGGCTCATACTCTTAAGGGAGAGGTAAAGTCAGCAGAAATTAGGGAATATGGAAAGACAGAAGTAAACTTAGATGAAAACTCACCTTTATTTAAAGGGATGAAAAATATAGATAGCTGTTGGATGAGTCACACTGACTTTATATCAAAGGCTCCAGAAGGATTTAAGATAATAGGATATACAGATAAATGTCCTGTGGCTGCAATGGAGAACCAAGAGAAAAAGCTTTATGGAGTGCAGTTCCACCCAGAGGTTGAGCATACTTTATTTGGAAAGAAAATGCTTGAGAATTTCTTATATGAAATTTGTAAGTTAGATAAACAATGGACAATGGCATCCTTTGCAGAAGAGAAAATAAAAGAAATAAAGTCCTTAGTGGGAGATAAGAAGCTTATATGTGCATTATCAGGCGGAGTTGACTCATCAGTTGCAGCAGTTTTAATACATAAAGCTGTGGGAAAACAATTAACTTGTATCTTTGTTGATCATGGTCTTCTTAGAAAAGATGAAGGAGATCAAGTGGAAAAGATATTCAAAGAGCAGTTTGATATGAACCTTATAAGAGTAAATGCACAGGAGAGATTCCTTGGTAAGTTAAAAGGAGTTTCAGACCCTGAGAGAAAGAGAAAGATAATTGGAGAAGAGTTTATAAGAGTATTTGAAGAAGAAGCAAATAAACTTGGAGAGATAGATTTCTTAGTTCAAGGAACTATATATCCAGATGTAGTTGAAAGCGGAACAGATACTTCAGCAGTAATAAAGAGTCACCATAATGTTGGAGGACTTCCAGAAGATATGGACTTTAAACTTATAGAACCATTAAGAGAACTATTCAAAGATGAGGTTAGAGCAGTTGGGGAAGAACTTGGAATTCCACATAATTTAGTGTGGAGACAACCGTTCCCAGGACCAGGTCTTGCAATAAGAGTTCTTGGAGAGATTACAGAAGAAAAACTTCATATAACAAGGGAAGCAGATGCAATATTTAGAGAAGAAGTTGCAATAGCAGGTCTTGAGGGAAAGATATGGCAATACTTTGCATGTCTTCCTAATATAAAATCTGTTGGAGTAATGGGAGATGAGAGAACGTATTGTCATACTGTAGCATTAAGAGCAGTAACATCTTCTGATGGAATGACTTCAGATTGGGCACAAATACCTTATGAAGTTTTAGACAAGGTTTCAAGAAGGATAGTAAATGAGGTTGAGGGAGTTAATAGAATCGTTTATGATATAACTTCAAAGCCACCATCAACAATAGAATGGGAATAGAAAAAAATGGCAGTTAAAAAACTGCCATTTTTTTATTGTATAACAATATGAAGAAAAAGTATAGGTTTAAAGATTCTTAAATTAACAAAAATTCATAATTATTTTTACAAATTTAAGTTTTAGCCTTTCATACCTATAAACAAAGTAATAATAAATAGGTAATGATTTTATTTAAATGTTAATAAAATCAAGAAAAAAATAAAGAATTAATAAGGATAAAGAAGTAAAAACATTTACAAAAGCTATATTGGTTGTTATAATATCCATTGTAAACTAAATTTGGTTTACAGCTTTATTTTATTTTTAATTTTACTTTATGTGGTATGTTTAAACGTTAAGGAGATTATGTATTTTTGAGGGGGTAGGAGTAAATAGGGTATTTCATAAACAAATGATAATTTTATTAAGAGAATGTATATTGTATTTGAGCGGAATAAACATCAATATATAAACATCTTAGGTAACAATATATTTTAATATTATTTATTTTTTATTTTTTTATTTTAATTGGAGTTGTTTAGAGTTAAGAAAAATAGGGAGTTAAGAAGAAAATCTTTCATATGATGAAAGATTTTCTTCTTTTTCATTTAAGCCTTTTTATTAATATGAAAGATTAATACCTTAGAACATATTCAATGATATTTTAATTTCTAAAGTGAATTATGCAATATAATATCCACAGTCTAAAAAAAGTATTAATTTAAATTGTCTTAGTGGTTTTAGGAATCATGGGGAAAAATTGAGATAAGTTTAGAGTTCATTGTGGATATATATAGAGTTAATAAAAGTAAAATTAGTTTATTTCATCTAATGGTTATATTATAAAAATTATTTTAGGAAAGAAGGTTTGCCACCATATTTAGACAATGATTTAGTTTATAATGTAAAAAAATAATATTATTAGCTAAATATTAAAATTTTCACATTAGTTATAAAATATAATTTGACAAAAGGAATTATGAAATTTTGTATTTGAAATAATTCATAAAGTGAAAATAAGTAAGTATTTCTAATTAAGTAATAAATTAAATATAAGGATACATAAGATGTTAAGATAAGAAGAAATAAACTTATGTTTTAATAATGTAAAATATAAGTTTATACATAAAGTAAAAAATAGTATACATAGAAAAAACGTAAAAAAACAAAATACTATTGAAAAAAACTCTGAAATATGGTATAAATTTTAATAAATTACAAATCAACTTAAGCTAAAATCTATTCAATATGCAAATGGTTAATTTAGACATAATTAGCATTCAAATAATAAATTCCAATAATACCAATTAACAAAAGTTTATAGATTTCCATAAATTAATAAAATTATATTAATAATATTAACTAAAATTACATAAATAGTATTTACAATATAGTAACTTATAAACTATAATATTCCACAAGATGAAGGTTGAGATTAATGTGTAACTAATTTACTGAATATTAAATAAGTTGTTTATGTTGCCTTATGGCAATATTTATATAAATCTTTAATTAATAAACATTTTAAAGAGGGGGATATTTAAGTATGAATAAGAAAAAAATTATGGCAACCATGGCAGGGATAATGACATTATCTGTTGCTTTAACTGCTTGTGGAAGCAGTGAGAAAAAGCCTAATAAGGGAAATGAAGTCCAGGAGGACCAAACTAAAAATCAGATAACTGTAATTGAGGCTACAAATAAGGATAAGGTGCCGGCTAAGGCAAAGGAAAGAAAGGATACTTTAATAATTGGATTAGGGCAACCAGATGGAGTATTTAACCCATTATATTCAGATTCAGCTTATGATACTGAAGTAAATAGAGTTTTATTTAGTAAAATGTTAGCTCATACAGAAGATGGACAGCTAAAAGAACATTTAACTGATATGCCAAAGGTTTCAGATGATAAGAAGACATACACTTTTAAAATTAAGGATGGAGCAAAGTGGAGTGATGGACAGCCTATAACAACCGATGATATAGAATTGTCTTTCAAAATTATGTGTGACAAAACTTACACTGGTCCTCAGGATATGCCTTCTCTTAAGCTTAAAGGATGGAAGGATTACAATGAAGGAAAGTCTGATAAGATAGAAGGAATTAAAAAAATAGATAAGCAAACAATTGAGTTTACTGTAGATGAAGGGACTGCTTTAACAAAGGAATTAATCAATATTGAGCCGCTTCCAAATCACTATTATGGAAAGACATATAAACAAGGATCTGCTAACTTGGTAGAAGAGCTTCATAGAAAGCCAGAAGTAACCTCAGGAGCATATAAATTTGCAAGCTTTAAAGAAGGACAAGAGGTTGTCCTTAAGGCAGATGAAAATTATTTTAAGGGAAAAGCTAAAATTGAAAATATTATATTTAAGGTTGTTACAGATAAGACAGTGTTAGCACAGGTGGAATCAGGAGAAGTAGATTTTGCTAATTTAACTATAGATGAGGATAACGTAGAGCAATTAAAAGGTATGGAGTTTGTTAACATTAATTATTATCCAAACAATGGATATGGATATGTTGGATTGAATTTACTTGGGGACTCTAAGTTAAAAGATGTTAAGGTTCGTCAGGCTTTAGCTCATGGATTAAATAGACAAGAGTTAGTTGAAAAAGTATTTGGTAAATATGCAGATAACATGAATGTTCCTCAATCTAAGCTTTCTTGGGCATATCCAAAGGATGCAAAGATGGAAGAATATAAATATGATAAAGAAAAGGCTCAAAAGCTTTTAGAAGAAGCAGGATGGAAGAAGAATTCAAGTGGAAAGCTTGAAAAGGATGGTAAGGTATTTACTTTAAAATTCTTACAAACAGCTAATTCAGATGTTCCAACTACCTTAGTACCAATAGCTAAAAAATGTTATGAGGATCTTGGAATAGAGTTTATTGCAGAACAGTTAGACTTCCCAACTTTAAGAAAGAAGTTAGATGATGCTAAGGCAGGAAAGCCTAATGCAGACTATGATATGTATTTCATGGCATGGGTATTAACTCCAGAACCAGATGCTACTACTATATTTACTTCTAAGGGAACTCAAAATAGAACAGGATATGCAAATCCTAAGGTTGATGAACTTATGGAAAAGGCAACAAAAGAATTTGATGTTGAAAAAAGAAAAGAACTATATAAGGACCTTTATATAGAATTAAATAAGGATCTTCCATATATATATATGTATCAAAGAAGCAATGGCTTTGCTGTAAGTTCAAGAGTTAAAAACTTTAAGGATAGTGCTTACGTGCAATATGGAATGAATATAGGTAGTTTTGAGTTAGAATAATTTTAAGATTCTATACCCGAGGAAAACTCGGGTATAGTTTTAAAAATTTTAAAGAAGTGGGGGAGTAACATGAGACAATATATAGCTAGAAGATTGCTTGAGATGATACCAGTTATTATTGGGATATCCTTTTTACTATTTATAATTTTTTCTATGTCACCAGGGGATGCTGTGGATAATATACAGAATCCAAACTTATCACAAGAAAGAATTTTAGAGATGAAAAAACAGTATGGATTAGTAGGTAATCCAGTGGAGAGATATATAAATTGGGCTAAAAAGGCGGTACAATTCGATTTTGGTAAATCTATAAAACATAAGGAAGATGTTTCAAAGGTAATAGGTTCCTATGTGTGGAACTCTTTTTATTTATCCTTGGCATCATTCTTGTTAAGTGTAATAATTGCGGTGCCCATTGGGGTTATATCTGCTACTAAGCAGTATTCAATTTTTGATAAGTTTTTTACGATTTTTGCTCTTCTTGGAATATCAATACCTTCATTCTTCTTTGGTATGGTGCTGATAAAAGTATTTGCCTTGGGATTTGAGGCATTTCCTGTATCAGGAATGAGAAGTGCTGGAATGAATTACACAGGAATTAAAGATATTTTAGATGTGGCCCATCATATGGTTTTACCTACCATAGTTTTAACTTTAGGTAGTGTTGCTTCATTAATGAGGTATACCAGAACTTCTATGCTTGAAGTTATAAGGCAAGATTATATGAGAACGGCAAGGTCAAAGGGACTTAAAGAAAAGATAGTAATATATAAGCATGGACTTAGAAATGCCCTTATACCTATAATAACCATTTTAGGCATTTGGCTACCAGGGCTTTTTGGAGGAGCTATCCTTACAGAGCAGGTTTTTGGATGGCCAGGCATAGGGAAGGTTGCTGTAGAGGCAATAGGAGCAAGGGATTACACTCTACTTATGGGATTTGAGGTGCTATTAGCTGTATTAACCTTATTAGGTAACTTAATAGCTGATATAAGTTATGCACTAGTAGATCCAAGAATCAGGCTGAAGTAGGGAGGATTATTATGAGTGAAAATAAAAACCTTAACATAGATAAAAATATTGTAATAAAAAATAATAAAGAGAATATAGAGTCGCCATGGAAAGTAGTTTGGAAAAGGCTTAAGAAAAACAAACTAGCTATAATGGGATTTATAATTCTTACATGTATGATAATATTCTCAGTTCTTGGACCTTTAGTATATGAACTTATAAAAGGCTATGATGCTTATGATTTTGCGGGAAGCAAATTTGAATCACCTTCATCAGAGTTTTTACTTGGAACAGATAATTTAGGACGTGATATACTAGCAAGAACTATGCTTGGAGGAAGAAAGTCTTTGTTTGTAGGGGTTGTTGCAGTAGTAATACAAGTAACCTTAGGAACAAGTCTTGGAATATTGGCAGGATATTATGGGGGAATATTAGATAATATAATTATGAGAATAGTGGATGTATTTATGAGTATACCAAGTCTTCCGCTTCTAATAATACTAGCAGCGGTGCTTTCAGATATGAATTTTCCACCAGATATGAGGATTTATGTGGTAATGTTCATTATTGGATTTTTGGCTTGGCCAAGTCTTTGTAGATTGGTCAGAGGTCAGGTTTTATCCATAAGAGAGCAAGAATATATGCAAGCCACAGATGCGCTAGGTATAAGAGATAGTAGAAAAATGTTTAAGCATATATTACCTAATGTTATACCAGTTATTATAGTTTCAGCTACTTTAAGTTTAGGCGGTAATATATTACAAGAGGCATCGTTAAGTTATTTAGGGCTTGGTGTTATAGCCCCTACTCCTACTTGGGGAAATTTGATTCAAGAGGTTAATAACCTTTATAACTTAAAGAATAGGCTTTGGCTTTGGGTTCCACCTGGAATATGTATATTCTTAACCGTTATGGGTATTAACTTATTTGGTGATGGGTTAAGAGATGCAATAGATCCAAAGCTTAAGAAGTAAGGAGGGGGAACCATGGCAAAAACTTTAGTTGAATTTAAAAACTTAAAAACATATTTTTATACAGAAGATGGTGTTGTAAAGGCAGTTAATGATGTTAGTTTTAAGATAAAGGAAGGGGAAACCGTAGGTATAGTTGGAGAGTCAGGGTGCGGAAAGTCAGTAACATCCATGTCTCTAATGAGACTTATACCTAATCCTCCAGGAAAAATAGTAGATGGAGATATACTATTTGAGGGAAAAAGTGTTCTTTCATTACCAGAGAGCGAAATGAGAGAAATAAGAGGAAATAAGATGTCGGTTATTTTCCAAGAGCCTATGACATCCTTAAACCCAGTATTTACTGTAGGTGATCAAATATCAGAAGCAGTAATACTTCATCAAAAGCTTTCAAAGGCTGAAGCTAGGGAAAAAGCAATAGAAATGATAAATCTTGTTGGAATACCAAGGGCTAATGAAATAGTGGATGCCTATCCTCATGAATTATCCGGTGGTATGAGACAGAGAATAATGATAGCTATGGCCCTATCTTGTAATCCAAAGCTTTTAATAGCAGATGAGCCAACTACTGCCCTTGATGTTACAATACAAGCTCAAATTTTAGATCTTATGAGAAATATTAAAGAGAAGCTTAACACTTCAATAATGCTTATAACTCATGACCTTGGAGTTGTGGCAGAAATGTGTGATTATGTTGTGGTTATGTATGCAGGAAAGGTAGCAGAAGAATCAACTGCTTACGGCATATTTAAAAATCCAATGCATCCTTACACTAAGGGGCTTTTAAAATCAAAGCCTTCATTAAATGGTAAAGAGGGAGAAAAGAAGCTCTACTCAATACAAGGACAAGTACCAAATCCAATAGGTATGCCAGAGTATTGCTACTTCTGTGATAGATGTGATCAGGCTTTTGAGAAATGTAGGCAAGAAATACCACCTTTATTTGAGGCGGAACCAGGACATAAGGTAGCTTGCTGGCTTTATGAGGGGGGAAAATAAATGGCTAAGGAAACAATATTAAAGGTAGATAATTTAAAAAAGTACTTCCCTATTAGAGCAGGGGTTATTCAAAAAACTGTTGGTCATGTAAAGGCAGTGGATGGAGTTTCTTTTGAAATAAAAAAAGGAGAAACCTTAGGACTTGTCGGAGAGTCAGGGTGTGGAAAGTCTACTACAGGAAGAACTATATTAAGACTTTTAGAAAAGACTGAGGGAAGAGTAGAGTTCAATGGCGTTGATCTTCATTCTCTAAAAAGAGAAGAAATTAGAAAAATGAGACCTAAAATGCAAATAATATTTCAAGATCCTTATAGTTCTTTAAATCCAAGAATGACTGTTGGAGAAATCATAGGGGAATCTTTAATAGAGCATAAACTTGCAACTAGAAATGATGTAACCCAAAAGGTTTTAGATATTATGGGGATATGTGGACTAGCATCCTATCATATTAGAAGATATCCTCATGAGTTCTCAGGAGGACAAAGACAAAGAATTGGTATTGCAAGAGCTCTTGTTTTAAATCCTGAGTTTATAGTAGCAGATGAGCCAGTTTCTGCTCTAGATGTTTCTATACAATCTCAGATTATAAATTTACTTATGGAATCACAAGAGAACTATGGATTTTCATATTTATTTATATCCCATGACTTAAGTGTTGTAAAACATATATCTCATAGGGTAGGAGTTATGTATTTAGGATCTTTAATAGAACTTGCTCCTAAAAATGAATTATATGATAATCCACTTCATCCATATACAAAAGCATTGCTTTCAGCTGTGCCTATACCAGATCCTACATTAAAGAGGGATAGAATAATATTAACAGGAGATATACCATCCCCTGCAAAGCCACCATCAGGCTGTAAATTCCATACAAGATGTCCATACACCATGGATATTTGTAAGAGCGAGATACCTGAATATAAAAATGTGGGAAAAGAACATTTTGTTGCATGTCACTTAGTTAAATAATAAGCTAAGCACTTTCTTAATATATGGCTCTTGTGAAGTTTATATTTACAAGAGCCTTTAAAAAAAGTGATATGTACATAAACTTAAAACTCTATAAAGACTTTTAAAAGAAAGGGACAATTACATAGGTGTATAAGTAGAAACTAATTATATTAGAAGACTTATTTAATAAAGAGTTTCTAATAATTAAAATTAAGTTTTATTTGGTAGAGATTTAATATGGAAGGTGGGGCTATATAATGTATAATGACTTTTTAAATAATAGTGATGAGAAAAAAGAGAAATTATCCTTTAAGGATTTTATTGCAATAGTTATAGCACAGTATTCTATTCTTTTACCCATAGTGCTTATAGCATTTTTAATTTGGGGTGGACTAATTTGGTTTGTTGTAAATGTGCTAATGGGTGGTTAGAAGTAATGGGGCTGTCGAACTAAGAATAAATACTACAATATATTGTGATGATTTTAAATTTGTAAATCAATATATTGTATGTAAATTCTTTAGTGCGACAGCCCCATTTTATTTTAATTTAAATAAATGAAAACATTTAAAAAAATTTTATCTATAAATATTCACAAAATAGGAAGAATAAAAAGGAATAATAGTATTGAAAATTGAATATAAATTCATATTGAAGTTAAATGGAGGTATAAGGATGAAGAAAATAAATCTTGATTTATCAAAGGTAAAGAATTTTATATCACAGCAAGAATTAGAGTATATGGCTCCAATGGTAAAAGAAGCACATAATATGCTCCATGAAAAAACTGGAGCAGGAAGTGGCTTTTTAGGATGGGTTGATCTTCCAGAGAATTATGATAAAGATGAGTTTCATAGAATAAAGAAGGCATCAGAAAAAATAAAGAAAAATTCTGATGTTTTAATCGTTATAGGAATAGGTGGGTCTTATTTAGGAGCAAGAGCAGCTATAGAGATGCTTAATCACTCATTTTTTAATGTTATATCTAAGGAGAAAAGAAAAGCTCCTAAGGTATTCTTTGCAGGAAATAATATAAGTTCTACATATATAAGTGAACTTTTAGATTCAATTGAAGGATTAGATGTATCTGTTAATGTCATTTCTAAATCAGGTACTACAACAGAGCCAGCCATTGCCTTTAGAATATTAAAAGATTATATGGAAAAGAAATATGGAAAAGAAGAAGCAAGGGAAAGAATATTTGCAACTACTGACAAGGAAAGAGGAGCATTAAAGACTCTTGCAGATAGCGAAGGATATGAAACATTTGTAATTCCAGATGATGTAGGAGGAAGATTCTCAGTTTTAACATCAGTAGGGCTTCTACCAATAGCTGCATCAGGAATAGATATAGAAGATATGATGAGAGGAGCTAGAGAAGCTAGAGAAGCTTATAATAGCTCTAATATAGAAGAGAATGACTGTTATAAATATGCTGCTACTAGAAATGCTCTTTATAGAAAAGGTAAGAATATTGAAATTCTTGTAAATTATGAACCATTATATCTTCATTACTTTGGAGAGTGGTGGAAGCAGTTATATGGAGAAAGTGAAGGTAAAGATAATAAGGGAATATTCCCAGCAGCAGTTGATTTTTCAACAGACCTTCACTCTATGGGCCAATTTATACAAGAAGGATCAAGAAACTTATTTGAGACTGTAATAAATGTAGAAAAGTCTAAGAAGGAAGTTACAATTGAAGAAACAGAAGATAACTTAGATGGATTAAACTTCTTAAAAGGAAAATCAATAGATTTTGTAAATGAGAAGGCTTTCCAAGGTACTGTTATTGCACATAATGATGGAGGAGTTCCAAATATAATATTAAATGTTCCAGAACTTTCACCATATTATTTTGGATACTTAGTATACTTCTTTGAGAAGGCATGTGGAATAAGTGGATATCTTCTTGGGGTAAATCCTTTTGATCAACCAGGTGTTGAGGCTTATAAGAAAAATATGTTTGCATTACTTGGAAAACCAGGCTTTGAAGATTTAAAGAAAGAACTTGAAGAAAGACTATAATATGAGAATTATTGTAGATGGAGATGGATGTGCAGGAAAAGAGGTTATAGAAAGCCTAGCTAAAGAATTTAGTGTAGTTCTTAAGTTATTTTGTAGCTATAACCATAGCATCACTCTTAAATACGGTGAGGTTAAATATATAGATCCATCTTTTCAAAGTGTAGATATGGTAGTTTTTAATGAATGTAAGTCTGGAGACATAGTTATAACCCAAGACTTTGGAGTAGCAGCTATGGTTCTCTCTAAGGGAGTATATTCTATTAGTCCTAAGGGATATATATTTAGTGATAATAATATGGATAGACTTCTCTTTGAAAGACACATAGGAAGCAAAGTTAGAAGAGGTGGAGGGAGAACTAAAGGTCCTAAGAAAAGAACATCAGAAGATGATGAAAGACTTTATAAGAACCTAAAATATTTAATAGAAAAGAGAGCTGGAGATTAATCCAGCTCTCTTTAATTTAAAATATACAAAACATAGGAATAAAAAATTATCGTCTTTCTATATGATTAGAAACGGTCTTAGGTATTTCGGGGAACAATATACCATTATCTATTCTTTGATCATAGGGTGGCATGTTAGAAGGAAGAGATTCTAGTTTATTATATTTTCCTTCCTCGTCCTCAAGATGGTAGTCTATAAAAGTTCCCTTTGTAAATCCTGGCATATAAATCACCTCCTTATTATATTTTCCCTTAAGAAATTAGAATATTCTTTGAAAAATTTGCATAAATATATAATTTGCACAAATACTATTGTTACAAAATATGGAATTAGTGTATAATAAATATATAATTTCTTTTAAAATTGAGTCAATATAAGTTTAGAGGTAATTAACTTGAGTTTTTAATTTGATTTAGCTATAAAGTGTAGAATAAAGGTTTATGTTAAATATATTAGGGGGCTTTGGTTTTATGAACAAAGTGGATATACAATTTAATTTACCTAGTCCACAGGAAAAGGATTCCAGTATAGAAATAAGAGCTATTTGTGAAGACGATATCTTATATAAGTTTTTAATAGGAGAGTCTGGCATATGGGAGGCTCTTGATGATTTTAGCGAAGATAGCAGTATTCAGTGGACTCCTAGAAGAGATGGAGAATATTTTGTAATGGTTCAATGTAAGAGTAAGAACAGTAAAAAACCCTTTGATTTTTATGATAAGACTAGTTATTCTATAGGGGAAAAAAGTCTTTCATTAATAGAAAGTGTTAAGTGTAATAAAGGTGAATACTTAGTTGGTGATAAGTTAGAGGTAATTGTAAATAGTAAAAAAGAGAATATATTATATAGATATTGGATATTTCAAGATGGATCATGGGAGATGATTAGGGATTATTGTACTGAAAATATATTACTCTTTACCTTAACCAAGGAAGGGGAATATGAAGTACTTGTGGAATGCAAAGATATAAATTCTTCCAATAAGTTTGATGATGGAAAAACCATAGGATTTAAGGTTGAGCCCTTAAGTCCTATAGAAATAATAAATTTAAAATGTTTAACTCAAGACGATTTAATGGTAAATAGGGAAGTTATATTTCAAGTTGAATCCAGGTGCGATTCTTCAAGAATGATTTTATATAAGTTTTATAAGGTGGATGAGGAAGGAAAAGTCACATTAATTCAAGATTACTCATCTAAGAAAGTAATATCCTACACAGAAAATATAAGTGGAAAATATAAACTTCTAGTTATGGCTAAAGATATGTATTCTAAGGAGCAGTGGGATGATAGAGCTGTTTTAAACTATGAAATAAAACCTTATAAAAATATTAATATAAAAAATATTATAACTGATTTATCTTCACCTCAATTAAGAGGACGTGAAATAAATATAAAGGTTTTAGCAGAGGGTGGAAATAAGCTTATTTATAGATATATAATAGATGGTAATTATAGTATAGATAGTGGTTTTATTAATAGTAATGAGTTTTTATGGAAGCCAAGCCATGAAGGACAGTATGAAATAAGAGTTATGGTAAAGGATAAGTCCTATGATGGAGAATATGAGGCTTTGGGAAAGTTAGAATATATAATAGATAAGGAATTCTATATCCCTCTTAGGATAAAAGATATAGTCCTTGATAAAACCAAAAATTATGTAAAAAATGAAATTATAAATATAAAAGTAGAAACTGAAGGTGGTATTGAACCAGAATATAGTTTTACCATATATAAAAAAGAGGAAGAAATATGCGGTGTAGATTTTGGAAGCTGTAATTGGGTTAACTTCACTCCAGAGGAAGCTACAGAATATAAGATGGAAATAAAAATTAAGGATAAATATTCCTTAAAGGATTTTGATGGACAAAGTACCCTATACTTTGATGTAAAAGAGTTTGTTGCAGGGAACATAGACTATATTCTTTTTGATGTTAAAGAATATTATAGGGTTAATGATGAAATTTCTATTGAAGTTGTAGCACAAAACACACGAAATATTCTATTGAAGTATAATTTATATATAAATAATGAACTAGTAGAAGAAACAGAGTATGGAAAGAAACTTAAATATAAACTTATTCCTAAATGCAGTGGAAAATATACTCTTAAGGTTATTGGGAAGAATATAAAATCCACAAAGGAGTATGACTGTAAAAAAAGTATCAATATAGTAGTTCATGAGGCACTGCCAGTTACAAATACAAGGATTAAACCTTCTAAAGACAATATAATTTGTAATGAAGGAGTAGAATTTATTGTTTCCTCAGAGGGAGGAAAGGATGTAATTTATGAGTTTTATTTAATCCATAGTGGAGAATGGCGACGTGTTCAAAGATACAGTAAGAAGAACTTCTATTCTTTTATTCCTTATAGAGAAGGAGAATATAAAATTTTAGTATTATCAAAAAGTTCTTATAGAAATATTTCTTATGAGGATTATCATATATATGAGTTTACTTCTAAATTAGAATAATCATATTAATATACTAATAATAAGGGAAGAAACTTTTTAATTTTATATTTAGTGAGGATTGAATTCTCTAGTTAGAGCTTAGAAGTTTGTAATAATTTTAGTAAAATTATTGCATGGTACGTATTTAAAAAAGTTAGGATATATATTAAATTATAATTAGGATATATAAGAATTTATGGTAGTATACAAACTTATAATAAACTTAAGAGGTTTAAGAAACTTAAGAGAGGAGAATGATAATGAATATAGAAAGTGTACAAGGGTTTATGATGGCTCAACTTATGGCAAATACTATGAAAAAATCCACTGGAGATAGTATGGCATTTCAAATAGCTTTAGAAGCTTTAATGAAAAATATGAATGGTAAGGATTCTAAAGGCTTGATGAACCTTTTAAATTTAAATGGACTAAATTCAGAAAATCTTAATAATAGTTCCTTAAATCTTAGGGGAGATCTTATTAAGAATTACCAAAATGTAAGCAATGTTTCTCAGGATATACCATCTAGTAAAAATGAAAGAATAGATAAAGCCATAGAAGAAGCATCAAAAAAGTATGGTATAGATGGAAAGCTTATATGGGCATTAATAAAACAAGAATCTAACTTTAATGTTAATGAGAAATCTCATGCTGGAGCTATGGGGCTTATGCAGCTTATGCCAGCCAATGTAAAGGAATATAACATATCGAATCCTTATGATATTTTTGAAAATATTGATGGAGGGACAAAACATCTAAAGGATTATATAAAAAGATATAATGGAAATGTAGAATTAGGACTTGCAGCATATAATGCAGGGCCAGGAACTCTTCAAAAGAGAGGAGTAAAGGCCGTAGAGGACATATGGAAGTTACCTTGGGAAACAAGAACTCATGTAAAAAAGGTTATGGAGTATTGGAGAGGAAAATAATTTCTTAAGACATAAAAAGTATGATTTAGAACTTATGTAAAACATATAAATAAAAAGATGGAAAGCTTAGTATGCAAGTTTTCCATCTTTTTATTTATAGCTACATATGTTTTATTAAAGTATCAACTTTAGAAATAGGGTTTCTAAAGTTAATATTTATTCTATAGATTTATTAGAATCTATAATTTTAAGGAGTTAGGTAATATATAGGTTAAGGTTCAAGTTTGAAAATCTATATGATTGTTTAGGTAATAAAATATAAGGTTTTATATAGATGATTAAGTTTAATTTATAAATATGTTTAATATATATATGTTGCATTAAAAAATTTATATTTCACTGATTGATGACTCAATAAGTTTCAACTGAATCTAATGTAGTTTTAATATTAGAACTTATATAGTATAAATTAAACACATTAATAATGAATAAATTTAAAGTTTTATAGTATTATATTACTGAAAAGTTGTATTAAAAATTAGTTTTCCACAAAAATATATAAAGTATTAAGGTTATCCACAAAATATTCAGAAAAAACAGTGAAATTCTCTTTAATATGTGGAAACATTAAAATATATATAAAAACCTTTTAAGAACAGGTATAATATAAAACAGTATTTAAAATTCTCTAGTTTAAAGAAGGGAGAGATGTTATATGGAAAGATTAGATAAGATTCTTTCAAATTTAGGATATGGAAGTAGAAAAGAAATAAAATCTATAGTTAAAAAGGGAATTGTAGAGGTAAATGGGGAAAAAGTTAAAGATAATGGACTCCAAGTAGATCCAGAGAAGGATATAATTAAAGTGGATGGAGAAGAGGTCTTTTATAGAAAATACATATATTTAATAATGAACAAACCAGATGGGGTTATCTCTGCAACCTTTGATAAGTATGACTCCACTGTGGTAGATTTATTAGACCCAGAAGATGCTGTATTTGATCCTTTTCCTGTGGGAAGGTTAGATAAAGATACTGTGGGGCTTCTGTTACTTACTAATGATGGGGAACTAAATCATAGGTTAATTTCACCTAAATGGCATGTGGATAAAGTTTATTATGCAAGGATAGATAAAAAAGTTACAGAGGATGATATTAAAGCTTTCAAAAAAGGTGTTGTTTTAGATGATGGATATAAATGCATGCCGGGAATTCTTGAAATCATAGGAGATTATGAGGAGGGTTCAGAGGTTCATGTAACCATACAGGAAGGAAAGTTCCATCAGGTTAAAAGGATGTTTGAGAGTGTGAAAAAGAAAGTTGTATATCTTAGACGTGTGAAGTTTGGACCTTTAGATATAGATGAGAATTTAGAAGAAGGTCAATATAGAGAGCTTACAGATGAGGAAGTTGCTTTGTTAAAAGATATTTAATACTATGTTCTTGAAATAAATATTTCATTAACAAAGAATGAATGAAATGTAAAAAATCATAACAAATTGTAAAAAAGAAAGAAATTGATTAAATCTCTTGCAGATGATTATAATAAATATTATAATTATATATGAAAGATAAATAAAAGGATAAATAGCCCCCTTTTTATTTATTGGTGAACACAACCTGGCCCCAAGGGTTGTGTTTTTATTTTTTGACAAATTATACTTCTAAATCTAAGTTTCTTATGGAATATTTTAGAAAGAAGTGGTAAAATCTAAATATGTATTAAATTGGGGGGGATCATATGGTAAGCTATAAATCAAAATTTGAAAGTGATGAAATGGATCTTTTGTTTGAAGCAATATTGAGCCTTAAAAACCTTGAAGAATGTTATAAGTTTTTTGAGGATATATGCACTATAAATGAAATAAAAGCATTAGAGCAAAGATTACAGGTAGCAAAGATGCTAAAGCAAAGAAGAACATATTTAGATATAGCAAGCTCTACAGGAGCAAGCACTGCAACTATAAGTAGAGTAAATAGGTCCTTGAATTATGGTAGTGAGGGTTATAAAATAATATTTGATAGAATAAATTGGAAAAAATAGTAGGTTTATATATTAATATGGCTGTGGCTTGCCCATAGCTTTATTTTTTTTATTTTTGGTATAATATAAATTAAGATATAATAAAGAGAAAGTTAATTTCTATTCAGGTTTTATATTAATTAATATGGTATATAATTTATAAGGATGAGTTTGGAATTTTTACATTAGTATTTAAGGGATAGGTGGTAAACCTATAATACATTTTGATAAAATAAAAAATTATAAAGATTAAAGTTTTCATTATATTATAATATAATGAATTTTATTTAAGGAGGGTGACCCCATGGATTTAAAAGCTTTACTTAACAAAGAACAATATGAAGCAGCAACAACAATAGAAGGTCAGGTGCTTATACTAGCAGGAGCGGGATCAGGAAAGACAAGAGTTTTAACCCATAGAATGGCTCATATGATAAAAAATTTGGATATATTTCCATCTCAAATACTAGCTATAACCTTTACTAATAAGGCAGCTGGGGAAATGAGGGAAAGGGTTAAGGCTCTTATAGGAGAGGAAGAAGCTGAGGGAATGTGGATATCTACCTTCCATTCAAGTTGTGTTAGGATACTTAGAAGAGAAATAGAACACTTAGGATATAAAAGAGATTTTACTATATACGATACCTATGATCAAAAGGCGTTAATAAAACAATGTATGGCAGAATTAAGTATAAATGATAAGGATATGAATGAAGGAGAAATCCTAGGAAGAATAGGGAAGGCTAAGGATAATCTTATAACACCTTCAAGGTTTTTAAGAGAAAATAGTGATAATTTTAGGGATAAGAGAATTGGAGAAGTTTATGAACTTTATCAGAAAAGGTTAAAAACAAATAATGCCTTAGACTTTGATGATTTAATATTTAAAACCATTGAGCTATTTAAAAATAATGAAGAAGTACTAGGATTCTATCAAAGAAAATTTAAGTACATAATGGTTGATGAGTACCAAGATACAAATAAGGCACAATATGAACTTGTAAAGATGCTAGCAGCTAAACATAAAAACATTTGTGTTGTTGGAGATGATGACCAATGTATTTATCAGTGGAGAGGTGCAGATATAAGAAATATCTTGGATTTTGAAATGGATTATCCAGAAGCTAAGATAGTAAAACTTGAACAAAATTATAGATCCATGGAAACCATATTAAGAGCAGCTAATGAAGTTATAAAAAATAATAGTGAAAGAAAAGATAAGGTTCTTAGAACAGAAAATCCAGAGGGAGAGAAAATAAAGTTATATAGGTCTTACTCAGAAACAGATGAGGCAGATTTTGTGGCTAGGGAAATAAAGAGGATTAAGGATAAAGATGATAAATTCTTTAGTGATTTTGCAGTACTTTATAGAACTAATGCACAATCACGTAGTTTTGAAGATGCTTTTATAAAAAGAGGAATTCCATATAGAATAATTGGAGGACTTAAGTTCTACGATAGAAAAGAAATAAAGGATATAATGGCTTACTTGAAGGTTATAGCAAACCCTCAAGATGATATAAGTTTAAAAAGAATAATAAATGTACCCAAAAGAAGCATAGGAGATGCTACTGTTGAAAAGCTTATGGCTTATTCTCATGATGGTGGATTAAATCTTTATGATGCAGTGGTAGAGGTAGAGAATGTTCCAACCCTTACTCCAAGAAATGTAACTAGTATAGGTAAATTTAGAGATATTATGGAAGAACTTAATCTTATGAGTGAGCAGCTTCCCGTATCAGATTTTATTGAATATATATTAGAGGTTACAGGGTATTTAAAGGATCTTAAGGATTCAAAGGATCCAGAAAACCAAAGTAGGGTTGATAACTTAGAAGAACTTGTATCAGCAGCAGTTGCCTTTGAGAAGGATAGTGCCAATGAGGATAAATCTCTTGCAGGATTTTTAGAGAAAACTACTTTAGTGGCGGATGTGGATAACTATGATGCAGATGCAGATAGTGTAGTTCTTATGACAGTTCATAGTGCTAAGGGGCTGGAATTTCCAACTGTATTTATGGTTGGTATGGAAAATGGTATATTCCCTGGAAATTCATCCTTTAATGATAATAAGGAGATGGAGGAATCGAGAAGGCTATGTTATGTTGGAATAACAAGGGCTAAGGAAATTCTCTATATGACTTCAGCAGAGGTTAGAAGAGTATATGGAAGAACTCAAAGTTATCCTCAATCAGATTTCTTGTTAGAGATATCAGATAATCTTAAGGAATATGTAAATTCTAGAAGTCAGGTAGGATCAAAATCAACTTTTGAGAAAAAGATGGAAGCTTCAAGAAGAGAAGCTTATGCAAATCCTCATAGTATGAGAAGAAGTAGCTATGAAGGAAAAGCATCATCACCATCAGAAATTATAAAAAAAGCAATGGAAAGTAATGGAGGAACCCTTCTTACAAAGGGGGAGGCAAGTCCAGGGAGAAAGGTTAAGCATGCTAAGTTTGGAGTTGGAACTATAGTATCAGCTATGCCTCAAGGTGATGATATAAAACTTACCATTGCCTTTGATAATATGGGAGTTAAGCAGTTATTACTTAGCATAGCTCCTCTTGAAGTGCTTTAAATTGGAGGTGTTATCTTTGGAAAATAGAGAAGATAGAATTAGAGAATTAGTAGAAGAATTAAATGAATATAGTCATGAATATTATGTATTAGATAAACCTTCTATAAGTGATAAGGAATATGATAAAAAATATGATGAACTTTTAAATCTAGAGAAAGAGACGGGATTTGTTTTATCCTATTCCCCAACTCAGAGGGTGGGAGATGGAGTTTTACCAGAGTTTTCAAAATATGCTCATAAGGCTAGACTTTGGAGTTTAGATAAGGCTCAAAGCTTAGAGGAGATAAAAGAGTGGCATAAAAGAAATAAAAAACTATGGGATGAATATAATAGAACTAATGAGGATAAACTTCCAGAACTCACATATATTTTAACTAAAAAGTTTGATGGCCTAACCTTAAACTGCACCTATGATAAAAATGGTGTTCTTATAAAGGCGGCCACTAGAGGAACAGGAGAAATTGGAGAGGATATAACTCTTCAAGGTAAAACCATAAAGAGCCTTCCACTTAAAATAAGCTATAATAGTTTAATGGAGATTCATGGGGAAGCTATTATGACAAAGGAAGCTTTTGAGGAATACAATAAAAACTCAGATGTACCTCTTAAGAACCTAAGAAATGGAGCAGCAGGAGCTCTTAGAAATTTAAACATAAAAGAAACAGCAAGAAGAAACTTAACAGCCTTTTTCTATGATATAGGATATAATGAGGGGAGACCTTTTAACACATATCTAGAAATGTTAGATTTTATAAAAGACCAAGGTTTTCTAATGGATGATTATATAAGAGAATGTAGCACTATAGGGGAAATAGAAAAAGAAATATCTTATATAGATAATATAAGGTTTAATTTAAATTATGATATAGATGGAGTTGTTATAGCAATAAATGATATGAGAACAAGAGAACTCCTAGGTTATACTGTTAAGTTTCCAAAATGGGCTATAGCCTATAAGTTTGAGGCACAAGAAACTACAACTAAGCTCCTTGATGTGGAATGGAATGTAGGGAGAAGTGGTAGGGTTAGTCCAACCGCTATTCTAGAACCAGTAGAACTTGCAGGGGTAACAGTTAAAAGAGCCACATTAAATAATATGGATGATATAAAGAGAAAGGGCGTAAAAATAGGAGCAGAGGTTTTTGTTAGACGTTCTAATGATGTTATACCAGAGATTATGGGAGTTACTGGTGAGGCTTTAGAAAATACAAGAGAAATAGAACCACCAAGCAATTGTCCTTATTGCAATAGTGAGGTTATACTAAATGGAGCTCATTATTTTTGTGAAAACACTTTATCTTGTAAACCACAGCTTGTAAAGAGTATAGTACACTATGGCTCAAGGGAAGCAATGAATATTGCAGGATTTAGTGAAAAAACTGCTGAGCAATTATTTGAAGAACTAGATTTAAGGACTCTTGGAGATTTATATAAGCTAGAAAAGGATAATCTTTTAAAACTTGAAAGGTTTGGTGAAAAGAAGGCACAGAATCTTTTAGATGCCATAGAAAAAAGTAAAAACTGTGAATTGCATTCATTTCTATATGCATTAGGCATACCTAATGTGGGAGTAAAAACCTCTAAAGATTTAGTTAAGAGATTTAAAACCTTAGAAAATATCCAAGTAGCTACCTTTGAGGAACTTGTGGAAGTTGAGGATGTTGGGGATATAGTAGCCAAATGTATAACAGAATTTTTTAAAGATGAGAAGATAAAAAATTCTATAGATGAATTATTAAGTTTAGGAATTACCCCTAAATATGAAGAGAAAGATATTCAGTCTGAAGGAAATGTATTCCAAGGTAAAACTGTAGTTGTTACAGGAAGTCTTAAAAATTATTCAAGATCAAGTATAAAAGAAAAATTAGAATCTTTAGGAGCAAAGGTATCAGGGTCTGTAAGCAAGAAGACATCTTATGTACTAATTGGAGAAGATCCAGGTTCTAAGTATGATAAGGCAAAAGAACTGAATATACAAGTTATAAGTGAAGAAGAATTTGAAAAAATGATTTAAGCAGTTAAAGGAAATGAAGAATTAAAAATAAGTAATTATTTTAATTCACATATGTAAATACTTTGTAACTTTACAAAACTAGCATATAGATGTAATATATATGAAGTATTTAGTATAGTTTTGGGAGGAATTGAATAATGATTTTAGAAAACAAGGATAAGAATTCCTCAAGAGGGTTTTTAGAAAAAGCAGAGATAATAGTTATATATTTAGCTTGGGCTTTTGTTTTAGCTACATTGATAACTCTCGTATGCGTATTTTTATCTACACATAATATAATTTATATAAAAATACTTAATAACTATTATGCCCTTCAAACTGTAGTATCCATAACTATGATTATATGGGGAATTAAGTTTGCTTTTGATAAGGAGAGTAGGAAACGAGTTGTTTATCCAATAATTTGTTTAAGCATCTCTATATTATCTATTTTCTTTATGGTGATGAATGTATATTAATATTTAAGGTGTGCTATTTAGCACACCTTTTTAGTTATTTTTATTATCTTCACTTGACGAGTTTTTAGCTAACATATAAATATTATGAGTAAGCTTTTCCATTAAATAGTTTTTATATTTTATTTGAGAAAATATCTTATTTAAAATAACAAAACTTGCTATAGATAGACCGATAAAAAGAAATATAACAATTATAGTTAATATTTGAAGAAATGTTACCATAAAGACCTCCTACCTTAAAATATTCTATAAAAAATTATAACATAAATAAAACAATATAAGTAGTTATTAAAGTTTTTTATAGGGTCATATACTAGAGTATAGTAATATAAAAAGGTGAGTTATGAAGATACTAGATAGAATTTACTATAGGGTGAGAAAAAGGAAGGTTGAGGAAGGATTAAGAGGATTAAGAACAATAAGTATAAAAGAAGTTTACGGGGTAATAAGCAGAGATTGTTGGGAGTTTGGAATAGAATATATAATTATTTTAAAGGATAGAAGTATTCTAGAGATCACAATTCAATCTAATAATAAAAAAGTATTTTTAAAGTTTCATAAGGCTTTGATTATAAGAGAAAATGATGTGATAAGTTTTATAGAAAAGCTTAATAATCTTGAAATAAAAAATGGGGTATATATAACTACAGGGAACTTCTCTAAAGAAGCTAAGAATATACTAAAAAAAGAAGAGAAAGTTAATATAACTGTAGAGGATGGATTTCATTTTATAAAAAGGCAGGTTTGGATGAATATTGACTTTAATCAAAAGTTAAAACCTAGTCAACTAAATTTTTATATGTATATCCCAAGTTAAGGTTTAATAATAGAAAAAAATGTCAAGACTTTAAATAAGTAAATTCAATTTAGGAATAAAAAGTTTTGATAGGTGATATAATGAAAAAAATAATTTTAGCTATTGTGATAGTTTGCCAGCTGTTTATGGTTGGATGTATACAAAAGAAGAATGTAGAAGATAAGGAAGAGAATACTCTTCTTACATATGGTATGGAGGAGTTTCCAAAAACCTTAGTTCTTAAGGAGGATTCTAAAGAAAGAAGTGAGGATTTAATATGTTCATTATTTGATGGACTAGTCACTATAGGAAGTAATAAAGAAATTATTGGATCCTTAGCTGAAAGCTATGAGGTAACTAATGATGGTATAGGTTATACTTTTAAGCTTAGGGAAGATATAAAATGGAGTAACGGAAAGCCAATAGTTGCTTCAGATTTTGTAGAGTTTTTTAAAAACATATTAGACCCTAGTTTAAAGAACCCTTATGCCAGTGAGTTATATTCTATATATGGGGCCAAGGAATTCAATGAAGGAAAAAAGACATTTAAGGATGTAGCTATTAATTCTACAGACAATAAAACATTAAATATAAGAATGAATAATGCTAATGAAGAATTTTTAAAGATTCTATCAAAGCCTAACTATAGGTTAAGAAAGAATTTTAACAAGTTATACAACTATACAAGTAGTTATAAAGAAATTGAATATAGTGGACCATATGTGATAGAAGATTTGAAGGAAAATGAATTTATATTATTAAAAAGAAATGAAGGCTATTGGGACAAGGTGGAAGAAAATCAGGTTAAACTTGTTAGAAATAGCCCAGAAAAATCCTTGGCATCCTTTAATTCAGGTAAGACAGATATTATATTCAATATTCCTCTTAAAGAAACCAGTATAGATACTAGTATGGGAAATTTAGAATTTTATCCTACAGGAGATATGTTTGCTCTACTATTTAATCATAGTAAAAAAGATTTAGGAGGAAATCTAAGTTTTAGGAAGGCAATAAATGAAAGTGTAAAACTTTTATATAATGAGGAAGACCTTTATAGTAAAGCTGGTCTTATACAAGGAAAAGGTGATATGGCATTTAAAAATTATAATGAAGATGTTATGCAAACCTCTGGAGGATATAAAGGTGATGTTGATATATCAAAAATAAAATCAATATTTAAGGATATGGATTATGATGAGAAGACAGTTATAAATATGGTTTTTCTTAATGATAATAAAAATAAACTAATAGCAGAAAAGTTAGAAGAGATACTTAAGGATCAATTAGAGTTAAGTATTAATAAGAAATTTCTAAACCAAGAGGAATTTAATAAAACCTTAGAGGATGGAGAATATGATTTAGCTCTAAAGTTTTATAAGCAGCCTGTAAAAAAAGAAGATTTCTTTAAATTATGGACAAAAGATAATAAGAGAAATATCTCAAGATATAACAATGGAGAATATGATAAGATATTAAACAAAGTTTTAGTAGATAAAGAAAAAGATTTTATAACTCCAATATCTATTTTATCAAGGGATATAACCTATATACCTGTATATTATGATTCCTTAAGTTATGCTATATCTAAAGAGGTAAGTGGAGTAGAACTAGATGGAAATAATAATATATTATTAAAAAAGGTTAATAAAAATAATAAATAGTATAAGAGAAGTGTATGACTTATAAGGCTGGTTTAAGTATTATAAGTCATACACTTTTAAATTTATATATAGGGTTTTAAGTTTAATTATACTTATAGGATTTTTACATAAAGTAGAGAATCATAAAAAAGCTAAGCATATTTTCAGAAGAATCAAAATGACTTTTTATTTTTGTGAAGGTAGCTTTTTTAGTATTAAAATAAATGGTTTTATAAAATATAGGAGCAAGAGATGAAACTTCAGGGGTTTGAATTGAATTTGGTTTAAAGTTTTCATCACCCAGTAAATCCTCTGCCTTTAAGGAGAAGTTTAAATATCTTTCTACACTATCTAAGTTAGGACAATCAGGCCATGAACCTACAAGACCAGAGGAGATTAAATGTCTTTTATAGGCATCTACTATTACATTGTTTAGTTTTTCCTCTTCTTCACAAAGTAATAGGGCAGTCAAATAAATCAGTATATCTGAGGAGGTAATCTTAAATTCTTTTTTATCTCTTTTTTTAATTAGAACACCTAGTCGTTCATCATACAAGGATTTTATTGCATCACTTAAATCACATTCCTCTTCAGTGAAAAGTTCTAGTCCTGTAAGGCTCATAAAAAGTTTTATATTAATAAAATTTAAAGATAATTCATTAGAATTCTCAAAGTTTTCTATTCTATTTTCTTCATTAAAGCATTGAATGTGATAATCCATAATATCCATTAAGAGTTCTTTGCATCTTTCATCCTTAGACTCTTTATAGAATAAGTTTAGGGATAATAAAAGTTTTCCTCGATCTTCATTAGGTAAGTCATAAAGTTCATCCCTATAATGACAGAACATATTTAATATATCCATAGCAAAATTTTTATAGTTTTCACTATCATGGCTATTTGGATCTAAGGAATATTTAAAGCTTGCTAGCATCATAAAACCTTGGTCTGAGGCCTTATATTGACCCTCTTTATACTCTAAAACCATATTTTTAGAAGAACCTTCTGAAACATTTTGCTTATCTATAAATATTCCATCTTCATTTTTCAAATGCTTATAATAAAAGTCAAGTTGTGACTTACAAATATGAGAGTATAGTGTTCCAAGAGAGTATAATGCTTTATTTTTTCCTTCTAAGGAATAATAGTAATTACTAAGGGATAGAAGGCAAAGGGTATTTAGTATATTAGCCTCCATTATTATATCCTTTTTAAAACTAGATTCCTCCCAGTATAAACCATGCTTGTTTTTTAGAACCTTTCCATTAGCTTTCTTATAAATGCATAGAAGTGGAGAAATTTCTTTAAATATGTTAATATCAATGTTAGGTGATGATTGAATCTTAAGGTCCTTAAAGGAAGTTGTCACTCCACAACTAGAGCTTAAATTTATGTGCTTTAATGACTCTTTAGTAAAATGAAATAATTGATTTTTAACATTTTCAGTGGTCAAAGAGTTTATTCTTAAAAATGGACCGATATATCTCAAATTTTTCACCTCAAAATATTAATCCTTATATAAATAATATGTAAAATACAGGGAAATAGTTCATGTTTTCTTATATTTCTAAAGAAGGGATAATTTTTATGGAAGCAGGAAAGCTTAACTGGGATGAATTAAAATATATAATAGATAAAAATAAAACTGTAAAAAGGGAAGAAGTATTAGTTTCAAATGGAATAGGAGAAGATTGTGCTATATTAGATTTTCATAATAGTAAAATAGTTTTATCAACGGATCCTATAACTGGAGCTACAAAAAACTTAGGTAAACTTGCAGTAAATATAAACTGTAATGACATAGCTTCTTCAGGAGCAGAACCAGTAGGAATAATGGTAACAATTTTAGCCCCCCTAAACTCAACAATTCAAGATATACAAAAGATAATGGAGGATATAGGGGAAGAGTGCAGAAAAATTAATGTTGAAATTATAGGAGGACACACAGAGGTTACAGAAGCTGTAAACAAAATGGTGGTTTCCTGTACTGTAATAGGAAAAACTAATAATCCTATATCTACAAAGGGTGCTAAGGTAGGAGATAAGATAATAATCACAAAGACCTTGGGTATTGAAGGAAGTAGTATATTAGTCAATGAAAAAGAAGAAGAACTTAAGAAGGTTCTAAGTGAGGAAGAAATATTAGAAGCTAAGGGATTTAGTGAATTATTAAGTGTTATAGAAGAAGGTAAAATAGCTAGTAAATTTAATGTAAGCTCTATGCACGATGTTACAGAGGGAGGAATCCTTGGAGCTATTTGGGAAATGGCTAAGGCATCAAATGTAGGATTTATAATAAATGAAAAGGAGCTACCTATAAGGAATGTAACAAAGAAAATATGTGAATTTTTTAATATAGACTGTCTAAGATTAATATCATCGGGATCTATGGTTATTGTAACTAGTGATGGAGAGAAAATTATAGAGGAATTAAAGGTAAATAACATTGAGGCTACTTTAATAGGAGAAATAATATCTAAGGAAAAAGGGATAGTTATAGATATTAATGGAGAAGAAAGGGAAGTAGATCCTCCAGAAAGAGATGAGCTTTTTAAGATTATTTAGATATAAGCAGTAGGAGGAAAGGTATGAAAAATTTAATTGTTGCAAGTAATAATGAAAATAAGATAAAAGAGATAAAAGAAATTTTAAAGGATCTACCTTTAGAGATATATAGTTTAAAAGAAAAAGAAATATTTATTGACGTAGAAGAAGATGGGGAAACCTTTGAGGAAAACGCTTTTAAAAAAGCAAGAGAAATATATGAGGTCTTAAAGGAAAAGAATGAGAAAGATTTTATAGTTATGGCAGATGATTCAGGTCTTGAAGTAGATGCTTTAAATAAAAGACCAGGGGTTTATTCAGCAAGATATGCAGGAGAACATGGAGATTCAAAGAAAAACAATGAAAAATTATTAGAAGAATTAAAGGGAGTTCCATTTGAGAATAGAGGTGGGGAATTTGTATGCCATCTTGCTCTTATAGATTATTATGGCAAGGAAAGTAGCATAGAGGGAAGAGTAAAGGGGAAAATTATAGAGTCTATAAAGGGAGAAGATGGATTTGGATATGATCCTTTATTTTTAATAGAAGAACTTAATAAAACCTTTGGAGAGATAAAACCAGAGGAAAAGAATACTATAAGCCATAGAGGTATAGCTCTAAAGGAATTAAAAAAACAAATAGTTAAGTATTTGTAAGAGGTGACTTACTTTGATAATAGCAGTAATAAGTGATACTCATGGACATGAAACAAGCATAATAAAAGCACTTAAAGAAGCGGAAAAAGCAGATATGATAATACACCTTGGAGATAATGTACGAGATATTACTTTCATAAAGGAAAGATTTAAAAAGGACATAGTATTTGTAAGAGGAAATGGTGATGGGGAAATATATGTTCCAGAAGATAAGGTAATTGATATTCAAGGGAAAAGAATTTTTCTAACCCATGGACATAACTATGGGGTTTATTATAATCCTTTTAAAATTATGCTAAGGGCAAAGGAAGTTAATGCTGATATAGGATTATATGGTCATACTCATATAGCATATAAAGAAGTTGAGGATGGGATTTTAATATTAAATCCTGGTAGTGTTAGTCTTCCAAGAGACGGAAAGAAGTCTATGGCTTTTATACATATAAATGGGAATAGTATGGATGTTGAGTTTAAAAAGTTAGATTAATTGATAAGAAATAACCCTGGTGAATTAGTGATGAATACTAGGTATTTCTAATTTTTATACATCTCAATATAAAATATTATGTAAAAAAAATAAAAAAAACTATTGACGATAAAAAATATATGGTGTAGAATAAATCATGTCGTTAGGAACGGCAACAAACAAGTTGCCGGGGTGTGGCGCAGATGGGAGCGCGCGTGGTTTGGGACCATGAGGTCGCAGGTTCGATCCCTGTCACCCCGACCAAATGCGCGGGTGTAACTCAATGGTAGAGTTCCAGCCTTCCAAGCTGGCTACGTGGGTTCGATTCCCATCACCCGCTCCATTTTAAAAGTTCTTGACAAATGTTAAGTTAACAATTAAAATGTATAATGTACTTTAATTAAGCGTCTTTAGCTCAGTTGGATAGAGCAACGGCCTTCTAAGCCGTGGGCCAGGAGTTCGAATCTCTTAAGACGCACCATAT
>NZ_JMLJ01000008.1 GCF_000686705.1 Clostridium hydrogeniformans DSM 21757 | reverse complement strand
AAATGCGGAGCGCCATCTGCTACCAGATGATCGTATTCTTTTTAAACCGATTATATTAATATCAAAACCACATTCTGAAAATATATCTCTCGGGAATTTACCCTTTTCATTTTCGGCGATAAACAGTCTTTTAAACTCATCAGTGTATGTAATTCCTTTTTCGCTAACATTTTTAACATATTTATTATTAGAAAGTATTTCTATCTCTTCTTTTGAAAATAATTTCTCACTCATCTCTATTCACTCCTAACTTTATAATTCTATTATAAATATAAAAACCCTATAGAATAGACTTTTTTTTATCATGTCTACTCTATAGGGTATATTTTACTTTAAAACGTTCTCCTAACTTTTATTTATATCTTTTAACTAAAATACTATTTTATACATACTTTGAAATATCCAATTTAAAACTATTAATATTAAAAGGCTAATTCTATTATAACATTTCAATAAAAGCAGCTATTCTTGTTTTTAACTGTCCCATATCTGAAGGAGAGTAATTAGTTTCTATATTCAAATAAGGTACTCCCTTACTATTAGTCCTCTCCTTTACATTAAAGGTTTCTATGGCATAAGTATGACAAGCTTGAAGGGTTATGTCTATAACTCCATCTATTTTATATTCATCAATAAGCTTTTCTATTAAATCCAATCTTCCATCATTAGGTGACATTACAGAACAAGGCACAGATAAGTATTTTTCTGTTAATGCATCTATAGGATTTATATCCTCCCTAACTAAGGTCATTTTTTCTTTAACCCCGCCACAGTTCTCATAGCAAACTACAACTCCACCATTTTCTTCTATGGATTTAACTACTTTATCTGCTACTCCTCCACTTGGGCATCCTGTTATAAGTATTCTAGCTGCTGATTTAGGGACTGGTTTGTTTCCTTCCTCATATTTATCTCTTATGGCTTTAGTTAAAGATTTTAAGTTAACTATTCCTTCTTTTCTATCAAGGCTATAGCTAATACCCTCTAATACCTTTTGCATATCATAGCCCCATAGAGGCGGAGGACAAAGCTTTCCTAGGGAATAAAATTCCTCAGCTGCTCTTCTTTCCTCATTTTTTATTTTTATGGATTCCTTAATTTTTTCTTCTGTTATTTCTACTTGAAAATCATTTTCTAGTCTTTCCTTTAATTTTAAAATCTCACTTTTCCACATATTAAAGGATTCCTCTCCAATACTACTTGGAGGAAGTTGCATAACATGGGTATTTTTTATTCTTCCTAAAAGTTCAAACATCTTCTTCTTACCATCACAAGTGGTTTCCCCTACTATTAAATCTGAAAAATATATGTAAGGGCATTTATTAGTTATAGCAAAACCATAGCTAGATTTTATTAATGGACATAGGTTCTTTGGAAGATGAGCTTCTGCATCTTCTGTAGTTTCATCACTTACCCCACATACTGATACCCCTATAGCTCCTGCTGCGTCCATAAGCTCCCAAGGAGTAAAGGTACAAAAGGTACCTACCACCTTATATCCCTTATCCTTAAATTCCTTAACCTTTACAAACCCATTTTTTCTTGCATCACTAAATTCTTCAAATGCCTTTGGCATATTTTCCATTTTACTTCCCCCTGTCATATTTATAAGATTAGTTTTTCATAATTAATTTTATACTATCTTTATTTATAATATAGAAGTATTAACTCTAAGATAAAGAGTATTAAGATATAGGTTTATTTTCCTTATAACCTAAGAGATTTTCTCCACCCTGGAAATAATCTCTCCCTTCTACATTACTTCAATCCTTTTGCTACTATTGCAGCTCCTATGGCACCAGCATAACGACCATGTTCTCCACTATGTACCTTTGCTCCTAGTTTTTTCTCTAGCATAGATATGAGGTTACTATTACCACAAAGTCCCCCAGTTAAATAATATGTATTACTACTTCCATGCTTTGTGCAAAGAGATTTAACCTTTGATGCTATAGAATCAAGTACTGCATAAGCTATATCCTCTTTTTTAGTTCCCCTTCCTATAAGGCTTATAACCTCTGATTCTGCAAACACTGTACACATGGAGCTTATGGTAACTTCTTGTCCACTTTTAGCTAGTTCACTAAGTTCTTCTAAGGTTACTCCTAAGGTATTTGCCATAATCTCTAAAAATCTTCCTGTACCTGCTGAGCACTTATCATTCATTATAAAATCTTTTACCATGCCATCTTCTAAGGTTATAACCTTAGTATCTTGTCCACCAATATCTAAAACAGTACATTTATCCTTAAATAAGTAAGCTGCTCCCTTTCCATGACAGGTTATTTCTGTAACAACTTTATCTGCATAAGGTACTGAAACCCTACCATAGCCTGTAGCTACAATTTTGCTATTTTCATCATTTATCCCTTTTTCTAAAAGCCTTGTCTTAATTTCATTGGCAGTTTCTACACTGCTCCACCCTGTTGGTCTTACATAAAAATCTATTATTTCATCATCTTTAAAAACCACTACTTTTGATCCTGTAGAGCCTATATCAATTCCCACATAATACATAATAACTAACCCCTTTTCTTTTGATATACTACATTAATTCTAATGTAAATAAGCTATATTAAAAATATATATTACATATTCAAATAAGTAATCCTTTACCTATTGCAATTATTAATTACATCATAAAGTATACCCTGTTGCTAGATTTTTCTTAGCCACAGGGTATTTTTTAATTCTTTATTTTATTTTTATTAATTATATATAGCCAATATTCTATATTGGCTATATAATTTTTCTTAGTTCCTCACACTTATATTCCTTTATCTGTTTTTCATGAGTATCTGGATTTACTGTAGAAATTCTTACATCATTTCCTTTTATTTTTAGAACCTTTCCCTTTATTTTTGTTCCTATTACATTGACAGGATTATTAAGTTCAAGTTCTTTTATGTTAGACTCATTACAATATGGACATATGTTCTCTCTTTGAAAAATCCTTCTACAGGTTAAGCAATAAACTAAATTATTCATCTTTAACTCCCCCTAATAAAATTCATATATTATAGAGTATATTTTACTTAAGAGAAATAAATTACTTAATTTTATAAAAAGATAAATTTTTACATTATACTCAGAATTAAAGAGTATTTAAGTATCAATTTTTACTATATTCAATAAAAATAGGCTTAATACTAAGTTTTTTAGTATTAAGCCTATTCTTTAAAATAATACTCTCTTATCTTCTAATCTTTTAGTTAGTTTTATAGAATCAAAATGTTCAAATAAGGATACTACATACTTTCTAGAGGAATTTAATATATCTCGCCCGTCTGCTGGAGTTATTCCCCCATTTTTATTTATGAAGTCCTTAACTAAATCCTTAGCCTTTTCATAGTGATTCTTAGTAAATACTATATCATCTGCAAGCCTTATAAGCTCCCCATTATCTATTAAAGAATCATAAACCATTTTAAAGGATTTTTTATCTTTTTCAAATTTACCTAAATCCTCATACTTTGGAGGTGTGTATCCCCCCTTTTCAAAGGCATTAATTATTCTATTCTTTATTTCCTTTTGTTCTTTAGTGTACTTTATTTCAAAGGTATAGAAAGCTATAAGATTATTTTCTTGCTTTATTACTTCCCTGTCTTGAAGAACCTTTAAAATATCATCATAATTCTTTTGCTTAAGACTTTTACCAAAAATCTTATTTTTAATTTCTTCCTTAGCCATACCGTATTTCAAAGGATTTTCCTTATGGTATGCATTTAAAACTAATTCTAAATCCTCACTCTTTTTCTTTATAAAAGATTTATGTAAATACACACTTTTATCTAGAGAAGTTAATTCTATTACTAATCCTTCTTCCACAAGAGCTTTTAACTTATCTTCTATGCCTTCTTCATTCTTTCCTAAGGCCTTTATTATATCAAAGGAAGTTGAGAAGGTATCACTTATATTTTTAATTGTGTTCTCTATTATACTTCCTGCTTCTCCACTTTCTTTTATTTTAAGTTCTTCTAAGTACTTTTCATTAAATCTCTTAGCCTTTTTAGCCTTAGGTTCTATTATATTACCTCCAGCTATAGTATACATTGGAGAATAGGTTCTAAGAACATACCTATCATTTCTTTGAGCAGTTAAAGGTGCCTCTAATCTAAGCTGAACGTAAGCTTCTTCCCCTGGCTTTATTTCTTCCTTGTCTAATATCACAATTCTACAAAGGATTTCTGAGGTTCCATGATATAATCTTAGTCTTTGTCTATTTTCTATAGATTTATCTGCATTTTTAATGTGATAAATCTTAGAATCTATAATCATAGATGGTTCCATAACATGCTCTATGGAAACCACATCTCCTCTTTCTACATCATCTTTTTTAACCCCTGAAATATTTAGGGCACACCTTTGACCTGCTTCTGCAAAAGGCACATTTTCCTCATGAACCTGTATGGTTCTAATTTTACCTTGTGCCATTGAAGGATATAAGGTTACCATATCTCCTTCTTTAACCTTACCACTTATTATAGTTCCTGTTACAACGGTTCCAAAACCACTTACAGAGAATACCCTATCTACTGGCAATCTAAAATGCCCTTCTGTATCCTTACCTTCTACTTCTTCTGTTGCCTCGTCTAAGGTATTTATAAGCTCATCCATACCCATTTTAGTTTTAGAAGACACAGGTATTATAGGAGAATTTTCAAGGAAGGTTCCTTTAAACCTTTCTTTTACTTCTTCTTTCATCATGTCCAGCCATTCTTCATCTACAAGATCTGCCTTAGTTAAGGCTACAATACCTTTTTTTACATTTAAAAGCTGAAGAATTTCAAAGTGCTCCTCTGTTTGAGGCATTATTCCTTCATCAGCAGCTATTACAAGTATTACTATATCTACTGAGGATACTCCAGCTAGCATATTCTTTACAAACTTTTCATGACCAGGTACATCGATTATTCCTGCTCTTCTTTTTGAAGGAAGATCAAAGAAAGTAAATCCAAGGTTTATAGATATTCCTCTATCCTTTTCCTCTCTTAATGTATCTGTCTCTCTACCTGTTAAGGCTTTAATAAGAGTAGTCTTACCATGATCTATATGACCTGCCGTACCTACAATAACATGTTTCATGCTTACTCCTCTCCAATCCCTTTAAATGCTTCTCCTATTATGTCATAATCCTTTTCAAGCAAGGTTCTAACATCAATTATAACCTCACCCTTTCCTACCCTTACTATTATAGGAATCTCATAGGCTCTTAAATAATTTTCTATTTGTACTAAAGAAAGCTTAGTACTTTTTATTTTAAGAACTACAGTATCCATAGTTTCAGTAGGCATAGATCCGCCTCCTACCATAGAATAATCTTCTGAGATTTTAACTTCTAAATGATTAGGCGCATCCTTTAATTTTCTTTTAAGTCTCTGTGCTCTCTTTTTTAATTCTTCCGTGCTTAGGAGCATCATACTTAATGTAGGAACTTTTTTAACTGCCTCTTTTTCATCTAAATATGTTCTTAAAGTTGCCTCAAGAGCAGCAATTCTCATCTTATCTATTCTAAGTGCTCTTGTTAGTTGGTTCTTCTTTATTCTATCTATATACTCTTTTTTTCCTACTATGATTCCTGCCTGAGGACCTCCCAGCATCTTATCTCCACTAAAGGTTACAACATCTGCACCCTTTCTCACACTTTCTTGTACTGTAGGCTCATATATAAAACCATATTTAGAAAGATCCACTAAAACTCCACTTCCTAAATCATCAACTACAGGCACATTATATTTTTCCCCAAGAGACACCATATCCTCAAGAGGAACTTCCTCAGTAAATCCCATAATCTTAAAGTTAGAAGTATGAACCTTAAGGAGCACCCCTGTATTTTCACTTATATTATCTTCATAATCATAAAGATGAGTTCTATTTGTAGTTCCCACCTCTACTAACTTAGCTTTAGAAAATTTCATAACCTCTGGAACTCTAAAAGAACCACCGATTTCAACTAGCTGTCCCCTTGAAACTATGGCTTCCTTTTCTTCGCATAAGGTATTTAGAGCAAGCATAACAGCAGCAGCATTATTGTTTACAACTACTGCTCCTTCTGCTCCTGTTATTTTCTTTAAAAGATCCTCTATATGACTATATCTTGATCCTCGTGCTCCCTTTTCAATATCATACTCTAAATTATTATAGCTCTCACTAACCATGGCCATGCTCTCCACTGCTTCTTTAGAAAGTAGTGATCTTCCAAGGTTAGTATGAATTACAATTCCTGCTCCATTTATAACTCTTTTTAATCTTGGTTTAGATTTTTTAGTGATTATTCCTAAAGAATAATTTATAACTTCTTCTTTCTCAAAGCTATTTATTTCATCCTTTAGAATTTTATTTCTATAGAATTCTATACCTTCTCTTAGAGAATCTACAACTATTGCTCTACCATGAGCTTCAATTAACTCATTTATGTCTTCTCTTAAAAGAACTTCATCAACCTTTGGAAGTTTTCTAAGTAACTCTCTATTCATTGACTTTCCTCCCTAATTACTCCACAACTATATACTTTTCACCCTTTTCTATAACCTCTCCAATTATTGCACATGGAAGATCTAACGTTTTAAGTCTTTCCATTATAATATCTCCCTCTTCTTTAGAAGCACTTATTAAAAGTCCTCCTGAAGTTTGAGGGTCAAATAATATATCTTCCATCCAAGTCTCTACATTTTTAAGTTCATACTTTCCATCTAAATAAGCCCTATTATTGTAGCTACCTTCTGGAACAAGTCCCATTTCTGCATACTCTTTTGCTTCTTTTATATATGGTATTGAATCCTTATATAACTTTAGGGTTACATCTGAACCACTTGCCATTTCATATCCATGTCCCATTATTCCAAACCCTGTAATATCTGTACATGCAGTAATATTATGTTCCATTATTATTTCTCCTGCATATTTATTAAGGGTTGTCATTACTTTAACAGCCGTATCATAGGCCTCTTTAGATGCAATTTCTCCCTTTATAGCAGTGTTTAATATTCCTGTTCCTAAAGGTTTTGTAAGAATAAGCACATCAGAAATCTCACATCCATAGTTCTTTAAAACCTTATCTGGATGTACAATACCTGTTACAGATAATCCATACTTAGGCTCATCATCTTGAACAGAGTGTCCCCCTACAACAACTGCCCCTGATTCTATAACTTTATCGGCTCCACCTTTAAGTATTTCTCCTAAAATCTCTATGTCTAAACAATTTGGAAAACATACTATATTAAGAGCTACCACTGGTTTTCCACCCATGGCATATATATCACTTAAAGAATTTGCTGCTGCAATCTGTCCAAAAGTATATGGATCATCTACCACTGGTGTAAAAAAGTCTAAGGTTTGTATAGTTGCTATATCATCACTTAATTTATATACTGCTGCATCATCACTTGTTTCAATTCCAACAATTAAATTATCATTTCTCATTTTAGGTAACTTATCTAATATTTTTGAAAGGGTCTCCGGCCCTATTTTTGCTGCTCATCCTGAGGTTTTTGTCATTTCTGTTAACTTTTTAATCATATGTTTCACCTCTATTCCTTTATTCTCTCTCAATTATATCTTATTTTATAAAATTTTAAAAGAAGATGTAGATTTATAGAATATAGGATTATATAGAGTTTTAACTCAAAACTTATTTTATATATGGTTTTAAGTTTTAAAGTTAATTTATACATATTCCTAAAGTAAGATAAATAAGGTATATTTTTAATGAATAAGTAAAGGACTCATCTTAAAACCCTATATAAGGATTTAACTTAGATCTTAACTCATTTTCCATCCTAATACTTTACTATTCCACTAGGGTGCCTCTATCTTCTCTTTTAAATTATTAAACTTACTCTCCCCAATACCAGAAACCTTCTTTATATCTTCAATGGATTTAAAACCTCCATTATTATCTCTCCACGCTATAATTTTATCTGCTGTGGCAGCTCCAACTCCTGGCAGTTTTAAAAGTTCTTCCTTAGTGGCAGAATTAAGATTAACCTTTCCATCACTAGAATTACTTCCTCCAGAGGCTGAAACCATAGCACCCTTCACCTTATCCTCTCCCTTTATGGGTATCCTATAAGCACTATTATCCCTAAGTTTTTCTGCTTGGTTAATATTATCTATAGTCCCATCTTCACTAATCCCCTGTGCTTCATATATTAAATCCTTTAGTATGGAGTCTTTATCCATGATATATACCCCTGGTTTTTTGACTGCCCCTTTAATTTCTACTGTTATTTTCCCTCCCTTAGAAACCTTTTTTTCTTCTTTTTCCTTAGGCGGATTCTCTAATTTTTCTACAAAAATATCTTCTTCCTTAAATACATTACCCTTAGAGGTATCTACATATCCATCTATAAATTTATATATTAGGATCGATGAAAAAATCACCAGTATTAAAGCTGCCCCTATTATTTTCTCTTTCTTTTTCATATATGGTATTCCTTTCATAATTTATTAATTTTTATTCATAATTATTGCCAATTTTCCAAATTTTTATATCGAAAAAATAAAGATTTTCTGCTATAATAATTTAGATAATATTAAAAGATTCAATGTATTTGTATTTTTTAATATTATTTTTAATTACTTTGGTTTGGGTTAATAAATTTACTATTTGTTTAGGAGGGATTATGAAAACATTTAAATTGTTCACTTTAAGTTTGATTTCTTTTATTTTTATGAATATAAATTTTAGTAGTAATGCTCTAGCTAAAACACCATCTCCAGAAGTAGAAGGTGCAGGAGTAGTTCTTATGGAAGCAACTACAGGAGAGGTTTTGTTTGACAAGGATATGGATAAACCCCTTCCTCCTGCTTCCACTACAAAAATATTAACTGCTCTTATAACCCTAGAGAAAAGATCATTAAATCAAAAGGTTATTATAGGTAAAACTCCTCCCACAGCTGACGGAACAGCCCTTGGTCTTGTAGAGGGAGAAGACGTTACTGTTGAATCCCTGCTTAATGCTTTACTTATAGGATCTTGTAATGATGCCGCTGTTGCCTTAGCAGAAAACATATCTGGTTCTGTAGAAGAGTTCTCAAAGCTTATGAATAAGCGGGCTAAAGAGCTTGGAGCCACCAATTCAAACTTTGTAAACCCTAATGGCTTATATGATAAGAACCATTACACTTCTGCAAGAGATTTAGCTCTTATAATGAGAGAAGCTATTAAGAATCCTAAGTTTCTTGAAATAAGTGAAAAACCTTTTTATATATTTAAGGGAACAAATAAATATGATAAAGATAGATGGGTAAATAACAGAGTATCTTTATTGTTTGAGAAAAATCCATTATATTATAAGGAATATATTGCAGGAAAAACTGGATACACCGTTGAGGCTAAGCATAGTTTTGTAAGTGCTGCAAAAAAAGATAATCTAACCCTTGTTTCAGCTATAGTACATACTGATAATAAAAATGAATATTTTAAAGATGCTATAAACTTATTTAATTATGGATTTGATAACTTTACTATTTCAAAGCTTATAAATAAAGGTGATAATTTAGGTAACGAAACCTTATATGAAACCTCTATACCATTAATTAGTAGGGAAGATTTCTATTATGTAAAAAATAAAAATTTAATGGATTCTCCCAAAATAGAAATTAATTCTAAAGATCTAAAGAAAATAAATTTTGTAAAAAATGATGTGATTTCTGAGGCTACTATATCCCTTAATAATAAAGTTATTGGAAAGTTACCTCTTCTTAGTGGAGAAGATAAACCAAAAACTATTATTTCTACTTATAATGATAAATACAATAATTTATTTTATATTATTCCAGGTTCTATCTTACTTGTGATAATATTAACTTTTATAATAAGATTTAATAAAATTAAGAGAAAATTCTTAGCTAAAAGAAGATATAAAAAATTTAAAAGAGGCTAAGCCTTATCCCCTAGAATTCTAGGGGATATATTTGTATATAGTGATTTAATTAATAAATTGCCAGTTTTTCCGTATAATATTATACTTTTTTTATTGACAAAGGGGTTTTATGATGATATTATTAAAAACAATAAAATACAAACTATCTAAAAGGAGAATATTATGAATAAGTATTTAAATTCTAATTATTCACAACTTAATATTAATAACTTTTACTTTAGCCACTTTAGATAGAGTTTGTATTTATGATTTCGTCATAGATACAAGCTTTATCAAAAGTTTGTATCTATGTTGGCTAAGGTCTAATTATGATTTTTAAAAGCCACATGGATAACCTATGTGGCTTTACTTATATAAAATTTTAAGCCACATAGAAGATTCTATGTGGCTTTTTCTATATATTAAATAAATAGGAGTGATAAAATGAGTTCAAGAGAAAAATTTTCAGGAAAATTAGGTTTTGTGCTGTCTTGTATTGGAGCAGCTGTAGGTCTTGGGAACATATGGATGTTTCCTTATAGAATAGGAGAAAATGGTGGTGCTGCCTTTCTTATTCCTTATTTATTCTTTGTATTTGTTTTTGGTACTACTGGGTTTTTAACTGAAGTTTCCTTTGGTCGTGCTCTAGGTACAGGATCTTTTACTGGAATAAGAAAGGTTTTTAAAGATAAAAATCTTAAAGGATATAAAATTATTTCCTTAATTCCTACCCTAGCTTTATTTGGAATATTAGTATTTTATAATGTTGTAGTTGGATGGATATTAAAATATTTTTATTTAAGCTTAACTGGAGACATCTTAACTTTAAGTCCTACTGAAGCCTTCCAAAGCTTTGTTGCTACTAAAGAAACTATATTTTGGAATGGTTTAGCTATTATTTTAACATTAAGTATTGTTATTTTTGGTATATCAAAAGGAATTGAAAAATTAAACAAAATAATTATGCCTGCTTTATTTATAATATTTATACTTCTTACAATAAATTCCCTATCCCTTCCTGGAGCTTCTAAAGGAGTTAGTTATCTTTTTAATCCAAGATGGGAATATCTATTAGATGTTAAAACATGGGTAATGGCACTAGGACAGGCTTTCTTTACTATTTCTCTTACTGGATGTGCCTTAGTGGTGTATGGTAGTTATTTAAATAAGGACATAAATCTTATTTCCTCTACTTTAAATACTGCAGTATTTACTACTCTCTCTGCTGTACTTGCATCCTTGGTTATAATACCTGCAGTATTTGCTTTTGACTTAGATATAGCAGCTGGGCCATCCCTACTTTTCATAACTGTTCCTGCCATGTTTAAATCTATGGCCTTTGGTAGAATAGTAAGTATAGTATTTTTCCTAAGTGTAATATTTGCAGCTATATCTTCTTCAGTGGTTATGCTTGAAGGTCCTGTAGAAGCTGTTATCTCTCATTTTAATTGGTCTAGAAAGAAATCTACAATTATTGTTGCCCTAACAGGATTTATACTATCTCTTCCTCTTAATTTAAGTATGAATGCTTTTTCAAAGTTCTCAGACTTTATAACTATATTCCTAGCTCCTTTAGGTATTCTTATAGTAGCTATTATTTTCTATTGGATATATGGTTATAACAATGCCATGGATGAAATAAAACTTGGAGCTAAGAAGTCTCCTGGTAAATATTATTACTATCTATCTAAGTACCTATTTCCTATAGTTACTTTTATAGTAATTATTCTAGGATTTATATATGGCGGAATAGGCTAGCTTTTATCTAAATACAATAATGAACTATAAGCTTTGTCCTGTAAAAGGTACTATGAATTTTTATATTCATAGTACCTTTTCTATAGGGAAGATAAAATTTTCTTTGCTATCACAATATTCATTCTTTCATACTTTTTAACTTAATAGAATAATATTTTATATTACGCTATATTCTAGAAGAATTTTTTAACTTTTTTCTATCATATTTTAAAGAAAAATCTTTATAAATGTAACCTTCATTAATATTTTTAGTCTTAAAATTACTCTAATACCTCACCGCGTATTAATACCCTACCATTGTCAGGACATTTGGCTTCAAACCTCTTCTCCTTACTGTTTCCATAGTCTAAAATCCCTCCATTTAATAGAACACATACATTTGGATAAATATTATTCCATAATTCATGACATATAGGTGGACAAATATCTTCTACAATGTAAGATTCACCTTTCCTATGATATCCACTTCTGCAGCGGCTCTCAACAATTGTTAATTTCACTTTAGGCATTTTAACGCCTCCCATAAAATCTCTAACATTAAAACTCTATAATAACTTTAAATCTCTTTCAATGTATTTATTAAATCCTCCATGTCCCTCGGAAGTTTTGAAGTAAGTTTTATAATTTCTCCAGTCCTTGGATGAGGAAATTCTAAACCATAGGCATGAAGACCTTGTCTTTCAATTAAGTTACTATCATCTTCATATCCATAAAGTGTATCTCCATATATGGGACAATTTAAATGGCTTAAATGTACTCTTATTTGATGGGTTCTTCCTGTTTCTAATACAAGCTTTACTAATGATGAATCCTTAAATTCTTCCTCCACAGTATAATGAGTTATGCTTCTTTGCCCTCTAGTATCCACTACTCTTTTTATACTTTCTTCCCCATCCCTATAAATAGGTAAATCAATAGTTCCTGAAGATTTCTTTAATTTTCCGTGGACTAAAGCTAAGTATATTTTCTTAAAGTCCTCACTTTTCATATCTCTAGATAAGGCCATATGGGCATATTGATTTTTTCCTATTATTATAAGTCCTGATGTATTCATATCTAATCTACTTACAAGCCTTACAATACAGTTCTCATTATTCTCTCTAAAATGCCCAAGAACTCCATTAGCTAATGTACCAGTTCTATGACTTTTAGTAGGATGAACTACCATAAATGGAGCTTTGTTTATTACAATTAAATCTTCATCCTCATAAACTATATCAAGATCTATTTTTTCAGGTATTATATCTTGATTTTCTTCTTTAGATAATATTATATCTATCTTATCATTTTCTTTAACTACATGATTAAGCTTAACTGCCTTACCATTTACTAATATCCTTTTATCTAAGGCTGCCCCCCTTATAAGTCTTGTAGAAAGCTTAAGTTCTTCCTTTAAATATTCTCTTATTTTTTTATTATTAAATTCCCCACTTACTCTTCTTTCAAGTTTACTCATGGTCTTCTCCTCTTAGTGTTAATTTTTCTTATAATCTTTTCCTAGTATTACTATTATATCAAAATTTCCATTATCCCCATCTAAAAATTCTATATTTTCGATATTAAAATCTTTTTTTATTAAAAGTTCTAATTCCTTATTTTCTGTTCCCTTTACTATAACTTTACTTTTGTTTATTGGCTTAGTGTTACCTGTAGTTATATGATCATAACCATTATCTTTTAGAAGTTTTGAATAGCTTGATGCAAGTCCATTTATATTAGTGCCATTTAATATTTCTATATTAAGATTCTTTTTTGTGTCTTTATCTTTTGAAAGCTCATTATTTTCCCCATTAAGAATTGATAATACTTCTTTGTTTTTCTTTTTATCATATAAAAAATAAGACAATCCCTTTATATATTCGCTATCTCCTTTTAGGGTATATTGAGTGAAGTTTTCTCTATTCATTTTTACAAAATTCATTCCATAGTTCAATATATCATCACCATTAAGGTTAGTTTCTACATATTTAGGAATTACATCAAGAATTTTTCCAACCTTAGTTACAATAGCAGGAGAAGTTACCTTTTCCATGACTTTAGACATTAATTTGTGTTGATTTTCTATTCTTCCAATATCTCCATCTGCAAATCCTGTACCATCATTATTTTTTCTCCATCTAAAAAACTCTTCTGCTTTTTTCCCATCTAAAGTTACTTTCTCTCCCTTTTTAAACCTTATATGTAGGTTTTGGGTATTATCATCGTATATCATATCTCTATCTATTTCCATCTCAATACCGCCAATGGCATCTATAAAGCTCCTAAAGCCTTCATAATCTATAGTAACATAATAATTTATTTTAGTATCTAAAAGATTCTCTACAGATTTTATAGCTAAGGAAGGTCCTCCTATGGCATGAGCTGCATTTATCTTCTGGCTTTTACCGTTAATCTCAACATAGGTATCCCTTGGTATAGAAACAAGTGTACATGAATCATTTTTTTTATTATAGTTTACTATCATCATAGTATCACTTCTTTTAGGAACCTTCTTATTGTCTTGACCAGCCTCTCCTATATCTAAGCCTAACAGTAAAACATTTATAGGTTCATCTTTAGAATTTGGTACTAAAGCCTTTATATCATTTTTACTAAATTTACCAATGAAGTTGTAAAAAAAAGTTGCTGAAGTTAATCCAGCTACTAAAATGCAAATTAGCAAAGTAAGTATTACCATAGCCATTTTGTTTTTTTGTTTCTTCTTCTTATTATTTTTCACCTTATGTCCCATAAGCACTCACCTTTATCTATTTATTATTTACAATATAGTTTCTAGCTTCTATGGTTCTTTGGTGTATTAAAAGACCTTTATCTATAATAAATTTTATGGTGTTATCAAAAGCTTTAAGCAAACCTTTATCTAAGTTTTTAAAAGTTATTTCCCTAAGCTCTTCTACTCCAGGAAAATCTCTACTTGGTTCTATATAATCTGCAATATATATTATTTTCTCAAGAAGAGTCATATTTTCTTTTCCTGTGGTATGAAATATAGCTGCATTTAATATATCATCATCCTCTATGCCCATTTTTTCTTTAGCTATTATAGCTCCAACAAGACCATGAAGAAGATGAGGTGAATTTATTTCTACAGAATTTAAGGTATAACCATGGTTTTTACATATGGAAATTAAAGTTTCTCCACTTTCATGTTTAGCTAAATCATGAATTAAAGCTGCATATCTAGATTTAACCTTATCTTCCCCATAAATAGTAGCAAGTTTTTCAGCTGTTTCCATAACACCTATAACATGTATATATCTACTTTCTTTTAAGTTTTCTCTTAAATATCCTTTTATCTGCTCTTCAGTCCACATAAATATGCCTCCTATCTATATAATTTTAATTCTTTTATTATATATTCCACAGAAGGTGGTAATAAGAAGCTTAAGCCCTCTCCATTTTTTATAGCTTTTCGTATATAAGTCGAAGATATGTTCATTTCTAATAGGTGCAAAAATATTATTTCAACATTAAAATCATCTTCTACCTTTTTCTTTTGCTTTAGTATTTCCTCTTCAGTAAAACCTGGCCTATAAAACACTACAAATTTGCATAGGTTAAAAAGTTCATTTATGTTTTTCCACTTATATATATCTATTAGGCAATCTGCCCCTGTTATAAAATATATTTCAGTATCTTTTCCTAAGTCTTCTTTTATATACTCAAGAGTTTCATAAGTATAACTTAATCCTTTTTTAAGGAGTTCAAAATCACTTAGGTAACACTTTTCCTTTTCTCTTATAACAGACTGTATAAGCTCATATCTTAAAACACCATCTAAAATATCCTTATTCTTTTTATGAGGTGGGTTTCCACTAGGCATAAAGATTAACTTATCTAAGGAAAGCCTCTTTATAGCCTCTTCAGCTATATAGAGATGACCATTATGGATGGGATCAAAAGTCCCACCCAAAACTCCAACTTTCATTACTATTTTTTATTTGGCTTTGGTAATTCTATCTTTGGATTCTTCTTTGACATTCTATAAATCACAAATTTATTACCTATTGCCTGAACTCCTTCACATCTTAACTCTTCACATAGGAAATCTGAAGCTTCTCTTGCCTCATATCCACTATTGTTTAAAACTGCTAATTTTATAAGTTCTCTAGCTTCTAAAGCGTCATCTACCTGCTTTAAGAAAGCATCTTCTATGCCATTTTTTCCAACCTGAAATATAGGATCTATTTTGTGAGCTAAGGATCTTAAATAAGCTCTTTGTTTACTAGTTATCATATTTACCTCCATTATAATAAGAATTCAAATTCAAAGTCATTTAACCTTACTAAATCTCCATCTTCTATTCCCATTGCAACTAATTCATCTATTATTCCCTTATTTCTTAAAACCTTATGGAAGTATCTTAAAGAATCTGGATCATTTACATTAACTGCTAATAATAGTCTATCTACAAAAGTACCTTCTATTATATAGACATTATCTTCAACTCTTATTTCATGAGTAAATCTCTTTTCTTCTCTTATAAATCTTTCTTCCTCACTTATTTCAAGATCAGTAACTGGTATTTCTGATAATAATCTTGCAGCCTCCTTAAGAAGTGGCTCAACCCCTTCTCCTGTAGCAGCAGATATTTTAAATATCTTATCATAACCCATCTCACGAACTTTACTTTCAAAGTTTTTAAAGGTTTCTTCATCATATAACATATCACTCTTATTAGCCGCTACTATTTGAGGTCTATCCCAAAGTTTTACGCTATATCTTTTAAGCTCTTCATTTATTTTTATAAAGTCTTCTATTGGATCTCTTCCCTCTATTCCAGATATATCAACAACGTGAATTAATACTCTTGTTCTCTCTATATGTCTTAGGAAGTCTAACCCAAGCCCTACTCCTTCTGCCGCCCCTTCTATAATACCTGGTATATCTGCTATTACAAAAGGAGAAATTCCTCCTAAAGCAACAACTCCAAGATTAGGCTTTAAAGTTGTAAAGTGATAGTTAGCTATCTTAGGCTTAGCCTTTGAAACCTTTGATAATAAAGTAGACTTTCCAACATTAGGGAACCCTAATAATCCTACATCAGCAAGAAGCTTAAGTTCAAGAAGTATATATCCCTCTTCTCCTGGCATACCTGGCTCTGCAAAGTTAGGCGCTTGTCTTGTAGGTGTAGTAAATTTAGCATTTCCTTTTCCACCTTTTCCACCTTTGCAAACCACATATTCATCTCCATTATGAGATAAGTCTGCCATTATTTTCTTACTTTCTTCATCTCTTATGATAGTTCCCATTGGAACCTTTATGTAAAGATTTTCTCCATCTTTACCATAGCATTTAGAACCTGTTCCATCGATTCCTCTTTCAGCAGCATACTTTCTTCTATAAGTGAAGTCTAAAAGTGTAGTCATGTTTTTGTCTGCAACTAAAATAACATCTCCACCGTCTCCACCATCTCCACCATCTGGACCGCCTAAAGGAACATATTTTTCTCTTCTAAAGGAAACAGCACCATGTCCGCCATCTCCTGATTTAACAAATATTTTGGCTGTATCTATAAACATATAATCACCCTCTATGTATTATTCTATTTTTTTCCTTTTTAACCTTCTTATAATAAAAATTTTATAATAAAAAGATATAAAGGTAACCTAGTTATTATTATTATTTCCAAAATTAAAGGTAAAGTTACATAAACTCTTACTTAAATTTATAAGAACGACTATTCTTATGGCATTATATGTATCAACTAATTTTTCTATAATTTTAAAAAAGCACCCTAACAGGGTGCCTTTAATTCATAAAAATTATTCAGCTATAGTTTCCTCAACATCTACTGGGTAAACGCTAGCCTTCTTCTTATCTTTTCCTAATCTTTCGTATCTTACTACTCCATCTATCTTAGCGAAAAGAGTATCATCTTTACCTATTCCAACGTTAGTTCCTGGATGGATTTTTGTTCCTCTTTGTCTAACTAATATATTTCCAGCAAGAACGAATTGACCATCGGCACTCTTTACACCAAGTCTCTTCGATTCACTATCTCTACCGTTCTTGGAGCTACCAACTCCTTTTTTATGAGCGAATAACTGAAGATTCATTATTAGCATGGAACTGCACCTCCTCTACTTTTAACTTTATATATTCTTTACGTTTCTTTTTTCCGAAACTTAAGTCTAAACTTTTAATGGAACTTTCTATACTTATCTTAAAAGTTTTAAGTAAAACTTGACATTTTAAAATATCTATCTCACCTAAAGAATTTAAATCAAGACTTAGATCTCCATCATCGATATTATAGTTTACTTTTAGTTTAAGTACCTCTTCTATACCAATTATAACACTTTGTGATAAAGTTGATACGGTGTTACATATAAGATCGTAGGCTTCACCTATTGACTCTTCTATAACTTCCTTTGAAAGAGCATGCCCCTCTATATTAAAAGACACTATATTATCATTATGTTCTCTTATAACTACATTAATCATAATTATGCTTCTATCTTCTCGATAACAAGCTTAGTGTAAGGTTGTCTATGTCCTTGCTTCTTTCTGTAGTCTTTCTTAGCCTTATACTTTAAAACAACTACTTTCTTAGCTTTAGCCTGAGCTATAACCTTAGCAACAACTTTAGCACCTTCTACTACTGGCTTTCCAACAAGGAATTCTCCATTTTCCTTAGAAACTGCAAGCACTTCTGTTAATTCAACTGTTGAATCAACTTCAGCGTTTAACTTTTCAACGAAAATTACGTCTCCTGCTGCAACTTTATATTGCTTTCCACCTGTTGTTAATACTGCGTACATTAAATACACCTCCTCTATCCAGTCTCGCCGCCTAAGGTACACATATTTGTGTTTATATAAAACCAGTGACGTGCGGTCTACAAAAGACATTGTAGCACATTAAAATATCATTGTAAAGTTTTTTTGTCATTATTTTTCACTAAAATCTACTTTATATTCCATTAAACTCTCAATTTGATTAGAAAATATTAGGGGCTCTACATTAAAATATTCTACAATATCTGTGAAATTTAAATATATATTTTTAGTTAAACCATCTATATGTTTTATAAACCTAAATAAATCTCCCCTTATAATGTCCTTATACATAGAATTAACTTCTATATATATATCATGTATATTATTTTCTGCATCTTTTTTTAGAATTTCATTTTTTATAAGAAGGGTAATATAGGAGAGCCTTAATCTTTTTCCTTGCCCTTTGCAGCACTTACATTGCTCTTCTATATATTCATATATATTTTTTCCTCTTCTTCTTCTAGCTATTTGAACTAAATTAAGCTCTGTATGAGGATATACCATTGTTTTATTTTTATCTCCATGGAATCCGCTTATTAATGTTCTTATTACTTTATCCTTTTTTTCCTGGTCTTCCATATCTATAAAGTCCACCACAATTATACCACTTAAATTTCTAAGTCTTATTTGCCTTGCAATTTCTTCTGCTGCTTGAATGTTAGTTGTATATGCAGTCCTATCTATTGACCTGCCTATAACATTTTTACCTGAATTTATATCAATAACATACATGGCCTCTGTTTTTTCTATTACAATATGTCCACCACATTCAAGATTCACCCTATTATTTCTTAATGCTAGTATTTCCTTTTCTATTCCATAATAATCAAAAAGAGTTCTATGTTCCTTATATAAAGAAAGTTCTATGGTTATATCTTCTTTGTCTTCTATATAATTTTTAATATTTTCAAAGTCCTCTTTACTATCTACAGTAATCTTTTTTGCTTTATCATTTACAACATCTCTTAGTATTTTATTTATTATACTTTTTTCTCCATGTAAAAGTCCTGGTTTTAATGAATATTTAAAATCTCTTTCTATAATTAAATATTTATTATAAAGATACTCTAGTTCCTTTTCTATAGCCTTTAAGGATACCTTCTCTCCTTGAGTTCTTATCATAATTCCTAAGTTTTCTGGCACCTTTATACTATTTAAAACTTCCTTCTTAAACTCTTCATTCTCTATCTTTTTTGAAAAGCCTATATGATGCCTTTCATTGGTTAATACTACATACCTTCCTGGAAGAGTTACATGATTTAGGATTTTAGCTCCCTTATCCCCTAGTTCTTCTTTTACAACCTCTACAAGAACCTCATCACCTTTTTTAATGTTATCCTTTGTCAAATACATATATGCTTTTTTATCATATCCTATATCTACAAAAGCAGATTTTATAGCAGGTACTATATTCTTAACTATTCCTTTATATATTTCTCCTGGAATAGGTTCATTTTTTTCTTCTTCTATAAAACATTCTATTAATCTATTGTCTTCCTTTACAGCTACTCTTCTTACATTATCTCTTTTCTCTATAAATATTTCTCTCATAGCCACACTTCCTATTATTTTATTAAGGTATTAAAAATAACTATAAGTAATATAAACTCTTAACTTATTCATTAAGAATATCTTCAATATATATAGCTTTAGGTATATGTACAAACTTAATTTCTAAGCTTAAAGCTCTATATATTTTTTAATTTAGTATTTTTAATTGCCTAAAGTATTAAGCCTTCAGAAAAACTGAAGGCCACTCTACTATACATATTTATATAAAGGAATAAACTCTTCATCTTTTTTTGTAAACATTTCAGTTCTCTCTATATATGTAAAGGCTTCTCTATCTGATCCTTCTACATTTCCCTTTATATAATCTGTAAAAAGTTCTGGGGATAGATGTTCTCTACTTCCACAATAAGCTCTAAGATCTATGATAACATATTCTGAATCGTATCTTAAGGCTGCATTAATAATTTGTGGCCTTATGTCTACCATCTTTTCTCCCTTTTTACTCTTTTTTATTATCTCCCAATTAGTTTTTTCTAAAAGTTTTTCTATATGATAAAGTTTTTCTTTAGGATTTTCAAACTTTATTTTAATAATATAATCTGCAGCATCTATTAATGCCATAGCCTTTGGAACTCTCTTCTCATTCTCAATTATTTCTATAGGTGTAACCTCTAGAAACTCTATTCCTAAGTTACTAAAACTATTTAATTTTTCCTTAAGTTCTTCTATGTCTATATCTTCTGTTAAGATTAAATCCATATAATCTCCCTTTGAATAATGTCCTACAGATAGAGGCTGAGCTATAGAAAGACTCATATGAGGATTAAAACCTTTAGAATACTCTGCAGGAAGAGCTGCTCTTCTTACGATCTTTTGAAGGGTTCTCATAAGATCTAAATGAGATATAAATTTTATTGAATCATTTTTTGTAAATTTAATTAGATAACGCACCTTCAAAGCACACTCCTTCCTTAAAATTAACATTTACTCCGCAACCTGTACAACCTTCTCTACAATTTTTAGTAAGCTCTGCTTTTTTAGCCTTTTCATTTTCTCTTACTAAATATTCTCTATTTACTCCAATATCTATAAAGTCCCATGGAAGAATTTCATCATAGCTTCTTTCTCTATAAGCATAGAAATCACCATCCACATTACATTCTCTCATAGCTTCCATCCAAAGGTCAAAATCAAAGTATTCAGACCATCCATCGAATTTAGCACCTTTTTCGAAGGCTTTTATAATCACATCACAAAGTCTTCTATCTCCCCTTGCAAATACAGCTTCCATATAGGATACTAAAGACTCATGATAATTATAATTAACTGCACTACTTTCAATGCTTAACTTAACAGCTTTTATCTTTTCTCCAACCTCTTCCATAGTAGCTTGAGGCGCCCATTGGAATGGTGTAAAAGGTTTTGGTACAAATATAGATGTACTTGCAGTTACCCTAAGCCCCTTATTTCTAATATACTTTGGCACCTTAAAATACTCTCCTGCTACCTTGTCTGCTAAATGAGCTATTCCCTGAACATCTTCTATTGTTTCATAAGGGAGACCTATCATAAAATAAAGCTTAATAGTAGACCATCCTGCCTCAAAAGCTGAATGAGCCGCCTCAAGAACTCTTTCTTCTGTAACACCCTTATTTATTATATCTCTCATTCTTTGGCTACCAGCTTCTGGCGCAAAGGTAAGACCTGTTTTTCTAACCTTTTGAATCTCCTTAATTAAGTCGACAGAAAAGGCATCTATTCTTATGGACGGTAAGGATACTGCTACCTTATTCTCCCCATGAGTTTCCATTAATGTATGTATTAAATTTTGTATATCTGAATAATCACATATACTTAAAGAACTTAAGGATATTTCGCTATATCCTGTGCTTTTAAGTAAGGTGTCCGCTTGCTTTAAAAGGGTTTCTGTAGATTTTTCCCTAACTGGCCTATATATCATTCCAGCTTGGCAGAATCTACATCCATTAGTACATCCTCTAAAGGTTTCAAGAACTACTCTATCATGTACTATTTCTGTATATGGCACTATTATTTCATCTGGAAATTCCACTCCATCAAAATTAGCTATAAATCTTTTTGAAACTTTATTCGGAACATCCTCGTATTTAGGAGTAAATTCCTTTATGGTTCCATCTTCATTATAGGTAACATCATATAATGAAGGTACATATACTCCCTGTATTTTAGAGATTTCTCTTAAAAACTCTTTTTTCTTATTCTTACCTTTATATTTTTTATATACCTCTAATACATCATTCATAACTTCTTCTCCCTCTCCAAGTTCAAAGAAGTCTACTATATCATAAAGAGGTTCTGGATTATAAGCACAAGGACCTCCTGCCATAACTATTGGCTCATCTTCCCCTCTTTCAGAGGCTCTTATTGTTATATGTGCCATATTAAGCATATTTAATATGTTAGTATAACTCATTTCATACTGAAGAGTAAATCCAAGAAAGTTAAATTCCTTTAAGGAATCCTTAGTTTCTAAAGTAAAAAGTGGTATATTTTTTTCCCTTAATAGACCTTCCATATCTGGCCATGGAGCAAAGCATCTTTCACAATATGTATCTTCTCTCTTATTTAAGGTATGATATAATATTCTGCTTCCTAAATGAGCCATCCCTACTTCATAAGTATCTGGAAAACAAAAAGCAAATCTTATATGCTCTTTATTTAAATCTTTATAAACAGAATTTAATTCTCCCCCTGTGTATCTAGCTGGTTTTTCTACTCTAAATAAAATATCATCTAAGTTTATATTCATTAAATTTTCCTCCCAAGGACATAGTTCTTATAATTTACATTCTAAGATATAATTATAAGAATAAACCTAGGATTTGTAAATGAAAAGCCATGGAAAACTTATTCCATGGCTTTTTTTTCCCTCTTTATCATATATTCTTCAATGGACATATTTCCATATAACTTAAGAGTTTCAATTACTTCATATTCATATATTACTCCTAAAACCTTCATATTCTCATCTAATATAGTAAAAATATTGTTTTTATTTTTATCCACAATCCCTAAGAGATTTATTAAATCCCTTTTATAATAAACAGATATGCTTTTATTTTCTATATAATTATCCTTTAGAAATCTATTTTTCTTTTTCACTATGTCTCCCATAATTATATATACTATCCTCTCTTTCTCTTTATAAGATATTATAAGTATTAAAAGTCCTATTAGAAGGAGGGTTATATTAAACACCTTATTTATAACAAGGATTATAAATAAACCTAATATGAAAAAACCACTTATAAAACTAACTCTTATGGTTATAAGATTTGCTTTTTTATATATTATTTTTCTACTTAATAAAGCTCTTAAAATCCTAGCACCATCTAAAGGAAATGCTGGAATTAAGTTAAATAAACCAAGGCTTAGATTAATAAATCCACACCATACTATTGTATTATTTTTTATAAATATACTCATAAGAAAAAAAATAATAGCAAAAATAAGATTTAAAAATGGGCCAGCTAATGACACTAATATATCTTCTTTAGGTTTAAGATCATCAAATTTTTTACTTTCTATATAGGTACCCATAGGTATTATTTTTAAACTAATATCTTTAATCCCTAATATTCTAGCACATATAATATGAGCCATTTCATGTAAAAATACAAATATAAATCCTCCAATAAAAGCTTTTCCAAATCCTATAACAATAATTAATGCTATGTATGGTATAAATAATTTATTAATCTTAATCATGAAAATCTCCTAGAAAAATTATTTTTTTATAAATTCTAAAGGATTTTTTTCTTCTCCCATATAAGACAATTGAAAGTGTACAAACTTTATTCCACCATTTTCTTTAGCTCCATACCCTATGACTTGTCCTTTTTCCACCATATCATCTTTTTTAACTTCTATCTTATCTATAAAGGAATATTTTGTTTCTACTCCCCCTCCATGATCTATTGTTAAGTAAAATCCTTGTCCTTCTTTTTCACCATACTCCTTTACTCTCCCTCTATAGCTTGATTTAATTTCATTTTCCCTACAAAGTATATCTATTCCTTTATGATTCCCTTCTCCTATACAGGATTTTTCTTCGTTAAATGCCTTGAGTACTTCTCCCTCTAAAGGAAAAACATACTCATCACTTAAAGATTTAAGAGGAGAATTGAAATTTTCAAAAGAAGCTTTTATGTTTACCATTTTAGAAGACATATACTCCTTAATCTCTTCTATTTTTATGTTCTTAAAATCTATGGACTTTATATATGTTACATATCCTTTATAATCAATATCCCTGCTAACCATTTCTTTTCCATAGGTATATATATATTTGGTTTTATCAGTTTTAATTTCTCTGCATAATAATACAATAGAAAATAGCATTAAGGTTCCTATAAGCTGAAATATTATAATATTTCCTATGTTATCCTTAGTAATTCTCGGAAGTATTGATATATTTCTTTTTCCTTGTAATCCATAAGGTTTTTTAGCATAATTCTGATCTCTTCCCCCATTGTTTTTTTGTACTATTTGTGAATAATAGCTTTCATATTGATGATTATAATTTCCCATTCCTCTCCCCCTTTCTACTAGATAATTATTTTTCTTATATTCCTAATAGAATATATATGATACATGAACACCATATTATTCTTAATATAAATATAAAAATACCTTGGTAAGAACTTACCAAGGTATTTTTATATTTATACTTGTTTTCTTTTTAAAGCTGCTAAAAAAACTTCAGCACTACCAATATTAGTTGCCACAGGAACACAGTGAACATCACATATCCTAATTAGGGCTGTTACATCTGGTTCATGGGGTTGAGATGTCAAAGGATCTCTTAAGAAAATAACAAAATCAATTTTTCCTTCTGCTATTCTCCCTCCTATTTGTTGATCTCCTCCTAAAGGACCAGATAAAAGTCTTTCAACCTTTAGGTTTACTATGTCCTCTAAAAGTCTTCCTGTAGTACCTGTTGCAAAGAGTTCATGACTTTCAAAGATACTTTTATATCTTCGAACAAATTCAATCATGTCATCTTTTTTCTTATCATGGGCAATTAATGCTATTCTCATAAAATCCCCCTCTTATATGTTTTAGAAATTTATTTTTTTTCTTCGCATTCCAACATTAAGCACAAGAGCTAAAGCCATGTAATTGGATAAAACAGCACTACCTCCATAACTTATAAGGGGAAGGGTTATTCCTGTAATAGGCATAATTCCAATAGTCATACCTATATTTTGAAGTATAGAAAATAGCCATGTGGATAAGAATCCAGCACAAATCATACTTCCAAAAATATCTTTAGAACCCTTTGCTATTTTTATGACTCTATAGAGAAGTATTCCATATAAAAAAAGTAAGAAAAGTCCTCCTATAAAACCCCAATGCTCTCCTATAACAGCAAATATAAAATCCGTATGGTTTTCTGGAACGAATTCTGATACATAGCTAGTTCCAGAACCTACTCCACTACCATAGGCTCCACCTGAACCTATTCCTATCATTGATTGTTTAAGCTGCAATCCTATTCCTAATTCATCTGATTCTGGACTTAAAAAAGATGTTAATCTCTTCTTCCAGTGTGGTTGCATTAATGAAGAATTCCATACTACCGCAACTAAGGTTATTACAGACATAAACCCACCTACAATAACTTTAAGTTCAAGACCTGCTATATACATCATTCCAAGTACTATAAAGAAACATATCATAGTAAGTCCCATATCCGGTTGAAGTAATATAATAACCATAGGAATAGCTGCATATACTGCAAGGATACAAAAGTTTTTTAAATCATTTATCTTTCCATCCATATCATCAAGCTTTTTTGCAATCATAAGGATTATTGCAAGCTTTGCAAATTCTGCTGGTTGTATAGATATAGGTCCTACCTTTATCCATCCTCTTGCTCCATTTATAACCGCTCCAAAAAACCTAGTTCCTATAAGGGAAAGTACTGTAGCCCAATAAAACAAAGGAACTAAGTTTTGTATTATAGTATAATCCATAAGTAGTATAATATATACTACAAACAAGCTTACTCCTAACCACATAATTTGTCTTTTAATAGAATACATTCCGGATTTTTGATATGTAGTTAAATATATATTCAGTATACCAAATAAAAAGATTATTAGGGATAATATAATAACTCCAAAATCTAATTCCTTTAGCAGCTTCGATTCTAACTTTAGTTTATTTAGCACTTTTATCCCTCCACTTAAGTTTTCAATTCATAGTATAACATATTAAATGCTTTTTAAAACTATTTTAAATAAATATTCACAATGTATTTATTGTTTTGGAGGAAGTGCTTCTCTATTTATTCCTTAAACTTCTTATAGGAATATTAGCTACTAGTGCTGGAGAATCTCCTTCCCCTTCACTACCTTGATTTATAGCTATGTCTATTTCTTCACTTTCTATATCAACATATTTAGATATTACCTCTAAAATTTCATTTTTTATTTTATCGATAATCTCTGTAGGCATATCTCCTCTATCATGAATCAATATAAGTTTTAATCTATCCTTAGCTACATTTTTTGATCCTCCCTTAGAGGTTAATTTTCTTAAAAAATCCATTAAAAGAGACCTCCTATTTAAGCTTAAATAGCTTTTTTAATGAGTTAAAGAATCCAGTGTTCTGAGCTTCAAAAGTCATAAAAGGGACTTCTTCCCCAAGAATTCTTTTTGCAATATTTCTAAAGGCTTCTCCTGATTGAGCATCATTATCTAACACTATAGGCTCACCTTTATTTGTAGATACAGTTATTTCCCTATCATTAGGAACAACCCCTAATAGTTTTACAGAGAGAATCTCTATAATATCATTTATATCTAACATTTCCCCATTTTTAGCCATTTCAAAATCTATTCTATTAACTATAAGATCATGAGTTTCAAGACCCTTAGCATCTAATTTTCCTATAACTCTATCTGCATCACGTACAGAAGTTATTTCTGGATTTACAACTACAACCGCCCTGTCTGCTCCTATAATTGCATTTTCAAAGCCTTGCTCTATACCAGCAGGACAGTCAATTAAAACATAATCGAACTCCTTTTTAAGTTCATTTACTAAAGTAAACATTTGCTCTGGAGATATATCATTTTTATCTCTAGTTTGTGCTGTTGGTAGTAATGCAAGATTTGAAAATCTCTTATCTTTTATAAGAGCTTGTTTTAATCTACATCTTCCCTCTAACGCATCTACTATAGTATATACTATTCTATTTTCAAGACCCATTAAAACATCTAAGTTTCTAAGCCCAGTATCTCCATCAACCACAACAACCTTTTTACCAAGAGCTGCTAAAGCAGTTCCTATATTTGCTGTAGTTGTAGTTTTGCCTACTCCTCCCTTTCCAGAAGTTATAACAATAGACTCTCCCATAAAAAATTACCTCCAATTTAAATGTATTTATTTACTAGATACGGCTCTACTACTATTGATCCATCTCTTATCCTTGCGACCTCAGGATAGCGAGGTTTTTCTCCATCATCAGGTGATATAGTAAGAATGTCACCTATTTGCATAATTTGTGGTTCCATAGAAAAAGCCGCAATTATAGCTCTTTCATTACCACTAGTACCTGCATGAACATGTCCTTTTATAGCTCCTAATACTATTATATTTCCTCCTGCAAATACCTCTGCTCCAGAATTAATGTCTCCAACTATTACGATATTTCCAACATAGCTTATACTTTGTCCGCTTCGTATAGTTTTTCTAATAAACTTTGTCCTACCTTCATAAACTCCAGTAAAAACCTTATTTATCTTTTCATCTTTATCCTCATAAATGCATTCTTTTATAAGGAATTCTTCAAATAAGAGATTTTCAAGCTTTCTCTTATCCCTATCAGTTATGTATTTTAGATTGGTAGTTATTTTTAATGTAGAACCTTTATAAAACTGCTTTCCCTTTGAAAGCTTTTTAACTAAGGCATCAATTGCATCATCAAAATCTCCATATCTCTCCAGCTTAATAACTGCATTTAATCCTTCCTTATTTCCTTTTATAATTATACCGTCATCAAACATAATAAACCTCCATGCAGCAATAGCTTAACATACTATTTCAACAAACAATAATCAAAATCCTTCAAATTTAAACATAAATTATATTAAATTTTATAAAAAAAGAGGCTTTTTACAAGCCTCCTTAATTTTATTCTGGTAATTTGTAGTTATACATAGGTTTATAACCTATTTTATCTAATTCTTCCTTAAAATACTGCTCATATATGGCTCTTGCAACTGGTACTGCCTCACCACCATGTCCACCATCATATATTACAACAGTTACTGCTATTTCTGGTTTTTCAAGTGGGGCAAAACCTACATAGGTAGCATAAGAAGTTCTTCCAAGTTCATCTTGTTTACCATCTTCTTTAAAGGTAGCACTACCAGTCTTACCTCCATTGTCTATAGGGAAACTGGCAAGACTTCCAGCTGTACCATCCTTGACAGTTCTATACATTCCCTCTTTAACAACTCTTATAGTTTCGTCAGACATTTCCACCTTTTCTAAAACTTGAGGTTTTACTTCTTCTATAACCTTTCCCGTAGAATCAGTAATTTTGTCTACTAAATGGGTTCTGTATCTAGTACCACCATTAGCTACTGTTGCAATGAAGTTTACCATTTGAAGAGGAGTAAATTGATTTATACCCTGACCAATAGCTGCATTAAGCACATTATATATAGCATCTATGTTATTTCTAACATCAAATATTATATAAGAGGTTAAATCATAAGTCATAGCATCCAGCTGTTTCATATAAGTAGCTTGCTCATCCTCTGGCATAGTTTCTATGAAAGCCTTAATCTTTTCCTTAAACTCTTTACTTACATCATTAAAGTTTTCATCCTTTTCTCCAGCTGTTCCTATAACTTTTCTTATACTTTCTTTAATAGCTTCCTTAGCATTTGCTACATCATCACTATCTTCACTACTTTTTCCTATATCCATTCCTTTAAAGGAACTTCTTCCAAAGGACCCCTGTTTAAACTTATCCACCACATCGATTATTGAGTATAGTGCAACACTTTCCCTATTACTTTTAAGGTTATAAGTTTGACCAAAAATGTTTTCCTCTATCTCTATTCCAGTGGTTGACTTCATCTCTTTAGTTGGGTCACTTCCAAGTCCGAACTTCCACGCATATTCAGCTAACTTATCTATTCCCATCTGTTTTCCAAGTCTGTAGGCAACTTCAAAGAAATAATAGTTAGATGATTTTGCTATGGCTTTTCTCATATCCGTAGCTCCATGTGCATAACCACCATCATTCTTTCCTTTAAATCCTTTTAAGTCTTTATATCCTGTAGTGGTATCATTAAAGAATCCCTTATCATTAATAACCTCTCCGGCACTAATAACTCCAGTTTCAAGACCTGCAATTGCTGTTAAAGGTTTATAAATAGATCCAGGAGCTGTTACCCCTTGGGTAGCATAGTTAAAGAATGGTTTTGGGTATAAATCATAAGGGTCCTGTCTTAAGGATTTTACTCTTTCATCCTTAGGGAATAAATCATCTACAGTTTTAGAAAGCCCCATCTTCTTTATATACTCTTGTCCAAACTTTTCTAAATCTGGACTAAAGTATTCCTTTATTTGCTCTTCAGTAAGCCTACCTGGTACAGCTAAATCATTTGGATCAAAGCCTGGTTTTGATGCCATAGCTAAAATTTTTCCAGTGTTTACCTCCGAAACAACTACAGATCCTCTTGTAGCATTCTTAGTTATAAGACCGTCTCCAGTTCTTCCCTTTTTCTGTAATGCCAGCATAGTGTCTTCTAAAGCTTTTTCTGCTGTATATTGAAGATCCTTTCTTAGGGCAAGGTGTATATTCTGGCCTGGAGCTGGGTCTAGCCTAAATAGCTCCTCTGTCTTTCTACCCTCTTTATTAACCTTAACAACAGTACCACCTTTAGCTCCCTTTAATCTATTTTCAAAGGCCGACTCTATACCTGATTTACCAATAGTATCTACTGATACATCATATCCTCTTTCTTCATATCTCTCCTTTTGAGAGCTATTTATGGAACCTATATATCCTATAACTGAAGAAGCTAAGTCTTTATAAGGATAGTATCTTATAGGCTGAATATTTATATCTATACCAGGCATTTCATTTAGTCTTTGAAGGAAGATAAAAGCTGATTCCTTCTTTATGTTACTAGAAAGTACTACTGGCTTATACCCTGTAAACATCTGCATCTTTATGTTATCTCTAACTAATACATATTTTCTTATTTCTTCTAATGAATATTTTTCAAGAAGCTTTTCCTTAATCTCGCTCCCCTTTAAATCCTTTGCTTCTTTAGGCTCCATTCCTAGAAGTCTATAAAGTTCATAATCTTTAATAAGCTTATCAAAGACTTCTTCTGGAGTTATTTTTAAAAGCTCCTCATTTACCTTTTCCTTTTGCTCATCTGTAAGCTCTTCAACATTTTTAAATAACCTTCTTTTTATTGCTTCATCAAAACCACGATCAAGTTTAAATCTTATTTCCATTGCTTTTACTACATCTGGGTCGCTAGATTTAAACTCTAATCTATATGGATCTGTTTTCAATGCGAACTCATCTACCAAAGTCTCTCCTGTTTCATCTAAAACTTTGAAAAGATTGGTTAAGGTATCAAAAATCTTTGCTTTATTATCCTTAGTTTCCATATAAACTACCATGTAGCTTTGCTCAGACTTTGCAAGAACTGACCCTGTACTGTCTAATATCATACCCCTTGGTGCTACTTCTGCAATCTGCTTAATAGATCTATTAGCTGCTAGTTCCTTATAATTATCATAATTTATTACTTGTACGTAAAAAAGTCTAACTATAATAATAGAAAATATAACTAGCATAATCACAATTAAAACATTGTACCTGTCTAAATTTCTTTTCTTTTTCATAGCATCACCTAATTTTTAAAAATTCCAATCTTTTTTCATATATGGTTTCTGACTTAACTTAAAGACTCTTTTATACATAATCATAGCCATTATAAGACTATACACGCTTCCTATAGCTACAGTTTGAAGGTCTGTGTTTTGTTTCAATACATATAGTATTAAAAATACCATGATCCCTTTTAACATACTCATAAAGAAATTAGTTATAACAGGAATAAATGATTTTTCTTTAAATATATTTGTTCCTATTTTACAAGTTGCTATACAAAGAATCATATTTACAAGAGAATTTATCCCAAATCCTTTAAACATATATATATCTTGAAGGATACCAGATAATAATCCTATAAACAGAGCCTCCCACTCATCTACAACTATAGAATAGCATATTGCAAAAGAAAACAGTAAGCTTCCGTAGGCACCTCTAAAACTAAGAAATGGCATAACTGTATTGTCTAACACTAAAAGTCCTATGCATATTAATGCAAGAATAAATCTCCTCATAAATATCACCTAATTAATACTTTATTTCTCTTTTATTTTTAGGTACTACAATAAGCATATCTTGAAGCTTATTAAAGTTAACATAAGGTTCTATGGTAGCTATTTTCATAACCTTACCCTTATCTTCCTCTACAGATATTACTTTACCTATTCTAAGATTTTTAGGATATATCTCTCCTAATCCTGAAGTTAAAATAACATCATCCTCTTTAATTTCTGAATCTACTGGAAGGTGATAAACTTTTGCAAGTATGGAATTTGAAGAACTTTTATATCCTTTAACTACCCCATCACTATCTTGAGTACTTTCAACCATAGCTGCTACTGAAATATTCTCATTAGCTAAAGATTGAACTATAGACCAATTAGAAGCAACTGAAGTAACCTGGCCAACTAACCCTTTAGAGGTTACTGCCACCATTCCTATAGCTAATCCATCATTAGTTCCCTTATCAACTATATATCCATCTAAAAAGCTATTACCTGCTTTTCCTATTATGTTAGTTTTTACATAGTTATAGTTATCTCTCTCTTCTGTAAATTTCAATGTTTCCTTTAATTCTTCATTTTCTCTTTTTAACCCATTAAATTCTACTAATTTATTTTCTAGTTCGTCATTCTTCTTTACAAGATCATCATTTTCTTTCTTTACCTTTGAAAAATTAGTGGCAAACTCTAAAGCACCCTTAAACTTGTCACTAATTGTATATGCAACCTTTTGTATAGGATTTAATGCTGTTCCTACTCCACTCTCTATAATACTCTTATTGTCCCTCTTTACAGTAAAAATAATTATACCTAAAAAGCTAACTGACAGCACCACAACAGTAACTGCCAGTTTATTTTTAAAGAACTTCATGATTATCCTCTTTGTTGTCTTGCTATACTGTCAAAGTTATCTAAAGCTTTTCCAGCTCCAAGGGCAACACAATCTAGAGGAGATTCAGCTATATATACAGGCATATGAGTTTCATTCTTTATAAGTTCATCAAGACCTCTAAGAAGAGCTCCTCCGCCTGCAAGCATTATTCCTTTATCCATTATATCTGCTGAAAGCTCTGGTGGAGTTTTTTCAAGAGTAGTTTTTATAGCTTCTATAATAGATGCTACTGGCTCTTTTAAAGCACTTCTTATTTGAGTTTCTGTAATTTCTATTATCTTTGGTAATCCAGAAATTAAATCACGACCCTTAATTTCCATAACTCTTTCTTCTTCACCTTCTATCTTAAAGGCTGATCCTAATTCTAGCTTAATTGCTTCTGATGTTCTTTCACCTATCATTAGGTTGTATTCTTTCTTTATATAATTTATTATTGCATGATCTAATTCATCTCCTGCAACTCTTAAGGACTTAGCAGTAACTATTCCTCCAAGGGATACTACAGCAACCTCAGTGGTTCCCCCTCCAATATCAACTATCATACTTCCAGTTGGTTCATCCACTGGAAGACCAGCTCCTATTGCTGCTGCCATAGGCTCTTCCATAAGTACAACATCCCTAGCTCCTGCTTGCTTTGTAGCCTCAAGTATTGCTCTTTTTTCCACCTCTGTTACTCCAGATGGGAAGCAAACTATTATTCTTGGGCTTGCAAAAGCTGATTTTGCAGTAATCTTGTCTATGAATTTCTTAAGCATTGTTTGAGTTATATCAAAGTCAGCTATAACCCCATCTTTCATTGGTCTTATAGCTACTATATTTCCTGGTGTTCTACCTATCATAAGCTTAGCTTCTGCTCCAACAGCTAGCGGCTTTTTTGTGTTATTATTTATAGCCACAACTGAAGGTTCTCTTAAAACTATGCCCTTTCCTTTTACATATACAAGTGTATTAGCTGTTCCTAAATCTATACCCATATCTTTAGTTATCCCGAATAATCCCATTTATATATCTCCTTTCACCTTACAATAAACCTTTTTCTTTTAAGCTTACATAATTATTCATTCCTATTATTATGTGGTCTATTAATTCAACGCCTAACATTTTACCACATTCTTTTAACCTAATGGTTACATTTATGTCTTCTTTACTAGGTGTAGAATCTCCTGATGGATGGTTATGACAAATAACTATTGAAGCTCCACTCTTTCTTATTGCCTCTTTAAATACCTCCCTAGGATGAACAATAGAAGAATTTAAGCTTCCAATAGAAATATTTTCATAACATATAACCCTGTTTTTACTATCTAAGATAATCACCTTTAAGACTTCCTTATCATATAAGGACATTTCATTTTTAACTAAGGTAAATACATCCTTAGGGGAAGATACCTTATAAGCTTCCCCTGAAAAATAGCTATTAAATCTTTTAAATAGCTCTGATAAAGCTAAAATTTGCGTTGCCTTAGCTTTTTTTATTCCTTTTAAAGAGGTAAGCTCTTCATAATTAGATTTTAGTAAAGCATTTATTCCCGAACTTTCCTTTAATAATCTATTGCTTAACTCTATTACATTTTCATACTTAGTTCCACTCCTCAGAATTATTGCCAGTAACTCTGAATTTGACAAAGTATTAGGTCCATATTTTATTAATCTCTCTCTTGGTCTCTCATTTTCAGGTAAATCCATAATTTTTAAATTATCCATAAAAAGCACTCACCTTTTATATAATATTTGAATTTACCCCATACCTCAAAATATGTACTTTAAGCTTATAGAAAGTTTTTTAGCATACTATTTAATTTATTTATAGGAAGTCCTACTACATTATAATAGCATCCTTGAATTTCTTCAACAAAGACTCCTGCAAGTCCTTGTATCCCATAAGCTCCTGCTTTATCTAAAGCATCCCCAGTATTTACGTAATTTAAGATTTCCTCATCACTTAAATTAGAAAACTTTATTTTAGTTGCTACACTAGTGCTTAAAATTTCACTGGTTAAAGTTTTCATTAAAGTTATTCCTGAATATACAGTATGAACTTTTCCACTTAACATTTTTAGCATAGCATAAGCTTCTTCATTATCCTTAGGTTTTCCAAGAACCTTTCCTTCAAAGGCAACTATGGTGTCTACTCCTATAACTAATGAATCTCCAACGAGCTTGCTTGCAACATCTGTTGCCTTTCCTTTTGATATTTCTTTTACATAGTCTTCAAAATCTCCATTAAACTTTACAGTTTCTTCTTGAAAATCACTTATTATAACTGTAAACTCCTCTAAAACCCTTGTTAAAAGTTCCTGTCTTCTTGGGGAAGCTGAAGCTAAAACAATTTTCAAATTAATCACATCCTAGAACTTTTTTATTATGAAAATAGCAAGTATAATTCCTAAAATGGATAATATGTTAAAATTAAACTTTAATCCTATGCTCATACTTACTATCCCTAGGTCCAATGTTAGTGGTTGAGTAAGACCTATAGAATAAAATTCCTTTAAAAATCTAAGAGCATAGACACTATTTCCTATAAGTTCACCTAACAAATTTCCTAAAATAGCAAAAAGAACTATCAATATCCATGATAATCCTCCCTTAAACACGCCTTCGCGCAACCCCACCACCTCCATCTTATATAGTTTACCATTTAATATTTTAATACACAAGCAAATTTATAGGTTTTTAGTTTAAAAAACTATAAACTTGTTAATAAAATTATCTATATTAAAATGTATTTCTATAAAAGCATACTTTATATTAATGTGTTAATAAAACACTTTACATTAAGTAAAAAAGACCCTACTATGTTTTCCATTATATAGCCTTATAAAAAAGTATAATAAAAAAGACTATATATTAGTACAATAGCACTAGTATACAGTCCTTTATGTTTAATAAATATATTTTAATTAAGTATAAGTGTATAGACTTTTTACTTAACTTTCTTCAATACATTGTATATAGCTTCATAATATACAGGAACTTTATCCTTTGTAATTTCATCTGGAAGCTCTAAGGTAAACTTTTTTATCTCTTCTAAAACCTCATAATTTCTGCTATCTTTTTCTACTTCTTTAAGATTTTTAGTCCATTCTTTTAATTCCTTAGTTTGTATTGGTTTACTGTTTTTATCTTCAAATTTATTTAAAATCTTTAGATTTCCTCGTAGAATCTCTCCTATTTCTGCATCACAAAAATCCTTCTTTTTTAATGAAAAGGTAACTTTAATTGGAGCTAACCCTTCGTTAGTAAGGCCATCCATAGTCTCTTTCACCTTATCCTCTTCGTATATTCCCACCATAACTCTTAATTTATCATTTTCTTTACCATAGAATACATTATATTTATTATTCATTTTATTCTTCGTATTATCAGCATTTTCTTTTTTAGAAAACACTCCAATCTGAACCCCATAAAAGTTAAAATCTTCTTCTTTATTAATCACATTCCCTTTATTATTGTCATCAGATACCTTAGGTATATTGATATTAGTATTATCTTTTTCTATCTTTCCCTTTATAAAAACTCTATAAGCAGCAGTTCCTATTAGAAAGGATGTAAAGACTATAAGTATTAAAGTAAATAAAAATTTAAATATGTCATTATTTTTTTTCTTATAATTGTATCTTGTGTATTTCACTTTATTCCCTCCTAAAAACAATACTTTAATTAATATATATTATTTAAGAAAGTATTTTATACTAAAAAAGCACCGACAAAATTTGCCCGTGCTTTTAATCATAGTATATAAAATTAATTTAAGTATCTTCTTGCTCCTGCATACCTAGAAGAATAATATCCATTATTAATATCACTTATAGTGACTTTTTTACCACTTCCAGGTGCATGTATAAATTCTCCTCCACCTATATAAACCCCTACATGAGATATAGGGCCATAGGTATTAAAAAATACTAAATCTCCTGGCTTTAAATCGTTTCTCTGAACTGAACTTCCCATGGAAAACTGTGATCCAGTGTAATGAGGAAGGGATATACCAACCTTACCATAGACAAAGGCTGTAAGACCTGAACAGTCAAAAGCCTTTGGTCCCATAGCTCCCCAAACATAAGGAGATCCTATGAAATTATGAGTATAGGCTGCCACCTGATTCCCTTGGGTGCTACCTCCTCTAGATAAAGCTAAACTTCCCTTTGAATCCTTTATTTTTTCTTTTTCAGGTACGGTTACAATTTTTTTAGTAGACAAGGTTGTAGATTTTATTACTGCTCCCTTTTTTGTATTTCCAGTGGTGTCAGCATTAGTTGTTTGGGTCCCTAAAACAGTTATCCCACCTAAACATAACCCTGTAAAAATCAAAAACCTAAATTTTTTCACAAATATCCCCCCAACCCCATAATTTTAAAAGTATTACAAATCCGTAACCATAAGTTTATAACCTTATTATATTTTCCATTTCATGGTTAGTCAACTATAAATTTCATTTATGCATTATTATGAGATCTTTATTTTCTAAACAATAGTACTCTTTTACTCTTCTTATTTTTGTAAATCCGTTACTATTCCAAAAGTACTGTGATTTTACATCCCCCTCCATAACAGCAATATAAGTTGCTTTTATTCCTAGTGATTCTATATCCCCTAAAAGTGAATCAAAGATAATTTTTTTTAGCTTACTTTCTTCTAATTCCCATGTTAAATTATAAAAGAGAATAAATAGTCTTTTTTCTTCATCTATTGTTCCTCTCATAGCCCCTACTATATTGCCCTCTTGGTTTTCAATAGATAAAAATAATTCGTTTTCTGTTATATAATAACCTAAGAAGTTTTCCCAAAAACTTACCTTTTCTACTTCTTTTATATTCTTAAAAATCCACTCATTTATATTAGCAACATTGTTTAAATCTACACTCTTAACTACAAAGTTATTGATATTTAAATTAACCTTAAGCACAATATCACCTCTCATAAAAAAATAATTCTACATTTCTATAATAAATCCTTTTTATTATAATTATTTTATTAAAATAGGATTTAAGAAAAATAGGACTTGTAAGTAAACATACTTGAGTTAATAGTATAAAAGAAAAACACAATGAAATTATGTTGAAACTCAACAACTTCATTGTGTTTATTTTAGAATACTAGTTTTATAATTATTAAATTAATTATCCTTAGCTTTTTTAAATGCAAATCCTGAAAGTATAGTAGCTACTATAACTACTCCAAGAGGAATTAAAAACTTTGCTGATAAAGGATCTCTAAAATTTTCACCCATTATGGAATAACACAGTGTTTCTGGCATTACCCCAATTAAAGATGCAGTTATAAAATGTACATATCTCATATTACTAAGTCCACAAGTATAACTTAAAGGATCATAAGGTAATACTGGAGGAAGTCTTAAAAGTAATAAAACCTTAAATCCATTTTTATCTAAGTTCTGATTTATCTTAAGAGCTTTTCCTTTTAGGATCTTGTCCACAAAATCCTTCCCTAAAAACCTAGATATAAAGAATGCTATGGTTCCTGAAAAAAAGAATCCTACCATATTTAAAATAAATCCATAGACCGGCCCAAAAATAACCCCTGCCGCTACGGACATCATTGCTGATGGTAATACTAAAATTAATGGTTTGAGGGAAAACATAATAAAGAAAACAACTGCTGCATATTTTCCTCTTAATTTTATAAATTCTATTAAGGAATCCAGATTTCTAAGTTTATGTAATAGTTTAGCATGTCCTAATAATTTTATTACTATTAATAATAATACTAAAAATAATAATATTTTAAGTATAGTTTTTAATTTCTGCTTATTCATTATCAAGAATCCTTTCTTAAATTATTTCATCTTCTCTATGTCTTACTATTAGAAATTTTTGTAAAATATTCTTTATATTAAAATTATATATAATACTTTGGTGACTCTCTGAAATTTCACCCTCATCCATTATAACATTTTTATTATGAAATAACTCTTTAAAGAATCTTAAATTTTCCTCATTTAATTTTTCGTAATTTTCTAAAACATAGGTAGCTTCTATATGTACCATTATCTCTTTTATATAATCTATTATCTCTTTGTAAATCCTAATTTTATCTATATCATTACTAATAAAAATTTCATTTTCATAAACTTTAATAATATTTTCAAGCTGCACTATTTCTGCCTTTATTTCTGTTAATTCTTGCTTTCTATTATTCAAAATAAAATCCTCTATAATATAAAGAAGTCTATCTCTTATACTATTATATTTAACTTCAATTTTTTTATTATGATCTGGTGGCTTTATTAAGTAGTTTATAATTAAAGCTATTGATATTCCAAGCAAGGTTTCCAATAATCTATGACTACTATATAAGAAAGGATCTCTACCATCTAAATTTATCATTATAGCGTTAAAAACAGTGCAAGAAATAGTAATTGCCTTATTCCATTTAAAATATTTACATAAGGATATTATTATAAATATTCCTAGGGCTGCTAAGAATGGGTTTCCTGGAGAAATAAGTGCGAACATAAGTCCTATAAATGCTCCTAGTATTGTACCAATTATTCTATTAATCCCTGCTCTAAAGGAATGTATAATAGAGCTTTCCATAGATATAACCGCAGCTATACATGCGAAAAATCCACTTTCTAATCCTAAAAATCTAGAGATTACTATAGAAAAAAATACTGCTATAGATGTCTTAACTATCCTCATGCCTATCTTCATTACCATCCTCCTAACCTATTAAACCTTTTAAAATATAAAATTAACTTTTAAACATTGTATCATAAGATACTAATTAATAGAATTCTTTCTGTTTTACTTTCATAATCCTTATAGAATTTTAAATTCAAATGTTAATCTATATGCATTAATTTTAAAAATTAAAACTCCTATAACTTTCTTAAATATAAATAAACACTATGAAAATCCCATTGCCACTAGTGATTTCATAGTGCTTATTTTTAAAATTATGTTTATTTAAAATCAATATATGTTACTACACTGCAGAGTAAAAGCATCTTTTAGGAGATGTTATTTTTTCTTCTTTCTTTAACTCCTTTATTGCCTTATCTACCTCTTTTTTATCTATTCCTAATTTTTCAGATATTTCTCCAGCCTTTAAAGCTTCCTCTTTTTTTAATAAATCTAAAACTTTATCTTTAATTTCCATGGTATCTCCTCCTAATTAAATATTATATGAAAATTATACCATAAGAATAATTGTAGTTCTATAACAATTATTCCTCTTCTGTGCTAACTGGATTTTCTTCATAACTACACCAATCACTCCAGCTTCCTGCATAAAGTTTGGAATCTATATTAATCTCTTTAAGCATAAGAACATTAACACATCCTGTTATACCTGAACCACAATGAACTATAATGTCTTTATAATCCTCTACCCCTTTAAACCTTTCTTTTAAGTCATTTTTTGAAATAAGTTTACCATCCTTAAAATTATTAGCCCAGTCATAGTTTTTAGATCCTGGTATATGTCCTGCTTTTTTGTCCATAGGTTCAACCTTTCCAAGGTATCTTTCTCTAGCTCTTGAATCTATTATAATAGTATTTTTATCCTTCATTCTTTCTTTTACATAGTTCACATCACAAATTAAGTCTTCATTAAGTTTTACAGTTATACTTCCCTTATTATTTATATTGGATATTTCATCAGTGGTTGGATTATTCTCTAAAATCCACTTCTTTATTCCACCTTCCATTACATGTACATTTTCTATACCAATATATTTAAGCATCCACCAAAGTCTTGATGCTCCTGCTAAATCACCATCATCATATACTATAACTGTAGAATTATTAGAAACTCCTAAGTCCTCCATAAAGCTTTTGAATTCTTCAACCTTTGGAAGTGGGTGTCTTCCCCCATGTTTTTCAACCTTTGAGGCTAGATCTTTATCTAAATTTATCTTTATGGCCCCTTCTATATGCTCTTTTTTATATGCTTTTTCTCCATATTCCGGATCCATAAGAGAAAATCTACAATCAAAAATTACTGCATCAGTATTACCTAATCTTTCTTTTACCCACTTTGTACAAACTAAGTTTTTCATAAAACAAATCCCCCTTAAGTATAGTATATTCTTTCCTATATAAACATTATAATAAATGTTTACAACTTTGTATAGAAAAGCATTGATACTAAAGGGTTTAATTATGTATTTTAAAAAATATAATAACAATAAGACCCCCATGAATATCATGGGGGTCCTGAAACTACTTGAATGAATCTATTGTTTTAAGCCTTAGCTTAAATTATTATATAAGCTTTAAATTATAGAGTATCTTCTCCTTCATTCCAATCTATTGGACATAGTCCTCCATTTTTTAAAGCCTTCAATACTCTTAATGTTTCATCAACACTTCTACCTACGTTTAAGTCATGAACAACAGAATATCTTACCTTACCTTCTGGATCGATTATAAATAATCCTCTTAATGCTAATCCATCTTCTTCAACTAATATTCCATAATCCTTAGCTACTGACTTAGTGAAGTCTGATGCCATTGGGAATGCTAACTTTCCAAGGTCTCCCTTTATCCAAGCTTGGTGTGAGAATTCACTGTCACAGCTTACTGCTAATACATCTGCTCCTTCAGCCTTGAAGTCTTCATATCTCTTGCTGAATCCAGTTATTTCTGTTGGACAAACAAAAGTGAAATCTAGTGGGTAGAAGAACATAACAAGCCACTTTCCTTTGTAGTCATCCTTCTTAACTGTTATAAAGTCACTACCTTCTCCATTTACTGCCTTCATGTTAAAACATGGAGCTACATTTCCTACTAATCTTTCCATAATAAAAAACCTCCTAAAAATTTATTTAAAATCTAATTAAATATGTTTACTCATTACTAGTTAATAATTATTATTTATTAACTCCTTGGTTACTATGATAATGGTTCTCATAAATTTTGTCAACAGATTATAAAAAGTTTTTAATAAATTTTTCTAATTAATATGTTTTATCAATATCTTACCTATAGATAGACTAGTAAAGTTATAATAGTTAACGATATTTTTCCAAAAATCACCTAAGCACCTCTATATATTCTCCATACCCTTCTTCTTTAAGATTATCATAGGGTATAAATCTTAATGCTGCACTATTTATACAATATCTAAGACCACCCTCTTCTAAAGGTCCATCATTGAACACATGACCTAGATGGGAGTCTCCTTCCTTACTTCTTACCTCAATCCTATGCATATTATGAGTAAAATCCGCTTTCTCAGTAATATTTTTTCTAGTTACAGGTTTTGTAAATGATGGCCATCCACATCCTGAATCAAATTTATCTAAAGAAGTAAAAAGTGGCTCTCCTGATACTATATCCACATATATTCCTTTTTCTTTATGATTCCAAAATTCATTATTAAAAGGTCTTTCTGTACCGTTTTCTTGAGTTACCTCATATTGTATTGGGGTAAGCTCCTTCTTTAATTTTTCTTTATCATATCTACTCATATCCTAACCTTCCTTCTATGTTAAAATTTATAGCTAAAATTAATTCTATTATTTAATATAAACCTATCTATAATAAAATACTTATATTAAATTACTTTAACTTATATAGTTTTTACATAAACACTTAACTTAGTCATTAAAAATATCCTTGATTTATCTTTCTTTGGATATATGTATAAATTAAACTTAAAACTTAAAACCCTATAAATATAAAGGTTTTAAATATAAGCTTTATTTATACAATATTTAAAACCTACAATTTCAAGGAAAGAATCAACAAATAAGTTAAATTTAATTTTTTAATATTTCTGCTTCATAACATAATATTACCACTCATCCCTTTTATAATACTTTAGTATGTTATTTTAATGGTATTATAGGGTTCCATACTCGAAAGGTAGTTTATACATGCAAATTATTCGTTGATAAGTCTCAAAGTTTATGAATGTATAAATTAAGAAATGACCATGGAATCCCATATAAATAATCACTTCTTACTTTAATTTATAGTATGCAAAAAGGAGAGCTTAACTTAAGCTCTCCTAAAGAAAAATCTAATATATAATCCAAAATACCGGCGCCCTGATTTTGACACCTATCACTCTGATAGGTGGGTGCTCTCACAAAGGTCTCAATCTCTCCAGGCCTAGTAAAAATAGTAGGGCTTATAGGACTACAAATCCACCTTTAAATATTGAACTCCCTTTTAAATACTGTAGGTTCAAAATAAGAGCTTCTCGTATATCTCAGATCAAAAGCTATTTAATTTCTTTTCTAATATGATTATATCACATTCTTATATCATTGCAATATTTTTTTGTAACCTGTTTTAGGCACATTGTAAGTCTTATTAGATGTTATCCCATATTTTAGTAACTATTCCAAAAGCATATGAATATACTGACCATAAGAATAATATTAAGAGGTTTATTATGACTAGAAGACAAGGATTTTCTTTAACATGGACTGAAAATATGGAGAAATATCTAAAAGAAGGTGAGGTTCTTGGTCATGGTAATAATGGTATTGTGTATCTCCTTCCTAGTGGAAAGGTTATGAAGATATTTGGCAGAAAAAAAGTATGTGATGATGAATATTATATTCTAAAAAAAGCTTGCAAAAAAAGTTCTAACTTCCCTAAAGTATACGAGAGTGGTGAAAACTACATAATAAGAGATTATGTAGATGGAAAACGACTTGATAAATATTTAAAAAAACATAAACTTGATAAAGTACTTTCTATTAACTTAATAAAACTTATAAAAGAATTTGAAAAGCTTGGTTTTAAAAAATTAGATATCCGTTGTAAAGATTTATATGTTCAAAAGGATTTGACCTTAAAGGTTATTGATCCTAAACAATCTTACAAAAAAAATGTACCCTACCCTAGACACCTTATGAAAGGAATTGAGAAAAAAGGACAATTACCTATATTTTTAAATATTCTTAAAGAATATGATAAGGAATTATATGATTTCTGGAGTTTTAGAATATATCAATATTTAGTATTAAACATAAAGTAAGGCTACAATTAAGAGTAAGGATTTTTCCTCTCTCTTCATTGTAGTTTAACCTATTCTAGATTCTATAACTTTAATTTTTACTTAATGCTAAAGTTATTAGAGTTATAAAGTCTTGAATAAAGTAAACTAAAACCTTTTAATAGACTTCTTCATACTCTTAAGAAGCTATTGAAAGGTTTTATATTTATAGTAAATTTAAGACTTTATCCGTTGAATAAGTATAAAGATTATATTAAAATTAACTTAGTTTATTATTCTAATTTAATCTTTAAAATAGACAATTTTAAATTCATACTTATATTTTAATAAAGTGATCTAATTATAATTAAAAGTCTTATTATGTACTTGTATTAATATAGTTTATAAAAAATAAAATCTAATATTTATACTATTATAATATTGAGTTTTATTTTCACAAATTATTCTAAGTTATATAAAAGATATTTTAAAAATTTAAGTAAGCTATTACTTAGAAAGGGGATTAAATTGAGGAGAAGAAGGCGTAACTCTAAGAAATTCAAAATAAGAAGAATAGGTTTTGCAACTTTTTCAATTATAATACTTATATTATCTGTATATTCATTTAGTAAATTATTTTATTCTAATAAGTCCAATGGAAATAATCCAGTAACAGAACCAAAAGATAATGCTACTACTACAGTAAACCCTACCCCTACTACAGATGATAAACCAAAAGAAAAAGACTTAGAAAAAAAAGAAATTTTACTTTCTGCTGCTGGCGACTGTACATTAGGTACAGATACTAACTTCGCCAAATCTACAAGTCTTCCTACAATGCTTCAGAATCAAGGGAATGATTATACTTATTTTATGAAAAATGTAGAACATATATTTAAAAATGACGATTATACTTTAGTAAATTTAGAAACCACTTTTACTGATGCAACTAAAAAAGCAAATAAGGGGTCTGGTACAGTCTTTCATTTTAAAGGTTCAAAGGATTTTGTAAATATACTCACTTCTTCTAGTATTGAAGGAGTCACTCTATCAAATAATCACATATATGATTATGGAAAACAGGGCTTTGATGATACTGTGGAGGTTCTTAAAAATGCTAAGGTAGACTTTTGTGGAGAAGGTTTTAAAATATTAAAAGATATTAAAGGAGTAAAATTTGGATTTCTTGGATACCAAGGTTGGAGTGATACAGAAAAACTAAGAAATACAATAAAAAAAGATATTGATGAGTTAAAAGAGAATGGAGCAACTGTTATAATTCCATATTTTCATTGGGGAATAGAGAGTCAGTTTAAACCTATAGATACTCAAGTGAATTTAGCTAGATTTTCAATAGACAGTGGAGCTCATATGGTTCTTGGTTCTCATCCTCATGTTATACAAACCATGGAGAATTATAAAGGTAAATTAATAGCCTACTCCTTATCTAATTTTAGCTTTGGAGGAAATTCTAATCCTAGAGAAAAAAGAACTTTTATTTTACAAACAAAATTTAATATTCAAGGTAATGAGCTTAAGGATTATACCTTTAAGGTAATTCCAGCATCTATATCTTCTGTAGATTATAAAAATGACTATTGCCCAACCCCTGTTGAAGGAGATAAAAAAGATTCCTTATTAAAATTTATGAATGATCTATCTCCAACTCTTAATGGGTCTATTAAAGATGAATTTACTGAATTAAATAATAGCTAAAGTCATAATCACAAGTAAAATGAAAACTTAAGCCTCTTATTCTTTTTTAGAATACTATGAACTTTAAGTATAATATTTATATATATTTAAAATCTATATAAAACAGGAGCTAGTATTACCTATAAGGTATTACTAGCTCCTATCAATTATTCTTATGACTTATTTATATTAATGCATCAAGTTAATTCTTAGTACATCAATAATTACTTATATTTTAAAGTCCTCTTTCGTAGCTTTCTACCATTCTTCTAACCATTTCTCCGCCAACACTTCCATTTTGTCTAGAAGTAAGGTTTCCTTTGTCTGCATTCTCATAGTTTTGTATTCCAACCTCTGTTGCAACTTCATTCTTTAATGTGTTTAAACCCTTCTTTGCTTCTGGTACTAAAGTTCTATTGTAACTAGCCATATTAGTTTCCTCCTTAAAATTTTATTTTAATTATTATTTGCCGGCATTAATATGTTAACCGTTCTAGTAAATAATAATCTATAAAAATCTTAGCATAACTAGCATTAAAATCTTCTATTGGATAATTTTAAGTTATATTTATATTTATCTCTTAATTTAAAAGAATGGCCGAGTTTTAAATTCTTGGCCATTTCCTTTCACTTTTTGTATCTCTTTTATTAAAATCCTACTATAAGATATAACTATTTTAAAATCATTTCTTTTTACTTCTCCATATAGTACTATCATTGTAGTAATTTATTCCCTGATTTTTCATTCTCTCTCCATGTTTTTCTAGCCTACTCTTATACTCTATCCACTCTCTAGCATTTTTAGGTGTCCATCCTATTTCAGCATAACCTAATAGTCTTGGATATATCATATAATCCATAGCCTTAGTATCTTCAATTGTTTCTGTCCATAATGGAGCTTCTATGCCTAGAACTAATTCCTTGGGAGCATAGTCTGTAGGATCCCACTTATATGCAGTTTCTACTGGAATATATCCTGCCCAATTTAATCCATATGGAGTGTTCTCATCATACTTCATATCTAAATAAGCTTTTTTTGCAATAGAAATAATCATTTTCATATTCTTTTCTCTAGCTGCTGCATTGGAATCTTTCCAATTTTGAAGTATAACACTTGAATTAATTTGAGGTGAGGTATCAATTGGATCCCATCCAATTGCAGTTTTTCCATACTTCTCAACTATTTTAGATACCCTTCCTACAAAATAATCATAATCTTCCTTTTTAGTACTATCTGCTTCATCTCCCCCTATATGAATATATTTTGAAGGTGATATTTCAGAGACTTCTTTAATTACATCCTCAATAAATCCATAGGTTTTTTCATCGTGAGTCATAAAGGAACTAAAACCTACATTTGTACCTGTATATAATGGTTTCTTCTTACCATCCTCATTTAAGAATCCATAAGAAGCTAAAGCTGCATTGCTATGGCCTGGCATATCAAATTCAGGAACTATTTCCACATACCTCTCAGCAGCATATTTAACTATATCCTTAAATTCTTCTTGAGTATAATATCCTCCTGGTCCACCGCCTACCTCTGTACTTCCTCCTATCTTCGTTAAATCTGGCCATTTCTTTATTTCTAATCTCCAGCCTTGATCATCACTAAGATGTAAATGAACCCTATTTATTTTATATTGTGCCGCTAAATCTATTTGACGCTTAATTTCATCTACAGTAAAGAAGTGTCTAGCCACGTCAATCATTAATCCTCTATAGGCATGTTCTGGCTTATCATCTATTGTAGCAGCTGGGACACTCCATTCTATATTAGTTACTAATGTATTTTTTTCAATATCTGCTGGTAATAGTTGTCTTAAAGTTTGCACTGCCCTTGAAAGACCCTCTGGTTTATTTGCTATAATTTTAATATTTTCTGGGGTTATTATTATTGTATAGCCTTCACTTCCCTTATCTTTAGCTCCTCCTATAGTAGTTAAATATATACTGCCTGGTGGAGGATTATCTCCTTTAATAATATTTAAATCAAATCCTGTGGAAGGTTTTAGTTTTCCTTTTAAAAATTCAGCAATTTTATTAATTTCTTCTGTTTCCTCTTCAGTGTTTCCCTTCACATAAATTGGAGTATCTTTTTTTAGAATAAATTTCCCTTCTCCCTTTTTATAACTTAAAGGTTTTGGAATAATAATATTACTCCCATCCTCTACCGCAAAAGTCGGATTAGTTTTATTGATCTCTTTAAAACTTATAGCAAAGGAAAACATGACTAGTATTAAAAACACCATACTTATAGATATAGATTTCCAATGGATATTAGGTTTATTTTTCATTAGTTCACCATCCTTAAATATTTTAAAATATAAGTCTAATTACATGTATGTATGGAAAACACTCTAAAACCTTCATTATTATTTTATAACCTAAAATCAATAGTATATACATCAAAAGATAGAGTCATAGAGTCATTAAAACCTAGAATACAGTGATTGTAATAAGGAACTTAAAAATAATACCGCTATTCTGTTAGGGAAACTTGCTTCAAAGCAAATAAGTTCCAACCAATATATGGTATAATAATCACAGCTCTCAACTATAAAATATTACAAACCAATGTTTACTAACTTGAAACTACAGTTCACTTTAAATAAAAAAATTAATTTAGGGGTGGGTCAATGAATATTTATTTATTAAGACACGGACAAACTAATTTGAATAGAGATGGAAAATTTCAAGGTGCTGCTGATAAAGATTTAAATGAATTTGGAAAAATTCAAGCGGAATTATTAGGAAAGAGAATACAGAAATATAATATAGATATTATATACTCAAGTGATTTGAAAAGAGTTATAGAAACCTCCAAAATAATAAACAGTTATGTAAACACAGATATTATTATTAAAAAAGAATTAAGAGAGATTAATATGGGTTCATGGGATACATTAACTATGGAAGAGAGATATACCACTGATGAAGATTATGCATAAGAGTGGCATAAGCATTTAGCAGATTTGCCTTATCCTGATGGCGAATGCGGTGAAGACGTTCGCACTAGAGTAATGAAAGTTATAGATGATATAAAAAAACAGCAATATGAAAATGTTGTAATAGTAACTTCTGGAGGCACCATTGCAATACTTTTATGTGAATTTTTAGATTTAGAACAGTATAAGAGATTTGGTATAGAGATTGACAATTGCAGCATCAGCATTGTAAAGTATGATATTTTAAATAATAACCTAACTATAAAGTGTATTAATGATACTGGACATTTAGAAGATTTGGTTTAATAAAGAATATTTTTATGACTATACGTAAAAAAGATAGAATTTTAAGTCTAAAGATCAATTTATATATCTTACTATAAAAATATTAATAATGAGCAAGGTAAGGGGTTATATTAAACCCCTTACCTTATTAATTATTAATCTTAATTTTTATATTAGGTTCCACAATAAGTTTTATATTTGCAACTTGATGTCTCAGGTAATGTAGAATAATAATCCTGCTCTTTAGAATATGAATAAGGTTTTGAAAGTGCCTTTAAAAGTCCCTCCATAACACTATAGTCTCCTTGGTCTGCAGCAGCCTCTAGTGCTTCTTCTACCCTATGGTTACGTGGAATTACTGATGGATTATTATTTTTCATAAGTTCTCTTGAATCTTCCTCTGATTTTTCTTGTCTTTTTAATCTCTCTTGCCATAAATCATACCATTTCTCAAATTCTACTGTACCAGATAGTGCTATATCTTCTTTCTTAGAAATGGTTAAATCACGAAAAGTATTAGTATAGTCCGCCTCATATTTTTGCATAGTGCTTAAAAGTCCTTCAATAAGATATTCATCCTCAGCTTCTTCATTAAAGATACCAAGCTTTCTTCTCATGCCAGAAATCCAATTATTCTTATACTGATTAGGAAAATCTGCAATAGCATCATTGGCTATATTAACTGCCTCATTTTGATTAATATGAAGTAATGGTAATAGAGTTTCAGCAAATCTTGCAAGATTCCATCCAGCAATATTAGGTTGATTAAAGTAAGCATATCTTCCATGAATATCTATAGAACTAAATACAGTTCTAGGATCATAAGTATCCATAAAAGCACAAGGACCATAATCAATAGTTTCTCCACTAATTGCCATATTGTCAGTGTTCATTACCCCATGAATAAATCCAACTAGTTGCCACTTTGCAATAAGATCTGCTTGTTTTTTTATTGCCTCTTTAAGTAAGAAAATATATGGATTCCCACTATAATTCTCCTCTTTAAAATGTCTTTTTAATGTATAATCTGCTAAGGCTCTAATGTCTTCTACTGTCCCCCAATTAGCAGCATACTGGAATGTTCCAACACGTATATGACTAGCAGCTATACGAGTGAGTATTGCTCCTGGAAGCTTAGTTTCTCTTATTATTGATTCACCTGTTGTAACCACAGCTAAACTACGAGTGGTAGGAATCCCTAATCCATTCATTGCCTCACTTATAATATATTCTCTTAGCATTGGACCTAATGATGCTTTTCCATCTCCACCCCTAGAATATGGAGTTCTACCAGAACCTTTAAGCTGAATATCAACTCTCTCTCCCTTCGGTGTTATATGTTCCCCTATAAGCATAGCTCTTCCATCGCCTAACATAGTAAAGTTTCCAAATTGATGTCCTGCATATGCCTCAGCAATGGGAGTAGCACCTTCTGGAATTTTATTTCCTGAAAGTATATCTACTCCATTGTCACTTTGTAGTGCCTTAGCATTTAACCCCAAGGATTCTATTAATGGATAATTCAATACTGCTATCTTTGGTGATGGTACATGTCCTAAGATTTGATTAGTAAAAAATATTTTTGGAAGGTTAGCATAGGTGTTTTCTAAATTTAAGCCTGCTTCTATTATTACTTCTCTCTCTTTCATTAGTATCTCCTTTTCTCATTTTTATTTTTATATAGTGTTTTACATAAAATAAAAGTCATATTATATAGAATTTTTCAAATATAAAATTTTGTAGCAACTTAACTCTTTTTAGTTTACACTTCTAAAAATTTATTATTCTATAATATAACTTTAGTAACCTCATCTTTGATGCTATATAAATTTATATGAAACTAATTTATTATAAAAATCTGTATAACCTAAAATAAATGTAAGTATATTTAATTTGTATACATTAGTCATTAATATATTTTATGTCTTAATTGATAGATTATATATTTAATATATTTTAATTTCAAGTTTTATTATTTTTATAAAATAAGATAGACTAATCGTTAGTCTATCTATCTGTTTTTTCTTATCTTTTTTAGTTTTAACTATCGAAACTTTAAGGTTTTTCTCTATTATTTTCTATATTAAATAAAGTTCCTATTGTTAATATTATTGAAAGAATTCCTTAGCATACACTACAGTGCCATTTACATATTGAAGTGAATTTTTTTCTAGTTCAATTGCCATAAAGTTCTCACTTGGAACTTCAAATTGTGCTTTAATTCCAAACTTTAAGGCTTCCTCAAATCCAAAACGTGGATAATATTTATTACTACCCAGTACTACAACTGATTTGTATCCTAAATCTTTTGCTCTCTTTAAACCTTCATTGATTAGCTTACTTCCAATACCCTTATTTTGATAGTCTGGTAATACTGAAAGTGGTGCTAAGGCTAAAGATTCATGTTTTGTATCTCTATTTTCTATAACTATCTTTGTAAACATAATATGTCCTACTATAATTCCATGATCTAAGGCTACTAATGAAAGTTCTGAAATATAATTTTCAGATTTCCTAAGTCTATTTACTAAATTATGTTCCTCTCCATCTGAATGTTCAGCACATTCAAATGCTTTTTTTATTAACATATATACCTTATTATTGTCCTCATTATCTTCTTTTCTAATAATTATTTCCATAAACTATACCAACTTTCTACTTCTCATATTATTTAAAACTTTTTATATTTCTTAAAAATCTATATTTTAGGTATGGTAAAACTAATAATAGTCCCCTCCTCAAAGGAAGATGAACATTTTATGGTTCCTCCATGGAACTCCACTATATACTTAGCTATAGAAAGACCAAGACCTGAACCAGGTATATTAGTATTCCTATACTTTTCTCCTCTATAAAACTTATTAAAAACAAAAGGGATATCCTCTATACCAATACCACTTCCGAAATCCTTAATATTTATAGTAATTTTAGATATATCTTCATCTATTAAAACTTCAATATTTTCTCCTGATTTAGAGTATTTTATGGAATTTGTAATAATATTATTTATAACTTGGTTTATTCTTATTGTATCTATAAAAACTAAGGTCCTTGGAACTACTCCTTTAACAATTAATTTCATATTATAATTAGCTACATCAATAGATAAATCCTCCAAAGTTTCTATTAGGTAGTCATCAAAATATACCTCTCTTCTCTCCATTTTCATCTCATTTAATTCTGTCTTTGATTGTTCTAATATATCATCTATTAATTTTGAAAGTTCTTTAGACTTCTTTAATATAATATTTGAATATCTTTTTATCCCCTCTTCATCTTTTACAATTCCATCTCGTATGCCTTCAATATATCCTGAAATAGAGGAAAGTGGTGTTTTTAAATCATGGGAAATACAAGCTAATAATTCTTTTTCATTTCTTTTAAGCTCTTCTTCCTTCTCTTTCGAGTGCTTTATTTCGTCTCTCATAGCTTCAAAGTCATGACAGAACTCTCCAACTTCCCCATGATAGTCATAGATTATTTTACTATTATAATTTCCATTTAATATAGCTCTTGCACTACTATGAATCTCCCTAATTGGATTTATTATATCAATTTGTACAAATTTATTTACCTTAAAAATTAATATTCCTATTAAAAATAAAAGTAACCACAAAGGTACAAATTCCCTATTTCCCTCTCCATACTTTAGTACCATTTGTGGTAAATCTATAATTATAGTGCCTTCTTGAAGTCCATCAATAACTAAAGGAGTACTATATCTAATTAGCCCTTGATTATTTTTTATAAACACATTATCATACCCTATTTGGGTTTCAATATTTATCTTTTCTCCTTTTACAAAATCATCTATTGAAGAAAAGATAACTTCACCATTTAAATTTATAACTACATAATTATAAAAATCACTCTTCATATAATAATTGTTTTCTTTAAACATTTCTTTAACTAAATCTCTTTGATTTGAAGTTTCTATTCTTAATGGATTAGATGTATCTATTTTTTCACTCTTTTTATTTAGCATTAAAATAGAATATATGAGAGATAACACAATGATGATATATATTGCCCATGTGAGTATAGCAACCCTTTTACCTATATACCCTTTCTTTATTCTATTATTTCCCACTTATACCCTACTCCCCATATTGTCTTTATTGATTTTTCACCATATTCTCCAAGCTTCTCTCTTAGCCTTTTAACGTATACAGCAATGGTGTTTTCATCCATATACTCACTATATCCCCATACATGTTCGTATATCTGAGATTTTGAAAACACCTGTGAATGATTAGATGTAAAAAAGTCTAATATTTGAAATTCTTTAGAGGTTAATAATATTTCCTTATCCTTTAATATAGCCTTGTACCCCTTGGAGTCTACTATCAAATCTCCAAACTTTTTTACATCTAAGGGTATATCACTAGAGAATGAAGTATACCTTCTTATATGAGCCTTTACCCTTGCAACTAATTCCATGGGAGAAAAAGGTTTTGTCATATAGTCATCTGCTCCTATTCCTAATGTTAGTATCTTATCCATATCTCCACTTTTAGCTGATAACATAAGTATTGGCATCTTTGATATTCTTCTTATTCTTTTACAAACCTCAACACCATCTAAAAGTGGGAGCATAATATCTAGAATAATGAGTTTTATCATAGGATCATTAGCAAGTTCTACACCTTTTAGACCATCATTAGCTCTTAATACATGAAATCCATTTATCTCTAAATAGTCTTTTATTAGGTTTCCTAAATCATTATCATCTTCAATTACCAAAATCGTATCCATGATTTCACTCCCCCCACTTTTATTATAACATTATTTTACCATCCTCTACTTTTTATAAATTCAAAGATTTTCTTTTCTCTACTCTCTGAATCTTTTTCATTATATCTTCCTAAGGATAAATCCCCATCAATTCTTCCATCCTTTAAATAGACTAATCTACTAGCTCTTGATGCTGCCTTTAAATCATGGGTTACCATTACTATAGATTGTCCTTCTTCATTCAATTCTGTAAGTATATCTAATACCTTAGCCCCAGTTGAAGAATTAAGGGCTCCTGTAGGTTCATCACCAAAGATCACCTTAGGGCTATTTATTAATGCTCTGGCAATTGCAACCCTTTGCTGCTGTCCTCCTGATATTTCTGAAGGGTATTTATTTTCTATATCCTTTATATCTAACCTTTCTAATAATTCATCTGTTCTTTTATTTACCTCTTTCTTATTTCTATTACTTAAGTAGCCACAATAAGTAATATTCTCTTTTACAGTTAAATCGTAAAGTAAATTTATACTTTGGAAAATAAATGATATATCATTACTTCTAATCCTTGTAGCTTCCTTTTCATGTATATTATTTATCTCTTTTCCTAAAAGCTCAACGCTACCTGCACTAGGGTAGTCCATGGTACCAATAGAATATAGCAATGTAGATTTTCCTGAACCTGAACTCCCCATTATTACAGTAAAGTCCTTTTCATATATATCTAAATTAATATTTTTTAATACATTATTTGATGTTTTGCCTAAAATAAATGATTTACATAAACCTCTGACTTTAATTATCCTTTCCATTAATTCTCCCCCTATTCTTCCATAAGCTCTACTGTGGATATTTTCTTTATATTAAACATTGTAATTATTGTTGTAACTATAGTTAAAATGGATATAAATAAGATGGTAATTACAACTTGATTCTGAGAAATAATTAATCCATCTATTTCCATCATAAGTATTTTAAACATAGGCTTTGATATAGTTGTATTTAAAGTAAATCCAACTAAGGCAGAAATAGTTGTAAGTATGATAATCCTATATAAGGTTCTCTTTAGAATATATATATTTGAAAACCCCAAAGATTTCATAATAGAATTATTTCTTCTGTTATCAGTATTATTCATCATTATAATATTTATAATATTTATAACACTAAACAATAATATTCCTAAAAGTATAATTGTTGTTATTGGCACAATTGTTTCAACCACTGACTTATTAGCTTGGACAACTACACTTGGACATATATCCATAGAAGATATTTCATATCTTTTGTTATAATGTTTTTTAAAATCTTCATAATCCATCTTATCTTTTAAAGTTACATTAATATTTAGGTTATCAAGGTTATTTCTACTTTCCTTAGGTATCACATCCAAAGTCATTCTCATACTATGGTTATTTGAAATCATACTAGCATATCTACCAGTTATAAGTAGTGACTTTTCTTCTCCTAATATTTTCACCTTAATATAATCTCCAATAGATAATTTAGCACCCTTTAAAATTTTATCTGTAACAGCAACTTCATTCTTAGATTTTGGATTTCTTCCTTCTAGAATAGATACATTAAAGCCTTCTCTATTATCATAATTATCATATAAACTAGTAGCAACTTGAGCATTTTGTATATTGTATTTAGAAATGTCTAAATATACAGCTTTACCTATATCTATTGAGGATTCTCTTACCCCTAAAACTCTTGAATCCTTCTTTATCTCATCTAGGGCTCTATTATAAGAACTATCTCCTGTAGGAAAATCTATTGTAATATCCCCTTGCAATATTCCAAATATATTCCATGCATTATATTCTGCATTATTCATAGAGTAATTTACAGTAACTAAAAAGGATGAAAGATACATTACAAAGGACAACACCATAACTATAATTAAGTTTTGCTTTCTATATTTAAAGATATCATTTATAGCCATAGAAAGAGGTGAAAATGCATCTTCAATCTTAGATTTCTTAAATTTTTCTTTAGATGAATTTACTCCAATTCTTAATGCCTCAACTGGCTTTATCTTTCTTAACCTTCTAAGCAAGAAAGATATATTAGCCATTAATATAAAGCTCATTAGAACTATTGTTAATCCTATAAATACAGTATTACTTACATCACTTATATATATACCAATATACTTAACAGATATCCTTACCATATAATTTATAAGAGTTATACTTAAAAAGCTTCCAAGGCTTATAGCTATAATTCCAACTATCCCGTAACTTTTCAAATATATATTTCTTATTTTCTTTGAGGTAAATCCTAAAGATTTATATATCCCTATAGATTTATACTCCTTTAAAATGTTATTCCATAAAATAAATCTTATTATTATAATGGATAAAATAAAGATTAACATTGCTGTACTCATACCTATAGCCCCTGTAATTATACTGGTAGCATTTGCTGAAAAAATAGTAATCCACTTATCATATATAATCCCTTCTACAGAACCCCCTATATAAGAAGTAAGTTCTAATATTGCATCATTACCCTCTTTAGATGAATCATATCCAATATATTTAGATTTCATAGGATTATTAAAAATCTTATAATCCTCATTATTTATATATAGATTATTATAAGAAGTCAAAGAACTTGGTGTTAAAGAATCATTTACTAAAGCCGATATTTTAAAACTTTTATAGTTTTCTCCATCTTTTATCCTTATTCTATCTCCTATATTTAAATTTTTATCATCAGCTAAAATATTAGTTACCCAAATACTGCCTTCACTTGGAGTATTTCTTTTCTCCCCTTTAGTTATTACCACATCCCATGGATGCTTTTTCTCACTTTCATAAGTTACTAAATTAGCCATTCCTAAGCCGAGATTTTTATCATCTAAAAATACTTGTCTATCTATCATAAGTCCCTTTGCATATCTTATATCATTTTCTTCTAGTTCTTTTTCTTTTATAAAATTCTCAATCTTTGATAGAATAGTTTCATTATAAGTTTGAACTACAATATCCTTTATATTCTCTCCTTTATAGTAGTTCTCAGTATGTTTTGAAACTGTACTTGTAAAACTTATAGATGTTGCAAATATAGATGAAGATACCATTAAAATAATAGATATTAGAATAAACTGAATCTTTTTCTGGGCAATTTTCTTTTTCCACATCTCTATCCCCTCCATAGTTTTATAATACAAATTACTTTTTAATATATTTATTTTAAATTCTTAATGAATTCTTAAATTCTAGTCTTATTTCTATATTCTAACATTTAATTATAAGAAAAAGGATACTGACTAAAAAGTCAGTATCCTTTTTTCTTATATTCTATTGGTGCAGATGAAGGGAGTCGAACCCCCACGCCTAAGGCGCTAGATCCTAAGTCTAGTGCGTCTGCCAATTCCGCCACATCTGCATAATATTTAATTTTTATAATGGTGCAGGTAATGGGATTTGAACCCATACGAGTATTCACTCGCCACCCCCTCAAGATGGTGCGTCTGCCGTTCCGCCACACCTGCATATTATATATATTATTATATAAACATCAGGTAATACTGTCAAGAAAAAAGTAGATAGAATAATACTATCTACTTTTTATCTAAGTCCTTATATAAAAACTTGTATATTTTATAGTTTACATCTACCTTCTTTACATACTTATCTGTTTCCTTAAAGGGAATGAATTCTAAGGTTACTCCATCCTTTGAATATCTATCATCTTTAAGCCATTTATTCACATTTCCTCTTCCTGCATTATAAGCAGCTAACACTAAATTGCTATCATATTTAAATTCTTTGTTTAAGTTTTCTAAATACCAACATCCCATGGATATATTTCTCTCCGGATTATTTAAGTCCTCTATATTAAAATCTTTTATACCCATTTCCTTAGCCACCCACTCTGCAGTGCTATCAGTAAGTTGCATAAGTCCCATAGCATTCTTATTTGATTTAGCCTTAGGTCTAAAGCCACTCTCTGTTCTTATAACTGCTGCTACAAGATATGGATCTAAATCATACTTTTTAGAATACTCTACTATAGTATCTTTATATTTTAATGGATACATTATCCTAATGGCAAAGTACATCATGGATAATGATAAGATAAATATTGCTAGTATTAAAATAAGGCTTTTCATCTGCTTCATTTTTTATACCCCGCCTTCAATTATTTGCAGGAATTAAAGAAACTGGCAATTTCCATAACCTGATTTTTGGTCTCTTCTACGGATTCAGCGTTACTTATAACAAAATTAACCTCTTCTATTTTTTCTTCTAAGGACATTTGAGAATTAATTCTCATTAAAATATCATCACAATCCATATTATCTCTTTCTTTTATTCTTCTTATTTGAGTTTCCTTATCCACATATACTAATATATTATAATCCATATCTTTATGCAAAGAATTTTCTATAAGGGTTGGGGCATCTAAAATAATTATTTCTGCCCCTAAACCTTCATAGTCTTTAATCAATGAAAATATTCTTTTTTTAATATAAGGTATTATTATGTTCTCATATCTCATTCTTTCCTTAGGATACTTAAATATAAAGTTTCCAAATTCTCTTCTCTTTAATAGTCCATCCTCATCTAAAAACCCTTCTCCAAATTCCTTTCCTACTCTTTCAAGAATTTCTGGAAATAAAGAAAGCACTTCTCTTGCAATTAAATCTGCATCTATTATTGGAAAACCTATCTCTTTAAAAATAGCGGAAACAGTGCTTTTACCAGAGCCAATTCCTCCAGTTAGACCCACCTTCATCATAAAAACTTCCTCCTATTTTGCCTCGTACCAGTTTTCTCCAACATTTATATCCACTTCAAGTGGCACTTTAAGATCCATAACATTTTCCATTTCAACTTTTACTATTTCCTTAACTTTTTCAAGATCACCTTTATATACATTTAGTATTATTTCATCGTGAACTTGAAGTATTAATTCACTGTTAAGTTTTTCTTCCTTTAATCTATTAAATACCCTAACCATAGCAAGCTTTATAATATCAGCCGCGCTTCCTTGGATAGGAGCATTCATGGCTAATCTTTCTCCAAAGGATTTTACTATTTTATTTGAGGCCTTAATTTCTGGAATATATCTTCTTCTATTTATTATAGTTGATACATATCCATTTTCTCTGCCTTCATCTATTATATCTTTTAAATATTTTTCAACCTTTGGATATCTTTCAAAATATATATCCATATATTCTTTAGCTTCTTTTCTAGCTATCTTTAAGTCTTTAGCAAGACTAAAATCACTTATTCCATAAACTATTCCAAAGTTAACTGCCTTAGCTCTTCCTCTCATCAATGAAGTAACTTCATCTAGTGGCACATTAAATACCTCTGATGCTGTCTTTGTGTGTATGTCACTATGATTTTTAAAAGCGTTAATTAGATTATCATCCTCTGAAATATGAGCAAGAACTCTAAGCTCTATTTGTGAATAGTCTGCTGAAAGTATTACTGAATCCTTATTATATGGTACAAATACCTTTCTTATCTCCCTTCCCATCTCATACTTTATAGGTATATTCTGAAGGTTTGGTTCAGTACTTGATAGTCTTCCTGTGGTTGTTACAGTTTGATTAAAGGATGAGTGAATATTTCCATCCTCCTCTATAACATTCTTTAATCCTTCCACATAGGTTGAATATAACTTTGCAAGCTGTCTATAATATATTATTTTCTCTATTATAGGATGCTTATCTCCCAATGCTTCTAAAACTTCTGCATTGGTAGAATATCCGGTTTTGGTTTTCTTTATAACAGGTAAATCTAATTTTTCAAATAGTATTTTTCCTAGTTGTTTTGGAGAATTTATATTGAATTCCTCCTCAGATAAAGCAAATATCTCTTTTTGAGTCTTATCTATTTCCTCAGTGAATTTCTCTCCAAGGGTATCTAATATTTCCTTATTTACTTTAAATCCTAAGGATTCCATACTAGAAAGCACCTTTGTTAGTGGAAGTTCTATATCATATAAAAGCTTTTCCATATCACCTTCTAGTATCTTTTTATTTACTGCTTCATATAAATCTTTTAAATAGAAGGTTTCCTTCGCTCTTATCTCCCTATCTTCTCCTTCAACCTCTTTATGAAGATACTCATTTATTAACACCTTAGCTTCATAGTCTCCTTTAGATGCATCTACTAAATAGGCAGCCACCTTTACATCAAAAGTAAAACTTTTTAGCTCTATATTAATCTTCTCTAGGGCACTGTATGCATTTTTAACATCAAAACCTATTTTCTTAATATTTTCATCTTCTAAAATATTTTTTAGTTCTTTTAATACATTATTATCTATATTATTCATATTAATGAAATATACAATATCTTTAACCCTAATATACAATTCTTTTAAGGTTAACTCTGAATATTTTGAAGTTCCATCTATATTAAAGGACATATATAGACATTCATTTAAAGCTTCTTCTTTAAAACTATTAATATGCTCTAAGGTTTCTATGATCTTAATCTGAATATTTTCCTCTTCTTTTGATACCTGTGCCTTTGGTAGCTTATCTAGTAGGGATTTAAACTGTAATTTATAGAAAAGTTGTCTTACTCCTTCTATATCTAAATTCTTCTTAGACTTTATCTCTTCTAAATCAATTTCTACTGGAACCTCTGTCATTATAGTTGCAAGCTTTTTAGAAAATATAGCTTGCTCTCTATATTCCATAAGATTTTCTTTTAACTTTTTACCACTTATATTTTCTATGTTCTCTAAAACACCCTCTACACTTCCATAGGTCTTTATAAGTTTTATGGCAGTTTTTTCTCCAACGCCTGGAACTCCTGGTATGTTGTCTGAGGTATCTCCCATAAGTCCCTTAACATCTATAAACTCCTTAGGAGTAATTCCGTACTCTTCTACCATAGCATTTTCATCATATATTACTTTTTCTGTTATACCCTTTTTAGTTATTACTACCTTTATGTTCTTAGAGGCTAATTGAAGAGCATCCTTATCTCCAGTTACAATATACACTTCCATATTATTTTTTTCTGCATGATTTGCTAAAGTTCCTATTAAGTCGTCTGCCTCAAAACCATCTATTTCAAATATGTTTATATCCATAAGCTTTAACATATCTTTTACTATAGGGAACTGTTCTGCAAGCTCTGGCGGCATCTTCTTTCTTCCTGCCTTATAATCCTTATACTCCACATGTCTAAAAGTAGGTGCTTTCCTATCAAAAGTTGCTACCACATAATCTGGATTTATATCTTCCTTCATTTTAAAAAGCATGGATGTAAACCCAAGAACTGCATTGGTGTGAATTCCCTCACTATTGCTAAGTAAAGGTAAGGCATAATAAGCTCTATTCATAAGACTATTACTATCTAAAATTAATAACTTTTCCATATACTTCCTCCGAACTAAAAAATCACTTTTTATAAATATACATTATAAATCATAAAGCTAAAGTGATACCTATTCCATGATTACTTTTAATATTGTATTTATTTACATTCTTATCCTATATAAATAAATTTATTCTTACATATAATATATAAACTATTGTTATAGAATATCATTAGTAATCTTAATTATTTTTCTATACTATTAATTTACAAAAATCTACTAACTTTTAACTTCATAAAACTATAATACAACAACTTAGATAATTTTTAAACCAGTTATATATAAAAAAGACTTGTATTGACCTATTTGGTTTATACAAGTCTTTAATTTAATTTAATAGAATTATAAAGTTATAATATTTTTTAAAAAATACTTAAATCAAGTTCTTTAGATAATTCTTGAAGGACTTGAATTCCTGCAATGGAATTCCCCTTAGAATCTAAAGCTGGTCCATATACTCCTATGCCCATTCTCCTTGGTACAGAAGCAAGAATTCCTCCTCCTACTCCAGACTTTGCTGGTATTCCTATGTGAACTGCAAATTCTCCTGAGGCATCATACATACCACAAGTTACCATTATGGTTTTTACAATTCTACTAACTTCCCTTGAAATTACTCTCTCTCCACTCCAAGGTATTATTCCATCATTAGCCACCACAGCACCTATTCTAGCTATATCTCTACAGTTTCCCTCAATGGAGCATTGCCTAAAATATAAATCTAGTATTTCTTCTACATCCCCATCAATTAGCCCATTACTCTTCATAAAATAGGCTAATGCTCTATTTCTATTTCCCGTTTGTTTTTCTGATAGATAAACATCTTTATTATATGTTATATTATCATTTCCTGTAATTTTTCTTGTAAACTCTAAAAGCCTTTCTATTTTTTCTTCTAAGGTATTTCCACCTATTAAAGCTGTAGTTGCTATTGCGCCTGCATTTATCATAGGATTGAATGGTTTATGAGGATTTTTTACCTCTAAGCTTACAATAGAGTTAAAACTATCTCCAGTTGGCTCCATTCCTACCTTTGAAAAAACCTCTCTTTGCCCATTGTCAAGAATAGCTAACATAAGACTTATAACTTTTGAAATACTTTGTATGCTAAAGTTTTTTTCAAAGTCTCCAGCTCCATACTCTTTACCATCTAAATTTACAACACAAATTCCTAAATCACTAGGATTTGTTTTAGAAAGCTCCGGTATATAAGAAGCTACATTTCCATCCTTTGTATAGCTAATGTTATTATTAACAAGACTTGTTAGTAAATTTTCCAATTATCTCACTTCCTATTCTATATAATCCCCACAACTTATTATAAAACCTTATGTAATTTTTTAAAAGCTGTTATTTTTTAAATTGCATATGTTTTTTAAAAGCTTATGCCTTTAAAGAATACAAATAAACATCATAATTTATCTTTTATTTTAAATTATAATGTCTAAGTTTCATCCTATATATAGGTTAAAACTTATTTTTTTACAATATTATATTATTTTCTTCAGAATTATTTATATTTTTTATGCTTAAATATTTTTTTATTCTAAAAAATCTATTTTTATTTTAACTTTTGACTTTATTTTCTAAAATATTATGATATTATTAATGTATATACTATACTTTTGTCCTTATGAAAGGGTGGTATTATGTCACACACCAATGATAATAACCAATTTAGATTAATTGGATATATTTGTATTTCTCCTGCCAACACCTATATAGACACCGAAATTCTTGACCTAAGGCATGCACGCTGCCAAAATATATTTAAGGATATTGTTCCCTATTCAAGTAAGGAAAAACCTAATTTTAAGGGTTTACTTTCTACTCTAGAAAAAGGGGACATGGTAGTCGTCCCTTCTATATCAAGAACTGGAAGAGATCTTAAAGATTTATTAGACACTATTAAAGCTATTGAATCAAAAGGATGTTATATTAAGAGTCTTAAAGAAACTTGGTTTAACACTTATACCAATGACAGTAGTCTTATAACTGACATGATTAGTAGTTTTGTAGTCTTTGAGAAAAACCTTCTCCTTGAAAAGCAGCAAGAAGGTGTAAATGATGCCAAAGAACGAGGAGTTAAGTTTGGGCGGAAATTAGATCCATTAGCTGACGTAGATCTAGCTATGAATCTTTATACGGAAGGAAGATATACAGTAACAAAAATTTGCACACTTTGTCATATATCAAGGAACACCTTTTATCGAGAACTTGATAAAAGAGGTTTAGGTAGATAGTATATCCATTAATCTTAGGTGGAGAGATGTTTCTTATTGCAAGTAAAGGTTTAAGCCTATAAGAAAAAAGAAGGAATATAAGTTATTCCTTCTTTTTTCTTATATATATAAGGTATAATATCCATGTTGCTACCCCAAGTAAGCTTACTACCTGTGCTATTCTAAGTGGTCCAACCATTAAACTATCAGTTCTTAACCCTTCAATAAAGAATCTTCCTAATGAATATAATCCTATATAACTAAAAAATACAACACCCTTTGTTTTAATTTTCTTTAACATATATATAAGTATTCCAAATACTATAAGATTCCATATACTTTCATATAAGAAAGTTGGGTGATAATATGTTCCATTAATATACATTCCCTTTTGTATAAATTCTGGGAAAGACTTTATAAATTCATAGGACACAGGTCCCCCATGGGCCTCACTATTAAAAAAGTTTCCCCATCTACCTATAGCTTGAGCAAGAATTATAGAAGGAGCAGCCACATCTACCATAGATAAAAAATCTAACTTTTTAATCCTTGTATAAATTAATGCTGTAGCAAAGGCAGCTATTAAACCACCATGAATAGCAAGTCCCCCATTTCTAATATTAAATACTTCTATTAAATTATCTTTATAATTTTGAAATTCAAAAATTACATAGTATGCTCTGGCACCTATTATTGAAAAAAATAAAGATAATAATGCGCCATCAAAGAGCTTATCATAATCTACATTCCTATACTTACATAAATATTTAGTAAGTATAATACCTATTAACATTCCTGATGAAATAAAGATACCATACCACATAATATCTATTCCAAATAAAGAAAAAGCTACTGGATTCATAAGTACACCTCTTTCAAACCTCTAATTTATTTAAATATTTTCCATTATCTAATTAAATATTTCCTTATCACTAAGTAGAGAAATTGTAAAACCTCTATCCATCTAGGTAAAATTTATTTTCCCCTTAAGGATTAATAGAAACCTCTAAGAAAACTATTATTTGTAACTAATATCCCTAATAAGTAAACTATTGTTTTTAGCTATATTAAGATATGAATTTAGAGCCCTTTCTCCCTTAAAAAACATAGGAAAACTCAAATTATAGTTTCCCCATAAAGCCAAAGGAACTTCTGTAAAATACATAGTTATAAAGAAAATTTCTCTTGTAGATAGTCTAGTTAAAAAAGGAATTAATCCTTCTTCTTCTACAAGAAAATATATGGTATCTTCCTTTAAGGCTTTAAGGTTATCTATGAAAATTAATTTATCATCATAATCTAATAAGTCTAAAATTTTAAGTATGGATTCACTTTCAAGATCCTTTAAATAAAAATCTATTAATATAGGTTTCCTATTGTTAAGAATAAAAGCTTCTTTAACAAAATTAATAAATCTACTCTCATACTTAAGGTTATAATCCTTAAAATCTTCACCATCTTTTGATTCTTCTACTGAAAGAATGCCACTTGTATAATTTTCAAACCCTTCATTTATATTATTAAATTTTATTTTAGATAATATGTTAAACTCTTCCTTAGTTAAAGGCTTTAATATATTACTCATTTAAATTCTTCTCCTTTAAACTCTATTTCCTTATTATAGGGTTTCAATATAAATGATTATCTTATTTATTGAAAGGATATTTGATTTATACTGCTTTAAGTAAAGGTATAAAATAGCTTCAAAACTTAAACCCTATATCTTTAAAGACTTTATAATTATATTTCAAATCTCTACATAAATTATAACTTAAAATATAATTATAAAATTCTATGTTAAATTAAGCTAATATACATAGAATTAAACTTTTCTCTGAATTAAGTTTCAATTTATTATACACTATTACAATAGTATATTAAAATTATGAATTTTTTATGGGTTACCTATTGTTTATTCAAATAGTTGTTTATATATGTATTATTTATTTCAATTTGTTTTATACTAATTATTAGTTTAAAATATAAACAAATAAAGGATAATGGTTATCCACTAGAAAAGAGGTATAAATATGAGTGTTATAAATATAAGCGATGTTGCTTATGATGAATTTAAAGCTTTTCTTGACTCTAACGATGTTAAGGATTATAAAATAAGAATAAACTTAGCTGGATTTGGATGTAGCGGTCCTGCTTTCAACATAACCTTAGGTGGGGATGAAGAAGGAGATATAGTTGAAAAAGTTAAAGATATAACTTTCTTAATAAAGCCTGAACTAATAGATGATTTTAAAGGCTTTACCATAACAGGAACTGCTGAAAATGGTCGTGGATTATCCCTTGAGCCACTTGAAAATGCTGGTGGCGGCTGTGGAAGCTGTGGTGGCGGCTGCGGTCAATAAAAATTTTTACTAAGATTAAACACTAGGTAAAAATTGAATATTTACTTTTATAATGAAATAAATGTAATATAAAACTAAAAGTTTAATATAGTCTATAAAAAGCAAAGAGCTGATGTTATAGTATCAGCTCTTTGCTTTTTAATTTATTAATCTTTAAAACATTCTTATTTTATGTCTAACCCTGTCACCTAACATGGATTTTTCACATATTCTGTACTACAAAGGGTGATTCTTATGAGAAAAGCTTTCACAGAACTAAAAAAACTTTGGAATACTCAATGCCTTGCAACTAGATTAATCTCCTTAATTGGATTAATCCTTTTCTTTCATACCATTATAATATCTTTAACTGGAATTGGTATGAATAATGAAGCATATACAACTATAAAAACTGTTATGGCTTCTATATTTGGATATATATTCGGTGGTAAAGTTATCACAAACAATAATAATATTTATAATAAAAGATTCCAGGTAATATTTACAGGTATAATTGCATTAGGATCTTTAATAGCAATAATCCTATCTCATTGGATATATATGTATGACACTGAAAATCCTGTAGCATTAGAAATAAGAAATACTCTTTTTACTGCTGTAGGTTTTTTAATAAGTAAGGCTGAAAATCAAGAATCAGAAAAACAATGTATGGAAGACAATCATAAGAAGACAGTCCACAATAAAAATAATAAATACTAGTTAAAATATAATATAATTTTTTTGCTTTAGGAGGTAATTTATATTAACTCTCCCCTCCTAAAGCTTTTTAGCTTAACCTCTTATTTATATTAAAGAATTTATATTAAGCTCTAAAGATAATTTCCTATATGTTTTAAAAATTTACCTTTATAACCAATATATTTAATTAACAGCTCTTTTATAATAGATTAAAACTTTTAAATAAATTCTATAAAATAAACTATGTCCTAGCCTATTTCTTCTTTTCTATATTATCTCCATATCCTTTATTTTAACATTAGGATTTTTATATCTTCCCTTTGCCTCGGTTCCTTTTCCATATTGTATTGCTTTTTGAGGACATAGATGGATACAAGCTAAACATTGGGTACACTGTCCCTCCCACCTTGGCTTTTCAGTAACCTTAATAATCTGGCTGTTACATACCTTCTCACATACTCTACAGCTATTACAATTATCATTAGCATAGAATTCTTTTACACTTATTCCCCTCTTATTAAACATAGGATTAACTATAATAGTTAACACTCCCCCCATAAATCCTTTATCTATTTGAAATACTTGATTTTCTTTATTCCTTATTATTTCATTAATAATTTTAACTTTCTCTTTAGCTGCTAAAAGCTTATGTTCCTCTACTTCCTTACTATCTACATTCCCTAAAACTATATAGTTATTAGGCATCTTTATAGAAAATCCACTACTTAGTTTTAATCCATTTTTATTTAAAGCTTTGTCTAAAACCTTCATGGTATTTCCAATATTCTCTCCACAGGTGGCTACTGAAAATATATAGTTATCCTTATAATTTTTAAGCCTTAATTTTTTAATAAATTCAATAACCATAGAAGGTGGTGCCCAAGCATAAACTGGATATATAAATCCTATGGTTTCATTCTCTTCTAAGATATATTCATAGTAATCCTTCCTATCATTCATTACCCTTCCTATAGATACTAATTTTTCTCCTTGGTTTTCTCCAATACTTTTAGCTATGTCTAAAGAGTTTCCAGTGCCTGAAAAATAAAAAATCATAATTATTCCCCCATAATCTTTATATTATTTTATTACCTATTCATTTAATATATAATTCTTTTTTTCTTCCCTATCCTATATTATATATACTATATTATAACTTTTCATATACCTTTATCTAGGTATAACTCTCTATATTAAGGTTTTTCTTTACTTATGTACTTATATTTACATAATAATTATTCTTCCCTAGAATTTTATGATATACTAACTATTGAGAAAGTACTTAATAAATTAATTTTATTTAATACACTTTTTTATTTAAGATAACTTTTATTAAAATATTTCTATACTATAAATATAATTTTATTAATGAAACATATACACTCTTTTATTAAATAATATGTTTATAATGACTTTTTAAAGTATATTTAGATAATATTATATATAGATATACTTTTATATTGATTAATGGTACTTTTATAATTAAGAATTTAACCTAAGGAGCTGATAAAATGAAGAAATTTATATCTTGGAATGTAAATGGAATTAGAGCCTGTGTTCAAAAAGGCTTTTTAGATTTTTTTAATGAAGTGGATGCAGATGCTTTTTGTCTTCAAGAAACAAAACTTCAAGAAGGTCAAATAGAGTTAGATCTTCCTGGATATCATCAATATTGGAACTACGCTGAAAAGAAAGGTTATTCAGGTACAGCTATTTTTACTAAAGAAAAACCTTTATCTGTGTCCATCGGTCTTGGAATAGAGGAGCATGATAATGAAGGTCGTGTGATTACAGCAGAGTTTGATGATTATTACTTAGTAACAGTATATACTCCAAACTCTAAGGAAAAGCTAGCAAGACTTGACTATAGAATGGTTTGGGAAGATGTATTTAGAGCTCACCTAAAAAAACTTGAGGGAACTAAACCTGTAATTGTGTGCGGAGATTTAAATGTAGCTCACAAAGAGATAGACCTTAAAAATCCTAAATCTAATAGAAAAAATGCTGGTTTTAGTGATGAAGAAAGAAGTAAATTCACAGAGCTTTTAGAAGCTGGTTTTACTGATACCTACCGTTACTTTAACCCTGATACTGAAGGGGTTTACAGTTGGTGGAGCTATAGATTTAATGCTAGAAAAAATAACGCTGGTTGGAGAATTGATTACTTCTGTTCTTCTAAGGCTTTAGATTCTAGATTAGTAAGTGCTAAGATACATACAGAAGTTCTAGGTTCTGATCACTGTCCTGTAGAGCTTGTAATAGAATAAAAAAATCCCTCCCTCTAAATTAAGAGGGGGGATTTTTTTACTTATTCTGCTTTTCCATCTTGGAAGTAATAGAAGTTAAGAAGTCCTGCTAATACTCCTCCTATGATTGGAGCAACTATAAATAACCAAAGTTCATTTAAAGCATTACCACCTGCAAATAAAGCTGGTCCTAAGCTTCTAGCTGGATTTACTGATACTCCTGTTATAGGAATACCTACTAAGTGAATCATAGCTAAGGTAAGACCTATAGAAAGACCTGCAAAGTCTCCATTTACTTTCTTAGAAGTAGCACCTAATATAACTAAAACAAATATAAAGGTTGCAAATATCTCAAATATTAATCCTGCTTTTATTCCTACAGCTGTATATAGGTTTTCTCCCATTCCATGGCTACCACCTATTGCCTCTGCTAATGCATAAACAACATAGGCACCTAATGTTCCTCCAATACATTGAGATATAATATATCCTAAAGCATCAGAAGCTTTTATTCTTTTACTTACAAGAGCACCTAATGTAACTGCTGGATTTAAGTGAGCTCCTGAATATTTTCCTAGCCCATAAGCTGCTGCAATTATAGTAAGTCCAAAGGTTATTGCAATACCTGCAAACCCTATTTTATCACCTGCAAATACTGCTGATCCGCAACCAAAGAACACTAATATAGCAGTACCTATTATTTCTGCTACATAACTTTTTTTCATATATATTCCTCCTAATTTTCCCATAAAAAACTACATAAATTACTAAAACTTATTATTTCATTTATATTATGTGGATTTTTTATGATTTTATTCTTGAATTTTCCCTGTATACCCTAAGAGGAATAATGTTTATATTAGATTTTTACTTTATTTATAGATATTATTTACTATAAAACCTGAGTTCCTATAACTACTATTCGTGCACTATCTTTTAACTCATTATTTTCTTCCACTGAAAAAATAAAGTCAGCGCCTTCACACAAAATGTTCTCGCCCTCATCTATTATAAAATCAATATCTTCATCTCTTAGATTTTCATCACCTTGCAAAGAAAAGAATCCTTTCTTTGCTCTTGATAGTATACCTTTGTTATATTCGTTATCAATTTTAAGAGATTCTATTAACTTTTGGAACTTTTCATCTCCTTTAGCTTCTATAATGAACATTGGTGCAAATCCTCCTTCAGTAAAGACATATTTTATGTCATCTAAAGTAGGGTTTTCTTCATCCTCATATCCAATAATCTCCAGTAGTCCTTTAGTGAATTTCACCATTTCTAGAGATTTCTCCTCTTCTCCTTGTATATCTGTAAAGAAAGGTACTATTGTATCTACTTTTCCTAAAAGAGCAGTCATTCTATCTGCATAGAAATTCATATTCCCTTCTTCATAAGGAACTAATAGTAAAGCTATCTTTATTTTATCCTCCATATCATCTACTATCTCACTTATTACTTGAACAGAAAAATCGTCCTCCATATCTCCAAGTAATATAACTATATCTGAATCTTTTTCTTCTTCACTATAAAATCCCTTTTCTAATAAAATATTATAAGCCTTTTCTGGTATTGTACTTGATGAAAATATTTCTATGTTTTTCATTATGTTTCCCCTCTCTATTTGTGCTTTAATAATATTATCTAATCCTAAGTAAGACTATTAACTTACTTTACTATATTTTTATTTTTTATTAGTATTTTTCTTATCCTAAGAACAAATTCTTCCTCTTCACCTAAAATATCGCTAATGAGCTTAGTGTCCATACCTCTTTTAATCATATTTATAGTAGCTGTTAGTTTTGTTCTTATTCCTGATACATCTTGAAAATCTTTGTATCCTATAAGTAATTCTAGATATTCATCATAATCTTTATAACTACCCAAAATATCCTTTAGTATTATTGAGGTATATTTTTTTACATCCTCTTTTGCATTCTTTAATTTTATATCTATTGTATTTAATATAGCTCTTTCTAAATCCTTATGAAAATTAAATTTAAACTTCTCAAATATTGTATGAAAATCTAATGGATTATACTTTTCCCCCAACCTCTCCTTTATTCTATCTTCTTCCTCTAAAATGACTCCCCTAATCCCTTTCTTAACTCCAAAAGAACTTGAGTAATAAAAAAGTTGATGAAATATAATTTCTACACTTGAATTTCTTAAGAAATTCTCTACATGACGATCCTTATTAACCTGTTCATATATTTTATTTCCAAACTCTTCTCCCTCTTTGTATGGAACTGGATCTAGCTGAAGGTTATCCCCTATAGGCAAATCCCAAAAGTCTAAGTCTAGAAAATTTATAAGCTTTGTTATAATATCTAAACTAGGCTCTCTTTGATTTTGTTCATATTTAGCTATGGTATGCTTACTAACCCCTATCTCTTCTCCTAATTGATCTTGGGTCAAACCCTTTTCCTTACGAGCATTTTTTAACACTTCACCCAATGTATTCATATAACCACCTCTACAACATAATAACACGTATTGGGTTTATAATTGAATATACTTTTTCAAATCAACCCATAAAGGGCGAGTTCATATGTTCCATCTTATTATGGGTGATAACGCTTTAATTCTTTATAGTATAAAATTTATTATATATTTTTAATATTTCTATTGCAATTAATTTATTTTAGTGTTATTATAAATATGCAGTTGGTACTTAACAGTGCTAATTACAGAAGCTTAGCCTACCTTCGCCGGGGGCTAAGCTTCTTCTATTTTTATCAGACTTCTATTTCTCTACTTCTCCATTATCCCATTGAAATTTTAGGAATCGTGTACCTTGAAAAGTTAAAATTCCCCACTGATATTCTGAAATATTTCTAAATATACGGCCTCCAACATTAAAACTAACTTCACTACCAGTATCTAATTGAAATACTAATATTAATGTTTCGTTTGTTGTCATAACCCCATTAACATCAGTATGAGTATGCCTGTCTCTTTTTTTCTTAATAAGTGGTGCTTTTGTAGATACAATAGGTGAATTTTCATTTTTAATATAAGTGGTAATTCCTTTAACTATTATTAAAACTAAGATAATAAAAAACAGCATTTCAAACCCAAGCATATAAATTTCCCCCAATTTATAAAATCAATCTATTAAGTTATATGAAGATTAAACTTATATTAACAAATCTCTTCTCTAAAATAACCTTCCTACTACCCATTTTCCATTGTTTTTTCTTCTTTCATTGCATTAAGATATTCCATAATATTTTCTGCTTCATCCTTAAAATATTCAAACTTAAAATACATTGCCACCTTAGATTCAATTTCATGAAAAAACTTACACGTTTCAAAAAACTTATCCCAGATATCATTATATGTGCCATTAGGAAATAAGTTTGTAAATCTATCCATATCCTTTTTACTAAGATATCTCTTTAAATACTTGTAGTGTTTTCCTATTGAAACTGAGAAATCATAATCAATTCCGATTTTCCACTTTAGCATTTTTAAAAACATATTCATTTCATATCCTTCCATAAGAGACTTAACAAACATAAATTCTTCTCTACATAAACCTTTTCCAACATTTATACTTAACCACCAAAATTCATTACAGCAATCCTTAAACTCTTCTGCTGTTGGTTTTTGAATATAATAATAATTACCAACTTCAATAGTATCTAATCCATCTATTTTATCCTTATCAAGTAAGATAACTCTAGGTTCTCTATCCTTTATTGTATCTTGAATATTTCTTATATCTATAAGGGTCAAATCAATTCTATTACCATCCTTAAATTGCATCAAGTATGTAAATGATTCAGTGCTATTATAATCATATGAATGGTTGTACCAATCAACAGGTTTTTGCATAATTAATAAATCTCCAAAACCATCTAACCATTGTTCATTGTTTGTAAATGATCTAATGTCTTTAACAATATAAACAATATCAAAGTCTGAATACTTATCATGTGTTGCATTAGGGTCTATTCTTGAACCAGACATATATACAGCACGGATCCTACCATCTTCCTTGGCAGTCTTCAATATAGAATCCATAATTTCTTCTTCGCTTCTCATATTTACTCATCCCTTCTTTGCATATCTAGTATATAATGTATTAGTCCATTGTAATAACTATGTTTATGTATAGAATAAATATAAACATAGTAGTCTATAACTTAACTATTTTTAAATTATAAATTGCAATAACAAATTGAACTAATTTTTATTTATTACTTAAACACTTGAATTTCTAAGCCGTGTATATATCTATTTACCACCTTCCTACATTAGGATAAGAATTGATTAAATACTCATTAATCCTTTTTCTACTTCCTGGAGAAATTCCTTCCGGAAGATCTTCAACTTTAAAATAATCATATTTTTCAATTTCACTATCTATTTTACCTGTAAAAGTAAAATCATTACATATAAAAACCACAATGCTATCATTTTTATTCTCATAAAAATTATTGTATACACCAAATAATTTTAATTCCTCTAGCTCTCCATCTAATTCTTCCTTAAATTCTCTTCTTACTGCTTCTTCAAAGGTTTCACCTTTTTTAACACCCCTACCGGGTAAATACCAAGACTCTTGATTTTTATAAATTATTCCACATTTTAATTTAACCATATTTTTAATTAATCTTTACGAAGATTGGCAAGGTTTCTTTCTATTTAGTTGTCTATATAAAAATCTATATAGATTTATATTTTTTACCGCTGTATCTCATATGTAAAGTCAGGAAAATAAAAAGGCTGAGCCCCCAATGAATAGGAAAACCTTCATGGCTACTCAGCCGAAAACAAACTTTATTGTTATCTCACATATGTATCATAACCTTTTTGTTATTCAATACTTGTTATAATGAAAATCATTAATCATCTTATGTATCTAACTCTAATCACTCCCCATATCTTCTTAAAACTAATTCTATTATAATAATAACTAATTTCCTTTTTCATTTAAAAAACTAAATCATTTTTTACAATTTCTCCATTTTTAATAATAAGATTTATATTTTTTAAACATTCTAAATTCATTAAAGGATTACCATTAACCACAATTATATCTGCTATTTTATTTTTTTCTATAGTCCCTATTCTATCACTTAAACCTATTACCTCTGAACCATTTTTAGTTAAAGCAATTATTATCTCATTGTTATCTAACCCTGCGTCTTTTAATAATTGTAATTCATATAATGGCATCCCTAACTCAAACCAAGGTAAATCCTCTTCAATAAAATCAGTTCCTATTGCAATTTTTCCCCCAGCCTGTTTGAACCTTACAAGATTATCAATACAAGTATTATAAAATGGTGCAGCATACTTATCGCTAAATGCCTTATATAAATTCATAGTGGGAACCATGTAAATATTTTTCTTAACCATTTTTTCTATAAGTTCATCAGATATTTTATCACACACATTATGAGCTGCTTCATTAATTCCAGCATCAACTAATATTTCTAAATTCTTTGCCTTCGATACATGTGCTGAAACCCAAGCACCTTTATTATGTGCTTCATCGCATATAGCTTTTAATAAATTCTTAGTCAATTTAGGAAGTCCAAAAGTGCTCGGATCATATCCATCTTCTAAAACTGTCTTTATAAGATCACATCCCATATCCAACAGTTCATCTACTTTTTTTATCGCTTCTTCCTCAGTAGAAATTCCTATTGGACCACTTCCTCCATATCCCCCTAATGCTGTAATAAACTTACCAGCAATTATAAGCCTAGGGAATTCATTTGTATTAAGTATTGTCTTTCTTTTTTCTATCACATCTGAAATCTCTAAGGTATCTAATATCCCCATATCTCTTACAGTTGTAACCCCTGAATAAAGCCATTTTCTAATATACCTAGGTTCAGCAAAATTAATATGAACATGAGTATTTATAAATCCTGGTAATACTGTTTTACCCTCCAAATCAATCACTTCACATTCTATATCTTTTATTTGGATTTCTTTATTTTTAATAATTGATGCTATTTTCCCATCCTTAATAGTAACACATGCATTTTTTACTGGCTCTCCTCCTATACCATCTACAAGATAACCGTTAGTTAATATTAAATCAAAATCACTAAACATCCCTTATCCTCCATGAATTTATCATAATAATTATCAAATCTTCTCTTAGCTTTGTTCTAATATCCTCAATTACATACTCTAATAATATAATTTCGAATGGATATATCCAATAACAAAATATGTATGATTTTAATTTATAGTTAGAAGTAGTGAATAATAGATAATTAAACATTATTTTATGACCACTATTTAGCTCTATATCCAATATCATTGTACAATTATACCATTTAACAGTAAGTTTTTCCATTTATTCAAAATCCTAAAAATTACTAATCATAGCAAAAAATAAAAAGGCTGAGTAACAAATGAACGGAATCCCCCTCATTGATGCTCAGCCTAAACTAAACTTTATTGTTATTTCATGTTTTATATCAAATTCATTAATTACTTCTTAGTTAACATATCATAACTTAGAGACTTTTCATCAATAAAAGTTTGGAGTGCATCTATCATATTGCTATCTACAAAATAACTATTTTCTTTATTACCATAACCATCAAATGCAACCTTACTTTCTTTATTAATAGCAATTTGAGCTATTACTATCGTCCCCATATTATAATCAAAATTTGCTTCATTTTTACCTTTAGGAAATTCATTGAAATTTATAATAATATTCTTTGATGTTTTTTCATTTGCTTCTTTGTCTGTTCTTTTCCACTCATTTAAAGATAATATTTTCATCAGTTCTGGGATATCTTTTTTTAGTATATACTTGTCACTGCTTACAACATAACAATAAGCCATACCGTCATTAGGCTGGTTTGAAAGCAATTCAATAAAAGCATCTGGTTCATTTTTTATTTTTGCTTTGTTAAAAACTACACTGAAAACAATTAAAACAATACATAAAATAAATAAAATATACTTTTTCTTACTCAATCCTTTGCCTCCTTAATAACTTTATTCTTATAATATTTTACTTACGTAATTACTAATCTAACAAGCACTCCAAATATTGTATAGATTCATTACCACACTTAGGGCATGGTAGTTTAGTTACTTCATCAAAACATTCTATCATTCCAATATTTTCCTTGCATCAACTACAGAAAATACTATTTTAAAAAACTTGTCCTTCATCATAAGTTATTTCTATTATAGGCTTTTCATACAATCTAGCGCATCTTTTGAAATAAGACAAATCTCTAGTAAACTTTAAATTTATCTAACTTAGAATGTAAATCAGTCAATAATTTTTTATTAAGCAAAGGAAAAATTGGTGCAAATATAATTATGCATTCTTTATCGTCTGCATCTAAATATTCAACTATTAGAAAGTTTCTTATATACTCTTTTTTCTTTTTTACACCCCAATCAAAAAGTTCTAGCATGACAATTCTTGATAATGTTATATCTTCTTTAATTTCCTTTTCTGACTTAAAGTATATATCTTTCAACCTATTGTAATTTATTTCTAATTTATATATAGAGTTATTGGTTTCTATTAATACTTTATTATCATATACTACGAACTTCATAGAAACTCCCTCAGATAATCTATTCCATCCTCCAGCATATGTCACTGAGTATATCCCAACATTTCCATATCTTTTTTTCTCTTGATTTTTTACTACAATCCAACCTACCATAACAAATATTATAAATAAAATCCCTACTCCAGTTAATATCCAACAAAACATATAACAAACCCCTCATATAACATTTCACACCACATACAATACCATATTTACATATATATTACAATATTTTATACTAATTCATATTTTTATCTGTGGGTCAAAATTAACTCTACTTAGAGCATAAGAAAAAAGAAGAGGAAAGTAATTTTAAAATAATATAATATAGTTTTCAAATCTCTTGTATACGTGTAAACTGTCATTTCTCCAACATCTAGATTTTTTTGCAATAAGCTATAAAGTCATTTACTGTACTTTTATTAATATCTTTAATTGAGGTATCTTTGTCTAAAAACTTAATTATGCTTTTACAAGGTTCTTCATAATGTTTAATTGTTTCAGATCTTAAATTTCTAACCCTAAAACTCTCTAAAGATTCCTCAAATCCTTCACTAAACATCTTGTCATTAGTATTTAGTATTTTCATTTTCTAAGCATTCATCCCCTATAAAAGAACATAAAAAACACACACATTTAACTAAATTAATAGTAAATAATGTGTGTGTAAAACGTGTATTTTAATTTTTATTACTTTGAAGCTTCTTCTATAGCAACAGCTACAGCAACAGTTGCCCCAACCATTGGGTTATTACCCATTCCTATAAGTCCCATCATCTCAACGTGAGCTGGAACTGAGGATGATCCTGCAAACTGTGCATCAGAGTGCATTCTTCCCATAGTATCTGTCATACCATAAGAAGCTGGACCTGCTGCCATGTTGTCTGGGTGAAGAGTTCTTCCAGTACCACCACCTGATGCCACTGAGAAGTATTTCTTACCTGCTTCTATACATTCCTTCTTATAAGTACCTGCAACTGGATGTTGGAATCTTGTTGGGTTTGTAGAGTTTCCTGTTATAGAAACATCAACTCCCTCATGATGCATTATAGCAACACCTTCTCTAACATCATCTGCTCCATAGCATTTAACCTTTGCTCTTGGTCCTTTAGAATATGGAACTTCTCTTACTATTTCAAGGTTTCCTGTATAGTAATCAAACTTAGTTTGAACATAAGTAAATCCATTGATTCTTGATATTATTTGAGCTGCATCTTTTCCAAGACCATTTAATATTACTCTTAATGGTTCTTTTCTAACCTTGTTAGCTTTTTCTGCTATTTTTATAGCTCCTTCTGCTGCTGCGAAAGATTCGTGTCCAGCAAGGAAAGCAAAACATTTAGTTTCTTCTCTTAAAAGCATAGCTCCTAGGTTTCCGTGTCCAAGACCAACCTTTCTATCATCTGCAACAGATCCTGGTATACAGAAAGCTTGAAGTCCTTCTCCTAAAACCTCTGCAGCTTCTGCAGCTTTTGTACATCCTTTTTTAAGTGCTATAGCAGCTCCTAAAATATATGCCCAACAAGCATTTTCAAATGCTATTGTTTGTGTACTTTTTACTATATTATAAACATCTATACCCTTTTCTTCACATAAAGCTCTAGCCTCTTCTAAAGAAGCTATTCCATACTTTTCTAAGACAGGTGTAATTTGATTTATTCTTCTTTCATAACTTTCAAATAGTGCCATGTTAGATTCCTCCTTACAAATAATTATTCATGTCTTGGGTCTACAACCTTTACAGCTTCATCAAATCTTCCGTATTGTCCTGTAGCCTTTTCTAAAGCTTCATTAGCTTCCATTCCCTTACCTACGAATTCCATCATCTTTCCAAGGTGAACAAACTTATATCCTATTATTTGATCTTCCTCATCTAAAGCTACCTTTGTTACATAACCCTCAGCCATTTCTAAGTATCTAGGTCCCTTAGCTAAAGTTCCGTACATTGTACCAACTTGGCTTCTTAGACCCTTTCCTAAGTCCTCTAATCCTGCTCCTATAGGTAGTCCACCTTCTGAGAATGCAGTTTGAGTTCTTCCATAAACTATTTGCAGGAATAGTTCTCTCATAGCTGTATTTATAGCATCACAAACTAAGTCTGTGTTTAAAGCTTCTAATATTGTCTTTCCTGGTAATATTTCAGATGCCATTGCAGCTGAATGAGTCATACCTGAACAACCTATAGTTTCTACTAAGGCCTCTTGTATTACTCCGTCCTTTACATTTAAAGTTAATTTACAAGCTCCTTGTTGAGGTGCACACCAGCCTACTCCGTGAGTTAATCCTGATATATCCTTTACTTCCTTAGCTTGTACCCATTTTCCTTCTTGAGGAATTGGTGCTGATCCATGATTTGGTCCCTTTGCAATAGAGCACATGTTTGAAACTTCAGTACTGTAAATCATGTTTTATTCTCCTCCCTATACAACTAATATGGCTTATTACCAAATACCTTTGTAGGCTACCCTTTTATTTTTTATATATATAATTAATTTTTTAACTAATTTATTAAAATAAATAGGGATATATTTCGTCCCACATGGTCAAAATACAGCCTAACAATATTTATTGTAGCAAATTTATCTAATGGCCACAATAGTTTTTTATGATTTTTCATGATTTCTTTTCATATTATACCTTATTTATCTTGTAAAACCTTAATTTTCAGTTTTTTTATTAATCTAAAATATAACTATTCTACTTTACTTAAATTTCATTGTAAAATATAATTTAGAATATGATAAATTACCCTTTATAATAAATAATTTCTAATTCAAGTTAAATTTCATGATACTACCCAATTGTTTTTATATACCTATAAAAACTCTTAAATATAACTTTTGGAGGTTTAATTATGGACAAGATACATATATTAGGTACTGGTAATGCGATGGTTACTAAATGTTATAACACCTGCTTTACTCTATCACATAATGAAGAACACTTTCTTGTAGATACTGGTGGAGGGAATGGAATACTTTCTAACCTTGAAAAATTAAATATAAGCATTAACAACATACATAATCTTTTTATATCCCATTGTCATAATGATCATATTAACGGTATAACTTGGATAATACGTAGTGTAGCTCAAGGAGTTTTAAGAGGAAACTATGAGGGAAACTTAAATATATATTGTCATAAATCTGTGGGGGAAACCATAAGAACTATATGCTCCTTAATACTTCAGAACAAATTTAATAGTGTTTTAGATAAAAGGATATTATTTCATTATATAGAGCATGGGGATTCCCTATGTATATTAGATAGCAAAGTCACCTTCTTTGATATAAACAGCAAGAAAGAACTCCAATATGGATTCACTTTAAAAGATGAGGCTGGTATGACCTTAACCTTTTTAGGGGATGAACCCTATAGAGATGATGTTTATGAATATTGTTATAATAAAGACTATATTCTTCATGAGGCCTTCTGCCTATATAGTGAAAGAGATACCTTTAAGCCTTATGAAAAACACCATGCAACGGTTAAGGATGCCTGTGTAAATGGTGAAATACTAAAAGCTAAAAATATAATTCTATATCATACAGAAGATAAAAATATTTTAAATAGAAAGCATCTATATTCTAAAGAAGGAAAAGAATTTTTCTCTGGTAATATATTTGTTCCAGATGACTTAGATGAAATTCCTCTAAACTCTAAATAAACTTTTAAAAGATAAAGCTTTTACTTAAAATATAATTCTATGATAAAGCATTTAAAAGCTACGAGTTATATTCTTAGCTTTTAAGTACAATGTTCTATATATCCCTATACTCCATAATTTATCCATAAACACTATTGAAACTTTAAAAAATCTATGATATTATTAACAAGTAACCAAGCCGATGTGGCGGAACGGCAGACGCATTCGACTCAAAATCGAACGGGAAACCATGTGGGTTCGAATCCCACCATCGGCACCAAAATATCAAAAAGTCACCTTAATCATGAAAATATTATTTTCTAGTTAAGGTGACTTTTCTATATTATAATTCAATATAAATTTATATTTTTAAGCTACTATTACCCAAAATGATATTCCTTTTATTTCCAGGGAAATTTTTATATAATTTTATGTCTTCACTATCCATAGGATACAATCTTAATATCACTTCTAGATATATTAGAATATTTTTAGGCACCTCTAAGTTTAGTCATTGAAGCAATAAACTCATTTACTTTTAAATAAAATATCACATTATCAACACCATTTTAATAGATAAATAATTAAAACTTATAAATTACTTTAGAAATAAGTTATTCTAACCTAACTGATTCCATTTCTTCTCCATTACTGGTGGAACATAGTTTTTCATTTTTTCTATTAATATTAATGGTTCATTAGCTGATAATAGAAGTTTCATATTTGATTCCTTCATAAAGCCTTCACTACATGCTGTCTTAAGTATATTTATAAAGTCATTAAAGAAACCTTCTATGTTTAGTACGCCTATTGGTTTTTCATGGATTCCAAGTTGTGCCCAGCTAAGTACCTCAAATAATTCCTCAAAGGTTCCCAGTCCTCCTGGGAGAGCTATAAATCCATCTGAAAGTTCAGCCATAGTTTTTTTCCTCTCATGCATATCTTTAACTTCAATAAGCTTAGTTAGATTCTTATGAACCATTTCTCCTGAAAATAAACCTTTAGGCATAACCCCTATTACTTTTCCATTATTACTTAGAACTTCATTTGCTACCTCTCCCATAAGCCCTATTCTAGATCCACCATAAACTAGTTCAATATTATTCTTAGCCATTTCCCTTCCAAGTAATTTAGCTATTTTTTTATATTCCTCACGTCCACCTAAATTAGATCCTGAATAAACGCATATTCTTTTCATTAAATATCCCTCCTATGCTTTCATCTGTTGATTCCCTGTCCTGAAATAATTATAATTAACATAATGATATAAGTAAAATTAATATCTAATATAGGAGGTATACTAAAATTTTATATGTATATTAATCTTGAACTTTACAGGACTTTTTATATTACTGCAAAACTCGGAAGTGTTTCTAAAGCCTCTAAGGAGCTTTTCACTTCCCAACCAGCTGTTAGCCACTCTATAAAATCATTAGAGGAAAAATTAGGAGGACAGTTATTTTATAGAACTCCTCGAGGTGTTTCCCTTACCCTAGAAGGCAAGGTGTTATTTGAATACATAGAAAAAGGATATGGAATTATTCAAAATGGAGAGAGAAAATTTAAGGAACTTAAAAATCTTACCTTTGGTGAGGTGAGAATAGCTGCTTGTGATGCAGCATGTAAGTATTTTCTTATTAATTACTTAAAAATATATAATAGGCTTTATCCTAATATAAGGATTAATATTACCAATGAATCTTCCTATAAAATCCTTGAATTATTAGAATGGGGTGAAATAGATATAGGTATATTAAATATGGATATTAATAAAAACAAGCCCCTTAATATTATAAAAACAATAGATCTACAGGATTGTTTCGTGGTTAATGAAAAATATAAAAATTTAGCTAGTAAATCCATTTCTTTACCTGAACTAGTTTCTAGTTGCCCTATTCTTCTCTTAGAAAAAGGTGGTAACTCTAGGCACCGCATAGATGCATATTTCTCTACTCAAGGGGTAATACCATCCCCTGAAATAGAATTAAGTACTGTAGAACTTCTGGTTGAATTTTCTAAAATAGGCTTAGGAGCTGCTTGCGTAGTAAAGGACTATATTAATAATGAATTAGAATCTAAGGAATTATATGAGATTAAACTTAAAGATCCTATTCCTAAAAGAGTTATAGGAGTTGCAACTAAAAAAGGAATCTCTATGTCCTCAGCTGCTGAAAAATTTATAGAGGTTATTGAAAATTAACCTCTTTCTATAGATATTACTATATTTGAAACTTTAATTATTAACCTTTAGAAATTCTCTTATAAAGAAAATTTCATAAGACTATCTTATTTTGTATAAATTCTGCTTACTTTGTAGACAATTACAAATGAGGTGTTTATATGAATAAAAATAAAGCAGGAGTTTTTTCTATGGAATCAATAGTAGTTATATTTATACTAGAATTACTTATTATAATACTCTCCTTAATAGTTGGATAATGCATAATTTTTAAGATTTATATAGTTAAAATATGCTATCCTTAATTGTTAATTACCTATATTCCTTTAGCTATTTTATACTATTTCTTTATCCTATATTTTTTATCACTCTTGAAATCATATGGTAAGAAGTGATACAATAGCATATAAAAAACTAAGGAGGTAAATATTATGGGGAACACAGCAGCTTTTTTTGATATTGATGGAACAATATATAGAGAAGGATTAATAACTGAAGTTTTTAAGAAAATAATAAAATATGAATTAGTAGATGAAGTTAAATGGTATAGAGAAGTTAAGCCTGCCTTTGTTAAATGGGATAAACGTCAAGGTGATTATGATACTTATCTACTGAAAATGGTAGATATCTATATAGAAGCTATAAAGGGTATAAATAAATATCATATAGACTATATTGCTAAAAAGGTAATAGAACAAAAGGGAGATAGGGTATATACCTTTACTAGAGAAAGAATTAAATGGCACAAAGAGCAAGGTCATGCTGTAATCGCCATATCTGGCTCTCCAATAGAATTAGTAAGAGAGATGTCTGCAAAATACAATATGGATGATTATAGAGGATCCATATACCTTTTAGATAAAGAGAATAACTATACTGGAGATATAATTCCTATGTGGGATTCTGAAAGTAAAGAAAAAGCAATAAAAGAGTTGTCAGAAAAATATAATATAGATCTTTCAAAAAGCTATGCCTATGGGGATACTTCAGGAGACTTTACCATGTTTAAATCTGTCGGAATACCTTATTGTATAAATCCTACTAAAGAATTATTAGCAAAAGTAATGGAAAATGATGAGGTAAGAGAAAAAATTAAGGTTGTAGTAGAAAGAAAAGATGTAACCTATAATTTAGATATAAATACAATTCAGTTTATATAATGAATTTTTTCGTAATATATTAGGGAAGGTAGTATAAAAATACTACCTTCCCTAATTTGTTATTTATAATATAACTAATTACTTTTTACTTTATGTTTTTAAACTCCTTACTAGGAATTAGTTGAACTAAAGTATCATACTCACTTGGTTCTAAATATATATATCTTACCTCTTCATCTAATTGAAATTTAACAAGAAGCTGATTTTTATTTAAAACATCAAGATTTATCTCTTGTATGTCCATTATACTATATTCTGAGCCTCCAAAAAAAGCTCTATCTGAAAACTTACTGTCTCCTAGCTTATCATGCTCTTTTAAGTCATTATAAACTTGCTCAAAAGTAGCAAAGTAGCTAATATCAATCATTGGAATTTCAATTATATTAAAATCCTCTTCTATGTCTTTAGATACTATTTTTAACCTATTATCCTTAACCCACCATAGGGTATTAATATCCGTTAAACTTATATCTTTATAATAAAATTCCACAATTTTAAGGATTTTAGCTTCTTTTGGTATGCCATAACTTATCCTGTTTTCTTCTCTTTCTTTAATTTCCTTAGCTTTTTTTTCTGCTTTAAATTTCTTTAATCCCTTATATATGGCTATGATAACTACTAACCAAATAAATATTCTTATATTTATAAGTGCTGTTAAAAGTAATATTATTCCTAGTTCAATTAAAAAAACATTATTTTTTTCCTTCATAGGTTTCTCCCTTCATTAGTTATTTTCCACTTATTTAATATAACATTTAGTTTATGATTAAATCAAATTTAGTTTTTCATCTATTATTTAATTTGTAAAACATTGTATCATAAATTCAAAAATAAAAATAAACACTATGAGCATTACTAAATTTCTATAATACTCATAGTGTTTTTATAATATTTTCTTAATCTTTAATTTGATTCTAAAAATAATGCCCTTCTATTATTTAACCTTTTAAAGTTAAATACTTCTTGTTGCTTCCTTTAACCAATTCTTTTCTTCTTCCTCTAAAATTGGGCTAAGGACGTCATAAACCTCTTTATGGTAGTTATTTAACCATAGTATTTCATCCTGGGACAATAAGTCTTTATTTATAACATCTAACTCTATAGGACAATAAGTTATGGTGTTAAATCTTAAGAATGTTCCATAATCATTTTCTTCAACTTTTTCAATTACATGAAGGTTTTCTGTTCTAATACCATGTTTTCCATCCTTATAAATTCCTGGCTCATTGGTTAAAATCATCCCTTCTTCAAGGGTAATTGAACTTTGCTCTTTTCTTATTCCTTGAGGACCTTCATGAATATTTAAAAAGAATCCTACTCCATGGCCTGTTCCACATCTATAGTCTAATCCTTTTTCCCAAATAGGTCCCCTAGCTAATATATCTAAGCTGTGTCCTGTAGCACCTCTTAAAAATACAGCTTTAGCTAAAGCAATGTGTCCTTTTAAAACTAAGGTAAAGTCTTCTCTTTGCTCCTCTGTAATATCTCCAAGGCTTATAGTTCTTGTAATATCTGTAGTTCCATCTAAGTATTGTCCACCAGAATCTATTAAATAGAAACCTCTTGGAGAAAGCTTAGCATTACTTTCTTCCTTGGCTTTGTAGTGAAGCATAGCAGCATTGTCTTCATAAGCTGATATACTATCAAAACTTATGCCCTTAAAGTCATCTTCTTCACTTCTAAACTTTTCTAATTTATCTGATGCACTAATTTCAGTTATTTCTTCTTTTCCTATAGTATTTTTTAGCCAATATATAAATCTAACCATTGCTCTACCATCTTTTATATGGCATTTTATAAAGTTCTCTATCTCCACTTTATTTTTTATAGCCTTAAAATCAGTAGTTACATTTCTTTCTTCTACTATATTAGATTCTTTATTTATAGCATCAAATATAGATACATTTGTCTTCTCTCCATCTAAATAGAAAGACTCCTTGGAATCTAAAACTTTTAAATCTTCAAATACTTCATCATAAGGTTTTACTGCAATTCCATCCTTATTTAAAATACTTTCTAATTCTTTTGAAACCTTACACTTATCTACATATAACGCTGTTTCTTCTAATCCTATTACTAGATAACTTAAGAATACAGGGTTGTGTCTTACATCATTTCCTCTAAGATTAGTTACCCAAGCTATATCATCTAGAGAACTTATAACATAGTTAGAAACCCTTTTCTCTTCCATTACTTTTCTTATTCTCTCTAGCTTACTAACCCTAGATTCTCCAGAATACTTTATATCAAAATCAAAAATTTCATCACAAGGAATAGTTGGCCTTCCTTCCCAGATATCATCTATTAAGTCTGATACTGCTCTTACTTCTATCCCTAATGGATTTAGGTCCTTACATAAGTTTTTGTATTGGCTTAAGGAAAATACCAATCCATTAAATCCTACTGTCTCTCCCTTTTCTAAGGATTCCTTTATCCAAGTAGTATAAGATATTACCCCTGGATTTCCCATTTTAAAAAGCTTAACTTCTGTACCATTAATTTCTCTACTAGCCTGAAGATGATATCTTCCATCTGTCCATAATCCTGCTTCTTTTAAAGTTACTACTAAAGTCCCTGCTGAACCTGTAAATCCTGACATAAATTCTCTAGACTTAAAATAATCTCCTACGTATTCACTTTGGTGATTGTCACTGCTAGGAATTATAAATGCAGAAAGATTCTCTTTTTTCATAAGATCTCTTAACTTACTTATTCTTTCATTAATCACAAAACCATCTCCCATCTTAAATATCTAGACCCTATTTATATAATATATCTATTATAATTAATTATCAAACCCCTTAATCTATAATTTATATAATTGAAAAAAATAAGAGTTATTTAAATAATATACAAAAAACTTTGGGTATAAATTACCATTTTAATATTTCTATGATAATTTCTTTATATCACTGAACTAACATACTCATATTAATTTATGATACTAAATAATTTTTAGGTGATAAAATCTATATTTATAAAAGTTAAGAAGAATTGTTTATCCTATTATCCTTAACTTTTATTAGTACACTCTAATAATCTTACTAAAGCCCTATTACCTCATCACTCTTTTAACAACTTAATATTTTCTCTATTTATTTTATAATAAGACAATGTCTTTTCTATGTTAAATCCTAAAGACTTATATAAATAAAAAGCTTTATTATCTATAGAAGTAGTAAGCCTTATATTTTCTAAATTTTTCTTAGAAAATAGCCAATCAACTCCTAAGGATAACAGCTTCTTCCCTATTCCTTTTCCTCTTAATTCCTCTTTAACTCCTATAAACTCTACAATACCTTCCTTAAATTTTTCCTTATACTCTACACAAATATATCCTCTTAAAACCTCATCTTTTAATACAAAAATCTTCTTATTTTCATTTAACCTATTAATAATATCTTTTCCACTATAATAAGAATCCTTAAAAAAACTTTCATGAAGTTTTATAAAATCATCATAATCCTCTTTTTCTAATTCTCTTTCCTTTCCATTGTCCATTATCTTAAAATCTTCTTTGCTTAAGGACATATAATATATATCTTGTAAATGTTCTCCTAGTAACATCCCACTTAAGTCTTTGCACATTATGTTCTCTTTATTAAAATACATATTTATTCTTTTAATAGACAATGGTAAAATTTTGTTTATCTCAATAAAAAGCCTTTTTTCCATTCCTTTATAGTTATTACCCTCTATAAATGGTCCTAAAGCCTCTCCTACTCCTTTTTCCTCATCAATATCTATTCCTAAAGTTCCTGCTAATTTATTATTTTCATAAGCCAAAATAAAAGCTTTCTCCATATCTTCTTCTGTAAAATCTTCTCTTAAGCTCTCTTCTATTTCTATAGTCTCCTCCCCTAGATAGCCTATATTCTTTTCTGGATGTTTATTTATATTTCCTATAAATTTACTTAAGTCCTTTATTAAATTTTTATCACCTTTAATAAAGCTAATCATTATATCATCCCCCTATTACTAATTAAAATCTAATAATTGACATATTATAGCTCATTAAAGTAATTATTCCATATTTTATAATTATAGTAAAGTAAAGGCAAACTCATCCTACATAATGTCCTCTTATTGTATAGGTACATCTTATAGGATATAGTTTACCTTCCTGTTTATTTAGATCTCTTATAGAGTTTTAAAATTAATTTATACTTCTGCCTAAAGCAAGATACGTCAAGGATATTTCTAACTTTTCTATTACTTTTAAAAATCTTTTAATAAATTATATAGCTTCTCTATGTTTTCCTCTAAAAGTTCCTTAGGGCTTTGATTATCCCTTCCTGCCCCTTCTGCTAAAAGCTCAGCATAATCCTCTATTCCCATAAATTTAAGGATTGCCTTCATAAATGTTGTATCAAAAGCATACTCATCTGAAGGTGGAACTGAATAATATCCCCCTCTTGTAACAACAATTAGTGCTTTCTTACCACTTAAAAGCCCTACTGGTATTCCATCTCTATATTCAAAAGTTATCCCACTAGCTATTATATGATCTATATAAGCTTTTAAAATAGAAGGAACACTTAAATTCCACATTGGAAATGCAAATATGTATTTATCATAAGAGGAAAACTCCTTAGCTTTCTCCATTATGACTCCCTCATATCTACCATAATCCTCTACTGCTTCTTTAGAAAGATGTGGTACCTTCTCCTTATATAAATCTAAATTCACTATAATATCCTCTGGATTTAACTTTTTATATTCCTCTACAAACTTATTACTTAAGGTTAAGGTATAAGACTCTTCATGATTCTTAGGTGTCGCCATTACATATAAAACTTTACTCATATTTACCCCTCTTTTCCCTATGACATTTAGTATTAACTATTATGATATAATATTACAACTTCTTAATATGAAACTCAATAATAGGGATAAAGTATATTCCTTAATATATAAATATTTACATAAAATATTCCCAAAAGCCTGTAATTACATAATATAAACTACTTTCTATTTGCCCCATTATTTAAATATACTAAAAGATCATGGGTAAAATTTGATCCCCTTGATATTATTATCCCTGTGAATAATATTCCTATGGTAAATTTCATATTTATTCCTATTATTGCCATTATATCTATTCCTGTGGTGTAAGCTACTAAAATTCCTATAAGCAAAGCTCCTAACTTATCTATAGAAAAATGTCCTTCCTGCCATACCATTTTTAATGTTTCCCATGTTCCTTCCACTAATAAAGCTAAAGCAAATATTTGAAAAAATTTCTCCACCTTAAATCCCCCTTTATTTATATAATTACTTTCGTATATTTAAGTGATTCTAACTTTTCATCTTATGGCTATAAGCTTTAACACCCACATCTTCTAAAAGGTGGGGATAACAGTTGCCACATAACTAGATGAGTCTATCTAACATTCGGTGGAAAGAACACCATCTGAATGTTAGATTCCTTCTATTTTAGCTTCACTTTATATATGTTTATTAAGGTTTTTAATATTTAATGCATAAAAATAGGTTATCTAGAATTAATTCTAGATAACCTATTTTTTACTCATGAGCCTTTGGTTCTCCAAACACTGCTCTTACACTCTCTGCTTGAGGGTCATGTTTAATTTTTTTCTTTTTAAATCTTCCATCTTCTTTTCTATTATTTTTTGTATCTCTCATTTTAGTCATATATTTCACCCCTCTTTTCAGTATTAGTGTGTTACTTTTCTTTTATTTTATTCTTAACTATAAATATTTTTAGTGAAATATCTGTCTCCTCTATCTGGAAGTATGGTTACTATATTTCCCTTTTCTATATTCCTTGATAGCTTTAAGGCTGCCACAATATTAGCAGCTGAAGAGGTTCCTACAATTAAACCTTCCTTTAAAGCTATATTTTTAACCATTTGAAAAGCTTCATCATCTGATACCTTTATAACCTGATGAACATAATTCATATCCATAGTGCCTGGAATAAAGTTATTTCCTATACCTTCGATATTGTAATCCCCTTCTTCTCCACCACCTAAAGTAGAACCTTCTGGGTCAGCAAGAATACCCTTTATATTTAAATTTTTTTCTTTTAAATATTTTAAAACCCCAGTAAAAGTTCCACCACTACCTGCTCCTGCTACAAAATAGTCTATCTCTCCTTTTAAGTCCTCATATATTTCTGGTGCTGTAGTTTCATAATGACATTCTGGGTTTGAGATATTATTAAATTGATCTAAGGACATGGATCTTGGAATTTCTTTAAGAAGTTCTTTTCCCCTCTTTACTGCCCCTTTAATTCCTTCTTCCCTTGGTGTGTTTATAATAGTAGCTCCTAAAGCTTTCATAAGTACTTGTTTTTCCTTAGAAAACTTTTCAGGAACCACAAAAATTACATTATATCCCCTGTTTATTGCCCCTAAAGCCACTCCTATTCCTGTATTACCTGCTGTAGCTTCTATTATTGTATCACCTTTTTTTAATTGTCCCCTATCTTCTGCATCTTTTATCATATATATACCAATTCTATCTTTTATGCTTCCTCCAGGATTTTGACCTTCTAACTTTACAAAAATATTTACCCCTTCTTTTATATCTAGATTGTTTAATTTTAAAATGGGAGTATGTCCTATAAGTTCAAATACACTATTTATATAACCCATATTCTCACCTTCTTTATATGACTTTGTAATTTAATATGATGTGTTCTTTTTCCTAGAGGCATTAAATCCATTTATTAAGTCCTCTTTTATATCCTCTACATCTTCTATTCCCACAGAAAGCCTTAATAGATTCTCTTTTATTCCTATGGTTTCTCTAATATCCTTTGGTATGGCTCCATGGGTCATGGAAGAAGGATGACAAATTAAAGATTCTACTCCTCCAAGACTTTCCCCTAAGGTTATTATCTTAAGATTTCTAAGGAATTCTCTATAATCATATTCTTTCTTTATAAGGAAAGAAATCATTCCACTAAATCCATTAGACTGACACCTATGAATGCTATATCCTGGATGATTAGAAAGTCCTGGATAATAAACCTTTGAAACTTCCTCACGGTCTTCTAAAAAAGCTGCTATTTTCTTTGCATTTTCATTATGCCTGTCCATTCTCACTCCTAGGGTTTTAATTCCTCTAATTAAAAGGAAGGAATCAAATGGTCCTAATATTCCTCCTGTGGAATTTTGAATAAAGTGAAGTTTTTCTCCAAGCTCCTTATCCTTAACCACTATAACTCCAGCCACTACATCACTATGGCCTCCTAAATATTTAGTTCCGCTATGAATTACTATATCTGCTCCTAGGGTAAGAGGCCTTTGATAATAGGGGGTCATAAAGGTGTTATCTACAATGGTTAATATTCCTTTACCTTTAGCCAAAGCAGAAACTTCTCTAATATCTGTTATATGCATTAAAGGATTTGTTGGAGTTTCTATAAAAATCCCCTTTACCTTAGAGTCTATAGCTTTTTCTATATTGCCTATCTCTTTAGTGTTTACAATAGAATATTCTATATTAAAATTACTAAAAACCTTATCTAAAACTCTAAAGGTTCCACCATAGAGATTATCTGATATTAAAATCTTATCCCCACTTTTAAAAAGAGATATTATAGCTGTTATAGCTGCCATTCCTGAGGCAAAAGCAAGCCCCCTTTCTCCCTCCTCTAAATCAGCTATAAGTTTTTCTAAAGCCCCTCTTGTTGGGTTTCCTGTTCTTGAATACTCAAACCCTTTAGTTTTATTTAATTCCTCTTGTTTATAGGTAGATGTCTGATATATAGGGATATTAACTGCTCCCGTAAATTCATCTCCATCTATTCCTCCATGTATTAAAGCTGTTTTAATTCTCATAAACTTATTCCTCCTTATTTGCTGATGCTATGAAAATACCTGTTTCTGTGTACTCACCATTACTTGAATAACCCTTACACATTAATTCTGTATTATCTATAGATATATTTTTAAATCTTACTTCTTCTAGCCAATTTTTTATTTCATCATTAGAAAAACCTAACCATTCGTCGTGCATTTCCTCCTTTGCCCAATGTCCATCATGCTGAAGCACATCAGATATTATAACTGTACCCCCTTTTTTTGTTACTCTATACATTTCTTCAATAGCCTTTTTAGCATCCTTTATATGATGAAGAGCCATGTTTATAAAAACTACATCCAAGGATTCATCAAAAAGAACTAAATTATCTATTAATGACTTAATTGGATAAACATTATAAAAATTTTTATTTTTTACTACCTTACTAACTTCTCTTAACATATTTGTTGATTGATCTAAAGAAAATACCACACTAGCATCTAAAGCCAATGCTAAAGATAAAAACCCAGTACCACATCCAAGGTCCGCTACTACCTTATCTTTTATATTTACCTTTGATAATATTTTGTACTTTAACCTTTCTTCAAAATAATTACTTCTTACAACACTCCAATTTTTAGCTATATAATCGAAATACTCCATAGAACTCATAATATTTCCTCCCCTTAATTATTTTTATTTCAAATTTTAATATACTTTTTACACAGTTTATTTTTTCCATTTAAATTTTTGCAAATAAAAAAGCCCCGTCTCCTTTTATAGAGACGAAGCTATGTATACTCCGCGGTTCCACCCTAATTAGATATAAAATCTCACTTACTTTCAAGCACAATTATGCTCTATCTCTTTAACGGGAGAACCCGTAGTATCCTACTTAATTCGGACCTATACTCCAAAGGGCACTTCATATATTTTATCAGTGAAAGCTTCTCAGCACCGCTTCCTCTCTGTAACCTTCCAATACACTACTTTCCTTTTTCAACGCATTTCTAAAATATTTGATTGTTTATAATCTTATTATATGATAATAATGAATTTTGTAAATTTTAATATTCAAATACATATCTCATCATCTATTATAAATATCTATAATAAATCACTAAATATATTGTAAATAACTTATCCCTTCCTTAAGGTATAACCCCTATAAAATTATATAAATATATAATTTTAAACATAAAAAAAGATATTGGTGGGGGACCAATATCTTAAAGGGGTTATATAAATAAGGGGTTAAATATTTATTTGGCTTTATGTGTTATAGTATATCACAAATTTCTACAAATTATATTAACAAAATGTAAATTCTCCTCTAAAAACTCATCTTAACGGTTACATTTAATAAAATTTTTAAATTATATTAAATTATTACTGTAAATCATAGCTTTTATAATCCCTTCTGATAATATCTCTTCTATAACTTTGAGGTCGTAGGATAAAATACATATTTCTATAACTATACCTTTAATTTTTGTATTTTTTAAAATATATAGTTTCTCCCCATTTTTTATATTCACATTAAAATCCATACTATACATTATATATTTTTTTATTCGATTTCCTATTTTAGCTCCATCCTCATCCTTTACATATATATTAATCTCATTACTATTACCCTTTATGCAGTTAATAGATATAAATAACTCTGCCTTACTTTGATTCACCTTAATTATTCTTCTTTGAAGAGATTCTCCATTATTTATTATATTTTCTGTAGAACAATCTATAATACTATGCCCCCTATCCTTAAGGTCTTTTATTATATTCCCACCTATAGATTCTATTAACTCTAATGCTCCCCTATCCTCATCACTACTCTTAGAAAAATCTTCTGTGAATTTATTCCCCATATCTATGGCGTATTTCATGTTTTTTCCTCCCCTTTATCTATATGTTATTTTATTCAAATTTCTTTAACTTGTTCTATAACAACTTCTTAAAACATATGTTATTTTTAGATATTATTTTAAAAATTGTTATATATTTTAATCAAGTTTCTAAGTTATATCTAAAAAGGAGGAAAAATTTCTATGAATAAAAAACTTTCCTTATTATTTCTTCTCTTTACATTCCTTTTTATAACCTCCTGTGAAGTAGTAGATTATAATAAGAAAAAGCCTAATAACTTTTTTTATACCAAAGATCTTTATAATAAAGTTACCTCTTCTGAAAATGTTAAAGTTCTTCTTTTTGAAACAAATCTACATAAAGAAATAGATGTTACCACTGAAGGAGTGGATACAGTAAAAAATTTCATTGAAAATTTAAAAAATGAAAGCTTTATATCTAAGCCTGAAGACCTATCTGAAGAAGCTCCTTATAAGTTCTTTGTAGATATAGATGAAGATAGATATGTTATAAATGTCTATGATGATGCCTCTGTATCTTTGCATCCTTGGGATGGAGTATACTCTCCTGACTATATAAATACTTCTAAGGTATATAAGGCTTATAATTTGCATAAGTTCTCTAAATATATATTAAAAAAATAGGTTTATTAATGTGATAATTTTTCTAATGAATTATTTTTAGAAATTTTATCACTTTTTTCTTTTACTCAATTAATATATAAAAATTACTTATAAAGACTTAATATTAATGATTTAGTGTATAATTAATGTAAGAAAGGAGTGTTTTTATGGATATTTCTAGTAATACTATTCATCACAACATATGCAAGAAACTTTTAAATATAAACTGGATAAATAAATATAAGCTCCCTAAAAATTTAATTGAATACCATATAAAAAAGTATGAATTTATAAGTAAACTTAATTTAATGATAAATAATAAGGATTTCTCTGCTAAGAGCACCTTAAATCTACTAAATCCTTTAATTACATATATAATAAAAGAAAATAGCTTAGGGAAAATGGACTCTTTAGAACTTTTAAATTATATTTATGAGTTTTCACTTAATAAATCCTTTCCTGAAGCCACAACCATTGACTTTAACCCTAACTTAAATGGTGTTTGTGAACTTTATTTAAGATGCTTTAAGGTTATTTGTGAAAGTGAAAAACTTAGTGATAAAGATACTTTTATAAGCAAGTATCCCTTAATTTTTTTAACTAAAGAAGAAGAAGAAGATTTAGAACATAAGGATGAATATATAAGATTCGTTAAAGCTTTTAATAATTCTTATGTTTATGAAATGATAAAAATTAATGGAGAAATTACTGGTTTTAATACCTTAGATCATATTTGCGGGGTCCATTATTTAGCCGTATCTGTAGCTCGTCAGATAAAAGCTCTTGGCTTTAAAGTTGATCTTGGGAGAGTTTCAGGTAGTGCAGCTGGTCATGATATTGGGAAATATGGATGCAAAAAACATGAAATGAAAAGGGTTCCTTATCTTCATTATTACTATAGTGATCAATGGTTTAAAAATCATGATATTAATTATATAAGACATATAGCTGTTAATCACTCTACCTGGGACTTAGAACTTGAAAACTTATCCCTAGAAAACTTAGTCCTTATATATTGTGATTTTAGGGTTAAAAATATAAGAACATCCAATGGAGATGAAATGAAAATCTTCACCTTAAAAGATTCTTTTCAGGTTATATTAGATAAGCTTGATAATGTAAATGAAGAAAAAATTAATAGATACAAAAGAGTCTATGCAAAGCTTAAGGATTTTGAAGATTTTTTACTTAGTGTTAATGTTAACACTGATATAGCATATATAAATGATAATTCGCCTTTAAACACTGAAGGTATAGAAATAAAAAATTACTCTTTAACCCAAGGTCATGAAGTAATAGATAGTCTAAAATATATGGCAATAAACCATAATATAAATCTTATGTATATGCTTAGAGATGAATTTTCCTTAGAAGTACTTTTAGAAAAAGCTAGAAGTGAAAAGAACTGGAAGAATCTTAGGGAATATCTTAGAATTTTCGAAGAATACTCTACCTACTTAACCCCACAGCAGAAAATTCAAACCATGAATTTTCTTTATGAAAACCTAATACATCCTGAGGATGATATAAGAAATCAATGTGCTAAAACCTTAGGAAGCTTAATTGCAATTTATGATGAGGAATATAGAAAGGAAGTACCTCCTAGCGTAGGATCTACTGTAAATTCCTATAAAAGTCCAAAACTTTTAGATAAATATATAAATCTCCTATTATTCCCAAGTCATAAAATTATATCTACCCATAGGTACTGGCTTGGATATAGCCTAAGTATATTGGTTAACTCCTTATTTCAAAACTCTAAGGAAAACTTAGCCTTAATTTATAGAGATATTCTTTTAAAATATTATGATAGCTCAAAATATAAGTCTTCTGAAATATATATATTCCTTTTGGAAACTTGTAAATATATTCCCCTTAACCCTTATGAGGAGAATGTGGAAATATTATATACCTTTCTTATAAGTATGGTAAACAAAAGAAATCCTTCTTTAAGGCTATGTGCTTTAGAAAGTTCTATATATATTTATTACGGTTCTAGCCTTAATAAAAATTTCTCTAATAAACTTATAGATTATATTAAAGAATGTACTAAAAAAAGCCCTATATATACTGAAAATCTTTTAAGATATAAGTTATGTAAAGCCCTCAATTTAGAAGAATATATTTCCATTTTTAGAAACTCTGCATTAAATACTCAAGAGGAAATTCAAGATATATTCCTCTCTAATCTAAAAACCGCTACTGATTGGGTTAGAAAAAAGTATCAGATTGAACTTCTTTTAGAAAACCTAAAATTTAAAGATGAAGCTCCTGCAATGCATACTGCCCTTCACTTTTGTAACCTTTTGAAGGTAAGTGCTGTTGAAAGTGTTAGAAATGCTGCTGGTGCTGGTATACTTAAGGTTATGCCAAGACTTACTTCATCTGAAAGAAATGAGATCGCAGTAGAACTTCTTCGTGCTCTTGAAATGGAAGAACATAAATTTACAGAATATATACCTAAATACTTAGGTGAAATTTTCTTGTACCTATCCCCTAAGGAGCTTGATGAAATCATAGATGATTTAAGTTATAAAATTAAAATTACAAAAACCAATGTTAAAAGTCTTATTTTAAAAACTATTGGGGTAACTGTAAAATTCTATGATAGTTATAAGAGAAACTTTAAAGAAGAAGAGGGTTTATTTAACCATAGACAAAAAAAGTTATTAGGAATCCTTTTAAATGGACTTGGAGACCCAAACCATCAAGTGAAACAATCTGCCTTTGGGGTTATTGGTAAAAGTATTTTTGGCTCTCACAATTTATCTTTACCTCAAAAGAATAGTATATTTAAGCTTTTATCAAAAAAATTATTGAATCTTATAATAGAAGAAAAAGAGGATGAACTTTTATTTCTCTCTAATTCTGCTGGACTTAATCATATATATAGATTTATATCTGATTATACCTTCTTTTTAGGGGATATAGATTTACCTATTCCTAAAAAGGTAGCCTTTTTCCCTGGGACTTTTGACCCATTTTCCTTAAGTCATAAGGAAATAGCTAAAAGAATTAGAGATCTTGATTTTGAAGTTTATCTTGCTGTGGATGAATTTTCTTGGTCTAAAAAGACTCTTCCAAATCTTTTAAGACGTTCTATTCTTAATATGTCCATAGCTAGTGACCTTAATATGTTTATATACCCTGGCACCTTTCCTACAAATTTATCTAACAAGGAGGATTTAAAGTCTCTTAAAAATAACTTTAAAAATTCTGAAGTTTATATTGTAGTTGGAGCTGATGTAATTGCCAATGCCTCTTCTTATAAAGCTTCTTATGAAGAAGGATCCATATTATCTTTTTCTCATATAATTTTTGAGAGAAATAAGATTAAAGAGCTAGAAGAGGTACTTAAAAACATTAAAGGTAATGTGGAAATTTTAAGTCTTCCAAATAAGTATACTAATATAAGTTCTACTCAAATAAGAAATTATATTGATGAAAATAGAGATATATCTAGCCTAGTAGATCCTTTGGCTCAGCAATATATATATGATAATGGCTTCTATCAAAGGGAACCTTTAAATAAATCAAATGTTAAAATGCTAACCATTGAAGTTGAAGTTTTAGATAATTTAAAAGAGAATCAATTAATAGATTTTCTAACTTTAATTTCTAAGGATAAAGACGCCACCTTATATAAAACTTTAAAAGAGTTCTCTCTTAAGCCATCAGCTAGGGCTCTACTTCTTAAAAATAGCCAATCTAATGAAATATTAGGATTCTCTTTATTTCATTGGGCTAGGTCTTCCATGTTATATGATGAGCTAAATGATGTTAAAATGGCTAAACTTATTAGAGATACCAGTCCCGGAAGAATAATAATTTTAGATGGTTTTTATGTAAAAAATCATGATAAAAATAAAACTATTCTTCCAATGCTTTTAACTGAAACCTTAGCCTTTTGTGTATCTCATGATTATGAATTTGCACTATTTAAAAATTCAATTAAAGAATTGACTCCAAATAGCTTAGAGGATTGTTTAAAACTTTATGGATTTACCTCTATAGAAGATAAGGGGTATTCTAATACATGGATTGTAAATATGAGTAATCCATGTGTTATAACCTTAGACCTTGAAACTTACTTAAAAGAACCTTTTAGAAGTAATTCAAAAATTAGAAATGTAATAAATGAAAGTAGAATAAACCTTCAGAAGGCACTATGTAACCTATTCCCTTCTGAACTAATTCTTCCTTTTAATATAAATATGATTCATAAAGCCATGATTGAAAAAGTTTGTGAGGAAAATAAAGTACCTACTACTATAATAGAGCCTAAATCCTCTGGAGATGCTATGTGTGTTCCTTATGGAGATATTTTAGATAGATACGTTATTCCAAATACAGTAACAAAATCTCTCCATACTGAAAAATATTTTAATCCAGATATGAAAGATTTTAAAGTAAGAGAATCTCCTCACTATTTAGATCTAGAGAATCAGATTAAAATGCTAAAGTCTTTTAAAAGACCTATAATTCTTGTAGATAATATTCTACATAAAGGATATAGATTAAAAGCCTTAGACCCTATCTTTAAAAAAGAAGATATTAAAGTCCAAAAGATTATTACAGGTATATTATCAGGTGGTGGTAAAGACCTTATGGACTATCATGGGCGTTTAGTTGATAGTGTATATTTTATTCCTAGGCTTAAAATGTGGTTTAATGAGAATTCCCTGTATCCATTTATAGGTGGTGATTCTTTATGGAGAGGTAAGTTCCCTGAAAGAAATCTTCTTCCTTCCATAAACTTAATTCTTCCTTACACCTCCCCTGTGTTTATAAGAGGAGCCTCTGTTGAATCCATATATGACTTTTCAGAGACTTGTATAAAGAATTCTATCAAAATACTAGAAGTTTTAGAGGAAGAATATCATTCTATTAATGAAAGAAACCTTACTCTCCACTCTCTTGGAGAAGTCTTTACCATTCCAAGATCTGTGGATCATGGGAAACATATGAAATATGACTTAAACTTAAGTCCTATTACTTACCTAAGAAACGATTTGGAATCTCTTGAAAGGCTTAAAGAAATATTAAGGAGATGATAGATATGAATATATATAAATATAATAATTCAATACTTGTTTCTACTAAGGACCTTAACTTTGAAAAAATTACAGAGGAAGAAGCTAAAGGCTTCTCCTCCTTAGTTTATTATTTAGATTATAAACCTCTAGATTCCTTTAGGAGTTATTTTAAAATTAACTCCTTAAAGGATTTAGAGGAGGAATCAATTAATACTTTAAAAAAATCACATGTTGAAGCCTCCTCTTTCTATCCTAGTATATTAAAAGAAGCTATAGATAACAATTGTGGATTCTTTATAAACCTAGCCAATAAAAACTTTAAAGAACTTATAAACCCATGTAAAAAGGATAAATTCAGGATTAATATAGTTGGTCTTGGAGATGTGGGAGGAACTCTATTAACTGGAATCAGGCTCCTTGGAGGTGAAGTAGTTCATTCTATTGGTATATTTGACTTAGATAAAAACAAGGTAGATAGATGGGTTTTTGAAGGTAATCAAATTTTAGATATAAATAATCCATGTGCTCCAACCATAGAAGCCATAGACGAAAAAGATCTATTTAATTGTGATATGTTTGTATTCTGCGTGTCTGTAGGTGTCCCTGAGGTTGGAAAAGAGCATAGCGATGTTAGACTTATACAGTTTGAAGGTAATAAGAAGATTTTATCCCTATATTCTAAAAAAGCTAGGGAATCTGAATTTAAAGGAATATTTTCTGTAGTATCAGATCCAGTAGACCTTTTATGTAAGGTAGCATTTAATGAAAGTAATAAAGATTCTAATGGAGAATTTGATTACAAGGGTCTTTTAAGCCACCAAATAAGAGGATATGGCTTAGGCGTTATGAATGCCCGTGCAAATTATTTTGCCATGGAATCTCCTTCTACTAAAAATTATATACAGGAAGGAAGAGCCTTCGGTCCTCATGGGGAAGGACTTATAATTGCAAATAGTATAAAGAAATATGATGAATCACTTTCAGATGATTTAACTGAAAAAACTAAAACTGCTAACCTTCAAGTTAGAAAGGCAGGTTTTAAACCTTATATAGCCCCAGCCCTATCTTCTGGTGCCCTAAGTCTTCTAGCTACCTTAAAAAGTCAGTGGCATTATAGTGCCACCTTCCTTGGTGGTACATTTATGGGATGTAAAAATAAAATGATTTTAAATGGAACTGAAATAGAAACCTATGACTTCCCTGCTCTTTTATTTAAAAAGCTTGAAAATACCTATAATTACTTAAATTCTATATATAAATAATTGGATAATCAAATTTATGTAATCAAGCCAAATAAAAATATAAGTAACAGGCTTGATAATATGATTAAAGGAGCATTAGAGGGAAAAGATTTTGTAATTATTGAAGATTTTAAATCTAACCTTAACTTAAAAAATAAAAAGCTTTTATTTGCCTTAGAACTTGATAATATACTTTTAGATATACCAATGATAAGTTTTATAAAGGATATAACAACCTATGATAATAATTCCCTTAAAAATTCTATTGGAGCTATTCTTGTAAATAGCTCCTCAGAACTTGGAACTAAAAATGCTTCTCAAGATTTAATATTCCTTTGCAATAATCTTGGGTGTAGCTTTTTAGGACATCCTATAGTAGAAGCAACTAAAGATCTTAGAAACTTTTCTAAATGGCAGAAGGTATTAAATCTTCCACTAGAGGAAGTTCTTATAGATAGAGCTAAAGAGCTAGGTAATAGACTCTATAAATTCAATGGGTTTTCTATTAAAGACCCTAAGATACTTATACTATACTCAACTCCTAATACCCACTCAAACACCTTAGCTCTTTGGAAAATGGTATATAAAGACCTCCCTAAAAAACTTTCTGTAGAAGAACTTTTGATAGAAAATGGAAAGGTGCTAGACTGTAGAGGTTGTAATTATAATCTTTGTGTCCATTATGGAAAAAATAATAAATGCTTTTATGGAGGGGTTATGGTAGAACAAGTTATTCCCTCTATAGAAAATGCTGATATTATAATTTGGCTCTGTCCAAACTACAATGACGCATTGGCAGCTAACTTAACTGCTGTTATTAATAGACTCACAGTGCTCTACAACAAAATGAACTTTTATGATAAAGCCTTATATGGGATTGTGGTTTCTGGAAACTCTGGAGGTGACTCTGTAGCAAAACAGCTTATTGGTGCTCTAAATATAAATAAGGGATTTTATCTCCCTAGTAACTCTATTCTTACAGCTACAGCAAATGATCCAAAGAGTATATACTCCTATCCTAATATAGAAGCTATGGCAAAAGAGTTTAGTGATAAAATCTTAAAGGTAATTTTTAGGAATTGAGTGTTACCCTAAGATTAATACTTTTATGAAACTAAGTACTAGTGTTTAAATATTATAAATTCTAAGTATTCGATAAGTGATATTTAAAATCTAAAATAGCTCCTAGTATTAAGTTTTAACTTAATACTAGGAGCTATTTTCTTAAATCCTAATATTTATGTTTATTTGATAGCTATAAGCTGCAACACTCACATCCTCTAAAAGCAGTGGATAATAGTTGCTACACCACTAGATTAAACTCATCTAACCTTAAGATGGTGGAAAGAACACACCGTCTGAAGTAAGATTCCTTCTATTTTCCCAGTTTAATATAGTATTGAAATTGAATATATCTTTAAATGTGAAATAATATATTTTTATTTATCAACAACAACTTCCCCATTTTCATCTAGTAATGGAGTTAACCCACTGGTAGCTCCCCCTAAGGTACCTAAATAATTAACACCCGTTATTTTATCAACAAGTATTAATACATATGTTGCCCCAATGTTTTCTTTTAATTTTACCTCAAATCTCTTTTCTTTTTTATCTTTATCAAACATATTTATTCTCCTTTTAAACTATAACAACGTCATTACATCCATTATTTATTGCTATATCTCTAAGCTCTTCCATATATTCATCTCTTGGTACATAAGATTTTATTAAATCCGTCCTAACTCCCAAGGGTCTATATTTTATAAGCTTATATCTTATATTCCCATCCATAGATCCTATTAATTTACTTACCTTGTCCACTGTATATTTATTATTTAATACCTCTGGAACTATAACTGTTCTAATTTCATAAAGCTTATTCATATTACCAAGATATATTGCATTATCAAGGATAGTTTTATTACTCTTTAAAGTGAGGTTTATATGTTCCTCTTCATCATAGGCCTTAATGTCTAACATAACCTTATCAGTATAATTTAAAAGCTCTTCCATATCTCTAAAGTCTTTATATCCATTGCTGTCGAGAAAAGTACTTAACCCTAAGTCCTTAGCTTCTTTAAAAACTTTTGAAATAAATTCATGTTGAAGAGTACATTCCCCTCCTGAAGTTGTTATTCCAGTTATAAATGGCATATTTTCTTTAATTTCATCTATAAGCTCCTTATAATGGAACTTTCTTGTTTTGGGAGTACTGCCATTTTCACATATTTTTATGCAGCTATCACAGTTGACACATTCCTTATAATCCCAAGATATATTCCCTTCTTTAATTGATATAAGATTTTTAGGACAAACATCCCTACACTTTCCACAATTAATACAGGAATTTATAGTCTCAGGGTTATGACAATACTTACAGTTAAGATTGCAGCCTTGGAAAAATATAGCCGTTCTATTACCTGGTCCATCTACAGAACTAAATGGAATTATCTTATTGATTATTCCATAATCCATTGCTATCTTACCTTTCTATCTAATATTCTTGCATTGTCTACAGCACCCTTACCTAAAACTACTGTATCATTTAAGACTTGTTCTCCCCTGTTTAGCTTCTCTATATCTGACCTTTTAACAAGATATCCTGTTATTCTTATAACATCACTATCTGAAGAATATATAGATAGGTATCTCATTCCTACTTTAAATGCTCCATCTATAATATCTACTATATAGTCTGGATTGTTTATACTATTTTTTTCAAACGGGAATATATCACCAATTCCTGATGGAAAATACTTATGGAATAAAGCACTTTGCTTTAAATGATTTAGAAGCTCTGGCTCTTCTCCTATTGGTATTCTACATCCTGGACTACTACCCTTATCAGTATCTATACCAACTTGAGCATGAAGAAGAAATCTATTATTTGCTCCTTCACAGTATTTATTTTCATGATTATTTACAAAGTCATACATAGTATTTATAATTTTTACTCCAAGGTCGTCTGCCTCTTTATTATGTCCAAATTTATCACTTAATTCTTCTGCCTTTAAAAGAGTGTTAACACATTCTGCAAGACCTACAAGTCCAAACATTGCTGTAAACTTATCTCTAGAAATTAATCCTTCCTTTACTAAGAAGTTTGAGCTAAAGAAGCTACTTTCTTCTACTATATATTTTATTCTTTCATCTATATAATCTGCCATATTTTCCATAGCGAAAGGTAATTTATTATTTAAAAAATCCTCTACACTACTAGCCTCTAAGGATAGCTTATGTAAATTCATTCTAACTAAAGTATAGCTTCCTCCTCCAATGTTAAGTCCGTTATAGCAGCTAGCAATAGCGTAATCTCCCTTAAAATCTTTAGAGAACATTTCATCATTAGCAAAACTTGGCTTTGCAGTTACTAAAGCTGTCTTTATTGATTCTACAACAAAATCTCTTGGAGTATCTTTACCATACTTTAATGTTATATTAGGTGTTGAATTTTGTAATTCTCTCTCTACCTTAAGAATTATCCTTCCTGCCTTAGTGGCCCTTGGTCCTATATTAGCATGACAGAAAGAATCTGTTATAGTTCTATCTATATGAGTTAAAAATAACTTTATAGCCTTATAGCTCTCTTCCTCATCAACTACAAAGGGTTCTAAAAGCTCGTCTATATTTCCTACATATACTGGCATTGTTGTAATAGATGGAACATGTTTATATAAGATTAAAAGATTATTTACAGCTTCCCATATATCCTTTGCTGGCTTTAACCTTAAAAATTCACTACCATCTTTCATAAACTTTTCATAGTTCGGTATTATATATCTTGGTCTATAAGGAGCATTCCCCTCGAATAAATCACATATTATCCCTTTGTCTCTAAGTTCTTGTGTTTCTTTAGAAATGTTTAATACATTTAATGTATTTTCCCCTGCCCTTGCTAAAGCAACCACTTTTTGTTCAAAAGTAAGAACAGCATCCTTTACTATATTCTCAATATTGCTCATACTAATTGCCTCCATTTTCTATTGATTCTAATTTCCCTATTTAAAACCCTATTGAAAAGGTATACTATTATAGTTTTATTGTATAACATCCAATGTTTTTAGTAAAGGTCACTTATTTGCATTATTGTATTCATATGGAAAACAATAATATATTTTAACATATCAATAGAGCTCAATACTACTATATAGCATTAAGCTCTATTTTTAAAAATTAATATAGTTTTTTATATTGGCACTTAACTTATATCTCTTAGCTTCTTAAACTTATAGATTATAACTCTTATATAAAATACGCTTTTAGTTAAAAATCCTATGCCTTGTTATAATATAAGTTACTATCTTTTCAGATTAAACTCTAAAAATTCTTAAGTTTAATTTATATATTTATAAATTAAGTAAATCTCACTATCTAAACTAAATTTAATAATAGAATTACTAGGTAAATGAAGTTACTTTATTATTAAGTTATTTTTCTAAGTCCTTCTTTATATCTATTATTCTCTTATTTAAAATAGGGTGAACATAATAAGGAGCTATTTCACTTAAAGGATCTATTACAAAAGCCCTTTCCTCCATTCTTGGATGAGGAATTACTACCTTTTCTCCTTCTGTTACTATATGATCATATAATAATATATCAAGGTCTATAGTTCTTGGCCCCCACTTTATAACTCTCTCTCTCTTTAACTGTTTTTCACAGTTAAGTAAAAAGTCCATAAGTTCTTCTGGAGTTAGTAGAGTTCTCACTTCACATACTCCATTTAAAAACTCCTCTTGGTCTTCATAACCCCAAGGCTCAGTGGTTATAAATTCAGAAACCTTTGTAACCTTTGTATGGGATTCATCTATAAGTCCCAATGCATTATCTAAGTTCTCTTTTTTATTTCCCATATTGGAGCCAATGGCTATATAAGCTTTATGCCATTTTCTTAAAACACTTACCTCTACATAATCTAAAGGCTTTAAAATAGGTGCCCAAGGTTTTTTTATAGATACCTTAACTTCCTCTATGATTTCATATTCTTTTAATATAAATTCTGCTAAATTTTCAGCTGCTTCTTCTATTAAATCATAGCTCTTTCTCTTAAATTCTTCCTCTACCTTATGGCTAAGCTCCCCATAATGTACTGATTTATTTAAGTTTCCAGTTTTCCCTGGTTCTCTTAGAGGTAAATATAATTCCATAGTAATTAAAAATTTTTGCCCTAAGATTTTTTCTTCTTTAAACACCCCATGGTTTGCATATATTTCTAAGTCTTTAATAAGTATTCTATCCACTATTATTTACCTATTTTAACCTTTCTATGGCATCTGTCATTATCGCCACCCTTTTATTTTCAAGAACATCATGGATTCTTACAAAATCACAGCCCTTAACTATGCCAATAGCTGTAGTTGCTAAAGTTCCCTCTAGCCTCTCACCCTTTGGAAGATCTAAGGCATTTCCTATCATAGACTTTCTTGAAGTTCCAAGTAGCCATGGATATCCTAAATCATTTAATTTACCTAAATATTTCATAGCCATTAGATTTTCTCTTTGATCCTTAGCAAAACCTATACCTGGATCTAATATTATATTTTCATCCTTAACTCCAGCTTCCTTTGCTATATTTATGCTTTCTCTTAAATCTTCCATCATGTCATCTATAAAATTATTATAATTTCTATTTTCTCTATTATGCATTATGCAACAAGGTACTTCATACTTTGCTGCTACCCTTGCCATGTCCTTATCTTTCTTAAATCCCCAAACATCATTAATCATGTTTGCTCCAGCTTTTAAAGCTTCCTCTGCAACCATTGCCTTATAAGTATCAATAGATATAGGAATATCCTTAAATTCTTTTCTTAGAGCCTTAATTACAGGAACAACTCTTTTAACTTCTTCTTCTGCATCTACAAAATCATGGTTAGGTCTTGTGGATTCTCCCCCTATATCTATTATATCCACACCATTTTTAATCATTTCCCTAGTATGTTTTAATGCCTTTTCTATTGAATTATATTTTCCTCCATCTGAAAAGGAATCTGGGGTTACATTTAATATCCCCATTATGTAGGTTCTCTCTCCTAAATTAAAATTCTTATTTCCAATTTTTAAAACTCTATTTCCTCTAAACATAGTGTAAATCACCCACTTAATACATAATATTTTTATTTTTTTTCTCTTCACTCCAGTAACATTTATCTATGGCTTTGCAATTAAAACAACCTCTAGATAACTTATCACTTCTATATATTAGACTCTCTAAGGAAGTTTTATCTTCCTTATGAATCCTATGATTGTCTATAGCAGAACATATTATTTTTATTTCCTCTTCATTAAACTTAGAGTCTTTTAGTATAGGAATTCCAATCTCTATGGATGCCTTATTATGAGGTACTCCTCTTTCATACTCTAATACTCTTCCTATATCATGAATAAGCCCTATAGCATATATGACATCTTTAGGATACTTAAGATTTTCTTCTAAATTTATTATGTAAGCTATTCTACAAACATCTAAAAAATGATTTAAATCATGTCTGCAGAACTCCCTATTTCTTTCATATTCTTCAAGGATTCTTACATTTTTTATATAATCTCTATGATGGAGTATATTATTGATTCTCTCATTATTATTCATTAATATCTCACCCTCTATTACTACAGTGCCATTAGCCTATATACTTCATCTCTAAGATCTTTATTAGTTTCAAACTCTCCCTTATAACATAGGGTAACAGTTTTACTTCCTGGTTTTTTTACCCCTCTCATGGTCATGCAAAGGTGCTCTCCCTCAACCATTACCATAACTCCCTTAGCATCTAAATGCTTCATAATAGCCTCTCCTATATCACTAGTTAGCTTTTCTTGAAGCTGAGGTCTTTTTGAAAACACATCTACAGTCCTTGCAAGCTTACTAAGTCCAGCTACTTTTCCATTAGGAATATATGCAATGTGAGCCTTCCCAAAGAAAGGTAAAAAGTGATGTTCGCACATAGAATAATAGGTTATATCTCTTTCAATAACTATATTGTCTTCCTCTACAGTAAAGCTTTTAGATAAATGTTCCTTAGAATCCTCATATAATCCTCCAAAAACTTCCTTATACATTCTTGCTATTCTATCTGGAGTTTCTTGTAACCCTTCTCTATTTGGATCTTCTCCTATGGCTTCTATTATAAGTTTTACTCCTTCTTTAATCTTCTTCTCATCTATCATAATTGTCCATCTCTCCTTCAAAGCTTAAATAAGATTTTCTTATGTCATCTATATAACTATTTCTCTTAATATTAATATCTCCAACTTTATTTATAGGCATAATCCCCATAAGAGAGTTACTTAGAAAAGCCCCTTGGCTCTCTAGCAAATCCTTTAAGGTATATTCACCTTCTATAACATTAAAATTTCTTATAATCCATTGTCTTATTACTCCATTTAAAAGTCCACACCTTACCTTTGGAGTATATATTCTATTATTATTTATAAAAAATAAGTTGCTTACTGCTCCTTCTGAAAGCTTATCCTCTTCATTTAAGAATATAACTTCTTGAAATCCTTCTTTTGAAGCTCTTCTTTTTTCTAATATATTTTCCCCATAATTTAGAGTCTTATGGTAAACTAATAAAGATTTAGAATTCCTTCTGTAATCACTTACCTTTAAATTAAATCCATTATAATAGTCTTCCTTTTTATAGGTAATATCTCTTAAAGATATTACCTGATTTTTATCTGTAACCACTATTTTCAAACCACAATTCTTAATTTTATTATCCTTAATAATCTGTTCTATGGATTTATGGTTTATAGATTCATCTATTTCTAATATCTTTAAAGAGTTATTTAGTCTTTCTATATGTTCTTTAAGAAGAACTCCATACCCTTTAGATGTAACTTTAATAGTTTCAAAAGCTCCAAGTCCAAAGTTAAATCCGTTATCTAAATATATAATATTATTTTTCTCATCTAAAATCTTCATAATATTATAATACCCTCATTAAAGCTTTTGCTTTATGTAGAGTCTCCTCATACTCATCCTCTTTTATGGATTCAAAGGTTATTCCTCCACCAACTCCAAAGTAGGCTTTATCATCCTTCTTAACTATGGTTCTTATAGCAATATTAAAATCTGCATTTCCCCTAAAGTCAAAATATCCTATGGCTCCTGTATATATATTTCTACGAATCCCTTCTACTTCCTCTATAACTTCCATAGTTCTTATTTTAGGTGCTCCTGTTATAGATCCTCCTGGAAAACATTCCTTAATACACTTAACGCTAGATACATTGTCTTTAAGGTCTCCCTTTATGGTAGAAACTAAATGAAATACTGTAGAGTACTCCTCAATAACAAATAATTCAGTTACCTTTACACTATGATTTTTGCATACCTTACTTAAATCATTTCTCTCTAAATCCACTATCATAAGAAGTTCTGATTTATCCTTCTCTGAATTTAAAAGTTCCATCCTATTTTTTTCATCCTCCTCTTGATTTTCTCCTCTAGGTCTTGTACCTTTTATAGGTCTTGTTTCAACATGTCCATCTCTTATACTCATAAATCTTTCTGGCGAGGAGCTTATTATATGAAAGTCATCCACTTCCATGTAAGCTCCAAAAGGACTAGGATTTATTCTTCTTAAATCCTTATATATATCATAGGAATCTCTTTCTGTTGTACAATGAAATCTTTGAGTTAAATTTCCTATATATATATCCCCGCTTCTTATATATTCCCTAAAGGTTTCAACCCCATTTAAATATTCTTCTTTGGTAAAATTAGATTTAAATTCTTTATTAACACCCTTTACTTCCTCATATTCTACCTTTTTTCCATTTTTTATTCTATTAATTATACCCTCTATGGATTTCTCTTTATCCTGAAGGACTCCCATAGAAGAAACATAGGATTTATTGTTTAAATGATCAAAAATTATTATGTTGTCATAAAATAAAAAATAGGCTTCTGGTATTTTAATATCCTCTTTAGCAGTGGTTGGAAGAGTTTCTAAATTTCTTCCCATATCATAGGAAAAGTACCCCATAGCCCCACCTATAAAAGGAAGGCTTAATTCCTTACTCTCCACATGATACTTATTAATAAGATCTTCTAATTTCTTAAAAGCATCTCCTTTAAATTCTTCATTATTTATCCATATAGTATCTCCATAGGATTTAAATTTTAAGAAAGTATTTATTCCTATAAATGAGTATTTACTTAGATTTTTATCCTTTAATGAGCTATCTAAAAATATTACATCCTTATTTCTAAATAGACTATATATACTAAAAGCATCAAGATTACTTTTAAATTCTTTAACTAAAACCTCCATAATTAAATCCCTCTACATTCCTCAATAAAATTTTTAAGGATTTCATGTCCTTGTTCTGTAAGTTCAGCCTCTGGATGAAACTGGACTCCTTCAATAAGATATTTCTTATGTCTAAGTCCCATTATAACCCCATCCTCTGTACTACAGGTTATCTCTAACTCTTTAGGTAATCCTTCTTTTTCTACAATTAAAGAATGATATCTGGTAACATTTAAAGGATTTTTTATGTTCTTAAATACTCCCTTATTATTATGAGTAACTTTTGTAACCTTTCCATGGACAGGAATACTTCCCTTTACTATTTCTCCTCCAAAATAATGTCCAATACATTGATGTCCAAGGCATATTCCAAGAATAGGAATCCTTCCTTTAAATTTTCCAATTATATCTAAACACCCTCCACAATCTGTTGGATTTTTAGGTCCTGGGGATATTATTATTCCTTCTGGATTTAAATTCTCTATTTCATCTATGGTTATACAGTTATTTCTCTTTACTACTACCTGTTCTCCTAATTCCTCTAAATATCTAACTAAGTTATATACAAAGGAATCATAATTATCAATCATTAAAAACATACATCTCACCTTTATTATTATTTTACTTAGCTTTAAAAAAATAATATCATAACCTTAAAATATATTCTACAATTTATAACGTATAAAACTAAACTTAGGTTTAAATATGTAATAATTTCTTGTTTTTACTCCAAAATCTAAATTTTCTAATAATTCAAGTTACTTCTTGTCTATTTCTATTTTAAGAGCTTTTATACTAAGGTATATTAAATAAAAATATTTTTACCATATTAACTAATTATTTTCTTTATTCTATCTTATAATATAATTAATACCTTTAGAAAGGATAGATGAAAATGATTATAGATTTACATACTCACTCTAATAAATCTGATGGCACATTAAGTCCTTATGCCTTAGTGGAGCTTGCTAAAGCACAATCCGTAAACACCTTAGCTCTAACAGATCATGATACTGTAGGTGGGGTAGAGGAAGCCTTAAGGGCTGGATATGATTTAGGAGTTAATATAATTCCTGGTATAGAACTTTCAACTACTTATAATAAAGAAACTATTCACGTTCTTGGATATTTTAAAGGAGATGGCTATAAAGATAAGAATTTAATTAATTTTTTAAATAACTTAGAAACAAATAGAATGACTAGGGCAAAGCAAATAGTTGTTAATCTAAAAAAATACTTTAATATAGATATAGATTATAATTCTATCATAAATAATAATAAGGGTGTTATAGCAAGACCACATATTGCAAAGGCAATTATAGATGCTGGGTATAATTACACCTTTCACAATATATTTAAAAAATTCTTAGGTGACGATAGTCCTGCTTATGTTCCTAATAAAAAGGTTTCTACTGAAGATGGAATAAATCTTCTTAAAAGTTATGGATGTATAACTTCCTTAGCTCATCCTGTACTAATTAAAAAAAATCCTGTAGAAGATATAATCTCCCTCCCCTTTCATTGTATTGAGGCAGTGTATTATTTAAACTTTAAGAAGGATGAGTTAAAACTTATATCTTTAGCTCAAAAATATAAAAAGGCCATAACCTGTGGTTCTGATTTTCATGGTTATGGAGAAAGTGACACAAAACATGGTAATGTTGGTTCTGTTTCTATTACCCCTGAACTAATAGATCCTTTTCTTAAGCTTATAAAAAATTAGTTCTTATAAATGAACAAAAGCCATTAAATAATGGCTTTTGTTTTTATTTAAACAATAATTAAAGATTAGTATAATTATTGTTGCGGCTTATTAAATTTCTTTTTCTCATCATCATTAAACCACTTATTTATAGTGGTTGGGTTACTAATTATTCCTGCCATTACTAGTATAGATAAAAATGCTGTCACAAGTTCATTATAATTTTCTGGTAGAACCTTTAATCCTAATCCTTCTAATAATAGTGGTATAAAAGCAAATATAGCTAACCATAGTCCATAATTTGTCCATCTGCTTTCTTTCATTGGTATCCCTCCCTTGTCCATAACTTTATAAGGTGTTATTTTCATGTGTAAAAAATAAAAATTTAATTACAAAGGGCTTTTACTACATTCTAGATTCACTAATAATTTAAATATAGATTATTCATAAAACAACTTAAATCTTCTCTAAAGTTTTTACCCTCTCAATACATAATATGGCTTTCTATAAATTCAGTTACAAAATAAAAAATCCTATATTTGATAGGATTTTTATTTTTCAATTATAGATCACTAAGTTTTCTATTATAATAACTTAATTCTATATAATATAAGTGTAGTCCTTTATAGTTTAATTATATAGGGTTACTATGTCAGTTCTTAACTTATACATTCCTTAAAAAGCTGATTTATCAATGAATAAATACCATGTATAAGTTAATTTTATATTGAGTAGCCCTATAATATAGGGTTTTTAACTTGAATCTTAACTTATACATGCACTTAAATCCTTTAAAACCTTAAATCTTAAGTAATGCATAAGATAAGTTTTGAATGGAAAACCCTATAGTTTATAACTTAAAACTTCTACTTTATCTTTACATTTAACTAAATCCTTTAACTAGATAATTCATGTAATAATATACTGAGGATTCATTACCATTTAAATAAAGAGATAAACCCTTTATTGCTTCTTGATAATCCAAATTTAGAATAAAAGGACTCTTCAGAAGGCTTTGTTAATAAAATAGGACTTAAGTTGTTTTCCTCAAGAACTTCCATTAACTTTTCCATTATTTTTGTGCCAATTCCATTTCCCTGAAAGTCCTTATGTACAATTAACCTCAATATATAAGCATGTTTGATGCCGTCAGAGAGTATCTGCACAAATCCTATAAGTCTATTTAAGTCATCTCTTGCAGTAATCCATCCCCAAGATAATTTTAATGATTCCTCTAATTTACTAGAAGAACTTACTCCCCATCCTATAGTTTTTAATAGGTCATTTAATTCATTTACATCCATTGTATCATTTACTTTAATTTTCAAAGAATCCTCTCCCCTACACCTAAATAATAACTAGTTTATACTTATAAAATATATATTTTATTATACCAATTCTTCAATATATTGTATATATACCTTATCTATGATATTCTTTCCTATAAACTTAGGTTTAATTTTAACTTTATAATCTTTTCCTTTTTATTCACTTTGTTTACTTTTAATTTAGTTTACATAATATTTATTTTGTAGTTGTATTTTAACTTAGACAATATTATTTGATTTTATAAAATAAAAAGGCACTAAGATTCTATCTTAGTACCTCCTTAACTATATTTCTATTCGTTTAATTTTACTATAAAGTTATATTTTATTTTTCTCACTAAAATTCCTTCAATTACTTTAGCGCTTTAAATAATTACATCTATCTCATAAACTCCTATTGCCTTATTAGATTCCATGATTTCAAGTATATCTTTCATATTATAAATTTGTAAATCTATACTTGAATTGTTCTTAAGATCTTCTATATAATTTAGTGCATTCTTATGTACCTCTCCTGTTGTCACTATAATGCCTTTATCTATATTATTACTAACCATAGCTCCTACTAACTTTTGGCATATTTCTCTTCCTATTACTAGTTTCTTAATATCACTCTTATTTTCTATTTTCTCTAACTTTTCTTCTGAATCAAATCTCTTACATTCAACATATGTTTTCTTTTCATTTTTATCTATTAAAATTAAATCCTTTCCCCCATCACCTCTAGCTTCTGTGATTTCTACATATCTGTATTCTCCAGTACCTTCAAAAAGCCATCTACAAAATGCTTCAAATTCTATTCCTGTCATGTTCATAATGCTTTCTTTTTTAACATCCATATTAAACTGTATTTTTTCATCTTTAAACTTTAACAATTTATCTATAATATATACTAATGCTTTTGTTATATATACTAAACTTATCACTATTATAATACCTTTTATTGTATACATTTAATCACCACCTATAAGGAATTATTTCCAAATCATTATATTATTATTCCATAATAAATAAGAATCTATAATGATTAAATATAAATTATCACTAAGGGTAGATTTTCATTTTTATATAAAAAAACATAAATTAATTGACAATTCTAGGTACTATTACTTCTATGGAGAGCTATCTTTCTTAAATATTTTAATAGAATTCTATTAATTTTTACAATCAATAACCTTCATCTATTAACATGTCTTTTTTTACCATATTTTCTTAAAATATATCATAATTTCTGCCTTATACACTTGCAAATAATTACATAAATATTTTAAGGTAAATGTTATTATATTATTTATTAAAAATATCTATTTATAGGAGGATAATTTAATGAACAAACTTTTTCTAAAAAAATTCTTAGTGATCTCACTATCCTTTGGAGTTATATGTATTAACTCCTTATATACATCAGCATCTCCATCCATTCCTCAATTTACAAGGGCCTCTCCTATTTCAATGTTAAAAGCTAATAGTTCTATTATCGAGTCCACTCCTTTGCAAGAAGGACAAACTATAGTAGAGACTATAACTAAGGAAAAAGCCTACACCATAAATACAAAGGATTCAGAAAATAAAGAAATCCTTTTAATTGGTACTAAACCAGTGAAAGCTTTCCTCTATTCAGAAAATTTCAAGCATCTAGAAAGTTTTGATTCAGGATACTTTGATTATTCAACTAAAATAAACTGGGACTTTGTTCCTGGATTAAATTATACATTAGTAATAATTCCTCAGGATGGAGAAACTAAAATAAGAACTCAGTTCCAAAATAAATATGACTCTTCACTTATGTATGTAAGTTCCTTCACTCATGAAACAAGAAGAATAATAGAGGGAGGAAAAAAAGACTTATATAATCTAAAGTTTTTAAGTGATGGAAATTACAAGGTTACAATAGAAAGTAATTCAGAAAAGTTAAATGTTTCTCTTAAATCTTCTTTTGGATTAAATGAAAACTTTGTAGTTGGCCTTTCAAAAAAAGAATTCACCTTGAATGCTAAATCCACAGGTAATTATCTTGATCATTCAATCTCCTTATATAATGAAGGAAAACCAAATAGCACTGCCACATACACTATAAAAATTGAAAAGTTTAAATAATATTATTTTCTATTCTTTCTTATTCTATAACTATATATAACAAAAAGAAAGAAGCAAATAAATAACCTCCTTCCTATTAAACACAAAGAAGTCATGTTATTCCTCATTCTCTTTCATTAAGAACAGGAAATCACATGACTTCTTTAACTAAAGATCATTATTTCAATACTGAGTTATTTATATTCTTAAAATACTCCAGGCTTTTTATATAAGTAAGTATCCTATGCTTCTAATAAGAATGCATGGTATCCTCTCATGGTTTCATATATATCTGCTTTACTTGCTATTTCCCATGGAGCATGCATATTGTGAAGAGCAACTCCACAGTCTATAACTTCCATACCATATTCTGCTAATATATAAGCTATAGTACCGCCACCTCCTTGATCAACTTTTCCAAGTTCTGCAGTTTGCCATGTAATATTATGCTTGTCCATTATAGCTCTTATTTGCGCTACATATTCAGCATTAGCATCATTACATCCTGACTTTCCTCTAGCACCTGTATATTTATTAAATACTATACCCTTACCAAAGTAAGCAGCATTCTTCTTCTCCATTACAGCTGGATAATTTGGATCAAAAGCAGCACTAACGTCAGATGATAACATCTTAGAGTTAGCTAAAGCACGTCTAACCTTAAGTTCACTATATTGTCCTAATCTATCCATAATTTCTGCTACTGCATTTTCAAAGAATCTTGATTGCATTCCTGTAGCTCCTATGCTACCTACCTCTTCCTTATCCACAAGTAAGGTTACACAAGTTTTATCACTTTCTTTTATTTGAGTCATAGCTTCAAAGGAAGTATATGCACATACTCTGTCATCTTGTCCATATGCCATAACCATACTTCTATCTAATCCATACTCTCTTGCTCTACCTGCTGGTACAAGTTCTAGCTCTGCAGATACAAAATCTTCTTCAATAAAATCATATTTTTCGTTTAATAATCTTAATATATTTAACTTAACTCTGTTCTTAGCTTCTTTATCTTCTACTGGAATAGAACCAACAAATACATTTAAGTCTTCTCCCTCTATACCATTGGAAAGTTTCTTTTGCATTTGATCAGCAGATAGATGTATAAGTAAATCTGAAATTCCAACTACTGGGTCTTTAGGATCTTCTCCTATAACTACCTCTACAGAAGTGCCGTCCTTTTTAACTACTACTCCATGTATAGCAAGAGGTATTGTAACCCACTGATATTTTTTAACTCCACCATAATAGTGAGTTTCCATCATAGCCATATCTGTATCTTCGTATAATGGATTTTGCTTAAGGTCTAATCTTGGAGAGTCTATATGAGCTCCTAATATTCTCATTCCCTTTTCTAAAGGATCATTTCCTATTAAGAACATAGCTAAACACTTGCTCATGTAATTTACATAAACTTTATCTCCAGCCTTTAAAGTTTCTCCATTTTCAATTATCTCCTTTAGGTTTCTATATCCTTCTTTTTCTGCAAGAACTATAAGGTCACTTACACATTCCCTCTCTGTTTTGCATCTTGACATAAAATCAATATATCTTTCTGAAAGATTAAAAACCTTTTCCAAATCTTCCTTGGAATACTTATCCCAAGCATATGGATAATTTTTACTTAAGTCTTTTAATTCCATAGTATTGCCCCCTAATTTACGAATTATTCTACTATATTTTAAGCTATTTTTGGTAAAAATACAAATCTATTTCCTCTTAATCTGTTATGATACAAGGTACTAAAAAATCATTTTCCTCTCTTGGAACCTTTTCAATTACCTGAAAAGAATAAGCTATAGCTATTTTATAACTCTCTTTTCTTACCATTGGAAGAAATCTATCATAAAAGCCTCCTCCATAGCCTAGCCTTCCCCCATCTTTATCAAAGGCCACTCCGGGTATTATAACTAAATCTATAGATCTTTCGTCTATTATGTTGCTTTCTTTAATTTCAGGCTCTAGTATTCCATAATTACTAGGAGTCAATTCCTCTAAGGATTTAATTTCTATAGCCTTCATTCCTTCTTTTTTAGATACAACCTTAGGAACACATATTCTTTTACCTAACTTAAGACTATAGGTTATTAATTCATGAGTATAAACCTCACTTCCAAAACTTACAAAAATAAATATTACTTTGCTATTTTTATACGCCTCTGTGGAAATCACCTTATTAAAAATATTTTTACTAGCCTCTTTTAAACTATCTATGGTAGCCCCATCCCTAAGAGCTATCATATTTTTTCTTAGAGTGCTTTTATAGGAATTCATCTGAGGCAGCATCCATTCTTTGTTCTATTATATCCACAGGCGAAGTTTTAGAAATTAGGTTGTATCTATAGTTAGCTGCTGCTGCTTCTATTATAACTGCAATATTTCTTCCTGGTCTTACTGGAATCCTAAGTCTTCTTGCAGGAACATTTAATATGTCTATATATTCCTTATCTATTCCTAACCTATCATAGTTACCATCATCTTTCCAATGCTCAAAATGAATTATAAGAGCTATGGTTTTTGAGTGAATCACTGAACTTAGTCCATATAATGCTGGTACATCTATTATCCCCATTCCCCTAACCTCAAGCATCCCTGATGTTATACTTGGGGAAGATCCCTTTAATACTCCATCTATTGCTTTTATATCTACAGCGTCATCTGCAACTAATCTATGGCCTCTTTTTATAAGCTCTAGAGCAGTTTCACTTTTGCCTATACCACTTTCTCCTGTTATTACTATTCCTATACCATAAACGTCTACAAGAACTCCGTGGATTCTTGTTTCTGGAGCTAAGTTTTCAGCCAATAGATTTGAAAGTTTATTAATAAACTTTGTAGATATCATATCACTTCTTAAAACCCATCTTTTATTCTTCTTAGCATACTCTAAAAGTTCCTCATGAGGCTCTAAGTTCCTAGTAAGAATTATACAAGGGGTTTCAAAGGACATAAATTTCTTAAGTCTCTTTCTTCTTATTTCAACTTGCATATCATCAAGAAAACTCCATTCAGCTCTTCCTATAATCTGTATTCTTTCATTAGCAAAATAATTGTAAAATCCTGATAATTGAAGTCCAGGTCTATTTAAATCACTAGTATCAATTTCTATGTTATCTTCTCCTTGTACTAGTATTTCAAGATTAAATTTATCCACTAGCTCTTTTATTTTTACTGCCATCCTTCTCAATCCTTTCAAGCTTAAAATTAAGATTTCTTTTTAACAGTATCAAGCTGTGCTTTAAAATTTTTCTTTATGTTATTTACATATTGTCTTCTTAATTTTTCTTGCTCTTGTTTTTCTTCCTCTGTTAATCCTTCCTCTTTGCTTTTTTTATATAAATAATTTATTCTTTTAATTAATTCATCTATATTCATCTTCTTCATTCCTTCCTCTTTACACTGCTATATTAAATTACTATAATCATATTTAATTTTACTTCATATAAGGTAAATGAATCAAGGATAACTTTATATTCTCACTTAATATTTTACTAATATCTTAGTAAATTTATGACTATATTCTACATATTATAAGTTATACATCTGTCCTTTATTCAACATATAACAACTACTAGTAGTTTTTTCCATTTATTGTAATTAATCTTTTTCTTGATGTTTTTGTGATTCTTTGAAGTTTTTTGTATATATATGACTTAATTTTTTACTTTATTTATTCTATATATTTGGTAAAATATTATTACAAAGCTTTCCATTTTTATTTATTATTTTTATTTTTTTATTAGGATTAGGAGGAGTGATTTATTATGATAGAAAGGTATTCTATTGAGCGAAAAATAGAAGATTTACGAGGGAAATTAAACACCCTAACTTGTAGCAATAGACTTACAGATGATATTGTCATACAATACAGTGAAGAATTAGATGAGCTTATAGTTGAATATTTCAATCTTATTACTAGTAGTTATACTATAAGTTAATACTAGCTTTTACTACCATATACCCTTCATCTAAGTTAGTTTTAGAAGCTATATGCTTAAGATTTTTGAGTAACCTAAAGCTTAAGGTACTTTTATACAGAACATATTATAAACTTTTATTAAAGTTATTACTTAGGTAGACTTATGAAAAAGAGTTGGTTTTTAATTTTTAAAACCAACTCTTTTATTATAAAAATTACATATTTAAGGAGTCTAAAACTTCCTCTATATCAAATTCCTTTCCCTTTTCAAAGAATATTGCTATAAACTCATTGTAGTCATAATTCTCTGAATCTGCATCATAGGAAATAAATTGACCATCTATATGGAATTCATCCATAATTTCTTCAACTATTTCCCCTACATTATCTATAGCTAGATCATTTATATATGGAAGAAAATACTCATCATACCACTTATTACTTTCTTCTTCATCAGTACATTCATCATTACTATAAGCTCTAGCTGCCTCTATTTCATCCTTATCGAAATCATAAAAGAATCTTACTACCTTAGCATCACCTTTATAGGCAATCTCTTCTGCTTCACTTAAATCATTTTTGCTTAAATAAGCTATTACATTTTTTATATCCATTATTATCACCTCTTATATTTATTTGTTGTAAAGAAGATCCTTGTATTCCTTCTTTACTTCCTCAAATTCTTTATCATCTTCTACTAAATTTAATTCCTTATTTTCTTCTATGTAATCTACTCTAAACACAAAGGCATCATCTTCGTTTCCTCCCTCTACAGGAGCTAATATCATATATTCTTTTTCATCCTCTGTATCCTCATTTAAAAATATATGCGCCACCGCTTCAAAGGCTACCTTATCTCCATTTTCATCTTTAAAGTACATTATTTCCTTATCTTCCATTAAGATCACTACCTTTACAATAATTTATCTGATGACTACCAGCTGTAGATAACAGCTGCTACGCCCCTAGATTAACTCATCTAATCTTCAGATGATGGAAAGAATACCATCTGAAGGAAGATTCATTCTATATCTATACAATAATACCATTACATTTATTAATTATCAATAAGAGTAATTTTTATACCTAAATAAATTTTTATTTAATTTTTAATATAGGGTTTTTAGCTTGAATCTTAACTTATACATGCACTTAAATCCTTTAAAACCTTAGATTTTAAGTAGTGCATAATATACGTTTTCAATTCAAAACCCTATATATGAGTTTTAAACTTTTAACCTAACTTTTTCATGCTTTAACTCCTTAAAATTATAAATTTTAAATATCTTTCTTATTTCATTAGTTTTTGCATTTATATATTATTTTTAGGAAAATCTAAATTATAAAGGACTATGTGATAGTTTATAAATTATCACATAGTCCTCTTTATTATTTTAAATTTTCTACAATTGTCTTTGCAAGGGAGTCTGCCTTTTCAAATTCATCCTTTGATGGAACAAAACATATTTTTAGTCCATCATCTATAACCTTAAACTTTAAGGTTTTTAATCTCTCTGTAAGCATTGTAACGCCTTCTCCACTCCATCCATAAGAACCAAATGCTGCTGCAACCTTTCCTCTATTAGTTATAGCACTTACCATAGATAATAAGTCCCAAGCTGGTTTTACAGCGTCTTGGTTTATTGTTGGAGACCCAACTAATATTCCACTTGCATTTTCAATTTTTTCTACTAATTCTTCCATAGGATGCTCAGTTATTTCATAAGCTTCTGCTGATACTCCTAATTCATTAATCTTTTTCTCTAAGTACTTAGCCATTACTTCAGTATTTCCATAAGCTGATATATAGAATATTTGTATATTCTTATCTTCTCTCTTATCCTCAGTAGCCCATTGTCTATATAAATCTAAATACTTATTAAGATCGTTAGTATGAACTGGTCCATGACTTGGAGCAATTACATCAAATTTTATATCCTTTATCTTTTCTAGTCCCATAAGAACAAATTTCTTAAATGGTCCCATTATGCAATCAAAGTAATATTTCATTTCCTCTAAATAATCTTCACTTTTAGCACCCATTATTTCTCCTTCTTTTGGACAATAATGGCATCCTGTAAAGTCACAAGTAAATAGTAATTCCTTCTCTACTGCATAAGTAAAAATTGTATCTGGCCAATGAAGATTTGGTGCAGATATAAATCTTAATGTTGTACTTCCAAGACATAAATCTTCTTTAGCTTCTATTGATTTAAATTCTCTATTCATTATATTCTTTAAATACATTATAGCAGCTCTTGAACCTACTACTGTTGCTTCTGGATAATCCTCTAAAAGCCTAATAACAGATCCACTATGGTCAAGCTCTGTATGTTGTACTATTACATAATCTACCTTCTTTTCCCCTATAACTTCCTTTATATTTCCTTTAAATTCATCATAAAAACCATTCTTTACAGAATCCACAACTGCTATCTTCTCATCGTTTATAACATAGGCATTATAAGTAGTTCCCTTTTTTGTTTCCATTATTATATCAAAAACCCTTAGGTCTTCATCTCGGACTCCTACCCAATAAATATTTTCCTTTATTTTTATTGCTCCCATGAAAATACCTCCTCTGTAACAACTATATACATATAAATTAAAATCTTAGTTAAACCATCTATTATTTCTTTAACTTAAGTTAATTTTATCACAACTTCGCACTATTTGGAATACTAATTAATAATTATTATCCATTTAATAAAAAATTTAAGGTTATTTATCAATTAAATAAGATAAATTTCCATTATAAAATATATATTCATAATGAAGAGCCCTTGTTAATGCAACATATAACAGTTTCTTGTCTTCCTCTTCTTCCTTATAATTTTCATCATTACAATTGTATATTATAGAACAATCAAATTCTAAACCCTTTGTCATATAAGAAGGTATAACTATGTTCTCCATAGATATTATATCGTCACCCTCTTTTATAAGAGTCCATGAATAGCTTGAGTTTTTTCTAATATAATCATAAATCTTTTTACACTGCTTTTGAGTCCTTCCTATTATTGCCACAGAAGACTTCCCATTTTCTCTTACTTCCTTTACTATAAGTTCTATTTCAGCTAAGAAATCTTTATTACTTTTAAACTCTTTAACTTCTGGATTTTTTCCATGCCTTAACACTGGCATTGCTGGAGTTAAACTATTTTTCTGCTTTTTTAAAACCTTATTTGCAAATTCTATAATTTCAACGGTTGATCTATAACTTTGTGTTAAAGGAGTATATAGACAGTTATTATTAAATACTTTTTCTATAACATCCTTCCAATCTTTAATTCCCTTATAGAAATATATGCCCTGTCCTATATCTCCAACTATAGTTAGAGATTCTTTTTTAGCTAAATATCTTAAAATATGCATTTGAAGAATACCATAATCCTGAGCTTCATCCACAACTACATGGGAAAATCTATAGTTTTCTGGTATCTCTTCTAAGTTAAATTTTAAATAAAGCATAGGTGCTAAATCGTCACTATCCACTCTTCCATTTTCTATATCTTCCTTAAGTTTATTTTTTATGTAATCTGATATTCTCTTTGGTATCCTGTTATCCGTAGCTATTGAAAATAAATCTTCATCTTGAAAAAATCTTAAATATATATTCCTTGCATTAAGATTTTCCCAACGCTTAAAGTATTCTTCAATAACTTTTTTACTATTCTTTTTTATTATTTCTTTCTTAGCATCTCTTTCATCATAAAGACTTATTATCTTCTTTCTTATCTCTTCTTTGTCCTTTGTATCTTCACTCTCTCTTTTTATCTTAAATATTTCATTATCATATTTACCTTCTATTTTATCTATTAAATACTCTATCCTTGTCTTAAGTCTTAAATTCAAATATCTTTTAATTTCATGCTTTCTTTTATTTACTGGAAGATGAATAAAATCCTTAAGGAATAATCTCCTGATTTCCTTACCATCTACAAGTTCTTCTCCATCTATAAAAATAGATTCTATCTTACTTTGTTCTATTTGTATAAGCTTTATATATCTATCTAGCATAATTTTAAATTCTAATGAATTTTTAAGTCTACTTACTTCCTTAATATAGGTCTTTTCTTTCTCATCATCCATCTCTAATACCAATGCTAGCTTTTTATCTTTATTCTCCACTTTACCTTTTATTTTAAGAATCTCTAAAGCAATTTCCTCAAAAGTTTTTTGTTTAACCTCTGCTGCTCCAAGGGAAGGTAGTACGTCAGATATATAATCTAAGAACACCTTATTAGGAGCTATAACTAATATATCTTCCCCCTTTAAGGTCTCATTATATCTATATAAAAGATAAGCAAGTCTATGAAGGGCTACTGTAGTCTTTCCTGATCCTGCTGACCCTTGAACTATTATAGGGCTAACTTTAGGAGCTCTTATTATATCATTCTGCTCCTTTTGAATAGTTGCTACTACATCCTTAAGTTTTGATCCTGTGCTCTCATCTAAGGTTATTTTTAAAAATTCATCTACAAGAGCATTTTCATCATCTCCTCCAGAAGCTTTTAAAATTATATCATTAATCCCTTCATCAAAAATATCTTCTATCTCATTATCCTTATATCTAAACTTTCTTTTTAAGGAAAGTTCTCCCTCAATTAATCCTACAGGTGCTCTGTATTCTGTCCATCCTTGGGTTCCACTATAATATAAATCAGCTAGTGGTTCTCTCCAATCTATTACCTTTTGATCTCCACTGTCAGAATCCCCTATACTAAATTTCCCTATATAAAAACCTTCTACTTCCTTTTTATATTCTCTAAAATCTATTTTTGCAAAATATGGCTTATTGTAAGCCTCTTTAAAATTACTTATGTTTCTTTTAGTTGCCTCATATCTTATAGAGTTTGCTTTTATATCATTAGAATTTGCTACTACTCCACCTTTTTTTAGTGTAGTTAATTTATCCTCTAGGTCTTTAGACTTATTCTCTAATTTTAATATTTCTAAATCAAGCCATTCCTTAGTATCTTTTAATACTCCTCTTTCTATTTTAAGTTCCTTTTCTTTCATAGTTTCACCTCTCTCCTTAGCACTATAAAATAATAAGATCCATAGATAATCCTATACTTTAATAACAAACCTATTTCTACTAAAACTACTCTTATAATATATTTTATTATGTAATATATTAAACCCATATATTATATTCCCATTTCAATATTTTGTCAAATAAAATAAACACACTAAGACTTTTAAAAATCTTTAGTGTGTTTATTTTAAATATTATCTTTATGAAAATATTATTAAGATAAATTATTATGCTCTTTGTCTTTCTTTGAAGAATCCCTTAGATAAGTCTCTCCTTAATGCCTTACTTAAAGCTTTAAGTAACGCTGCTGAAATCACTCCATCTGCACAATGATGAGCTATAGAGCCTATAACAGTTACTACTAATATGTAGTATAGGTCTAATCCAAAGAAAGGAATAACTGCAAGGCCTTCTAATAATCCATGTACTGGAGCTGTAATTAAAACCACCTTTTTATATTCAAATCCTCTTTCAACTAGTATTCCCCCTAAAGCCCCTACTATTATATGACTAGCTGCTCTAAATACTACCACTAAAGGAAGTCCTGTATACATAAAACCTAAGGTAGATCCAAGGCCTACAACTGCCGCAGAAGCTGGTGATAAGTACATAGATAAGAACATAGGTACATGGGACGCCAGTGTAGCTGTAAAAGGCCCTATAATTATCTTTAAAAATCCGAAAGAAACAGGTATTATAATAGCTAAAGCTGCAAATAATGCTGTAAAAACCATTTTAGTAATTTTATTATTCATAATATTATCCCCCTAATCGATGTATATACACTAGTATATACCATTATTTTTCTCATGTAAATACCTTAGGTTGTAAATATGAATAATTAATAATATTTCTAGATTTTAATAGAAATATTAAAGCAGATGGCATGTATAATACCATCTGCTTTCTTTTATAGCATATCTATATGCTTATATTTATGTCTAAAGCTTATTCTAAGCTTCCCTATTTTGTTCCTGCTCCATCATAGATTTAACTTTCATAAGTCTTGTTAAATTACCTCTTTCATTCTCATCAAGTTTCATTACTATATACTTAATTGTTTCCTGAAGTTGAGGTATTGTCATATACTCAAGAGCATTAACCCTTCTTCTTGTCTTTTCTATTTCATCAGCCATAAGCTGGCAGCTCTTTTCTACCTCTGCAAGTTCTAATAGCTTTGGTAGTATTCCATAAAGCTTTTCTATGGCTCCATCTAATTCTGATGAGGTTTGAGCAAATCCATAAGGATATATGCTTCCTGTATCTCCTTCTAAGCTTCTTTTAAAGTTCATCACTGGAACATTAACACTCATTATATTTTTATGAGTGAGCTCTAGGGAAATTTTTTCCTTAGGATAAGCAATAGCCTCCTCCAGCATTTCTGAGCTCATAACAGCTCTAGCCATTAAGAACTCTTTAAAGGATCCACCAAGTTCTTCTTCAACTGACTTTCTAAGTTCATTATTGTACTTAATAAGTTCTATAAATCTTCTCATAAGCTCATCTTGCTTATCCTTTAGAAGTTTATGTCCTCTTGTTGCAGTTGTAAGTCTTTTCTTAAGCTTGGTAAGCTCCATACGAGTAGGATTTACATTTAATTTCATAACTACTCATCCTCTCTCTTAGGAAGGTACTTTTCAAGATATTCATCTCTAATTCTCTTAAGCTCAGCCTTTGGAAGTATTGATAATAGCTTCCATCCAAGTGCTAATGTATCTTCTATTGACCTATTTGCATTGAATCCTTGAGATACATAGTTATTCTCAAACTCTTCAGCAAACTTAGCAAATTTCTTATCTGCATCTGATAAAGCTGATTCTCCTAAGATTACTGCAAGTTCCTTAGCTTGCTTTCCTTGAGCATAACAAGCAAACATTTGGTTCATTGTGTCTGCATGATCTTCTCTAGTTTTTTCCTTACCTATACCCTTATCTTTAAGTCTAGATAGGGATGGAAGAACATCTATTGGAGGCATTACACCTTTTTTATAAAGTTCTCTTGATAGAATAATCTGTCCTTCTGTTATATATCCAGTAAGGTCAGGAATTGGGTGAGTCTTATCTTCCTCTGGCATTGTAAGTATAGGAATTTGAGTTATAGAACCCTCTCTTCCTTTAAGTCTTCCAGCTCTTTCATATATAGTAGAAAGGTCTGTATATAGATATCCTGGATATCCTCTTCTACCTGGAACCTCTTTTCTAGCTGCTGAAACTTCTCTTAGAGCTTCGCAGTAGTTAGTCATATCTGTTAATATAACAAGAACATGCATTCCCTTTTCATAAGCAAGATATTCAGCTGTAGTTAATGCCATTCTTGGAGTAGCTATTCTTTCTATAGCTGGATCATTAGCAAGATTTATAAATAGTACTGCTCTATCTATAGCCCCTGTTTTTGTAAAGTCATCTATGAAGAATTGAGCTTCTTCAAAAGTAACTCCCATAGCTCCAAATACAACAGCAAACTTAGAATCAGAGTTTAGAACCTTTGCCTGTCTTGCTATTTGAGCTGCAAGTTCTGCATGTGGAAGTCCTGAAGCTGAGAATACTGGAAGCTTTTGTCCTCTAACAAGGGTGTTAAGATGGTCTATAGCTGATATTCCAGTTTGTATAAACTCTGAGGGATAATCTCTTGCCACAGGGTTTATTGGGGTACCATTTATATCTAATCTCTTCTCTGGTATTAGCTTTGGTCCTCCATCTTTTGGTCTACCAAGTCCATCAAAGACTCTTCCAAGCATATCCTCAGAAACTCCTATTTCAAGTGGTCTTCCTAAAAATCTAACCTTTGTTTCTTTTAAGTTAATTCCAGCTGATCCTTCAAAGAGCTGAACCATGGCTTTATTTCCATTTACCTCTAGAACCTTACCACGTCTAATTTCTCCTGTCTGAATTTCTATTTCAACTAGTTCATCATAGTTTACTCCCTCAACTCCATCAACAAGCATCAAGGGTCCAACAACTTCTCTTACGGTTTTATATTCCTTAAGCATTTAGTACCCCTCCTTCGCTTATTAACTTATCCATATCTTCGGATAATTGTTCACTTATAGCATCAATTTTACTAATTTCTTCTTGAGGGATATATTTAGCCCTTGCTATTTTTTCTCTTATTTCCATTTCAAGAATCTTGTTTAAGTATACTCCTGATTTTAAAGCTCTTGCTGCTTCATCCTTGAACTTAAGAGCAAGCTTTAACATCTTATATTGCTTTTCAAGAGAAGAATAAGTATCTACTTCATGGAAAGCATTTTGCATTAAGTAGTCTTCTCTTATAGACTTAGCTGCTTCAAGCTTTAATCTATCATCCTCTGATAAAGAATCTACTCCAACAAGTCTTACTATTTCTTCAAGCTTTGCTTCCTCTTGAAGTAAAGCCATAGCTCTTGTTCTAAGATCACTCCAATCTGATGCAACCTCTTCATCCATCCATGTTCCTATTTTTTCAAGGTATAATGAATAAGAATTTAACCAGTTTATAGCTGGGAAGTGTCTCTTATATGCAAGGTTAGAATCTAGTCCCCAGAATACCTTAACTATTCTTAAAGTTGCCTGAGTAACTGGCTCTGATAAGTCTCCTCCTGGAGGGGAAACCGCACCAATTGCAGTTAATGCTCCTTCCCTATTATCAGAACCTAAGCATATAACCTTACCTGCTCTTTCATAGAAGTCTGCAAGTCTTGATCCAAGATAAGCTGGATATCCTTCTTCTCCTGGCATCTCTTCAAGTCTTCCTGACATTTCTCTTAAAGCCTCTGCCCATCTTGAAGTTGAGTCTCCCATAAGAGCTACTGAATATCCCATATCTCTAAAGTACTCAGCAATAGTCATTCCTGTATATATAGATGCTTCTCTTGCTGCAACTGGCATATTTGAAGTATTTGCTATAAGTACTGTTCTTTTCATTAAGGATTCACCAGTCTTAGGGTCAACTATTTCTGGGAATTCCATAAGAACGTCAGTCATCTCATTTCCACGTTCTCCACAACCTATATAAACAACTATCTCCGCATCTGCCCATTTAGCAAATTGGTGTTGAACAACTGTCTTACCACTTCCGAAAGGTCCTGGAACTGCTGCTGTACCACCCTTTGTAACTGGGAAGAATGTATCTATTATTCTTTGTCCTGTAACTAGAGGCTCTGCTGGATTTAACTTTTGTGCATATTTTCTACCTCTTCTTACTGGCCACTTTTGAAGCATAGTTAATTCATGAGTTCCTTTAGAAGTTTCTAACTCACCTATCTTTTCAACTATAGTGAATTCTCCTTCATTTAGGCTCTTTATTGTACCTTCAATTCCATAAGGTACAAGTATTCTATGCTCTACAACAGAAGTTTCTTGAACCACTCCTATTATATCTCCTGAAGTTACATGATCTCCTACCTTCTTAGTTGGAGTGAACTTCCACTTTCTTTCTCTATCTAAAGATGGAACCTCAATCCCTCTCTCTAGAAAATCTCCTGCTAATTTTTGATAAGCTTCAAGAGGTCTTTGTATACCATCAAACATAGCCTCTAAAAGTCCTGGTCCAAGTTCCACACTTAAAGGCTCTCCTGTTGTATAAACAGGATCTCCTACTCCTACTCCTGAAGTCTCTTCATAAACCTGAATGGAGGCTTTATCACCTCTCATCTCTATAATCTCACCTATAAGGCGCTTATCACTAACTTTAACAACGTCATAAACGTTAGCTTCTTCCATACCTTCAGCAACAACTAAAGGTCCAGATACTTTTATTATTCTTCCAACCTTCAAGCTTCTTACCTCGCTTCCTATAAAATATTAACACCAACAGCCTTTTCAACATTCTCCTGAATTCTCTTCATTCCAATGTTTAGAGAACCTTGATTGCTTGGAATTAATATGATGGCTGGAACCATAGCTTTATTATATCTTTCTATGGTTTCATCTAAATCCTTAGCCACCTGCTCCGTTACAAATATAACGGCATATCCTTCCATTGCCATTTTATCTATAGTTCTTCTAGCTTCCTCTATCTCAACCACTGGATAAACATCTATTCCTATGGCTTTAAAAGCTAAAATTGAATCTTTGTCTCCAACAACACCAATCTTATACATAGACATCACGCAGCCTTTCTCTTATAGCATCAGGTGATAATCCATTTATCTTTCCAACCATTATAATTCTAAGGACTTTTATTTCAGTTTCCTTAGCTATTATATAAGAAACTATTGGCTCTGGTCCAAAATGAATATACTTTGCCTTTTTAGCTTCTTTCATTAAATAGTCTTCTGTAACTTTTTCAAAAAAGCTTAATCTTCCTGATACTAAATAATCTTCTAAGCCACTTTTTACAGCTTCGAAACTTTTTAATGAGGACAACTTAGGTATAAAATTTTCTAAAGAATCTTCATAATTCTTTATGAAAACTTCTTCCTTTAAGTTTCCACCCTGAAGGAAAACTTCTTTAAAGAACTTAGCTTCCTTCTTCTGCTGTTTAAGTCTAATATAAGTTTTTATATTTATAAAATCTATATTATTTTTTACATAATCCTTAATAAAATCAAACTCAGTATCCTCTGCAGTTCTTAAAATATCCTTATAAAGATATCTATCAAGAATTATATCTATTACTTGAGGGTCCATAGACTCCTTAAAATCACTTTGAGCTTTCTCTATAGCTTCTCTCATAGTATCTGGAAGTTCTTTAAGATTTTCTGATACTATAGAAAGTTTTAGCTTTTCTAAAGGAACTGTTCCCATTTCCATAAGAAGATGGTCAAGATCACTTTTCAAAGCTTTAGCTTTAAGAAGAACCTTTAGATTATGATAATCATACTTTAAGGTCATTATGTCTACAAAGGACTTTTCTGGAGTTATCTCATAGGCTAAAGAGATTACTCTCTTTAATTCCTCTCTTAATAAATCATCATAGTCCTCAGCTCTTTTTACATTTCCCATAAGGTTCCCATATTCAGTTTCTTGTAGAACCTTTAAAGCTTCTAGAGCAGAGGAAGAATCTATCATTCTTTCTATTTTAATTTTATTAAGGAGCCTAGTTTCTAAAACTCTAAGCCTAGCCACTGCTTGAGTATACTTCATTCTATCCATAATGGCTATCCTCCTTAAAACTAATTAAATAGAGCTTTTACAATTTCCTGCTCTAAATCATCTTTGTTATAGGATAATAAACTTTCAAATGTCATATTTACATATATTCCATTCTTTGAAAGGATAAATCCACTTGATATTTCTCTCTCTCCCTCATAAAGCTTAAGTTCTCCCTTTTTTCCTTTAGCTGAAAGAGACTTATTAGTTTCTTTTAAACTATTCTTTATTTCTGCCTTATAAGCTTCTGGAACTATAACTTCCTCGTCTCCTTCTATATCCATATTTACTATAAAATTATTGAATATAGAGTTAAACTTTTCCACTGGAAGATTCTTAAGTTCTTCCAGTGATTTATTTAATACTTTATCTATTATTTGTCCTTTAGCCTTTAAGCTTTCATTTCTACATTGAAGTTCTGCAGAAGATATAACTCTTTCTTTTTTAACCTTAGCTTCACGATTAGCTTTTTCAATAGTAGAAGCCTTTAAAAGGTTAGCTTCATTTACTTTTTTATCTATAATCTTCTGCTCATCTTTTTTTGCTTCTTCTAAAATTTCATCGCTTTTAGCCTTAGCATCCCCTAATATCTTAGAGGTAATATTATTTAAATTTGACATAACTTCACATCCTTAATCAGCTTTTTATTAGAACTTAAATACTAATAATAGTGATATAACGAAGGCTAAAAGTGCATATGTTTCAACCATTGCAGAGTAGATTATTCCCTTTGTATTGTGATCTGGGTTCTTAGCAAGTATAGAAATACCAGCAGCAGCTGTTTTAGCCTGAGCTATAGCTGATTTCCAACCAACAAATGCTATTGGAAGACATGCAAAGAAATAATATGCACCAGTTTCAAGAGCTAATCCTGTATCAAGCTTTAAGAATACCATAAGACCTATAACGAATCCGTATAACCCTTGTGTACCTGGTAGTAATTGAAGAACTAATGACTTACCAAACTTTTCTGGCTCCTCAGTTATTAAGCCTGAAGCAGCTTCTCCCACAAGACCAACACCCTTAGCGGATCCTATTCCTGGCATTATTACAGCTAATGCCATACCTAGTGTTGCTAACACTAATCCTCCATTATTTTCAGTTAAAAATTTAATTAACGCTTCCATTTTATTTCCTCCTAATTCTCTTTCTTAAGATTTATATATTTGTTTTTAGCCTTAAATGGAGTGAATGCTTTTCCACCACCCTCATAAAATTTACTAAAATATTCAACATATTGAAGTCTACATGTGTGTACATATGCACCTAAGGCACTTAGTAGTAAGTTAAATACATGACCTGCTACAAATATAAGAGTACCTGCTATAATCTTCATTATAGGATTACCAATCATTCCAACCATTAAGTTAAATGCGGATCCTATAAATCCTCCTGCAAGTCCTAATGCCATAAGTCTTGAATAGGAAACTAAATCTCCTACATATCCACTTATTCCATATAAAGCATATAATCCTGCTCCAAGTTTTGCACCCACACTCTTATTTTCTCTACCTTGGGTAAGAACTATCATAACCATACCAACTATCATTACCCACTTAAAGATGGATATTATAGAAGGTGATAGTCCAAGAGCGCCTCCTCCAATAAGAACAAGTCCTCCTGTTAATGCTAAATACCAAGATCCAGCATCATATATAGCATCTTTTATGGCACTTGTTATAGCACCATTTCTTATACCTTCTCTAATGATCATATAAGCCTTAATGCCTAATCCTGTGTATATTTGTATTAATCCAAGGACTATAGCAGCTATCATAACTACCATTACATCCTCACCTGGATTTACTAAACCTTTAATAGGAATAACTCCATTTAATATATCTCCAAAGTAAGAACCATATATTATTCCAGCTATAGCTGTTGGAATACTTAGATACATAAAGAACCTTACAAAACCTTCTTGATTTTCATCTAGCTTAAATTTCTTTAAGGCGTAGAAAGCAGCTATAAACATTACTAATCCATATCCAGCATCTGCAAGCATCATTCCAAAGAACACTAAATAGAATGGTGTTAAAAGTGGTGTTGGATCTATCTCATTATATCTAGGAACACTAAACATAGATGTTATTGACTCAAAGGCACTAACCACTTTATTATTTTTTAATAGTACAGGAACATTAGGATCATCAGAATCAGCATCCTTAATATCTAAATAATAATTATCTTTAGCTACGGATTTTACATTATTTTCTAGCCTCTTTCCATCTTCACTAGGAATCCACCCTTTTATAACTACTAGATTATCACTATTTAAGAAATTATCACTAGCTCCTGCTATGAGTTCTTTATTACTTAAACCTTCATATACAATCTTTAAATCTTCAATATTAACAGCTTCTTTTTTTAGTTCTTCTTTTATATTATTTTCTTCTATTCTAAGAGTTTTAAGTTTACTATTAAAAGAATTAATAATATCTATTGGTTTTTCTTCATAATTTATATTTACTTTTGAAAAACTATTAGCTTTTAATATTTCAAGAGCCTTCTCCTCTTCCTCCTTATGCACTATTGCAAGGATATAGGATTCACCCTTTATATCATTTAAAAGCTCCACATATGAATTTTTAATATTGCTATTAAAGTCTTCAAGGAATCTATCCTTAAACATTTTAGGTATAGTACCTATAAAATATCCACAATGATTTAAACTCTTTAAATCACCAAAAGATACATCCAGATTAACCCAAGGAGATAATACCTCTATTTCTGAATGAATTTTACTTAATTCATTTTTAATACTATTTAGATCATTATCCTTTTTCTTAAGGCTATTATAAGTATCCTCCCATGGAATGGTATTAACTCTTCTTTCAAGTTCTCCATAGGATAAAGTTGTTTTTCCTTTTTTCAGGGCCTCAAGAGCACCTTCCTTTTGGGCATAATCTTTTAGCATATCCAAGGAAAAATTTATTTTAGCTAAATCCCCCTGAATCTTAGAAAGACCTTCTCCCTGTCTACTAGAAGTTAAGAAATTTAGTTCTTCTTCTTCATTGTCCTTTAAGTCAATGAATTGAACTCTTTCAAACCTTTGAAGTCTTTCTAAAAGCTCTTCTTTTTGTGATTTAAAGGCTAACAATGTGAATTTGCTCATTTTAACTATTGCCATTTATATTCACTATCCTCTCAATCACTAAATTCACAGCTTTGTTTAAGTTTTCATCACTTAAACTTAGGATACTATCCTTTTGCTTTTTACCTTTATCCAATATAGGTAGTGCTTCCTTTTCCCCTTCTTCCTCTGCATTTTTTAAGATAGCACTGCTTTCCTCTTTTGCAGATTTTAATATTTCCTCATACTGACTCAGTGCCTTTACTTCAGCATCTTTCAGTATTTCCTTAGCTTTTAAAGCGGCATTTTTTATAATTTCATTGCCCTCTTCTTCAGCTTTTCTTATATCTTGTATTGCTTCTATGGCCAAAACCTCACCACCTTTGTATGAATATTTTTAAATTGTAATTAAGACTTTATATAGTATTAATTACAATTTATTCAGTTATTAATTATTATACTATATTTTTAAATAATTTCAACCTAAAAAACGACACTATATGCAAGTATACATCATAACTTCTATCGTTTATTGTAAAACTTCATAGTTTGTTTTCTAAGTTTAAAAATTATTATCAACTTTAGAAATAGAGACAGAGGATTACCTCTGTCATCTTAAGCATATATTATTTCTGGGACTTCTTTGTCTTTGAAAACCACATAAACTTCTTGATTTTCAATAGTTTTTCCTTGGATAATCCCTTCAATATTTATATTAAACTTATCTATATAATCACTATTTGAAAGTTTTTTCCCATTATCTTTTAACATAAACTTAATATTTTTTTCTTCTTCCTTAGTTATATAACCATGCAAGAATTCTGGTATTCCTCTTCTTTTATTGAAAGAAAGATATTCATATCTTAGAATTTCTTTTAAAACTTCATTACTATTTTCTAGAAATTCTGAGTTAAATTCCATGAAAAACTTATAATAATCATTATTAGATATGCTTCTTTTAAAATATCCCTTATCTTCAAAAAACCTTCCTAAAGCCTCATAAAACTCAAAAGGAGTATTAAACTTTTTTTCTAAATATTTTATAGTTAAATTAAACTTACCTGAATTATAATATTTATCGACCATATGCTCTACCTTCTTTAATAAAAGCATATTTTCATAGGATACATCCTTAGTCTTTAAAACCTCATAAGGAGCATAAGGTGTTGGAGCCATACCCCACTTATCTTTTTCATCCCTCATAGATGTTCCCTTTATAAGTTTTAAAAATCCTAGTTGAATCTCTTCTGGTCTTATACTATACACATCATTAAAAGACTTCTTAAAACTTTCTAAGTCTTCCCCTGGAAGTCCAGCTATTAAGTCTAGATGTTGTTTTATATTTTTTCCCTTTTGTACATATTCTATGTTATGTTTTATATCTTTAAACCTTACATATCTATTAATTTCTTTAAGTACATTATCATTAGTAGTTTGAACCCCTACTTCAAATTGAAATCTTCCTTTAGGAGCCTTTCTTAAAAGCTCTAATTCTTCCTTTTTTAATATATCTGCAGATATTTCAAAATGAAATGCAGTATCTGTATTAATATTCATTAAAAAATACCAAATCTCCATGGCAAATTTCCCATTACAATTGAAAGTTCTATCTACAAACTTTACAAGTCTTACATTCTTATCTATAAGAAATTGAAGATCTTTTTTTACCCTCTCTATATTTAGAAATCTTACATTACTTAATACTGAAGATAGACAATACTTACATCTGAATGGGCAACCTCTAGATGCCTCATAATATACTATTTTATTATTTAAATCATCTTCCTTATCATAAGGAAACACTAGTTTATTCATATCCATTATAGGTCTTTTCCCATTATAGTTTATTATGACTTCCCCATTTTCCTTAAAAGTTTTATAATAAAGACCCTGTATATATTTTAAATCTTTTTTTCCTAATTTATACTCAACAAATTCTTTAAATGTCTCCTCCCCTTCTCCTTCAATTATATATTCTCCTACATTATGCTTTAAAAAATTCTCTCCATTGTAGGTAACCTCTGGTCCACCATATAAAATTTCTATGGATGGATCGATTAATTTAATAGTTTCTGCTACTTTTCTAACATATTCCTCATTCCATATATAAGTTGAAAAAGCTACAACCTCTGGCTGTTCCATAATAATTCCTTGAACTATATTGTCTAAGGAATCATTTATTGAGAACTCCATTATCTCCCCTTGGTAATTTAAATCTTTTGTATATGCCTTTAAGTATCTTATGGCTAGGTTGCTGTGGATGTACTTTGAGTTTATCCCCACTATTACTATCTTCATGTGCTTCTCTTCCCTTCTTTTTAGCTCTTATAAAAAAGATTTCATCCCATACATTAGTATCTAAAATCAAATACTCTTTATTTAATATGGATAAAATACTATGTTCATCATAGGATTTCATTATATTCATATCCTTTAATATAAATTCTTTTTCTATGTTGTTTGGAAGACTACAAATTATTTTACCTATAAAAGTTTTACCATAGGCTTTTTTATAATCCCAAATATAAATTTCTCCATTCTCTTTTAACTTACTGGTAACATCATCTATAAGCTTTTTTCTCTCCTTATTAATAAGAGGCTTGTTCAATACGAAAAACATGGCAGCATTATCATAAAACCCTTTTTCTAAAGCATTACCATCTCCATCTACGTAATCAACACTTATCTCATCATAGCTTTCCTTTAATAGACTATATATTATACCATAATTTTCACTGGATATATCTAAAACATTATTTTCTAATTTAATATGATTAAAGTCTAATTTATATTCCCTCATAATCCCCCTCCTCTTTGGTATTTATTTCCACATAGAAAAGGATAATTCCTTCTTTAAAGAATTATCCTTTTATTTTTCTTAAATTTTCATAAAAATCCAATAAGAATCCTGCTGTAGTTTTCTGAGCTTCAACTAATATTACAGAAGCTATAGAACTATACTTTTCATCCTCTGGAACCTTATATTTAAACTTAGAATATATCTCCCTTGCCATTTTTGAATTTCCCTTAATATAGTTTTCTACAGTACCATATCTAACAATCCCTTTATCCACTGCATACAAACTAGGATTTGAAGAAAGTTTTCTTACTATCCAAAGTTCAAAAGCCCTATGCTTATTTAAAAGCCTATTATCTACATGATGAGGCACTGTCATATCTTGAATCAAATGACAAGACGCCCCTAAAAAGAACATTGCTTTTCTTACATCCCCTATTTTATAATTAGCTAAAGATTTGTTACTATATTTTATACATTCTGTTAAGGCATTAGAGAAACCATAAAGTCCCCTTTCCTTAGTTGCATGATAAAAATGATTAGTACTCTTAAAATCTTGATCTATCCAATGGGCTCCTTCATTTATGTCTACTATATATTCTTTAAAAAACTCAAATTCTTTTATATATCCTTCTTCCTTTAATATATTTAATCCTTGAGTATTTATATACTTATGAACATTGCAGTGGGTGTTTATAACCTTTTTTTTCATAGGATTAACAGCCTTCATTACAGACCTTACTGCATTTCCATAAGTTTTTTCAAAAGTTCTCTTCAAATTCTATCCCTTCTTTATCTGTTTATTGTTTTAAAAGCTACAGCTACTATAACCACTCCAATAACTAGTAAAGATATATATATGGATTTTTTATCTACCCCAGTAAATCCCAAATTAGATTTTTCTTTAATTTCATATATAAAACCCTTATCTTTATCTAAAATTATTAATCCTTCTTTATTAGACTTCAAGCTAATGTTCTTTGATTCTGGAAGGCTTATAGTTTCTATTATAGATGTTTTTTCTCTTAAGCTATATATAATAGTATCCTTATAATCATAAAAATATATACCATCTTTCTCTCCTAAAACTCCATATTTATCTATAGCAAGAGACTTTATAGATGATAAATTACTGTGCTGATATATTGGAGAAGGTGGATTTACTGTTTGATGATTTTCTAATATAAACTCTACTCTTGTATTATTCTTACCTTTAAACCTAGGAGAAGTTACAGGATCTCCTCCACTATAGTCTGGCCATCCATACCAAAGACTCTCTTTTATATCATATATATAATCCTTATCTCCTTTTATAGGTCGTGACCCTCTATCTTCCATTCCTCCAATTGAAGCTATTATGTTTCCTTTACTACTAAAATCTATTCCTTCTATGTTCCTTATTCCCCAGCTATATAAAGATAGCTTATTAGCTTCTATATTATATTTAATAACTGAACTATTTCCTGGAATCTTTCCATTTATCACTTGCCCCTTAGTGTTTTTTGTATTATAAGAAGTAAAGGCTCCCGTTCCCTTAAACTCCCTTCCCTTAACTGAAATTGATTTAGGACTTATATCCTGAGAAAATGGACTTTTACTCAGCCAAAGATTATCTTCTCCAACTATTCCTGAGTTAGTTACTGCTCCAACAGTAATATATAGATTCCCCTCATTAACTATAATTTTACTCTTATTATAGTCACCTATATTAGGAAGATCATTTATTAATATAGTAGTTCTATTATCTTCTATATCATACTTATAAACCCTAGTATCGCTACATATATATATGTTGTTTTCATAATAGACTATGGAGTCTATATTAAATTCATTTTTTTCCAATAAGTTATTTACCTTACCATATTTATCAATTCGTTGAAGCTTACTCTCATAAGCTACATATATGTTGCCTTCCTCATCTAAGGTTATATCCCTTGGTTCTTTAAGCCCCTTAAATTTTATCTCATAGCCTAATTTTTTATCCTTTATCTCTATAGGTGGTGCAGAGTATATTTTAGATATTATAAATATAAAGCATATTGAGCATACAAAAATCAGTATCCCCCATAAATTTTTAAAAACCTTCCTCATCCCTCTCCCTCTCTTTTATTACTCTATTAATTATATATATTTTCTAAACCCCTTCTTAATTACTTATATATCTTATAAAAATATATAATAAAAAAGAGTAAGTGATTTAAACCTCTAATCACCTACTCTTTAAGGAGTCTTCATCTATAAATCTTATAATCCTAATATATATTTTTTATTTAGTTTAAAATATATATTGTAAAGTAAATCTTTAGTTTAAACTATAACTTTCTAAACTAAGTTCCTATTTATCGTACACTAGCTAAAGTTATATGCTGCTTTTCTACAGTAGATAAGATTTCAAATAGAGTTTGTAATTCCTTGCTACAAACCTTATCATAATATCTATTGTAATAATTTATAGCATGTTCCTCTCTTTTTATAGCTTCTTTTAAGAAATCTTCATCCTTCTTAAATCTCTCATAACTAATATTCGCTAATTTAGGTAGATTCTCAATTCCAATAATTCTTTTATGAATATGAGCATGAGTATACTCAATATTTGATAAAGCCTTAAAAAAGCTTTTATTTTCTTCATTACTACACTTTTCACTAGCAACCTTATAGAAATCCCCATTAAAAACCTCAAGTTTCATAGCATGATCCATAATTTTTGTTGTATCACCATCTAAATTTAAGTCACTTCCTAGAACTCTTTTATCTTCTTCCCCAAACCATTCCATAGAAACTCCACAAAATGGACAATATTTAATATCTAAAGGCTTATTATAGCTTGGCATAGCATGTTTATTGATATCTACTGAAGCCTCCCTTAATATATATCCGCAAACTAAACACTTTATCATAGTACTTCCCCCACTTATATATTCAAGAACTTATTTATTAAAATTATATAAACTTTAATTTCATTTCTTATATCTTCCATAAAAGTTTATACAACTAAAGCATAAAAAAGTCATTACCCTTTATCTTTAGTTATAATTTTAAAATTGCAACCTATATATTTTCTAATAAGTATTCTTGTTTATTTATAATTTTATAAAATTATTTCCTAATTCATTTTATCCCAATTTAAATATAAACTAATTATAAAGTAATTTCAAATCTTTTGTGGTAATATCCCCTCCTCCTTAAGAATATTATTTATAAGTGAACACTTTAAAATTAGGAGGATATTATGTCTAACAAAAGCTTCTATAAAAACTCCTTAATGCTTATTGCTTCTAACTTAACCACTGGTATATTAGGTTTTACCTTTTCTATAATATTATCCAGAAGTTTAGGAGCAGAAGGCATGGGATTATATGGTCTTGTAATGCCTATATATAACCTCTTTATTTGTCTTATATGTGGTGGAGTAATAACTGCCATATCAAAACTATCAGCCATATATTTTGATGAAAAAAGTTATTTCAACCTAAAAAGCACCATTAGAACAACCCTCTTTTTTAATTTAATATGGGGGGTGCTAATCGCTATATTAGTATTTTTTCTAGCTCCCTTTATAAGTTCCTTTATTATAAAGGATTCAAGAACAGTAAATGCTATAAGAATAACATGCCCAGCCATGGTTTTTATAGCTTGTTCTAATATATTAAAAGGATATTTCTATGGAACATCAGAGATATTAGTTCCAGCTATTATAGATATTTTCGAGAAAGCCGTAAGAATTTCTGTAATAATATCTATATCCATGATATTTAAACTTAGCTCAGTGACAACTTTAGTTACAGTTTCCTACTTGGCACTATGCATTGGGGAATTTATAAGTCTAACCTTCTTATATATATATTATAAAAAAAGCATATATAAGCTTAAGGATATAAAGCACACCAATAGAGATGGTCGTGGTCAACTACTTTTTAATGTTTTGATTATATCTTTACCTTTATGCCTAAATGGTTTTTTAACCACTGCTTTAGATGCTTTATGTACCTTATTATTACCAAGAAGACTCCTTAAAGCTGGTATAGAATACTCCATGGCCTTAGGACTTATTGGAAAATTCACAGGAATGACTATGAATATAGTGTTTTTCCCAATGATAGTTGTTGGATCCATATCCACCTTATTGATTCCTGACTTATCTCAAACTATTAATAAAAAAGATTATGATTCTGCTGCCCTTAGAATAAAGGAAGTTCTTAAGATAGCTCTCCTCCTAGGTCTTAGCACTTTAGCTATTTGCAATGCTATTCCAACGGAATTAGGTTTTATGTTTTTTAAAAGACAGGATCTTGGTCCTTTTATAGCTTTTGCTTCTCTTTGTGCCCCATTTAGCTATTGTTCTTTTACAACCTATAGCATTTTAAATGGTATAAGCAAACAAAACATAATTTTGAGAAATTCTATAATAGGAGCATTAATAGAGATTTCTTCATTATTTATATTAGCTTCTATTCCATCTATAAACATATTTGGCTATGGCATAAGTCTTATGATTACTGCTATAGTTGTTTTAATTTTAAATTTATACGAAATAAATAAACATATAAAAATTAATTTCTCTCTTTTTCAAATTGTACTTCCTATTCTTATAGGAGTATTATGCTTTTTTTCTTTAAAGATTGTATCTGCTTTAACTTTACCTATTACTGGAACCTTTAAAAATATATTTATAATTGCCCTTGGATTTTCATTCTTTTTAATAGGTATATTTATAAAAGACAATACTAAAAACCCCTCTTATTATAGGTAACATAATAAGGAATTAATAATATAAAAAACACTAGAATACCCTTAATATTAAAAAAACACTCCTTGTGTTCTTTTAAATTTAAGTTATCCTAGTGTTTTATCTTTATTATAAATTTTATCTTAGCCTTCTTCTCATAAATCTTGGGATTACCTTTTGAATCTTTGGAGAAAGTGAGTTAATATCCTTCTTAGTTATTCCTCCTGTTAATATAATTCCATAGGAATATGCAAAGGCTCCAACTAATATTGTAGTTATTGTAGGAAATGCAACTGTAATTACATAGCCTGACCCAATACTATTTGCTATGGAAGAAGTTATTAGCATAGTTACAAATACAAATACTGTCATAAGTATTGATGCCATAAATGGTTTTATAGCATATCTAAATAAGCTAACCCTTATTTTCAATGTAGAATTTAAAATCCTTTGATTTATTATCATAGGTATTAAAGAACATAATATAGTACCTACAATAGCCCCCTTAACATTAATATGGGGTATAACTACTAAGAAATAATTAGATGCTAATTTTGCTAATATTCCTAGTCCAAGGGATATTAAAACTGCATATAATTTATTCATACATTGTAATATTATTGTTTGTATTTGTACTATGGAGGTAAACACCACAGCGATAGCTCCTAAAAATAAAAGCTCATATCCTGCTGAATTTTTCATAAAGATAAGTTTATATATTTGTTCGCTTAGTATACTAAGTCCAAAAGCACAAGGTATAGATATCATATAACTTACCTTAAAGGCAAATCCAATTTTCTCCCTTATGGTTTTTCTATCCTTTACAATAAAAGCCCTAGATATTGCAGGAATAATAGCTGCACATAAAGCTGCAATTAATGTTAGAGGTACATTAATAAGGGTTGTGTATTTTGATACAAGTCCAAACATAATATTGGTCTCTGCCTCATTAAATCCTGCTACTCCAAGCCTTCCTCTAACAACAATCATATCAATAACTGCTCCAAAATATTGAAGCATAGCACTTAATGTTATAGGAAATCCGTATCTAAATAAATTTCTTACTATTTCCCTATTACTTAGCCTTCTAGGTTGTAATTCATCTATACTTTTACTTATTTTAATAATTTTATTATCATTATACTTCTTTATAAGATATAGGGCTGCAACTAAAGCTCCTAGCACTGTACCCAGGGTTCCTCCAGCTGCCCCATCTGCTGGTCCATTTTTCCTAAGTAAAAGGGCAAATCCTAAACTAAATATAACATTAAATATCTGTTCTAAAATTTGAGATACAGCAGTAGGTGTCATTATACTTCTACCTTGGAAGTATCCCCTATAGGCTGCTAAAATAGAGGTAACCACAATAGCCGGTGCTAAAGTTATAAGAGATAAAAATCCTTGTGGTCCCTTAGTAAATTTAGCAATAGGCATAGCAAACTGTAAAAGTATTATACAGGTAACCATACCCACTGCAAGAAGGATGCTTCTTGCTATTTTAAATGTCTTTACTGCATCTCTATAATTATTTAATTCTATAAGTTCAGAGACTTGCTTACTTATGGCTGTTTGCATCCCTGTGTTTGTCATAACATATGTAAGAGTAAATATTACATAAGCTCCTGAATATATTCCATACCCCTCATCCCCTACTATATTAACTAGGAGAGGAACATATAAAAGTGACATTACTTTTACCAATATTCCTGCTAAGGAAAGTACAGCAAACCCCCTTGTAGTAGATTGCTCTTTCATAACTATCTCCTCAAACTTTTCCTAGAATTTAAATACATCCTTTTTTATCTTCTTAAATATAGGAGGCAATGTCTCTGCTATAGTTTTATTTTGAAGATAAGTAAATTTCTCAGGACAGTCTCTAAAAACAACTTTGTAAGCATAAAGGTATTGATAGTTTAATCCAAATTTATTAAAGAAGAAACTATTAAGCCTCTTTTCACCATACTTTTCATCCCCAACAATAGGATTTCCAAGATGAGCTAAATGTGCTCTAAGTTGATGACTTCTTCCTGTAATTAGTTCTATTTCTATAAATGAAAATAACCCATTACTTTTAATTGTCTTTACTTCCATGGCTATTTCTTTAGTATTAGCCTTTTCTGTATCAAAGATTTTTGAAGTATTACTATTTTCATTCTTACTTATGTACCCAGTATAAATACCGTCCTTTATTCTTCCTTTAACTAAAGCCACATAGTATTTTTGAACCCTTCTATCTCTTATCATTTCATTTAAAGTTTTTAGAGAGTCAAAGTTTTTACCAAACATAACTATTCCAGAAGTATTTCTATCTAACCTGTTACATGGTGCTGGGGTAAATGTTATCTCCTTTTCTGGAGTATAGTCTCCCTTTTCATGAAGATAAGAAAGAACATAATCAGTAAGGGTTGTGTCTCCCTTTTTCTTATCTGAATGAACAAGAACTCCCGGCCACTTTTCTATTAATAATACATTTTCATCCTCATAAGTAACCTTAAAATTTGTATTAATATCTTTTAATTTTTTAAGTTCTTCTTCTTTTTCTTTTTTTCTTTCAGAAGAATCAGTTTGTATGTACTTTATAAAAACCTCATCACCTTCACAAAGTGAATATTTTTCATTTCCTTTTTTACCATTTACCTTTATGTCCCCTTTTCTTAGAGCTTTATATATAGCACTTAAAGGAACGTCCTTTAATAATTTTCTTAAAAATTTATCTAACCTTTGAGCTGCTTCATTGGGTCCAATTACTATTCTCAAGTCAACCACTCCTAATTCTTCATTTTTTCGGGCGCTATATTTACATAAAGCGCCCATTGTATAAGCATAATATTATTTTAGTTACTTGTCAAATAGTCAAAAGCTGCCCTGCATTGTATTGCTATTCCTAAAGAAAGGCTTTTTTCATCTATATCAAAATAACAACCATGGGCTGGATTTACTATCCCCTTATCCTTATTTTGAACTCCTAAAAAGTAGAAAGCACTAGGTCTTTCATTGGAAAAGTATGCAAAGCTTTCAACTCCCATACTTGGATGTTCTAAAATATTAATATTTTCTTCTCCTAAAATCTTCTCTGCAGAAATCTTTAAATGCTCCATCATGCTATCATCATTGTAAAGGCATGGATAACTCTCTTCTATATCTATCTCTGAGTCTCCTCTCATAGCCTTACATATTCCCTCTGTTATTTCCACAAGTCTTCTTTTAACAAGCTCTCTATCTTCCTTTGTTAAAGTTCTCATAATCCCTTTAATTTCAACCTCAGAAGGGATTATATTTTGAGCCGTTCCTCCATGTATAGCTCCAACTGTTACCACCCCTGGATATACTGGAGCTATTTCTCTTGATACTATAGTTTGTAGTGCTGTAACTACATGACAAGCTATTACTATAGGATCTATGGTATCCTCTGGATGAGCTCCATGGCCTCCCTTTCCTTTTATTTTAATAGTAAAGGGATTAGATGCAGCGTTAAATACTCCATACTTAATACCAACCTTTCCTACTTCTATCTGTTCTGCCACATGTAATCCAAGGACACAGTCTACATAAGGATTCTCTAAAACCCCTTCTTTTATCATAAATCTTGCTCCTCCAACAGTTTCTTCTGCTGGCTCAAACAATAGCTTAACATTTCCTTTTAGCTTATCTTTATGACTATTTAATATTTTTGCTGCCCCAAGAAGTATTGAAGTATGAGCATCGTGACCGCAAGCATGCATTTTACCCTGAACCTTAGATTTATAAACAGTATCCTTCTTATCTTCAAGGGGAAGAGCATCAATATCTCCCCTTAAGGCTATGGTTTTTCCTTCTTCCTTTCCTTCTATAATTGCACACACTCCTGTGCCTGCAACCTCCTTATATGGTATTCCTTCCCTATCTAAAAACTCTTTAATTTTTCCGCTAGTTCTAAACTCCTCAAACCCAATCTCTGGATGCTGGTGAAGGTCTCTTCTTATTTCTATTATTTCCTCTTCTACTTTTAATGCCTCTCTATAAAAATCTATATTACTACTCATATTATTACATCTCCTTTATTTCCAGTATATATTTATCATATCCCCTTCTTTAAGAATATCATAATAATTAGCTCCCTTTCCATTGTTCTCTAAAACTATATTTCCTTTTGCCTCTGATAAATCAAAGTCTATAAAATCAAATATATCTACAAAAATATATTCTTTTTTTCCTCTTAATATAGTTTCCTTTCCATTTATTACAACTTTAAGTTTCTCATCATATTTATTATCTTTATCCTTAGAAATATGAATTTCCTTAGCTACCTCTTTAGAACTATAATGTAGCGAATCCCCATCATTTATTACATAATTATCATCTAACTCTTTTCCTTCATTTAATACCATTTGATCTCTGTCTATATAGTACTTCCTTAAATCTCCTACTGTTTTAGGATATCTAATTTCTATCTCTTCCATAGGTAATATTTCTTTAAACAGGGATACCCTATGTCCATTTAGAAAGCTTAATGGAGTAAGCTCTGCTTCTTCTTCATTTAACGTAAACCTAGTTGAATAAATATTTTTAACATGATCTACTATTTTGCTAGAACCACCTTCCCCATCCACTGCTGGTATAAGGTCTATTATATCGCCTTCTCTAACCTCATCTTCTAAGGATGCCTCTTTACCATTTACTCTTATTTTAGCATTCTGTCCTAAGGTCCCAAACATCACCCTATTTACTCCATTTATTTTAAATTTTAAGTTCTTACCATTTTTTCCTATGAGAACCTTTGGATTAACCCCTCCTTGAAGAAGCACATCCATAACCTTATTCTTGTGAGAATTAAACAAGCTAACCACATTGCCATCAAGTATCACATCAATAAAATCATTTCCTAAGTTCTTTATAGATACTAGAGCTATTCCAAGTACCGTTACTCCAATACTTCCTAAGGAATTATCTTCACTTAGGCAATCTGTTACTCCTTCACGTCCCTTAATTGCAATTCTTTCAATAGGAAGTCCTATTTCTTTACTAAGTGCCTCTTTAATTCCTGGGGTATGAGCTCCTCCTCCTACTAAAAACAATGCATTGGGTGGTTTTTCTCCATTAAGTTCTAGAACTTTTATAGCTATTTCATGGGATATTTTATGAACTACTGGCTCTATAACCTTTATTATATTTTCTCTGCTCACACTATTTTCAAGGCCTAAAACATCTGTATAAGTTATTTCATCTTTAGTTAAACACTGCTTTTTCATGTTTTCTGCCATGTTAAAATCTACTAAATAGTTTTGCGCTAAAGCTTCAGTAATTTCATCTCCTGCCATAGGAACCATTCCATAGGCACTAATTGTATTAGCACTTGATATTGCTATATCAGATGTTCCTGCCCCTATATCTATAAGACCTATATTAAGAAGTCTAAGACTTTTAGGTATTACAGCCTCTATGGCTGCTATAGGCTCCAATGTTATATTTGTAACTGTTAAATCTACCTTATTCATAACTGCATATAAAGAATCAACCACAGATCTTGGAAGAAAGGTTGCTATAACCTCAACAGCTGCTTCTTCCCCCTTATGGGATAAAAGATTTGACATTAAATATCCATTTAAATAATAATTTTTTACTGAATATCCAACACAATATAATTTCCCCTTTGAAGAGGAAAAAACTGCCTCCTCTGCATTCCTCACTGCAGTAAGCTCTAGACTTCTTATGCTATCCTTATCTATTTCCTTATCTTCACTAAGTCCTACTGAAGCCTTACTTATAGAAGTTCTTAAAAATCTTCCTGCTGCAGCTATTGATACATTAGTCAATTTCTTTTCTATATTTTTTTCTATATCCTCTTTTACAAACCTAACAGATTTCGCCACTAAATCTATATCATGTATTTGTCCATCTATCATAGATCTTTCTTCATGTTCCTTATAACATTCATAAACTACTTGAAATTTATTATCCACTATTTTTCCTACAGTGCCTATAATAGATCTTGTTCCTATATCTAAGGCAAATATTAGTTCATTCACCATAATCAACCCTCTTAATTGTAAATTTAAAGGCTCATATTCTACCCTGAATATGAGCCTTTATTAAAATTATATAATACAATTTTTTATTATTCAATATTTTAGTCAACTAATATAAGTTCATCCTTACCTTCTGTTACATAAGGTAGGTGTTTAACTATATCATATATATAACACATATATCTATTTTTATCTCTCCCCATCTGCTCTTTAGATACTTTGTTATAGTATAGCATATTACACCAAAAATCAACAAAGTGATCCTTAGTTAAAAACACCCTTTCATTATTGGAATTAATAACAAAGCCAGTACTAAATATATCTACTATGTCTAAGTCTATATTATTTTCCTTATTTATTAATATATTTACGTCTTCCCACATTTTTTTAAATGCTACTGCTCCCATAAATATCTCTTCCTTTCAATAGTTATCCCTTATTATATATAACACATTTCTTAAAAATAATATAACATATTTCTTCATTTCTTTCAATTAATATATTCTTTTTACTTTAATATATATAACTGAAAGTTTTTATTTTACTATGTCTATTAACTTATTGTTTAGTAGTACATTAAAATTGAAACTTCTAACTATATCATTAAACTTTATTTTTATAATATCGTCTTTAAGCTCTTCAATAATTCCTTGTCCATAAATTTTATGAGTAACAGTAATACCTTCCTCATATCCACAATAATCTATCTTATTTTCTATTTTACATTCTTCTATAAAAGGAGATGATTTTATAAATTCTCCCTTTATACGTCTTGGTGAATAAAGATAGAGATTATCTATAGCTCTTGTAATTCCTACATAAAATAGCCTTCTTTCTTCTTCCATGGTTTCTAGCTCATCCTTACATCTTTTATGTGGAATATACTCTTCACTACAGTTGATTATATGAACATTTTTAAATTCCATGCCCTTAACTCCATGAATTGTAGAAAATATAACCCTATCCTCATCATTCTTAACTTTAGAGCTATTTTTCATTTCCTCTTCCACCTTCTCTACATGGACTAAAAACATTAATATAGAGTTGAATTCCTCTAAGGAACTTTTAAACTCCTCTATAATTTCTTCTAATTCATCAATGGAACTTTTAAATTTTAAACAGTATTCCTTTATATAATCTATGTATCCCAAATCACTTAATATGAAATCTGCTGCACCTTTTAAGTTTATTTTATTTAAATAATTTATATCTTTTCTTAATCTATCCATATTTTTAAGCTGGAAAGCCTTCATATCTTGATATTTTTCTAGGATATCAAATACATTTTCATCATAGGGATGGTTTCTTACCTTTTCTAATGTGCTTTTACTTATATATCTAAAAGGTTTATTTATTATCCTTAAAAAGCTTTCTCTATCACTTGGATTTATAGATAACTTTAAGTAGGATATAATATCCTTACATATAAAATGATTAAAAAAATTATATTCCTTGTCTAATAGAAGAAAAGGTATCTTTTTTCTTATAAAGGCATCTATTAAACTTCTACTTTCTAAGTTTGTTCTATAAAGGACGGCATGTTCACTATAGTTCCCCTCATTAAGACTTTTATATTCTTTTATTTTATCGCCTATATCATTGCACTGGAGATTCTCATCAAAAGGATTAAATTTTACAATCTTTCCTTCATCTTCTCTATTTGCATTTATATCTTTTAAATTTCTTAGAGTATTATTAGTTATCAAATTTTTAGAGGTTTTAACTATATTCTCCTTACTTCTATAATTTACTTTCAAATAAATTTTTTCTCCATTTTTAAAATACTTATTAAAGTTCACCATACATTCTGGTTTAGACCCCCTAAAAGAATATATGCATTGATCTTCATCTCCTACTGCAAAAACTTCCCCTTCTTCTCCAATACTTTTTAGTAAATCTATTTGAAGTCCATCACAATCTTGAAACTCATCAACTAGGATATGTTTAAATATACTTCTATATCCTTTTAGTATACTTGGATTTTCACTGAGTAGTTTTTTAAGCTGTATTTGAAGGTCGTCAAAATCTAAAAGTCCCTTAGAACTCTTATAATTTTCATAGTTCTCATAGGCCTTAATAAAGACTTCCTTATCTATGCTACCTTGAAATTCTTCTATGGTTTTAAGACTACATTTATGAAGAGATATATTATTTATAACTTCTTTTATTTTATCCTCACATGCTGAATCAGAAAATTCCATTAAGCTTCTAGATATTAATTTATAAGTTTCTCTAGATTCTATAATTTTTATTTCTTTATAATGCCTTAATAAAAGTTTATAGCAAAGCCCATGAAAAGTTCCAAAAAAGGGCGAGTATCCTATGTCTTTTATTTTTTCATATCTTTCTTTCATGTTAATAGCAGCTGCTTTAGTAAAGGTTATTACCAATATATTTCTTGGATTAACCTTTAAATTATTTACTAAATATGCAACCCTATTTATTATAACTGTGGTTTTACCACTACCTGGAGCTGCAACTACTAAAGTATTTTTAAAATTACTTTCTACAGCCTCTCTTTGGTATTTGTCTAACCTCATACCTTGACCTCTTTTCTAAATTTATACTGTAATTATTGACTACTACTTGAATTAAAATTCAACTATATGTGTAATATATTATAGACTACTTAAGAATAAAGTAAAACTTAATTTATAGATATGTTTTATGCTTTTATCCTCAAATATATTAAGTTAATTCATCTGTAATTCTTATAGTAACTTCTAAAGAAATATAAAACATTAAAATTGTAAAACCCACCCTAAAATACTAAATATATTGTAATAATTCTTTTAAGGTATTACAATATATAATGATATAATTAAACCTTAAAGAGGAGATTTGATATGAATGCTAGCTTTAATGTAAGAAATGAAAGAAATTTAACAATGCTTGTTGACTTTTATGAACTTACTATGGGAAACGGTTATTTTAGCAGCAATGTAGCAGATAAAATAGCTTATTTTGACATGTTCTTTAGAAGGGTTCCTGATGGCGGTGGATACTGCATAATGGCAGGAGTGCAGCAATTAATTGAATACCTATCTAATTTAAAATTTACTAAGGATGATATTGATTACTTAAAGAGCAAAAATATTTTTTCTGAAGACTTTCTTAATTACTTAGAAAACTTCGAGTTTTGTTGTGACGTTTGGGCTGTTCCTGAAGGAAATCCTGTATTTCCAAATGAACCCTTAGTAGTTGTTCGTGGACCTATTATTCAAGCCCAATTTGTTGAAACTATGATACTCCTTACTATAAATCACCAGACACTTATAGCCACTAAGGCCAATAGAATTTGTAGGGCTGCAGAAAATAGACCTGTTATGGAATTTGGTTCAAGACGTGCACAAGGATATGATGGAGCTATATATGGTGCAAGAGCTGCAGTTATCGGTGGATGCTCTTCAAGTGCATGTACCATAGCTGAAGAACTTTTTGGTGTTCCTACTTCTGGTACCATGGCTCATAGCTGGGTTCAATTATTCCCTACAGAATATGATGCTTTTAAGGCTTGGGCAGAAACTTATCCAGATAACTGTACCCTTCTAGTTGATACCTATAATGTAATAAAATCTGGTATACCTAATGCAATAAAAATTTTTGATGAAATATTAAAACCTAGAGGCTTTAGTCCTAAGGCTATAAGAATAGATAGTGGAGATATAACTTATCTAACTAAGAAATGTCGTGCATTACTAGATAATGCAGGTTATAAGGATTGTAAAATAATAGTTTCTAACTCATTAGACGAACATATTATTTCTGGTGTATTATCTCAAGGAGCTAAAATAGATGCTTTTGGTGTTGGAGAAAGACTAATTACTGCAAAATCAGAACCTGTCTTCGGTGGAGTATATAAGCTTAGTGCCATTGAAGAGGATGAACTTATATTACCTAAAATAAAAATAAGTGAAAATGAGGAAAAAATTACAAACCCAGGTTTTAAAAAGATTTTTAGAATTTTTGATAAAGATACCCATACAGCTATTGCAGATCTTTTAGCACTAAACTATGAAACCATAGATGAGAGTAAACCACTTGAAATATTTAATCCTATCTTTACATGGAAAAGGAAGAAGTTAACTAACTATTATGTAAAAGAACTTCTTGTACCAATCTTTAAAAAAGGTAAGGCTGTTTATTCTAGTCCTTCAGTTATGGAGATTCAAGAATTTGCAAAGAATGAAAGTGAAAAACTTTGGCAGGAAGTTTTAAGGTTTGAAAATCCACATACCTATTATGTTGATTTATCTAATGATCTTTGGAATTTAAAACAAAATCTTCTTCATAAGTTTTCAGATAATTATAAAGAAAATTAATCTATTAAGGCTTGTAGAAAATTTTTCTACAAGCCTTTTACTTTTGTTATTTTCTTTATTATTCTTTAGTTTACCACGTTATTCCCTGATAATTCTCATAAATATTATCTATATCTAATTCTAAATTATCTTTAAATTTAAAGGATTCTCCATTTGCAAAAACTTTAAATGGACACTCATCATCATCCTTACGGAAGGGACAACTATTAAAGCAAGTTATACTTTCTTTTGAAGTTGATAAAAATGGACACTGATTAATTTTTATAACCCCCTTACTCCTTAAAGTAATAAACCATAAACTCATTATAGTAAAGTTTCTTATATTTTTAAAGGGATTTTTGTAAATATTTTCAGTCTTTTCTAATAACTTTTTATTATATTTATTTATTATTCCTCCTTGCTTATACTTATAATTATGCTATAATACATTTTTGTAAGAACTAAAGATTAATTATAATTACAAGGAGGTAAATATGCAAAACTCAAAGTTTTTGAAAATATTAGTTTTAAATAGTTTAATAGCAGCTCTTTATGCTGTTCTTACTATATTTGTTCCATTTAGCTATGGTGCTGTTCAGTTTAGAATTTCTGAGATTTTAACATTATTAGCTTTTGTAAATAAAAAATACATACCAGGTCTTATTTTAGGATGCTTTATAGGAAATCTTGGCAGCGCCCTAGGTCCATTAGACCTTATATTAGGAACTCTTGCTACGGCTATTGCTGTAACCCTTATGAGCTTTACTAAAAATCTATTCGTATCTACTCTATGGCCTGTTATTGTAAATGCATTAATAATAGGTGGAGAATTATACTTTGTTTTAAATCTTCCATTTATACCTTCTGCATTTTCTGTAGGTTTTGGAGAATTTGTAGTAGTTTCTATAGTTGGATATTTTATATTTAAATCTCTTATAAAAAATAAAAAACTTATGGATATACTAGATATATAAGTTTTAGGGAGGCATACTTTATAATACATTTTCATGTATTATAAAGTATGCCTCCCTTAGATTATAAATAAAAGCTCTTACTTTTCACTTTAAACTATTAAATATATTTTATCTTTTCTTTTTATTATGATTTCTATAGACAGTTATATCCATAATCTCATTTTGGAAAGCCTTTAACAATGCTTTTTCAAGAACCTTTTCCTCATCAAAGTTTTCTATGTCCTTACATACTGCATACACCTTATTTAATTCACCAAAAGCATTTCTATAGGTTAATGTAACATTTGGTTTTTCATACTCTACATTCATTATTTTAATTCCCCAAGATATCTGTGCATAATCTCCATTAACCTTTAATTCACTCATATCTTTTAGTCTATTCTTCTCATCATCTATATTTTCTATAATTATTAATTCATCTCCAACTCTATATTTGCTCATATATACCCCTCCTCTTTGTTAACATATTAACAATCTTTAATTACAGCTTAACATATTTCTGAAAATTAGTAAATACCAAAATATTCTTACATTCCTTATATACTTATATATAAATACAAAATTTACATTTAAATATATAAATATTTTATTTAAACAATATTATATTATGATATAATTTTCTATAGACTGATTACTATAATTTACTATAAAGATCTTAATGTTATAAATGGTATTAGATTATAATTTTAAAACTTATAAATATGGTATTAAATCTTATAAGTTTAGTTCAAAGGTTTCATAAAATAAACATATAATAGAACTTTATATGTTTCTAGAAACCTTTTGTTATACGAAATATTATGGTAATTATTCTATAGATTTATAATATAAATCCTATTTACTATAAAGTACTAAATATAATTTAAGTAGGATTAACTTTAAACAAAAGGAGAACTAAATGTTCGGTTATGTTAAACCTTTCAAACCAGAATTAAAAATAAAGGATTATGAACTTTTTAAGTCCTATTATTGTGGACTATGTCACAGCATTAAGAAGCTTTATGGAAACCTTCCTAGAATGTCTTTAAATTATGATATGACTTTTCTCTCTATATTATTAGAGGGACTAGAGGAAAACAAGGAAGATTTTACACCCTTTAAGTGTGCTATTCATCCCTTTAAAAATAGGGTTAAAATAATAAACTCTTCTAATTTAGATTATTCTGCTCATATGAATATTGCTCTAGCATATTATAAATATATAGATGATAAAGAAGATGATAACTCTATTAAAGGTCACATAGGATCTATTTTATTTAAATCTTATTTAAAGTCCTATTATAATGAATATAAGGACTTATACTTAGATATCTTCTATCATCTTAAGGAACTAAATAAAATAGAGAATTCATCTCCTAAAAATATAGATGAACTTTCTCATAACTTTAATATAATAACAGGTAAAATATTAAGTTACTCTGTTAAAGATGAAAAAACTAAAAACTTAATGTATAACCTAGGCTATAATCTAGGAAAATGGATATACATAATAGATGCCTTAGATGACTTAGAAAAAGATATGAAAAACCAAAAATTTAATGGCTTAAACGTCCTATATAATGCCAACAATATACCTTATGATGATTTTAGAAAAAGTATTTTAAATAAGGTAGAGTTTCTTCTTTTATCTTGTGCATCTACTTGTTTAGATTATATTAATATGATACCTTTATATAAAAATAAAGATCTTATATATAATATACTAGAATTTGGTCTAATGGATAAAACCCAAGAGATATTAAAAGGAGTTGACTGTAATGAAAAATCCATATGAGGTCTTAGAAATAAACTCTAATGCATCTCAAGAAGAAATAAAAAGAGCTTATAAGGAACTAGCAAAAAAATATCATCCTGATCAATATGGAAACAATCCTCTTCGTGAATTAGCTGAGGAAAAAATGAGGGAATTAAATGAGGCCTATGACTATCTTATGAAAAATTCCTCAAACTCTAATTTTAATGGAGGAAATAGTAATTCTAACTATAATAACAATAATGTTTATATGGATATAAGACAGGATATCCAAAGAGGAGACTACTTTAGCGCAGAAAATAAACTTAATTCTATATCACAAAAAAATGCTGAGTGGTATTACTTAACTGGTATTGTTCATCTTAAACGTGGTTGGCACGAATCTGCCTATGAAAACATAAAAACTGCCTCTAGAATGGATCCTTCCAATCTTGAATATACTCAAGCTCTTAATGCCCTTAATAACAGAAATAAAGGCTATAGAGAAAATTATTATGGCAGAAGATCTAATAGCAATGATATTTGTGATACCTGTTTGAAACTTTGGTGTCTTGATACATTTTGTGAGTGCTTAGGTGGAGACTGTATTTCCTGTCTATAATATACATAATCTTAATCTTAATTTATACAAATTCTTTAATATATAAATTCTTTAATAATATAGTTTTAAATATATTATTAAAGAGTTTTCCAATTAGTTTTATCTATATAATAGTAGTGAATGAAATAGTTTATGACTTTACAATTCTAATATTCTAGTTTTAATTTATCTAGAATATTAGAATTGTAAATTTAAAGATAAACTTGGAGGTAGAGATGTGAAAAATAAATCTAATCTTATATCAAAGGGAGGACTTTTTACTGGATTATCAGTTATTTTTCTCTATCTATCATTTATACTGCCTACTAATAAATTAGGTTTTCTTATTTTAACCTCTGCCCTAATTATTTTAACTATAAAGACCATAGGGTTTACTGGAGGACTATTATCTTATATATCTACAGGAGTGCTATCCCTTATAATAGGTTTAAAGTCTATATCACTGGCTTATGTATCTTTATTTGGATTATACCCTATTATAAAATATAAGGTAGAAGGACTTAGAAATATATTCTTAGAAATTCTACTAAAACTTTTATTTTTAAATCTCTCATTATTTCTTAATTATTATATTTATAAATCCTTATTTATGGATATTAATTTAATGAATATGGATTTACTAAATAAGCTACCCATACCCTTAATTATAATTTTTATTCAAGGTGTATTTTTACTAATGGATTATATACTTACTTTAATTATACAATTTATAAACGAAAAATTAAAATTTCTTTAAGAGATAAATTACTCTTGATTAAAAGTATACTATTTAAGAATTGTATACTTTTAAAAACATATATCTTAATTAAAATAATAAAAGGTAGGGTTTCCCCTACCTTTTATTATTTTAATATATCTAAAAAGCTTTCCTCTATTAAAGAATTATATTTTCCTTCTCTAAATTCTTTAACAATATGCTTTTTATTCTCTAAATTACTTATTTGTATTTTCTCTTTTAACTCTTCTGGAAACTCTACATAAGCTCCTAGTGGGTTCATCTCTCCATCAAAAACTAAAATACTAGGTATTCTTGCATCCCCTACTGCTTCTTCTAAAAACTCTTCATTTCCTTCTCTTTTAAAAAATTTTAATTCTATATTATTATTTTCTTCTTCTAATCTTTTTATAAAAGGAATAGCTACTGTACAATCTGGACAATATCCTTCTGAAAAAATCAGTACCTTTCTCTCTTCATTTAATGACTTTATTGTATCTTTAGTTTCATCACTTAATACAGTATTCTTATATATGTTAAAATGCTCCTCATCTTTATCCCTCATATAAGTATTAAAATCTACACTTTTAGATATATCTATCATAGTAATCCTCCTTTATTAAAAATATTTGTTAAATACTATTATATATTAAGAGTACTATTTAATCACCTATAATAGAAAAATTTTATTACCAATAAATAATTTCCATTATATTACTTAAAGGAGTTATTTATTCTAAATCGTGATTTAACATATTTTTTAATAAAATATTAATATTATATAGCACTAAATCACATTATGTTATATAATATTTCTTATTAATTATATTTATATAGTCTATTATTAATTATTTATTATATAATATTCTTATTTATGATAAATTTTTGTACTCTGCCTAAAGAATATTTATATTATTAAATAACTTTTGACAATTAATAATTTCTATTATATAATTTAAGTAACACTATATAGGGGTGATTTTATGGATAATATAACTACTATTTTCAGAGAAAAAAAATTAAAACTAACACCTCAAAGAATTGCAGTATACAGATATCTTCAATCAACTAAAGATCATCCATCTGCTGAAATCATATACAAAGCTCTACAACCTTCTTATCCAACTATGAGCTTAGCTACTGTTTACAAGGCATTAAAAACCCTTGTAGAAGTTAATTTAGTTCAGGAAATAAATGTTGGTGAAGGTAACTTTAGATATGATGGAAAGATAGGAATACATCCTCATATTCAATGTGTAAGTTGCGGTAAGGTAGATGATGTAGAAGGAGTTAGTTTTGAAAATTTAAATTCAGATGTACAAAATTTTACTGAATATGAAATTTTCACTAATAAACTTTATTTCTATGGGGTTTGTCCTCAGTGCAAAGCAAATAAAGCTTAAAATAAGGCTATAGCCTTATTTTAAGCTTTATTCTTTTATATTATATATTATACCCTTTTTTATATGATTCACTATTACTTCTTCATATTTTCCTTTAAACATCTCATTAACTTTTTTATTAGCCCCTATAAGACCTTCCTTTGAAAACTCCTCTTGAACTTCATCACTTAATGCAAACTTTATAAGATTAAAAACTTCCATATTAATATTCCCTCTTTCTGGAACCATCATTATCCCATCAATAAATATAGGATAATTATAAATTTTAGAGTAATCAAAAATACTCACTCTACTTTTATCTATATCTTTAGCATAATAAGATGATATAACTGCCACTGGTATTTCCCCATTATTTATAGATATAAGTTCTTCCTTTCTTCCTACGTATAATATTTCTTTAATCTTCTCATCCTTAATATCCATAAGCTTATAAATTTCTTCTAATTTTACTTCTTCAGGAAGTATTACTGGTATAGTTATATTCTTATTCTTTAATTCTTTCTTATCTGGGACTCCAGTTATAGTTCCTTTATTATATATTACCTCTAAAGTATAAGGAAGCACTCCTATACCATAATAGCTTTCTTCTTTTAGCCCAAGTAAAGTAAATGAGTCATAAAACCTATCTTTAATACTATTCTCTTTTACCAAAAAATCTAGATTCTTTAATATGCCTTTTTCTTTTAAGGTGACTAAATTTTTTCTACTACTTATAATAAGATCAATTTTTTCGTTATTTAGAATCTCATCTAATACTTTTTTATCCTTTGAGTATATTGTATTTATTTTAATACTATTTTTTTTCTCAAATTTTTTAAAAACCTTTGAAAATACCTCCTCCATGGTATCTTTTTTTATATCAACTACAAAAACATTTATACTATCCTTTTCACTAATATTTTTATACTTTTTGCTATCACAAGAAATAAAAGTCATAGAAATCAAGAGAAGAACCCCTATAAATTTTAATATTTTTTTCATATTCTTCCCTCCTATAAAATATTCTAATTATATGATGTGTAGATTAATTAATTATATGTACCAAACATATAATTAATGGAGGTGATAATTATTGAAAGTTAAAATACTTATTTTAAAGAAAAATCATTTACTAAGTATTATCTTTGCCGTTGCCTTCTTATTCTCCCTACTAATACTCTGGAGAGTAAAAACTTCTTCTAAAGCTTTAAATACTTTAAACCCTTTAAGATATAAAGAGGATTTAAATGTGGATTTAACTGGTGATGGGGTTAAAGATAATATATATATAGGCACTAAGGACAATAACTATTACGTTGAAATATCATCTAATAAAAAAAACTACTATCTTAAATGTAATAATAAATTAAACTCTTTAGGTAAATTTAAAGAGGATTATCCTATCAACTTAAGAATACATGATATTTCAAGAGATAAAATCCCTGAAATTTTTATTCAAAGTTCTGAAAATGGTGTTCCAATACAACATATATTCACTTTTCATAATAAGGAATTTAAAGACATATTTTGTTCTAACGGTAATATATTAGGGTTCTTAGATTATAAAAATAACAAAACTCCAAAGCTTATTACTGGTACCCTCAATAAAGGAAATATAGATTTAGGTTATTATATGATGATTAATGAAAAACTAGAAAATTATAGTTTTGATTCTTCCCTGCTTCCTGGAAAGAAGTCTATTATGGATTTTATAACTTATATAGAGAGCCTTCCTTATGGTGAAGAATATAAACCTGATGTGTTTTACCAGGGGTTTGGAGAAAGTTCCCTTTATGCTATTGATAAAATTTCCTCTGAATGCTATGAGGTTAGCTTTATACAAGGATACTTTACAGATAGTAAATGGGATAATAGTGGAAATATAACTGAGGTAACATGGAACTTAGACTTCAAAGGAAAGGGAAAAGATGATAACTCTAATAAATCTTACTCTCTTAAAGTTAACCTTATAATAGATAAAAATTCAAATAATGAATTTAAAATAAATTCACTATCCATTTAGGAACTCTATTTTTACCCTTTAAAATTTAACTTAACTATTTTAATTCTTATGTTAAATGTTACCTTTTATAAAATATCAGAATTATATCCCTAAAAAAATTAAAGGGTCGCAATAATGCGACCCAAAGGGGGATGGGGGGTTTTGTTATAGCTAATATTTCTTTAGCTATTAGGAGTTTATCTCCTATTCACATTTATATTATTACCAAAACTATTTTTATTTATACATTTTTATATTATAAATTTTAAGGAGGATGTTTATATGTTTAATGGCTTTTCAAACCAAGATAAGGATTCAAAATCTCAAAAAACCTTAGAAAGAATAGAAACTCTTATAGGTGAAAATTGCTCAATAACTGGAAATATAAGTGGGGAAGGACTTCTTCAAATTGACGGCTCTGTGGAAGGGGATATAAATTGGATTGATGACATAATAATAGGCCCTTCTTGTAAGTATAAAGGAAATATTTCTTGTAAAAATGCTTCTATAAAAGGAAGTGTTGAAGGTAATATTTCTTGTGAAGATATACTTACCATAGAGGATACTGGAAAAGTTACTGGAGATATTACCGTTAAGAAAATAATTATCAATGAAAACGGATCTTTAGATGGCAAGTGTATAATGGGGAATAAAAAAGTTGACTATATAGAGGAATAAAAGAGTTTCTTTCGAAACTCTTAATCCTCTAACTCTCCACTTATATACATGTCTATAATCTTATCTATTACCTTAACTTTATTGGGAGGTAAAAATGGTTTTATGGCACCTAAAAAGTGTGTCACATCATCATCACTAGTTATAGGTGCCTCCCCTCCAAAGCTTCCAGTAAATTCATCCCTATTATTCTCTTCACTATATTGTTTTTTAGAGTTATTTCCCATACCAAAGGCACCTAAAAGTGAACTTATTTGATTTATATCAACTCCATTTAGCATATTCATCAATGGATTTCCTGACTGGTTTCCCATGCCCCCCATATTAGGATTCATATTTCCTCCCATATTAGGGTCCATGTTACCACCCATACCAGGATTCATATTCCCTCCCATATTAGGGTTCATATTCCCTCCCATATTAGGATTCATACTTCCTCCCATATTAGGATTCATATTCCCCATCATATTAGGATTATGTCCCATATTCATATTAGGGTTCATCATATTCGGTGGCATCATGTTGGGATGCATCATATTGGGATTGAACATAGGACTTTGCATATAATCTTGTTCTCTGTTTCTTCCCCTTTTATGTTTTGACATTTATGGTAATTCCCTCCTCCCAATTATATTTTTTTGGAGGGTCAACTCTAGACCCTCCAAAACTTACCTTCTTTTAGGTTCGGTATTTTTTTATTTTGATTTTAGTTATTAGCAGCAGCCGCCAAATCCTCTTCCACCAAATCCGCCGCAGCCACCAAATCCACCAAATCCGCCTCCACAGAAGCAGCATAATAATAGTATTATAACTAGGATGTTATTGTTATCAAAGTCTCTTCTATTTCCATTGTGGCATCCATTGTCACATCTATCATTAAATCCATTATTGCAGAATAATAGGAATAATATTATTAACCACCATATTCCGCCTCCGCCAAATCCACAGTTTCCACCATATCCGCCTTGACCACCAAATCCGCTATATGGCATTTGAGCATATTGAACAGGTTGAACTTGTGATATTTGATATAATGGTCCACATGGCATTGGTGCTGAACATACTGTACAACAACTTTGTTTACATTTGCATCTTGACATTATTATTTCCTCCCTTTTATGGTTGATTTTTTAATTTTGCCTTTGTATTTTTAATAGCTTAAGTTATTGGGTTTAAATATATTTTACTTAAGCCCAATTACACTAATTAATTTGGGTGAAGTCTAATTCAGAACAGTCACCACAGTTTCTATTGTTACAATTTGACCTGAAACCTCTTCCCCCTAATAGGAATATTAATATGATTAGGAAGAATATTTCACATCCACTCCCGCAGTTATTGCCATAATAGTTTGGCTGGAAACAACCGCCTTGTGGATAGCAGTAATTTGGTTGAACATAATTTAAATTACTATTAAAGCTACAATTACTGCCTCTTACGCATGGATCGTAGTAAGTGTAATATCCAGATCCTGGATACCCACAGCCTCCTCCACAGTTTCCAAAGCCACCGCCTCCTCCACAGTTGTTGCCTCCAAATCCACCTGAGAAAAGTAGTAATAAGATTATTAGCCACGAGTTGTTGTTACTTCTACCTTCATTATCAAAGCAACTAGATATGGTATCAGCCATGTTTTTATCTATTTTCCCATTACTTAATCCACTTAGGAGAGTTGTTATATCCACTTTACTTCCTCCTTTCTAATTGGTTACTTTTTCATTAGCTTTATAATACATACTATTCTACCAATTTATTTTTGATACAAAAAAATCACTATGTTTCCACATAGTGATTTTAATAATATATATGACCTATTCAAATGCTTATTTACTCTCATAAATCTTATATATTTATTTATTTAAATTTCCAAAAATCTCTTCATTTAATTCTTCTATACCTTTTTTATTTAAAGAAGAAAAGAATACTAACTTATCTTCCTCTTTTAAATTTAAGGTTTCTTTAATTACTTTTTTACTTTTTGGTTTTTCATTATTAGATATTTTATCACTCTTAGTTGCTATAACTAAAACCTCATATCCATAATGTTTTATCCAATTATACATTATAACATCATCAGCTGTTGGCTTATGCCTGCAATCTACAAGAAGTACAACTTTCTTTAATGGTTCTCTCATATAAAGATAGTCTTCTATTATCTTTCCCCAACCTTCTTTTTCTTTTTTAGATACTTTAGCGTATCCATATCCAGGTAAATCCACTAAGTGATGTTCTCCATTAACTAGAAAAAAGTTAACTAATCTAGTTCTTCCTGGAGTTCCACTAACCTTTGCAAGTCTTCTTCTATTAGTAATAGAATTAATAAGGGAAGACTTTCCTACATTAGATCTTCCAACAAAAGCTACCTCTGGTATCATAGTAATTGGATATTGATCTTTCTTTACTGCTGAGGTTACAAATTCCGAAGTTTTTATTATCATTCTTACTCATCTCCAACTAAAGCATTTTTAATTACTTCATCTATTTGTGCTGCTAATATGAATTTCATTTTACTCTTTAAGGATTTTGGTATTTTATCTATATCTTTTTCGTTATTCTTTGGTATTATAACAGTATCTATACCAGATCTATAGGCTGCTAAACATTTTTCTTTAAGTCCACCAATAGGTAATACCCTTCCTGTTAAAGTAACTTCTCCAGTCATAGCCACATTATGCCTAACCTTCTTATTTGATAAGGCAGATATAATGGCAGTGGTCATAGTTATTCCTGCTGAAGGTCCATCCTTTGGAATTGCTCCTTCAGGAGCATGAATATGTATATCCTTATTTTTATAAAACTCATTATCTATACCATAACTTTCAGACCTAGAACGTACTAAAGAATAAGCTGCTTTAGCTGATTCCTTCATAACATCTCCCAATTGTCCAGTAAGCTCTAATTTACCATTGCCCTTCATTACGCTTACTTCCACTGGAAGTATATCTCCTCCATAAGCAGTCCATGCCATTCCTGTTACAACACCTATTTTATCTTCCTTATCAATTCTTTCTTGAAGGAATACTTCTTTTCCTAAATACTTTCTAACATGATTTATTGTTATACTAATAGAAGTCTTATCTTTTTCTAATAATTCTGTTATAGCTTTTCTTATAACAGCTCCTATTTTTCTTTCTAAACTTCTAACTCCTGATTCTCTTGTATAACATTCTATAATAAAGCTTAAGGAGGAATCAGCAAATTTTATCTTATCTTCCTCTACCCCATGTTCCTTAAGCTGTTTTTTTACAAGATGTTCTTTACTTATGTTAAGTTTCTCTTCATAAGTATATCCTGATACTTCTATTATCTCCATTCTATCTAAAAGAGGTCTTGGAATAGTCTCTAAGGTATTCGCTGTTGCAATAAACATAACCTTAGATAGATCCATATCTAGCTCTAAATAATGATCTCTAAAGCTCTTATTTTGTTCTCCATCTAAAACCTCAAGTAAGGCTCCAGCTGGATCTCCCTTAAAATCATTACTCATTTTATCTATTTCATCAAGAAGAAATACCGGATTACTAGAATCAGCCTCTTTCATTCCATAAACTATTCTTCCTGGTATAGCCCCTACATAGGTTCTTCTATGTCCTCTTATTTCTGCTTCATCTCTAACTCCCCCTAAAGAAACTCTTACAAAGTTTCTATTAATTGCATGAGCTACAGATTTTGCTATGGAGGTTTTTCCCACTCCTGGTGGTCCTACAAGACATAAAATAGGCCCTTTTAAGGAATTACTAATTTTCTTTACAGCTAAATATTCAATGATTCTTTCTTTAACATCTTCTAAACCAAAATGTTCTTTATTAAGGATTTCTCTAGCATCACTTATATGAATGTTATCCTTAGTTTCCCTTGTCCAAGGAGTAGCTAATAGCCAATCTAAATAAGTTTTAATATTGCTACTTTCTGAGGAATATCCTCCGCTATTCTTTAACTTGTTTAATTCATAAAGGGCTTTTTCTTTAGCTTCTTTTGGAAGCTTTGCTTTAGTTATTTTTTTCTTATATTCTTTTATTTCCTTTTGCCCTTCATCATCTTCTCCAAGTTCCTCTTGTATCACCTTTAATTGTTCCCTTAAAAAGTAATCTTTTTGAAGCTTATCTATTTTCTTTTTAACCTTAATATCTATTTTCTTCTCAAGCTTAAGTATTTCTATTTCATTTTTAAGGATAAGAATTAGCTTTTCTATTCTCTCCTCAAGTTTAGCTGCTTCTAATATATCTTGTTTCATTTCTAATTTTAAGGTTATGTAAGAACTTATAGTATCTACTAATTTTGAATTATCTTCGATTTCCTCTAATCCATCTAAAATCTCTGGAGGAAGATTTCCACTTAATCCTACGAATTCCTTAAATGTATCCTTTAGCTTAGCAGTTAAAGCCAGATAATTAATATTCTCTTCTTTAACTACATCTGGAACACTTTCAACTTTAACTCTATAGAACTCATCATCCACTAAAATCTCTTTAATTTTACCTCTTTCAACACCTTCAACTAGCACTCTCACTGTATCTCCAGGTAACTTAAGAAGTTGCTTTATAGTACATATAGTACCTATTTCATATATATCATCTTGGCTTGGTTCTTCAACCCTTGCCTCTTTTTGTGCTGATAAAAAGATTTTTTGTTCATTTATCATAGCTTCTTCTAAAGCCATTAAAGATTTTTCTCTTCCTACATCGAAGTGTAATATCATATTTGGAAAGATTACCATCCCTCTTAAAGGAATTAAAGGAAGAATCTTTTCTTCTTTTTTCATATTTCTCCCCTCATTTCTTTATTTAAGTTTGAATTTTAAGCTATTCTATAATTATATATGAAATTATATTGTATATCAATTGAAAAAAACATTATAATTACTATATAGATTTTTTACATTTATTCTATGTTTAAAATACCTAATATCATAGCATGACTTCATATGAATCTAAAATTTAAACTTAGGAGGTTTTTATGAGAATATACATAGTAAGACATGGTCATAGTACCTGGAATGAAGAAGGAAGACTTCAAGGTGTTAAAGATACAGATCTTCATCATAAGGGGTTTGATCAAGCTCACATTTTAGGTAAAAGACTAGAATCTTCTTCTATAAGTAAAATATATTGTAGTCCCTTAAAAAGAGCTTTTCATACTGGAGAAATAATAAATAAATATCTTAATGTTCCTATAATAAAAGACCAAAGCTTAATAGAAATGAATTTTGGAATATTAGAAGGAAATACTAAAGATCAAAGTAAAACCCTGCATTCTGAGTTCTTTACTTACTGGGAAAAACATAGATTCTCCACAGTTATACCAAATGGAGAATCTTATGAAATGCTATTTAATAGATCTTTTCAAGCACTAGAGACTATAGTTAAGAAAAATAATGAAGATATCCTTCTAATAAGTCATGGTTCTTTTATAAGAGCTCTTATATGCAAAATCATGGATATAGACTTAGATAAATCCTATAAATTAAGTTTTGACAATTGTGGAATATCAGTTTTAGAACATATTAATAATAGATTTATCATAAAAACTATTAATGACATAGGCCACTTTTTCTAATATAGGATAAAGTTTTAAAATATCTTAAGAAAAATTACATACATTCCTTCTGAATATTTTATTTTTCTAAATTTTATAAAGTATAGTAAAAAGTATATTTATAAAGTGAAACTAACTTCAGATGAAGTTATACTCCATCTGAAGTATAGCTAAGCTAATGTGTCTATATAAAATTCTCTTTCTCTATTAACTCTACTTTTAAATTAATTTTTTCCCTTTAAAATTCGCTACCTAAAGATTTAGCTGCTATTATCTCAACTTTTTCATCCTTATCTTTATGATTCTCAATTATTTTCTTGTTTTTATTATCCTTCTCTAGGATAGCTAATGTTATAACTTCCTTTATATGATTTACAGGTATTATCTCTATATCTTCTAGATTATCAAAACTTTCAGCCCAGTTATCCTTTGGAATAATGACTCTCTTTGCCCCAGCTTTTTTAGCTGCTGATATTTTAGCACTTACCCCTCCTACTGGCTTCACAGATCCCTGTATGGATATTTCACCAGTCATAGCTAAAGTATTATCTATCTTTAGGTCTTTTAAAGTGCTGTATATAGCTGTAGCTACACTTATACCTGCTGAGGGTCCATCTACTGGCGCCCCTCCTGGAAAGTTAACATGAATATCAAAATCTTCACAATTAAGATCGAATAAATTTTGAAGAACGGTTATAACATTTTCTACTGAACATCCTGCAGTACTTTTTCTTCTTATTTTTTTATGAGAATTTCCTATTTCCTCTTCTTCAACTATTCCTGTTATTCTAAGCTTTCCTTTTCCTTTTTCAACCCTTCTACTACTTGCTTCTATTTCCATTAAGGTGCCCATATTAGCTCCATATACTGCTAATCCATTAACATATCCTACCCTAGGTTCTTTTTCTATATTTTTTTCTGGTCTTGGAGAATATTGACCATTTTCTATTACCCACTCCACATCATCTAATGTTATAATATTCCTATTTTCATTTATTGACATTCCTGCACAAAGCTGAATTAGATTTACTACTTCACGACCATTAGTACAGAACTTACTTACCATCTTAAGAGCATTATCCTCTATATCTAAATTCACCTTACTAATTGCATTTTTGGCTATAATCTCAATTTCATCTGCTAATAATGCCCTAAAGAATATCTCCACACATCTTGATCTTATGGCAGGAACTACTTCTTCTGGAGCTCTAGTTGTAGCCCCAATTAACCTGAAATCTGCTGGGAGACCATTATCAAAAATTTCTTTTATATATATAGGCATGTTAGGATCCTCTGAACTGTAATAAGCGCTATCTAAAAATACCTTTCTATCTTCCATTACCTTTAAAAGCTTATTAAGCTCAATAGGATGAAGTTCTCCTATTTCATCTATAAATAATACTCCTCCATGAGCCTTAGTTACTGCCCCTGGTTTAGGTTGGGGTATTCCAGCTACCCCTAAAGCTCCTGCTCCTTGATAAATTGGATCATGAACCGAACCAATTAATGGATCCGCTATACCTCTATCATCAAATCTTATGGTAGTTGCATCAATTTCTATAAACTTTGCTTCCCCTTTAAAGGGAGAGTTAGGGTTCTTCTTAGCTTCCTCTAAAACCAACCTTGCAGCTGCTGTTTTTCCAACCCCTGGTGGTCCATATATTATAACATGTTGAGGATTTGGTCCACATAAGGCAGCTCTTAAGGCTTTTATTCCTTTTTCTTGTCCTATTATCTCTTCAAAATTACAGGGTCTACTTCTTTCTGCTAAAGGTTCTGTTAATTTTATATTCCTCATCTTTTTGAGTTTATCCATTTCCTTTTTATTTTCTTTATCCACCACAACTTTACTACTTTGTTGTCCTTTTAAAGCAGTAAAAAAATATAATCCCATAACTATTGATATTAAGAATTGAATTAAAACTAATAATTCTGTCATAAATCCTCTACACCTTCCTTATACTTAATATATTAAATATTATCTCCTCTTTCAGGTATTATATTCTATATAAAAGGTAATTTTTATGGATAAATGAAAGATCTACTAATTAACTTAAAATAAAAAAAGACAGATTATAAATCTGTCTTTTTTGTTAAGCACTTTCTATGCCTTTTTTATTTTTAACTTTTTTTGTCTTTAAAGCAGGTCTCTTCTCTCCTTCAACGGAAAGAACTTCTGGCTTCTTAGTTGATACTGTATCTTTATTTATAGTAACCTTTGTAATTTCTTCATTAGAAGGTACATCAAACATAGTATCACTCATAATTTCTTCCATTATAGCTCTAAGACCTCTTGCTCCTGTATTTCTCTTTATGGCTTCATCAGCTATAGCTTCTAAAGCTTCTGTATTAAATTCAAGCTCTACATTATCAAGCTCAAATAATTTTTTATACTGTTTAACAAGAGCATTTTTAGGTTCACTTAATATATTCACTAAGGTATTCCTATCAAGAGCATCTAAAGTAACCACTATTGGTAATCTACCAACAAACTCTGGAATTAATCCAAACTTTAATAGATCTCCTGGCATTATGTCTTTTAGAAGCTTACCTATATCCTTACTTTCCTTAGATTTTATATCTGCACCAAAACCTATAGAACTATTACTTGTTCTCTTTTCAATTATTCTATCTACACCATCAAAAGCTCCTCCACATATGAATAATATGTTAGAAGTGTTGATTTGAATAAACTCTTGATGAGGATGCTTTCTTCCACCTTGAGGTGGAACTGAAGCTGTAGTTCCCTCTAATATCTTTAGTAGGGCTTGCTGTACACCTTCTCCTGACACATCCCTTGTAATAGATGGATTTTCAGATTTTCTTGCTATCTTATCTATTTCATCTATATAAATTATGCCCTTTTCAGCTCTCTCCACGTCATAATCTGCATTTTGGATAAGTTTTAAAAGGATATTTTCAACATCCTCTCCCACATATCCAGCTTCTGTAAGAGTTGTAGCATCTGCAATTGCAAAAGGTACATTTAAAAATTTTGCAAGAGTTTGAGCTAATAGAGTTTTACCTGACCCTGTTGGTCCTAATAATAAGATATTACTCTTTTGAAGTTCTACCTCTCCATCCCCTTCATTACTACGAATTCTCTTATAGTGATTATAAACAGCCACAGCTAAAGATCTCTTTGCACGATCTTGACCTATTACATACTGATCAAGATAAGATTTTATCTCAGTTGGCTTTGGTAAATTTGTAGAATCTATTTCTATACTTTCTTCAAATTCATCTGCTATGATTTCTGAACAAAGTTCTATACATTCATCACAAATATAAACTCCTGGTCCCGCTATAAGTCTTCTAACCTGGTCTTGATTTTTGCCACAGAAAGAACACTTTAACTGCTTTTTGTCATCATATTTAACCATTACTACACCTCTCTAGGTTTTATACTACTTGTCATTTTCCCCTTTGCTCTCCTCATGCCTAGCATAAACCTTATCTACTAAGCCATAATTCATCGCTTCTTCTGCACTCATAAAGTAATCTCTTTCTACATCTCTTTGTATCTCTTCTAGAGGTTTTCCTGTTTTTTCACTTAAAATCCTATTTAATGTATCCTTTGTTCTTAAGATTCTTTTAGCGTGAATATCTATATCAGTAGCCTGACCTTTGAATCCTCCTAAAGGTTGATGTATCATTATTTCACTATTTGGAAGAGCAAATCTCTTACCTTTTGCACCTGATGCTAAAAGGAATGCTCCCATGGAAGCTGCCATACCTACACATATTGTACAAACATCAGGTTTTATATAGTTCATTGTATCATAAATAGCCATACCAGATGTTATTGAACCTCCTGGACTATTTATGTATAAAGATATATCCTTATCTGGATCTTCACTTTCTAAAAATAACAATTGTGAAACTACTAAGCTAGCAGTTACATCATTAACTTCATCACTTAACATTATTATTCTATCTTTTAATAATCTTGAATAAATATCGTAAGATCTCTCTCCTCTATTTGTTTGTTCTACAACTACAGGAACTAAAGCCATGTAAAATCCCTCCTTAACTCTTCTTTAAATATAGTAGCATAGATATAAAGATACTATATAATATAACCAATTTTAAAAATTGTAACCATAGTTAGATTATATAATAAAATACCTAACTTTGCTAATACTTATTTTGTAATGCTTTTATATATTATACTCTATAGGGTATTGTATACTCAACCCTTATACTAGATGCCTATACCTTATTAATAAATTTATAATAAGATTTTTTTATTAATTTTATTCCTTATTCTAAGGTAATCTTATACTTTTTATATAATATATTCTTTACATTATATCATATAAGCAAAATACTCCCAAATAAAAAATAATTGCCAGAAAAAGTTCTTCTGGCAATTATCTTTATTTTATTTAAAAATTATACTATTTTAGCGCCTTCTACAAGCATTTTAATAGCCTTTTCACGTACTACATCTTGCTTTATAAGATGTCCTTGAGATTGAACTAGTAAATCAACCATCTTATCTAATTCCTTATCCCCATATTGCTTAGCTATTTCTAAAGCTTTTTCCTTCATTTCTTCTTCAGTAGCATCTACATTTTCTGCCTTTACTATAGCTTCTATAACAAGGTCAGTTTTAACCTTCTTGAAAGCTCCTTCTTTCATGAACTCTCTCATTTTTTCTTCTGTATTATTTGTGTATGCATAGTATGTTTCAAGATCTAATCCTTGATATTTTAATCTCATTTCAAGATCCTTTATCATTTGATTAGTTTCATTTTCTATCATAGCTTCTGGTATTTCTACTTTAGCATTCTCACAAGCTACAGTTATTATTTCTTCTTCTAGCTCTCTCTTAGCTCTTAAATCATTTGATTCACTAATATTTTTTTCTATATCACTCTTTAATTCAGCCATTGTATCAAATTCTGATACTTCCTTAGCAAACTCATCATCTAAAGCTGGAAGCTCTTTTACCTTTATTTCATTAACTGTTACTTCAAATAAAGCTGGCTTTCCATTTAAATCTTCTCTACCATAGCTTTCTGGGAAAGTAACCTTAATTTCTTTACTTTCAGAAACCTTAGTTCCAACTAATTGATCTTCGAAAGTATCTATGAAAGTACCTGAACCTATTTCTAAGCTAAAGTCCTTACCTTCTCCACCTTCAAAAGCAACTCCATCAATAAATCCTTTAAAGTCTATAACTGCTATATTTCCTTTTTCAACAGTTCCTTCTGCCTTAGTTTCTATTCTAGCACTCTTTTCTTGCATAGACTTTAATTGCTTTTCAACTTCTTCTTCTCCAACTTTATACTCTATGTTCTTAACTTCTACACCCTTGTATTCACCAAGTTCTACCTCTGGCTTAACTACAACAATTGCAGTATATATAAAGTCTTTACCTTCTTCTATTTGAACCACATCTATTTGTGGGTAATCAACTGGTGTTATATTATTATCATCTAAAGCCTTTGGATAAGTATCGTCACAGCAGAAGTTTATAGCATCCTCATATAAAGCCTCAACTCCATAGTATTTCTTTATTATGTTCATTGGTGCCTTACCTTTTCTAAATCCAGGCACATTAAATCTCTTAGAGTTTTTATTATATGATTTCTTTAAAGCTTCGTTGAACTTCGCAGCTTCTACAACAACTTCTAACTTTACTACATTAGTTTCAACTTTTTCCATCTTAACATTCATTGATGACTCCTCCTAAAATTCTTCTTAAAAAATATTTTAATAATAGCAATTTGCTACAAATTAAACCACATTTAAACATAAGCAATTTGCTCTAACTCAAACATTATAACATAGATTTAAAAATTATTTCAAACATTAATATAAAATATTTAGCATTTTACTCTATTTCTCTCAAAATTTCTTCTAAAAACTTTTTACTTTTATATAAATCATGGTTTTCTTCAAAGTTGTCCCTATAAACTTCTATAATTCCAATTCCATTATATCCATAAGTTTTTAGTTCTTTTATAATACCTCTGTAATCCACATCTCCCTTACCTGGAAGGAGACAATCTTCCTTTTGGCTTCTATCATTTATATGTAAATTTTTTATTCTATTCTTTAATACCCCTATATATTCCTTTGGATCTATTCCACACTTAAAAGCTTGCTTTATATCTAAGGTATAATTAAGCTCTGGTACTTCTTTTAATAAAATTTTTAGAAAATCTAAATCCTTTGACATACACCTTGATACATTTTCCTGGCAAAGTATAATTCCTTCATCGTAAGCTATTTCAACCAATGTTTTATATACTTTTATTATTAGTTCTAAATCCACAGTATCTATTGGCCTATATCTATCTCCATGAAATGTATAATACTTTGCTCCAATTATTTTTCCAACTCTACAAACCTTCCTAAATATTTTAACCATATCTTCTCTTCTTCTTTCATACCTATCAAAGATATAAGGTTCAAAAGCTGAAGCAAAGCTATGAATAGAATTTATATTAAAATCATATTTTTCCTTTTCCTTAAGTAATATTCTCCCAAACTCCTCTTCATATTCTGAATAAGTATTTAAAAAAATTTCTCCACTATTAAAACCTATGGATTTAATAAGTTTTATAGACTCTTCTGGATTTATAGTTGGATAAAAACTTGCAGAAGATAATCCTATTTCCATATTGTCCACCCCATCTAATTATAATTGATGACTTTTATTATACTACTTTATTATTGAAAGATTTATATATTTTTCACTATTCATACTATATATAAATAACCTTATATATAGTGATTAAACACATTAATATATTCACCCTTAGAATTTTTTAATATACCTTATTTAAAACAAACTATCAGTAATGTTTTTAAATTCAAAATAAACACTATCAAAATTATTGGATTCCAATGATTTTTGATAGTGTTTTATTAATTAACTTTTAAAACTATACAATATTTATATTTTCTACATCCTTTAATCCACTAAACTTCCATCTGGTTTCAGATACTTTAAACTTCCATCCATGTTTATTTCTAATCCCTTTTCTTCTAATTTCCCAAAGGATATATTCTTCCCACTTATATTATATACCATTTTATGGCTTTTACTAGTTAAATCAACCATCCATATATAATAATCATCTTTATTAAACCAAGGCAACTTACTTATATAAGCTAGATTATTATTATCTACAATCCTTGGAGTGCTATGCCATATATAATCTGGTTTTTCTTTTAGTGTATTATCCTTATAGAATGTATTCCTATTATCGCTAGTTACATATTCCTTTAAAGTTATATCCTCTAAAGCCCCTTCTTTGTTTATTGTATATATATTTTGAGTCTCTTCATCTATAATCACTATAAAATCTTTATTTTGAGATATATCAAAAGATATCTTAGATTTAAGAGGATCTATAACTTTGTATTCCCTTCCCCCTTGGTTTTCAGTATAAATTACCTTTATTTCTTTTCCACTTCCTAAATCCAGGGTAAGATCTTTATCTGATATTTCTTCTTTATTTTCCTCTACCTCTTCTTTTGATTGTTCTTCTTTCTTCTCTTCCTTATCCTTTTCTGATTCATCCTCTTTATCACTATTAATTTCTTTACCTTTATTAGTTTCTCCCTTATCTAACTCCCCATCTTGCTTCTCTGAAAAGAAGCTCTTAAAAGATAAGAAGGTTATGTTTTTACTTATATATTTCCTTGCAAAGAAACCACCTAGGGTCAAAACTGCTATTATAATTAAAATTATATTTCTAATTTTTCTTCTCTTCATTTTCTTTTCATAATCTTTGCTAAATATGCTAGGTCTTCCCACGGTAAACCCTCCTAGTAAATACCTATTTTATTACTTAATCTCTACATATTATAACTCATAAAAATATATTTAGTAATGGTTTTAATAAAAAATATACATTTTGACAAAGAAAGTTTTATATCCTATAGTTATATTAGGTAAATTATGAATATAATTCTTTTAAATTACTTATTTCTGGAGGATACTATGTTTAATTGGAAAGAAGAATATAGTGTAGGGGTTAAGGCTATAGATAACCAGCATAAGGAATTATTTAACCTAGGAAATATGATTTATAATAAAATCAAATCTAATAATAAAGATAAAATGGAAGATGTAAAATTAATAATAAAAAGACTCCATGAGTATACAATTTATCACTTTGAGTATGAAGAATCCCTTATGGAAAAATATAATTATAGGGATTATTTTCAGCATCAAAATAGCCACAAAGATTTTATAGATGCTTTAGATAACATGGAAGATCTAGATATGCTTATAAATCAAGATAAGGCTTTAGTTGATATGTTAAACTTTGTATTAGAATGGATTACTAAACACATATTAAAGGAAGATATGCAGTATAAAGAGTTCTTCTTAAATAAAATCACAGGGTAAAATAATCTTTCTAATCTTAAAGTTTTAACATATCTACATTACTATATGTGAAAGTATAGTAATGTAGATTTACATAAAAGAAAGGATATCTTAGTAAAAGATATCCTTTCTTTATATATATAATTATCTCTTTTTTCCACAACCACAAGAACCACCGCAACCGCAGCTTCCACCACTTTTACATGCACAAGAAGATTTCTTCTTAAAATCCATAAGAACTTTTTCTGTATATATATTTTCTGTATATTCTTCTCCACCGTGTTCTTGAGATTCCTTTAATAAAGATTCTTTATTCATAGCTACCTCCATACTGATATTCATTTTCATATAATAAATATTATCACTCTATTCCTCTTTTGTCACCTATAAGTTTTTAATATTTTTTAAAATCCTATTTTACCTATTTATAACAATAGCTCTAAAACCTTTATTACTCATATATTTCCCTAATAAGTTTAAAAGATATTAATTATTTTAAAATATATATTTAATATATATTTAATATATATTTAATATATATTTATAAACTTATTATGCTTGGATTAAAGTTAAATATTCAATTATTCACTACCAATTATTAAGTTTATTTATATACTCTCCCAAGGGGTGTTTAAGCATATCTATTTGATTCTCTAAATAATTTATCCTTAAATATATTTCTTGAAGTTTTTTTCCTTCTTCTATTGTTAAGTCTTCCTTAATAAGCAAATTTCTTTCTATAATATATGGAGCCATATTTTCCTTTACTTCTTTTATATCCCCTTTTATTTCTATTTCCTTTTCTTCTCTTATTAGCTTATCTTCATATACTATTGAAGTATGTGAAAACTCCTCTTGTAATTTCATAAGTATAATATAATATTCACTTATATTATTAAAAACTGTAGTTAATTTATCCCATTTTGAAAAATGAATCTTTCTAAGAATATGAATTTTCTCCTCCTCAAGAGTTGCTATATCTTTGTTTAACTTCTCAATTTCATTATCCCTTACTTCTTTTTTTCCTAACACAAATTTTCCCCCTTACTTTTAATTTTAAATTTACCTTAAGCTATTTTTATAGTGTTTTCTATTATAAATAAACTTAAAACCCTTATTTTTCATCCTCTAAATTAACCTTATATTTCAACATTTATAAAAAATCAGTTTTTTCTTTAGATTAGAGTATAAAAGTTCTTCTATTTAATTAATTTTCTACTAATATAGTTTTATGAAAAGGTCTAATATAGTAATATTATAGTATATTCTTAAAATTAAAACTTTTTGTTTTTATTATACTATAAATAAGGAGATGATGTCATATGAGTATTCATATTAATGCAAAAGAAGGTTCTATTGCTGAGACTATATTGTTACCTGGTGATCCCTTAAGAGCTAAATACATAGCAGATAACTTTTTAGAAAACCCTATATGTTACAACGAGGTAAGAGCTATGTATGGATTTACTGGGTTTTACAAAGGAAAAAAGGTATCTGTCCAAGGTACTGGAATGGGAATCCCATCAATTAGTATATATGTAAATGAACTTATAAACTCCTATGGAGTTAAAAATCTTATAAGAATAGGTACAGCTGGTTCCATAAATAGTGAAATAAAAGTACGTGACTTAGTTATAGCTATGAGTGCTTGTCATGATTCTAATATGAACTCTAGCCTATTTCCTAACATGACCTATTCCCCTACTGCTGACTTTTCCTTATTAAATAAAGCTTATAATTTAGCTATTGAAAACAATTTAAACCCAAAGGTAGGTTCTGTATTAACTACAGATACATTTTATAATAATGATATAACTCACTGGAAAAAGTGGGCAGATTATGGTTGCTTAGCTATAGAGATGGAGACTGCTGCCCTTTATACCCTAGCTGCAAAGTATAAAAGACGTGCTTTAACCCTATTAACTATAAGTGATAGCCTTATAACCTCTGAGGAGACTACTGCCCTTGAAAGACAAAATACCTTTACTAACATGATGGATATAGCCCTAAATCTTGTTTAACCCTAAATAAAAAAGACTTTATTACATGGCATTAAATCCCACTTGTAATAAAGTCTTTTTAATTCATTATAAAATAAATTTCAATTTAGATATAGTTTTTACTCTAGATATTTTTTAGACCTTTATAATTCTTTTAGTTTAAGATTTTAATTATATATAAAAATTAAAAATATCTTGGATAAACTCTTATACTTAGAAGTAGCGTTTCATTACAATTTATAATCTCTTATTATCCTAAATAGCTCATTGGATTTACTCTTGAACCATTTACTAAGAACTCTAGGTGTAAATGAGGACCTGTACTCATTCCTGTAGAACCTACATTAGATATAACTTGTCCTTGTTTAACCCTGTCTCCTGTAGAAACATGTAATGCACTTGAGTGTCCATATAAGGTCTGTATTCCGTTACCGTGATCAATTATAATCATTTTACCATATCCTGCATTAAGTCCAGCAAAAATAACCTGTCCATCTTTTACCGCTTTTACAGGTGCTCCCATAGGTGCTCCAAAGTCTGTTCCTGTATGAAGCTTTTTCTCCCCTGTTACTGGGTGAATTCTATATCCAAAGTGTGATGTAATGGGTGCACTTACAGGATAAATCCATCCACCAGAGCTTGGCTTACTAGGTTGTGAAGTTCCATTATTATTATTATTGTTGTTTCCACCGGTATTATTACTACTTCCATTATTCTTATTAGCACTAGCTGCAATAATAGAATCTATTTCCCTTTGAATATCCTCATTAATATCTTCTAGTTGTGATGCTTCTCTTTGTACCTTCTTTTGCTCATCACTTAATGCTGAAGTCTTAGCTAGTTTCTGATTCTCCATTGTTTCTAACTCTTTTTTACTATTTTCTAATGCTTTCTTTTCTTCTACTAACTTGCTTTTTGCACTATCTAATTGGCCTTTTTTATTTTCAAGACTTTTTCTATCCTCTAGAAGCTTTTCTTCTTTCTCTTTTAGATCATCTTGTATAGATTTTATCTCTTCCATAAGATCTTTGTCATAATTCACCATTCTTTTTATGTTTTCAAATTTACTTATAAAGTCTGAAAAACTACTACTTTCAAATATAACAAAAAGTAATTGGTTGTATGTATTGTTTTTATATATAGCCCTTAATCTATCATCAAGTAACTTCTCTTTGTCCTTAAATTCAATTTCTTTTTCCTTTATCCCTTTTTCTAAATCTTTTGTTTCCTCTTGTAAGGATGATATACTTCCTTCTAAATCTTTTATATTATCTTCTACGCTACTTAACTCTTTATCCTTATTATTTATAACATTTATTTTTTCAGCTATATTAGTTGTAATTTCCTTTATTTCTTGTTGAACTTGTCCCTTTTCTGTTTCTAAAGATTTATTCTTCTCTTTAAGCCCATCAATTTTTTTTTCATTTTCCTTTTGTTCTTGCTTCTTACCATTTACGCTAGTACTAGCTGTTGCCATGGTTGTGTTAAAAACTAAAGCTAATGCTAAAATAAAAGAAAAAGTCTTTTTATTTCTTAACATGGTATTCTCCCTTTCTTTACCTTACTAATGTTATGATTATACTAAAAAACCTCTAAAATTTCCATTAACAATATGTAACTATTATATTTTACATAAATTTTTCCATAAGATTTTTAATTTCAACCTCATAAGGTTCTAAATATAATCTTCCCCCTAAAAGTCTTAATATAATATCTTCTATATAATACCCTTCCTTATATATTTTAAGGGGATTAACTACTCTTAAAACTTCACTAATACTTATATTCAATAAGTTTTTAATATCCTCTTCTCCATAATATTTTTTCCCTTTAAATATATTATAGAGTTTATCTTGAAGTTCTCTTTTAAATTTAAAGTCAACTTCCTTGCTAAAATGTGGACTTTTTTTACCTCTATGACACTTAAAACATAAATATTTAAAATTTATTGGTAAATTAGCTAGATAGCTTGCCTCACTTCTAAATATTATATGATGAATTTCTACCTTTTCTCCTCCACATATTTGGCAATACTTCACTGCACCCTCTCCTTTTAAAATATCTTTTGTCAATATATATTATATACATATTTTTTATAAATTTTAAAGGTGTATTCTTAAACTTCCTATTAATTAAATGTAAAAATGCTATGAAAACTCAATGGTCTTCATAGCATTTTTACATTTAACCCCTTTTAAGGTATTCTAATCATCTTCTCTTAAAAGATTTATATCTTTTCCAGCTAAAATCTTATTCATGTTTCTCATAGAACACATTTTTCCACACATAGTACAGCTATCTTTATGATGTGGAGTAGATTCTGCCCTATATTTTTGTGGCTTTTCTTTATCTAAAGCTAGATCAAACATCTTATCCCAATCAAGCTCTTGTCTTGCCTTACCCATCTTATAGTCCCAGTCTCTGGCTCCTTTAACACCCTTTGCAATGTCAGCAGCATGGGCAGCAATTTTAGACGCTATTATTCCTTCTTTCATATCATCAAGATTTGGAAGTCTTAAATGTTCTGCTGGAGTTACATAACATAGGAAATCTGCTCCATAAGTAGCAGCTATGGCTCCTCCTATTGCTGAAGTTATATGATCATAACCTGGTGCTATATCTGTAACTATTGGCCCTAACACATAAAATGGCGCTCCATGACAAAGTCTTTTTTCAAGAATCATGTTAGCCTCTATTTCATTTATAGCCATATGTCCTGGTCCTTCTATTATTACCTGTACATTTTTCTTCCAAGCTCTTTTAGTAAGTTCTCCAAGAACCATAAGTTCTTTCACCTGACTTGCATCTGTAGCATCATTTATACATCCTGGTCTGCAAGCATCTCCAAGGCTTAAAGTTAAATCATACTTTTCACATATATCTAATAATCTATCAAAATGCTCATAAAATGGATTTTCCTTCTTATTAAGCTCCATCCAAGCAAATAATAAAGATCCTCCCCTAGATACTATATGGGTAAGTCTTGGATTTCTTTTAAAGGTTTCTATGGTTTCTCTATTTAATCCTGCATGGATGGTTACAAAATCAACTCCATCCTCTGCATGTTTTTCTACCACCTTAAAAAACTCATCCACTGTTATATCCTTAAGCTCTTTATCATAAAATCCTACTGCATCATACATAGGAACTGTTCCAATCATTGCTCCTGACATTTCCACTAATTCTTTTCTAAACTCTGCAGTTTTACCATAGTTAGAAAGATCCATTATAGCTTCTGCCTTCATATCTAATGCTACTTTAACCTTTTCTAACTCTCTCTCTAGATTATAATCATCTCTAGATATACCTAAATTTACATTAATTTTTGTTTTAAGTCCTTGTCCTATTCCATTTGGATCTAAAGATTTATGGTTTTTATTAGCTGGTATAGCTATCTTTCCTTCAGCTACAAGATTCATTAATGTATGTAAATCCATCTGCTCCTTACCTGCAACTATTTCCATCTCCTTTGTTACTATGCCCTTTTTAGCAGCATCCATTTGTGTTGTATAATTCATTTTAAATCCCCCTGTATTCTTGTATTTATTTTAAAAGTTTTATAGAGATTAATATAAAAGTCACCTATAGCCTTTAATGCTAGAGGTGACTTAAATGAACTTAACATGAATACCAAAGGACATGCCTTAAATAAAAAAGGCTTGCCCTAGGCAAGCCAATAATTATCTAAATATTAAATAATATGTATGCTTTCCTACGGTGGTACTATCCACATCAGGTTCAAGGGTTAAAGTCTTATTACTTCTCTCAGCCTAAATAAGGCACCCCTAGCTCATTGTTATATTAACTTTTAATTACACCATCATTATATACCCATAGATATACTTTGTAAACATTTAATTGGTATATTAATCTTAAATTATATAGATTTTCTAAATTTATAATTCTTTATTCTATAGAGCGAATCTTCCTTCATATGGTGTTCTTTCCATTATCTGAAGGTTAGATGAGTTAATCTAGGGTTGTCTCAACTGTTATCCCACACCTTTTAGAGGATGGGGATATTAAAGCTTATATCCATCAGATAAATTAATACTCAATATACTAAGTTCTAGCTATTTTAAAACTAATTCTACACATCTACACCTTACTTCTTCATTTAAAATTTCTGAAAGTTTTTTTGCTTCCTCTTCTCCATGCCATTTATAATGCCACTTATCAGCGTTCTTAAGAGAAACTCTTCTTATTGTTCCATTTTCCCCATACTCTAAAAACTTTCCATCACTAAACTCTATTACATATATGGTCATAGGGTCAAAATAATATAGCTCTAGTTCCTCTTCTCTACACTGTTTTTTCTTACCTTTCTCAGTGTATATTGTATATATTTTTTTCTCTCCTACCTCTCTTCTATCAACTATTTGCCCAAAGCCTTCTTTATTATCTTCATAAAAAGATACATCATATCCTATGGGAAACCTAAAACTCATATAAACACCACCTTACAACTGTCTATTTTAAAACTTAAGTAAAACAATAATTTAAATTATATAAAATTAGGATGTGCTTAAATACACATCCTATGTTTTATAATTCATAAGTTTCCATATTATCAATAGCTTCTTTTACAAGTTCATCAATATTAAGAACTGACTCACTTTTTACCATTTCTTCTAATCTTGGTTTAGTTTTAGGATGCTTTGGTACAAATATAGTACAGCAATCCTCATAAGGTAATATGGAAGTTTCGTAAGTTCCTATGTCTCTTGCTATATCCATAATATCAACTTTATCCATAGTAACTAGCGGTCTAAAGACAGGTCTATCAGAGCAGTTATCACTACATACTAAACCTTCCATAGTTTGACTAGCTACCTGACCTATACTCTCTCCTGTAGTTACCGATTGTATTCCCTTATTCTTTGCTAAAGCACATGCTACCCTCATCATAAATCTTCTCATTATTATAGTAAGTTCATCTTCCCTACAATTTTCTATTATACTCATTTGTATATTAGTAAAAGGAACTACATATAAATTAACCTTACCTGTATATCCAGATAAAATTTTAGCTAAATCTTTTACCTTTTCCTTAGCTCTTTCACTGGTATAAGGATGAGAATGGTAATATACAGCACTAAGTTCTACTCCTCTTTTGGCCATTAAGTATCCAGCTACTGGTGAATCTATTCCACCTGATAGCATAAGCATAGTTCCCCCATTCATTCCATAAGGAAGACCACCTACAGCCTTTATCTTATCTTCATAAATATAAGCCTTACCTCTTATTTCTACTCTAAGCATAAACTCAGGACTTTTTACATCAACAGATAAATTTTCTGTGTTACTTAATATATATCCTCCTAAAGTTCTACTTATCTCCATAGAATTCATAGGAAAGGTTTTATTTGCTCTATTGGTTTCTACCTTAAATGTTTTAGGTGATACCTCTTTAATAACCTCTAAAGCTTCCTTCTTTATTTCTTCTAAATCACTTTCAACTTCTCTAACTATACATACCTCTGCTATACCAAAAACATTTCTTATAGGTTCTATTAAGTCTTCTAAGTTTTCTCCACTAATAAACCATCTTCCTTGATCTATTATAAGTTCATGAGGTATATCTTTTATCACTCTTTCTATATTCTTTTTTAATTTTTTTTCAAACTTCCCTCTATTTAATCCTTTTAAAAATATCTCTGGTGCGTATTTTACTAATATTAATCTTCTCATCTTTTTAATCTCCTTAAAAACTTTAATGAAGCCTCTATGACTCCTATGGTTTCATCCACTTCTTCCTTAGTACTAAATTCATTAAAACTAAATCTAAGGGTTCCTTCTATATAATCCTCTGAAAGCCCTATAGCCTTTAACACATGGGAATACTTCTTATCCTTTGAAGAACAAGCTGAAGCCGTAGATACATATATATCTTTTTCTTCTAAAAGATGAAGAAATACCTCTCCCCTAGTCCCTTTAAAACTTAAATTTAATATATAAGGAGAAATATCTTCACTTAAAGGGCTATTTATACTTAATTTCTCTATATGATTTATTTTATTTATAAAGTATTCTTTTATTTCACTAACCTTCTTATAGTTCTCTTTTAATTGGCTAGTAATTATTTCTGTTGCTTTTCCTAAAGCTAGAGCAGCTGGCAAGTTTTCAGTTCCAGCTCTAAGTCCAAGCTCTTGTCCTCCACCGGCTATAAGAGGGATAGGAGTTAAACCCCTTTTCATATATGCAATTCCTATACCTCTTGGTCCATGAATTTTATGTCCGCTAGCTGATAATAAATCCACATTACATTTTTTAACATCTATAGATACCTTCCCAAATCCTTGAGTAGCGTCTACATGAAATTTAGCCCTACCATGATACTTTATTATTTTTCCTATTTCCTCTATAGGCTGGATGCTTCCTATTTCATTATTAACATGGATTATGCTAACTAAAAATGTATCCTTAGTTAAAGCATTCTTTAATTCTTCTAAATCTATTAAGCCTCTATTATTAACCTTTAAATATGTTACTCTTATTCCTTGAGACTCTAATATCTTACAAGTCTTTAACACACTAGAATGTTCTATTTCAGTAGTTATTAAATGTCCTTCTGGTCTTATAAATCCTCTTAAAAAGAAGTTATTGCTTTCACTACCGCCTGAAGTAAAGATTATTTCTTCCTTAGAAGCATTTATAGCTCTGCCAATTACCTCTCTACTATAATTCAATTTTTTTTCTGCCATCATACCTAATTTATGAGGAGAAGAGGGATTTCCAAAATAGTTTTTCATACTATAGGACATTTCCTCTATAACTTCATCATAAGGTTTAGTGGTGGCAGCATTATCAAAATAAATCATTATGCTATCACCTTTCTATGTTAATCATTATTCTCTAAGATATATAATTATATAACAAAATATGTACCAATGTAATTATATATTAATTAATACCTAATTTCTATAATAAATCCATGAAGATTAGATATTATTTTAAGCTTTTATTCTTTTACTTTTAACTTATTAACTATATTTCAAGTATAACTTAAAATTCACGAAAAAATTATTGTAATTTTCTGATTTTTCTAGCAACCTTGACATATTTCGAAGTTCATGTTATAAAATTCATAGCCACACTTTTATAAGTAGAATAAAAGTACACATATTTCTTCTTGCCCATATTAGTGTGGCTGCCCAAAATAAAAAGCACCTAAATAAAAATTTAGATGCACCAATGAATACCTTTACACAGGATATTTAATTAAAATATGTTTCTCACTTCTATATCATCCCATAAATTTTCTAAAGATCCTTCTCTTAAGGTAGCCTTATCAATAAACTCCTTGCTGTCTTTAAAAAATTCAATATCTCCCATATAGCCATATCTTAAAAAACATATTCCTTTTTCCCCAGTACTTATACCATAGATTCTATTCTTATATTTTATATCAAATTCTCTTCCTTTATCTAAGTCACAACAAAAATCTTTAAAGCTATATACCATAACATCACCCCTAAAAGTCTATTTAATATATAATTCTTTAAAAGTATAAAAATTCCTTTATGTTTTTTGCACATATATAAAATTTTTATATCTATATATAGTAATTTTAAAATTTTATACTTCATTCTTCTTTAATATTATATGTATCAATAAGATTTTTAAAACTTATTCCTTAAATTTAGGTAACTCTGGTTTTTCTATTCCCTTCTTACTACTTACCTTAGTTAAAAACTCTTCTATACTATTAAAAGTCTCCCTTCTTTTTTCACTATCCATTCCCCCCCTACCCATTCTATCACTTAATGAAAGAAGCCCAAGTTCATATAGAGATGTATTTTCAACTATTCCATCTATATCACTAAAAGGGAGGTTTTTAACAATAAATAATGGATTCATATGATAGGTCACCAAGGCAGCCACCTCTTTTATAAAGTTTTCATCCTCATTAAAGTAGTTTAGAAATTCCTCTGCCATCCTCCCTCCTACTTTGTCATGTTCATAAGAGGTCCATCTCCCCTTCCTAAGTTTTGTGGTGGGGGTTTTCCCTATATCATGTAAAAGAAGTGCCCACATAAGTATTCTTTTATCCTCACTAAACTCTCTGTTTTTTGCCCCTTCATCTAAAACCATCATTAAATGATTAAATACATTCCCTTCTGGGTGATATTTAAGATTTTGTTCTATATTCTTTAAATCTTCTATCATAGAAAAAGGATAATCCTTTAAATATCCTTCTTCACTTATTCTCCTAAAATAATTAGACGGCTTCTCATCCTTTAGTAAATGCTCCTCTATTTCATTAAATAGTTTCCTAGAATCTTTATTCATTAAAAATCACCTTACCTTATGATTATAAAAGTCTTCTTAAACTTTATATTTATCTTCCTTTAACTTATAACTCCTTATTTCTAGCCTAATAAAACTCTACCGATATTCTTATAATTACCTAATTTTTTATTTTTTATGCTTACACATCAGCTCTTACTTTCTCCTTTAGTACTATATATTCTAAAGCTATATTACTTAACTTCATGTAATAAAATATTAATATTTTTCTTTAATTTTAAATTTATTAGAAATATATATATGTTCCTTCTATAAATTATATAATGTTATAATTTATGTAATATAATCTATCAATTAATTAGTATCTTAATTTGTTATATTGTTTAATATGGTAATAAGGAGATGTTTTAATATGACTTTATTTATTTTTATAAATTTTATCCTTGGATTTATATTTATATTTTTGGGTTATGAAATAAAATATAACAAAAGATTAGATTTAATTAATGATTTAAATATTAAAAATATAGCAGATAAATTATCCTATTCAAAATGGATTGGTTTCTCTGAACTTATTACGGGTTTATTATTTTTAATAACTTCTTTTATAGTTTTTATTACTAAATCAATACTTTTAGGAAGTGCAATTAATGTATTATTAATAGTAAGCCTTATAATACTGTTAATTTATGGTGACAGAAAATATGGTACTAAGTTAAAAAAATAATCATATATTATGCGTTATCTTGAGTTTGTATTTTCATATAAGCTTATATAATAAAAAGGTATTATGATAAATCATAATACCTTAAGACTTTATTTCCTCATTTTTTTAACTGCAAGTACAATAGAAGATGTAATAAGTGCTGCAACTATTGCCTCTAAAATACCATTTGTATATACCACACTTAAAACTAATTTTTTAGCGCCTTGAACTGTAGTATTTTTAGCTGCGGCATACTTGTCCACATATAAAAGTAATATCATAGATAATACTCCAACAGTATTAGTTATAGATCCTACTAAAGCAGCTATTGATATTCTTATAGATTGATTTTTTATTCTTACAGCTTTATATACTAAATATGTAGTTATAGCTATAAGTATTCTTGGAAGTATTGAAACTAATGGATTAACCAAAGCAAAAGATAATAAATTAGGTGCTATCATATTTTGAAAAATACTAAATGCCCCAAACATAAATCCTATAGCCATTCCTACTTTAGGTCCTTCTAATATGGTACCTATTATAACTGGAATATGCATTATAGTTAACCTTGCAATTGGTAATTGAATAAAACCATAACCTGATAACCCTAGAAATATGGTTATCCCCGAAAGCAGTCCTATAACCGTCAGCTTTCTCACCTTAGTTTTCCTTACCTCAAATACATTATTCATTTTAATACCCTCCCACTCTCACTCTAAATTAGATGTGAGTTGAATTTTTAGAAAATTTTGTTATTATTTGTTCAGTTTCTACTAAAAGAATACCGACAAAAGTATTTTATCATTTTCTATAAAAATTTCAATAACTATTTTAAATATTTTAAGAAAAATATTCCTCTTTTTCCTATGAACAATAAGGATTTCCTTGTTTTTTATAGTGTATTTTAAAACCTTAAGGATAAAATATTATCACAAGGTAAATAAAAAAATTTTTACCAAGAATAATATAAATTAAAGGAGGAATTTCTTATGGCAAAGAAATTAGTACCAGAAGCAAAAAATGGATTATACAAATTTAAAAATGAAGTAGCAAGTGAAATGGGAGTACCATTTAGCGAATACAATGGAGATTTATCTTCTAAGCAATGTGGATCTGTTGGTGGAGAAATGGTAAAAAGAATGGTAGAACAATACGAAAATGGCTTAAAATAATATAAATAATAAAGGGAGCAATATTGCTCCCTTTTATTATAGCTTAAAAGACTTTAAATACTCTGTAAAGTCTTCTCTAAGTTCATCTCTTTTTAATGCAAATTCAACAGTAGCCTGAAGGAATCCTAATTTATCTCCCACATCATATCTCTTTCCTTCAAAGTTATAAGCATACATAGCTTCCTCAGAAATTAGAACCTTTAATGCATCAGTAAGCTGAATTTCCCCATTTTTTCCTGGCTTTGTATTCTCTAATATTTCAAAAATCTTAGGAGTTATTATGTATCTACCTAAAATAGCTACATTAGAGGGTGATTCTTCTACTGATGGTTTTTCTACTAAATCCTTAACCTTATATACTCTATCTTCTATATGAATACCACTTACTATCCCATATTTATCTACATTCTCTTTTGGTACCTCTTGAACTCCAAGTATTGTGGTATTATATTCATCATAACAATCTATAAGCTGTTTTAAACAAGGCTTACCCTCATTATAAACTATATCATCTCCAAGCATTACCGCAAAGGGCTCATTTCCTACAAAAGTTTTTGCACAATATATGGCATGTCCTAGCCCCTTTGGTTCCTTTTGTCTTATGTAATGTATATCTACCATATCAGTTATATCTCTAACTAATTCTAAAAGTTCTGTCTTTCCTTTAGATTGTAATTCATATTCAAGTTCCACTGACTTATCAAAATGGTCTTCTATACACTTTTTATTTCTTCCTGTTATTATTAAAATTTCTTCTATCCCTGATTCTATAGCTTCTTCTATTATATATTGTATGGTTGGTTTATCAACTATTGGAAGCATTTCCTTAGGCTGAGCCTTTGTAGCTGGAAGAAACCTAGTTCCAAGCCCCGCTGCTGGAATAATAGCCTTTTTAACCTTCATATTGATTCCTCCTAAATAAACAATTCTTATTTAATGGTTTTCTTAATTAACTTAATTCTATGGTCTTTATAACATTTCCTTCTAAATCCTTTATAAAAAACTTTTCACCCTGAAGTACCCCATAGGAATTTTCACTATTTTCCTTAGGTAATGTAATAGAACCTGGGTTTATATAATATACCCCATTAACTTTCTCCCCTCTTGGTACATGAGTATGCCCACTTATAACTATATCTCCCCTAGTAGAAGTAATTGGATTATTCTCATTGTACTTATGTCCATGGGTTATAAATATCCTTTTTCCACTATAAAATATTAAACTATACTCTGATAGTATAGGAAAGTTTAAAACCATTTCATCTACTTCACTATCACAATTACCCTTTACAGCTATTATATGCTCCTTAAAAGTGTTTAAAATATCTATTACTTCTTTAGGATTATACCCTTCTGGAATTATATTTCTTGGTCCATGATATAATATATCTCCTAAAATAACTATTTCCTTTCCCTCTTCCCTTTTATAAGCCTCTAATGCCTTTTTTAAGTAATAACTAGAACCATGAATATCTGATATAAAAAATAATTTCATATTACCTCTCCTCATCTTCAATCACTAAAGGCCATACTTCTTTTAATTCCTCATCCTTTTTTACATATTCTTTAAACCAAGGAAGAAGTTCTACAGCTTTTTTTAAATCTTTAGAAGCCTTTTCTATATTTTTTATTAAAGCATAGAAACAAGCTCTGTTATAATATAAAGACGGCATTGAAGGATTGTATACTATTCCCTCACTTATTATCTTTATAGCCTTATTATAATCTTGTTTTTCCTTATATATAATTGATAAATTTAAAAAAGAATATCCATAGCCTAAATTAGCCTTAATAGCTTTTTTGTAGCATTCTATTGCTTCCTCTATATTATTCTTTTTTTTAAGTACTACAGCTCTATTAAATAGTCCCATATAATGATTTGGTATTATATTTAAACTTTTATCTGCTTCTATTAAGGCTTTATCATAGTACTCTATTTCTTCATAAATACTACTTAAGTTTAAATGAGCCCAAAAATCTGAATCAATAAGCCTTATTACTTCTTTATAAAATTCTATTGCCTTTATCTTTTCCCCTAATTCATCATAGGCATTGGCCATAAAAAAATAAGCCCTATCATAATTTTTATTATTTTCTACAGCCTTTTTATAATATTCTATAGCTTTTCTGTAATCCTTAATATTATCATATAAGACTCCTATACCATAGTATGCTCTGCTTTCTTCTTTATCTAAATTTAAGATTTTCTTATAGATATCCTTAGCTTTATTATATTCTTCCATCTCATCATAAATAAGTGCTATATCAAGAAGTAACTCTATATTATTTTCTCCCTCTTTATATAAGCATGCTCTTAAAAAGTAGGGTAATGCACCTTGTAGATCCTTTTCCCCCAATAAAACTTTACCTTTTCTTATAAGTTCATCATATTTAAATGATTTTATCATATATCCTTCCTTTCAAAATCATAAGAATTATAAGTTAACTCTTACTTTATAACTATAATATATTATAATTTCTTAGATATATAAAGTTTATTTATTTTTCTTTATTGAAAACATTAATTAATTCTTTATGTAAAATAAGTACTTATTCTTGTACTATATATACATATTCAAGCTAAAACTAATATATTTAAAAGTCTAGTATCATAAATATTATAAAAGCCCTTATACTATTACAGCTATATTAAAGTAAGAAACATAAGGACTTCTATAATAAACTTTATTATAATATTTTTTAAAATTTATAACTTAAGCTTTAACCGTCTTCATAATAAACTTAAATAAAAGTACTATTCTATACTTAAAACAATATTATCCTCAGTAGCATCTACTAATATATTTTCTCCATTATGCACACTGCCTTTTATTATAAGTTTAGCGATTTCAGTCTCTAAAGTGTTTTCAATATATCTCTTAAGAGGTCTTGCTCCATAATAAACATCATATCCCTCTCTTGCTATTAAATCCTTAGCTTTTTCTGAAAGCCTTAGAGATATATTCTTTTCCTTTAGTCTACCTTCAATATCCTTTAGGAAAATATCAATAATTAATTTTATTTTATCTAGGGATAGAGGTTTAAATAATATTATATCATCTAATCGATTTAAAAATTCTGGCTTAAACCTTAGTTTAACCTCTCCTAATATTTGTTTTCTTACCTCTTCTTCAATAACTTCTTCCCCATGATTATTTAATAATAATTCACTTCCTATATTAGAAGTCATTATAATTATAGAATTTTTAAAATCTACAATTTTTCCTTTATTATCTGTAAGTCTTCCATCATCTAAAATTTGAAGGAATATATTAAATACATCCTTATGTGCTTTTTCTATTTCATCAAATAAAATTACACTATATGGGTTTCTCCTAACAGCTTCTGTTAATTGTCCCCCTTCTTCATATCCCACATATCCCGGTGGTGCCCCAACTAGTCTTGATACAGAATGCTTTTCCATATACTCTGACATATCTATTCTTATTATATTGTCCTCAGAATCAAATAATGTTTTAGCTAAAGTCTTTGCAAGCTCTGTTTTACCAACTCCTGTAGGACCTAAAAATATAAATGATCCAATAGGTTTTCTTTCATCTTTTATACCTGCTCTTGCTCTTATTACAGCATTGGTTACCGCTTCTGCTGCTTCATCTTGACCTACTACTCTTTTTTCTAACTCTTCTTTTAAATGTAAAAGTTTTTGTCTTTCTCCTTCTACTAGCTTTGTTACTGGAATCCCTGTCCAATTAGATACAATCTGTCCTATTTCTTCTGCTGTAACCTCTTCCTTTAAAAGAGCTCCATCATAATTTTCTTTTATTTCTTCTTCCTTTTTCTTCATATCCTTTTGTAGCTTTGGTAAAACTCCATATTTTAATTCTGCTACCTTATTTAAATCATATTGCCTCTCATATTTTTCTATTTCTCCTTTAACTTCATCAATAGATGATTTTAAGTTTCTAACCTCTAGAATATGAGCCTTTTCCTTTTCATATTTAGCAGATAATTCTTTATCCTTTTCTTTTAAATTATCTACCTCTCTTTCTATTAACCTTAATCTTTCCTTAGAATATTCATCATTCTCTTTAGTTAAAGCTTCTCTCTCTATTTCTAGCTGCAAAATTCTCCTCTTAATAGAATCTAATTCACTTGGCATAGAATCTATCTCGGATCTTATCATAGCTCCTGCCTCATCTATAAGATCTATAGCCTTATCTGGAAGATATCTATCAGTTATATATCTTTGTGAAAGCTTTGCTGCTGCTACAATGGCAGAATCATGAATTCTTATACCATGATGTATTTCAAATCTTTCCTTTAATCCTCTAAGGATAGATATGGTGTCTTCTACAGTAGGCTCTTCTGTAACCACTGGTTGGAATCTTCTCTCTAGTGCCTTATCCTTTTCTATATACTTTCTATACTCATCGAATGTTGTGGCCCCAATACAATGTAGATCCCCTCTTGCAAGTGCAGGTTTTATAATATTCCCTGCATCCATAGCTCCTTCTGTTTTCCCAGCTCCTACTATGGTATGAATCTCATCTATGAATAATATTATACCGCCTCTACTACTTTCTACTTCTTTTAAAACTGCCTTTAGTCTTTCCTCAAATTCCCCCCTGTATTTAGCTCCAGCAATTAATGCTCCCATATCTAAAGATATTATTGTTCTATTCTTAAGACTCTCTGGAACATCTCCTCTTACAATTCTTTCAGCTAGTCCTTCTACTATAGCTGTCTTTCCAACTCCTGGTTCTCCTATTAACACTGGATTATTTTTAGTTCTTCTTGATAATATTCTAATTACTCTTCTTATTTCCTCATCTCTCCCTATAACAGGATCAATTCTATGGCTTCTTGCTCTTTCTATTAGATTGATTCCATATTTATTTAATGCATCATAGGTTTCTTCTGGCGCTTCAGTATTAACTCTCTGATTTCCTCTTATAGTAGATAATATATTAATGAATTCTGATTTTTTTATTTGAAAGGAATTAAGTATTTTTCCTACCTCTCCCTTACTATCTACTTCAATAAGTGATAAAAATACATGTTCAACACTTATATAAGAGTCCTTAAATTCATTTTTAATCTCTTCAGCTCTTATAAATACCTCTTCAACTCTTCTAGTTATATATAAATTTCCACCCTTTGCTCCCTCTCCTAATACTTTTGGAAGCCTATCTAAAGAATTATCTATGGAATTTTTTATGCTTTTTAAATCTTTCCCCATTCTCTCGAATATTGTTCCAATTAATCCATCCTTTTGATTAACTAAAGCTGAAAATAAATGAATAACATCTATTTGCTGATGATTAAATCTAACTGCAGTTTTTTGTGCCTCATTTAATGCTTCTTGTACCTTTAAAGTAAGATTATCTATATTCATACAAAAACTCCTTTCTATAAATGTGAGATCTCCTAATAATTCTCACCTTAAATATAAATCCTATCTATAAGTCTTATATATTTTTATAAAATATATAAGACTTATGATTAAAAACTTTTTCACATACTATTATACCCCTATATAATAGTTTTTCAATTATGCTGAAGTCCTACTCCTATAATGGATAAAGTTATCCTTTATATTATTTAATAAAATGATTTATTTTACTTATAGGAATAATATAAAATTAGGGTGAACATTATATTTTTCTAAATGTTCACCCTAATTCTATATTATATTTAAATCTTTTTTTCCATGGTTACAGCAAGATTTAAGTATTTTAATGCTTCTCTAGTCTCCCCTAGTTTAAAATACATATTACCCATCTCCAGGTATCTTTCATATATATCCTTTTTACTACCAAATTTTATAAGAGCATCAAAGGAAAAATTCATATACATTTCTGATTCTATAAACTTGTCCTGCTTCTGCAATACCTTTGATTTTAAATAATAAGCTCTTTCTATATATTTAATATCATCACTAGAAATTGCATAGTTCAAAGCCTCATCACACCTATTTTGTGCCTCTTCCACAAGTCCCTTTTCTAAAAGATTTTCTACACATGTAATAAGAACATTTACAATTCCTTTTTCATTATTAGCTTTACATATATCTATAGCTTCATTTATATACATAAAACTTTTTTCTATTCTACCAACTTCCATAAGTATTAAAGAAGAATTTATTAGTGCACAAATTTTTTGATCTGTATTCTCATAAAGGGAATGAGCTTTATTTTCAAAGTCATCTGCTTCCTTCAAACCTCTTTTAAGAAGTACATCTCCAATAAAATTATATATACCCGCACGTGTTGACTTATCTTGTACATACTCTACATAAGTTCTTAATTCGTCCACAAGCCTATAAGCCTCATCAAAATCCTTAAGTCTAACATGACAAGCGGCTTTATTGTATATTGCTATGGCCTTCTCATTATTATCAGCTATAGCTTTTTCATCTATTAAGTCTATCATATTCTCAAAATAAGATGATGCCTGAGCGTATTCTCTATTGAAAAAGAAATATTTACCCATATCCTTTAAATATATTAGCATGTTATCTACGCTTCCACTTTTCTGACAAACATCATAATATTTAGAGACCATAATCTGTATTTTCTCAAAACTCTTAATATCTAAATAATTTTTAAATAATATATGTATTAAATGGAATGCTAGGTCATAATACTTATATTCCATAGCATATTCTAAGTTATAAGAAAGTTTCTCTTCTAATTCATTAGAGAAATTTTGATTCTTAAACTTACTTATATTATCCTTTATCTGTTCTTTAACATCCTTCAATAAATAACTAATATCTAAATCTAACTTTTCTGCTACCATTTCTAATATCCATTGTTCTGGCTTTACTTTATTGTTTTCTATACAACTCATTTTGGATACCGAAATTTTATCACCACATATTTCCTTTAAGGTAGCACCCTTATATATTCTAGCTCTTTTAATTTTCTCCCCTGTTGATAATATTTCCATATTCATCACACCCAACAACCTTTATTATAGTTCTTTTAAAATACCTAATTCCTTAAGCAATCCCACTCCATCATTTAGATATTTTGCTGCCTTTATATCTTCCTTATTATCAATATAGAACTTACCTATCATTATACAAATCTCAGCTGCTTTCTTTAAAAACTCCATATTTTTAGCATAATTTAAAGCTAAAATTAAAGTGCTTTCTGCTGCTAATGTATCATTCTTTAAAAGTTCTACCCTATACTTTATTAGATAATAGTCTATAAAAGCTAGTCCACCTATATCCTGTACAGAATCGAATATTTCCTCAAGGATCTCTTCACACTTATCAACATTTTTTAGTTTAATGTAATTTTCACATATATTTATTAAAGTATCAATTAAGGTTTTATCATTATTCTTTTCTTTTATTTCTTTAGCAGTATTATAGTGTTTAAATGATTCCTCAAGATTATTAAACTCATAGAAAAGCCTTCCTAAGTTATTTTCGATATAAGAAAGCTGGAGTGAATCTTTTAATTCTCTAAAAACTTCTAAGGTTTTCTTAGAATATTTTATTGCATTATCTATGTCACCCTTTTTATTATATTGCTCTGTAAGAAGTAGTAATGCTTTTCCATATTCTTTTTTATTATCAAGCTGATTAAACTTCTCTTTAGCTAGGTAAGAATAGTTTATAGCCTTGTCCAAATTATCTAACTTAAAATATACACTGGCTATGTAATAATATATCTCTCCAAGTATAGCATCAATTCCTAGATCATTATCTAGATAAACCTTTTCAGCTTGTTGAAGATAAGAATTTGAAGAGTGATAAGCTTTTAACTCATAGGTTATTTTACCTAAGTTTAAGAAGGTATTAACAACTTCTTCATAATTATTATTTTTTATAAATATTACATTTGCTGATAAAAAATACTGTTGGGCAGGTACATTTTCTTCTTTAGACATATAAATACTAGCTCTTAAATAAAGGTTTCTTGCCTTCCTGTACTCTAAGTTGTATTTTTCAGCATAATATAGAGCTCGCTCTATATATTGTTCCCCTAAGGATAAATCCTGATTTAATACATAAGATTCAGCTAAGTTTTCGAAATATAAACATATTTTTTCTGCTTGGGTTTCCTCTGATTCCATTAAATACTCAACAGAGGTTTTTAGTGTAGATGCCAAATACTCAAGTAAATCCATACTTGGATTTGATTTTCCTGACTCTACAAGACTTATTTGACCTGGAGTTATTCTATCCCCTGCCAAATCCTTTAAAGTCATATTTAATTCTTTACGCCTTCTCTTTATTTTTTCGCCTAAAGAAAGTATCTCCATAACTCACTCTTCCTTTACTGAAAATATTCTCATATATATTGATTTTATGTATTATTATAGCACATTTTGTGTACTGAACAACGATTTATTAAAAAAAACTTTTAGATTTTTAAAATTTATCAAAAAACTCTTACAAATGCCCTAGATTTGTTAGCCTATCTAGGGCATCATAGTAATTATCTCATATATTGATTCATTTGTGAATATACATCTTCAGCAAAAGTCGCTAGTTGTTTACCAGTCCTTCTTAACTTTTTCTTAGTTCTTCTATCCATATTGCTCATCATAGATCCAACTGTTCCACCAACTATTGCTCCTGCTGCCATTCCAACTATGAATTTTCCATTACGCATAATCTCATCTCCTTATTATTTATTGTAGTCTTAGATTATGCAAATTTCCCTTTATTAAACTAGAATGTTTTTTCCAAAATCACTATATGTTTAATGCATTTTTAGCTAACCTATCTGCTCTATCGTTATATAAATCACCACTATGTCCTTTAACCTTAACGAATTTAACCCTTAATGTTTCCATTTTTTTCTTCATAAATTCATGATATCTTTGGGTTAAAAAATTATTTCTTTTCCACATCCCTAAAGCCCAGCTTTCAATTCCTTGATAATCAAAATATATTTCTCCCCCATTATATCCATTTAGCTCCATAAATTCTATTGCTTTCATAGCTCCTAAAACTTCTCCTGCTACATTCCTCATAGAAGCAGCTTCTCTTTCTTCTCCCACGCCCTTATCTTCATAGATAACTTCATTATTTAAAACCGCCACAAGTCCATAAGAATATTCTTCTGTACTTACATTATAGCTTCCATCCACATATATTTTAACCCTATTATCATTATCATTACTACTTTCAAAAACTTTACTACTTTTTTCTTTTATGTCTTTTTTATTTTCATGATAAAGTTCTAAAAAATCTAGGGCCTCTTTTTCATTTTTAAAACTTTTATATATAGCTCCCTTAAATCCAATTACTTCTGCTCTGCATTGATCCCAGGTTCTATAAATTTTTCCTCCTCCAGATTTTCCTTTGACTACTGCATAAAACTTCGGCATTAAAATGTTCTTCCTTTCTATAACCTATCTATTGTGTTATATAACTTATCCACTCTCTCTCCACCTGATAAAGTGTTCAAATAGTATATACCATCTTTTATAATCTTTATTATATCATCTTCCCCTTCCCAATTTTCTAATATTACAATATCATCCACATTGTTAATTATCTTATTTAAGGCAAAGAATACTACTGCTACATCATCAATCTTACCTACAAATGGTATGAAATCTGGTAATATATCAAAAGGTGAAGATATATATACTAGAGAGATAAGTACAGAAATTTTTATTTTTTTACCTACCCTCTTATCCTTAAGTAATCTATATAATAAGGCTGCTAAATCTGGTATGATAAGAGCAAATTTAAGAAGTCCATCATATTTTTCTGGAACCTTATTCTCTATATATCCCTTAACCTCAGTATAGCAATCCTTAGTTTTATTAATTTCAATCCTCTCTATTTCTTCTTCTTTAATAAGAACCTCGTCTATTATTGGTTTATTTAAAGAGAAGTCAATATTTTTAGCCTCTCCCCTTAGAAGTCCATCTTTAATATAAAGTCCTTGAAGGGTAAAATCTAAATATACTGGTATTTTTTTTAGAAAACTAGTTATATCTATTGTAACCCTATCTTCCTTAAAACTTATACCATCCTCTTCTAGATCTCTAATAATTTTATTTACAACTCTTTTTTTTATAAAGTTCCAAAGAGAGATATTACCTGCTTTTATCTGCTTTACATTAAGATATACTTTATTTTCTAAGTTCCCATCTAAAGTCATTGTTATGTAAAAAGGCAGTTTTATAATACCCTTATATTCTCCCTTAATCTCTACATTCTCTAGTACTTTTATATTTTCTATCCTAAGTCCTTGTACTTTTAAAAAGTCCTTACATATGGATAGAAGATCCTCTCCACTAAGTGCTAAGTCTACATTACTTACCTTCATAAATTATCCTCCGTAAAATTCAATTTTACATACTAAAAGTATACCATATATTTCTTTTTTATAAATAGATTTATAACTACTACCACAAATTACTTTACCAAATGTTATGATTTTCGTTAGACATTTTATCTTAAATCTTATATGTTAGTTATAGAAAAAGCTTTAAGGGGGAATAAAACAAATGATAAAAACAAAGAAAAATAAATTTTTCATATCTTCTATTATAGCTTTGATACTTATAATACTAGGATCCTCTTATTTTATTTTTAATGATAAGCCTAGTAGTAAAAGTTATAATGAATTTCTAAAAGATATAGAAAATAATAAGATTTTAAGAGTTAGTTTAAATAAAAGTTCTAAACTAACCATATTAACTAAAGATGGTGCAGAGTACCTTACTGATAATCCAAATAACACAACTTTAAAAGAAGATTTATTAAAAAATAATATAGAGGTAAAGGAAAGTAATACTCCTCCTCTTAAAGATATAATGTTAACTTTACTTATAATAGGCTCTTTAGGAACTATTGTATTTTTATCTCTTAAGAAAACTTCTCTTGGGGCTAAAAATATGCTGTCTGCTGATAGCTTTGAAGCTCATAAGGATGAAAACTTCTCATTTAACTTTTCATCTATGGCAGGTAATGAGGAAGCAAAAGAAAGCGTTAAAGACATAATAGAATTTTTAAAAACCCCTGAAAAATATGCTAAATACGGTGCTAGAATGCCAAAGGGGGTAATACTTTATGGTGAACCTGGTACTGGTAAAACCCTACTTGCAAAAGCTGTGGCTGGTGAAGCTGGTGTTCCTTTTTATGCTTTATCCGGTTCAGACTTTGTTCAACTATATGTAGGGGTAGGTGCCTCTAGAATAAGAAATCTATTTAAAAAAGCTAAAAAGAATGGAAAAGCTGTTATCTTTATAGATGAAATAGATGCTATCGGAAAAAAAAGAGATAATTCTAAAGCTGGAGGATCTGATGAACGTGATCAAACTCTAAACGCCCTTTTAACAGAAATGTCAGGATTTAATGAAAATGAAGGCATAGTAGTTATGGCTGCTACTAATAGATTAGATATGCTTGACTCAGCCTTATTAAGACCTGGTAGATTTGATAGGCATATAGAGGTATCTCTTCCTGATGTTAGTGCTAGAGAAAAGATTATAAATTTATATCTTGAAGGAAAACCTCATAAAGATTTAGATATTAAAGATTTAGCTAAAAAAACTTCTTACTTTTCAGGAGCTAAATTAGAAAATTTAATAAATGAGGCTGCTATTATAGCTTGTAAGGAATCTAGTGATTATATATATGATATTCACCTAGACAAAGCCTTTTCTATAGTAGTTGCAGGATATGAAAAAGTAAACAAGGAAGGAATAAAAGAAGAAGATAAAAATATAACTGCTTACCACGAAGCGGGACATGCTATCTTATCTAAACTAGTACTTCCAGAAGATAAGCTATCTAAGGTTACCATAATTCCAACCTCTAAAGGAGCTGGTGGTTATACACTAACAATACCTCATGATAGTTCTTATCAAAACCTATCATACCTTCATAATAGGATTAAGGTTCTTCTTGGTGGACGTGCTGCAGAGGAAATCATCTTTGGGAAAAATAAAATTACTACAGGAGCCTATAATGACTTAAAACAGGCAACTAACATAATATCGTCGATGATAACTAGTTATGGTATGGGAGAGTCCTTAGGTCTTTTAAGTCTTAGCGAACTTCAAAATTTAGGTGGTATAAACACTTCTGAGGTTCTTGATGAATGTAAGGATACGGTTTATAAACTTTATGAAGAAACTAAGGCTCTTCTTATAGAAAATGAGGATGTTCTTCATTCTCTAGCTAAGTCCCTTTTAGATAAAGAGACATTATATGAAGAAGACATATATAAGCTAGTATCATAAAAAATCCCTATAAAATCAGCACTATGAATATTATTTAGTCTTAATTAATATTCATAGTGCTTTTATTTTTACATTTTATTCTTATCTCTTTGAAAATACATTATAAAGGCTACTATAGCCCCTCCTATAAGTCCCCCTAGATGACCATAATTATCTATATTAGGTAAGGTAAGTCCTATAAATATATTTATTCCTATAACCTTTAATATTTCTATAAAAAATTCCTTGCCTATACGATTTTTTTCCTTATAGGCATAAATTAAAGCCCCTCCTAAAAGAGCAAATATAGCTCCTGAAGCCCCTACTGATATACTGTCTGAGAATATGTAACTAAAATAAGATCCAGTAAGCCCTCCTAAGAAATATATAGCTAAAAACTTTTTAGCTCCATATATTCTTTCACTTAAATCTCCTAAGGATTTTAAGGCATACATATTAAATCCTATGTGGACAATACCTCCATGAAGAAACATGGCTGTAAATAACCTAAAATACTCACCTTTATCAATAAGAAAATTAACCTTAGCTCCAAAGAATACTAAAACATAATTATTTATGTTAGATAAACTTCTTGAATAGTAGGCTGTTATTAAAAACATTATTATATTTAATCCTATAATTATATTGGTGGGAGTAACCATTTCTCCTATAGGTTTATCTATTTTAATATTACTATTAGAGTTATTTTCTTTTAAAATATTTATAATACTTCCACTAGCATTATTATATCCTATAATTTCTCCATTACTTTTACTTATAAGAATGGTTCCGTAATTTTCATTATGTATATTAATATTATCTGTGATAATTATGTTATTAAAATATATTTCACTAAACCCTTTAGCTCTTAAGTGATTTAATCCACTTATGGCTTTTAACTCATAATCACCCTCAGTACTTACTATAACTGCTAAAGCCTTTGATCCCTCAAAGTGAATAGCTATGTATTCTCTACTCTCTACTCCAAGTATGTTATATTCCTCTATAAAAAATCCTTTTTGAGACAGTAGGGCAAATATATCTCTTTCCATAAATACCCTCCTTTAAAATAAATTTAAACAATTCCTACTATAGTTAAGCTTATCTCCTTAAGTAAATCTACCTCATAAAAAGGTATGGATTCCCTGGTTTTATTATCATAAAGAATTCTTATTTTAGGCCTATCTGGATATCCACTATTTTGATTTATAACATATCCCTCTATACCATTAGATAATTTCACGCAGCATCCTAATGGATATACGAAAAACGTGCTTCTAAAGTTGTTTACCATATCTATTCTAAAACTATTGTTAGCCTCTGATAATATAAGCTCATAGGCATCATTGGGAGAAAACTTCTTTCTATACACCCTATCATTACTTACAGAATCATATACATCACATATAGATACAATTTGAGCTGCCTCGCATATATGAGCATCTTTAAGTCCATAAGGGTATCCCTTACCATTAAACTTTTCATGATGCTGAAGAACTGTCTTTACTATCTTATCTGATACGAAATAATTTTTCTTCAACATTTCAGCCCCATAAATTGGATGTTTCTTCATTTCCTTAAATTCTTCATAGGTAAGAGGTCCTCTTTTATTCATTATCTTTTTAGGTATTTTAAGCTTTCCTATATCATGAAGTATAGCTGCAACTCCTAAATCTATTAATTCACTTTTAGGAATGTTAAAATTTATCCCCATAAAAAGACTCATTATTCCTGTGTCTATGGAATGAATATGTGTGTAGTTATCAAAGGTCTTTATGTCATATAAAGTTTTACTTACATCTCCCATGTTTAATATGTAATCCATAAGTTCTTCTACAATTTCAGTAGAAGTTCTAAAACTTACCTGAGAATTATTATCTACATTTTTAACCACATTGGATAATGCCTTAACAGCATTCATCTTTATTTCATTTAGCTTTTCATCTTCTACGTTAATATCCTCTAATCTGTCATCTTTTATATAAATATAAAAGACTTCTAAGTTCTTAAGTCTTTCAATATATCTAGTAGTTAAGGTTATACCAGATCTTAAAAGAACCTTCCCATCACTTGTAAATATACTTTTAGCTAATACTTCCCCATTGTTTACTCTATCAATAAATTCAAATCTCATATTATCCCTCTCTAAAATTAACTATACTAACTAATTCCTAACATCCTATGGAATATAATCACTCCTGATAAAATTTATTTTAGCTTATCTAATGGCCATAATTGTTTATTTTCTCACTTAAAACTCTATATATTATAAATAACACCTATTATTATAAAGCTTTAAACTAATTTCAACAAACCCTTTAAAATATATTAAAATTTTTAAAGTCCTAAATTAATTATATAGTGTAAAATCTATTTCTTCAAAGCATAATTAAAAATTTTTATAAGCTAAAGAGGTTATTTATATAAATAACCTCTTTAAAAGCATAAATTATAGTTCCTCTTCTAGCATATCTAATAATTCATTAAATCTCATCATAGTCGCTTCTAAAGGCTTAGAAGTTGTCATATCAACTCCAGCTTTTCTTAATATATTTATTGGATAATCACAACCTCCAGATTTTAAGAAGCCCTTATATTTTTCTACTGCCTTATCTCCTTCTTTTAAAATAGAATTTGCAAAGGCAAAGGCTGCTGCATATCCTGTAGCATATTGATATACATAAAAATCTGAGTAAAAATGAGGAATTCTTGCCCATTCTATATCTATTTCCTCATCTATAATCATATTTGGTCCAAAGTATTTTACATTTAAATCATGCCAAATCCTATTTAAATCCTCTCCTGTTAAAGAAGCTCCTTCTTCCATAGTTCTATGGGTTATTTCCTCAAACTCTGCAAACATTAATTGTCTAAATACAGTAGTTCTTATTTGCTCTAATTCTTGATTTATTAAATACAATCTCTTATTTTTATCCTTCTCTTTATTAATTAAATAATTTATAAGTAAAGCTTCATTACAAGTAGACGCAACCTCAGCGCAGAAAAGTGTATATCCTGAGTATATATAAGGTTGCTCCTGTCTTGAATAATAAGAGTGAATAGAGTGTCCCATTTCATGAGCAAGGGTAGAAACATCATTTAAATCATAATTATAATTTAGTAATACATAAGGCATACTATCATAGCATCCCCATGAATAAGCTCCTCCTCTTTTACCCTTATTCTCAAAAGCATCTATCCATCCACTTTCTATTCCTTCATTAAAAATTGATAAATATTCTTCCCCTAATGGCTTTAACCCTTCCTTTACTATATTAACAGCTTCCTCATATTCTATATGTTCTTTTTCTACGTCTATAACAGGAACATATAAGTCATACATGTGTATATCTGAAATTCCTAAAAGCTTCTTCTTTATGTCTACATACCTATGAAGTAAGTTTATATGTTTACTTACTGTCTCTAAGGAGCTATGGTAAACCTCTAAAGGTATATTATTAGGTTTTAATGAGGTTTCTAAGCAAGAACTATACTTTCTAATTTTTGTTTCTAATATTAAGTTTTTTATATTAGAAGTTAAGGAAGTTGATATGGTATTTATATATTTTTTATAAGTGTTAAATAAAGCTTTAAAAGCCTTTTCTCTCACGTCTCTATCCTTAGATCTTATAAATGTTCCATAATTAACCTCTGTAAGTTCTACCTCATTTCCTTCCTCATCCTTTATAATTGGAAAAGTCATATCTGCATTGGTTAACATGGAATAAATATTTCCTGCTGCCCCTAAGCAATCTGAAACTGATGCTAATAGTTCCTCCTCTTCCTTATTTAAAGTATGAGGCTTTTGCTTTAAGATATCCTGAAGGAAAAAACTATAATCCTTAAGTTCTGGAATCTTTATCATAGCCTTTTCTAAATAATCCTCTGGTAAAGACAGAATCTCTGGTTCTAAATAAGCATAATAGGATCTAAACTCCGCCATAAATGTATCTATTTTGCTCTTTAAGCCTTGATAAACTGTATTAGTTGTATCCTCATCACTTTTTAAATGAGCATACATAAATATTTTATCTGAAAACCTAGATATATCTTCGTATTTCTTTAAAAATTCCATAAGCTTTTCTGGATTGTTCAGTTGTGATGAAAATGTCTTTAATATAGGCGCTTCTTCTTTTAACCTTTTAAAATCTTCCTCCCATTTAGAAACATTCTCATATAATTTCTCAACCTTCCATTTATACTTCCCCTCAATGGAATCTCTAGTTTTTATAGTTTTTACATTATCCATAAATAGCCCTCCTTATGGTAAAAAATATGAAAAATCTCTTACTCATTATAATATCATAGGGGTTTCTTAATTTAAACACTATAATTTTCTATAAAGAATTTATTTTTAAAACTTTTCCTCTTTAGTTTATTATATAAGTAATTATATGAAAATAATAAAACACTATTAAAATTTATTTTTTATAATAAACTTTAATAGTGTTTACTTTTAATATTCTGCTTCTTTTCCTTCTATTCTTTTAAAAGATTCTAAAATAGCCTCTTCTATTAAATAGCATATATTATTTAAATCTTCCTTCATATCACTATGCTCTTCTTTATAATTTAAGGTAACCTTCCAAGTAGGGTTATATTCATCATCCATATCCTCAATCTCTATTCCTTTATCACTAAATATTTCATAAGGGAATAAATCATATATAGCGCTAAATTCCCACTCCTCCACATCCTTCTTTGTGTCAAAAACTAAAGTTACCTTTCCTTGAGATTCATAAAGCTTTTTCACATATTCTGCTCCCTCATTAACTTCATAACTTCCAAGTTCTTTAGTTAAAAATCCTGTCTCACTGTCTTTTTCCATTATAACTAATGATGAAAACTCCATAATACTTCTCCTTTTTATGTGTTCTATATATATTTATATACCAAATTAGATAAGTAGTCAAAATATCTATTTTAAAACATTATATATTTTCTCTAAGTTTTCCCTCATAGTTTCTCTATAGTTTCCTTCACTTTCAAGGGTATTTAGGGTTTCAACTTTAGCTCCAACTTCCTTAGCAACAGTCTCTGACACCTTAGAACTACCTCCCTTTTCCATGAAGATTGTTTTTATATTATTTGTTTTAGAATACTCAACTAGTTCCTTTAATTTATTACTAGTAGCTTCCCCCTCTGCAAAAACTCCTTGAACTCCCTTTTGAGTTATTTTAAAGTCCCTCGCTAAATAGGAGAATGCCTCATGGCCTACTAAGATAGTTTTGTTACTAAGCTTTGAAAATTTCTCATCATATTCTTGTAAAAGCTTTGAATTTTCATCCATAAATTTCTTGTATCTTTCAAGATAATATTCCTTATTCTCTCCATCCACCTTTAAAAGTCCGTCTAATATATTTTTAGCCATTATATTAGCATCCTTTAAACTAAGCCAAACATGAGGGTCATATTTTCCATGACTATGTTCTTCTTCCTTATCATGATCATGGTCCTCCTCTTTATTCTCTATAAGATTACAATATTTAGAGGCTTCAACACTCACTAGATTATTGTTATTAACCGTCTTTAAAGCACTTTCTGCCCAACCTTCCATGCCTAATCCATTATATACAAATAACTTGGCTTCATTTAAATAGGCCATATCCTTTGGCTTTGGCTCAAAATCATGTGCTTCTACTCCCTTTGGTACCATAACTGATAACTCTATTTTATCTCCGCCTATTTCTCTTGTAATATCAGCTATGGCATTAAAACTTGCCAATACCTTTATTTTTTTATTCTCTTCCTTAACTTTTTCAGGCTTTGAACAGGCTGCAAAAGTTAATAACATAATAAAAGATACTCCTAGTATCCACATTTTTTTCTTCATTACAAAAACCTCCTATTGCAAATCATTTGCATTTGGTTATATAATAATATTTGAGTTAATAAATGTCAACAATATATTTAAGATTATTTTTAGGAGATGATACTTTGATCAGTATAGAAGATTTATGCTTTTCATATAACAATTCTTCCCCTTATATTTTAAACAATGTGAATATTTTTATTCCAAAGGGGAGTTATGTTTCAATAATAGGTGAAAATGGAAGTTGTAAAAGTACCTTAATAAAGTTAATATTAAAATTATTAAACCCAAATTCCGGCAAAATAACCCTTCATAGTTCTAAGATTGGATATGTACCTCAAAGGATGGAAGGTTTTAATTCCCAGTTTCCCATAACAGTTAGTGAACTTTTAAATAACCATAGAAGGGCTCTTAACATAAAGGATAAATCTATAATAGATTCTGTTTTAAATAAGGTTAATATGAGTAACTTTAAAAATAAACTTCTTGGTAATCTCTCTGGAGGTCAACAGCAAAGAGTATTTATAGCAAGAGCTCTTATGGGCCTTCCTGAGATTCTAATTTTAGATGAACCTTCTACTGGTATAGATCATGAAAATCAACTTGAAATCTATGCCCTAATAAAAGAACTTAATTTAAAGGATAATGTGACTGTTATATCTGTAGAGCATAATATGGGTGCAGTGCTTAATAACTCATCTCATGTTTTACAACTTTGTAGTGGTGATGCAAAATTTTTCACCATAGATGAATTTAAAAATTTAACTAAATAAAGGAGTTATTAACCATGCTTCAATATGAATTTATGCAAAATGCCTTAATAGCAGGCTTTTTCATTTCAATTTTATGCCCATTAGTAGGTATGTTTTTAGTACTAAAAAGATATTCCATGATGGGAGATACTTTGTCCCACGCTTCCTTTGCAGGTATTTCCATAGGACTTGCTACAGGGGTTGACCCTTTGCTAGCTTCCTTTGCATTTACCTCCCTTTGTGGATTATTTATAGAATTTTTGAGAAATTATTATAAAAAATATGCAGAGCTTGTTATGTCTATTATTTTAACCTTAAGTGTAGGTATAGCTATAATACTTATAAGTAGTGGTAAGACCACTGCTAATGTAAACTCTATATTATTTGGTAGTATACTTACAGTATCTAAGGGTGATTTAATAACCATATTAATAATTAGTATAATAAGTTTTATATTAATAGCGTTATTATTTAATAAGCTTCTTTATATAACCTTTGATGAAGAAGGAGCAAAATCCCTTGGTATTAAGGTATCCTTTGTAAATTATATATTTACCCTATTAGTTGGAGCTACTATATCAGCCTCTATAAGAATTATGGGTATACTTGTAATTTCATCAATGATTGTTGTTCCTGTAGCTACAGCCCTTCAGCTAAAAAAAGGTTTTAAAACTACCCTTATTTGGGCTATGATATTTGGATTCTTAGATGTATTCATAGGACTTATAACCTCTTATTATATAGATAGTGCTCCTGGTGGTACCATAGCTGTAGTATCCGTAGTTATTTTAATACTGACTATATTAATAAATAATTTAATATCTTTAAAAAAATAAAAATAGGCTATCTAAAAATTTAGATAGCCTATTTTTCATTGGAGCAATCCTTACATAAACCCTTCATTTTAAGCTCATGTTCCACCAAAACAAAGCCGGTTGTGTTCCTTACTAGTTCCTCTATTTGTTTCATAGGACAGGTAAGTTCTATTTCTTTATGACAAAGACTACATTCTAATAAATGTTTATGATCATGTTTCTTTAAAGAAAAGTTATAGTACCCTGTTCCTAAATCAAACTTCTCAATTAACCCCTTTTCTTCAAAAAGTTCTAATGTCCTATAAACTGTTGATAAATTAATATTTAACCCCTGATCTAAACACTTTTTATATATCTCTTCTGCATTTATTGCTTTATCTTCTTCACCAATTATATTATATATATTAACTCTAGCCTTGGTCATCTTAATATTGTGTTTTCCTAGGATCTCTATGACCTTCATAAGTTTCACCTACAATTTTATAATTTTATAAAAACCATAATTAAAATATATAAATAGTTTTTATATTATCTACTATAAGTATAGCAGATATTTACTTAGTAATAAATTATTAAATAAACATTATTTCATCTATGACCTTACAATATATAATATACATGATATTAAATCTAAATATAAAAATCCTAAAGTCAAAAGTCTTATTTAGCTATAATTCTCCAAAACTCATTTTCATTTAAATTTACTTTAGTCTTATTCCTATTATATTACTTAGTATTAAAATAAAATCATCTTTAGCCCAAAAATTATTAGTATTGCTCCTCCAATAAAATCTGCATATTTAGAAACAAATTGAATTTTATTAAGGAATTTAGATAATATAAAAGCTACTGAAGTTAATACTAAAGTAGTAACTCCAATTATTAAGGTGCTATTTAATAGATGGCTAATATTTTTTATTGTATTTAAAGTTATAAAACCCACTACTAAAGCATCTATACTAACAGATACTCCAAGAATTAAATACATTCTTTTTTTTAATAATATACATTGATCCTTATCTCCAAAGCCTTCTTTAATCATCATTACCCCTACTATTGATATAATCATTCCCCCAATAATATTAGGCACAGATGCAAAGGAAGTAAATATATATCCTATGTATGCCCCCAAAAATGATAAAAAGAATTGAAAGAATCCAAAGGACAATATAAAGAATACCTTATTAATAGTTTTAACCTCACAATTAAGCCCTATGCTTAGTGCCACCCCAAAGGCATCTAAGGATAAAGCTATAGCTATTAACATGAGTGAATAGAACTCCATAAACCTACCCCTTTCTTTTAATCAACAAATCTATTATATTCCATAGCCCCTAAGTTGAAAAGAAAAAACACATTCTATAGTATTAATATTCAAAATAAAGCTAATTTATATCTATTAAATTAACTTCTTGTGCCAGTTAATTTAAAGTCTTTAAATCAGTGGATTTTAGGTTCTTGATCTTATAGCTTTATAAGTTAAAAGCACAAGTTTTCGCTACTTCAAAACACTTGAATATTACAATAGGTTACATCAACTTCATTTTAGCTATTATTTACAAATCAGTAATAAGTTGTGTTCTTATTTAGATTTCACTATATTTATCTTAAGTCTTAGATTTAATAAGTCTTATTATTTCACCATATTTAAAGGATATGTGCTATACTTTTTTCTCACTTTATAAATTATTTCAAAAAATATCTTTATATTTTATTCTTTTTAGTATATTATATTAATATAATATATATATGATATAGTCCAATTAAGGGAAAGGAGTAGCAATAAATATGTCTAATTGCATCATAGCACAATCTGGAGGTCCAACTGCAGTAATAAACGCAAGTGTAATAGGGGTTGTAGAAGAAAACTTCAAAAAAGGATTTTATGAAAATGTATATGCTGGTATAAACGGTATAGAGGGAATATTAAATAAAAAACTAGTAAATTTATCAGAAAAGTCTAAGGAAGATTTACAACACTTTAGGTTTACTCCTTCTTCTGGATTAGGTTCATGTCGATATAAAATGAAAGATTTTAGAGAAAATGATGAAGAATACATAAAACTTTTTAACCTTTTAAAGGAATTAAATATAGATACCTTCTTTTATGTAGGAGGTAATGACTCTATGGATACAGTAGCTAAACTTAGTGAATATACAAAAATTAATAATATCCCAGTTAAGGTTATAGGAATTCCTAAAACCATAGATAATGATTTACCATTAACTGATCATACTCCTGGTTTTGGTTCAGCAGCAAAACTAATATCTACCCTAACCTTAGAAACTTATTTAGATTCTTCGGTTTATACTAATAATGGAATTTTTATTCTTGAAACTATGGGCCGTGATACTGGTTGGCTTGCTGCTAGTGCCGGTGCTTCAAAATTAAATGGTAAGCAAGTAGCAGATTTTATATATCTTCCTGAGGTAGCTTTTTCAACGGAAAAATTCCTAAAAGATGTGGAAGAAAAATTTAAATCTCAAAATCAAGTTTATATAGTAGCTTCTGAGGGCTTAAGAGATAAAGATGGAAGATTCATATCAGAAACTCCCCTTTCTGGATGTCATGATAACTTTGGACATGCTCAACTAGGGGGCGTAGGTAATTATCTTAAAAACATTATAATAAATGCTGGAATTACCAAAAGGGTGAAGTCCCTTGAGCTTGGAGTTATCCAAAGATGCTCAATGCATATAGCTTCTAAAATCGACTTAGATGAAGCATATATGGTAGGTACAGCAGCCTTAAATTATGCTAATGAAGGTCATACTGGCTATATGGTAGCTATAAAAAGAAATGAATCTTTAAACTATGAATCAAGTACTTTTTTAGCTGAGGCTTCTAATGTAGCAAATAACATTAAATATGTTCCAATAAATTGGATAAACGAAGAAGGTAATAACGTTACAGAGGAGGCAATTAATTATATCACTCCTTTGATTGATAATTATATTCCTTCTTATGTAAGATTTAATAAATAGACACTCCTTTATTAATTACAATAAAATGAAAGAGTATGGCCGCCTTACCATACTCTTTCAATTTTTATTTTATATCTCATTTAATATTCCATTGATATTAAGTATCAATGGAATAGCATTTTTTAAAATGAGATTTTTATACCTATCTGTGTATTAACCTTTTCTTATTATATATCTTAAAGCATATAAAAATCTTTTGGCTTCTTCTAAAGTATTATAAACACCTAAACTTATTCTTACCATTCCTGGTTTTTCTACCTTATCATAATTTTTTATATAGTATTCCATGTCCTCTTCACTTATTCCAAGCAATTTTTCAACATAAGGATGGGCACAAAAGCATCCATTTCTAACTGATATTCCAAAGTCTGAGCATAGGCTATTAGCCACTTCACTATGTCCCATTCCATCCACATTAAAAGTTATTATTCCTAGTCTATTATCAGTAGTTAAAGGCCCATATATATCTATTGGAAGTCCCTTCATTCCATTTAATATATAATTGGTTATTTTCACTTCTTCATTATGAATATTATCCATACCTATATTATCTAGAAGCTGCATAGATGTAAGAAGAGCTACCACTCCAAAAACATTTGGTGTTCCCCCTTCATCCCTAGCTGGAGACTCATCCCAATATACCTTATTTTCTGTTACTATCTTTATAGTGCCTCCTCCCTTTATAAAGGGTTCTTTATTTTTCAGCTCTTCCTTTAACCCTATTACAACACCTATGCCAAAAGGAGCATACATTTTATGGGCAGAAAAAACTAAAAAATCTACTTCTTCACCACTTCCATTGCCTAACATATTAACTTTTTTATGAGGAACAAGTTGAGCTCCATCTACTATTATTTTAGTTCCATATTTGTGACATAACTTTGCTAACTTATTTATATCATTAACACATCCTGTAACATTAGATGCTCCTGAAACTGTTAAATACTTTATCTCATTTCTTTTAAGTTTATCTTCTAAGTCTAATATATCTAAGGTTCCATCATCTTTATTTATATTAACATACTCTAAATGGCATTTTCCTCTCCAAGGCAAATCATTAGCATGATGTTCCATAAAGGTACTTAAAACCTTATTCTCCTCATTAACTAATAAATGACTTAACAAATTAAGCCCCTCAGTGGTATTCTTTGTAAAAATAACTTCATACTTATCCTTAGGTGCATTAAAAAACTTTAGAATTCTATCTCTTGCATCTTCATAAAAGTCTGAACATATCTTAGATTTATATCCTGCACCTCTATGAACAGAAGAGTACCAGGAGGCAAACTTTTCTATACTTCTTATTCCATATATAAATGGTGGAGTTGTTGCTGCGTTGTCAAAATTTATACCAATAATTTTTTTACCATTGTCTAAAGGTACCTCATCATAAATACCTGGAAATAGCTTTCTAATCTTTTGTAAATCCAACATAACCTCTACCTCCTTAATATAATATACTATTACGGTTATGAGTCAAAAGTGATAAAATTTATGATTTTCCTTCTTAAATACTTTATTCCATCATATTATATACTGATATTTATTATATGCTTGGAGGTAATAGTATGGAATTTGAAGAGTTAGCACTATATAATCATAAAATTTTAGAGAAGTTTATTCCTTTTGAAAATAAAGACTATGGCTTACTAAATCCCCCTATATCAGTATCAGTTAAATCCCCCTATAATTTTGAAAATATGATACCTCTAAATTCTTTTGAAGAAAATTTTAATTTTCTACCTAATATAATAAGATTTTCTCCCAAAATTTTATTTCCTTTAAAGATTGATTTTTTATATATAAATAAAGACTAGAACTTACTTAATATAAAAAAAGAATTCTAATACTAAAATACATTCTTTAAAAAGTTAAAACTTTATACCTATTATATTTTTATATAAGAATAAAAAATCCCCCTAGCAATCTACTATATTCTAATAGAGCACTAGGGGTTTCCCTATTCTTTAGTTATTACTGTAATTAATTTTTTATTCATATCTTAAGGCATCTATAGGATTTAATTTAGCTGCTTTCCTTGCTGGATATATTCCAAAGAAAATTCCTACTGCTGATGAAAAGATTATTACAAGAATTATATGCTTTATAGATAGTATAGGAACAACATCTACAAAGGACCCTATAATAAATGCACTTCCTACCCCTAATATCATGCCTATTATCCCTCCAATTAAGGATATTATTATTGATTCCATTAGAAACTGTAATAATATAGCTGTAGTAGTGGCTCCTATGGCCTTCCTTATACCTATTTCTCTAGTTCTCTCTGTAACAGAAACAAGCATAATATTCATAACTCCAATTCCTCCAACTAATAAAGAAATAGCAGCTACAGCCCCTATAAATGAAGTAAAAATATCTATTACCTTATTTACTTGTTCTACTTGTTTTAAAAGTTTTTCTGCAGTATAAATATTCTTCCCCCTATTATTATGTCTTGCTTCTATTATATTAATAGCATCACTTGCCCCTTCTTCTACCTTATCCTTTGAATTAACTAATATATAAATATTATTTATTTTCATGTCTCCTTCTTGAAAATTAGCAGCAGAAGTAATTGGCATATCGATTACAGCAGGTATATTTTCAACTGGAGCTCCCTTCATATAACCAGCAGCCTTTGTAACTCCCACTATATTTACTTTTTTATAGGTCTTATTTTTACCAACTAATATACTCTCTCCCACCACATCCTTATATCCAAAATAATATTCTGCTGTTATTTCATCTATAACTCCTATATTTTTTTCTTCCTCTACTTCCCTATCTGTAAAATACCTTCCATATAATATCTCGTTATTTTGTATATAATTAAACTCTGCATTATTCCCACTTATAATAGCTCTTTTACTCTTATCTTTAACCTTCCCAACTCCTTGAATCATTATGGATGGTGAAACATATTTTATATATTGACTTTTTTCCTTTAGAGCCTTTACATCTTTTAATGTTATATAGTCTCCCTTTTCCGCTAACTCTCCATTTACCTTTAATTGTATGGTAGAAGATCCTATTTTCTCTAATTCCCCAACAATACTCTCCTTCCCACCATTACCAAGGGATAATATAGTTATAACAGAACTTATTCCTATTATTATGCCAAGCATGGTCAAAAAGGAACGAAGCTTATTGGCTTTTATACTATCAAGAGACATTTTTAAGTTTTCATATATATTCATAGTTAAGCTCCTTTAAATTATTCTCCTATCCTTTACCTCTTCATCAGAGGTAATAAGCCCATCCTTAACTTTTATAATTCTTTTACTATACATAGCTACATCATTTTCATGAGTAACCATAACTATGGTTGAGCCTTTATCATTTAAATCTTGAAATACCTTCATAACCTCCTCTGAAACTTTAGAATCTAAATTCCCTGTAGGTTCATCTGCCATTATCACAGAAGGGTTATTTACTATAGCCCTTGCAATAGCTACCCTTTGCTTTTGTCCCCCTGAGATTTCATTTGGCTTATGCTTTTCCCATCTACTAAGTCCTACCTTTTCTAAGGCTTCCTTAGCCCTTAACTTTCTTTCCTTTAAAGAAATCCCTCCATAAACCATAGGTAATTCTACATTTTCTAAAATATTCATTCTAGGAAGAAGATTAAAATTTTGAAATACAAAGCCAATCTCCTTATTTCTTATAAGAGCTAGTTCATTATCACTTAAATTGGATACATTTCTATTATTTAAAATATAAGATCCCTCATCTAATCTATCTAAACATCCCAATATATTCATAAGGGTACTCTTTCCTGAACCTGAGGGTCCCATTATTGATAGAAATTCCCCTTCTTTGACCTTTAAGTTTACACCTTTTAGAGCTGTAAAAGTTATATTGCCTGTTTTATAAGTTTTAAAAACATCTCTTATCTCTATCATCTAATATTCCTCCTAATTCTTTTCTTTAACCTTTACTCCATTTTTAATAGAACTATTTGGATTTAATACTACCTTTTCTCCTTCATTAACTCCTGATAATATTTCAATATTTAATTCTGACTGAATTCCAACCTGAACAGCCCTCTCTTCAATTATTTCATCATTTAGTATATAAACCACATACTTTTCATCTTTTTCCATCTTTAATGCCTCTGTTGGAATTAATAACACATCTTTCTTTTCACCTGTTACTATATCTGCATCCATATCAAAATTTATTTTAATATTCTCTGGATTGTCTAAAAATTCAACTTCTGTCTCTACATAGGTATCCTCTCCATTTAAGGATTTAATCTTTTTAGCCGTTGGACTTATAAAGCTTACTTCCCCATGATAATTTTTATCCTTACCGTGAATTATAGCCCTTTGATCCTTCTTTATTTTTTCAGCCTCACTTTTACTTAGGGATAAGGATAGCTTTAAGCTATTTATGTTTTCAAGAATTAAGGTAGGTGCGGCTGGGTTTGTTACTCCTCCCACTGAAGCATTTATTTCTGTAATTATCCCCTGAAATTCCGCTATAATAGATCCTCCTAGAGAGTCTAACTTTGATTTTGTAGCCTCTAAAGAACTTTTTCCCATATCCACCTGATTTTCTGCTAACTTTACTTTTTCTTTACTTATAGGTTGAATGGCAGCTTTTTCACGTTTTAGCTGTTCTATCTGCATAGTGATTCCTTCTATCTCCTTTTTTACTAGGTCCTCTTTTCCCATAGTCCCTTCCACTAATTGTTTTTTCTTATCTTCTAAGGAATTTATCTTATTTTCAGTATCTTTTATTTTACTATCATATAAGCCTACTTGATTTTCTAACTCCTTCTTTTGAAGTACAGCATTGTCATACTGTAGCTGAGCCTGATTTAAACTATTATTTAAATCTCCATTATCAAATTCTATAAGTACATCTCCCTTTTTAACTTCATCTCCTACCTTTACATTAATCTTCGTTACTTTCTGTTGTGCTGAAAAATATTCCTTATGCTCTTTTGATTTTATAACCCCTGTAGTATTGACTAAAGAAGTTATATCACCTTTTAAAACTTTTTGAGTTTTAACTTCTATATCTTTATCTCTCTTTTTTATTACATATAATATTCCACTTGCTACTAATGCTAAAGTTAATAGAGGTATTATTATTTTAAGAACTTTTTTATTCATAATTTCACAGCCTTTCTTAAATTTATCACATAAAAATAATATACTATTTAGAATTATCTTACAACTAAATAAAGTGAACAAGAATCATATTAACATATTATTAAAAAGTTATGGTATTTCCCTATAAGATTTGATAAGTTCTAGGAGTAATAGTATAATTATTTATGGAAATTTTCTTTTAAGGAGAACTGAAATGATAGTTATTGGATGTAAAGATGTACATAAAAGTTATGGTATAGATATAGTTTTAAATAAAATCACTTTTTCTATTAATGAAGGAGAAAAAGTTGGATTTATTGGTGCAAATGGAGCTGGAAAATCTACTCTATTTAAAATATTAACTGGAAGCTTAGAACAAGACTCTGGTGATATTTTTATAGATAAAAATAAAACCCTTGGTTACTTATCTCAACATTTATTTCTAGAAACTAATACCACCATATATGAAGAACTTCTAAAGGTATTTAAGCCTCTTTTAGATATGGAAGATAAAATGAAGGTTCTAGAGGAAAAGATGGCTGAAGAATATGACCCATCAAAAGCAAGTTATCATGAAAAGCTTATAAAGGATTATACCACCTTAACAGAGGTTTATAATAATAGAGGTGGTTATACTTATAAAGGAGAGATTGGTAGAATTTTAAAGGGTCTTGGATTTACTGAAGAGGACTTTGATAAATCTATAGATATATTAAGTGGTGGTCAAAAAACTAGAGTTGCTTTATGTAAGCTTCTTCTTACAAATCCTGATATACTCCTTCTTGATGAACCTACAAACCATTTAGACTTAGAAGCTATAGAGTGGCTTGAGGATTACCTTAAAACCTATAAGGGAACAATTATAGTTATATCCCATGATAGATTTTTCTTAGACTCTGTGACCACTCATACCTTTGAACTTATAAATGGGGAGGTAAATACATTTAACACTTCCTATACTAAGTTTTTAGAACTTCGTGAAAAGGCTTATGCTGAAAAACTTAAGGCATACAACCTACAACAAGCAGAGATAAAAAGACAAGAAGAAATTATTGAGCGTTATAGATCCTTCAATCGTGAAAAAAGTATAAGAGCAGCTGAAAGCCGTGAAAAAGCTTTAAATAAAATTGAAAGAATTGAAGCTCCTCCAAAGGAAAATAAGGCCTCAAAGATAAAATTTGAAACCCAAATTAAAAGTGGTAACGATGTTATATATGGAGAAAACCTTAGTAAATCCTATGGGGATAAGACTTTATTTAATAATGTAAACTTTGATATTAAAAGAGGGGAAAAAATTGCCCTTATTGGAGAAAATGGACGTGGAAAAACAACTCTATTTAAAATAATAATGGATAATGAACCCCCTTCCTCTGGAGTTAAGGTTCTAGGTAAAAATGTGTTCCTTGGCTACTATGATCAAGAACAAAGGAATTTAAATGAAGGTAAAACTATATTAGATGAAGTTTGGGATGAATTTCCAACCTTATCCACCACCCAAGTTAGAAATGCTTTAGCTTCCTTTTTATTTACTGGAGAGGATGTTTTTAAGGAAATTCATCTTCTAAGTGGTGGAGAAAAGTGTAGAATAAACTTATTAAAACTTATGTTATCTAAGTCTAACCTTCTTCTTTTAGATGAACCAACTAACCATTTAGATATTATGTCAAGAGAGGCTCTAGAAGATGCTATCCTTAGTTATGATGGAACCTTAATTGTAATATCCCATGATAGATACTTTTTAAATAAAGTTATAGGTAAAATTTTTGAATTAGAAGAGCAAGGAATAAAAGAATATCTTGGTAATTACACCTATTATTCTGATAAAAAGAAGAATCCTAATAGATATGAAGGATTAGAAGAAATTCAAGGAAAAAGTAAGACTCAAATAGCAGAAGAAAGAAAAAAGAAGCGAGAAAAAGAAAAAGAAGAAAAGATGAAGGCTAAAAAGGTTAAAGATACTGAAGGTAAGATAAGTTCTCTTGAAGAATCCTTAGGTAAACTTCAAGAAGACTTATGCCTTGAAGAAGTTTATTCAAATCCAAAGAAATCTGAAGAGGTTCATAAAGAAATCTCTTCCATTGAAAATGAGCTTGAAAGTCTTTATGAGTTATGGGATACCCTTATATCTGAAGAATAAAAATAGGTTTAGTGAAGAATAAAACACACTTCACTAAACCTATTATTTTTATATTCTAGGTTAACTAAAATATTATATTTAATAAATCTTAAATTGGGTGGGGCTGTGGCACTAAAGACTTTACCTACAATATATACATTTGCAAATTTAAAATTAGCACAATATATTATAGTATTTGTTCTTAGTGCCACCGCCCCATCCTAGCTTAAATTAAACAATAGAATACTACTATATCAATTTATAAATCTATCTACTATTCATATATCTCTAGTGGAAGATTATCAGGGTCAAAGAAGAAAAAAAACTTCTTCCCTGTAAATTCATCTACTCTTATATTCTCGACCTTTATTCCCTTAGAACTTAAACACTTATGATCATTTTCTATATCCATGGTTTTAAAGGCTAAATGTCTTAATCCTGCTCCTTCTGGATAGCTAAGCCTTTTAGGCACATTATTAAAAGAAAATAATTCTATGACCATAGACCCTTTTATTAAATCTAACTTATAGGATTCTCTCTCTTTCCTATATACTTCATTTTTAACTTTAAATCCTAGTATGTTCATATAAAAATCCTTAGATATAGCATAATTAGAACATATTATAGCTACATGGTGAAAATCTACTATATTCATAGGTGTCCTCCTTAGTATTGTATATAATAATTATACTACTCTCTATTAAAAGGTAATATATTTATTTAAGGATTCCTACCTTTTTTTCAAGATTCTCTAAAAGGTTTATATAATTTTCTTGTATTCCCTTAATTTTAGCTTCATTTTCTACTACCATACACTTATCATCAACTATGGTCTTATTATCTTCACTTAATCTTGCATCAGCAAAGGTATATATTAAATTATCTTCTTTATCAATATGTCTATGAAGAAGCTCTGCATAAGCCATAGAATTTGTCATTATATCTAAAACAGCCTCTTCTTTTTCTTCCTTTAATCGGCCTAAAGCTTCCTCTAAATTCTTTATATATAATCTTCCAAGATCATGCTCTATTAACATTCCTGTGATAGGACCATTTTTTATAGCATCTCCTAAGGTTTCCCCCATATACTTAAATAAAATTTCTTCTTCTTTATTATGATGATGCTTATCTGCATAATTACGCACAAAATCTATAACCTTATAAAAATCCTCAAAGTCTACATCTCTTCCTTTTAGTATGTTTAAACAATTCTCTCTTATTACCTTTAACATCCTTTTTATATTCTTATGCTCATCTATCATTATTTCTACTGATTTCATATATAAACACTTCCTTATTACATATTTTATAAATCTTTTAAGTTTTATTATATCTTTATTATAATGATTTTATAAGGGTAAGTATGTAACATAAGTTACAACTTAACCATTATACTATATATTTTTCTATTTTAAATATACTGATTTTCCTAGTTAAGACCTAAATTTAAATATATAGGGTTTTAATTTTAAAACTTAATTTATACACCTGCTAAAGCAAGATAAACTAAGTATATTTTTAATGAATAAGTTAAGAGTTTATGTTAAAACCCTATATAACCTCTGGCTAAGGCAAGATAAATTAATCATAGTTTTAATAAAGAAATCAATAATTTATTTTAAAATTCTATATAACTTAAACCTTATAATATTTTTAACTCTTCCTAGATTTTAATCCCATAAAAAAGTACATATTATTAAAGGTTAAACCTAATAATATGTACTCTTTCTTTTATATATTATTAATATACTTAGTATAGATAGTAAATATATTATATCTACTAGATTTTTTAATTAGCTTTTAGATTTTCCTAACTAAACATACTATTCTGTTAAAGTAAGTTCTAAGGTTTTCGTGCCTTTCTCTCTATAAACTTCTACTTTTACTGTATCTCCATTTTTATGTTTAGCCTTTAAATCATTTATTTCTGCCATGGTTTTTATTTGCTTTCCATCAAAGCTTGTTATTATATCTCTTGGCTGTATTCCTGCTTTTTGTGCTGGACTAAAATCTTGAACCTCTGTAACTAAAACTCCCACAGGTACATTATTTTCCTTAGCCTTCTTCTCATCTACATTTCCACCTATTATTCCTATTTTTAATATAGGTTTTAAAAGATCTTCAAGCTTTGGTTTTATTTCATTTATAGGAATAGCAAATCCCATTCCTTCCACTCCTGCTCTACCTGTTTTTAATGTATTTACTCCTATAATCTCTCCCTTAGCATTTATTAAAGGGCCTCCGCTATTACCTTTATTTATAGCTGTATCTGTTTGTATAAACTTAAGGGTACTTCCATTGTTATCTACAACAATATCCCTATTTACAGCACTAACTATTCCTTGGGTTACTGTTCCTAAGAACTCACGTCCTAAAGGGTTTCCTATGGCTATTACCTGTTGTCCTGGAGCTGTAGCATCTGAGTCTCCAAGAGTTGCCACTGCTGGTATTTTAACATCATCAGTTATTTTAACTACGGCTATGTCTCTATTAGCATCATAATTTACAACCTTAGCATTAACCTCTTTTCCTTTTCCGTCCTCATTTAATATCACCTTAACTTGTTGAGCTCCTTCAATAACGTGATAATTTGTAAGTACATATCCCTCTTCATTTATTATAGCTCCAGATCCTATACCTTCAGATACTTGCTGTCCAAATAAAATATCTCCGCTTATACTTTTTGTAGAAACTCCCACTACTGCAGGTCCTACTTTTTGTACAACTTCTGGTATGGTCATTCCTTCCTTAACTGACGTAAACTCTGGTATTGGTCCTGTGTATTGATTTCCTTTTAAAGTCTTATATAATTCAGTATTTTTAAAACCTTCATATTTAGGTAGGGCATATAAAACTGTAGAAGTGGTTATAATTCCTCCAATAAGAGCACTTGCAACTCCCACTGCTACATAGGACATAATTCCTCTTCTTCTTTTAGGCTTTTTTTCATAAAGTGGTGACTTATTAAAATTAAACCCCTCTTTATTTCCTTCATATTTTCTTTCTTCATTTTTATTATCATTAGATCCCATCATAATAAAGTTAGGATTGTTATTATCATTATTAAATTCTTTATCCATATTAAAGTCCTCCTTATTTTTTCACTAATTATTATATCCTTGCTATGAGTATATAATAACAGTACTTTGTGTCAATTTTATGTCAAAATAAAAATTAGCTATAAAATATTTAATTTTATAGCTAATCTTTATAATATATCTCTTAGTCAATAATAAAATTCTTTTAAAGTTAAGAGAGTAATATACCTAAAATATAGAATACTCTACTATATTAAAAATATTATATATATTGGATTAAGAACTTTACATTTCACTGATTGACGACTCAATAAGTTTCAACTGAAGCTAATGCAGTTTTAATATTAGAACTTATATATTAAATAATTGTTCTCTCCGCTCCCTCAATAATCTCCTTAGGATAATCTAAATACTTTAGAAGCTTTATAGCATTTCTTGTTTTACATACTCCCTCTTTTAATTTATAATCAAAACTTAGTCCCTCTGTTTCACTCATACCTTCTTCAAAATGATAATTGTCATATTTTCCATCTGTCATTACTGTAAGTTCTAAATCATGAGTTGCTACCATAGCTAAGGCACCTTTATTTATTATATATATTAAAATTTCTTTTGCTGCCTTTACCCTTTCCACAGGGTTTGTTCCCTTAAATATCTCATCTATAAAGCAAAGTACATCATTATTATTTTCTATAACCTTTAAAATCCTATTTACAGCCTTTGCTTCTCCTAAATAATAGCTTTCTCCACCGGCAATATTATCAGTTATACTTATGGAAGACATTATTCTAAAAATTCCTCCCTCATAGTCTTTGCATAAAGTGGTATATATGCTTTGAGATAGTATAGCATTGATTCCAACTGTTCTTAAATAGGTAGACTTTCCTGCCATATTAGACCCTGTTAGTATTATGCCTTTTGGTCCTAAAGTAATATCATTAGCAACTCCATCTAAAATTAAAGGGTTTAAAGCTTCCTTTGATATTATATATTTCTCCCCTTCTTTTAAATTAGGCTCACTATAATAAGGAATAGTTTCCCTATAATAAGCTACTGAACTTAAAGCATCTATGTAACCTAAGCTTCCATATAACTCAGTTAATTGTGACTTTTTATCCCCTATATTTGCCATAACTTTAAAATAGCTTCTAACCTGAAATAAAAATAAAGCATTTAAGTAATCTCCTAACACATCTAAACCTTCTAATCTTCCTATGGTAGATGAGTTTTTAAGAACCACATCACATAACTTTATATTTTCTCTTAATTTTTCTGTATAGGGTTCTAGTAACTTATTATTTATGGATGATAAGTCTTTACAGGCCTTTGCAATATTAGAAAGATAGTCTATAGACAATACCTTTCCTTGAATTTTCTTATTTATGCTATAATGAACTATCATATTAATAGGTGATATAATAGCAAGTAAAAGAAGTCCATTATATCCTATTACAGTCATGGATACTATAGATCCAATTGCTGCTAAAGCTAATATGTTGTATATTATAAGGTTTCCCTTAAAATCTTCCTTTTCCTTATGATAAAGTATCTCTAAGATATTTCCTTGTGCTTGTTTGCCTAAGGTAGCAAATATCTCTCTAACCTCTTTAAAAAGCTTTTTATTACTTTGAAGTTCTTTTATTATATTATTTCTTTCTTCTAATGAATCTTTTTTAAGACTTATTCTTCTTAATATATCATATAGCTTATGCTCTCCAGCAGTTGATAAGGTTAAATCTAAATTTGAAAAAACCTTATCCATTTCAAGATCGCTCCAGGTTTGATCATCTATATAAAACTCCTCGTTATTTTTATTTTCCTTAAGAAAATATTCCTTTATCTTTTTAAAATCTCTTTTTCTTTTTTTAAGATCCTCTAAGGTATAATTTAATACCTGTTTCTTTCCATTTCTTTCTTGAAAATTATTGAATATAATAATTCCAAGAACCAACACCATAAAAAAAGCTCCAAAACTCCATTGCGGCATAAAACTTCCTCCTAATTTTCTCTCTTTTTAAATATTAATGTATTAAAGGCTGTTCCTGTATTATTTATAGTATTTTGAGGTATTACATTTATAAGTTCCCATTCCTCTTCCCCTAATGTATTAAGGGTATCTTCAAGCTCCTCACTGCCACATAAAGTACCTTCCCATTCTAACACCTTATATTTCCACATATAATCTCCCTCTTTCTATGTATTTATTTAAGTATAATATTTTTTCACTATAATATAAATTCTTTTTATTTTAAATATACATTTTATAGGTTAAAATATCAGTATTTATTGGTAAATTCCCTCAGCTTCCTATTTAATTTATATCCCTAAAACTTTTAAATTAATAACCTAAAATTTTATCTAATGGCTAGGAGCTGTAACACCTCCATCCTCTGTCTTATGTATTTATTATACTCCAAAGTTTTCTATAAAAAAGCACTACTAATCTAAATAATAAACTTTAGTTAGTAGTGCTTGATTTCTATTATTCATTTACCTTAGGAAGTTTCTTAGTTACACTTTTTATACCATTTATAACTGCATCAGGCCTTTCTAATGGTATAAATACATCTTCCTCTTCTAATGTATTTATATCACTTCTTTCTGAAATATTTAAAAGGCTCTTCTGATCCTCAAGTTCTTCTCTCTTTTTAGAGGTTATAACCATAAGAGGAGTGTTTCCAAGCTCCTTTTCTTTTAAAAACGAAGTGTTATTTAATCCTTTAAGTTCTCCCATATAAGTATTACAAAGTTCTCCTGATACTCTATAGTTTCTATATATAGTTTGCTCTTCATCTTTAAGATTATATAAAAATCCTTTTTCATATTCTAAAAGATTTAATTTATCTACCATCCTAGTAACCCCTAACTTAGACAGGGATTTTTGAAGCTTTAATCCTAAAACCTTATTCTTACTATATTTCTGAAACTCCTTAGAGTCTACCATAGTTTTTGTGTATCCATTAACTAAAACCACTGCTCCAACTTCATCTTTATACAATTTTAAAAATTCATTGGTTATAGCACTTCCATATCCATGGCTTACCATAATATAAGGAGATTTAGCTCCAGACTTTTTAAGAATGGTATGTAGCTCTTTTGCTTGTTTTTCTGGACTTATTTCTCCTTTTGTAACTTCACTTTTACCATAACCTGCCCTATCGTAAGTGAAGAACTTAAAATCTTTAGACCCTTCCTTAACAACTTTATTCCATTCATTGGAGGTGATGGCTATATCATTCTCTAAAACCACGGTAAAAGGCCCTTGTCCTTGAATATTATAGTGTATTTTATTTCCATCTATTGTGGCTATTCTTGTCTTAGTTTTATTTAATGAACTTATTTTACTATTACTTATATTTTCAAATAAAAATCCACTCATTAAAACTAAAAACAATATTACTAGTATATACTGAACTGTTTTAATTTTATTTACTTTTTTCTTAACCTTATATGTATGCATACTATTTGAATAATTTATAAGCCTCATACCTATCCTCCCTAATGAATTATCTCTCACCTAACTTTAAATTAGGCTTAGCATTAAGATCTAATGAAGATGTATTTCCTTTTATATATTGGAAGTATGCAGCACTACCTATCATAGCTGCATTATCTGTACAAAGCACTAATGGTGGGAATAATACCTTAACACCTATTTTTTCCCCTTCCTTAATTAGAGACTCCCTTAAAGCAGAATTAGCTGCTACTCCACCTGCTATGGCAATCTTATCTACCTTTTTCAACTTACAGGTTTTTATAACATTATCTGTTAATACTCCTACAACAGCCTTTTGAAAGGAAGCTGCCACATCTGCCTTTATAACCTCTTCACCTTTCATCTCCATTTTATTTAAATAATTTAGTACAGAGGACTTTACTCCACTAAAGGAAAAATCTAAGCTATCATCATGAAAATTAGCTCTTGGAAACTTTATAGCATCCTCGTTTCCTTCTTTAGCTAACTTATCTATTTTAGGACCTCCTGGATATCCAAGACCAAGAGCTCTTGCTATCTTATCATAGGCTTCTCCTGCTGCATCATCTCTTGTTTGTCCTATGATCTCATAGTCTCCATGATCTTTTACATAAACTATAAAAGTATGGCCTCCTGATACCACAAGACATATAAAAGGTGGTTCTAATTCCTTATGTTCTATAAAATTAGCACTTATATGTCCCTCTATATGATTAACTCCAATTAAAGGTTTATTTAGGGCATAAGAAAGTCCTTTACCATACTGAAGCCCAACTAAAAGTGCTCCTACAAGCCCTGGTCCATAGGTTACCCCTATAGCATCTATATTATCAAAAGTCATATTTGCCTCTTCTAAGGCTTCTTTAACAACTCCATCTATAACTTCAATATGTTTTCTTGAGGCTACCTCTGGAACTACTCCTCCAAATTTTGTATGTATATCAATCTGAGAAGATATTATATTAGATAAAACTTCTCTTCCATTTTTCACTACTGCCGCTGATGTTTCATCACAACTTGTTTCTATAGCTAATATTACTACATCTTTATTCATTGTTAATCATCCTCTTTTTCTTATATTTCCTCATTGTATTATACTTCAATCCCCTGTATTATTCAATTATATTAAAATTTTTAAGGTGTATCTATGTATATTCTTTATATATATAGATAAGTTACTGTAAACTACAAGAACATATATTCTATTTTTCTTGATAATTACCTATTATAATATTAAAATTAATATAGGACTAAAAATCAAAATATCTACTTAAATATCTATTTAAATTTAAGCAAAATAAAGGAATAATTACTCTACTGGTAAATTTATTATAAGATACTTCTTATTTAATACCTCTAAAATATACCAATAAGCTATTTCTAAAGATAAAAACTAAAGATAAATATTATTATAAATGATAGGAGTTAATTATGTGTAACAATTATGCAAAGATTATAGTTAAAGGATCACCCATATCTAAGTCTAATTTTAAACTTTTTAATATAAATGGTAGGGCCATCCTTCCTGTAAACTCTGGAAAGTATCATGATAGATATGCAATTTATGAGGAGGAAATAGCCTTAAATGCTAGATCTCAAAATCCTGGTATAGTTCTTAGCGAAGCACTAATTGCTGTACTTAAGGTATATTATAAAAGTAAAAAGCGTCATCCTGACACCAATAATATTACCAAAAGTATTTTTGATGGCATAGAAAAAAGTGGTCTTATAATAAATGACGCTCAAGTAAGAAGACTTATAATAGAGGAATTTTATGATGAAAAGAATCCTAGATTTGAGTTAGAGCTCTTTGGTGAAAGTTCTTATGCTATGGAATATTCCATAGTTAAAAGAGAGGTTCAAGAAGAAAAAATATTATATAATCCACCTTCTAATAGAAAAAAAGCTTCTTTAAAAACTCCTAAACAGCATAGTGAATTATCACCTAAAACTTCAGAATTCTTATGTGAAATATGCGGGAAAGAACTCTCCCCTGATAACTTAATAAGTGCTAACAAGGGAAAAACTATTATATGTAAAGTATGCTTTAAAAAATTATTTTAATTATATAAAGGTTATAATTTAAAAATAAAGCTATGTTTTAAATGGGTACTTACATATGATACCTTTCTGAAAATAGATTATAATTATGTACTGTAAGAATGACTTATAATGAATTAGAAAGTATTTAAAGTAAAGATCAATTGTTTAATATTATGAATAATAGTGAGTTTTTTTATGATTGATTTAGATGAATATAAAATGAATCCATGTAAGTTATCCCCAATCCCCTACTGGAAGGCAAGAACATTTAAAATACCTAATAATATTTCAGTTATTCATGATGAAGAATACAATCTTAGCCCAAGTAGTTCAAGTTCGGATACCTTATATTTTAGATTAAAGCATAATCTTAAATCAGTAGAACTGATTCCCTTAGATAAGATGTTTGAGTATGGCAATGTGGATGTTACTTCTATTAGTGATTTAAAAGAGATAGTTAGTATTATCAATAAAAGTTATAGAGATATCCAAGTTGATTTAGAGCAAGTTATTAGTTGGACAAAATTAAAAGTGTTTAATGAGAATTTATGGATATTTATTATTCATAAAAATACTCAAAAACCTGTTGGATTAGGTATTGCTGAATGGGATAAAGAAGTTGCTGAAGGAATGTTAGAATGGATTCAGGTTTTACCAGAATACAGGGGACGTAAACTTGGTGAAGCAATAGTTACTAAGCTTCTTGCTAATCTAGCTAACCATGTAGATTTTGTAACTGTTTCAGGTCAAGTGAAAATAAGACAATCCCTGAAAAACTTTATCGTAAATGTGGATTTGAAGGAAAAGATATATGGCATATTATATCAAAGAGATAAAATTTATTGATTTCTAACTTTAACCTTAAGCAAGGTACATGTTTAGCAATGCTAGTTAGATAAACATATATTTAACCATAGGTGATGAAGTAATATACTTTCTTGGCTAGTCTTTAGGCAAGTTATAACTTTAATTATTTATATTGTTGCAGTATAGCAGTTATTAAAAAGTAATGAGAAATATTGAATTAATATTATTTTAAAACAAATCCTAAAATAAAAGTGTATGCATCTAAATAATCCTTTTTATTATTTGAATGCATACACTTTTACTCAATACATATTAATACTGAGTTTATTTAAATAACTTTCTAACTCCATATTATTATAAGAATTACCTAATGAGATTTTTTAATTCTCCTATATATTCTGGAGTTGTACCACAACATCCTCCAATTATAGTTACCCCTTCTTTTATTAAATCTTCCATATACTTTCTAAACTCCTCTTTAGTAATATTATATTTAGGATTACCCTCCTCCATAGTTGGAATCCCTAAATTAGGTTTAGCAATAATGTCACTTTTCCAAAACCTTCTTATTCTTTTTATAAACTCTTTGGCTTCTTTTGGTCCTTTAGAGCAATTTATTCCTAATCCACATACATCTTTCTTGTTAATATACCTTTCTAAATCTTCTATAGACTCTCCTGAATAAAGATTTCCATTTTCATCAAAGGTGTAACTTATCCATAATGGTTTATTTATATCCTTAAATACTTCTAAAGCTATAAGGCTCTCCTCTAAGAGATATTGGGTTTCTATAAGTATATAATCTATATCATTGCTACTCTCAATAAAGCTTTTAATTAAACCATAACCTTCCTTTATCTCACTTTCAGAATTTTTTTTAATTCCTAAGGGGCCTATATCATAGGCTATTTTTCCTCTTCCTTCTTTTTTTATAGCCTCCTTAGCACAATCTATGGTAGCTTCTATAAGGCCTTTAAGTTCCTCTTTATTTTCTATAACAAAAGGATTTAATCTAAAACTATTTGTAGTTATAATTTCACTTCCGGCTCTTAAATACTCCCTATGGATATTTATTAATAATTCCCTATTTTCTATTGCCATATAGGGTATCTTAGGATAATCTATACCCTTTATTTTGCCATAAGTCCCCATAGCTCCATCTAATAAAATTACCTTCTCCATGTTTTCCTCCCTAGCTAAAATTAGTTATCATAGAATGATTTTAACTATTTTTATTTATATATTAAGTACTTTAAAACTTTTAAAGTACTTTACTTTTTTATAATATATTTTTATCTTATTTCATTCTTTATTATATAATTTCTATGGACAGATTATTATTAATGATAATGCCTATACTAATATTATCTCACATTATATCAATAAAGATATTAATTTTAGTAGCATTCCTTTATATACTCTAAAGTTTTACTACTCTTCAGTATTATCATCTATATTTTACAACATAATTAAGATATATGGTGTTAACCCTTTTTAATTAATGCTAAATCTCTTAAAATTTAGCCTAAATATGTTTATAATTATCTCCTCATATTTGCTATACTCTCCTAGGGAATATATAATTTATTTAAAGGATTCCTTAGGTAGACAGGAGTGATATTAGTTTGAAAAAAATAGTATGTATTGGAGATAGTTTAACCTCTGGCTTTGGGGTTTCTAAAAGTCATAGTTGGTTTTCCTTGTTAGAAAATAAATTTTCTAAATATTTATGGGTGAATAAAGGAATAAACGGTGACACCACCCTTGGTATGATGGATAGATTTTATGAAGATGTTATAGATGAAAAGCCTAATATGGTAATAATTATGGGAGGAAGTAATGACTTTTTAAGCCATAGAAGTGTAGAAAGCACCTTAGATAATATTAAATTTCTAGTAAAAGATGCCCTAGATAATCACATTATTCCTATCCTAGGTATTCCCCCTTTTATCATATGTTCTATGGCTATGGAAAGTTGGGATCCCTACTGTAATTATGCTTTAATGAACTCTAAATTAGAATTATATCAGAATCTATTAAAGGAATATTCCATTAAAGAAAACCTATTAGTATTAAATTTTTATGATTTATTTAAGAATTTATCCATAAATAACTCTATAGAACACTTCTATACTGATGGCCTTCACTTAAACTCTAAAGGTCAAAATGAAATGTTTTTACTTATTGAAAACTTAATTAATGGTATTAATAATCCCTAAAAATTAAAGCTACAGATTAAATGGAATAAAAATACCACTTAATTTGTAGCTTCAATTATCCTTATGAATTTATTAAATCCTTTAGCCTAATATAACTACCTAATTTACAACCTTTAAGGTTATCTTAGTAGCTTCCTTATTATTTTCAAGTAAAGTCTTTGAAACTTTTAGCTTCTCCATATCTCCTGGAGCTAAAATTCTTTTACTTAAACATATTTCTTCCCTATTATCAAGTAAAAGAGAAATATGAGCATTTTTATATAATCCATCTACCTTAAAACTTATTTCTAAATCTTCTTCTAAATTATTAGGATTCACAGTATCTGGTACCACATATCTTATCCCATCTCCACATGCAATATTAATGTTTTTCTCTGCTCTTTTATATTCTCCCTTAACAAACTTAGCTGCTTTTCTTCCTGCTTCATAGCTTTCATTAGTTACATCATCTATTAAATCATGAACATGCAAAATATTACCACAAGCAAATATCCCCTCAATACTGGTCTCCATGCTCTCATTAACAATTGCTCCACCAGTTATATTAGAAATATCTACCCCTGCTCTTAATGACAGTGCATTATCTGGCATTAATGAAACCGATAATATAAGGGTATCACAACTTATATGTTCTTCCGTTCCTTTTATAGGCCTTCTATTTTCATCAACCTTTGAAATTATTATTCCTTCTAATCTATCCTTACCCTTAATTTCTACTAGCGTATGGTTTAGCATTAATGGAATGTTAAAATCTTTTAAGCATTGCATTTCATACCTTTTAAGCCCTATACTATAAGGCATCATATCAACAACTGCATTTACCTTAGCTCCTTCTAATGTGACCCTTCTTGCCATTAGAAGCCCTATGTCTGAAGATCCTAAAATAACTATTTCCTTTCCTGGCATAACTCCTTCTATATTTACAAATCTTTGAGCTGTACCAGCTGTATATATTCCAGCACATTTAGAGCCTGGTATATTTAAATCCCCCCTAGGTCTTTCACGACATCCCATAGATAAGATTATAGATTTTGCCCTGATCTCTACTACTCCCTCTTCTGGGTTTACTGCTGTTATTATCTTATCTTTAGTTATATCTATAACCGTAGTGTTTAACTTATATTCAATATTCATATCTATAAGCTTTTTAGAAAATCTCTCTGCATACTCTGGTCCTGTTAACTCTTCTCTAAAGTTATAAAGACCAAACCCAATATGAATACATTGATTTAATATTCCTCCTAAATCATCATCCTTCTCAAGAACCACTATTCTTTCTATGCCTTCCTGTCTTGCAGATATAGCTGCTGCCATACCAGCTGGTCCTCCTCCAATTACTACTACATCATAATCTATCACTATAAAACCCTCCATTCTCCGAAAGTTTACTCTCTATATATCTAAGAACTATTTTACCATAGTTCTTATTATGTTGTATAAACTTAATTTTATATACCATAGCTTCTTTCTCTATATAAATATATTTTATGAAAATTACTAGTTGTTCTCTTATAATAAAAAGGCTATTACTAAAGTAACTGTTTAGTTAATTCAGTAATAGCCCCTTATCATAAACAACTAATGTTATTTATTATAAATCCTCTATTCAAATCCATATTCTATTTTCCCTAAAGCTTGTCCTTTGAGTAAATAATTTAATTTATTAACTCTTCCTTTTTTATCATATCCTATTTCAATATCATCAAATTTAGTAAAATTAAATAAATTTCCTCTTTTAGTTCTTATATCATATTTATCCATTCCACTTAAGAAAACATCTCTTATGGCATAGCTAAACTTAAATAAAAGAACCCTTTCATCCTTATACACAACCTGTATTAAGCTCTTATCCAGGTTAAACATCCAATCAATAATTACATTATCAAGGGACTCAAATGTTATCTTATCCTTATCTATCTTAAACTCTTCTCCCTTTAAGGTTTTATCTTTATTAAACTGTAGAACCCTACTAAATCTTATTTTTCTCTCTAAGGTTGTAGTATGTATTTCACTAATATTATCTTCCTCATCATAGATAATTTCATTTATATATTCTACTGTTCCATCTCCATTTTTTATAACTATTTTATCTAATAGTCCTTCTTCTCCATATCTATATTCTTTTATATTTATTACTTTCTTATTATTATCCTTACATATTTCCTTAACTTCTTTATCCCTAAACTTTCTTTCATAAATTCCTTTTAAAGTACCTTTTCCATCATAAACAAGTTTCTTTATCCACTGACCCTTCCAAAACGTAAAGTCTTTTATTTCTTCAAAAAATTCAATTAATTTCTCTGTCATATAAAACACCCTTTGCATAGTATTTTTATTATATTATATAACTTTAAAACTACTTTTACTACATTCCTTAGAGGATTAATAAAAATTTAAATACTATTCTTATGTAAAACAAAAGGAATAGAAAATACACTATTCCTTTTATTACCATTTATTCTACTATATATTACTATACAAAATCAAGTTTTTTTCTTATTTTTTTATAATACATCCATTCTTTACAACCTTATCTACTAAATTCATTCCTATATTATAACATAGGAACTTATAAGAAGGGTAACTGAGCACTATTAAATCTCCTTGTTTTCCCTCTTCTAAGGAGCCAATAACATTACTTCTATCTATTGCTGCTGCTCCATTTAAGGTTAGTGCCGTTATGGTCTCTTCTATGGATAAATTCATATATATGGTGCTTAATGCTATTATTAAAGGAATAGAGTTTGTAAAGCAACTTCCTGGATTTAAATCACTAGCTAAGGCCACTGCAAGTCCTCTATCTATCATTTCTCTTCCTTTTGCATATTCCTCTTTTAGACTAAAGGCAGTACAAGGAAGTAGAGTTGAAACAACTTTATTATCTCTCATATCATCCATTCCTTCTTTAGATGCTTTAAGTAAATGGTCTGCAGATACTGCTTTTATTTCCCCACTAAGTTCGGCTCCTTTAAAAGGTACAATCTCATCTGCATGAAGTTTAACCTTCATATTAAGCTCCTTTGCCTTAAGGAGTATATTTCTTGAGTCTTCTATGGAAAATACATTTTTCTCACAAAACACATCACAAAACTCTGCCTTATCCTTAACCTTAGGAAGTACTTCTTCTATGATAAAATCTACATACTGTTTTTCTCTTTCCTTATATTCTGCAGGGGTTGCATGAGCTCCCATAAAGGTTATAGCTATATCTATATCACTATCCTTATTTAACTTTTCCATAACCTCTAATTGTTTAATTTCAGTCTCTAAATCAAGTCCATATCCACTTTTTCCTTCTACTGTTGTAACTCCAAAATCTATCATAGTCTTAAGTCTTCTTTTTCCACTTTCATAAAGTTCATTAAAGGAAGCTTCTCTTGTTTTAGTTACAGTATTTACTATACCTCCACCTCTTTCCATAATGGACATATAGCTATCTCCCCTAAGTCTCCATGAAAATTCCTCTTCTCTATAGCCACCAAATACAAAATGAGTGTGAGAATCTACAAAACCTGGAAGTACTGCATTACCCTTGCAATCTAAGATTTCGTAGTTCTCCTCATTTATATCTTTTAAAATTTCTTCTTCTTTGCCCAGAGCTTTTATTATTCCATCCTCTATTATAATAGCTCCATTTTCTATTATTTTAAGGCTGCCCATTTCCTTCCCAAACACTGCTGACCTTCCACTTGGTGTTACTATTTGGGAGGTATTTTTAACTATTAAATTTCTTCCCATAACTTTACTCCATAAGTCTACTTTCTAAAACTTGATCCATAGTAAAGTCCTCTATGCCCATATAATAAGAAGCCACATCTATTAATGCTTCCATTGGCACAAGTCCAACTATCTCACTTCCTACTACATTAACCCCATATCTTTTAGCTTCCATTTTAACCATTTCAAAGGATCTATAAAGAGCTGTCTTTGTAAAGTCTGTCATGTTCATAGATACCTGAGTGATTCCTCTGTCTTTAAGCTCAACTCCCATGGCCTTACAGAACCTTAATCCCCCGCCTATAAATCTTATCTTTTTAGCAATGGCATCAGTTACATCTATGTTTGAAGTATCTAAGTTTACATTAAAAGCTACTAAAGGCATTCTTGCTCCTACTGCTGTAACCCCTGCACTCTCATGAACCTCCTTGGGTCCAAAGTCTGGAGTCCAATTAGGATCTTGAAGCTTTTCTTTCATACCTTCAAATTGACCCTTTCTAACCTTAGCTAAATTTTCTCTTTCTGGATTTGTAGCTGCCTTTTCATAAAGGAATATTGGAAGATTATACTTTTCTGAAATCTCCTTTGCTACTTCCTTTGCTAAAGCTATAGCATCCTCCATGTTTACATTTCTAATAGGAATAAATGGTACTACATCACAAGCTCCCATTCTTGGATGTTCTCCACTATGATTTCTAAGATCTATAAGCTCTATTGCTTTTCCTACAGCTTCAATCATAGCATTCTTTAATGCATCTCCTTCTCCAACTAGGGTAACTACTGTTCTATTGTGATCCTTATCTGAGCTATAATCTAGAAGTTTAACTCCTTCTTTTCCTCTAAAAGATTCTACTATCTTTTCAACTTTTTCTAAATCACGTCCCTCACTAAAGTTCGGAACACATTGGAAAATCCTTTTAATATTGCTCATTATATAATCCCCCCAAAATTTATTAAATATATCTATAAAAGACTTATTTTAATCTTATAGACACTTTTATATAAAATTTAAAATTTTTACTTTTTATTTAACTAATTCTTTTTAAATACTTCTCCAACAAGTCTTTTAATAAGACTATCCTTTGGTATATAAGGAAGTGTTATATGATCTATTCCCTTATTTACATTGTTATAATCAATGCTTGTGGTTATGGAATTCTCATTTCTAGCCCAAGCTCTTCTAGCAACTCCTCCCATAACATCCCATGGCATGGCACTTTTTATTATATTATCTACTTTTTCACTTCCATCAAGTAAAAGTCCAAACCCTCCATTAATAGATTTACCAATGCCTACTCCCCCTCCATTATGAAGGGCAACTAAGGTCATACCCCTTGCACAATTTCCAGCGAAACACTGAATAGCCATATCTGCCATTATATTACTTCCATCTTTTATATTAGAAGTTTCCCTAAAAGGTGAGTCTGTACCACTTACATCATGATGATCACGTCCTAGCATTATAGGTCCAACCTCTCCCTTTCTGACCATTTCATTAAACTTAAGAGCTATAGTAGTTCTTCCCATAGCATCTTGATATAATATTCTAGCCTCTGTTCCAACAACTAAATCATTTTTTTCTGCATCCCTTATCCATACATAGTTATCCCTATCCTGTGCTCTTCTATTTGAGTCTATACAATCCATAGCTGCGCTATCTGTTTTTACTAAATCCTCATGATTTCCACTTAAACAAACCCATCTAAATGGTCCATATCCAAAATCAAATAACTCTGGTCCCATAATATCTTCTACATAAGACGGGAATATAAAACCACCCTTTTCATCAATACCATTTTTAGCTATATCCTTGCATCCTGCATCATAAATTGCCTTCATAAAGGAATTTCCATAATCAAAGAAATATGTCCCTCTCTCTACAAGAATTTTTATAAGCTCATAATGTTTTCTTAAAGTCTTATCCACTAAAGAAATAAAACTTTCCCTATCCTCTTTTAACAGTCTTGTCCTTTCTTCAAAATCTACTCCCTGTGGACAATATCCTCCCTCATATACAGCATGACAAGAGGTTTGATCAGATAATAATTCTATATTTATATTTTTATCCACTGCATATTGAAGTAAATCTACTATATTCCCATGATATGCTATGGATATAGGTTCCTTCTTATTCATATACTCTGTTGAAGTTTTAAAAATCTCTTCTAAGTTATCAGATACTAATGATACCCAGCCTTGATTCTTTCTCGTTTCTATTCTTGAATAATCTACCTCTGCAACTATTCCAACTCCACCAGCTATTTCAATAGCCTTTGGCTGAGCTCCACTCATTCCTCCTAAACCAGAGGATACAAACATATGTCCTCTTAAGTCCTCATTTTCTTTTATTCCAAGTTTTTGCCTACCTGCATTTAATATAGTATTAAACGTACCATGTACTATACCCTGAGGTCCTATATACATCCAACCTCCTGCAGTCATCTGTCCATAGTTAGCTACCCCCATTTGCATAGCATAGTGCCAATCAGTAAAATTATCAAACATTCCAACCATTAAGGCATTGGTTATTATAACTCTAGGGGCATCCTTAGATGATTTAAAAAGTCCAAGAGGATGACCTGATTCTATAACTAAGGTATGTTCATCAGTTAACTCTTCTAAATATTTTTTTATAAGTCTATATTGCATCCAGTTTTGGCATACCTGTCCTGTCTCTCCGTAGGTTACTAATTCATATGGATACAATGCAATATTAAAATCTAAATTATTATCTATCATAACCTGAAAAGCTTTACCTTCTAAAGTCTTTCCTTTATATTCATCTATAGGTCTACCATATATTCTTCCTTCTGGTCTAAACCTATAGCCATATATTCTTCCCCTTGTTCTAAGTTCTTCTAAAAATTCCCCTGCTACTTCCTCATGTAATTCTTCTGGTATATATCTTAAAGCATTTTTTAAAGCTATTTCTGTATTTTCTTCTGTTAAGTTAAATCCTCTGTCTGGAGCCCTTCTTATTCCTTCTAAGAATTTTGGCATAGGTGGCAATATATTATCTAGTTTTATTGTCATTCCATTAGATATTTCAAAATTACTTACCATAAAACCTTCCCCTTTATAACTCTTATTTAAAGCATATTAATAAATCACTAGTTATCCTATAAAGAAAATACTATTATATAATCCTCTTATTATGGTTAAAAGTTAAATAATTATAATCTGTATTCTTAAAGTAATAACTTTATTTAATATGCATTATATATATTTTATAGTTTAAATAAGATTTTTCCAATAACTTACTTTACCATGATAATATACTATTGCTTTAACTAATAAATCTAAGTTTCCTTCTAAATTACTTATTTTAGCTTATGAAATCACTGAGTCAGTAATATGATAGTTATAAAAATAATACTCTTAGACTTAAATTGTATATATGCCTACCTCCTATTAATTCATAAATTAACTTCTAATGAAATATATAACCATAATACTTAATAAAATTATGATATTTTTATAGAATTTCTCTTAAATATAAGTTCTAAAGACTAAAATTCTATGAAAAAAATACTATCAATCTTGATAGTATTTTTTCCTTCTATGTATTACAATAATAGTCCTGCTATAGTTGCAGTTATAAATCCTGCTAAGGACCCACCAACTAGTGCTTTTATTCCAAGTTTAGCTATATCAGAACGTCTTTCTGGTGCTAAACCACCTATTCCACCAATCTCTACTGCTACTGAGCTAAAGTTAGCAAATCCACATAGGGCATAGGTAAGGATTACTATAGTTTTAGGATTTAATGCCCCTTCTTTTATTAAAGAAGATAATTCAGAATATGCAACAAACTCATTTATTACTATCTTCTTTCCTAAAAGGTCTCCCGCCATTAATATATCAGAGGATGGTACTCCCATAATATATGCTATAGGAGCGAATATTCTACCAAATATCCAACTTAAATTTATATATGCCATACCAAATAATCCAAATATATAGGATATTAACGCATTAACTAAAGCTATTAAAGCAATAAAGGCAAGTAACATAGCTCCTACATTTAATGCAATTCCAAGTCCATCAGATGCCCCTATGGCAGCAGCCTCTATTATACTTGAAGAAGTTTTGTCTAATTTTAAATCAAAATTATCTTTAGTTAAAGGCTTTTCTGTCTCTGGTATCATTATCTTAGAAACTATAAGACCTGCTGGGGCTGCCATTATACTTGCTGCAAGTAGATGACCTGCATTTACCCCCATGGAAATATATCCTGCCATAACTCCTCCAGCAACTGTTGCCATTCCTCCAGTCATTATAGCAAGAAGCTCTGACTTTGTCATAGACTTTATGTAAGGCTTTATAACTAAAGGTGCTTCATTTAATCCCAGAAAAATATTAGCAACTGCTGAAGTAGTTTCAGCACCACTTGTTCCAAGAACTTTAGCTATTCCTTTAGTAATTATCTTTATAACAAATTGCATTATTCCTAAATAATATAATACACTCATAAAAGCTGAGAAAAATATTATTGTTGGAAGTATTTGAAGGGCAAATATCATTCCCATACTCTCATTATTTACTAATCCTCCAAATAGAAATCCTGTTCCCTCTTTTGTAAAGTTTAATAATGCTGCAATACCATCGCTTATAGCTAAGAATATTTTCCTTCCTAAGGGTACTTTAAGAATTAAAATAGCAAATGAAAATTGTATAATTACTCCTGTTATAACTAATCTCCAATCAATTTTCTTTTTGTTTTCTGATAATAAATATGCTATACCAAATAATAGTACTAAACCTAAAACTCCTACTAATTTTTCCATATAATGTTCTCCTTACTACTGTATTTCCCCCTAATTACAAAAATAAATACTAAATCTTTAAATTTAATTTTTACATTACTAAAATCTCTGAAATTCAGTATTGAAGAAGTTTATCCATACCTCTATAATTCTATTCTTAAAATCAATTATGAAACTCTTAAAGTCAAAGACTTATTAAACTCCAGATAAATATATCTTTAATTTATTTATAGAACGAAGCTTCCTTCAGATGGTGTTCTTTCCACCATCTAAAGGTTAGATAAGCTAATCTAGGATTGTAGCAACTGTCATCCCCCGCCTTTTAGAGGGTGGAGGTTACAGCTTATAGCCATAAGATAAACTATGAAAATATATAAAAAAGTGGTAAAAACCACTTTTTTAATTAAAACAATATTCCTGCTATGGTTGCTGTCATAAATGCTGAAAGCGCCCCACCTACTAAAGCTTTTAGTCCAAGTTTTGCTACATCTCCTCTTCTCTCTGGAGCTATAGCACCTATACTACCTATTTGTACTGCTATAGATGAGAAGTTCGCAAAACCACATAAAGCATAGGTTAACATAACTATAGTTTTAGGCTGAAGACTTCCTTCCTTTATAAGACCTAAAAGACTTGAATAAGCTACAAATTCATTTAATACAGTCTTTTGTCCTAATAAGTCACCTGCAGCAACAACATCAACTGCTGGTACTCCCATAACATAAGCTATTGGAGCAAATAATCTTCCAAAGACCCAATTTATAGTTATATATGGTGCTCCAAAGAAAGATCCAACCCAGCTTAAAAGTGCATTTGCTAGAGCTATTAAAGCTATGAATGCAAGAAGCATTCCTCCTACTCCAAGAGCTATTTGAAGTCCCTCTCCTGCTCCTATGGCAGCAGCTTCAATTATTCCTGAGCTTTGATTTTCACTCTTTATGTCCACTCCATTTTTAGTAACCGCTTCCTCAGTTTCTGGAACTAATATTTTTGCAAAAACTAGACCTGCTGGGGCTGCCATTATACTTGCTGCAAGTAAATGTCCTGCATTAACTCCCATGGCTACATAACCTGCCATAACTGATCCTGCAACTGTTGCCATTCCTCCGGTCATTATTGCAAGAAGTTCTGACCTTGTCATTTTGTTAATATATGGCTTAACAACTAAAGGTGCTTCATTTTGGCTTAAAAATATATTAGCAACAGCAGAAGTTGTTTCTGCTCCACTAGTACCAAGTAACTTTGCAAGCCCTTTAGCTATTATAGATATTATAAATTGCATTATTCCTAGGTAATATAAAATTCCCATAAGTGCTGAGAAGAATATTATTGTTGGAAGAACCTGTAATGCAAATATAAATCCAAACTTATCTACATTTACTAAGTCTCCAAATAAAAATCTAGTACCTTCTTTTGTAAATTCAAGAAGGCTATTTATGACATCACTAGCTGCTATAAATACCTTTTGTCCTGCTGGGACCTTAAGTATTAAAATTGCAAATATAAGTTGAAGTATCATACCGGATATTACTAGTCTCCAGTTAATCCTTTTCTTATTTTCTGATAATAGGTAGGCTATAAAAATTAATACTACTAATCCAACTATTCCGATTAATCTTTCCAAACTTACTACTCCTTTTCCTAAGTATTTAGTATAGCTTTTCATAAAGACTTCTCTTCATAAAAATACCTTTTTTAATATAACCTTTTTTTCGTCACTAATCAACATTATTTTTGTATTTTTTTAATGTAAACCTTTAATTCAATTAAAACTTTAATAATTTTCCTTATAATTATTCTATCCCTTAGTTTCTTTATATATGTAAAATTTTTATTCCCCTATTTTCCTACCCAGAACTATTCTTTTAGATAAACACCTATGTTTTATAATCTTTTTATCCTAAAGTAAATTTATAACACCTTATTAAAAAGTTTCTAAGTTAAAGCTACTATAGGGTTTTTTACATAAACACTTAACTTACTCCTTAAAAATATCCTTGATTTATCTTTATTTGGATAGATGTATAAATTAAGTCTAAAACTTAAAAGATTTAATGTATGTGTAAGTTAATCAGTAAGATTAAGACCCTATAAATCCTTTAAGAATCTTATTTTTTACAAACTCTTTAAGATATCTTATATTATATGAATTTTCTACAGTAATAAAAATAAGGTCCTACTATCCCCACTTAGAGTCTCTTCTCTTTGTGAATATAGTTGAACCTTATTAACTATCTTTTTTCTTTTATAAGTCCTTTTCTATAAGCAGAAAGCAAGAGTTTTAAATCTTTAATCTGCTTTTTAAGCTCGTCTCCCACATCAGTATCTCCCACTCTTTTTCTTTCTACTACCTTTTCTAATATAACCATAGTAGATAGTATATCAGTTTCTTCCTTTATGGCAGTATCTATAGATTTAAAAGGCTCATGACTTACAAGTTGAAGTCCAAAGGAATTATATATTAATGTATATCCTGCCATTCCAGTTTTAGATTGATATGCCCTTGAGAACCCTCCATCTATAACAAGAAGCTTTCCTCCTGCCTTTATTGGACTTTCTCCATTCTTCTTTTCTACTGGTACGTGCCCATTTATTATATGGGTACTGCTCGGATCTAATCCGAAGTCTTCTAACACTAAATTACACATATTTTCATCATCTCTTAGCTTATAATAAGCATTCTTCTCTTCCTTATGACAAGTCTTATCATCTATAAAATATCTTTCAAAAGTAGTCATCTTATCCTTTCCAAAGAGAGGTGAGTTACTGCCTGTCCATAAATACCACATCATATCCATTCCATAAAGCTTTGCCTTAGGATTACTATGATGAAAATATCCTTCTCTTGCATAGGTTTCAAACTCATCTAAAAGAGATCTTCCCTTAAATTCTTTATTTCCTATCTTTATTTTTCTTATGGTACCATCCTCATTTAAAGGTACACACCCATGAAAAAGAAGATTAGAATTATATATAAGGTACATACTCCCTTTAGCAAATAAAAAGGTTATATGTTTCTGTAACTTTTCACTATTTATAAAGGATGACTTTAACTTATCCACTAGATCCTTTTCCTCCTTAGTTAAGGCATATGGATTTTTAGGATCTATTGTTGGGAAGTTAGTATCATTTAACTTATAGGTTTTTCCATATAAATCTATGGTTCCTTTTTCAAAATCTATATTATTAAGTATCATTCTATGAGCCATATTAAACTCTGGTCTTCTTTTTATAATTTCTCCCTCTAGTTTAAATTGTATTACAGCTATAGCCTTATGCATTTTAGAGATTAATTGAATTTCCTTCATAGTATATTCTTTCTCAGTATCAAACTTAGGCTTAAAATTTGTACAAGTATCATTTTTATAAAAATCTAAAGCAAAGGTAGCTAAGGGCAACATATTTATACCATATCCATCTTCTATGGTATCTAAATTAGCATATCTTGCCTGTATTCTCAAAACGTTTGCAATACATACTTCAGACCCTGCTGCCGCCCCCATCCAAAGTATATCATGATTTCCCCATTGTATATCCACAGAGTGATAATCCATTAAGGTATCTAATATTATATGAGCTCCTGGTCCTCTATCATATATATCCCCAAGAACATGAAGTCTATCTATAACAAGTCTTTGAATAAGCTTTGATATGGCTATAATAAATTCTTTTGCCCTATCAATGTTTATTATAGTCTGTATTATTTCATCATAATACTCTTCCTTATCCTCTCTCTCTGGCTGTTCGTGTAATAATTCCTCTATTATATATGAAAAATCCTTAGGTAATGCCTTTCTTACCTTAGATCTTGTATATTTTGATGTAACATGCCTTAAGATTTCTACTAACCTATACAATGTTATTCTATACCAATCATCAATATTATCTTCTTCTTTTAGTATGTGCTCTAATTTTTGTTCTGGATAATATATTAAGGTAGCTAAAGTCTTCTTCTCACAATTTCTTAAAGATATCCCAAATATATCTTCTATCTTTCTTTTAATTACCCCTGATGCATTCTTTAACACATGTATAAAGGGTTCATATTCTCCATGTATATCCGTTAGAAAGTGCTCTGTTCCCTTTGGTAAGTTTAATATTGCTTGAAGATTTATTATCTCAGTACTAGCTGCATCTATAGTAGGATATTGATTAGCTAAAAGATTTAAATACCTTAAATCTGCCTTTATCTCTTCTGCCATTGGCTCATCTAAAAATGCCATTATTATCCCTCCAAAAACTTAACAATAATTATATTTAATCCTATTTTAGTAATTGTGTTATACCATATGATTATTATAATATACTTTTTGCCTTTTATCTACTAATTTTGTTATATTATTATTTTCTTATTCTTATGTTTTACTTTATTATCTTTTTTTTATAAATTAAACCTAATTTTAAAAATAACTTTTTATATGACCTTATAATAAATAAAAGTAGTATTCTTAATTTATATATAGTACTAATTTATACCACATATTTTCAGTATAATCTTTAAAATACGGTTACTAATTATTGAATTTTAAAACTTTATTTTTGAATATAATAAAAAGAGTTGCTATCAATTCAGAAAGTAATTTCTATTTTCATAGCAGCTCTTTTTATTATATTATATAAGTTAATGATATTATAACTTAATTGTATTTTTAGATTTGTTCATCTTTTCTACTATAGTATACATATTAGATATTTCTCCAATGGCTAATTTCTCTTTTATTCCAAAGAAATCTAAACATGTACCGCAGCTTAAGATCTCTACTCCTCTTTCATGTAGTTTTACTATACCTTCAAGACATGGTGAACCTTCTACTGTAAGTTTTACTCCACCATTCATAAAAATTAAGGTTTTAGGTAGATTATCACTTTCACTTAAAGCAAAGAAATAACTCTTCATTAAGGTCTCTCCTAAGGTGTCGTCTCCCTCCCCTAACTTATCAGAACTTACAACAATAGTTAAGTCCTCTGTAAGTTCCATAGGAGCACAATTACACTCTTCCTTACCTATAACTATCTCAAATAAATTATTATCTTCTGTAACCTCATATGTGAATCCATTACTTTCTGTGAATTTTACTATATTATTTTTAGCTACTTCATTATCAACTATAACCTTTGCTTTTCCTTCTTCTATAGAGTCAAAATACTTTTTTGTGTTTATTAAAGGAGTTGGACATTTTAATCCCTTACAATCTATTATATGCATATTTTTCCCACCTTTTTTACATTTATATATTATTTACACCCTTATTATATCATAAATTTTTAATGTGATTATTTATTGTACTAATACTAAACCATCCATCTATCAATTTGTTCAATAAGTTTTTCCTCTTTTAGACTTTCCATGGCAATTTATTTGATTTCCCTTCATATTTATAATATAATTTATTAAGCAAAATTATTAAGTAGAGGATGATAATATGAATTTAAAACCTTACATATCTACGAGAATTAACACATTAGAAAAATCACACATTATAAGAGGAAGCCTTTTTATATTTACACTTTTATCATTAGTAATAAAGTGTGCAATTTACTTAGGATTTACTCTTAATGAGAATGTATATAGTCTAAATTTTTCGTTAGGCTATGGACAAGCATCTTATTTCTTTAAATATTATGGTGCTTTTATTCTATGTTTTATGTGCTTTTATTTTTTATTTAAAAATAAAGGTAAGCTTTGGTACTTAATAGGAATAAATTTTTTCTTAACACTTTTAATCCTAATGGATCTTTGGTATTTTAGAGGATTTAAAACAGTACCATCTTTAACAATAGTAAAACAAACTGCTAACTTAGATAATCTATCTGGCTCTATATTTTCTATGATGGGATTTATAGATTTAATCTTTGTAGTAGATATAGTGATACTTTTAATTCTTTCAATAAAATTAAGGAATTTTTATAAAGAAGGTAAAAGAAAAGTATCTTTATTCTTTCTATGTTTAATTTTAGGAATTTCATACCTTGCATATATTCCTTTTATGACCAATGTACTTAAAAAGGATGTATCAGGTAGCTACATATATGGAATGTATGATCCTAATGACACTGTTAAGTATTTTTCACCTATAGGATACCATGTATTTAATGTATATCAAGTATATAAGGATTCTAAACCTTATAATTTATCTGATAATGAACTTGAAGAAATTAATACTTGGTTTGATAAGAAAAAAGAAGACCTTCCTGACAATGAATATAAGGGAATGTATAAAGGTAAAAATTTAATAGTGATTCAATGGGAATCTCTTGAATCCTTTGTTATAAATCAAAAGATCGATGGTCAAGAGATCACTCCTAACCTTAACAAACTGCTTTCAAAGAGTACTTACTTCCCTCACATAAAGGAACAAGTTAATGAAGGTACAAGTTCAGACTCAGATTTAATGGTAAATACCTCTATGTATCCTTTAAGACAAGGTAGTACATTCTTTGGATATTCAAATAACACCTATAACTCTTTACCTAATCACTTAGAGGCTATGGGGTATTCCACCATAGGTATTCACCCAGATAAAGGACCTTTCTGGAACTGGATGGAAGGATTAAGGGGAATAGGCTTTGATAAGCTAGTAGATTATTATAACTTTAATATAGATGAAACCATAGGTCTTGGTTTAAGCGATGGTTCCTATTTCAAGCAAATAGTACCTATGTTAAAGGAGCAAAAGGATCCTTTCTATTCCTTTATGGTTACTCTAACAAGTCATGGACCTTTTGACTTACCTGAAGAATATAAAAAACTAAATCTATCTAAAGAGTTAGATGAAAACCATCTAGGTGGTTATTTCCAAAGTATAAACTATACAGATACTCAGCTTGGTTTATTCTTAGATTCTTTAGAAAAAGAAGGTATCCTTGACAATTCTGTTGTAGTCATAGAAGGTGACCATACAGGAGTTCACAAATATTATAATGATAAGATAGCTACCTTATCTAATCAAGAAGATTGGTGGAAAGAGGTAACTTGGGATATTCCTCTAATAATATACGATAAAAACGCTACTGAAGGAAAACAATTTGATTTAATTGGTGGACAAGTAGATATAATGCCAACTTTATTGTATCTAATGGGAGTTCCTAGAGAGGACTTTGAGGATTCAACCATGGGTAAGGTTCTTGTAAACTCTAAGAAAAATTATTCAGTTTTAACTAATAGAACTGTAGTTGGAGAATTTACAGAAGAAGAAAAAGAACATGCTATACAAGGCCTTGACCTAGCTGATAAGTTAATAAAGAGTAATTACTTTAAAAATTACTATAAAAAATAAAAAAAATAGACCAAGGGTTTACCTTGGTCTATTTTCTTTATTAATAAATATTAAATCCTTTAAACTTATATTAAGTTCCTTTAAGCCCTTATCTAACTTGTCCTTAGCCTCTCCATAAGTATTGCTATTTTTGCTTATAGAGATAATACTATCCAATGCCCCTAGGTATTTATTATGAATAATTTCACTTTCATTACTATGATCTAAAAGTGCAACCTTATTTCTCTCTTTTTTAAGTTCTTCTATGGACTCTTTTGTGTTCTTATCTTCCTTTATATTATTAACAAGATTGAATACTTTTCCTGTAGTTTTAGATATTTCTTTATAATAAGAATACTCAACCTTGTACCTATTTATTTCATAACTTAAAGGCTTCTTTACTATTAATAGATTATATGCACTAAATCCTACAGTAAATATAAGAAAGACAATTAATATAAACTTTATTAATCCCTTTATAAACTTTACTACTATATACAATAGTAGTAATAAAATAATTATAAGGATTATATTTTCTCCTTGAAGTGCTATCATCTGTTTCCTCCTAACTTATTTTATATAATTATACCATTAATTTCTCTATACAAAACTTAATTATATATTAATTACACCTTATTTGTTTTTTAATTTACCATTTTAAGACTTATTTTAATTGAAGAGTAATTATAAAATTTATAAATTCTCAAATTCTTTAATTAGTTAAAAATATTGACTTATGTCCTTAGCTAATATAAAGTTTTACGATGAGTCCTTAGCCTATTCATTAAAAATTTTCTTCATTTATCTTACTTTAGTCATGTATATAAATTAATTTTAAAACTTAAAATCCTATATAAGGTTTTTGATTAAAAATTTATCTTATTCACTACTTAATCTCTAAGGTTTTAAAGGATTTAAAGTGCACGTATAAGTTAAGAGTCAATCTAAAAACCTATACCTTGGTTTAATATAAAAAAGGATTTACTACCCTATACATACAGTAGTAAACCCTCTCTACTTTAATCTATTAGTCTTATTAAATTATATAATATAAATTTACTCACCTTAATATTCACACTCTAGAGTAACTTAATTTTACTTACCTGCTATAGACAGTTCTCTTACAACTACCGTAGGGCTTCCGAACTTAGAAAAATCAAATTTTAAGTCATCTCCTATAAGTTCTATATCTTTTATTAAACTAAAGAAGTTTCCTGCCACTGTTATTTGTTCTACAGGTCTATCCTTATTTCCATCTTTTATTAAGAATCCACTGGCTGCTAAAGAAAAATCCCCTGTTATTCCATTAGCCCCTGAATGTATTCCATTAAATTCAGTTATAAGTAATCCATCTTTAACTTCTTTAAGAAGATCGTCTTTTGAAACATTACCTTCTTCAATATAACAATTAGATGGAGCTACTGTTACTGATGAAGAATAAGAAGCTCTATAAGCATTTCCTGTGGTTTTAATCCCTGCCTTATTAGCTGTAGATAGATTATGCATAAATGTATTTAGTTTTCCTTCTTTAATTAGATATTTCTTATAGGTTGGAACTCCCTCATCATCAAAAGGTCTTGAGTTAAGTCCATCACTTTTAAGAGGATCATCTACTAGATTTACTATGGTAGATGCTATGGTTTCAGAAAGTTTATCCTTAAGAAGAGATAGTCCCTTTTGAACATCTTCTCCATTAAAAGAATCTATAAAGGCTGAAAGTAGGGATGCCATAGCTCTATTTTCAATTGCTACCCTATATTTACCTGATTCTATGGTATCCCCATTTAATTTACCTAAAACATCCTCTGCAGCACTTTTAGCTATTTCCTTAGAATTTATATCCTTAAGAGTTGATGCGAAAATATACTCGCTTCCATCTCTCATCTCATCACCATCTTTAATTACAGAAGATAAGTAAGCTAAAGCCTTATTAAATCTATAATAAAGGTCTAATCCTTTAGAATTAATTATGCCGCATTCCATATTCTCATCAGTATAAAAGCAGTCTGCTACTTTTATAATTCTTTCATCAGCAGATTTTCCTTCCTTCTCTAACTCTAATGCTAATGCTATTTTTTCACTTACAGCAGTTTTATTTAATTCTTCATCAAAGGATTTTACCTCTTCATAGTTTTCTTTTTCTCCAAATATAAACTCCTTTTCTTCCTTTTCTATAAGCAATGCATTTTCCTTTGACTTTTCCACTAGCATATTTGCTGCCTCTTCATCTAGTATTTCACTAAAGGCATATCCCATATTTTCATTAAATATCCCTCTAAAGCCTACTCCCATAGTAGTATTTACTGAATACTTATCCATCTCTGATTCATATATACTAATTTCAAGGTTATCTTTCTTGCTATAATATATCTCATATTCACTAAATCCTTCTTCTTTTGCCTTAGCAAATACTAATTCTTTAAATTCTCTTAAATTCATAAATACCCCTCCTATCTTCCCCCAACAGTAATCTTTGATACCCTTAATAGTGGTTGTCCTACATTAGTTGGAACGCTACCGCTTTCTGATCCACACATACCTTGTCCATGGTCAAGATTCTTTCCAACCATATCTATATTCATAAGAACTTCTGATCCTTTTCCAATAAGGCTTGCTCCTCTTAAAGGTTCTTGGATTTCTCCATTTTTTATTGAATATCCCTCTAAAACTGCAAAATTAAATTCTCCTGTTATTGGATTTACTGATCCTCCGCCCATTTTCTTTGCATACAAACCATTGTCTATAGATTTTATAATTTCATCATTATCATCATCACCATTATCTATATAAGTATTAGTCATTCTTGAAGTAGGAGCAAATTTGTAGGATTCCCTTCTTGAGTTTCCTGTAGGCTCCATCCCCATTCGTCTTCCATTTAAAGTATCTATCATATAGGATTTTAATATACCATTTTCTATAAGTACATTTCTTCTAGTCTTATTTCCCTCATCATCTATATTTAAAGATCCCCATAAATTTTTCATAGTTCCATCATCAATAGCTGTAACCTTAGAAGATGCTATTTGCTTTCCAAGCTTTCCACAGAATACAGAATTTCCTTTAGCTACAGATGTAGCCTCTAAAGAGTGCCCACAAGCCTCATGGAAGATAACTCCTCCAAATCCATTCTCTATAGCCACTGGCATAACTCCTGCTTCACATGGTCTTGCCTTAAGCATAGTTGTTGCTATTTTACTTGCATTTTTCCCATAACCTTCTACATCCATTTCATTGAAAAACTCAAACCCTTTAAGCATTCCTGGTGCTTCACTTCCTGTTTGATTTTCTACTCCATTAGAGGCTATAGACTGTATAAAAATCCTACTATTTATTCTTCTATCCTCAGTGTATAATCCATTTGAATTAGCTATTAATACCTTTTGATCTTTGTCTAGCATATTCACCATTACCTGTACGATATCATTACTATAAGATTTAGCTGCCCCATAAGCTCTTTTTATTATTTCTATTTTCTTTTTAGTGTTCACTGATGAAGGCACATATAAATATGGATGGATATTAGTATTAACTCTTTCTGTTATATTAACATCAATATCCCCTTTCACCTCTCCTAGAGCAATAGCTGCCTTCTCAGCTGTAAGCAAAAGGCTTGTTAGACTATTATCATTAGTATAGGCATATACACTTTTAAATCCCTTAAATATTCTGATTCCTACCCCATAAATTCTTCCTGAAACTATACTATCAGTTTTCCCATCTGCCATAGATATTCTATTATTTAAAGTGTCTTCCTCAAATATCTCTGCAAAATCTCCTCCTGTACTTAAGGCTCTTCCTAAAACCTTATTAACTATATCCTTTGATAACATATCAATGCCCCCTTTTAAACAATTATGAATTTATTCTATCACCAATAATCTTATTTTTCAATTTTTATAATCTTCAAAACTTATTTTCTGTATAAATACAGAGAAAGTAAAATTTTTTTATTAAAACTAAAGAACACTATGAAATTTCATAGTGTTCTTTACCTCATTAAATACTTATGCTTTTTCCTTTAGCAATAGTCATATTATTTTATTAATATATTAACTATTTAATTTCCGTTCCAAGAGATTTAGCCTTAGCTTCCCATCTTGATACATAGGTTCCTGAAGCCCATTCTGCCATTACTACTGTTTCATTTGGATTTAACTTCAATGAAATCTCAGGTTCTCCCTCTATTTCATTATTTACAACATTAAATCCATATAAGTTATCCTTAGTTAAAATTATAATCATTCTATTATTAGGCGAAGTATAGGCATCCACAGCATCTGGAAATCTTGATTTTATATAGCTCCAGGGGATATATAAATCATCATAAGCTACCATAACCTTAGGTGGAAGCATATTTATATCAAAGGTTCTCCATCCTACATTACTATCAATGCCTCCCTTTAATCTCCATCTCCCATTTCTTCTATCTAAAGCAAAATAGCTTTCATCAATTTTTACTTCATCCCTATTTATCTCTGGATTATTTCTAATATATTTTTCAACCTCATTAGAAAACATAGTCTTTCCAATATCACCTTCAATATATGATAGCCTAATACCTTGACTTATGCTGGTATTATCTATTGGAATTACTTCATAGTATTGTCTTTTTACTCCATTTTTCTCATTTTCCTTTATAACCTCTGTGGATATATAATTATTCCCAACAAATAATATATTTCTTTTTACCGTTTCATACCCATTAAATACTTTTACACCCTTTTTAGAATTACTATTTAGTGAAGAAGACACTATAGTGTCTTTCTTAGCTCCATCCACAAGTAAATTCTCTACTTTAACACTAGAAAATCCATTAATTCTTGGAACTAAAAGATTATCAATATTATACATAGGTCCAAAATAATTTTCATATTGAGATATCCAAAGAGTCCTATACTTAAATTCATTTTTTTCATCCAGTGACTTTAACCCTAAAAATACTCCTGAATCCTTAAGTTTTGTACTTGGACTACCTTTTATAGCAAATTCTGATTTTGTACCTGATGAAATCTCCTTAGGATCAACATCTACCTCTTTTGATATTCTTTTTAAATAATAAAATGTATCCTCTACATATATTATAGCTTTATCCTCTTTTAATTTAATAACTTCATAGAAATTTTTTTCCTCAGAGGTAATCTGAACCACATCGCCCTCTAAATCTTCATCTAAAAAGTCACTAATATTATACTGATGAAATAAATAATTTTTTATGTTTGTATACTTAGTCTTATAATTAGGTTCATTTATATACTCATTATTAAAGGAGGCAAAATCATTGTTAAAATATGCCTTTTTTCCTACAACATTTTTGTGCTTATCTACTTCTTTTTGTCTAGTTTTATAGTCTGTAACCTCCCAAGTACCAACAATAGAAATATCTCCATCCTTGGGAGGGGTTATTTTATTATCTGGCTGGCTATTATTTGTTTCAACACAAGATACAAGGCTTAGGCTAATTAAAAACATAAAAAATACTAATAAATACTTCTTCATAATCATCTCCTACTACCTGTCATAGGGCAACATAATTATAACTTTTGTTCCTTCTTTTATCTTACTCTCTATAATAAACTTACCATTATGTAACTTAATAATCTCATCACATATTGAAAGCCCAATACCATTCTTAGACTTACTGCTTTTTCCTTTGTAAAATTTCTCCTTAACTTTTGGAAGATCCGCTTCACTTATTCCACAACCTGAATCTAAAACTGTAATTTCTAAATAGTCCTCTGTGGATTTAGCTCTTAATGTCACACTACCACCTTTATCAGTAAACTTTAAAGCATTATCTATAATATTTATAAGAACTTGCTTTATTCTGTTAACATCTAGATTAATATCCCTAGTATTTTCTTCTACTTTCAAGGTGAATTTTATCCCTTCCCTATCTGCTCTTGCATTCATATGATTCTTTACATAGTTTAAAATATCATTCACATTAACACTCTTTTTGCTAAGTACTATTTGCCCTGACACAAACTTGGAAAAATCCAAAAGCTCTTCAACCATTCCACTAAGCCTATCGCACTCTTGTTCTATTATATTAAGTCCATCCTTAACCATGTTCTTGTCAATATCATCATACTGAAGGGTTATTGCCCATCCCTTAATTGATGTAAGAGGGGTTCTTAGTTCATGAGATACATTGGATATAAAATCATTTTTCAGCTGTTCTTTTTTTAATATTTCACTAGCCATATAATTTAAGGTATCAGATAGCTTACCTATTTCATCATCATTTACCTTTATACTTCTAGCTTTATAATCTCCCATAGCCATTTTCTCAGCTGCAATAGTTACTCCCTCTATAGGCTGTATTATGCTATTAGCTAAAATCATAGTTACAAAACTTGAGGCTAAAACTACAAATAATCCAATAAATACAAAGACCATAGATATACTATAAATAGATTTGTTAACTTCCTCTAAAGATGTTATAAATCTTATTGCCCCTACTACCTGGTTTTTTGTCTTCAAAGGATAGGAAACAGCCATTACCTTTGAATTATTATAAGTAAAAATTTGTTTTATTAAATTATAGTCCTCACTATCTTTTAATACCTTTTCGCCTTTCCATACCCCTTTACCACCTAAAATAGCTTTTTTAATATCCTCTGGCTCCTCTTCCTTTGAATTAAGCCCTGAAGAATCCATAAGAAGCTTTCCTTCTTTATTCCAAATCTGTACTTGTGCTTCTGTTTGTTTCCAAAATACATCCACATCGCCTATAATATTTTCTTCTAAAGATACATTAGAAAAATATCTTGAATATATTTCTGAAGATATTTTTATTTGGTTTGTTAATAAGTCTTCTATGTTTTTATAATAATAATGTTTAACAAAATTTATTATTAAAAGTTCTAGAAGTAATACACTAATTATTACCACCAAAAGAAAGTTTCTAACTACCTTATATTTTATACTCTTACTTGTTAGATTTTTTTTCATTTTAAACTCTCCATCTATATCCTGTTCCCCAAACAGTTTCAATATACTTAGGATTTGATGAATCATCTTCTATTTTCGATCTTAATCTTCTAATGTTAACATCTACTATCTTAGGATCACCAACAAAATCGTATCCCCATACTAAGTTTAAAAGTTCATCACGGCTAAATGCCTTTCCTGGATTTTCTATAAACATCCTAAATAGCATATACTCTTTAGGTGTAACTTCTATCTGATTTTCTTTTTTAAATAGTTTTTGAGAATATAAATCTAAAATAAATGGGCCTGACTCAATGATATCCTTATTAACTACTAGTTTATCCTCCATTCTCCTTAGAAGTGCTTTTACCCTTAATATAAGTTCTACTGGATTAAATGGTTTTACTAGATAATCATCTGCTCCAAATTCAAGTCCCATAATCTTATCCATATCTTGCCCTTTAGCTGTAAGCATAATTATACCCATATTAGGCATGTTTTTTCTAAGCTCTTCACATACATTAAACCCATCAATACCTGGGAGCATAACATCTAATATAGCAATTTGTGGCTTCTCCACACTGGCAAGCCTTAATCCTTCTTCTCCACTACCTGCTTCTATAACTTTAAAATCCTGTCTTTCAAAATTTATTTTAAGAAATCCTCTTATACTACTCTCATCTTCAACTAAAAGTATTGTTGTCACTGACTATCCCTCCCTATATAACTTACTTTATTATTATAAATAAAGAGTGTTAAATTTGTCTCATATATTTTTGAGATTAAAACTTAACACCTCTTGTTCATCTATAAAAATAGATTTTTTATTTTATTGACCTAAACTCATAGCCTTCGCCTTTTAAAAAGTCAATTATTTGTGGAAGCGCCTCTGCTGTACCTTCTTTTCCATAGGTATCATGCATTAATATTATAGCTTTATCATGTCCCTTTACTGTCTTTTTCGCTCTCTCTAACAATTCTCCTGCTCCTCTTTTTTTCCCCTCTGCATCTCCATTTAATGCATTCCAATCTATACTAACAATATTCTTCTCAGAAAGTTTTTGATCAAAAGCATTTAAGTTAGGATCCTTGTAGTGCTTTCTTGACATATATCCTCCTGGCATTCTCATAACTCTTGTATTAAAGTCATCTCCTAATATTTTTTTAATAGCCTCATTGGTTTTATTAAATTCATCCATATAAGCATCTATATTAATATGATTCCCTGGATAAAGAGTTTTATAGTTATGAGTATAGCTATGATTTGCTAGGGCATGTCCTTCATTAAAAGCTCTTTTCACTAAATCTTCATGCTTTTTATTATCAACGGCATTACCAACTAAGAAAAATGTAGCCTTTACATCTTTTTCCTTTAAGGTATCAAGTATTTTAGGAGTAACTGTAGTAGATGGACCATCATCAAAGGTTAAAAAGGCTATCTTCTTATCATCCTTTTCTCCCTTTCCCTCTATCATACTCTTTACTTTTTCAGCCTCTATAGCATATTTATCTCCCTCGGGATTAACATTTTTATTTTTCAATAAGGGTTTATCTTCTTTATTTTCTTCCTTAGAATCCTTTTTATTTTCATTTTCTTTAGGGTCACTTTTCTTTTCATCTTCCTTAGATGCTTGTACATTAACATTTTGTGAATTTTTCTTATTTTCTTTATTTATAATATACTGGGCAAATAGTATTCCTCCAGCAATAACCACTAAAACAGAGAGAGTAATAAGGAATCTTTTTTTTCTCTTTTTTCTTATTCTCTTTTTTCTTAAATCACTACTTCTCATAATATCTTTTCTCATTGTTTAATCCCACCATTTCTATTCTATTCTGTAAAATTATAAGCTCAATTAAATTATAATTTACCATGGAAATCTTAAGATTACAAAGCAATTACAATACTCTTATAATAATCTTAAGAAAAAGTTTAAATATAATTAAAATCCTTATTTGTCAAAAACAAATGATTTTACTAAAGCAAAAAACTCTCTAAAGAAATAATTAGGTGCTAGAAGCCAATGAGTTCTACTAGTATATAATGTAATATTTTTATATCCTAACCTTTCTGCTAAAATCTTAGCTCTCAATCCGTGATAATTACTGGTTATTATTTTCACCTTGTAATTATCTATACTATTATTGGAGTATTTCTCTATAATCTCTTTAGAATATCTTAAGTTTTCATAAGTATTTCTAGATTTCTCTTCAATAATTATTCTATCTTCATTTATTCCATTATCCACTAAATACCTTTTCATAGCCAAAGATTCACTTATACTTTCTCCTGGTCCTTTACCACCTGATAATATAACTTTATCCTTATCTCCATACTTTTTTAAATACTCTAAAGTAGTGTCCATTCTTTCTTTAAGGCTTAAGGTCATATTTTCCCCTTTTAGTCCTGCACCTAATACTATTAAATAATCACTTGAAGATTTGTCTCTTTTAATAGAAGTTATTACTATAAAACCTTGTACTAAAATAAAAATTATTATTCCTAAAAAAATAATTGATTCTATTACCTTTATTATTCTAAAAAAATAGTTATGGCTTTCAATAGTTTTATAGAAAATTCCATATAGTAAAAATATCACTCCAATGAAAGGAAACACTTTACTAAAGGCCACTTGTCCCATAACTGATGTCAAAATAATATAATATAGTATACATATAACCCCTGATACTAAATATATATTTCTCTTCATATCCTTCCCCCTTAAACAATACCTAATAATTTATAGTACACTCTATCTGTTTTAAAATAAAGTTTAAAACAGATATCTTATCTTATATTTATCTCATTGAAATTATTACCTTTTATTCACTGATTTATTGTATTGTAGAATTTAAGTATGACATCGGTGATTATTTCCAAATTTAACTAGACCAAACTTTTAAGTTAAAATATATACTATTTTATATATTATAACTCACTCACTTACGCTATGCATAGATTTCCTATATTTTTATCCTATTAAATTTTAAACAATATTTTTTATAATAAATTATCAATTATATACTTTTATAAGTATCTTTAAATGCAAAAAAACCACAAGATAATCTTGTAGTAAAATTCTAATTGGCTCCGCAGAGAGGATTCGAACCTCCAACCTATCGGTTAACAGCCGAGTGCTCCACCATTGAGCTACTGCGGAATATTAAATTGGCTCCGCGGAAAGGATTTGAACCTTCAACCTATCGGTTAACAGCCGAGTGCTCCACCATTGAGCTACCGCGGAATATTGAATTTGGCTCCGCAGAGAGGATTCGAACCTCCAACCTATCGGTTAACAGCCGAGTGCTCCACCATTGAGCTACTGCGGAATATTAAATTGGCTCCGCGGAGAGGATTTGAACCTTCAACCTATCGGTTAACAGCCGAGTGCTCCACCATTGAGCTACTGCGGAATATTCATTCAACTTACATTTTATATTATATAAGCTACTTTTTTTCATGTCAATACTTTTTTAAAAGATTTTATATAAAGATTTAACTCTACATTCTTCTTAGGTATTGCATAATAAAAATGGTGGGACTAAATGGACTCGAACCATCGACCTCACGCTTATCAGGCGTGCGCTCTAACCACCTGAGCTATAGTC
>NZ_JMLJ01000007.1 GCF_000686705.1 Clostridium hydrogeniformans DSM 21757 | reverse complement strand
ATTCTTTTTAAACCGATTATATTAATATCAAAACCACATTCTGAAAATATATCTCTCGGGAATTTACCCTTTTCATTTTCGGCGATAAACAGTCTTTTAAACTCATCAGTGTATGTAATTCCTTTTTCGCTAACATTTTTAACATATTTATTATTAGAAAGTATTTCTATCTCTTCTTTTGAAAATAATTTCTCACTCATCTCTATTCACTCCTAACTTTATAATTCTATTATAAATATAAAAACCCTATAGAATAGACTTTTTTTTATCATGTCTACTCTATAGGGTATATTTTAACATCTAGGAAACTAGGTGTCTTTTTTATATAAGTTACTAAGAAAAATTAAAAAATTTTGCAAAAGTAAGATCTATATTAGTATTATAGAAATTTTCAAAGACATCCAATATTAAAATACTAGAATATTAATTACTTTGGTAAGCTTTCTATTATTAAATGTATATATTGTTAATAAAACCATAATAGATTCCAAATATAGAGGATATTACCACATAATAACGAATGTAATATATGAACAATAATTTATTATTTGGAGGGATTTATATGAAAAAAAGAATTCTATTAAGTACTCTTGGGCTAATTACTATACTTAGTGTAGGTTCAGCTTTTCCAGCAAAAGCTGATACTTTGAAAAATAATAATATAATTGAACATAAAAATTCAATTATAGCAGTAAGATCACAGTATCCTGGAATAATAATTGGTACAGAAGTAAGACTTAGAGCAGAGGCTGGAACTTCATCTAGAGTCATAAGATATCTTAATTTAAATGAAAAGGTATCAATTTTGGAATCTCAAGTAAAAGAAGTTGATGGATATAAATGGGATAAAATAAGGACTTATAATGGAGAAGTTGGATATGTAGCTAGTCAATATGTAGCAATAAGAACTGTATAAAGAATTCAACAATTTATAAACAAAAATAATTATATTATGCAAGGAAAGGCACTTAATAAATTGAGTGTCTTTTTTTATTTTAGAAAGGTAGGTGAGGATATGCTAAGTATTTATACAAGCTATAGCTGCAGCAGATGTAAAAAAGAATTTGTATTACTAAGTGAAGATATACAAAGATTACAAGGATACTTAGTGTGTCCTTACTGCAGTAATAGAAATATTAGGAAGCAAAGAGCTGCAGACAGTTTAAAAGAGTGTATGCAAGAAAGAGCTTCTGTAAGAGTTAAAGGTGCTTTAAGGCAAAAATAAGGATATGATATTGTGAGCAAAGGATATTTGTAAATGAGTATTTAGCGGACCTAAATATTACTAGAGTTTATTAAGTAAAATTATATATAAGAATGATTAAAAATGTTTTTGTAGTTAATACTAATTATGGAGGTGTTAGTATGTCAGAATTAGAGGAACTATTAAAAGATATAGATATATTAAGGATACAATTAGAGCGTTTAATAAATGAAAAACAGGGTAACTTAGTTGATCATGAGGTAGTAACAGCGAGTAAAATATTAAATGCAGCATTAAATCAGTATAATAAGTTTATTGATGAAAAGTTAAAAACGAAATGAGCTCTTAATAGGGCTCTTTTTTATATACAAAATAAACAAATAAGAAACTAGCAATGAGGTGGTGGTATGGCAAAAGCAAGAAGTCCAAACAGGGATAAAGCATTTGAGATATACAAAGAACATAAAGGAAAGATTGATTTAGTTAAGATAGCAGAGATATTAAGTACTTCCCCTGGAACAATTAGAGGATGGAAGAATAAAGATAAGTGGAAACAAAAACTAAATGGAACGTTCCAAAAGGATGAAATAAAGAATACGGAACGTTCCAAAAGAAAAAGAGGAGCACCACCTAATAATAAAAATGCAGCAGGGCATGGAGCACCAGTTAAAAATAAAAATGCTGAGAAACATGGATTTTTTTCTAAGTATTTACCAGAAGATACTTTTCAAGTTATTCAGGAGATACAGGATAAGAATCCATTAGATATTTTATGGGAAAATATAAGCATTCAGTATGCTGCTATTATAAGAGCTCAAAGAATTATGTTTGTAGAATCTAAGGAAGAAATGATTAAGGAACTTAGAAAATCTAAGGTTAAAACAAAGGATAGAACTACAGAAAAAGCCACTACCAATGAAGTGGAAGAGGAATTTGAATATGAGTTTCAATTTGCTTGGGATAGGCGAGCTATTTTCCTGAATGCACAAAGTAGAGCCATGGGAGAGTTAAGAGGTCTTATTAAACAATATGATGAAATGCTAAATAATAATTGGGATTTAGCTACAGAGGGGCAGAAAGCTAGAATAGAAAAGCTTAAGGCTGATATAGCATTATCCAATAAAGAGACATTAGATAATGAATTAAAAGTAGTAATAGATTATGGTGATGAAGATGGCAGTAGTTAAAGCGCAGTTTAATCCTATATTTAAAGAAGCTAATAAGACTAAGAAGAGATATAGAGCTATGAAAGGTTCTGCAGGTAGTGGAAAGTCAGTAAATGTTGCACAGGATTATATTCTTAAACTTGGAGATAAGAACTAAAAGTAATGCTTACTTATCTACCAGATTGGACTACATAAGTAAAGGAGTAGATGATATAAGACTAGATATTAAAGCACAAGATAGACAAATTGCAGACATGAACTCTAGGCTAATAAGGGTTGAAGAAAGTAGTAAGTCGGCCCATAAAAGAATTGATACTATAGAAAAGGAAGGTGTATAGAATATGGATTTAACAAAATTTGTTCCAGAGCAGTTACTTATATTAGTAGCTGCTCTTTATGTTATAGGAATATTTTTAAAAGCATCTAAAATAAAAGATTGGACCATACCATGGATTCTATTAGTTGTAGGTATAATTGGAGCTATAGGAATAGAAGCAATAAGTATCTTAGCAATAATAGAAGGTGTTATATGTACTGGAGTTGCGGTACTAACTAATCAATTAATTAAGCAGAGTACAGAAAAAAATATCTAGGGAACTAGGTTGAAAATAAGAAGTAATATAGAGATATAAATACGAGTTTGAATAATTTATTTGTTTTTCAGTATAATTCCCCATAAACTATCACACAATAAAAATATAATAAAAAAGTTTCGTTCTTATTGGAGGGAATATTATGGGATGGAGTCCGAAATCAGTAATTAAGGGAGCTCGGGATACAACAAATTCTTTTAAAAAGGGAGCAAACACATTTATTCAAAATACGGCAGATGATATAAATCACTACATTAATCATACATTAAACTGTCTAGGAGACATTGATCAAATACGTATTCGTATGATGGAGAGATATATTCAGTACGAAACAATATATGTTAGATCATTAATTGAAGCCGGTATCATTCCTGCAACGCTTGTACGAAAAATTCAAGATCGTATTTTGGGAGCAGTAGATCCACCTCCAGAACCAATTCTGTTCCATCTAGAAAATCCGGAATGTGTATGGACAGGAGAACCTCCTAAAATGGTTGAGTTTGATACCTCAAGTAGAAGTCCTAGAACAAGGGTATACCCACTTATTTTTGTGCATGGAATGCAATATGCACGAAAGAAGGAAGATGCTTATAAATTTTATGAGGAATTTGAAAAAGCTACTAGACTGTTTAAAGGTGAAAGAGATCCGGATTCTGATGAATATGATGTTTATATTTTAAGTTATGATAGTGATCTCACAAATGAAACTAATTTATTAATACGGAGAGCTCTTGAAGCAGAGCTGGCAACAAACGTTGAAGATGACTCTCCATTACTATACCTTGCTATTTTATGGAGAGAGTTAGTTAATAGAGCTAGATATGCAGGAGAAAAATGTCTTACACCTTTATTTCATTCAATTTTTAGATTAGATGAACAAAAGTCTAAAAGTGGATATATAATTTCACATTCTTTAGGTAATGAGGCAGTAGCATTCGCAGCAAATAAATATTATTCTGGTAGGGAAAATACTTATATTCCAATATGCAAATCATGGTGGTGCATGGCTGCTGCTATTCCAGCTGATGCTTTTACTAATACTGGAGATTATGGAGTTACCCCTAAAATATCTAATGACACAATAGTTTGGTTCTCGAGGACAGACGAGGTACTCTCTTTATTATATCCTATGGGAAATACTGCACCTAGTGGTGAACCTATGTTAGCACTAGGTGTAACAGGAGCTCTTCAACATCAATATCCATTAACTAATTTAGATGTAACTTTGTGTACAGATATTACCCATGAAGTAGGTAATGGATACTTTAGAAAGCTCAGTAAAAACATCAGGTGGAGACTCGGTATTGATATGTGGCCAGGACGATTATGTGAATTAAATATCCCTTCGAGAAGAGACTAAATTTTCATGTTGTATTAGTACATGATATGACTGAAAAGAATATTGTACTATATATTTTAGAACATATATTCAGAGAATTATTTAAATAAAAACTTAGTTTACAAATATGAAAGTCTTTAGCTTATTAAAAGTTAAGGACTTTTTTAAGTTTAAATATAAGGGAGAGGATAATGTGAATATAAAAGAAAGCAATGTATCTTTTGGGAGCTTAAGTAAAAGAGAGATAACTAATAAAATAATTTTACACCATCCAGAATGCAATGGGTGGACTATAGAAAGGGTACATGATCTACACAAGAGGCAATTTAAATGGAGTGGTATAGGCTATCATTTCTATGTAAGAAAAGATGGTTCTATTTATAGAGGAAGACCAGAGTGGTCAATAGGAGCACATTGTCCAGGACAAAATGCAGTTAGTATAAGCGTGTGTTTAGAGGGAAACTATATGGTTGATAATATGCCAGAAGAACAATTTAATGCTACTATGGAGCTTGTAAGTTATCTTAAAAATAAATATGGAATTATAGAGATAGGAGGGCATAGGGATTATTATAGTACAGATTGCCCTGGAGCTAACTTTCCTTTAGAGAGATTTAAGGATAATTTAACAAATAATAATGTGGTTTTTAATAACAGAGAATGGATAAAAAAAGTACAAAGAGAACTTAATATACAATTTGGATCAGGATTAAATGAGGATGGCTATTATGGACCCAATACACAAAAGGCAAATGTTTTAGTAAAGAAAGGAGCAAGGGGAAATTTAACAAAACTTATACAAGAGAAGCTTATAAGTATTGGATATAATATAGGACAATGGGGTGCTGATGGAATTTTTGGACAAGGTACCTATGATTCTATAATTAGAATGCAATCAGATAAACATATAGGAGCCGATGGAATCGTGGGTCCTAACACATGGAGAATATTATTTACATCATAATAAAAGTTGACGTATAAACAACTTAGTGATAGTATCAAAAGAAATATATTATAAAATAAAAATTAGGAGTGCATTATGAAGATTCTTAAGAAAATTTTAGTATTCCTTATCTTTCTTATAGTGTTTTTAATGTTAAATACACAAATAGCTAGATAAGGGATTCCTATAGTCTAAGGAATCAAAGAACCTTGACTATAGGAGCACTCCTTTAATAATAATTTATAAAATAAAAAAGGTGGTCTAGGGAGAATAATCCTTAGACCACCTTTTTTATTTTAATCAAATATTGGAGAATTATGAATAACGTAGCTTTGTAATTATAGACAAAATTAAAGTTATTTATACCATTTTTAACCAATAAGTAGAAATCCTTAGCATTAATATATTATAGAATGTTTAAGGATTTTAATTTTATAATAAATACTTTTACATATAAGAATATTTTTAAATTTAGAAGGGATTTGATTCAATTATTCTATTCTTAAGATTAAAATATTTTAGAAACAAAATATCAAATTTAATATTTCCATAGATTTATTGATTTAAATGTAAATATAGTTATAAATTTCTATAAAAAGGTTTGATGTTAAGTAAAAATAATGTTATAAATAAGTTATAAATTATATTAATATTTTTTATAACTTAATACTGTATAGGTACTTAAAATATTTAATTAAAAATAAATTATATGACTGGAGGATACTTTATGGAGATAATAAAAGTAATATGTATGTTTATAATTGGGATAGGATCAGCTGTTATTGGTATAAAAATGATAAAAGATAATTTAAAAAGGCAAGTCTAATATTTTAAGTATTAATTTAATAAAAAGACAGAATATATATTCTGTCTTTTTATTAAAACTAATTATTTAGCTACAATTATCTTGAATAGCTTGGATTCCAAGAATAGTTGATGCAGTTTCTAACAATGCAGTTCCAAAACGATTAATATTTGCTTGGGTAAATCCTTCTCTAGCCAACGCAACAAGTGCTGTAGCTGCTGCGCTTACTCCTCCAGCGGCAGCTATGAAGTTCTTAAGTTTCATAAGTAATCCTACTCCAAGAATTGTACTACCAACTAACCAAGTTATAGCGGCTACACACTTTGTGACATCCCACCATCCATAAAGAATAACTCCAGAATTTTCATCAGCATTTTCAGCATCAGCAAATTTTATATCTACCCCATGAAGTATTAAGAAATCAGATATTTCTTTAGGATCTCCTTTTTCTAATAATTCCATTGGCATTTTTTCTATTGCATTAAATAGTATTTCAATTCCTTCGTTGCTTAAATCACGAAAAGTGTTAGCTGCATCCGGATTTGTAACACTCAATTGTTTAACAACATCCTCTTTAATTTTATTTACAGTAGAAGCTGAAGCTGGAACAGTGCCGGTTATAAGTAGTGTTGATACTAAAGCGGCAGCTATAATTCCTTTTTTCTTTAAAATCATAATAAGTCATTCCTTTCGTAATACAAATTTTCAATATAATTACAATTGATATAATGCAATTATACAATTACTTTGCATATGATTCAAGCGTTTTTAGGAAAAATATGTATATAATAGAAAATTTGTATATTATTACAAGTAGCTATAGGTAATTACTTAATTTTTTTATGATAACTAGATTAATATATTTAAGTAATTAATTTTCATATTGAGATAATTGGAAAAAGAATGTGGTATATGATATGAATCTATATAAATATAAATTTATATTGTAAAACAAGGATTATAGTATAACAGGATGGGAAGTTGAAGAGGATGGAATAGTATTTTCTTTCTTGGTAAACTAAAAGAAGGTAGTGAATTAGCTACCTTCTTTTTAGTTTAAATAGTTATACATTATAGTAGTTTAATATTATCTAAATTTGTTAAATCTTTTCCTTCATATTCATCTAAAAATCTTATTACCTCAGAGTTTCTGATTTTTAAACTTCATACCTTCATAGCTCTTAATAGTTTCTTATCAACTAAAGTATAAATCATATTTTTATTAGTCTTAAGAAGTTCAGCTACTTCGGATACAGATAAAAGATAATCAGAAGTTATTTTTTCTTCAGTTGATATAACTACATTGGTATTAATAGGTTTTAATTGTATCTGCTCATTAATCATAGAAACAAATTTTTCTATATCTTTTTCTGATATAGTCATTGTCATGTTTATAGAAAACATATATGTACCTCCTTCTATTATTAAGATAGCTTTAATCATAACAAAAAGGAAGTATTAGAGGATACGATGATACTAAAAATTATCTTAACTATTCAAGGTTATGCAAATATTACGGGTATAGTAATGAATAAATATTGAAGAAGGAACTTTATAAAAATGAAAGAGGTAGTAAATTTAATTTTACTACCTCTTTACTGATTATCTTAAAGAATATTTTTGACGGCAAAAAAACGTCAAAAAATATATAGTAAGATATAATAAAATTTACTAATACCCCATTAATAAATACTCCTATATGCCTAGATACATCAACATTTGCATATGATTAATATTTGAACACTAATATGCTATTGAAAATTACATAAAAAATATAAAAACCAAGCAGTTTTAACAGCTTGGTTTCTTGTACTTCATTAAAGTTTCATTAAATTAAATGATAAATTATATTATTCATCTCTTGTTATAATTGGATTGCCTTGTGAGTCTAATAATATAGTTACTCCACCTGCAGCACCATTACTAATATATAGATAGTTTACTCCAGTTTCTGTGTCAACTATCACTCTATAACTTTCTAGGGCTCCTTCTGAAGATACAACCTTAAATCTTTTTTCTTTTTTCATTAATTTACCTCCTAAAGCTAAATCTTTATTATTTTTATAAATTAGTCTACATACAATAAAAATTGTTTGAGTTTAAATTACAATTTAGGTAAATTATAGCATAAGCATAGCTTCAATGACTAGTTATTTAGCTAAATCAAATTCAAGGGAGACTTATATGTTTGAGTAAATACAGTGTTTAATGTTAGACAAGTTGAAAAGTTTTATTGATTCTAAGTTGTGCAACGAAATAAATATTATGTAAACTAAATTAAAAGTAAACCAAAAACAAAATACGGTTACAAACAAGTATTTAAGGGAAAGTTGTGGTAGAATATTCTTAGAAATATTCTGTAAAATATTATTAAGGGGTAAAAGAAGGGGAATACATGGAAAAAATAGTATACATATCAAAGACAGAAAATAGAGATTTAAAAGATTTATGTAGTATATCTTTAGATTATGAGATTGTACATATAAAAGATTTAAAAGAATTAAAGCTAATCAATAATATAATAGGATTCATAATTTCCGTAGATGATTTTAATAATGAAATCCATGAATTAGAAAAAGTAATAACTAATTTAAAGAAGGAAAAAAGTATTATAGCCTATGGCTTCAGTTACAATAAGGATTTTAATAATACTTTCTTGGATTATCACATTAAGGATAAAATGCTAGGGGTACATATATTATTACTTACTAAATTATTTAATGAAATTAATAATAATAATCCTTTAGTTTATGTGAAAAATACTGAAGAACATATAGAAGATGAGATTATAAAAGCCATAGAAATTACTGGAGGAATAAAGATTGATTCCATGGAGGAATCTGATATATTATTTTTTATAAATAATTCTGAGGATAACTTGCTTGCTACTATAGAATATCTATATGATTCTTTAATGACTTATGGAAAATCTATTGGTTTATTAGACAATTCTTTTGGTGATAAGACACGTAAAAAGTTTATAGAATTATTAAAGGAAAAAGATCTTTTGAGAGAAATAATGTCTTATTCATATAAGAGAGAAGAATATAATCTGCAATATTCTTTAAGTCAATCTATGATAGCATGGCTCTATGGGAACAATAAGATTAATAAGGAATTAAAAACTAGAATAATAGAGGAAAGTAGTAAAGCTTGATTTTAAATATTTTTATTAGAAATAAATTGTTATTTAAGTAGAACTGTAACTTTAATTACTCTACATAATTAGGGTTGTGTGTAGAAGTAGAGATTCAATGGCTGGGATTAACTATGATTTATAATAAGTAAAAAATCAAGTTAGTTTATTTTATAAATTTATTAATTATATTAAGTTAAGGGGTTAAATGCATATGAATAAATTTTTGAAGTTTTTTAAAAAGAGAGTTATAGCCTTAGATTTACTTCAAGGCTATGTAAGAATTCTAGATCCTAATGAAGAGGAGATAATATGTACTAGTATAGAGGATTTTATAAAAGATAAAAATATTAGTGAAGCTTTAGCTGAAAAATTTAAAAATGAAGACTATATATATGATGATGAGGCTATGGACATACTGTTTAAGCATGTAATAAGTGGAAGGACCAAGGGACTTGGAAATATATTTCTTATAGTTTCTATTCCTCATGAAATGTTAGCTAATATAAATGAAGCTAAACCTATAAATATACTTAAAGGCATATTTAAGAAGTATATAATAAAGGGAGTATTTTTTACTTCAAATATTTTAGTTGCAGCTTCAGGAGAAGAGGAGAAGATTTTTGCATTAAATGATGAAGCAGTTTTTGAGAAATCTAGATTTATATATTCCTATAAGAATCATACATATATATGTATTGTGTTTGGTGGTGGATGCTTTTTTGTCAAAAGAGTTGAGAAAAACTTTTCTAATATAGATTCCTTAGATTTAGAAAAGATGATTAAGGATTTAGAATTAGAAATAAGTAAAGAACTACCTAAAGAATATGATATATCATTAATAAAAAAGGAAGATAGGCAAATAGTAAAGAAAAGTTGGGACCTTCCTTTAACTAATAAAGTATATATAGTATCAGAAAATTGTAACATAGAAGCATTAAGACATAGTTTACCTGAATATAAATTTATAGAATGTACCGATTATAATAAGGTTATACTAGATGGGCTTACTGAGGGTATTAAAAAGCTTTAGGAATTAATATAAAATTTAAAAAATTAGATTTTTAAATAAAAAAGAAAGACTTTTCATAAGTCTTTCTTTTTATTTAGTATTATTTAATTCTCGGTTTTCCATCAGCAATATAAAACTTATATATAAGTATATAAACTATCCATTTTAGAAATTAATATTTTAAGTAATCTACCATCTTAAAAAAATCTTTTTAAAGAAACATAAGTTTTTTATTTTATAGCTTCAAAATAGTGATAAATTTTTATAGTTAATTAATATATGAGACTAGGTGTCAAAAATTAGCTTATTTAAAACATTAATAGTTTATTTAATTAAAGTAATTTATTAATATTTTAAGAAATATAACACTTTGTTATATTTAAGTAACTAATTTTTAATCAAATGAAAAAAAATCAGGAGTATAATAATTAATTATTAGTCACTTTATGTTGAAAGAGGGAGAAGGCAATGGTAAAAGAAAGGATAAAGAGAAAAAGAAAAAGTAAGATTAGAACAATTATAATATTAGGAGGTGTTATTTTAGTAAGCTTTTCATCTTTTATTATTGCAAGAAAATACTTTAAGAGAAAATTAGATTTAAATTTAATAGAAAAGGGATGCTTAGAACTTAAAAATTTAGATAATAAAAATATAGAAGAAATAGAAGGAAAAATATTATTAAGTAGGAGTAAAAAAGAGGAGAGTAGTATACCAGAAAATAAGGAAAGAAATATTAATATGGATAACAAAGAGTATTTTAGTAAGGACTTATTTATGGGGGATTCCATAACTGAAGCCATGCCATATTATAAAGTTTTAAATGATTCATCAGTTATTGCAAAAAAAGGAGAGACTACTGTAAAGGCACATGAATATATAGACAAGGTAGTAAGTAAAAATCCAGAAAGAATTTTTCTTATGTATGGAATGAATGATTTAACCCTTTTTAGCAGTAGTGATGATTTTATAAAAGAATATAGTAACCTTATAGAAAAAATACAAAAGAACCTACCTAAAACAAAAATATATGTACAATCCATATTGCCAGTGGAAGAAAAAGCTGTCTCCAAGAATAAGGACTTATCTAGGGATAGAGTTTATGAATTTAACAACGCAATTAATAAAATGGCTAAAGAACTAAAAGTAAACTATATTAATTTAACAAGTACTATAGAAAATAAGGATAATTTTTATGAGCCAGATGGGATACATCCTAAGGCCAATTTTTATAGTATATGGTTAGATTATATAAAGAATACCTTAAAGTAAAGGAAGAAAGTAAAATGAAAAAAATAGGATTAAATAAATATTTCTATATTTTCTTTTCTATAACTCTTTGCATATTGCTATTATTAAAAAATATTATAGTTGGAGAAATTAAAGATCCATCTATTAAAGATATTGAGAGTAGTATAAGACCATATGGAGATTCAGAAATCATGGAAGAAGGAGATGCTAAGGACTTAAAAAAACTTTATGGCATCAATTCAAAAGATATTGAGGACTTTATCTTATACATGCCAGAATCTAATATGAAAGCTAGTGAAATTATTGTTATAAGATTAAAGACTAAGGAAAGTAAGGATATTATTAAAGAAAAGGTTGAAAAAAGAGCTGACAACCAAGGGAATAGTTTCGAGAATTATGTACCAGAAGAATATGATCTTATAAAGAATAAGGTTGTAGAAGAAAAAGGTAATTATATCTTTATGGTTATACATAAAGATTCAGATAAAATAAAAGAAGACTTTAATGAAAATTTTAAATAGTTACATAAGAAAAGTGGAGGTAGTAAGGTGGTTTTTAGTAGCATAATCTTCATATTTGTATTTTTACCCATAACTGTTTTGGTGTATTTTATTTCACCTAAGTCAATTAGAAATTTTATAATACTTATCTCTAGCCTTATCTTTTATGGGTGGGGAGAACCTATATACATAAGTATAATGATTTTTTCTACAATATTTGATTATATAAATGGAATTATTATAGACAAATACAGAAACAATAAAGCTTTAACTAGTGGTATATTTCTAAACTCCATTGTAATAAACCTAGGGATATTATTCTTCTTTAAATACTATGGATTTTTAATATCAAATATAAATGGAATTCTAGGTTTAAATATAGAAGTACATACATTACCCTTACCAGTTGGAATATCATTTTATACCTTTCAAACCATGTCTTATGTTATAGACGTATATCTTAATAAGGTTAAGGTTCAAAAAAATATAATTTCCTTTGGAGCTTATGTAACTATGTTTCCACAGCTTGTAGCAGGACCAATAGTAAAGTATAGTGATGTTGAAAAGGAATTAAATAATAGAAAGGAAACCTTTGAAAAGTTTGGAGAAGGTGTAGAAAGATTTATTCTAGGTCTTGGAAAGAAGGTTCTTTTAGCTAATAATATAGGATTTTTATGGACAACCATTAAGGGAACCAATATAGAAGAACTATCTGTGGTAACCGCTTGGATAGGTATAATAGCCTTTACATTTCAAATATATTTTGATTTTAGTGGATATTCTGATATGGCCATAGGACTTGGAAAAATATTTGGATTTAATTTTATAGAAAACTTTAATTATCCTTATATATCAAAAAGTGTTACAGAATTTTGGAGAAGGTGGCATATGTCTCTTGGAGGATGGTTTAGGGAATATGTATACATACCTTTAGGTGGTAATAGAGAAGGACTTAAAAAGCAGATTAGAAATCTATTAATTGTATGGTTTCTTACAGGATTTTGGCATGGAGCAAGTTGGAACTTTATATTATGGGGAGTATATTTTGGTATATTCATAATTATAGAGAAGCTTTTTCTAGGGAAATATTTAAATAAACATTCTATTTTTGCTCATATATATACAATGATAATTATTATTGTAGGATGGGTATTATTCGAATTTGATAACGTAATTCAAGGGTTTAAATATATAGAAACTATGTTTTTATTATCTTCAAATGTATTAGTAGACAGTAGTACAATTTATTACTTGAAAACTAACGGCTTGCTTTTTATTATGCTTATAATTTTATCAACCCCTTTAGTATATAATTTTATAAATAAAGCAAAGAAAGCATCAAAAATAAAAAACATATTAACAATATCCTTAATTCATATAATGATTTTATTTTTATCTATATCTTATTTAATTAATGAGACCTATAATCCATTTTTATATTTTAGATTTTAAAGTAGTTTAATCTATATTACATATTAACATTAGTAATTAGAATATAGAGTTTTATCATAAATAAAATTATAGAATTATAAAGGAGTAATAACATATATAATGAATAATAAAGTTAAGAAGAAAAAAATAGATACTGTATATAAGAGATTAATAGCTCTAGAGTTCATTATCTTTATAGGTGTATTTTGTATATTTAATCTAATAAAGCCTGATAAAACATTTTCAGAAGAAGAAAATAGAAATCTTACTGCAAAGCCTAAACTAACTATGGAGTCTATTTTAGATGGAAGTTTTTCTTCAAAATATGAAAAGTATATAACAGATCAATTTGTATTTAGAAATCTTTTTATTGGAGTAAAATCTGATACAGAAAGACTAATAGGAAAAAAAGAAAATAATAATGTATATGTAGGAGAAGATGGATATTTAATGGAGAAGTTTAAAACTCCAGAGGGTAATAAAATAAAAGATAAAGTAGATGTAATAAATATGTTTTCTAAAAAATTTTCTAATATAAATAAGTATTTTCTCCTTGTGCCTAATTCCATGGAGATTTTAAAAGATAAGTTACCTAATAATGCTCCAGTAGATACTCAATTAGAATATATGAATAATGTTGAAAGCTCTTTAGATAAAGGGATAAAATTTATTAATCCCTACGAAAATTTAGCTAAACATAAGGATGAGTATATATATTATAAAACAGATCATCACTGGACAACTAGGGGAGCATATTATGGATATGAAACCTTAATTGATACTATGGAGCTAAATAAAAAAACAGCAGAAGATTTTAATATTAATAAAGTATCTAATAGTTTTTATGGAAGTTTATATTCTAAAGGAGGGTTTAAACATTTAACTCCAGATTCTATAGAAGTTTATTTGCCAAAGAATGAAGTAGAAAATGTAGTAACTTATGTGGAGGAGAATGTAAAGAAACCAAGTGTTTATAGTGTAGAAGACTTAAAGAAGAAAGATAAATATTCTGTATTTTTCAATGGAAACCATCCATTAATTAAGATAGATACAACTTCTGATAAAAATAGAAAATTATTAGTTTTAAAGGATTCTTACGCAAATAGTCTTGTTCCATTTTTAACAGAAGACTTTAATGCTATATATATGGTTGATTTAAGATACTATAATGATGATGTATCAAAGATTATAAAAGATGAAGGGATAACAGATGTATTAATGTTATATAACGTAAATACATTTTCTAGTGAAGAATCCTTAGCTAATTTAATTTCAATAGATGACAATTAGAAGTTATTTGATTTGAAAAATAATATAATATTTTATAAAAGGGTATAGGATTAAAATTCTAATGAGTTTTAATTCTATACCTTTTTATTAATATATCTTATGTTTACATAATCTATAATTTCTTTTAGAGAGATGAGGGTAAATTTCTTCTAAGAATATACCCTAAAAGTGCATGGAGATTATTGGAGTAAAATAAATAGAATGTACTTATTTAATAAGTATATACTAAGATAAAGAAAGCTAAAGTTTAGGAGCTGATTTTATGAAAATACAGGGTGCTGAAAGAGAGTTTAAGAAAATAAAAGAACAGCTAGCCACTATTAAAAATATAATTTTTAATAGTAAGGATAAAGCAAATTTTCAAAATGAAAAGTTTCTTAGAGATAAAATAACATTACTTAAAGAGGTAAAGTTAGCTATAAGAAAGAGTAAAAATGAAAAGAAGGTTAGGGAAGTAGATAAAATAATTCAAGAGTATGAAGAACTTTTAGAATATATATCAGAAAAGATAGTAGAAAATTATAATAGGCAAAATAAAACAGAGTTTAATTTTCAAGAACTTAAGTCCACATATTATGAAGGATATTTGTACTCAGGAATATTAAATGTGCTAATTACAAGGCATATTCCAAAACTTATTAATAAGAGCCTAGATATAATGTTTAAAGAAAATCCAAAGGAGGAATATGAAAAAACAAGAGAAATTAAACGAAAGATATATCTTCATTTAGGCGACACAAATACTGGGAAGACCTATAATGCAATGGAAAGCTTAAAGAAATGTAAAAATGGAATATATCTTTCTCCTCTTAGGATATTAGCTCTTGAAAATTTTGAGAAATTAAATAATGAAGGTATAATTTGTAGTCTTTTAACTGGGGAAGAAGAAATAAAAAGGGAAGGAGCTACTCATATAAGTTCTACCATAGAAACTTTAAATCTTTCTAGGGAATATGAAGTAGCTGTAATAGATGAAATTCAACTTATAGGAGACAAAAAGAGAGGATATGCATGGACTAGAGCACTATTAGGATTGCAGTGTAAAGAAATACATATATGTGGTGCTATAAATACTAAAGACTTATTAATAAATATAATTGAAGATATAGGAGATGAGTATATCTTAAAGGAATATAAAAGAGATATTCCACTAATTTTAGAGAATAAGGGTTTTAGTGAAAGACAGGTTAACCAAGGAGATGCACTAGTGATGTTTTCTAAGAAGAAAGTTTTAGAAATGGCTACTTTTTATAGTAATAATGGAGTTAAGACTAGCCTTATTTATGGGGATTTACCCCCAGAGGTTAGAAGACTTCAGTATGAGGAGTTTTTAAAAGGGAAAAGTAAAATATTAATAACCACAGATGCTATAGGTATGGGAGTGAATTTACCAATAAAAAGAATAGTATTTATAGACATTAAAAAGTTTGATGGGGAAGAAATAAGATATTTAACATCTCAAGAAATAAAGCAAATAGCAGGAAGATCAGGGAGAAAAGGTATATATGATAAAGGATATGTAAGTTCTTATACTAATTATTATGACCATATAAGTGAAGCATTAAATAGAGAAGATACAAAGATAAACTGCGCAATATTAGGTCCAAGTGAGGATATATTAAAAATAAAAGGTGCGTCTTTAAGGGAAAAACTATCCATTTGGAGTGAGAGACCAATAGATATAAAGTTTTATAGAAAAATGGACATAAGTAAATACCTTATAATATTAGATGCTATAAAAAGATACAAATTAGAGGAAAGTATTCAATGGAAATTATTAAAGGTTCCTTTTGATGAGGAAAATGAAAATCTTATGGAATGTTTTTTATTTTATATAGATGAATTATTTATATTAAATAAGGATGAGATAGAAAAACCTAGATTAAAGTATAATACCTTACATGAGCTTGAAGAATATTACCAGAAGATAAATATATATTATTCCTTTGGAAAGCTATTTAAAATAAAATTTAATGAGAAATGGGTTTATGAAGAAAGAATAAAAATTAGTGAATCCATAAATAGATTTCTTATAAACATTTAGTGTTACAAAAATGTAAGTTAGAATATGAAAAGTGTAATACTAATAAAGGGAAATAGCCATAAAAAAATAGTATACTTATATCATAAAGTTTTATAAAAGTATTCTAATGTTTAAACAGCTTAAAGGATAACATTTGAATTGGGTATATTATAAAAACAGTAAGTATTAATTAAAAAAATATAAATGATTTTAATTAATATATGAGATATAAATATTTATTTTTGGGAGGATTACTTATGAGTAAAATAGTAAGAATATTATGGGTTATAAGCAGAGAAAGTATAAAGGTTATATTTTTAGGAAAGAACGCAATAAACAATGTCAATATATAAAAATCTAATAGAGCTTTTAAAGTTTACCCTATAGTATGGATATGTTAAAATGTCTATTCTATAGGGTTTTTATATTAATTAGCATTATGTTGAAGGAGTTTTTAGGAATTTATAGAAGTAGATTATTATTGGTATGAATTTAAGGGGGATATTATGGAGAAAATAGACATAAAAAAAAGGCGTATGATGAAATATTTTATAGAGGCTGCTAGAGATATAATAGATAGTGATGGAATTGAAGAGGTTACAATAAGAAAGGTAGCATCTAAAGCAGGATATAATAGCTCAACTCTTTATAATTACTTTGATAACTTAGAACACTTAATTTTTTTTGCTGTTTTTCACTATTTTCATGACTATACCAACGATATAGGAAATAAAATTAAATTTACTAAAAATTCTATGGAAAGATTTCTTATTATCTGGGAATCATTTTGTCTTCATTCATTTAGACATCCAAAGATATATAAAACTATGTTTTTTGGAGACTTTAATAAATCTATAGATGAATCTATTAAGGCTTATTATAGAATATTTCCAGATGAAACTACTCATCTTACTGAAGAAACTAAAAAGATGGTGGAGAGTGGGGATATATATTTAAGAAATAGACTTCTTTTAGATACTTGCGCAAAGGAAGGGTATATAAATGAAAAGTATATAAATGAATTGAATGAAATAATCTTACTTACTTATGAATCTGTTATTAATAGGTATATTAATAACAAACTAGATGGAAGTCCTGAGGAGGTTACCTATAAATTTATGACTTATTTAAAAAGAATAATAGAAGGATCCCTTATTGAGCCATAAGGAATTGTTATATTACTATAGAAACTTTAATAAATTTAAAACTCCTAAATAATTTAGGAGTTTTTTGTTGTTTTAAAGGAGAAAAATGATGAAATATAAAGAATTATAGATAGGTTTATAAAAAATATAAGAAAAAATTATTATATAAATTTAATTAAATTGAAAATATAGAATTGTCAGAAAATATAATCGTGATTATAGAAAAAACAAATTGGTAATGTAATCATGATTAAATTATTATGATTTTAAGGAATGTTAAAAAAATATCAGGAAGGAGTATAGTTATGAATTTAGAAATTGGAAACTTTTATGTTAAGGACATGAGGTTTGGAGAAAAGACGGATTTTGAGAATGGAATATTAACTATTAACAAGCAAGAGGCTTTAGATTTTCTTATGGAGGATAGTCACCTAAGAGAAGCTGACCTTTATATTGTAAAGCCAGGAGATAAGGTCAGGTTAGTACCAGTAAAAGAAGCTATAGAGCCAAGAGTTAAATTAGACAATTCCCCGCTATTTCCAGGATATACAGGAGAACTCTCAAAGTGTGGACATGGAAGATGTCATGCGTTAAAAGATATATCAGTAATTGTAGTTGGTAAACATTGGGGAGGATTTCAAGATGGGCTTATAGATATGAGTGGAATAGGAGCACAATATTCTTATTTTTCTACTCTTAAAAATCTTGTTTTAGTTGCAGATAGTGATGAGGATTTTGAAAAAAATGAGCAGCAGAAAAAAAATAATGCTCTTAGAAGAGCTGGACATAGATTAGCAGAGTTTATAGGCAGCTGTGTAAGAGAGAAAACTCCAGAGGAAATAGAAGAATTTAAATTAGATCCTTTAACAAAAAGGAAGGAAGATACTAGAAATCTTAAAAATGTAGTTTTAGTACTTCAGCCTCAGTCACAAATGGAGGAACTAGGTTACAATGATTTAATTTATGGATGGGATGCTAATAGAATGGTTCCTACATTTATGCATCCTAATGAGATATTAGATGGAGCTATGGTATCAGGAAGTTTTATGCCATGTTCATCAAAATGGAGCACCTATGATTTTCAAAACTTTCCTATGATTAAAAGGTTATATAAGGAGCATGGAAAAACAATAAATTTCTTAGGGGTAATAATGTCTAATCTAAATGTAGCCTTAGATCAAAAAGAAAGAGCAGCACTATTTGTAGCTAATATAGCAAAAAATTTAGGTGCTGATGCTGCAGTTGTAGCAGAAGAAGGTTATGGAAATCCAGATGCAGATTTTATAGCATGTATAGTAGCATTAGAAAACGAGGGTATAAAAACTGTTGGATTAACTAATGAATGTACAGGAAGAGATGGAAAGTCTCAGCCACTTGTATCTTTAGATGAAAAGGCAAATGCTATAGTATCTTGTGGAAATGTTTCAGAACTTATTGAGCTTCCTCCTATGGAGACAGTTCTTGGAGAACTTAGTGCCTTAGGAAGAGATGGGCTTTCAGGGGGATGGGCAGAGGATGAGATTTTAGGACCTTCTGTACGAGAAGATGGATCAGTAATTATGGAAAATAACTCAATGTTTTGTGGAGATCAAGTAGTAGGTTGGTCAACAAAGACTATGAGGGAATTTTAGGAGGAAAATATTATGAAAAAAGCTATACTTTATGTAAATCAATTTTTCGGACAAGTAGGAGGAGAAGATAAGGCAGATTTTTCACCAGAAATAAGAGAAGGTTTAGTTGGACCTGCTATGCAATTAGATAGGGTTCTAAAAGAAGCTAAAGTAAGTCATACCATAATATGTGGAGATAATTTTATAGGTTCTAATACTGAGGAAGCTATAGAAAAGATATTAAATTTTCTAGAGGATAAAGAGTTTCATATATTCTTTGCTGGTCCTGCATTCCAAGCTGGAAGATACGGGTTTGCATGTGGAGAAGTATGTAAGGCTGTTAAGGAAAAATTTAATGTACCAGTGATAACTTCTATGCATGAAGAAAATCCAGGGGTAGAAATGTTTAAACAGGATATGTATGTTTTTAAAGGTGGTCATAGTGCTGCCAAAATGAGAAAAGACATAGAAAATATGGCTAGGTTTGGAGATAAGCTTCTAAGAGAAGAAGAGAATAAGGGAGCAGCAGAAGAAGGGTATTATGGAAGAGGAGTAAGACATCAAGTATTAAGAGAGGATAAAATTTCTTCCGCAGATAGGGTTATAGATATGCTTCTAAAGAAGATAAATGGTGAGGAATATATATCAGAACTACCTATACCAAAAGCAGATAGAGTTCCAATAGCATCACCTATAAAAGATCTATCCTTAGCTAATATAGCAGTAGTAACAACAGGAGGAATTGTACCAGTTGATAATCCAGATAGAATACAATCTGCTTCTGCTACTAGGTGGGGAAAATATGATATATCTAAGATAGACAACTTAGAGCAAGGAATATATAAAACTATTCATGCTGGATTTGATCCATCAGCAGCTGATAAAGATCCAGATGTTATAGTTCCTATAGATGTATTAAAAGTCTTTGAAAAGGATAAAAAGATAGGAAAACTTCATAATTATTTTTATTCTACTGTAGGTACTGGAACAACTCAAGGAGAGGCAGCTAGAATGGCAAAGGAGATTATTCCTTATTTGCTAGAAGACAAAGTTGATGGAGTTATTCTTACCTCCACATGAGGAACTTGTACACGTTGCGGTGCAACTATGGTAAAAGAAATAGAGAGAGCTGGAATCCCTATTGTTCAGATGGCAAACTTAATTCCAGTGTCTAAAACTGTAGGAGCTAATAAAATAGTTCCAACTATTTCAATTCCATATCCATTAGGAGATCCATCTACAAGTAAAAAAGAGCAGTTAAAGTTAAGAAGTCATAGGGTAGAAGTAGCATTAAATGCTTTAACTGAAGATGTAAAAGAGCAAACTGTATTTAAGGTTAAAATTTAATTTAATTGGGAAATGGACTTATCTATTTCCCAATTAACCTTATAAATTATACCATTATGTATTACATTTAAAATTTAACTAGAATAGGGGAAGATATAAAATCTATATATTCAGAAAGGAGAGCCTTATGAAAAAAGAGAATAATAAAGTTTTTTATATATCCTTACTATTATCTATTATGGTAGTATTTTGGGGAATCATAGCTAGTGAAAATTTTCAAAGTATAGCTAGTAGTATAATGAAATTTTTAACTGAATATTTTGGGTGGGCTTATTTACTTTCTATGCTTATATTTGTTATATTTGCTTTATTTTTAGCCTTTAGTAGGTTTGGAAAAATAAAGCTTGGACCTGATAATTCAACTCCAGAATATAGTACTTTATCTTGGTTTGCTATGTTATTTGGAGCGGGAATGGGAATAGGTTTAGTGTTTTGGGGAGTAGCAGAACCACTGGCTCATTTTACAAATCCACCCTATGGAACTGCAGGTTCTCCAGAAGCAGCTAATTTTGCAATGAAATCTGTATTTATGCACTGGGGATTCCATCCATGGGCTAATTATAGTATTTTAGGATTAGCTCTTGCATATTTTCAATTTAGAAAAAATAAGCCTGCTCTTGTAAGTTCAGTATTTATACCTATAATAGGAGAAGAAAGAGCAAAGGGATCAATAGGAAAACTTATAGACATATTTGCCATATTTGCAACAGTAGGAGGGGTTGCCACATCCTTAGGACTTGGAACACTTCAAATAAATAGTGGATTAAATTTTCTTTTTAATATTCCTAAAAACTATAAGGTTCAGTTAATAATAATATTAATAGTTACAGTTATTTATATACTTACTGCTGTAAGCGGGGTAGAAAAGGGAATTAAGCTAATATCTGATATTAATTTATATGTGGCCTTTGGACTATTACTTCTTTGTATATTAATAGGACCTAAAATCCAAATAATTAATTCCTTAGTTAATGGTTTAGGGGAATATGTTCAAAACTTTATACAGGATAGTCTTAAGATAAGCTCTTATGGGGATAATGGATGGCTTGGAAGCTGGAGAATATTTTATTGGGCTTGGTGGATTGCTTGGGCACCATTTGTAGGTACTTTTATAGCTAGAATATCTAAAGGTAGAACTATAAAAGAATTTATAATGGGAGTTATAGTGGCACCTTCTTTAGCATCTTTTGTTTGGTTTTCTGTATTTGGAAGTATGGGATTAAACCTTTCAAATAAATTAAGTATTGATGTTTTAAAAAGTATAGCAGCAGAACCAGACACAGCATTATTTGTGGTACTTTCTAATTATAAATTTGGAGCAATAATATCTATAGTTGCAGTATTTTTATTATGTACTTTCTTTATAACTTCTGCAAACTCAGCTACATTTGTTCTTGGAATGTTAAGCTCTAATGGTAACTTAAATCCAAGTAATAAGAGAAAAATACTTTGGGGAATTGTACAAGCCCTTTTTGCAGTAGCTTTACTATTATCTGGAGGATTAGGTGCTCTTCAAACTGCTTCAATAGCAGTGGCATTTCCTTTTATATTTGTCATGATATTAGCATGTGTATCTATTATTAAGGCACTTAAGGAGGAAAAGAGCATAGTAGTAAAAACTAAAGGTAGCAATGTTAAAAATACCATAAGTTAAGGCATATATTTTAAAAACTTATTTAAAAATAAGAGATATGAACTAAAAGGAAAATAAACAATTTAGAGTATAAAAAAATACTATGAAGTTATTGTATTCAATAACCTCATAGTATTTTTACTGTACTCTAATGTAATGATATAATACCTAGATAATATAGGATTTTAATATAAGTCCTTAGATTATTCATTGAAAATATCATTGATTTATATTGCTCTAGCCAGATGTATAAATTAAACTCAATAATTTAAAGTAGGCACCTTTACTTTATAGGTTAAGTTCTAAGATTAAAATATAGGATTTTAAGTTTTAAATTTAATTTATGCACATGTCTAAAATACTGTAAATCAAAGGTGTTTTAATGAATAAGTTAATTAAAAGAAAAATTCATATATCATATAAATTAGAGTTAACTTATTAGTTTAATTTGCTTTTTAAACTTAAAATTCTTTTTAGGGATAAATCTATATTTTCTTCTAAGACCTTATTATTTTTTATAATATTTAAAAGATCTAGAAAATACTTTTGAAATTCTTCAATATCCTTTGAGGAACTTATATTAAATGGCATAAGTAAGATATCATTACCACTTTCAATAGCTAATTTACTAGCTTCTAGAGCACTATAATTTGAGGTTATGGCTCCCATGTTTAAAGCGTCACTAACCACTACCCCATTATAATTTAAATCCTTTCTTAATATATCCTGTATGACAAAAGAACAAAGAGAAGCCGGAGCACTACAATGTCCTATATTAGGTAAGGCAATATGAGCTACCATTATCATAGGTACATTGTTTTCAATAGCTTTTTTAAATGGGTAAATTTCTAAGGACTTCAAGTTATCAATATTTTTATAAACTTTAGGTAAGGCTTTATGGGAGTCTAAATATGTATCACCATGGCCAGGAAAATGTTTAACACAGCTTATAATACCACTATCTAATAGACCTTTCATAAATTCTATTCCATAGGTACTTACCATTTCTTTTGTATTTCCAAAAGCTCTATCTCCTATAACAGGGTTCTTAGGATTTGTATTAATATCAAGTACAGGTGCAAAATCAACATTTATGCCTAGGGATTTAAGGTTTTCACCCAAAGCTTTTCCAGTAGAGTAAACTAAGGAAGGATCTCTAGTTTCACCTAGTAGTTTTGCAGAAGGAATAGCTTTAAAGAGATTAATTCTACTAACCCTTCCACCTTCTTCATCGCAACCTATAAACATAGGAATATTACTAGTTTTCTTTATGGAACTTATAAGGTTTATGGTATTATCTTTAGTACTAATGTTATTTTTAAATAGGATAAATCCTCCAAACTCATAGTTAATAAGGAAATCTTTAACCTCATTATTAAGAGATACTAATGGAGAGCTATTAAAGTTCTCAATAGAAATCATCATAATTTGAGAAAGCTTTTTTTCTAAAGGCGTAGATTTTATAAGGTCTGTAATTTCATCATCTAAGGTTTTAGAAGAGATATTTAAGGAAGAATTTTTATCTTTCTTATTTAAGCTAATAGAAATTTCTTTTGAAAATACTAAAAGTAATATGGAACTTACAAGTAAAATAATAATTCCTATATATAAATAATAATTAGATTTTATAAATTTCATAAATTACCTCACAATGATTAGTGCACTTAGTTGCACGAAGTATATAGTTGTTAGATTCATATTTAATAGGTGAAAATTATATAGTTTAAATAATATAGGCTATATGCATAAACTTATTATTAATATATAGCCTATATTATATTTGAAGAAACAAGAAAAATATATTAGCAGTAGTTAATTACTAGCTAAGCTTTTCTTCCAGAGAGATTCTTTCACTAATAAGAGAATCTATTTTATTATTAATTATACTAAGCTCCTCTTTTAATATAAAATTAAGTAGTTCCCTTGGAATATTAAATAAAGGAAATAATTTTAACTCATCTAAATATGGGTTAATAGACGCAGTTTCAGTTAAGGAGATAAATTTTTTTAAAAAGTTTCTTTTTAAAGTATCAAAATTTTTGTTTAAAAGAATACTCTTTAACATATTAACTTCATCTTCTAGGTTTTCTATATTAAGTATTCTTATATTTGGATACTTAAGCTCTAGGAGAGTTAGATTAATACTGCTTAATGTCATATCCTTATCTATAATGTAATAAGATGTAGTCTCAAGGGTTACTACATCTTTAATTATAGTGTTAACAGCATAAGTTATATGAATTCCAGAAGAAAAACAATGTACAAAGTCAGGAAACTTTGATTTAACAGATTTAAGATAAGATTTTGATATTCCACCTATGCAATAGTAGGATATATGTTCTTCTTTAAATAATAATCCTTTTATAGCTGGATTATCTTCTTGTACAAACTCAATAGAGTTACCATTGCTTAATATAAGCATGTCTTTTGAAGAGACATTTATATCGTGTCTTAATATATCAGTAATTAAGTAGGCAATCTGTTGGATGTCACTAGGATTTTTATAGATAATTTTTATAACTTTATTGTTTAGCAAAATCTACGCCTCCATATAATATTTTTTCTTAATAGAAGTATATTATAATAAACTATGTTAAATTACCTTAATTTAAGGTGAATATTTTATACTTTTCATACATATGTAGAAATATATAAAGTATATAAAAGGAGAAAGTATATGATAAATATCAACCTTAAAATTGAAGTTGAAAATCATAAAGAAGTAGCAAGAAAACATGGTTCCTTTGGATTTTTACCAGAGGCTATGATTAAGAGCAAGGTAGAAGAGAAAATTAAAGAGGCTATAGTTACAGCATTAGAAAAAACAATTGTAGAGGAGCTAAGTAATAATGGAGTTACTGCATCAATGAAAATAGAATAAATAAGAAAAATCTTTATAATATCATAGTTTAAGATTTTTTTCCCTTAATATTAATGTTATAATAGTTAAGCTAAGATAAAGTATAATTTATATTGAGTTTGGAGGTAGCCTTTAGTGTTTACATCAATAAAAGGGGAAAAAGTATATAAACAAGTTATAAATCAAATAAAGGAAATGATAATAGAAGGTAAATTAAAAAAAGGTGATAAATTACCTTCTGAGAGAGATATGGCAGAGCAACTAGGGGTTAGTAGGGCATCTATAAGAGAAGCATTAATTGCATTAGAGGTTGTAGGACTAACTGAAAGTAAGCAGGGGTCCGGAAACTATATAAAAGAAACTTTTGATAATACTTTAATAGAACCAATGTCTATAATGTTTATATTAGAAGATATATCTATAAAATCTCTTTATGAGTTTAGAAGAGTATTAGAATTAGAGGCAGTGGTGATTTCTGCTAAAAGAATAGAGAATAGTGAAATTCAAGTTCTTGAGGAAGTTATAGATAATCTTAGAAATAGTAATAGTGAAGATGAAAAGTCTACCTTAGATAAGGAGTTTCACTATATTATTATAAAATCCACAAAAAATCCACTTATAATAAACTTCTTTGAAACCATATCAAAACTTATGGATAATTTTATAAAAAGTTCAAGAGGTGCTATTCTTGCCGCAGAGGAAACTAAGGATGTACTAATGTCTTCTCATGAAAAGATATTAGAATCACTTAAAGAAAGAAATGAGGAAAATGCTTATAAAGAGATGAAAAAGCATTTAGATTTAATTAAAAATGCTCTGCATTTATAAGTCTATAAAGTTTTTCTAAAAATACTTGATACATCTATATAAAGTATTGTAAATTAAGAATATTTTAAGGAATAAGTTAAGAATTTATATTGGAACCTTATATTAAGACTTATGAAATAAGTTACTTTATAGGGGGATAAAAGATTTAATGATACATTTTCATTAAAAAATAAAAATTAATTATCTTTATATAAAAAAGTAACCTTAATTTTAAGTTTGGGTTACTTTTGTTTAATTTTATAGAGAAATTCATCTAAATATTATAACTTTTATATAATATTATCCTTGTGTAAAATTCTATAAAAGTTATAAAGTTATATTTTTTAAGACTTCTGAAATAATCTCAAAAAATTCCCATGCAGTTTTTAACTGCCATATAAATAGTTTAAGAATATTATAAAGTAGCATCATATATTTCCAATGTATTTAATTATTAAAATAAATATTTTGGAGGGGGATATAATGAGAGATACTAAAGATAAAGAAAGGTGTATTAGTATTAGACCTATAGGGGAAAGACAAGTAAATTCAGTTGCCAAAGACATTAATGCTAATGGACGTATAGATCAAAGTGAAACAAGTTTAGCTTATTATAAAAACTTTGTAGCTTTTGGATATAATGATGCAAGTAATACTCCAAATGCTACTGGATTTTCTTACTCTAATGATGGGGGAAATACATGGGTTGACACTAGTGGAGTTCCAAGTATTGCTAACAATGCAAATAGAGGAGATCCAGTTTTATCAGTAGATTCTAAGGGGATATTCTATTTTGCTCATTTAGGTGCTCCTTTAGGTACTAATAATTTATTTATTCAATTAAGTGTAGGAGAGATTAACAAGTCCACAGCAGCAATTAATTTTGGAACACCTATAAGAATAAGTGACCCTGCTGCTATTAATGATGATAAGCCATGGGTTACAGTAGGACCTGATTTCAACAGACCTAAAAATGAATCTGTATATGTGGTTTGGACAAACCTTACCACTAATAGACTTAGATTTTCTAAGCTATCTGTAGGACCTAATCCTCAAGTTCTAATTGCACCTATAGATATTACTACTACTGGAAGCCCTCTTGGAGCCAATGTAACAGTGGATCAGAATGGAGTAATTTATGTTATTTATTTAGATCGTACTGCAGCTGGGGTTCCAGGAAGAGCAATAAGAATGGTAAGGTCTACTGATGGAGGATTTACCTTTACGAATCCTATACTGGTTTCTAATGTTACCATTGCAGGAACGGCAGTGGTAAGTGATGGAAGGTTTAATAGAGATGTTATTCAAGTAACTACAGCTAAAAATATTCGTATTCTTGAGTTCCCTTCAGTTTCCATAGGACCAGATGGAGTAATTTATGTTGTTTGGACTGATGGAAGAAATCAACCTACCACCGGAGATGATATTTATTTGGCTTATAGCTCTAATAGAGGGGATAATTGGAATATAATACAAGCCACTAATAATATTGCCCATGAATTTTTCCCTTCTGTTGCAGCAGATTGCCATGGTGCTCATATTCAATATGCACGTTTTAATTCTAGCAATGGTACAATAGGAATTGGAGATCAGACCTTTGCATTATTTAAGAAAACTTTCTCTCTTCAGAATGGGTTAGGACCAGAATCCATGGTTAGTACTGTATTTTCTAGGGTCCTTAGTAATAATCCAAGTACTACAGGATTCGGTAATCTTTATATGGGAGATTATAATCAAGTTATTATAGGTCCAGGAAATACCTTACTTCATGCATGGGGAGACAATAGAAATGATCCTAATGGAAATAATCCAGATGTTTTCTTTATACAGACAAGATCTATGGATCCAGTAGGAAATAGTGATCCTTGTGAGTGTGATAAGAGGGAGAAGCATCATGATCATGATAGAGATTGGAGAGAGAATAGTAATAATATAAGAAACAAATTTAAGCCAGTTAATGTTTTTGCACCAGAAATAAATGTAAGATGCAAAGATAAGGAACATTGTCACTATGAGCATAGGAAGAGGAGATATAGATGCGATTATGATATGGACTGCTAAAGGCATATAAGGCTTAAATATAAAGGCTAAATATATCTAAATAAAGGTTAATTATTAGAGAATTCATATAGGACTATGGCATGAAAGTGCTGTAGTCTGTTTTTATAGGATAAGATTTAGATTTAAAAAGAATCATTTAACTTATAGCAAAAGTTTAATAGGAGTTAATAAAATAAGCCATTATTTAATGGAGATTTATAATGGAATCTATAAATTATATTTTATTAAGTAGCTGTTAGAGTAATAAGAATATATGTTAAAATTACAGTTATATATAAAGAGAATAATTAATATGAATTTAATAGTTAAATTTATATCAATTATTAGCAAATTAAATAGATGAAATAATAACTTTTTGTAAACTAATTGTATAAAATCTTTTCTAAAACAAAGAACTGAAGGATGTTGATAAAAAACTTTCATGGTTAATATCTTAACAATACTAGAAAAGCTTTACACATGGAGTTATAATAAAAACAGAAAGTGGTCTTACCAATTTAAGTGGTATGACCTCTTACCTACATAACAGTTACATTTAGTAATTTACATAAAATTTGAAAGGGTGAGTTTTATGAACATATTAGTGTGTATTAAACAGGTTCCAGGAACAAATAAGGTAGAAGTGGATCCTGTAACTGGGGTTTTAAAAAGAGATGGAGTAGATTCCAAGATGAATCCTTATGATTTATATGCTTTAGAAACAGCATTAAGAATTAAGGAAGAAAAGGGTGGAAATGTAAAGGTATTAAGTATGGGACCACCTCAGGCTACTAAAGTTATAAAAGAAGCATATTCTATGGGAGCAGATGAAGGGATGCTTCTTTCTGATAGAAAATTTGCTGGTGCAGATGTACTTGCTACATCTTATACCATATCTCAAGGAGTAAGAAAATCAGGAGATTTTGATCTTATAATTTGCGGAAAACAAACTACAGATGGAGATACAGCTCAAGTTGGTCCGGAAATGGCAGAATATTTAGGTATTCCTCATGTTGCCAATGTTAGAAAATTAATTGAAGTAAAGGATAACTCCGTAGTGGTAGAAATGGACATGCCTAATACTTTAGAGATAATAGAGGTAGAATTTCCAGCATTAATAACAGTAGAAAAGGATATTTTTGAACCTCGTCTTCCTTCCTATAAAAAGAAAATGGAAACAGAAAACAGGGAAATAAAAGTATTATCTTTTAAAGAGTTTGAAGATCAGGATGAAAAGAAATATGGATTAAGTGGATCTCCAACACAGGTTGAGAGAATATTTCCACCAGAAGTAAACTCTCATAGAGAAGTTTGGCAAGGAGAGGGAGAAAAATTAGCTAAAAATATTGCATCAAAACTTAAAGAGTTAAAATTTATATAGATTAGGGGGAAGATAAATGGGTAAATTAGTCGTTAATCAAGAAAAGGTTGTTAATATAGATGATATTATAAAAATATGTCCTTTTGGTGCTTTAGAGAATAACAAAGGACAACTAGACATAAATTCAAGCTGTAAAATGTGTAGATTATGTGTTAACAAAGGTCCAAAGGGAGCAGTAGAATATATAGAAGATGAAGAAATAGTTGAAATAGATAAAAGTAAGTGGAATGGTGTATTAGTTTATGTAGACCATGTAGATGGAGAAATTCATCCTGTCACCTATGAACTTATAGGTAAGGCTAGAGAACTAGCTAATAAGGTTAATCATAAAGTTTATTGTATCTTTATAGGTGATAATATTAAGGAAAAAGCAGAGGAATTACTTCATTATGGAGTAGATGAAGTTATGGTTTATGATGATGCAGAATTAAAGCATTTTAGAATAGAGCCTTATGTATCAGCTTTTGAGAAATGTATAGACAGTATAAAGCCATCCGTTATATTAGTAGGTGCAACTACCGTTGGAAGATCCTTAGCTCCAAGGGTAGCAGCAAGATTTAGAACAGGACTTACTGCTGACTGTACCATATTAGATATAAAGGAAAATACGGATTTAGTTCAGATAAGACCAGCATTTGGTGGAAATATAATGGCACAAATAATAACTCCAAATTCAAGACCTCAGCTTGCAACTGTAAGATATAAGGTTATGAATCCACCAACAAGAAATGAAGAAAAGAGTGGTAAACTTACTCTTTGTACTATAAATAAAGAGGAACTTAAGTCTAAATCTAAGGTTTTAAAAGTAGTGAAAAAGGAAATAGAAGTAAGTATTGCTGATGCAGAGGTATTAGTAGTTGCGGGTAGAGGGGTTAAATCTGAAAAAGATTTAGAGCTTATAAATGAACTTGCTACCTTACTTGAAGGAAAAGTAGCTGTTACTAGACCTTTAATAGAAAATGGATGGGCCACTGCTAAGGATCAGGTTGGACTAAGTGGTAGAACAGTAAGACCTAAGCTTATAATAACATGTGGAGTTTCTGGAGCAGTTCAATTTACTGCAGGAATGAATAATTCTGATTATATTTTTGCTATAAATAAGGATGAGAATGCTCCAATCTTTAAGGTTGCCCATTATGGAATTGTTGGAGATTTATATAAAGTTATTCCAAATCTTATAGAAGAAATAAAAATGGCTAAGGAGGCATAAACATGGATTATAAGAAAATTGATAAAGAAGATATTAAAAATATAGTTAATATAATAGGCGATGAAGAAAGAGTTTTAGTTGGGGAAAATATAAATGAAGACTATAGCCATGATGAGTTAGGTGCCATAAAGAATATGCCAGAATTAGTGGTTAGAGTCATTAATACAGAGGAAATATCTAATATAATGAAATATGCTTATGAGAAATCCATTCCAGTAACTCCTAGGGGTTCAGGAACTGGACTTGTTGGAGCAGCAGTGCCAATACATGGAGGGGTTATAATTGATTTAAGTTCTATGAACAAAATCTTAGAATTAGATGAAGAGAATTTAACATTAACTGTAGAATCAGGAGTTCTTCTTATGGATATAGCTAAATTTGTAGAAGAAAATGACCTATTCTATCCTCCAGATCCAGGAGAGAAAACAGCTACAATAGGAGGTAATATAAATACCAATGCTGGAGGTATGAGAGCAGTAAAATATGGAGTTACTAGAGATTATATAAGGGGACTTGAAGTTGTTCTTCCAAGTGGAGAGATATTAAATCTCGGAGGAAAGGTAGTTAAAAATAGTTCAGGATATTCATTAAAAGATTTAATAATAGGATCAGAAGGAACTTTAGCAATAGTAACTAAAGCTATATTAAAGTTATTACCTCTACCAAAGAAAAAGATAAGCCTCCTGGTTCCTTTTAATAACTTAGAAAGTGCAATAAATACAGTTCCTAAGATAATAAAGTCAAAGTCTATACCAACTGCCATTGAATTTATGCAAAGAGAAGCTATAGTTGCAGCAGAAGAATTTTTAGGGAAAATATTCCCAGATAAGCAATCAGATGCTTATCTACTACTTACTTTTGATGGAAATACTACAGAAGAAATTGAAAAGGCATATGACTCTGTTGCAAAAATTTGTTTAGATAATGGAGCAATAGATGTTTTAATATCTGATACAGAGGAAAGACAAGAAGCTATATGGTCAGCTAGGGGAGCATTCCTAGAGGCTATAAAATCTTCTACTACAGAGATGGATGAGGTTGATGTAGTTGTTCCTAGAAATAAGGTAGCAGTCTTTGTTAAATTTATTCATGAATTAGAAGACAAGCATAATATAAGAATTAAAAGTTTTGGACATGCTGGTGATGGAAACCTTCATATATATATATTAAGAGATGATTTGAGTCAACAGATATGGGAAGAAAAATTAAATCAAGTTATGGATTGTATGTATGAAAAGTCTAAAGAATTAAATGGTATGGTTTCAGGAGAGCATGGAATTGGATATGCGAAAAAAACATATTTAAATTCTTCTCTTCAAAAGGAAGCTTTACTTATAATGAATTCAATTAAGCAAGGCTTTGATAGTAAAAATATATTAAACCCAGGAAAGGTATGTCAATAATATTTATCATTGGGATTTAAAGCATAATACTTAAATAAAGTAAAAGTACAATTTATTTTAATATTTTTACTAAGGATGAAAATTATTAATTATAATTAACAAAAGATATTAAGAGAAAAGTTTATTATAAATAGAAGAAGAGGCTTTTGTAGCCTCTTCTTCTATTTTGATATTTTTATATAGAATAGGAGAAGTGTTATTCATATATTTCTACTTAAATATTGCTACTACTTATTTCTTAGAAAGAAGTTATTAATAGACTATATTTAAGTATAGTTTTCTTGTTATAAGATAATATAAGGAGTAAACAATAGAGTATGGAATAGCAACTAGTATAGTTGGTTTAAAGGCACCACCACCAAAGATTAAGCCTATATATATAAGTGCTACTGCACTATGAGAAAGACCGACTAATAAAGGATAGAAGAATATTACTCTTAATTGTTTAGAGACAGTTTCTTTTATTTCTTTTTTTCTAAATCCAAGTTTTTTTAAGGTCTCATATCTTTCTTTTTCCTCATAGGCCTCTTGAACTTGTTTAAACATTATAATAGATGCAGTACACATGGTGAAGATAAGTCCCATAAACATACCAACAAAGAAAAATGTACCACTAAGGAATCTTTCATTAATATATCTTTGTCTTAGGATAGATAGCTTTTCTAAAGAATCATTCTTATCTTTTTCTAGATTATTTTTAAAATCATAGACCTTTGAATTTAAAGTTAGGAAATTATCTACATTAAATAAGCCTATATTGGTAATTCTACCTAAGGATTTTATCTTGTTAAAGTCTTTATCAGAAAACACAACTATATTAGGTAATAATCCAAGGTTCAGAAGCTCTTCTCTCTCACGATTTCTTACATTGAATTTCTCACCACTATATATAGTAAATTTATTATCAGAACTTATTAAGTCTTTTAATTCACCTAACACTATTACTTCTTTAGAATTTAATTCTGAAGAAGGATATAGTCCTTTAAGAGTTTTAATTTTACTATAATCACTATAAGATATACCATGAATATTTCCATTAGAAAAGGATTTATTTCCAGATATATCTATGGAAGTCACAGTAAGTTTATTATTTATAGTATTAGTATCTTTAATTAGGGCTTCTATATTATTTAAGTTATTTATGTCCTTACTTATAATTGCATAATGGAATGAAGACTTTAATTCCTTCTCAGATTTTTTAGCTCCAATTTCAGAGGACATACTAGCTCCCATAGCTGTAACTGTAGATGCTATAAGAATTGCAATTGTACCTAAAGTTCTTGCATTACTTTTAATCCTATACATTAAATGATTAGTAGTAATTAAATTTGTTCCCTTATAATATTCAGGGGTATTTTTACTATTCTTAAGTTTATTAATGAGATAAGAGTTAAATAGTAAATAGGTTCCTGATATAACAGTAGTTAATGTTACAAATAAAGATATTCCAAAGGTTATAAAGGTGAAAACTATATAGACAATATAGCCTGTTATTATAGTCCTTATAGCATTTTTAGATTGATTTTTCTTAGGTTTTACAGGGTCTTCACTTGTACTATCTCCATTCATTAAATCTATGAGTTTAAATTTATAAATGATTCTAGAATTTTTGAAAGCAACTATTATATATATTATAGAAAATACCATAATAGTTTTTTCAATAGCAGTGATACTTAAAGTTTTGTCTATATTATAGGGAATACTTAAGGTTTTAAGATATAAATTTATAATTATTCTTCCAAGGAGAGATCCAAGAATAATACCTGATATTAAGGAAGCGCCACCAAGAATAATATTTTCATAAAACATTATTATAGAAATTTCTTTTGGTTTCATTCCTAAAAGGGCATATATACCTATCTCTTTTTTGCGCCTTCTTACAAAAAAACTTGAGCTATACCATATAAAGATAAAGACAAATATAAGAAGAATTGAGGCAGATGCACTAAATACAGGTGATAGTTTATTATTAGATTGGACGAATTCAATTATGGATTTATTATACTCTATGGTTTTAAATATATAATATACTAAAACAGAAAAACTCATAGAAATCATATACATTCCATAGTCTCTAAGATTATTTTTTATGTTTTTAAAGGATATTTCATGTAGTTTCATTAAGACACCTCTTTTATGTAATAAAGTTAAATTACCTTTGTGCTAGTTACTTTATCTTAGTAAGCTTCTTAATTTTTAAAAGTTATAATTTTTAGCATTAAAAGTTAAAAATATTAAAATCCATTCTTCTAACAAGAAATAGCACAATAGGTTTAAAATACTATAATATAAGTATAAAATATTTTACAAAAATCTCTAATTCTATAGTCTTACATTTATTAAGTTTTAACTTACATTTATGTAAGCTAAAAGACTGTACTAATTTCTAATAAGAACTTAGTACAGTCTTTTTATAAATAATATATAATTTTAAATAGAAGGAGTATGGTTTAGAATAGTAATTAAACTTTAAACACTTCTATGTCATTTCTTAGGTGTTCAGTGATTTCCTTTAAGCTTTCAGAGGCCTTTGAAACATCTAATGAAGAGGAACTAAGTTCTACTGAGGTAGATGCCATCTCTTCTGTAGAGGCAGAGATTTCTTCAGATATTGATGCAGTAGTTTCTACCTTTGAGAATATTCCTTCCTTCTTTTCATTTATATTAATTATAGAATGGTTTATTTTCCTTATTTTAGGCATCATTGAATTAAAGGAATTAGTTATATTTTTAAAGGAATTTAAAGTAGTATCTATAGTAAGTAATTGATTAGACAGTTCTTCCCCAACTACTTTTGATTCCTCTACAATATTTATAGTATCTTTAGATATATCATTTATGAAAAAGGCTATTTTATCTGAAGATGCCTTGCTTTGCTCTGATAGTTTTCTAATTTCATCTGCAATAATTGAAAAACTTCTACCATGTTCTCCAGCCTTTGCAGCACTTATAGTAGCATTTAATGCTAAAAGATTTGTTTGTTTTGATATATTAGTTATGGTAGATGTTATTTTATGAATGTCATTAATTTTATTACCAAGAGATAATATTCTTTCTGTAAATAAAGAGAATTTATCTCTAACTAAACCTATAGACTCTGATATTTTTATCATATCTTTATTACTGCTATTTGACATATTATTAGTGTCAATAGAGGACTTATGAATATCTTCTATTGAAAATGTTATATCATTTATAATATTACTTAAGGTAGATATATCTTCTGTTATATTCATAAGTTCCTCTGCCTGAGTGGTAGCTCCACCAGCCATTTCTTCCATAGATGCAGAAATATTTTGAGAAGACTTGGACATTTCAGAGGATACAAAATGAAGAGAATTAGAGCCTTTAAGTGCTTCTTCACTGGTATTTTTAACATTTAAAACTATAGTTTTTATAGAATTCTTCATATAATCTATGGCTTTAGATAGTTCACCAATCTCATCTTTTCTATTTAATAGGTTCTTATCTATATCTATGGTTAAGTCTCCAGTAGAAAGAGTCTTCAGGTAACCAACAGAAGTAATTAGAGGTTTAATTATTTTATTTAATAATACTATACTTAGAACAATTGATAAAACAATTACACCTAAAGAAATTCCTATCATTGTAACCATAGTACCTACAAGTGTTTCTTTAAATTCTTTAGTTTCAACTCCCACAAATAGTATTCCTAAAATATTATTATTTGAGTCTTTTAGGGGGAGATACTTTGTCATATAAGGTTTTGATAATATTTCAGCTTCGCCAATAAACTCATTTCCCTCATTTAATACCTTAGTAGATATATCTTTAGATAGGGTAGTTCCTACGGCCCTTTTATCTCCATTTAGAATAGAGGTAGTTATTCTTTTATCTTTTAAGAATATGGTAGCCTCACTATTAGTCTTTTCTTTAATTAAATCAACAAATTCAAAGTTATCATTTAAAAGTGTAGATCCTTTATAGAGCTTGTCTTCTTCAATTTTAAAATCCCCGGGATATTTTTCATCCAGTAATGAAAGAGATAGGGTAGATATAGAAGCAAGTTCATTATATTTATCATTTTTTCCTATCTTAGTTGAGGAATAGTAAGATAGGGTTAATGAACTAATACTAAGAAGTAATATTAAGGATAGAACTAAAAATAAGATTTTATGTTTTAATGTAAGTTTCATGGTTTATCACCCCTGTAAGTTAATTTTCATATGTAAGAATAATTAAAGTTTTTAAAACTATACTTATATTGTATAGGATATTATCGTCATATGTAATATATTCTTTATAAATATATAGAATATAGATATTATTATAAAAATAGTGACTTTCACTAGAAAAGTATATTTTCTATCAGTGTACTTAATAATAACTATAACGGATAATATTTAAGGAGAGAGTGTGTATGATAAATCAATCAATTCATTATTGGAAAAGCTATTTTGATAAGGCTAATGAAATTGGGTTTAAACAGGGATATTATATAATAGGATTTTCTTTAATAAATAAAAGGAAAAATGATATATATTCTAAATATTTATCTGTACCTAATGTAGAAGATATTATAGCTTTTATAAAATTTATAGCGTTACCATCTATTTATCTATCAAAGGTTTCAGCTGTTCTAGGACGCACCAATGTAGTTGTAGTTTCAGGGACAGAGGGGACTTTAAATTTATTTAAGGACAATGATTTAGTAGATTATCTTTTAATTGATGAGTATGAAAAACATGTGAAAGATATTGACTCTATAAAAAATTCTGAAAGCAGCTTTTTATATCTTAAGGATTTATGTGAAAATATATCATTTGAAAATGAAGAGGAAATGATACTGTCGAAGGTGGAAGTTTATAAGGATGTAAAAGAACTAGGAAGTACACTTATAAGTTCCTATGAAAAACATAATACTGTAGAGGAATTAGAATCATTATTTCAATTAAAAAAAGAAGAGATTTTAGAAAGATTTCATAATGGAGAACATAATGATTTTATACTTAAGAGGGCAAAGAAGTTATTAGAGGAGAAAATAATTTAAATTTTAGTTACTTATTTATAGGATAGTCTTTGTGTTTTAAATAAAGTGTGGTATTATATTAATACAAAATTCGACAAAATCAAAAGAGGTGTCACATTGGATTATAAAACACATAGGATAGGAGGAATATGTACAGGAATTATTACTGTAACTACTTTTGCAGTTAGTGCAGATCCTTCTGAGAAGATAGTTTTTTCTGCTGCTTTAATTTTAGGGTCATATATAGGAAGTCTTATACCAGATCTTGATCACCCTAAAAGTTTAATAGGAAGGAAATTTAAGGTTTTATCTAAAGGAATAAATAAAACTTTTGGTCACAGGGGTATAACTCATACACCATTATTTCTAATAATATATTCAATACTTATAATGAGACTGCCTAACATATTTCAAGGATATGTTAAAACCATAGTACAATATTTTTCTTTTGGTACTATAATAGGGTATATTAGCCACTTAATTTTAGATTTTATTACAGTTGGAGGAATTCCTCTCTTATATCCTATAAGTAAGCGGCATTTTAGAATAGCAAGATTTAGAAGTAGTAGTCATAAGAATATAATAACAGGATTATGTATAGTTATAGCCTTAATTATTATAGCTACTAATAAATAATTTTAATAAGGGCATAAACTTTGTTTTAAAAGATAAATAAAGCATATTTCGAAAAGATAACTTCGAAATATGCTTTTATTTTTTTATATATACTATAATTATACCTAATAGTATTATAACTTTAGAATAAGGTAATTATTTTAGTTATATGCATATAATAGTACAAGTTTTATCACAGAAGATAGATTTATAATCTTTAAAATTAGTATATAAGTAATAATCTATTCTTATATACAATAAATATAATAAAAAGGTTTAGTATATAGGGGTGATAATATGAAGCTATTTTTATGCGAAGGAAAAGATCCAGATGGAAATCCAGTAAGAGCTATTATTTTAGCAGAGGATCAAGATGAAGCAATGGGAAAACTAAGAGGAGACTTAAAGGACTATGATAGGCTTATAGAGGAAAATAGTATAACTATAGAGGAAATTACTTAAAGGAAAAGATTTAAGGCTTTGCAGAACTATAAATTAGTTCTGCAAAGCCTTAAATACTTTATTAATTACATAGTAAAGATACTATATTTTTTTTATCATACTTAGATAAATGTACATCTGTATTATAATTCGTTATATAATTTATAAATAGATTTTCTTTAGAATCATTAATTTCAAAATAAGCTGTAGGGCATGTACCATTTAAGTCTAAGTTTACATTATCATCAACAAATACCACCATTGATTGAACATTAATATATATATGGTTTTCTTTTAAAAATGCACATATTTTTTCACTGTTACTATTAACTTCAGGAAGGGGATTAAACATCTTATTTTCAAATTCGTCACCTTCCTTGGTCTTTTTTATTTGTATCAGATCTTCATCATATACATTTCCTTTTATAGTTCCAGTCACATTTTTTATATCTATAACAAATACTCCAGAATCTCCAACAACAACTACATCAACTTTGCTTTTTTTACCATCATAGTTTAAGTTAAGGTTATGAATGACTTTATAGTTTTTTGGGAGTCTTTCAGCTAGTTTTAAGAAGTTTTTTTCTCCCTCAATACATTGTTTCAATATATTTTTTTTCTTAGAAAGATATATAATTCTATATATAGTATAAATTCCATATATCATAATCATATATGAATTAATGAATCTATTTCTTCCTTGTAAGATTAAAATATATATAAATAAAACAGCTAAAGCTAAGAATTTTATTCCTTGAAATATCATTCTAAAATTAGTAAAAAGTATATCATTTTTCATATGACTTCTATTTTTTATAACCTTTGCCATGATTTAAGCTCCTTTCTAGTATACAAACTATATTTTATCATAAGAAACTTATATTTTTCAAAAATATATATAGGGAGTTTACATAGAAATATATAGATAAATTAAGAAAATCTCTTTTATTCTTTAAATTTTAATAAAAATACTATAATTTAAATAGATAAAGAAGTTCATTTAAATTATAAAACCTTATATAGGATTTTAATATTAAGTCTAAATTCATTCATTAAAATTATGTTTGATTTATACTAGATTAAATATATGTATAAATTCAATTTAAAATCCTATAGGAATTTAAAATAAAAAAATCATTTTAGGCAATTTGTATCCTTATTACTTTTAATAGACTTATATATATAGGTGACAAGATATGATGCAGATAATAAGGAAAGAAAAATGTATATAATAGTGTTTGATGATACATCATATATTTTTATTTTGGAACCATGAAATAAGAGAAAGACTATTAAATGATTTAAAATTAAAGGGGTTATGCTAGAATATTTAATAAACACCATGTATGTTGGAATTGTAATTAAAGAAATAGGTATTAATGTAGAGTATTTATATCGTGCCATGTAGATTAATCCAAAAACTATAGATGATAGAATTACAGAAGTTTTAACCTTTTTTTCAAAATCCCTTATTTTAATAAGAGATAAAATAGAAAAAAATAGAAAAAATTTAAAAATTTCTTCTGAAATGGAAGCAATGATCCCTTTAACAGGTACAATATATATAAATTCCTTTAAAGAGTAAGTATATGAAAGAAGATGTTTTAAATGAAGGTCTTCTGTAAGAGAAATATAGAATATAATAATTAGCCATTGCACAATAATAAGTTTAAAGGATATCTTTAAAGTTTTTATTATAGAGTCTTCTACTAGATATAGGTATTTACTTAAGTAGTTCCAACCAGATAAAAGAGGAATTAGGGTTAAGATTATGTAAAACACTATATAACTAATATTATTTTTATCAATATCTTTTATAATAAGAAGAATAACAGGAATTAGAGATAAATACATAAGAGCTTTGCCTTCAGAAATTACTTTAATTCTTTTATAAGAAATATGTTTCAAGGAAATACCTCCTTTTTATATTCATAATTTATATATACTATGACAAAAGGAAGATATTTAGAATTTATATAAAAAATAGGAATTAATAATAACTTATTAACTCCTATTTTTAGCCTTATGTAGAAAGATAAATTATACTTAAAAATTAAATTTTACTAAGAAAGGTTTCTATGATTTTTCTATGACTCTTAACCATTTCTTCTGGAAGGTCATAAGGGTCAATAAATTTAAATTCAAGAGATTCTTTTTTATCTATGACTATTTTACCGTTGAAGCTATTAGTATAATAAGCAGCAGTTACCACATAAAATTCATCTTTACTAGGTAATTTTATAAAATATTCTGGTCCAGAGAATACATCAATTAGTTTAAGTTTTCCAAGGGTTAGACCAGTTTCTTCAAGAACTTCTCTTCTAGCAGTATCTTCAGTAGATTCGGATAGTTCCATAAGTCCACCAGGTAATCCCCAAAGAATATAAGGAGATTTACGTTTTTGAAGAAGAATTTTATTTTCATTATTTATAATAATAACCACAGATCCCATTAGTATTAGAGGGGTATGGCCAACTAGTTTTCGAAGGTTCTCAACATATCCCATTTAATATCCTCCTAGATATTGTATTTAAATTAAGTAGATTATACCATTAATTTATAAGTTTTAAATAGGATTTTAAAACTATAGAGGAAATCTATATAAATTTATAATACAACTAAAGTATATAAGTTTTTTATAAAACTATTCGATATTTAATAATAGACTGGAATAATATATCTTTTTAGGTAATATGATGATTAAGGGAAAAGCACATATTATCTGGCATAGTACATATATTACTAAGACAAAATTAATAATATTTATAGAAACATTTGTATTTTTATGATATATTTATTTAAGAATAAATTAAGGCGAGAAAAGGGATGATGAAAATGTCAACAGAAATTACCTCATCAAATTTCATAAAAAATATTGTAACTTCTGATATAGAAAATGGAAAGCATAAAAAAATTATAACTCGTTTTCCTCCAGAGCCTAATGGTTATTTACATATAGGTCATGCAAAATCTATAGTTTTAAACTTTGAGCTTGCAGATGAATTTAAGGGAAATACAAATTTAAGATTTGATGATACAAATCCAACTAAAGAAGATACTGAATATGTAGAATCTATAAAGGAAGATGTTCAGTGGCTTGGATTTAACTGGGATAATTTATATTTTGCATCTGATTATTTTGAAGAGATGTATAAAAGAGCTATACTTCTTATAAAAAAAGAAAAAGCATATGTTTGTGATTTAACTCCAGAAGAGATAAGAACTTATAGGGGAACTTTAAAGGAACCAGGTACTGAAAGTCCTTATAGAAATAGAAGTGTAGAAGAAAATCTTCAATTATTTGAAAAAATGAAAAATGGAGATTTTAAAGATGGAGAAAAGGTATTAAGAGCTAAGATAGATATGAAATCTGCTAACATTAATATGAGAGATCCTATAATATATAGAATATCTCATGCAGAGCATCATAATACAGGAACAAATTGGTGTATATACCCAATGTATGACTTTGCTCATCCTCTTGAAGATGCTATAGAAGGAATAACCCACTCTATATGTACTCTTGAATTTGAAGATCATAGACCATTATATGATTGGATAGTAAGAGAATGTGAAATGGAAAGTACTCCTCAGCAAATAGAATTTGCTAGATTAAATATAACTAATACTGTAATGAGTAAAAGAAAGCTTAAGCTTCTTGTAGATGAGAAGGTAGTGGATGGATGGGATGATCCAAGAATGCCTACCATTGCTGGACTTAGAAGAAGGGGATATACTCCAGAAGCAGTAAGGAATTTCTGTAGAGCTATAGGAGTTGCAAGAGCTAACTCAGTAGTAGATGCTGCTATGCTTGAGCACTTTATAAGAGAAGATCTTAACACAAAGGCTCCACGAGCTATGGCAGTTTTAAAACCACTAAAGCTTGTTATAACCAACTATCCAGAAGGAGAAGTTGAAATGCTTGAGATAGAAAACAACCCTGATGATGAAAATGCAGGTAAGAGATTAGTTCCATTTTCTAGGGAGTTATATATTGAGCAAGAAGACTTTATGGAGAATCCTCCAAAGAAGTACTTTAGATTATTCCCAGGAAACGAGGTAAGACTTAAGGGTGCTTACTTTGTAAAGTGTAATAACTTTATAAAGGATGATAATGGTAATATAACAGAAATTCATTGTACTTATGACCCTGAAACTAAAAGTGGAACTGGATTTACTGGTAGAAAAGTTAAAGGAACTATTCACTGGGTTGATGCAAAGGATTCTATTCCTGCTGAGTTTAGAATCTATGAACCATTAATTCTTGATAATGACACTGATGAAGAGAAGCATTTCTTAGAGCAAATTAATCCGAGTTCTATGGAAGTATTAAAGGGTTTTGTTGAAACTAATATGAAAAATGCTAAGATTCAAGACAAGTATCAATTATTTAGACATGGATATTTTAATGTAGATCCTAAGGATAGCAAAGATAATAATCTAGTTCTTAATAGAATAGTATCATTAAAAAGCTCTTTTAAACTAGATAAAAAATAAGGACCGAATTTCGGTCCTTTTATAATACGCTTTTTTTATATATTTATGAGCTCTAGAGTTTTATTTTTTACTTATCTAGAATAACGCTTGTATTTTAAAATATATATAATATAATATACATTATATAAAAAATATTATTAAATATTCGTATATATCTGATAATATGGTTCAGAAGTTTCTACCAGGATGCCGTAAATTACCTGACTACGAATATATAATTTATTACTAAAATATATAAAATCTATCTAAAGGTATAAGAGGATTAAGGAATATTCTCATCTTTAGATTTATTGTTTTAGGTTTAATTATATATTCTATGGATGGTGTATAACTAAAGATTTTGTTTTAAATTTCTTACTAATGAAGTTAATTACAAAAGTTTTTGTCCTGTAAGAAATAAGAAATTGGAGGGTACAACTACTATGGAATTATTAAAGAATGTAATTTTAGAAAAAGGATTAGTTACTGAGGGGAACATATTAAGAGTAGATAGCTTTATAAATCATCAAATGGATGTTAAGCTATTTAATGAAATGGGAAAAGAATTTAAAAGAAGGTTTAAAGAGGATGGTATAAACAAGATACTTACTATAGAAGCTTCAGGTATAGGAATAGCCACTATTGTAGCGCAATACTTTGATTTTGTTCCAGTGGTTTTTGCAAGGAAAATTCTTGGAGATAATATGGACAAGAATATGCTAAGTTCTAGAGTTCATTCTTATACAAAAAACACTACTTATGATGTAAAGGTGAATAAAAACTTTATAAATGAGGGTGATAGAATACTCATAATAGATGATTTTTTAGCTAATGGATGCGCAGCTTTAGGACTTATTGATATAGTAAGACAAGGCGAGGGAGTTCCAGTAGGTGTTGGAATTGTTATAGAAAAAGGTTTCCAACCAGGAAGAAGTGTAATAGAAAAAGAAGGAGTTAGGGTAGAATCCTTAGCTATAATCGATAAGATGGAAAATGGTAATATAAGTTTTAAATAAAAGGCACCTAGGTGCCTTTTATTATTTTGGTATTATTGCTTTAAGGCCATTAGGTATTATGGTAAACTCTGCTTCATTACATCTTAATATTTCTCCATCCCATTGAAGAGAAAAGTTCTTTGAGCTTTTAACTTTAAGATTACGCCCTTTATAAAATAAAACTTCTTCTGCTTCTCCATGATTCCCTTTTAAGGCTTTAGGAATAAAGCGTAGAAGCTTTAATAAGGAAACTTTTTTAACTAAACAAATATCAAGTTTCCCATCAGATAAATTAGCATCAGGACAAATAGGTATCCCGCCTCCATAAAATGAGCCATTACATACAGCCATAAGCATGCTTTCCTCTTTAAGTTCTTTATTATCTATGTATATTTCAAGAGGTAGGCTTTTAAAATAGAATGGAGTATATAAAAGACTTAAAAAATATGACATATGAGAGGGGATAAACCTCTTTTGTTTAAACATTTTACTGTTATAGGCTACCTCAGAGTCTAAGCCCACAGAGGAAATATTTAAAAAATATCTTCCATTAGCTAAGGCTATATCTATAAGTTTTTCCTCACCTTCAATAGTATTTTTTAGAATATCTGAAAAGGAGTTATCTTTAGATACTGATTTTATAAAATCATTTCCAGTGCCACAAGGTATAACACCTAAGGATGCCGAGCTACATGCCATACCATTTAGTATCTCATTTAAGGTTCCATCTCCACCTAAGGAGTATATTCTTAGATTTTTATGTAAAGAAGAATATTTTTTAGCAATAAGAGTAGCATGCCCTCTATCTTCTGTAACCTTAATTTTATAATTTACATTTTTATCTTTAAAGTATTTATGGATTTCATCTATATAATTGATAGCTTTACCATTACCTGCAGCAGGATTAATTATAAATAAATGTTTCATTGAAAAATCCTCTTTTCTAGACTATTAACTTATATTTAGATACTTATATCCTATAACAGTATATATATAATGTAAATAATAATTTATATTATAAACATATATTTTATTAGTTAAAAGCATATATTATTAGAGGTTTAAAATAATATTTTAGAAAAAATATTTCTTAATATGATTTAGTAAATATATAATAAAAATAAAGTCGATTTTAAGCAATTTAAATCCTATTATTAATTGGATATTAGTTAAAGTTAATTAGTATAAGAATTTAGGGTGATTATAATCAAGGATTTAAGGTTTTTAATATAGAATATTTCTTTATATTGATTAATATAATCTAATTAGGATACTTTTGCCCTTAAAAGTATCCTACATTTCTGCATAATTCTCTAAGATTCTATGTATTCCACAAGTTTTCTTGTACAGGATTTAATATTATGTTAAAATTGTTAAGTATTAAATAAGTAAACGAATAACTTATTAAGTGTTCTTTAAAACATAATAGGAGGGAGAAAATGAGATTTTTAACTCTTAATAGAGCCTTTAAGGAAATAAAATCCATGAGAATTCCTTTTAAAGGAGTAAAAAAGCTAGATATTCCAGTAGAAAATCAAGAAAAGTACTTAAGTGTAGCTTCAGAAAATTATGATAATCTAGATACTATCATTCTAAAAGCTATTGATAGGGAACCTTTTGATGAAACAAATTCCGTACTTTTAAGCAATTATAGGGATAATCTACAAGGAATAGTGGAAAAATTTATTAAGAAATATGACACTAAAATTTCCATAGTATTAGAGAAGGGAAAAGAAAATCTTTTAGCTAAGGTAGATAAAATAGATGTTAAATCTATTTCCTACAAGGATTCATTTTTAAGAGATGAAGCTTTAGCCTTTAAGCTTGGGATTAAAGAAAAATTCAAGGTTGTAGAATTATATGATTTTGTAGAAGAATTTTCTGATTCATTAGAGGATGAAAACTTAAAATTACTTTCTATAGGAGGAAATCATATTAAAAACCCAGGAGTATATTTAGTTCCTAAAGGGGCAGCTGTAAAGGATATCCTAAATACATTAGGAGAGGATATTAACTCTATAGAGAAGGTAGTCGTAAATGGTTCCTTAGGAGGAAAAGCTTTAGGTTCTTTAGAGGAAAGAGTTGTTAAAGGAATAAAAAGCTTAACCATTAATAAAGAAGTAGTCTATGAGGAGTCGCCTTGTATAAGCTGTGGTAGATGCAGCTATATATGTCCTGTTAAACTTCTTCCAATGAAACTTGAATCCTTTGTGATAAATGATGATAGCACAGGATTTAAGGAATACAATGGAGATCTTTGTACAAAATGTGGACTTTGTAGTTATATATGTCCAAGCAGAAGACATATAGCTCATAGAATAGCTACTGGACAGAGAAAATAATATAATAGGAGGACAGATATTATGGAGAAACTAATGAGGGTATCCTTTAAGCCCTTTATTAGATCTAAAAAGGATAAAGACTCTATAATTAGAGATGTTTTTATAGCACTGCTTCCAGCAGCAGGAGCAGGAATATACTTTTATAAAAAAGAGGCTGCATATATTTTACTTGTATCTTTATTATCCAGTGTGTTTTTTGAGGCACTTTGGCAAAAAATATTTAAAAGAAAAATAACTATAAAAGATTTTAGTGCTTTAGTTACAGGGCTTTTAATAGGACTTATATTACCACCTCATGTTCCTTTATGGCTTCCTGTTGTAGCTAATGGATTTGCTATAATAATAGTCAAACAGTTTTTTGGAGGACTAGGTCAAAATATAATGAATCCAGCCCTAGCAGCTAAGGTTTTTTTAATTACTTCTTATTCATCTGTTTTAATAAAAGTTTCTGAAGCCACTGAAGCAGTTACAGCTGCATCAGGAGCAGAAGCAGCTACTGAAGCTGTTACATCAGCTAGTGGTGCAGGAGCAGAAGTGGCAACAAATACATTGCCAAGCCTTTGGGATATATTTGTTGGACAAGAGATTGGAACCATAGGGGAAGTATCCATATTAGCCTTATTTGTTGGATTTATATATTTATCCTATAGAGGAGTTATTAAAATCCACACTACGGTTATTTATCTAGTAACTTGCTTCTTATTTTATTATTTCTTTGGAAAAGAAGCTATGGACTTTGAGTCCTCTTTAAGAGGAATTATGTCAGGTAGTATAATGATAGCTGCTATATTTGGGGCCAATGATTATGCCACAACTCCTATGAGTTTTGTGGGACAAGTTATTTTTGCTATAGTAGCAGGAATACTAACTGGATTATTTAGAATATATGGATATAATTCAGAAGGTGCATACTATGCCATAATAATAATGAATTTATTTACTCCTTTAATAGATAAGATGGTATTTTCTAAATTAAGGAGGGCTATTGTATAATGAAAAATCATGTAAAGATTGGAATAATACTCTGTATTGTAACTACAATAGCAGGAGTGCTACTTGGATTTTCTTACGAGGGAACTAAGGAGCTTATTAAAGAAAATAGTAAGATTGATAAAAAAGAACTTCAGGCTTTAATGCCAGAAGCTACTACAGTGAAGACAAGTAACCTAGATTTATCTTCTAATGAATATGTTAAGGAGATTTTAGAGGGTGTAAATAATGATGTGCCTTGTGGGTATTTGATTAAGACTGTATCAAAGGGATTCCATGGAGATGTAGAGATAATGGTTTCTTTAAATTTAGAAGGAAGTGTAAATGCAATAAAAATCTTATCTCATTCAGAAACCCCAGGAGTTGGATCTAAAATAGAGAAAAAAGATTTTAGTGATAAATTTCAGCTTAAAAAAGGTGACAAGCTTTCTTTAGTAAAAAACTCTTCAAGTAAGGCAAATGAAGTAGAAGGTATATCTGGTGCTACAGTTTCTTCTACAGCAGTTGTAAATGGAGTAAATGAAGCTCTAAAAATATTTAATAGTACATTAAAGAAGGGAGCTTAAATATGAAAGTATTATTTGAAAGATTAAAAAATGGAATATGGGATGAAAACCCTATATTTGTTCAAGTGCTAGCAATGTGCCCAACTCTTGCAGTTACGGCAAATGCTAAAAATGCATTTGGTATGGGGATTGCTACTACAGTGGTACTTATATGCTCTAACCTTGTTATATCATTAATAAGAAAACTTATCCCAAGTAAGGTAAGAATTCCAGCTTATATAGTAGTTATAGCAAGTTTTGTTACTATAATAGAGTTTTTAATCCAAGGATATGTTCCAAGTCTTTATAAATCTCTTGGTATTTTCATACCTCTTATAGTTGTTAACTGTGTAATTCTTGGAAGAGCAGAAGCTTATGCATCTAAGAACAAGGTTATTCCTTCAATTTTTGATGGTCTTGGTATGGGACTTGGATTTACATTAGCATTAACTATATTAGGATCCTTTAGAGAACTTATAGGTAGTGGAACATTATTTGAGATACAAATAATGCCAACTTCTTACGTGCCAGCTTCTATAATGGTTTTAGCACCAGGGGCATTTTTCACTTTAGGAATTCTTATGGTTATTATAAATATAATCAAGATGAAAAAGAGTGGAAATAAGAATAATAAGGTTAAAATCCATGATTGTTCTAAATGCTCCATGGGATGTAATGTAAAACCACAGAACTAATACATTAGAAAGGTGATAAGATATGGAAATATTTTTAGTATTTATAAATGCTATGCTTGTAAATAACTTTGTTCTTTCAAAGTTTTTAGGAATTTGTTCATTTCTTGGAGTATCGAAAAAGACAGATGCTGCAGTAGGAATGGGACTTGCAGTTACATTTGTTATGGGACTTGCTTCAATTATGTCTTATAGTGTATATCACTTTGTGTTAAAGCCATTAAATATAACTTACTTATATACTATAGCGTTTGTATTAGTTATTGCGGCATTAGTACAATTTGTAGAAATGGTTATTCAAAAATTAAGTCCTTCTCTTTATAAGGCTTTAGGAATATATTTACCATTAATAACAACTAACTGTGCAGTTCTTGGAATGTCAGTTATAAATATAAAAGAAGACTATGGGTTTTTAAAGGCATTATTTAATGGTCTTGGAGCAGCAGCAGGATATATGCTTGCTATAGTGCTTCTTGCAGGACTTAGAGAAAAGATCGATAATAATAAAAACATTCCAGAGGCTTTAAGAGGTCTTCCTATAACATTAATCACTGCTGGATTAATGTCTATAGCATTCTTAGGGTTCCAAGGAGTAATACACTAGGAGGTAGAGTATGGATTCAGCTAGTATAGTATACTCAGCTCTAAGCCTGGGTATTTTAGGTTTAATATTTGGTATACTTTTAAGTTATGCTTCAAAGAAATTTCATGTTGAAGTAGATGAAAAAATACCAAGAGTAAGAGAGATTCTTCCAGGGGCTAATTGTGGAGGATGTGGATTTGCAGGATGTGATGCTTATGCAAAGGCTGTTATTGAAGAAGATGCTAGTATTACAGCATGTACAGTTGGTGGAGCATCAGTATCAAATTTAATAGGAGACATTTTGGGGGTAAAGGTAGGCTCAGTAGAGAGGAAAGTTGCCTTTGTAAAATGTAATGGAAATTGTGATAGTGCAAAGAACAAATTTCAATATGAAGGAATAAAAGATTGTGTATCAGCAAGCCTTTTAGAAGGTGGAGACAAAGGATGTTCTTATGGATGTCTAGGACTCGGAACCTGTGTAAGTGCTTGTGAATTTGATGCCATAGAAGTTGTAAATGGTGTTGCAATTGTAGATGAAGAAAAATGTACAAACTGTGGTGCTTGTAGAAAAGTTTGTCCAAAATCCCTAATAGATGAAGTACCAGTAGAAAAGAAGATTAGAGTTCAATGTAACTCTAAGGATATGGGAAAAATAGTTCGTAGTAACTGTACAGTGGGATGTATAGGATGTAAAATCTGTGAGAAAAATTGTCCGGCAGAAGCAGTTAAGGTATCAGATAGTATAGCTTTAGTTGATTATGATAAGTGTACTCAATGTGGTATTTGTGTAAGTAAATGCCCAACTAAGGCAATTAAAGAGATAATAACCTGTGAAAAAAGAGTTATTAATTTAAATTAATAAAAATAGGATTTATATGAAGTATATAAATCCTATTTTTATTTTATCTTTATAAGAAAATTAATTAAATATTGTTCTATAAATTATTTGTAATATAAATGAATTACAAGTAAAATTAATAGTGAGAGGAGAGATTACAGTTGGATAAAAAAACAAAAGCAATTTTACTTATAATAGTATCATCTTTAGGGTTTGCAGTGATGGGGGCTTTTGTAAAGCTATCTGGTAGCCTACCAGCTTTTCAAAAAAGCTTTTTTAGAAATTTAGTTAGCTGCATTGTAGCCTTAGGGCTAATTCTTAAGCATAAGAGTTCTTTTTTTGGTAAAAAAGAAAATCAAAAGTATCTTTTAGCAAGGTCTATATTAGGTACATTAGGAATTATAGCTAACTTTTATGCTATAGATCATTTAGTTTTAGCAGATTCTGCTATGCTTAATAAGTTAAGCCCATTCTTTTTAACTATTTTTGCTGTATTATTTTTAAAGGAGAAAATAACTCCAATGCAAATAGGAGCTTTATTTTTAGCGTTTTTTGGAAGCTTATTTATAATAAAACCGAGTTTTAATTTAAATATTATTCCGGCTCTTATAGGAGTTAGTTCTGCTATATTTGCAGGGGCAGCTTATACCTTTGTTAGGTTTCTTGGAGGGAAGGAAGAGTATTATACCATTGTATTTTATTTTTCTTTTGTATCCCTTGTAGTTACATTTCCGGTTATGATCATGGATTTTGTTCCTATGACATTTACCCAGGTTTCTTACTTACTTCTAGCAGGGGGTGCCGCTTCCATAGGTCAATTTGCCCTAACTTTAGCTTATAAAAATGCTCCAGCTAGTGAGATATCTATATTTGATTATGTAAATATTATATTCTCAGCCCTTATCGGATTATTCATTTGGAACGAGATACCAGATATATATAGCCTATTAGGTTACTTCATAATTATTGGAGCTAGTATATTTGTATTTATATATAATAAAAGAAAAGTTAAAACTATAAACTAAGGAGATATTATAAAATGAGTATTAATGGGAAAGTTGCATTAGTAACAGGGGCTTCAAGGGGGATAGGAAGAGCAATAGCCATAGAGCTTGCAAGAGAAGGAGTCTTGGTTGCCATAAATTATAGAACCAATGAAGATGAAGCGAAGAAAACTTTAGAGGAAATAAAAGCCCTAGGAGGGAATGGAGTTCTTCTACAAGGAGATGTATCATCCTATGATGAGTGTAAGTCCATGATACAAGATATAACAAATATTCTTGGTAAAATAGATATATTAGTGAATAATGCAGGGGTAAGCAAAGTAGGATTATTTATGGATATGGATATTAAAGAGATTGATTCTTTAATGAGCACAAATCTTAAAGGAGTTATAAATTTGACTCATGCAGCCCTACCTCACATGGTAGGAAAAAAGTCAGGAACTATTATAAATATTTCTTCTATATGGGGAAATGTTGGTGCTTCCTGTGAAGTTATATATTCAACCTCTAAAGGTGGAATAAATTTATTTACAAAATCTCTAGCAAAAGAGATGGCCTTAAGTGGTATTAGGATTAATGCTATTGCCCCAGGAGTTATAGATACCGAGATGAATAATTTTTTATCTAATGAAGAAAAAGAGTGTCTTAAGGAAGAAATACCTATGGGATGCTTCGGGAAAGGAAAAGATATTGCTGATGCAGTGGTATTTTTATGTTCTAATAAATCTAAATATATAACAGGACAAGTGTTAACTATAGATGGTGGATTTATATAAAAGATTAATTAAGATAGGATAGAACTTAGTAAAATAAGTTTTATCCTATTTTAGTATTATAATTAGTTTTTATAATTTACTTTAAACTTATAATATGCATAATAGAGAAACTATATAAAAAGATATGTTTTAAGTTGAAAACAAAGTGTTATTATTGATATCCTTTATGCTATAGTCATAATAACATAAGATAAATTTTACTGAGGTTTCTAAAGGTTAATTGACAAATTACAGATTTTCTAAATATAATTAAATGTATATATATGTAATTATATTTAGAAAAATGAAATAATGTATTAAAATATAGAGTAAGAAATAAGATATATTTCATAGGAGTAACATATGGAATGTAAATTAGATATTTTAAAATATACTTACAATATTCTCAATATTAAGAATATTAATTGCGTTAAATTATATATATAAATAAGAAGGGTTAAGTGTAGTGACATTATAAGAAGTGTTTATTTAACATAGAAATAGTATAAAAAATTTAATTATTATAGGAAAAGAGGGATTATAAATGGGGGAGGAGTTAAGACTTGAACCTATAGCTATGGATGAAGGTGAAAAAATAAGAGATATTATGGTTCAAGTTATTGAGGATGAGGCTATAAGATGGTTTAAAAATGGAGATAGACCTTATATTCCAGGTTTTAATTCTATAGATATGCAAAAATATCATACTTGGGATAATAAATATTATAAGATAATATATCATGAAAATATTATTGGAGTGACTCTTATATCTTATACTGGAAGGGAACATGGAAGAATTGATAGATTATACATATTACCTAAGTATCAAGATATGGGACTTGGATCAAAGATTCTTAAGGTTATTGAAGAGTTATTTCCAAAAGTGAATATATGGTCTTTAGATACCATTGAGGAAAGCTCGAGAAACCATCATTTCTATGAAAGTAATGGATATAAGTTAATAGGAAAAGATACAGGGGAAAGATATTATCGCAAAATAACTAAGAAGGATATAGGAGAATTAGAAAACTACTGGATAGGTAAAGATTTAATCAATAATAATTTTCGTCAATGTAATCTAAAGAATAGCGATTTCTATGATTCAAATATGAGTAATTCAAAGTTCTCAAATATGAACTTATGTAAAAATATATATGCTAATTCAAACTTAAATAATAGCCGCTTTACCAATACTAATATGAGTTCTTCTATATTTGGTGATTCAAATATGACTAAAGTAGAAATCTGTCATGTTTCTTTATCTAATGCTTATATACATGATATTAATTTAGATATAGATAAAATTGACTCTAGCATCACTATGGAGAGATGTGAATTAAGTAATAGCAAAATAATAGATTCTAATCTTGAAAACTTAAGCATTGAAAATTGTAATATTAAGGGGATGAGTATTAATGGTATAAATGGAGAGGAGCTTATGGAAGTCTATAAAAAGTATAAAGTGAAGGAATGATAATGATGAATCATTTAAAAAAGCTAGTTGGAGATAACTGTTATTTATCACCAGTAGATGCAGCGGAAACAGAGAAGGTTGCTAATTGGAGTAATGATATTGAAGTTGCTATTAGAACAGGAGATATATCAGATATGATTACTTATGAGGCACAAAAAAGATATCTTGAAAATATGAATAATAATACAGGATATGCATTTTATATTATAAGAAAGGATGTAGATGAAGTTATAGGAATTGCAAGACTTATGAGAATAAATTTTATAAATAGAAATGCAGTTATGGGAATGTTCATAGGAGAAAGAAATCATAGAGGTAAAGGGATAGGAACAGAAGCTACAAAACTATTATTGGATTTTGGATTTAATATTCTTAACCTAAGGAATATAATGATTGAAACTTACTCTTTTAATGAGGCAGCAATAAAAGCATGTAAAAAGTGTGGTTTCAAAGAAATTGGGAGAAGGAGAAGTGCTATTATATATGGAAATAACGAGTATGATGAAGTTTTTATGGACATACTTAATGAGGAATTTGAGGATTCAATAATTTATAAACTTCTCAAATAAATTATAAGAAAGAAGTTTTTAAGATAATCTTTTTATTAAAAGAGGTTCATAGGGTTTTGAGTTTCAAGATTAATGGAAGTCAATTTAAATAAAAGTCATAATATAATCCTATATGTTTAGCAGTAAATAAATATATCTCAAATTGAAAAAATGCTTTTCTATTTTGAAACTCGTCCTAGCAATATAATATTTCTATTCCTCAAGCCTATAGACAACCTTGAAAATAGTTTTTATATGTTCCTTTAGATTTAATTTTTCTCGTAGGCGTTGAACATGAATATCTACAGTCCTAGTTTCGCCTGAATAATCATATCCCCAAACCCTTTCCAGAATTTGATTTCTAGAAAGGGCAATATTTTTGTTTCTTATAAATAATATTAAAAGATCGTATTCTTTAAAGGTAATATCTATTAATTCCTCATTAACCTTTACTATTCTTTGATTAGGATAAACTTGTATATGGCTAAATTTTATAACTTCCTCTGACTTATTATAGTGCCTTAATGCTACTTCTATTCTAGCTAAAAGCTCAATAGCTTCAAAGGGCTTGACTATATAATCATCAGCTCCTAATTTAAGTCCCATAACCCTATCTAATACTGATTCTTTAGTGGTAACAAATATTACAGGAATGTCCATATTCTTTATCTTAGTAATTTCGTAGAAAAAATCATGGTGAGAACTCGGAAGGTGATTTATGTATAAATAATGCTAAATAATTGCATTTTTATACTATACAATTAGGTAAATGATTATAATTACTGAGAATCAATAGTTTTCTAATTATATATGAGAGGTGGTTTTATATTGGATAATTTTTTCTCATTAGAGGTATCTGTATTATCATCAAATGCTCTTTGTAATTATATTACACGAGAGTATTTTCCGAGTAAAGTGATGAAATGTCGATTATTTTATAGAGGTTTACATGACATATATAAAGTTACTGGAGACAATAAAGAATATTTCTTTAAGGTATACCGTCAAGGGATAAGAAGCATAGAAGAAATTCAAGGGGAGATTGATTTACTTAATCATCTCAAATTCTCAGATATTGAAGTTACATATCCAGTTATTAAGTGTGATGGAAAGTTCATTTCACAATTTAATACTGTAAATGGAATAAGATATGGGGTATTATATACGTCAGTTGGAGTACAGGAATTTAACAAAACAGAGGAAACTATCGAATTAAATGAAAGATTAGGAAGTTATATTGCTTCAATTCATAACGCTTGGGATAAATGCGATTTTGAAATTAATCGAAGAAATTTAGACGAACCTTTATTTATAGATAATTCTATAGATGCCATAAGACAATTCTCTAATATTTATGATTTTGACATAGATTTTTTAGAGGAAGTTGCAAGACATGTAAAAAAGAGATTAAAAGGTTTAACTATGGAAAGACCAGAATATGGGGTGTGCCATGGTGATATTTATAGTGGAAATATAAGAATTGATGCTAACAAAAATCCTGTCCTCTTTGATTTTGATTTCTGTGGCAATGGATGGAGAGCATATGATATCTCAATGTACGCTTTCCCTTTTGCTATGGGATGTGATATTACAAACTTGAAAAAGAGAGAAAAGCGTAAAAGTGAATTTTTAAATGGATATAACAAAATTAGAACAATGAGTAGGAATGAGATAAGTTCTATTTCTCTCTTTATTCCATTCAGAAGGATTTTTAATATTGGTACTCTATACATTTCTTTTCTTCAAAATACATGGGGAGACTCTGCTGTAATAAGAAATATCGATGAGGATATTATTATGCTTAAAAAGTGGTTAGAATTAAATCCTATATTTTAATTAGTATAAAATTAATTATAAGTTTGTTTCGATAGGTATTATAAATTGGTAATAATATGTATTTAAAAGAAATTATTTAAATTATATAAGAATGAAGAAATGGAGTAGATATTATGTTATTAGATAAAGAAATTATGAACTGCGAATTTGAATATATAAAATGTTTTTCAGAGTTTTATGAAAAGGACAATATAATTAGATTTAGTGATAATCAATTAAAAGATATGTATTATCACAATTACACATATGTAAAAAGAGAAATGGAAGATAGTGAATTAAAAGAGATTATAGAAGATGAAATTTTATTAAGGTCATTTGAAAAAAGTAAATTTTGCAATATCATTTTAGATTATGTTGTAAATAGATCTTTGATTTCTAGTCTTAAATATAATGCTGAAATATCAAAAATGGGATATTATTCTTTTGATATTTCTTATTTTTCAAGATTAAATTATATTTCTGAATGTGCAATAAAGAAAGTCATAAATGATGAAATGATAAATGATGTTTTATTTTGTGATTTAAAACATGATGAGGAGAACCTTGGAAAAGATTTTTGTACAAGAAGATGTTATAGACGGGGAAAGGTATATATTTCTGAAAAAGGAGTTGATTCTTATATTTGTTATCATAAGGGAAAAATAATAGGAAATTGTGATTTGTTTACACATAATGGGGTTGTAAAAATCGAGGATTTTGCTGTTATTCCACCATATCAAAGGATGGGATACGGAACTACTATTTTAAAATATTTAATTGATATAGGAATAAAGGAGAAGTGTCATACCATTTATCTTGTTACTGATGAAGAGGATACTGCAAAAGAAATGTATAAAAAACTTGGATTTAATAAAATAGGAGAAAGAATGGAGTTGCTTTTTCATCTATAATTATTTGAGTTACTATTATAGTATGTTCTTTTACTTATATTTCTAAGGTTTTAGTAAGGCTAATTGATGGAGTTTTTTGGGAATCAATTTATATCCATATAAGTATTTTTAAATTAGGATGTAATAATCATGTATATAGAAAATAATAGAATTAGTCTAATAAGGTATAGTCATAGTGATGATGAAGATATGTATGATTGTTGGAAGGATCCAGAAACGCAGAAGGGCTATAACTCTATTCTTGATGAGAGTTTTGAAGAATTCTGTTATTTTGAAATTGACGAATATGATTTTTGGGCAACAATTATATCAAAAGAAAAAAGATGTACAATTGGTACTGTTCGCTTAAGTTATGATGTATCAAATCCTGATTTATCTATATGGATATATAAACCTTATAGAAGTGAGGGGTACGGTATAGAAGCTTTTAAATTATCAATGAAGTTTTGTTTTTCACAGTATAATTTAAAAGAGATTGTTGCAGGATGTTATGAGGATAATATAAAATCTATTAACATGCTAAAAAAAATAGGTTTTAGTAGAAATGAGATAGATGATTCCATAGAAAAAGATATTTTTACTGGTAAGAGAACTACACAGTTGGCATTTAGAATTACTTATGATGATTATATGAAGAGATAAGTTTACTTTTCATATAATTAATTTCTTGAATACCAGTGGTAGGATGTCCACTGAAGAAGATCTTTGCTCCATGTTTTCTGTAAACTCTTGTAATTCCTTCACCAATTCCTTAGAAGCACCTGTTATAAGTGCAGCATTTCCTTATAATTCCACCTCCGAAATAAATTTTTAATAACTATTAAATTATAAGGGTTTAATACCTATATTTTATATTTTATTTCAAATACATATTATGGTCAATGTTACTTTGAAGTAAGAGTGAAAGATTATCTTGAATAATTACTAAAGGTTGTGGAAATATAAAATGTATTATTACAGTCAGTTAAATGAGGTGTTTTTATGGATTATAATTTTAAAAATCTTGTGTTTGAGGGTGGAGGAGTTAAGGGTATTGCTTATGTAGGAGTTTTAGAAGTCTTAGAGAAAGAGTCAATACTTAAAAATATTAAAAGAGTTGGGGGAACCTCTGCAGGAGCTATAATTGCGCTGTTAGTAGGGTTAGGTTATAAAACTGAAGAAATCAGAGAAGAATTAGAAAATATGAGTATGAAAAATTTTATGGATGATGATATAGGAGCAATTAGAGATATATATAGATTACTTTTTAATGGTTATGGTTGGTTTAAAGGAGATGCTTTTATGGAGTGGATAGAGAGTATTATTTATAAAAAAACAAAAAATAAGGATTCTACGTTTAAGGATATTAAAAGCAATCCTGAATTTAAAGAGATTTTTTTTCAAGGAACAAATTTATCAACTCATTTTGTAGAAACATTTTCTACAGAAGAAAAAGAATGTGAGGATATGCTTCTTAAAGATGCAGTGCGTATTTCTATGTCAATTCCTTTATTTTTTAAATCTATTAAAAGAAATGATTGTTACTATGTAGATGGAGGGGTTTTATCTAATTACCCAGTAAGATTATTTGATAGTGAGAAATATGTAAAGAATAATGAGCATTATTCAATTCCAGATTATTATGAAGAAATAAGAGAACTTAAAGAAGAGAGCCTATATGTGTATAATAAAGAAACCCTTGGATTTAAATTAGACTCTAAAGATAAAATTGCTCTTTTTAGAGGCCTGGCTAGGCCTAAAGAGAATGAAGTTGACTCATTTTTTGAATATACATGGAATCTTATTGCTACCCTTATGGAAAGTCAAGAAAATACACATTTAACACAACATGATAAGGATAGAACAATTTATATAGATTCATTAGATGTATCTACAGTTGACTTTGATATAGATTATTGCACTAAACAAAAATTAATTGATTCAGGGCGAGTTAGTACAGAAACATATCTTAAAGATTATAGTAATGATAAAAAATCTTTAATAGATGCCGATAAGAAATTACTAAGATATAATCTTATAATAGATGATTAATCTTTAAGTTATTAATTTATATGAGAGTATTTATACACATATAAATATATGGTGCTCCTAGAATTCATCAGATACTTGGCATTGAAGGCTTTGCAGTATCACTAAAAAGAGTCCAAAGACTAATGACTGAGCTTGAATTGTGTTCAGATGATGTTAAAGAAAATTATAAAATTTAGGAGTCTACTAGTGCATAGGCTCCTTTTTAATATACTAAAATTTATTTTATTTTTAAATACGCTATTTTCTGTACCGTTTACATTCATTATCCCTGCCAGTGTAGAATATTTAAACTTTTTAGTGCTTATAAATGCTTCACAAACTAATTCAGCATCCTTTTTAGGATCTGCTAAATAACCGACTCTCTCTATTAAAGAGGTTGATTAATAAACATATATAATACCATTTACTTTTAATTCTATTTTTCTTGAACCATAATTATTTTTACTTTCTCTAAAGATTTCTATAAATGATGTAGTAAAATAAAAACATGGATAATTATTTAAATTTTGATGAATGTACTTGAAAAGACCCTATTTACTTGAGGAGTGTTAAGAAAAATGAGTTAAAGAAAGGACATAAAAGATGAAAGGAAGAATTTTAACAAGAATAGTTTTTCAGAGGGAAATCTTTATTTATTTACCAGATGGATATGATATATGTGATAAAAAATATCCTGTAGTTTATGCACACGATGGAGATAAATTTATAAAGGTTTTAAGTGAAATAATTGATGAAATAGAAGAAGGTTTTATTAATAAATCTTTAGAGGAGCATATAATAGTTGGGGTTACACCTTTTGATAGATTAAATGAGTACACCCCATGGAAAGCAAAGGCTAATCATGAAAGATTCCATGATTTTGGGGGAGAGGGAGATAACTATTTAGACTTTCTAACTGATGATTTACAAGTTTATATTGAAAGAGAATTTAGAGTACGTAGCAATAAAAGTGATAGGAAAATTATGGGGCATTCTCTTGGTGCTTTGATTTCTTTATATTCAGTTTTCAAAAATAATAATTATGGTAAGGTAGCAAGTATATGTGCATCCCAATGGTATAATAAATGGATTCAATTTATTGAAGAAAAAAATTTAATAAATGAGAATTTTAGACTTCTTATTATCGCAGGTAAGAAGGAAGGTCATGGAAAGGTTACTATTCAGAAGGATATAGCAAAGTTCTCTAATATGTCCTATGAGATATTCAAAAAGCGTATTGGAGAAGAAAATGTAAAGATAGTATGGGACGATTATAATCATCATGAAAATATATTAAATAGACATAAAATTGCATTAGAGTTTCTCTTAATAAAGAATTAAGTTCAAAAGTAATTACAGGCATTAGAATTCTTTACTTTAGGAGTATTAAATAATACTTTAGAAACTTAAAAGTGATAATGCTATTATTTTAGAAGAATTATAATAGAAATAATGCATTTATGATAGACAATTGTAAAAAATCACAATAAAAATACCGTAGAGTTCCTCCATGAATAATTCGGTATTTTCTTTTAATATTTTTATTTAAATATTCTACATAAAGTTTAGCTGGTATGTATTTCAATACTTACTTTATAAGTAGAAAATTTGTTTGTAAATTCTTCTTAATTTATTTTTATACTTTCTTGTAACATAGAAAAACCTATTTGTTAACTCTATAAATTGATTTTAACAATAGGATATTATATCTTTCTAGTTGTTAATTCTTTTATGCTGACTGCTATGTTGTTTACTGTATAAATATAAAGGTATATAATTGATAATGAAAATCAATTTACATATCGAGGAAATTCTTAAGGGAGGAGTTCTAATGATTGATCTTAATGAATTTGTAGACATATTTACCCATTCACATATTGAAATTGAAGATGTTTATTGGGATATAGTGAAGCCGAAATCTTTTGATTTGAAGTATAAAACTTCAACTTATGCCTTTGTTTTTCCAGTAAGAGGTGAAGCAAATTTTGTTGTTAATGGAAAAAGCTTTTTACTTAATAATAATACAGTTATAAATATAGGTCCTAATGAGTACTTAGATAAGTATGTACTTGGACAAAATGAGTGGGAATATTATGTTATACACTACTCAGTATATAAATCTACGGAAGATGAGAAAAACATAATGGAAGCCCTTTTTCAGTTCAACGGTGAAGATAATCCTAAGATACTTGAGATGTTAAGAAGAATACATAATATATCAAAAAATCCTGGTGGAATTCCAAGTCTTCAGGTAAAAGCTCTTTTTTATGATATTATTTATGAGGTTTTTATATCTCATAGAAATAGAAAAAATAAAGGTAGTGAAGATATGATAGAGGAAACTATTAATTATATAAGTGATAACTATAGGGAAGAGATTACTTTAGAGTTTCTTTCCAATAGATATGGATTAAAGACAGATAAGTTTTCCTATCTTTTCTATAAATATATAGGTATGAGACCTATAAACTACCTAATTTCTTATCGTATGAACCGTGCAGAGGAGATGATTATACAAGGAGGTTACTCTATAAACAAGATAGCTGAGAGTGTTGGGTACTCTGATCCTTATTACTTTAGTAGAGTATTTAAAAAATATAAAGGCTTTCCTCCAAGTAGTTTAAAGGAAAACTTTAAGAATAATCCATTAGAGTTTTAATATTTCTCTATTCTCTTTCTCTGTAAGCTATTGATATAATCTATTGGGAAATGATAATTATTATCAAAAGTAAAAGGGAGTGAAGAGAATTGAAAAGAGTATTATTGACAATACTAAGTCTTACTATTGTTGCGTCTATGGTAGGATGTGGTGTGAAAAATAATGAAACTGATTCTAATAATTCAGAGGTACAAGTTACTCAAGAAAAGGATAAGTCAGAAATAACTACGAAATATCCTACTACAATAAAGAATTTTAATTCAGAAAGTAAAGAGTATGAACAAACATTTGATAAGGTTCCAGAAAAAGTAGTGTCTATGCATGCAAATACTACTAAAATGATTTATGAGCTTGGGCTAGAGGATAACCTTGTTGCAGCAGCTCTTCCAGATGGAAAAGTATCAAAGGAAATGGAAGAAAAGTATAAGAAGTTAAAAACTACTTTTAAAGGATTTCCACCTGAAGAAAGTGTAGTTGGACTTGAACCAGATCTACTTATAGGAATACATCCTTCTTTTATGGGGGGAAGAGCTACTACGGAGCAGTGGAATGAAAAGGGTGTTAAAACGTATAAAATAACATCTACCCTAGAGGATAGAACAGTTGAAAATCACTTAAAAAACATATTAGATATCGGAAAGATACTTGGTGAGGAAAAAAGAATAAATGAATATGTTGAAAAGCAGAAAGCTGATATCTCAAAAGTTCAAGAAGCAGTAAAAAATGTAGAAAATAGACCTAAAGTTATCCTATTACATAAAATAAAAGATGAGTACGCTGCTTTTGGAAGTAATACATTAGGTGGAAATGTCGCTGGAAAAGCAGGACTTAATTTAGTTTCTGGAACACCTCAAGGTGGATTTGGACTAGAAACATTAGTAGGTATGAATCCTGACATAATTATATATAGTAGCTATCCAGGTACAGATGAAAACAAAACTGATGAAGAAAAAATAGCAGATTTAACAAATGAAACAGCACTTCAAAGTATAAATGCTATAAAAAATAATAAGATATTAACTGTTGATTTTGACGATATGTCAGCAACAGGAGCAAATCCAGCTGAAACTATAATAAATTATGCAAAATATGTTTACCCTGAACTTGGATGGAATAATATACTTTCTTCAAAGTAAGGAGTAGTTTTTAGATTACTATTTGTTTGAGGAGGGGAATTTATAGTGGAGAAATTACATAGTCAGGTTACAAGTGGTTATGAAAAATCAATAAAAGCTAAGGGAAAGTTTACAGGGCTTTTATTAATACTTAGCATTATTTTAATTTTAACTATAATTTTATCAATTTCTTTAGGTCAGGTAAAGATTTCTCCAGATGAAGTTTATAGGATACTAGTTCAAAATATTTTTGGCATAGGTAATAATGCAAGTTTAAGCAGTGGTGCACATTTTGATATTATATGGAATATAAGATTTCCTAGAGTTCTTTTGGCCATGTTTATAGGTGCCGGACTTTCAGTATGTGGAACATCTATGCAAGCAGTAGTTCAAAATCCCATAGCTGATCCTTATATATTAGGTATTTCATCAGGTGCCACTATGGGAGCAACTTTTGCAATATTAATAGGAGCTACTGGGTTTTTACAAGGCTTTGGAATTTCATTTTGGGCAGGTATTGGAGCTATTTTAGCATCATTTTTAGTAATGGTTTTAGCAAACAAGGGTCAGAAGATGACACCTGTAAAGCTTATACTATCTGGAGTCGTGGTTAATGCAGCCTTTTATGCCTTTACAAATTTTATAATATATATGGGTAGTGATGCGGAAGGAATAAAAAATGTTACATTTTGGAATATGGGGAGTCTAGCAGCTGCTAAGTGGGACAATATATTATTACCTATCATAGGCGTTGGAATAGGAATTATTTTTATCCTCACACAGTTAAGAGTGCTTAACACTATGCTTTTAGGAGATGAGGCAGCAGTTACACTAGGACTTGATTTAAACAAACATAGATGGATAATTATAGGGGTAGTTTCTATAGTTACTGCAATAATGGTATCAGTATCTGGAACTATAGGGTTTGTCGGACTTATTGTACCTCATATTGTAAGAAGTTTAGTAGGTTCTGACCATAGGAAACTTATACCATTAAGTATACTTTGTGGAGCTATTTTCATGGTTTGCGCTGATACTTTTGCTAGAATTTTAGTGAAAAACAGTGAAATTCCTATAGGAATAATTACATCAATAGTTGGAGCACCTATATTTATGTACCTAATGGTAAGAAAGTCCTATGGATTTGGAGACAACTAGGGTATGTATAAGAGGAGTTGGTTAATATGAAACTTGAGTCAAAGAATATAAGTATAGATATTGCTGGAAAAAGCATTGTAAAAGATATATCTATAAGTGCATCAAAAGGGGAGTTTGTAGGAATCATAGGACCTAATGGTTGCGGAAAATCAACCTTCTTACGTAGCATTTATAGAGCTATTAAGCCTAAAAGTGGAACTATTTATCTTGATGGAAAAGACATCTCGAAGATTAGTTTTAAGGAAAGTGCTAAGCGTGTTGCAGTGGTCGGACAATTCAATAATGTAAACTTTGACTTTACTATAGAACAAATGGTAATGATGGGTAGGACTCCCTATAAAAGATATATGGATAGGGAGAATAAGGAAGATTATGATATTGTATATGAGGCGCTAAAAAAGGTTAACATGGAAAAACATTCATCAAGAAGCTTTTCAACGCTTTCAGGAGGAGAGAAACAGCGTGTTTTATTAGCACGTGCAATGGCACAGCAATCAGAAATGCTGATTTTAGATGAACCTACCAATCACTTAGATATAAAATATCAGCTGCAAATACTAGGTATTGTAAAGTCTATGGGAATTGGAGTTATTGCTGCACTACATGACCTGAATTTAGCAATTATGTATTGCACAAAGCTTTATATACTGAAAAATGGACAGGTCATAGCCTATGGAAAGCCCGAAGATATATTAACTAAGGAGCTTATACGTGATGTTTATGAAGTGGAATGTGATATTGAAAAAAAACCTTTAAATAAGCATATGTATATAAAATATCATCCTAATAAGAGCTTGTTATAAACTTATATAAAAGATGTTTTGTTATTATAGCAGAGCATCTTTTATTATTATGCTCTTAATAGAAATTCATTATTCGAAGAATATACATGAAGTTAATATTACGGCGACACGTAATTTCTATTGAACGTGACGAATAGCTATAATTTATGTAAAAATAGAGTCCAATCTTCAGTATCTGTCGAGGCGTTGCTTGATTTTCCTAAAACTTGTGATTAGTTGTATAAAAATTTTTTTGAAAAATATTCCTTGATGTATAATGATATTTCACTATAAATTTCAAACTTATGGGTTTGAGATTTATTTTTTTTAAAAAAAGGAGCTATGCACTAATTATTTAGTGCGACAGCTCCATTTTTTATGTTTCAATGATTCAATTAAATAAAAAACCACCATGGCCATGGACGGAATCTTGGGTGAAAAAAGAATGGATGGAAGAAGACCGGATGGAAAAAGTGTGGATTTCCATGAAAACCACCATGTCCTCCCATCTGAGGCCTATAATTTGGCATTCTAATAGGGGCTCTTTCATCACTCATAAAAGGATTAATGTTATAATTTGACATCATTTGAGAATCATACATAACTTGATCCATTTGTGGCATTGAATAATCATACATATAAGGAGTAAAATTTAATCCATCCATAGAATAACCTTCTTGTCTTTTATTTTCTTCCATTGGGTTAATTGGATTATATGGTTCATTTAGATTATTATTTGTATAATACATTTATATACCTCCAATGAGTTAACTATAATATTAAAATATGAAATAAATGGAAAAGTGTGAGCCGGATTATTATATATTTTTATAATAAGGTGTTATACATAAGAAAAGTATTAGAGCTTAAGAGTAGTTTCTATATACCTTACAAAAATGTAATACGACTTATATTAAAACGTAAGGTAATGAAATGTATTTAATATTAAATATTTTTTATAATTAAGTTAATAAAGAAAGGGATTATAAAAAAATAATATTTAAGAAAGAAGGAATATATATGAAGAAATATTTATCATTATTATTTATTGCCATTACTTTTACCATAGTTCTAGGAGGATGTAATGGAAGTGACTTATATAATAGTTTGAATACATCAACTTGTTATGTTCAAATATCAGATGCTGTTGAGAATAAAAGTGGGTCAAAGGTTACTTATGATTATAATTTAACTGGATACAATAAAAGTGGAGATTCTAAAGAAGTTAAATTAAGTGAGAATAGAAGATTACGTAAAGATGCATATCTACGTGTTAAGTTAAAAGCAAATGATGATGTAATGGGATGGGAGGAAGTAGAGACTAAAGATATTCCACAAAAAGCAAAAGAAAAGCTTGATATTAAAGAATAATATAGATATTGTAATTTAATAAACTAAAATATATAATCCATAATTTTATGGTTATATTTTATAATACACTCTTATACTGAATCTCTTCTAGGTTCTAGTATAAGAGTGTATTTTTATTTTAAAATGTTATGGACAGGGAGATAAATGTATCTAATAGTAAAGTAACATGTAATTGTTAAATTCATAAAAAATTGGAAATTGAATATAGTTTATAATAGATATTCTATTGCTATAAAAATATATGTGTGGAAGAAATTTCTTTTCATATTTAAATAAATTATTTCGCTTAATACAGAAAATAGTATACATGAAATTCCATTTCAAAAATCAAGTCCTGTATATAGGAAGTGAAAATATCCCTAAGTGACTGCTAAAATTATATCACCAACTTGTCTATTTTATTATTTAAGCTTATCACAAGGTCAAAATACTATTTATTTGCGAGTTATTTTATTATAGTTAAAGTTTATATATCATCAAATTTTATAGATATAATGTATGTAGTATTTTATTATCACCGTTAATCACTCCTATACTATTATTCTATAGTGAATTGGAAAATTCAAGTTTTAATTAACAATTTATGGATTATTATGTTATAATTATTTAAAAAGAATAGTTAGCAATTTATAGTATTATGATATTTTATATATCAAAGGATAGGAGAATGATAAAATGAGTGATCAAGAACAAAAACAAGAAAAAGAGACTTCAACCTTAGTTTTAGAAAAGTTATTAAAATCTAGGTCCATAGTTATTTCTGGAGAAATTAATCAAGCCTTAGCTGAAAAGATAACTAATCAGCTTCTAATACTTCAGGAAATGGGAGATGAGCCCATAAAGTTATTTATCAATAGCCAAGGTGGTCATGTTGAAGCTGGAGATACAATTCATGATATGATTAAATTTATTAAACCACGTGTTATAGTAATTGGTACTGGATGGGTTGCAAGTGCTGGTATTACAATTTACCTTGCAGCTGACAAAGAAGATCGTTACTCTTTACCAAACACAAGATATCTGATACACCAGCCATTAGGTGGGTTTAGTGGTCAGGCTACAGATATTGGAATTGAGGCAGAAGAAATATTAAGGATGCGCAGAAGAATTAATACTATGATTAGCAAGGCAACTGGTCAATCTTTAGAAAAGATAGACAAGGATACAGATAGAAATTATTGGTTAAATGCTTATGAAGCAATTGATTATGGAATAGTAAATAAGGTTATTTCAAAATATGATGAATTAACTAATATATAACCTAAGTTATGGTGCTAGTTAAATCTTAAAGATGCTAATAGACTTAGTTTTACTTTTTAAACTATAAGTATTTATAATTTAAAAATCAATAAATACTCTAAAAGTTTTTAACTAGCATAACTATTATAATAATTATGGGGTTTAAAGAAAATATATAAACTCTATGGTTTACATTATGTTAAAGAGAGTAAATATATATTTTAAAAAGAAAAGATTGCATGATTTCCTTTAGTTACAAGAGATAAATATGTTTTTAATAGATTAAATAGTTATATGTATAAATTCTATATGTACATTTCATAGATTTCCATCATATAACAAACTACTCTAAATATAAAATCTATAGAAATTAAAGTTCTACTTATGGGGGAGAATAATGATTAAATTGCTAAAAGATGATTTACATATCCTATACCATCTAGATTTGCCAGAAGGTAACGTTGATATTCATGGATATATCCAAGGGGTTATTACTGGACAAGCTTGGGTTAATAAAAAAGTGAATCCTACTATGGCAATACTAGTGATAGCAGATTTTTGTATACTAATAAGAAAACTAGAGATAGAGGAAGAAGTTAATATTAAAAATATATTATTAGAACACAGTAAGGGGAAACTAATTATTTTTAATAATCCTATTTGGTACAAGATTAATGAAAAGATTTTTAATGGACAGCTGAAGGCGTATAAACGTTATTCTACAAAATGGGAACCACATGTGTTCCATAGAAATAAACTTAATAAATATATATTAGAAGTAGAGAAAGAATTTAATATTATAAGAATAGATGAAGGGTTGTACTATAAATCTTTAGAAGAGTATTGGACTGCAGATTTTTGTTCTAACTTTTTATCTAAGGAGAAATATTTACAACATGGAGTGGGATATGTAGTTATGAAAGAGGAAGAGATAATTAGTGGAGCATCTTCCTATAGTTATTGTGAAGGTGCTATTGACATTAGTATTGAAACTAAAGAGAAGTATAGGGGAAAAGGATTAGCTACTGCTTGTGCTTCAAAGGTAATCTTAGAATGTTTAGATAGAGGGATTTATCCTAAATGGGATGCTTCTAATTTAGCTTCTTTAGCACTAGCAAAAAAACTAGGATATACATTTAATAAAGAATATTTTGCATATTTTAATAAGACTTAGAAATATATTAATTGATATTATTATAATAGACTGCTGGAAATACACTAGAACTATACTAGTAATTGATTAAAGTAAATTATAACTATTGGTATAAGAAGGTGAAGAAATTGGATATGAAAATAAAAGATTTATTTAATATAGAAATTTTAAAAGAAACTGCTAGTAGATTTGGAGTGGATACTTCTACCTTAGAGTTACTTGGGAATTATCAAAATTATATTTACCAATATAAAAAAGAAAGTAAGGAGTATATTTTAAGAATAACTCATAGTTCTCATAGAAAAGATAAAGAGGTTATAGGTGAGCTTCAGTGGATTTTATATTTATCAAACAATGGAATATCAGCGTCAAAACCCATTTACTCTATATATGATAGGCTAACAGAGAGGATTAATGTAGATGATTCCTATTTTATTATTACTTCTTTTGAAAAAGCCATGGGAAATAAGATTGGATATCCTGAATGTCTTAATAATAATGAATTGTTTGAAAAGTGTGGAAGAATCACAGGTAAAATACATTCCCTATCTAAGAGATATAAACCTTCATCTAAAGAGACTCAAAGACATGAATGGAAGGATAATTATTATTTGAGAAATATAGAAAAGTATATTCCTAAGCATAATAATAAAATATATGAGTCTTATTATGATATAGTAAACAGACTTAGTAATCTTACTAAAGATTCAAATTCTTTTGGACTTATCCATGGAGACATTAATGTGGGTAATTTTTTAGTAAGTGATAAAGAAATTAATATTTTTGACTTTGATGAGTGTCAATATAGTTGGTTTGTGGAAGATATAGCTATACAATTATTTTATATTATTTATGTATTTTTAGATGATAGTATAAATGATAGGGAAAAACAAGCATATTCTTTTATGGAGAGTTTTATGAAAGGCTACTATAAAGAGAATTATATAGATGAATATTGGATAAAACAAATACCTCTTTTTTTAAGGGTTAGGGAACTTATTGTGTACATAGGAATGTTCCGGGATATTGATTTTTCTAATATGAATCAATGGACGAAAAATTATACATCCCAAAGTAAATTAAGAATTGAAGAAAAAACTCCTATAGTCAGTAGCTTTATAAATATGTGATATTTTAAATTCTTGTGATAATTCCTACTGAATTTGATTAAGGAGAGGATATTTTGCAAATAAATTATGTTACAGGAAATAGGATGAAATTTGATATTGCTAATAGTGTATTTAGTAAAAGTAAAATAAACTTGGTACAGAAGAATTTAGATACACCAGAAATACAAAGTTTTCATGTTAAAGAGATTGCTAAATATTCAGCTAAATGGGCAAGAGATAATTTAAATAGTGATGTTATGGTAACTGATGCTGGGTTTTATATTAATAGTTTGAATGGGTTTCCAGGACCATATATAAAATATATAAATAAATGGTTAACTATAGAAGATATACTGAAGTTACTAGAAAATAAAGAGGATAGAAGTATAGTAGTAAAAGATTGTTTAGTTTATTGTTCAAAAAGTGGAGATATTAAAATTTTTAAAAATGAAATTAATGGTATAATCACAAAAGAGGTTAAATGTGAATGTGGTTCTATAATAGATAGATTAGTAATACCAGAATCATTAGATTGCACTATAGCAGAGCTTAGCTATGATGAAGCGATAAGTTTTTGGAGTAAAAATAGTAATTTAATTAAATTTAGAGAATGGCTTGAGAAAAGTTTCCATATTTGCTAAGAAAGATTTTATGTATTTGATTTTTTTACTTATTCCTTTTGAATTATAGTAAGCTACTTTTCCTCCTTTTAGATAAAATGATTTTAAAATATAGAGTTTAATTTATTATATAAAAATAGTATATGTATGAAGAAATTTAAAGAATATTAATAAGAAAACTATTCTTTATGGTGGAAATCCTAAGAAAATATATAAAAAAATAATAAAATATCTAATTTTATTATCATATTTTTTAAATTATATGAGCATACTATGGATGTAATAATAAAACTTATAAGGAGGAATTTTTATGGCACATAATAGAGAGGACGAAAAAAAATATTCAAATAACAGCAGTTTAATGGGATGGATAGTAAGATTAATATTATTTGCAGTAGTTTTAGGTGTAACATCCTTCTTCACTCCTGGATTTAGCATTAATGGAATGTGGTCATTCTTATTAGCTTCACTTATAATAACAGGATTAGATTATTTAGTTGAATCATTTATGGGAGTGGATGCATCTCCTTTAGGAAAAGGAATAAAAGGATTTGTTATTGCTGCTGTAATAATATATTTAACACAATTTTTCGTTCCACATATGAGTGTATCAATACTAGGAGCTTTATTAGCTGCATTAGTTATTGGAATTATAGATGCAGTATTCCCAGGAAGAGTAATGTAGTTTTACATTTTATCAAACACTATTATTTTGAAGTTAGTCTTAATTATTGGGTATAGTTTTAAAGAAGTATACCTAGAAATTTAGATTTAAAGTTTATGAATACATAGTTATTATATTTACTTTAAGTAGAAAGAGCTTGTAAAAGCTCTTTTTATTTTTGGATATTATAAATATAGGAATTGAGTTATATATAAAAGTTATATATAATAAGATTAATTTAAAATTCAATGAAAGCGTTTATAACATATATAAGATGAGTTTTATTAAATGGTAGAAGGGAATGGTACTAATTTGGCTCAGAATGATAAATTACTAAGGTGCCAATGGGCAAATAATAGTTCTCTTGAGAGAAAGTATCATGATGAGGAATGGGGAAGACCTGTTCATGATGATATAAAGCTGTTTGAGATGCTTATACTAGAAGGAAAGCAATCCGGTTTAAGTTGGTCTACTATATTATCCAAAAGAGAAACTTTAAGAGAGGCATTTCATGGATTTGATCCATCAATTATTATAAATTATGATGAAAATAAAATAGAAGAGTTATTACAAAACACAGGAGTTATTAGAAATAGGCTTAAAATAAAAGCAGTGATAGATAATGCTAAAGCATATTATAAAGTTAAAGAGCAGTATGGAACACTAGATGAGTTTTTTTGGAGATATGTAAATTATACTCCTATAATAAATCATTGGAAGGATATATCAGAAGTTCCGTCAAAAACAGAATTATCAAATATAATAAGTAAAGATTTAAAAAAACTAGGATTTAAGTTTGTGGGAAGTACTAGTGTTTATTCTTTTATGCAATCATCAGGAATGATAAATGATCATATCACCACTTGTTTTTTGTATGATAAAGGAGAGGAGGAGCTTTAATGATTTATAGGGCTGATATTAATTTAAAGAAAAAGTTATTTTCTATGTTTGAAAATATGAATGACACCATGATTTTATCATGTCTTCAAGGTTATATGGGAGACGCTTGGGTTGATGATTCTAAAGAGCCTACAGTAGCACAAATTATAGTAGGCGATTTTGTATTTTATGCTGGAAATCCCAACTCAAAAATAGTGGAAGAATTATTATATAATATTCCGGAACATAGTCTAATTATTGTTAAAACTAAAGAATGGAAAGAAAAAATAGAAGAAACCCATAAAGGTTATATAGAAAAGTTTAAACGATATGCCTTTAAAAAAAATCCAGAGCATTTAGATTATAATCATATAAAGAAGTTTTTATTAGAATTACCATATGGCTATGAACTTAAAAAAATAGATGAATCTTTGGCAAAAGAACCATCATTGCAAAAACTTTCAGAGGATTTTACAGGACAGTTTGATTCCATAGAGGATTACCTAAATAGAGGATTAGGTTTTTGTATTTTGCATAATGGACAAGTTGTATGTGGAGCATCATCCTATAGCATATATGATAATGGAATTGAGATTGAAATAGATACGGATTATAAATATAGAAGAAAAGGATTGGCAACTATAGTAGCATCTGCATTAATTTTAGAATGTCTTAATAGAAGAATATATCCTAGTTGGGATGCAGCTAATACTAGTTCTTTAAACTTAGCTGAAAAGCTTGGATATGTTTTAGAAGAAGCTTACGATACTTACTATGTTCACTATAAAAAATAACTTTTAAATATTCTAGGTATATATCTATAGTAAATATTTAAGATGTAAATTTTTAATAGTAAAGTATAGCAATTAAATTTAAGATAAATAAAAAAGAGAGTTTTAACTCTCTTTTTTATTTGAAAAATTATTACGACTTACAGATATTAAATAAATTTTAATTTAAAATGAATAGATATTTGAGAAATTATGTATTTTTTATTGAGAAACTTATTAGTTTATTATAATAAAATTTTAATTATTAAATATTTGAATTAAAAGAACTTCCTCTATAGGGGAATTCTATTATACTTATTAGATTATATTGTATATAATCATTTTGGGTCTTATATATTAATTAAAATATAAATTATTCATGTTTTTATATTGGGAAGGAAGTGTTTTAATTGAGAAATGAAGAAATGACCCCAAGAGAAAGAATGGATGCTTTTGCTAAAGGGGAAGAAATTGATCGGGTAATTTGTATTCCTGATATGGGAGTTACCATGGTGCCTTTTCTAGGGGTAACAGCCAGGGAATATTATCATTCATCAGAACTTATGGCAAGACTTGAAATAGCTTTGTTTAAAAAGCTTAGGCATGATAGTGTAGGAATTTCAACCAGTCTTAGAGGGGTAGCAGAAGCTATGGGGGCAAAGGTTGCATATCCAGATTATAATATATCCTATCTACTTGAACCAGCTATTAAATCTGTAAATGAAATAGAAAGTCTTAAGGTAGTGGATCCATTAAAGGATGGGAAGCTACCAATATTAATAGAGGCTCTACGTCTTACTAGAGATGCACTTATAAAAGAGGTTGATGTAGGTGCTGCTATGTCTGGTCCTTTTAGTGTGGCTGCATCCTTAGTAGGAACAGAAAACCTATTAAAATGGATAATTAAATGTCCTGAAAAGATTCATATACTAATGGAAATAGTAGCAGAATCTAATAATAAGTATATAGAAGAAGTAGCTAAGTTAGGACTATCTATAGGTTTTGCTGATCCGGTTTCATCTAGCAGTCTTGTAAGCCCAAAACAATTTAGGGAATTTTCTTTGCCTTATCTTCAAAAGAATGTTAATAAAATAAAAGAAAAGACAGGTAGTGCTCCAGGTATACATATATGCGGAAAGAGTAAGGAAATTTGGGAAGATGTTGTGGGAACAGGAATTTCTAATTTTAGCATAGATAATGTGGAAGATATAGAAGAAGCTAAGAAACTTATGGGGGATAGAGTTGTAATTACTGGAAATGTACCACCAGTTGATGTGATTTATAAAGGAAGTAAAGAGGATATTTTTAAATCAGTAAAAGAATGTATTAGAAAAGGCTATGATTCTAAGAAAGGCTATATTTTAAGTACAGGATGTCAGATTCCAATGAATACTCCAATTGAGAAGGTTGAGATGTTTATGGAAGCTGCTAAAACCTACGGAAAGTATCCAATAGATTTAAATTTATTGAGTGAAGAATAATAAGAAACAAGGAGGATATAAAAATGAGAGACTCAAATGAGAAAAAAGGAAATGGACTGGCTTTACTGCCTTTCCTTATTTTTATATTTGTATATTTATTTTCAGGAATTATATTACAAGCTAATGGAGTTGAAATGGCATTCTACCAATTTCCTGCTCCTATAGCTGCAATCATAGGAATAATATTTGCTTTTATTATAACTAAAGGCTCTTTAGATGATAAGTTTAGTATATTTCTTAAAGGCTGTGGGGATGAAAATATAATTACTATGTGTATTATATACTTACTTGCAGGAGCTTTTTCAGTGGTTTCTAAAACTATGGGGGGAGTTGAATCCACAGTAAACTTAGGACTTACTTTAATACCTCCTAGCTTTATTACTGTTGGAATATTTGTAGTAGCTTCTTTTATATCAACTTCAACAGGAACTTCAGTTGGTACTGTTGTAGCCGTAGCACCTATAGCTGTTGAGTTAGTTGAAAAAGCTGGACTGAATATGCCATTAGTTTTAGGAGCATTAGTAGGTGGTGCTATGTTTGGAGATAACTTATCTATAATATCAGATACAACCATAGCTGCTACAAAAACTCAAGGAGTATCTATGAAAGATAAGTTTAAAGCTAATATTGGATTTGCAATGCCAGCTGCCTTAGTTACCATAGTACTATTATTTATATTTGGAAGACCTGTAAGTACACCAGAGGTTCAAGAATATGCTTTTAATATAATTAAGATAGTTCCATATATCTTTGTTTTAGTTGCTGCATTATCAGGAATGAATGTGTTAGTAGTACTAACAGGAGGAATTCTTATATCAGGATCTATTGGACTTTACTACAATAGTTTTTCATTGCTTGGATTATCTAAAGAAATATACTCAGGATTTACAGGGATGTTTGATATTTTCCTATTATCTTTGCTAACTGGTGGACTAGCTGCTATGGTATCAAGTGCTGGTGGGCTAGATTGGCTATTATATAAAATAAAGAGAAAGATAAAGGGGAAAAAATCTGCTGAGTTAGGAATAAGCACATTAGTAGCTCTTACAGATGCAGCCACTGCTAATAATACAGTTTCAATAATTGTTAATAGTGAACTAGCAAAAGAAATATCTAAAGAATATGAAGTAGACCCAAGAAGAACCGCATCTCTTTTAGATACATTTTCTTGTGTAATGCAAAGTTTAATACCTTATGGAGCACAACTATTAATAGCAGGAAGTTTCACAAGTGGATTAGTAAGTCCAGTGGAAATAGTACCGTATGTTTGGTATTCTATGTTGTTAGCTGTTTTTGCTATAGTATCAATGTTTACTCCCTTTGGAAATAGATATTTGATAAAGAATCCTTGGGATTTTAAAAGAGATATAGCTTCATAAAATATTTAAATATGATTAGCACTATTTTGCACTGGTAGATGTACCAGTGCTTTTTTAGTTTTAAAAACAAGTGAGAGTCATAAGTTAATTAACCATATATAATGTAGATTAAGAAGAGAGATTTATGATTATTAGTGGTTACATAATAATACATATATTTTAGATAAGAAGGGATTTTTACATATGAATTTATTAAAAGTTTAATATCATTAAGATAAAAAGAAAAGATAAGTTTAAAAGATAATTTTGAAGGAAATATATAAGAAAAGTAAGATGAGATAAGATAATGTAATCATAAAAATTCAAGATATATTAAATATGTATTGAATATAATATAGGTTTTATTGTTATAAAATGACATTATACCGTATTAAATACAAAAAAATGACATAATATATTGACAATTAAGGGGTTATATGTTAAATTATAATCTATATGGTGAATCTTGTAATATTAAATAAAATAAGGGATTAAAATGTATAATATCTAATGGGGGATAAGAATCATTTTTATAATGATCTTTTATGAGGAGAGTTTTATTAAATTTAAAATAGACTATAAAACTTTTCTTTATATATTATCGATAATATAATATGTTTTATTAAGTATATTTATTTAAAATACCCTAAATCATTTCAAGATTATAGACCGTATTTATGAAGGGGTGGAATCGTTTTGAAAACTAAAAAAATATCAAGTATTTCTTTATCTCTAAAGTCTAAAATTATATTAATAACATCATTCATAATGATTTTAGCAAGTTTTTCTATGGGTTATATATTTTATAATAATATATATTCTCATACTGTGAATTTATTACAGGGAGAGGCGTTAAATATTGCAAAGTCTTCTACAATGCTAATTGATGGGGATAAGTTTGAGAGTCTTTCAAAATCTTTAAATGCAGATGATAAATTTTATATTGATACAAGAGAAAAGCTACAAGCCCTAAATAAAAGCATAGGAAACGGTATGTTATATACTATTGTATCAGATGATTCAGATAGCTATACTTATGTAATTGATGGAAGTGATGCGGATGTAGAAATAGGATATAAGCAGAAAAAGTCAGACTTTGCAGAAGAGGCTAAGATGGCATTTGAGACAGGAAAGCCCCACATAAGCAAAGCTTACTATGTTGAAACTTTTAAAAAGTATTATATATCTGCATTTGTACCTATATTAAATTCCTCTAATAAAGTGGTGGGGATAGTTGAGTATGATTATCAAGGAACTGAACTTTCAGAAAAAATAGGTGAATTAAATAAGCTGATAATTTTAGTTACTATTGCTTTAATAGCAATGTCTATACTTATAAACTATATTGCTTTAAAGTTAATGTTTAGGCCAATGGGGGAATTAGTAAAATCAATAAACACTATTGCAGAAGGAGATTTAACTGTACCTATTGATACCTCAAGAAAAGATGAAATAGGTAATGTAAATATAGCTTTAAGTAAAACCTGTGATTCTTTAAGAGATATGATAGACAAGATTAAGCTATCCTCTACAAAAGTTACTGAAGCATCTCAGGGAATATTAGAGAGTTCATCAGACTCTTCCAGTGCATCTGAACACTTAACTATATCTACAAATGAAATTTCTTCAATATCAACTGAACAGGCTATAAAAACTCAAACTATAAAGGATGTTTTAAGTAGACTTGATTCGGATATTCAAAATATTTTTACTCAAATTAATGATACTAATAAAATTGCATATAAGACCTTAGAAAATACCAACAATGGAACTGTAGTAATTAAGAATACTAAAAATCAAATCAATAATATTGAAGGTAGTATTAATAATGTAAATTCAGTAATTACAGACTTAGCACAAAGCATTAGTAAAATCCAAGGAATACTTACAACAATATCAAGTATAGCAGATCAAACTAACCTTCTTGCCCTAAATGCAGCAATTGAAGCTGCGAGAGCAGGGGAGGATGGAAAAGGGTTTGCTGTTGTAGCAGATGAGGTAAGGAAGCTTGCTGTGGAATCAAATGCAGCAGCTAGTGAAGTAGTAGATATTATTGGGTTTATGAATGATCAAACAAAGAATGTTTTAGATGCTATTTCTGTAAGTGTAAATATGACAAAGGAAGGTAAAAAATATACTGATAATGTAAGTGATACCTTTGAATTAATAAAAACTTCTAACGCAGAAATAGAAAGCAAAATAGTTGAGATTAAAACTTCAGCAGGAGAGATAGTATCAAATATTGGAAATATAAATGAAAATATGAATGAAATTGATAAGGTATCTAAAATAGTAGATTCCAATGCTATGAACTTAGCTGCAGTAACAGAAGAACAAATGGCTTCAGCAGAGGAATTTAAATCAATGTCTGAATTTTTAAGTAGGGAAGCAGAGGAGTTAAATCATAGTATTTCTAAGTTTAAAATATAATATAAAAATACATTAGCTTTTAGAATTTTTATAAAGGTCTGTGTATATTTTCTTTAGATATAATATAACAATATATAAAGAAATATGCACAGACTTTTCTTATATTTAAGAAATTATAAAATAGGAGCTATAGCTAAATAAGCTAAAGCTCCTATTAATAATAGTAGTATATATATAATATAGATAGTTACTAACCTACTATTTTTTGAATCCATTTACTATAGGAATTTCCACAAAGCTTTCACTGGTATTAAAGGTAAAGTTTGTAGACTTTAGTGGTCTAATAGTGTTTTCAGCATCTGTAGATAATATTATCAAGCCTATCTTATGACCTTTTTTAACAGTATAATCCATTGGCTGCATGTCCAAATTAAATGTATATTCTTGTCCAGGTGTTATAGTATCAACTCGGTAATTAGTGTTACGGTTTTGAGCATCCATCCAACCACGAGAGATAACCTTATAATCTGTTTTATTAGTATCTGTAACAAAGTTTACTATATCATCTGACCCTGCATTGCCACCGTATATTATTCCTTTAGGAAGAACTACTTCTGTTTCTATTGTAGGCCTATATTCAGAGCCGTAATCTACAAGCATTGCGCTTATATTTGCGGAAGGCTTATCTATAGAAGCCTTTATTGAAACATTTACAGTTCCGCTTATTCTTGTATCTTCACTCACTGTTTCACTTACATAGGCTAAACGATCAGGTCTTTTTGCCTCGGGATTTTTAACTATTGTATCAAGCCACTTTTTAAGATCAGGATTCTCCCTATTAAACTGTGATAATGATAAATCATCAGTAAAAGTTTCTTTTAAATCTTTTTCTTCTGGAGTAAATTTCAATTTACCACTTGTGCCATCATTATTAAGATAAAGTTTAGTATTTGATCCTTTCACAGGCCAGCTGTTAAAAGTTTCCCACTTAAGATTTGTATTATTTTGTATAGTAGCTGTAGGAACTTCTTTCATTACATTATTTTGGATATCATAAAGCCAGTAAGCAAACCACCTACTCATTATATCATTATAATCTATCCCAGCTAGGTTATTAATACTTATGTGTTCTCCTTGATGTAATATGATTTTACGTGGTACATTATGTTTTTCAAGTTCTTTCCATAGCATATCAAATTGTTTAGTTTTTACGTTCCAGTCATTAAGCCCATGAACAATAAACACACTTGCTTTTATTTTGTCAGCATTATTTAAATAATTACGCTCATCCCAAAATTTATTATAATCGCCTGTATCACGATCCTGATCAATTTTCATTTGATTAATGTTTTTCTCAAATATTTCTTTTACTTTAGAATAATCTCTAGGATCCATCATTCTACTCATACAGTATGTTGCTAGTAGATCTGCATCATCTCCCTGCCAACCTAAAGCTGGAGCAGTTACACCATTTGATCTGTAATAATCATACCAATTACTTATTGCAGCTTCAGGAACTATTGTCTTTAATCCTTCCACTCCTGCTGTTGCAGCAGCTATAGATAAGGTACCTAGATATGAACGTCCAGACATCCCTACATTTCCTGTGCACCAGTCTGCAGATACTTCAATATTATCTCTTTTGTTTGTAAATGCCTTAGTTCTTCCATTTAACCAATCTATTACAGCAACAGTGGATATTGTTTCATCCACAGAACCAGTGCTTGTTATACCGTCAGATCCTAAGGTTCCTATACCCCCAGAAAATACTACTGCATATCCACGTGGCAAGAAATAGTTATACCATCCACCAAATTCAAAAGGTTCAACCTTTCCGTTATCGGCTTTACCAGAAATTTTTCTAGGGCCAGGAATTATTTTTTCTTCAGGAACATATTTTATATCCTCATAAGTTGTATTACTTTGTGGACTTACAGTTATGTCTTTATCTACGTTATGGGTAATGTACAGATCATCGTTTGTTCCAGGGCGATAAGGACTCACCTCATATATAGCTGGAACCTTCATACCCTTTTCAGTTTCAATAGGACGCTTTATCCATACCTCAAGTAAGTCACGTTTTTCATCAAGATCTGTGTCTTGAGGTGATTCTACATAAACCTTTTCATAAATAGCATCATTATGGTTAAATATAGGTTGAGGTTTTCCATCAAAAACAAGTATTTCTGGTACATCTTTATTTTTATTAAAATCCATCATAAAGCCAGATTCTAATAATACCTCAAAATATTCACGACCACTCTTGGTTTTTGCTTTTAAACAATCATTAAGTGCCTTGGCAAAATTATCATTTGTGAATTTATTTTTTCCTGATGGATTAAGTCCAACAGACTTTGAAAATTTTATTATATTTTTATCTGAGAAATCACTTCCATATTTATATCCTAATAGTTGAAGAGCAATTTTATAAAACTCCTCCTCATTTACATCACTATTAGGTTTAAATTTATCCTTATTAGGTTCTAGTAAGCAAGATTTAGGATTAGCTTTTATATATGCAAGTATATTCCTATTTTCTATAGAACTTACTGATTTATAATCTGAGAAGTTTTCTTTTCCATTAAAGGATTTTGCTTTCTCATAAAGTCCATTTAATTTTAAAAGCGCAGTTGCAACTTCAATTCTAGTAGGTTTTTTATTTGCATACTTAGATGTCAGTCCATTTTCATCCCCTTGAATTAAATCAAGGTTATTCATAGCTGCCATCTCTTTACTAATACCCTTAGCTGATGACTTAACATTTTCTGATGCATATGCAACTGGAGTTAATGAAAATATAAGTGTCAAAGTTAAGAGAATAGATATAATCTTTTTCATAATTCATCCCCCTCTAATAAGTGTCAGGCTCCCTTTTTAATAGGTTTTTAGCCTTTTAAATTTTGTCTTGTTTTTAGGTACATCCACATAAACTTCTTTAGAATCCAATATGAATTTTTTGATATAGCCACATCCTTCCCTTTGGTAAAATAATGTACCTATTCAATATTTAATTATATCATAAAAATATAGACTTATATGAGATATTGGTCTAAATTTGTAAAATATTATATAAGAAACATGAATTATAGAAAAAATAAAGGGGGATATATAAAATTTAGATTAATTAGATTATTTTACAGACTAATATTTAAGTTAATTAAAAAGAGATAAAGCAACTTATAGGGATAAGGAGAAGGGATTTTAATAAGAAGTGTATTGAGAATCATAAAATATAATTAGATATATTAAGGGAAAAACTAGGAGAATACTTCTAAAAATATAAGTTTGATAATTAGAGAAGAAAATGAGAAAAGCTAGACTAAAGATTATTTATATAGTAAAAATAGTTTTATACTCAAAAGAACCCGGTTAATTTAAACCGAGTTCTTGATTATTTAAGTAGATTATCTTTTATAGTCGTACCACCAACCACAATTATTACAGTGATATCTTGTAAATCCAGGTTCATGATAAACAACTTCTATATCAGGATTTGGACAACTGCATGAAGGTCTAGCAGAAGCCTGCTTAAGACTACCACCAAATGCACCTAATATAGAGAACATAGCTGCTGAAAATAAGAAAATAGATATTTTTCTTAAGAATGAAGATCTTTTAGAATTTTCCATTTATCTTTCCTCCTAAATATTATTAGATTATCTAGCCAGATATATAAATTATATGATTAGTAAATTAACAATATAACAAAAATAAACTATGAATTTATTAGTTTTATATTAAAATTAAACAATTAAAATATAGATATAAAATTTATACAATTAAACATGGAAATTTGTAATAAATAAAAATTCATTTTTAAACTCACACTTATTTATTAATAAAGTATTAAATGCACTTATACTAATAAATAGGTGTGAGTAAGTTCTATATAACTGAAAATAATTTATTACTATTATTAACAGTTAATAAAGCTATAGCATATTATACTATTGAATTATTTTACAAGAGGTGTAGTATGAAAAGCAGTGAAAACATACTAGGTAAATACTCATATCTAGAGCCCTATTCATCAACATGTAAGCACCAGGGACCTTTGGGAACTATTTATGATATACCTTGTATAAAGGAAAGAAGAAGGGAAGTAGAAGTTTTTATTAAATATTATTATCCAGAAACCTCAAAAGAGGAGGAAGAAATGATTCATTCTTGTGCTCGTAAGGCTGGAGAAGAAGCATGGCCTACAATTTCAGGGGCTATTGCTAGTGGGATGTCTTTAATACCTGGAGCTATTGTTATAGCAAATGAAATTCTCAGGAGAGATTTTAAAGAGTGTTTAAATAAAAGTAATGTATCTACAAAGATAAAAGAAGAATCAACTATAGGTATATATAGAAGAAGACTAGGACAATAGTAATAAGCGATACAGAATCATACTGTATCGCTTATTACTTTTATAGAAAAAATACGTGTATTTTAGTAAAGTATTATAAAGATTTTATTAAGTTTCTAGGGAAAAGATTGTAATTTATTTCCAAGGAAATGCATTTAATTAACTATCTCTAAAAAAATTAAATCATTAATATCTTAGAAGTAGTAGTAGGATGTGTAAAAATATGGTACTGTGTTTATTAGTAGATATTTTATATATGAGGTGATTATAAATGGATGGAGGGTACTATATTGGTTGGGGGACTTTGGCATTAATTAATGCGGGATTAGCACAAGGAAAAAATAAGTCAGGGATTAATTGGTTTATTGCATCTTTATTTTTAGGTCCCTTAGCCACCTTATTGATTGTATTATCTGATAAAGAGAGGGGGATTTTGTAAGTATTATTATAGGTAAGCTCTTATAGTGGTAAATTATTTTATAGAGAAGCCTTAAAAAAACTACAGTGTTTATTTCTATGAGAAGTCATATAGTATTTAATAAAAGAAAGATTAATTATATTTTTATTAGGTTATGCTCTAGCATTATGTTGAAATTATATATAAAAGGGGATGTCATATTAATAAATCTAACCACAATATGTTGTATTAGACTTTAAAAATATAATACACTATATTGTGCTTTTTTATTCTTTCTGTGAAAGCCACTTAAGATTTTATTTAGAATTTGACTTAATCATTACTTAAATTTACTTCAATATCAATAATAGAGTCCTCATTCTCATGAATAATTTCAACAAAAACTTTGTTTACCATTGTAGTAAAGCTTTCTTGAATAACACTAACATCTTCAAAAGCCTTATCCAAATCATATTTTGAAGTAAAATTTCCCATCGTCATATGAGGCAGGAATGTCTTTTCATTTAGCCACTCAGGTTTATAGGGTTCTAAAATTCCTGTATATAACTTTGAACTAAGTGTTTTTATATCTTCAATTCCTTCTTTTGAGACTAAAAATATATACATTCCTAAAGGATTGTCTATTTTTATTATATGATTCATAGTTAATCTAAACGGACTTACTAAGAACTTTTTTCAAATGCTCTTTAAGTTCAATTGATGTAAGATTACTTTCAAATGTAAATACCAAAGTAATATATGGTCTAACATTATTAGCAAGGGGATCATATTTTTTTCTTATATCATCTATAATATTAACATTTTTAAATTGTGGAAATATCATTATAGTCCTTTTCTTCATATTATAGTTCAATTTAATGATCCTCCTTTTTTATGTATTTTGAATAATTATTATAACATAACTTACAATATATTGAATATAATCAGATAAATATTGACTCCTTATTAAATATATATTTTTAAGTTCCTATTACATAACGATTGTAATTTATTTCCAAGGAAATGGGGAGGTATTTATATTTACTAAAGATAATTAAAAGTATAGGAATATACTGTAGATAAAATGTTAAGAATTATATCTACTACTGGTTCTAAAATATAGATGAGTACTGAAGATTACTCTACATTTAGAATATAGATTTTTAAATTTAAAAAAACTTAAGATTGAAAATAAAAACCCGTAAAAATTTATTAGGTATTTATTATAAGTATACAATCTTATAATTTATATATGCTATTATATAAACTATAGAATAAGGCGAGTGGCTACATAGGGATTATACAAACTTGTGGTTACAGCCAAAGGGATACTCATTTATATGGGTATCCCTTTAAATTTATATTATAGATTTTAAAATTTAAATCAATAGATAGATTTTAAATGAAGTGTATAATATAAATTCTTATAATAAAGATTTTATATAAGGTAAGCTAAGAGTCTACATAAAATTATTTGTTTAGTCTAATAATAATAATAATGTTATTTAGAATAGCTTCTTTAACTTATAGTTTAATAGATACTAATACTATACTATGATTAACAATATAGTTAAGTTTAGGATATTTATTATTAAAAGATAGTAGATTCTAATAAAAAGCCTTATTTATTTAATATAATATGTTATAATGTACTAGAATTAAAATATATAGTGCTCTAAATAAAAAAGATGAGATATAGGTTTTTTATTGGAATAGATAAGTTTAATGTTATAAGTTATTTTTATATACAACTAATGATGAGATAAGTATTTAGGATATTAGGAATTATAATAAAACACTATTAAAAAATTTCTATAAGATTTCTTAAGTTTGATTTTAATATAAAGCTAAATTTACATAGTAAAAATTAATATAGTTTTTTCTACTGAAGGTTTATTTTATATAATGATTAAAATATATAATTTTTAGTAGTTATAGCATGTATGAGTTAAGTCTTAATAGGAAGAACCTATATTATAGTAATATATTTTTTATAGATAAGTATTTTTTATAAATTCCTATTTATCGGTATATCATTAAAAGAAGTTGTATAATTACAACTTCTTTTTTTATAAAAAACTTAAAGATTAACTTGTTTTATATAAATAAGAAATAAGACTTTTATTTAAAACTAAAAATTAATAAATATAAACTTTGAAAATAATATAATAATTAGGCTGATTTTAATAAATTAATATATTAACATTGTCTATTTTAATTATATTAAGGATTTCAAAGTAAAATTAATAGATTATCAGGCAAAAGGATGAAGTAAGGGTACAGTTTAGGGAGGCAAATTGTGGATAGTAAAAAATATAAAATAAATGAAGTAGCAGAAATGCATAATATATCAAAGAAAACACTAATATATTACGATAAAATTGGTCTTTTTAAACCCAAATATGTGGATGAAGTGAATAATTATAGATACTATGATATTCAGGAATTTCCAGTTCTAAAGCAAATTGTATATTTAAAAAAGATTGGATTTTCTTTAAAGGAAATAAAAAGTCTTTTAGACAACAGAGAACATAATTTAACCATAGAAGCTTTATCAAATAGAAATAAGGAGATTGTTAAAGAAATTGAGAGTCTTAAAGAAATTCATAGAAGTATTGAGTATTTAATGGATTTTTATAAGGGAGCAAAAAATCTTGATAAAAGAGATTTGTATAAACCATCCATTAAAATATTTCCTGAAAGAAAAATATTTCACTTAAGGTGCAGGGGAGAAGTTACAAAAGAAGAGATTATGCTAACTTATAGAAGGGCACTGAAACATCTTCAAGATTTAAATTTATTTTCTCATAAGGAGTATGGAACTATTTATTTTAAAGAGGGAATAAAAGAAGGGTTTACATATAATTCAGGAGCATTTATAAGTCTCCCAGATAACTTTAATATAGAGGGTCAAAGTATTGTTGAAGATGGTAAATATATATGTATGTATAAGGATGGCGGATATTACAATGAGGAGGCATTAACATATCTTTTAAAATGGATAGATCAAAATGGATATGAAGTAGATGGAAATATATATGAATATTCATTAATTGATTATACTTTTACTAAGTCAGTAGAAGATATGGTGTCTGAGATTCAAATAAAGGTGAAATAATAGGTTTTATTATTGTGAAAAAATTATTATTGACAATGACCTTGGGTCAGGGATTACATTTAGATTGTTAAAAAAAAAATAAAGTTAGGAGTGCTTAGGTAATGGCAGAAAATAAAATTAACGCAAAAGATTTTATCAATAAAATTCTTACAGGTATGAGTATAGGAATTGTAGTTGCATTAATACCTTCCGCTTTATTAGGAGAATTAGGAAAGGCTTTAGACTTACAAGCTGTAGTAGATATTACTAAGATGGCTAGTAGTTTATTAACTATAATAATGGGCCTTTGCATAGCAATGCAATTTAAAATGTCTCCTATTCAATCAGGAACTTTAGCAATAACTACAATGATAGGTTCAGGAGCTTTAAAGGTCAATGGAAAGATTCTTCAATTCAATGGAATGGGAGATGTAATAAATGCTGGTATAACAGCAGCATTAGCAGTAATAATAATACTTTATATTGGTAATAAACTAAAAGCTTACACAATGCTTTGTGTTCCAACTCTAGTAATAACAGGAGTAGGGTTTATTGGACTACAAATTCTACCTTATGTATCTTCATTAACAGGCTACTTAGGCGAGATGGTTAATATGTTTACAACATTACAACCAGTGTTAATGGGAATATTTACAGCAGTTACTTTTGCTATATTAATAGTTTCACCAGTATCTACTGTAGGTGTTGCAATGGCAATATCACTAGGAGGAATCGGTTCAGGAACTGCTAACCTTGGAATATGTGCAGCTGGTTTTGGATTAGCAATAGCTGGATTTAAAGTAAATGGAATGGGAACTTCATTAGCTCATGTATTAGGTTCGCCAAAAATGCAATTAGCAAACTTTGTTAAGAAACCTGCAATTATTTTACCTATAATTGCAAATGCAGCGGTAGTTGGAGCTTTAGGTGGATTCCAGGGTATCCAAGGTACACCAATGAGTGCTGGATTTGGTGTTAGTGGATTAATAGGACCTATAAATCATTTAAATATTGCAGGATATAGCACTGGAAGCTTAATAGCTACTGTAGTTATGTTTATAATAGTACCATTTGTATTAAGCTTTGTATTTAAATACTTATTTATGAATGTACTAAAAATAGTTAAAGAAGAAGATTATTTAATAGAATTTAAATAATATGTAGGATTTGGATAATCTATAAAATATAAATAACATAGGAGGAATTTTATAATGAGAGTTGTTGCATATGCATGTAGACCAGATGAGGCTGAGGCTTTTGAAAAATTTTCAAAGGAATTAAAATTAGATGTTACTTATGTAAAAGAAAGTTTATCTCCTGAAAATGCACATTTATCAGAGGGGGTAGAGGGTGTTACAATATTAGGTAACTGTAATGCTCAAAGAGAGGTCCTAGAAAAGTTAAGTAAAAGTGGAGTTAAGTATTTAGCTACAAGAAGTGCTGGATTTAATAACATAGATTTAGAAGCAGCTAAGGAGCTTGGAATAAAGGTAAGTAATACAAAATATTCTCCAAATTCAGTTGCTGACTTTGCAACAATGCTTGCATTAATGCTAAACCGTAGAGTTATAGAATCAATAAAAAGAAGCCAAGGTCATGATTACACATTAGGTGGACTTATGGGAAATGAATTACGTAATCAAGTAGTAGGAGTTATTGGAACAGGAGCTATTGGACAAGTTGTTGTTAAAAACTTTACAGGCTTTGGTTGTAAAATACTTGCTTATGATCTATATCCAAATGAGGAAATGAAAAAGTATGTTGAATATGTTGATCTAGATACATTATTAAGTAAATCAGATATCATAACACTACATGCTCCATTATTTGATAGCAACTATCATCTAATAAATAAAGAAAATATTGCTAAAATGAAGGATGGAGTAAAGATAATAAATACTTCTCGTGGAGAATTAATAGATACAACTGCACTTATAGAAGGATTAAAGAGTGGTAAAATTAGAGGGGCAGGTCTTGATGTTATAGAGCATGAATTAGGAATATTCCATAGTGATTGTCGTTTCAAAGGCGTAAATCATGATGAATTATCCATATTAAAGAACCTACCTAATGTAATATTAACTCCTCACTTTGCTTTCTATACAGATCAAGCAGTTAGTGACATGGTTGAACTTGGATTAAAGAGCTTACATTCATTCTTATTAAATGATAATAGCCCTTGGCAAATTAATGGGTAACAAATAAAGTTAAGAATAGACATCCTTAAAGTAATCTATAATATTACTTTAGGATGTCTATTTTTTTATAGGATTTATCACCCATAAATAAAGGATAATTTTAATAACTTATTTTATAATCCAGTGCTTAAACATATCTTTTTTAATAAATAAGAATAATTTTCTTGTCTATGGTGATTCTAACATTATAGAAGGAGTGGTATATATGACGAATAAACGTAGGGTTACTAAAAAACAAATGGCATCATTAGGACTAAAAAAAACAGAAAATGGTGATTATGATTATATAAATCCTGAAGAAAAAAACACCTCAAAATATAATCCTATAAAAAAGAAAAATAGTAATTAAGAGCAGTATGATAATTATTCAATGTTAAATCCAGTATATAAGTTTCTTTTTAAATAAACTTATATACTGGATTTTTTATATGAGAGATTTATAAATTTAATGTTATAGGGCTTTAAGTTTTAAAGTTAATTTATCCATCTGGCTAAAGCAACACAAGTCAATAATAGATATTTCTGTTAAGTGGATATTTGTGGTATATGTTAATACAAGTAAAGGAGTTTCATAAATTTAACATATTTACTTGTAAATGAATATAATATTTCATTATATTTAATTTAGATAATTAAATATAAACTAATAGGTTGTAAATGACTCTAAAGTTATATTAATAAAATAGAAACTTAAAAATTCTTGTTATAAAAGGATTCTAAAGATAAATATGAATAAATAGTTAATAAAATTGCTGTGAATATTAAAGTGATTATTCAAAAAATTCATGAATTAAACCTAAAAATCATAAAAAGACTTAGTTAAATTAATACAGCATCAAAATAACTGCATTAAAATTAAATCAAAACTTGCAATACTGCCATAATATCAAAAATATATGAAAAAAATCTTGCAAAATCTTGTTGATTTTACTTATTATAAGAGCTAAAATGAAACTGAAAAATCATACTAAGTGTTTTACTAGTATAGGGGGTAATATTTATGGAGTATAGAAAAAGTAGTGAGTTTAGAGTGGAGAGTGATTCTATAGGCTTAAGAGAAATACCAATTGGGGCATATTATGGTGTTCAAACTTTAAGAGCTGTAGAAAACTTTAGAATAACAGGAAGTAGAATTCATGAAGAATTTATAAGAAGTCTTGCAGAAACAAAGAAGGCATCAGCATTGGCCAATGGATCAATAGGACTTTTAGATAAAAATATTGAACAAGCTATAGTTAAAGCTGCAGATGAAATAATTAGTGGAAAATTTCACGAAGAATTTATAACAGATCCTATCCAAGGTGGAGCAGGAACATCTATGAATATGAATGCAAATGAAGTAATTGCCAATAGAGCCATTGAAATTTTAGGTGGAGAAAAGGGAGAATATAATATTGTACATCCTAATGATCATGTAAATATGGGACAATCTACTAATGATATTATACCTACAGCAGGAAAAATAACTACTCTAAAGCTTCTTACAAAGGCCTTAAAAACTCTAGAAACTTTACATAATTCACTAAAAATAAAATCTGAGGAATTCCATCATGTTGTAAAAATGGGTAGAACTCAGTTGCAGGATGCAGTTCCTATTAGATTAGGACAAGAGTTTGGAGCCTATAGCGCTGTAATAAAGAGAGATATTAATAGAATTAAAAGATCAATGGAAAGTTTAAGATATGTAAATATGGGTGCTACAGCAATAGGAACAGGGATTACAGCAGATGAGGAGTATGAGACTAGGATTGTTCCTATTCTTAGCAAAGTAACAGGCATTGATTTAACTCAATGTGAGGACTTAATAGATGGAACACAAAATTTGGATGCTTTTTTAGAAGTATCTTCTACCATTAAGACTGCAGCTGTTAATTTATCAAAAATAGCTAATGATTTAAGATTAATGTCCTCTGGACCAAGAACCGGTTTTGGAGAAATAAATCTTCCACCAAAACAGAATGGATCTTCAATAATGCCTGGAAAGGTTAACCCTGTAATACCAGAAGTTATAAATCAAATTGCTTTTAATATTATAGGAAATGATATGACAATAACTATGGCAGTAGAGGCTGGACAGTTAGAATTAAATGCATTTGAACCTATTATATTTTACAACTTATTTCAATCAATAGAGACACTAACAAACGGGGTAGAAACCTTTGTTAATAATTGTATTGACGGAATAACAGCTAATGAAAGAAGATGTGAGGATTTAGTTGAAAATAGTATTGGTATAGTCACAGCTATATGCCCATATATAGGTTACAAAGAGGCAGCTAATATAGCTAAAAAAGCTATGAAAACGAAAGAACCTATAAGGAAACTAATATTAAATGAGGGGATAATGGGAGAAAAAGAACTTAATGAAGTTTTAGATGTTTCTGCCATGACAAAGCCTGGCATCTTAAGAGAACTTAATATTTTAAAATAATAGAAGGGTGGTATATTAATTATGAATTTAAAAGAGAGAGCTTTAAAATTTCATAAGGACAATGAGGGGAAAATTGAATTAAAGTGTAAAGTGCCTGTTAAAACCAGTGATGATTTAACTCTAGCTTATACTCCTGGAGTTGCAGAACCATGTCTTGAAATTAATAAAAATCCTGATACAATATATGATTATACTTCAAGGGGAAACTGGGTAGCTGTAGTAACTAACGGTACAGCAGTACTTGGACTTGGAGATATTGGAGCAGGAGCAGGACTACCAGTTATGGAAGGAAAGGCTGTGTTATTTAAAGCTTTTGGTGGAGTTGATGCTTTTCCTATTTGTTTAAATACAAAAGATGTAGATAAGATAGTAGAAACAGTAAAGCTTATGGAACCTACCTTTGGGGGAATAAATTTAGAAGATATTAAAGCACCAGAATGTTTTGAAATAGAAGAAAGACTTAAGAAAGAGACAAGTATTCCTATATTTCATGATGATCAACATGGAACTGCTGTAGTTTCAGTAGCTTGTCTTATCAATGCTCTAAAGGTTGTTAATAAAAGTTTTAAGGATATTACGGTAGTTGTAAATGGAGCTGGAGCAGCGGGGATAGCTATAACAAAGCTTCTTTTAAGTATAGGAGCTAAGGAAGTTATTTTATGTGATACTAAGGGAGCCATATATAAAGGTAGAGCTGAGGGAATGAATAAATATAAAAATGAAATATCTGAAATAACTAATAAAACTATGAGAAAAGGTTCTTTAGGGGATGTATTAAAAGGAGCAGATGTGTTCTTAGGAGTATCAGTTGCTAATTGTGTAACAGAAGAAATGGTACATTCTATGAATAAGGATTCTATTATTATGGCTATGGCTAATCCAAATCCTGAAATATTACCAGATATAGCTTTAAAAGCAGGAGCTAAGGTGGTTTGTACAGGAAGATCAGATTTTCCAAACCAAGTTAATAATGTAGTTGCATTTCCAGGAATATTTAGAGGAGCACTGGATGTAAGAGCTTCTGAAATAAATGATGAAATGAAAATTGCAGCATCTTATGCTATAGCTTCTACTGTATCAGAGGAGGAATTAAATCCTAGTTATGTAATGCCAGAAGCCTTTGATTTAAGAATAGCACCAAAGGTAGCAGCAGCTGTAGCAAAAGCAGCTATTGAAACAGGAGTTGCTAGAAAAAAAGATATTACTCCTGAAATGGTAGAAAATCATACAAAAAAACTTTTGGATATTAATTAAAATATAATAAAAATCTCTGTAGTAAGGCTTGACGGGTTTACTTAAAGAGTGCGAGATATTAAAAATACAATAATATTTGAGTGCAAACAATTTTTGCACTCTTTTATTTTGGCTTATATCAATCACTTAAAGTTATTTATAGCATAAAGTATATCAATATTTGAATTGTCGTTTCTCTTATGGTGTACACAAGGAGTTAAAAAGGTAATAGGTGGCTATCGTAGGTATGTAAAGGACGGTGGCAGAAACTATTTACGACCAGTAGCCGTAGCTGGAAATTCATATGAAACATATCTTTCTATATTTAATGTAGAAGGAGTTGAAAATGGCATATGGAGATACTTACCACTATCACACCAAATTGTTTTTTTAAAGAGTGTAAAAGATTTGCAAGACAGAATTGCTGATACATTTACAAATCCAAGTCAAAATCAAAGTTATACATCTAAAGCCGCAGTTGTTTTCTTCTGGGCATGTACACCATATAAAGGTGAGTGGTTAGGGCGTGACACCGCACATAAAAATATGCTTTTGGAATTAGGTTATATATCCCATCAATTATATTTAGCTGCTGAAGCCTTAGGATGTGGATGCTGTGCAATAGGTGGTTATTATCAGGAAAAATCAGACGAACTTATAGGCGTTGATGGCATAGATGAATTTACTGTTTTATGCTCATCTGTGGGATATGTTTTATCTGAAGAAAAAAATTAGGTAGATAGATACCCAGATGCTCGTATAAATCCTAACTTTTACAAATAGTTAGGTCATAATATTCTTATATTGTTCAACGATATAAGAATATCATGTAAAAAACTATACAGAAACTAAATTTAAGCATAGTTTTTTGTTGTAAATTTTCTTGTAAAAATGACTGCAAGTAAAAATGTTTTTAGTATTTACTATATTAAGTTATTTAAATCTCATAATAAAATATAAAATGTTACCAATATATATAGAACTCTTTGTGGAAATCCCTAATATAGGATAATAAAGTTGAATAAATGTTAAAAATTTGTTAAAATACCTTCTGGAAACGTTTTGAGGGGGATTTGTATGAATTTTTTTAAGAATAAGTGTCTATTTATACCTACAATTATTGTTATAACGTTTATATTAATAGGTATTTCTAGAGTATTAGGTGGAATAGTAATTTTAGCTGAAACTATGTATTTAGCTTATTATCTATTTAAAAAAAATAAGAAGACTAGAAGACTTTCTAAACCTTTAAAAGTACTTATTGGAATTCCATTAGTATTTATGTTTGTGGCTGGGGTTGGTTTAGGATTTGCATCTGATAAAAAAGAAGACGTGAAATTATCAGCACAAAAAAATCTAGCAAAGAAAGAAATTAAAGAAGATGATAAAAAGATTAAAGAGGAAGAGGAGAAGAAAAAAGCAGAAGAAGAAAGATTAAAAATTGAGGAAGAAAGGAAAAAAGCAGAAGAAGAAAAATTACAGGAAGAGCAAAAGAAAAAAGAAGAGGAACAAAAACTACAGGAAGAAGAGAAAAAGAGGTTAGAGGAAGAGACAAAAAAGAGGGAACTTGAGGAGAAGCAAAAAGTACAAGAAGAAAAGAATGCTAAAGCTCAAGAGGCATCAAAATCATCCTACGCTGGTAATAGTAATAGTAATAGTAACAGTAGTAAGAATAATAATGTTAATAGTGGTAATCAAAATACTATGGTTTGGTTACCTAAAAATAGAGGGAAATATCATTCTAAACCTAATTGTGGAAATATGGATGCTAAAAATGCAACTCAGGTTTCTTTAGAAAAAGCCAAGGCTTCCTATGGTCCTTGTAGTAAATGTAGACCTCCGAGATAAGTATATTAATTATTCTCTAAGGAATTAAAGATAATAACTGGTAAAGTATATAAAATAGAATAGTTTTTATGTGTTTGTTTTAAAAAGTAGTTTGTAAAATTAAATATACAGACTACTTTTTTTATATAGATAATCTCAATGGTAAAGCATTGAATAAACTAATTGGTATATTAGATGCTATTTTAACCATAATATAAAGATGGTAAAATTTTATCTAAGGAGGCAAATATTATGGATGGAACCTTAAGAAAAATGAATATAATTCAACGTTTCTGGATGAGGGATATAGCTGATCATGCTCTTTTTGTAAGAAAAAATTTAACAGTAGAGCAGTTAAAGGAATCAGAAAAGGCATTGTATTATCATCAAGAATTTCAAACTTTTGATAGGTTAGCTCAAAAGGGGGGAGCTTAATTTTCAAAAAGTTCGTCCATTAGTAATAGATTTTATGAGTTTTTCAAATGAATTATTACTATCTCAATTGACGGAACACCTGGTAGCCAATGACTATCCTGCATTTCGAGACCATCTTGTTAAAGAAAATCAATATTATCTTAAGTTAATTAGTGAGGAAACTCCAGAGGAGATGGGGAATAGAGAAATACTATATGAACTTGTCTTCTGGCTTAGGCAGACATTTGAGCACTCTATGTTTATAATGCATTGGGCTGACCCCTACGAATTTGGACCTATAAAAAAAGCCCAAGATTTTGCACAACAATTTTCATATCTTCTTAATAAAGCAAGACTCCTTGTTTCTATGATGAGTTTAGAGCCAGTTCCAGAGATACCATCATCAGTGGAAATTCTTAAATCTTTGACTCCAGCAGCTGAGAAGCCTATACCATCTTTAATGTATCTAGTTAGACAAAGTTTAACTCTTATTAAAGAATATAAAAGTCATTTATTAAGTGTTAGGTCTATGATACATGACTTTGAGTCACTAGGTGTGTTATCTACTAGGTTTGTAGATCATCAGACTCGTGAAGCTGGGTATTTTATTGGAGTATTAAATTATATTCTTACTAAAGATACAAGTTATTTTGAGATTGAATACTCAGATATGCCTTTTGGGGAAGAGTATATAAATGATTTTTATTAAGATAATGAAATTTTCTAAAATCTATTTTAAATTAAAATATTACCTATCACTTGGTGAGTAATCACATTTTAAGACCTTAGAGTTTTTATGTCTAAGTTATATGATATAGTAATTTTATTAATAGAAAATTACTTTTACTGCAACAAATTAATATGGAAATATATCCTATATTCCTAAAAAGATATGATACAATATATAGAAAGTAAACGTATTTTACCACTATAAGAAAAACAATTTTTTATATTACAGTATATTAAATTAGGACATAGAATAAGGGGGGGAGATAATGGAGTTAATAAGACCAGAAAAATTAAAAATAGGGGATAAGGTTGCAACTGTAAGCTTATCTTGGGGAGGAGCTGGAGATAAAAACATATTGTGGAGATACAAAGTAGGAAAAGAGAGATTAGAAAAACTATTTGGGTTAAGCGTTGTTGAAATGCCACATACATTAAAAGGCTCTAATTACTTATATAATAATCCTAAAAAAAGAGCTGATGATTTAATGGAAGCCTTTAAAGATAAATCTATTAAAGCTATATTTTCTTGTATTGGAGGGGAAGAAAGTGTTAGAATGCTTCCTTATATAGATTTTGATGTTATAAAGGAAAATCCTAAAATATTTATTGGTTATTCTGATACTACTGTAACTCATATGATTTGTTATAAGGCAGGATTATCTACTTTTTATGGACCTTCTATTCTTGCGGAATTTGCAGAGAATGTAGAGATGTTTGATTATACTAAGCATTGGATTCACAAAGTTTTATTTGATAGTTCTACAATTGGAACCATTGAGGCATCACCAATTTGGACAAGTGAACATTTACCTTGGGAAGAGAAAAATAAAAATATAAAAAGAAAAATCAAGGATAATAGTGGATATGAACTTTTACAAGGAAAAGGAAAAGTTAAAGGAAGACTTATTGGGGGATGTGTTGAGGTTCTAGAAATGATCAAAGGTACTAAAATATGGCCATCCATTGATGAGTGGAAAGATACAATACTGTTTTTAGAAACTTCAGAAGAGAAACCAAGTCCTAAGCACTTAGAATATTGGCTAAGAAACTATGGTTCCTTAGAAATACTTCAAAATGTTAAAGGGATAATATTTGGAAAACCTTATGATAACTTATACTATGAGGAATACAAGGAAGTTATATTAAAGGTTATTAGAGATGAACTAGGTCTTATTAACTTACCAATTATGTATAATATGAATTTTGGACATACTGCTCCTACCATGATTCTACCTTATGGAGCGATGGCAGAAATTAATTGTGACGATATAAGTTTTAGTATAATAGAATCATCAGTAAACTAAAGATAAGTTCAAGATAATATAACATAAAAGAAAATAAAAGTTATTGTAAGTCTTTACTTAAAATATATAGGTAGTTTATACTGATTATATAATAATCAGTATAAACTACCTATATATTTTGATTAAATGAATTTCTTATATGGGTTGTATTAAATAATTTACATTTTACTTATTGATAGCTAAAGAAATGTTAAGTGAATCTAATTTAGTTTTAATATTACAACTTATATATTAAAATATTTATAAATATGATATATAAGAATATATTTACTATGACTACATTGTATATAAAAGGGAAGGGTGAATGATTTGAATTTTTCAGAAAAAACTATTGAAGAAAATTCCATATATGAGGGAAAAATAATAAAACTAATAAAGCAAAAGGTTGAGTTACCTAATGGTTTAGAAAGTGAGAGAGAAATAGTAAGACATCCAGGGGGAGTTGCAATACTAGCATTTAAAGATAAAGAGACTATATTATTAGTAGAACAGTTTAGAAAACCTATAGACAAGATGCTTATAGAGATCCCTGCTGGAAAGCTTGAAAAAGGGGAAGATCCTAGGGACTGTGGAATAAGAGAGCTAGAAGAAGAAACTGGATATAAGGCTAAAAACTTCACATACCTTGGAAAGTTTGTTACAGCTCCTGGATTTTGTGATGAATATATATATTTATTTAAAGCAGAAGATTTATATAATGGAGTTAAAGGTGGAGATGATGACGAATTTATAAACCTTCGTGAGGTAAATATAAATACAGTTAAAGAAATGATAAAAAGCGGTGAAATAGAAGATAGCAAGACCATTGCTGCATTAATGTACATATAAATAATAAAAAACTTCTCATATCCTCCCATTAATAATCATAGATATAGATATGATTATTACATAGGGAGGATTTTTTTAATGAATGATAAGAATTTTTTTCTAAGCATTAGGAAATATATAAACTATAACAAATGGTTTTATATTGGATCTATATTATTTCTACTTACAGGTATTGTTATTGGAATTTACGTAGTGCTTTACATGGGAGATACATATAAATCTGATATAACAGGCTATTTTACATCCTTTACGAAAGATTTTAGTTCTATGACTATAAATAGTAAAGGAATATTATTTCAAGGACTCAAAAATAATGGGCTTTTAATAGTAGCTATATTTGTAATGGGAATTATTATAGTAGGAATTCCTGTGATACTAATAATAAACCTTATAAAAGGTTTTACTATTGGTTTTAGTGCTGGGCTTATTATGAGCTCTATGGGAATAAAGGGTGGTTTATTCGTATTATTAGCAGTCATTCCCCAAAATATTTTTTACATTGGGGCTCTTCTTGTAACTTCTGTGTTTTCTACAGATATGGCTATGAGTAAATTAAAGAGTAAGTTTGTAAAAACTCCTTATAATTCAAAAGGAAGTCATATGTATATCTATCTTTTAGCAATAAGTTTTTCTATGATATTAATTGGAGCTACAGTAGAAGCGTATATAGTTCCTTATATAATAAAATATATAATTTAAAAGAGTATATTAAAAGAGAAGGGTTTTCAATAAAAATGTCGAAATTATTTATGATAAATACTTTATAAGTTTTATCATAAAATAACCTATATAGGAGATTTATTATGAATGCACTGGTAGATAAATATATTAAATATATAGAGGGAAAACAATTAAGTAAAAATACCTTAGATGGATATAGAAGGGATTTACTTAAATATATAGACTTTGTAAAAGAAAGAGATGAAGATATAAATATAGCAGATGAAATAACTATAAATGCTTATATACAAAGTCGAGTAGATAAAAAATTTTCTAATTCCTCTATTAATAGAAGTATTGTAGCTATTAGAAATTTTTATAAGTTTCTATATAGTAAGGGATATATACATGATTCTCCTATAATCTATTATGAACTTCCTAAAATTAAAACTAAGATACCAAAAACCTTAACTATTGAAGAAGTTGAAAGACTTTTAGATACTCCAGATGTAAATACTTATAAAGGGTTAAGAGATAAGACCATGTTAGAAATTATGTATGCTACTGGTATGAAAGTATCTGAGCTTTTAAACCTTACATTATTTGATGTAAATATAAAAGAGCAATATATAAAATGTAAGGGTAATAAAGACAGAGAGAGAATGATTCCCCTTGGAACCGTTGCCATACGCTATATAGAGGACTATATGGTGATTAGAGGTAAAATGGAAGGGGTAAAAGGAAGATTTTTATTTTTTAACTCAAGGGGAGAGAAAATGACAAGGCAGGGTTTTTGGAAGATAGTTAAAGAATATGCTAAAGAAGCTAAAATAGATAAGGATATAAACCTATATACCCTAAGGCACTCTTTTGCAGTACATTTATTAGAAAATGGTGCAGACATAAGGTCCTTACAAGAACTCTTAGGTCATGTGGATTTATCAGCTACTCAAAAATATTCCTATATAACTAAGAAAAATAAATTAGCTGAAGTATATAAGAATTCTCATCCTAGGGCGTAAAATGAAAGGAGAATATATATGAGTAAAAAAGCAGTATTAATTGTGTTAGATAGTGTTGGAATCGGGGAATTACCTGATGCACATTTATATGGAGATGAAGGTAGTAATACATTAGCGAATACTTGGAAAGCTAATGGAGGACTAAATATCAAAAATTTAGAGTCTTTGGGTATTGGCAATATAGAAGGATTAAATCATATTAATATAAAGAACATTAATGGTAAAGGCGCCTTTGGACGTGCTATGGAGGCTTCTAAAGGAAAAGATACAGTTACTGGACATTGGGAAATAGGGGGAGTTATATTAGATACACCTCTTAATACTTATCCTGATGGCTTTCCAAAGGAAATAATGGATGAGTTTGAAAATAAAATTGGAAGAAAGACTTTAGGCAATGTAGTTGCCTCTGGTACAGAAATAATAAAAGAATTAGGGGATGAGCATGTTAAAACAGGCTATCCTATAGTATATACTTCAGCAGATAGTGTATTTCAAATAGCTGCTCATGAGGAAATAATACCTTTAGATGAACTTTATAAGATGTGTGAAATTGCTAGAGCAATGCTTGTTGGTGAAAAAACTGTAGGAAGAGTTATTGCAAGACCTTTTACAGGGGAGCCAGGAAATTATACAAGAACTTCTAATAGACATGATTATGCTTTAGATCCATTTAATAAAACTATGCTAGAATACCTAAAGGAAAATAACCTTAATGTAATGGCAGTTGGTAAAATAGAGGATATATTTAATAAAAAAGGTGTAACTCATGCAGTTCATACTAAAAACAACATGGATGGAGTAGATAAAACTCTAGAATATATGAGAGAAGAAAAAGATGGATTAATTTTCACTAACCTAGTAGACTTTGATAGTGTTTATGGTCATAGAAATAATCCCGAAGGATATGGAAAGGCCTTGGAAGAATTTGATGAAAGACTTCCAGAGATTATTGATGCCTTAGGAGAGGAAGATATTCTTATAATAACAGCAGACCACGGATGTGATCCAACTACAGAAAGTACAGATCACTCAAGAGAGTATATTCCTATAGTTGCTTATGGAAAAGGAATTAAAGAAAATGCAGATATAGGAACAAGAACTTCTTTCTGTGATATAGGAAAAAGTATATTAGAATTCTTTAATATAAATAATGATTTAAATGGAGAAAGCTTTTATAATAAGGCTAGAAAATAATATTTTGACATAACAGAAGGAGGACTTTAAATGGATATTAATAAGTTAAAAGAGAGTGTAAGTTTTATAAAAGGAAGAATAAAAGAGGAGCCTACCTTAGGACTTATCTTAGGATCAGGTCTTGGTGATATGGCTAATGATGTTAATGATAAGGTAATAATAAAATATTCAGAAGTTCCTAATCTTCCAGAATCAACAGTACATGGTCATGCTGGTCAATTTGTGTTTGGTAAATATAATAACAAATCAGTAGTTATGATGCAGGGAAGATTTCACTACTATGAAGGAAATAGTATGGAAGATTTAATTCTTCCAGTTTATATAATGAAGGAGTTAGGGGTTAAAAATATAATAGTTACTAATGCTGCTGGTGGAGTTAATACTGATTATGTACCAGGAGATTTAATGATTATAAGCGATCATATAAATTATTGTGGAGTTAATCCATTAATAGGAAGAAACTATGAGGAAATAGGAGCAAGATTCCCAGACATGTCATCAGCTTATAATAAAGAACTTATAGCTTTAGCTGAAAGTAAAGCAGAAAACCTTGGAATAAAGGTTAAAAAGGGAGTTTACTTTATGGCTTCTGGCCCATCTTATGAAACTCCAGCAGAAGTTAGAATGATAAGAATTTTAGGTGGAGATGCTGTGGGAATGTCTACAGTTCCAGAAGTAGTGGCTGCTAATCATTGTGGTATTAAGGTTCTTGGAATCTCATGTATAACTAATATGGCATCTGGAATTCTTGATCAACCATTAAATCATGAAGAAGTAATTGAAACCTCAAGCAGAGTAAAGAAAGAATTTATAAACTTAGTTGGAGAAATAATAAAGGACATAAAATAAGTTTAGGAGGGTGATTACTTAATGAGAATGTATGACTTAATTTTAAAGAAGAGAAATGGTAAGGAGCTTACTAAAGAAGAGATAAGCTACTTTGTAGAAGGCTATACAAAGGGAGAAATACCTGATTATCAAGTGTCAGCATTATTAATGGCTATCTTTTTTAAGGGTATGAATAGTAAAGAAACCTCTGAACTTACTATGTCTGTAGTTAACTCAGGAGATATATTAGATCTTTCAGAGATAGAGGGAATAAAGGTTGATAAGCATAGTACAGGTGGAGTTGGAGATACTACAACGTTAGTTCTAGGACCTATGGTTGCCGCTCTCGATATACCAGTTGCAAAGATGTCTGGAAGAGGACTTGGCCATACTGGAGGAACTATAGATAAACTAGAATCATTCCCAGGGTTCTCAGTGGAAATGGAAAAAGAAGACTTTATTAAAAATGTTAATACTATAAAACTAGCAGTGGCTGGTCAAACAGGTGATTTGGCGCCAGCGGATAAAAAACTTTATGCTTTAAGAGATGTTACTGCTACTGTAGATAATATATCTTTAATTGCTGCTAGTGTAATGAGTAAAAAAATAGCTGCTGGAGCAGATTGTATAGTTCTTGATGTAAAAGTAGGAGATGGAGCCTTTATGAAGACTAAAGAGGCTGCATTTGATCTTGCTAAAGAAATGGTTAGCATAGGTAGAAATGTTGGGAGAAATACAATTGGTGTAATCTCTGATATGGATCAACCATTAGGCCTTGCTGTTGGAAACGCTTTAGAAGTTAAAGAAGCTATTGAAACTCTTCAGGGTAAGGGACCTAAAGATCTTGAAGAGCTTTGCCTAACTCTTGGAAGTCAAATGGTAGTTTTAGCTGGGGAAGCAAAAGATGAGAAAGAAGCAAGAGATATGCTATATAATACTATAAAAACAGGTAAGGCTTTGGAAAAATTCAAAGAATTTATAAAGGCTCAAGGTGGAGATGACAGCTTTATAGATGATACTAGTAAGTTCCCTAAAGCCAAATATGTAGTTCCAGTAACTGCTGAAGAAGAAGGAGTAGTAGAGAAGATACATTCTGAATCCATAGGGCTAATTGCAATGGAGCTAGGAGCAGGAAGAGCTACTAAAGAAAGTGTCATTGATTTATCAGTAGGTATAATGTTAAATAAAAAAAGAGGGGATAAGGTTTCTAAAGGTGATATAATAGCTTATATACATAGTAATGATGAAACAAATATAAATAAAGCTAAAGAAAATATAATAAAAAGCTATGTTATAAATAAAAATTACACGGATAATATTCCTCTTATATACGGTATAGTGGATAAATAAAGAAAGAGAGCTATGAATTTTAAAAATTCATAGCTCTCTTAAATTTTTAGTGATAATTTCATGAAAAATGGAAAAGATATATTTGAGAGGAGGAGGAACATGAGAAAAAACATAATGAAATTTATAAATATTTTTATATTATCCGCAATAGTTATCACTAATGTTTCCTTTAAGGAAGTTAGAGCTGAAGAGGTTAAAGGACTAGATGTAGAGGCTAAGTCAGCAATTTTAATGGAAGCATATAGTGGTAATATCTTGTATGAGAAAAATCCTCATGAAAAATTTGCACCAGCTTCTGTAACTAAGATAATGACCATGTTATTAACTATGGAAGCAGTGGATTCGGGAAAAATAAAGTTAGAGGATAAGGTTACTTGTAGTGAGAATGCTAAAAAAATGGGTGGAAGCACTATGCTACTAGATAACGGGGAAATAAGAACCGTAGAAGAATTATTAAAAGGGGTTGGGATAGCCTCAGGAAATGATGCTGCAGTTGCATTAGCAGAATACTTAGGTGGAAGCGAGGATGCTTTTGTAGATATGATGAATCAGCGTTGTAAAGATTTAGGTATGAAGAATACAACTTTTAAGAATTGCACTGGACTTCCATCAGAGGGACATATGAGTACGGCATATGACATATCTATAATGTCCAGAGAACTTTTAAAACATGAAACCATATTAAAATATACAGGTACATATATGGAAACCATATCAGAAGGAAGAAAGAGTCCAATAGAACTTGTGAATCATAATAAGCTAGTAAGATTCTTTAATGGATGTGATGGCTTAAAAACTGGATATACTTCAGAAGCTAAATATTGCATCTCTGCAACAGCTACAAGAGATGGAGTTAGAATGCTTAGTGTAATTATGGGAGCTCCTACCTATAAAATAAGAAATAGAGACGCAAGTATGCTTTTAAATCATGGATTTTCAAAGTTTTATAGTAAAAAGCTTGCAAATAAGGGAGAAGAAGTAGAAAAAATAGTTTTAGATAAAAGCGGAGAAAAGTTCTTCCTAGCTAAAGCAAAAGAAGATGTAAGCATAACTTTAGAAAAGGGTAAGGAAGAAAAAATAGAGAAGAAAATAGAATTAGATACATTAAAGAAAAGTTTTAAGTCAGGTGAAGTTATAGGAATATGCAAATTCTACGTAGGAGATAAGGAAGTTGGAAAGGTAGAAATTTGTTGTGACAGGGATGTTAAAAAAGGTGGCTTTATGGATAACTTTAAATATAATATAAAGAACCTTTTAAAAGGATCAATTTAAATAATATAAAAGAAATCATTTTATTAGAATGATTACAAAAGGTTTTATGAAAAAGCAGTAGTGACATTGTTATATGTCTTATTGCTTTTTCTTTTTTAACTTGTGTTTAATAAGATACTTTTTAAATATATTTATCTCGTAAATTACATACAATATATCCATTTGCATGTTTTAAATTAGCATAATATATTGTAGTATTTATTCTTTGTGTGACAGACCCATATGGATTAAATAGCCATTTTATAAATAACCTTGTTATAAGTTTTAGTTTAAAAGACCTATTGCAACAATAATATGTATAAAATAACTTCTTCAATATTGATAATTATAGTGGATATTGGTATTATAGTTATGTATTTAAATTATATTAGGAGGAAATAAATTGCAACACCTTAATATAAAAATAGCTAACTTTGAGGGTCCCTTCGATCTTCTACTACATCTTATTAAAAAAAATGAGATGGATATATATGATATTAAGATATATGACATAACTAATCAATATTTAGACTACATAAATGAAATGAAGGAATTAGATTTAGATATAACCTCAGAATTTATAGTTATGGCAGCAACTCTTTTAGAAATTAAGTCAAAAATGCTATTACCTAAGGATAAAGATAGCGTAGAAGATGAAGAAGATGAGGATCCAAGAAAGATTCTTATGGAAAAGCTTATAGAGTATAAGAAATTTAAAAAAGCCGCTGAATATTTAGGCATAAAAAAAGGTGATGCTGGCTTTGTTTTCTCAAAAAAACCTGAAATAATTGAAGATAAAAGAAATGTTTCTAATGATGAGTTATTAAAAAATATTTCTATGCTTGATTTATATAATTTATATAATGATTTAATAAATAGATATAATAATAAACGAAATACAGCTAATGTAATTTCTAAGGAAATACCCATTGATAAGTATAAAATTGAAGATAAAATTAAATTTTTAAAAGAAAGACTAAATAAAATCGGTGCCACAAGATTTTCAGATCTTATGATGGAATGTGAGTGTAAGATAGAAATAGTAGTTACATTTTTAGCTCTACTTGAACTTATAAAAGAAAAAAATATAAAGGTAGTTCAAGAAAATAATTTTGATAAAATATATATTGAAAGGATATTGGACATTAATGGATATTAAGGCCACTCAATATGAGTTTGAAGAAGTTTCAAAAAAAAATATTTATATGTCTGCTCTAGAATCCTTACTTTTTGTGAGTGGAGAACCTTTAAAGTTAAAGGATATAGCTAGTATGATAGAATGTAGTATTTCATATACTAAAGAAATTATTCAAGAATTAAATAAAGAATATAATAAAGAATTACGTGGAATAAAGCTTGTTCAAATAAATGATTCTTACCAGTTAGTAACTAAACCTGAAAATAGTGATTTTATACAAAAGATATTAAAAACTAATGTGAGACAATCCCTATCTCAAGCAGCTCTGGAGACCTTAGCTATAATAGCATATAAGCAACCTATAACAAGAGTAGATATAGATGAGATAAGAGGGGTTAAAAGTGAAAGTGCAGTACAAAAGCTTTTAGAAAGAAATATAATAAAAGAAATAGGGAGATTAGATGTTATAGGAAGACCTATATTATATGGAACTACTGAGGAATTCCTAAAACAATTTGATATGGAAACATTAAAGGAGCTTCCTAGTTTAGATGCTTTAATGGATGAAGAATCTACTATGGAAATATCTCTTTTAGGAGAAGAGAAGGAAGAACAGTAAACTACTGTTCTTCGCAGGAACTCTTCTTTTTTTTAGTTATGGATGCAACCATATCAATAACTTGAGGAATAGTGTCTACGATTTTATCATAGGTATTGTCTTGATCTACAGATAAAACTCTTATGTTATCCTCTGTTATAATAAGAAAACCAACGGGTTTTACACATACTCCAGCACCAGATCCTCCTCCAAAAGGAGCCTTATTCACATTAGTATTAAATTTGGTTAAAAATTCACTTCCACCAGAAGCAAATCCAAAGGAAACCTTTGAAATTGGGATTATAGTTGTTCCTTCCTTTGTTAATACTGCTTCTCCAATAACAGTATTAACGTCTATCATATCTCTAAGATTTTCCATAGTGGATCTCATCAAACTTTCTAATGGGTGATTATCCATAATTAGACCTCCTTAAATTCTCTAGAATACTGTTTTTTAGATTTAATTTTTAAAAGTTCTTTTACTATAATGAAGAATACATATATAATTTTTCCAATAGTTACATGAATTATACTTTTAACTTCTAAATCTATAATATTCTCTTCAAAATGAGACTCTATATTAAACTTGTAAGAAGAAATATTAAAAATATTAGATAAAACTGCATAAAATACTGGACTTAGATTATATAAGCCTCCATAGGCTAGTGCAAGGTTATAAGGATCTTTAAAGCCTAATTTTAAATCAAAGCTAAAAGATAAAGTAATGTTTAAATCTATGGAATAAATTTTTTGTAATATTTCTTTTATTTGTGGCAAAGATATATTTGAAGGTTTATTTTGTTTTTTATTTTGTTTTTTAGTTGATTTTTTACATGGATCCTTTGGAAAACTTAAAACTTTGAACCTATATAAATTTACATATATCTTATTTTCTTTTAAGTAAAGTGTTATTTTTATAGGAAAAGGAATAAATAAAATTATAAAAATGATAAATAAAATAAAAAATATCATAGATATACCTCCCTCTATAGTATTGACTTCAAAAACTCAATTATACTTTAAAGGAGGAGTTAACATGAAAAAATTTATTTATATATTTATGTCTTTATGCTTATTTATAAATATTTTTTCAATACCTACTAGAGCTGTTGAAAAAAATAATAAGCTCAATGTAAATGCTAAATGTGCTATAGCAATAGATAGTAAAACTAGAAGAGTTTTATATGAAAAAAATAGCGACAAAATAGTACCTATGGCAAGTACAACAAAAATTATTACTGCTTTAGTAGCAATAAAATACGGTAATTTAGAGGATAAATTTATAATAAGCTCTAATGCAGCATCTATAAGGGGATCAAAGGTTGGATATAAGAAGAATGATGAAATATCCTTAAAAGAATTAATAGTTGGACTTATGTTTAAATCAGGTAATGATGCAGCTATAGCCATTGCAGAAGGTATAAGTGGATCTATAGAAGAATTCTGTAAGCTTATGAATGAATATGCCTTAGAAATAGGACTTATGGATTCGAATTTTGAATCACCTCATGGATTAGATAGTGGAAGACATTATTCAACATCTTATGATTTAGCTATAGCAACTGCAAAGGCTAAGGAGAACGATTTTTTTAATGAAATGGTAGGAAAAAAGGCGTATACTTCTAGGGATAATAATTTTACAAGGGACTATTCTAATATAAATAAGATTTTATGGCAAATTAAAGGAGCAAATGGAGTTAAAACTGGATATACAGGAGGGGCAGGAAAGTGCTTAGTTACCTCAGTAAATAATGGGCATAATGATGTAATAATGGTTGTATTAGACTGTCCAGGAAGGTGGACAGAAACAGAAAAGATTTTTAATTATGTAAAAGAGAACTATTATTATGAAAATATTAAAGATTTAAATTCTATGGATGAAGAAAGTGATATGTCAATATTTAATGAAGATATATATGTTCCTATAAAAAATGGAAGTAAGGGAATATTTAAATTAGATAAGAATAATAATATTGTAAATGATAATAAAGTTTTAGGGGATATAAAGGTTTTTGAAGATGAGGTGCTTATATATAAGCATATTATATATAAGTAATTCAGAATAAGAATATTACAAAGTTATATTTATAAGTTATCACAAAGAAACCCAGGAAGAAAGAGAATGGTATATTCTTTTTGCCTGGGTTTTCATTATCTTTTATAGCTTTATAAAAGATTTAGGAATAATTCCAGTTTTAATAGAGAAAGATTTAATTTTATCATTAAAGACTAAAGCATCATCTGCTTTTAGATAAAATATATTAAAATCTTCAAATTCTGATTCCTGTACAATATTTTTATTAAACAATTTATTAAATTCTAAAATATAGGTTTTATTTGACCTTGGAAGTTTTACTATAATTTCATTATAGAAATTCTTAGGAGATTCTACTATGGCACTATTATTAGAGAATTCTAGAAGTCTATTATTATGATTTATTATATCTAATAAATCACTATATACTGAACTAGCTGTTGGAAGCATACCAGCTCCTTTACCATAAAGATTTAAATCACCTACAGCATCTCCATAAAGATTTATAGTATTAAACTCATCTTCTACCTGAGAAATACTATTAGATAATGGAACAAACATTGGTTTTACACAGGCCATAACCTTATCATTTTCATAGCTACTTACAGCTAATAGTTTTATACAACAGTTTATAGACTTAGCGAATGTAAAATCTTCCTTTTTTAAATCTGATATACCTTCTATAAAAATATCATTCCATTTAATTAGTTTTTTGAAGGCTATGGTAGACAATATAGAAAGCTTTCTTGCAGAATCTAAACCTTCTACATCACTTGTAGGATCAGATTCTGCAAAACCTAAATCTTGAACTAGTTTTAATGCTTCATCATAATCCATATTTTCCTTATACATTTTAGTCAATATAAAGTTTGTAGTACCATTTAATATGGCAGTAATTTTTGAAATTTTATTTCCACAAAGACTCTCTATTAGTGGTTTTAAAATAGGAATTCCACCACCAACACTTGCCTCAAAATTTAAATAAACATGATTTTCTTTAGCAAGGGATATAAGTTCTCTTCCATGCTCTGCAATTAAGTCTTTATTTGCAGTTATAACATGTTTTTTATTTTTAAGTGCTTTTTTTACATATTCATAAGCAGGATGGATTCCTCCCATGACTTCAATAAAAATTTCAGAAGGACTATTAAATACCTGATCTATATCATCTGTTATTAAGTTAAAGTATTTTTTATTCTTATGTTTATCCTTATTTTTCACCAGTATAGATGAGATACTAGTGTCCTTTAAGTTATTTTTATCTAAAAGTTCCACAAGCCCTGTACCCACAGTGCCGTATCCTAATATAGCTATAGTTGACATTATAATTCCCCCATAAATTAATTATTAACATTGGATTAGATTTTAAATATAATATTAAAATTAAAACAAAAAAACCTTTGTAAGATGAGTTACAAAAGTTTATATAAAACAATCTCATCTTTCAGACTAAGTCTGCTGGATTTAGCACCTTAAATTTAATTCAGGTTGCCGGATTTCATAGGGCCAGTCCCTCCATCACTCTTGATAAGAAAAAATATTTAATTTTTTATATAATTATATAGCTACAGGAAAACCTTGTCAATATAATAAAATAGAAAAATTTTTAAAAGATGTTTGACATAAATTGAAAATTACATTAAAATGGAATCACATTGGATTTAGAATAAAAATATAATAAAGATCTTATCAAGAAAGGCGGAGGGACTGGCCCAAAGAAGCCTTGGCAACAGCATTTTATGCCTTGTGCCAAATCCAGCAGATTATATCCTGATAGATAAGAAGCAAGAGCTTATTAGCTCCTTTTATCTTTAAGGATAAGAGGAGCTTTTTTATCTTATGGCTAGGAGCTTTAACATCCCCATACTCTAAAAGGTGGGGGATAAAGCTCCTAGCCCCTAGATTAAATCATCTAACCTTCAGATGGTGTAAAGAACATCATCTGAAGTAAGATTCCTTCTATTTAGGATATTGACCTTTTAAATTAATTATATTTAAAACTAGGAGGTCAACAAAATGAAAAGTTACTGTATGAATTTATTGGAGGGAAATAGGAAATGTCATTAGTGTTAGATTTTTCTCTTCCCTATGTAGAAGAGTTAGTTAAAGATGGGTTTCAGCTTTATAATAAAACCTATGAGAATTATGATAAAAGAATACTTCTTATAAATTTAATGCCAAATAAAGAAGAAACAGAACTACAAATATTAAAATCCTTAGGTAAATCTAATTGTAGGATAAATATAGAGTATATATACACCAAAACTTATACACCTAAAAATGTAAAAGATGAATATTTAAAGAAATATTATATAACCTTTAAAGAGGCTATAAAGAAGAAGTTCCATGGGATAATAATCACAGGGGCTCCTGTTGAAACTTTAGATTATGAAAATAATTATTATTGGGGGGAACTAGTAGATATCTTTAATTATATAAGAAAAAATAATGAAAACTCTTTATATATATGCTATGGAGCTTCAGCAGCTTTATATCATTACTATGGAATAAATAAGTTTATTTCTAAAGAAAAAATATTTGGGGTTTTTAATCATGAAATACTAGTAAAATCATCTTATTTAAAAGGATTAGATAATAATTTTAAAGCTCCACATTCAAGATATTCCTATATTAAAGAAGAAGATATTAAAAAGATAAAAGACATTAAAATTATAAGTAAAAGTAGTAGTGGGGAAGTTTTTGCCTTGGAAGATAAGTTTAATAATCTCTTTATTTTAGGACATATGGAGTATGAGGAATATACTTTAAAAAAAGAATATTTAAGGGATAGAGAAAGGGGGATTTCCCCTTCTATTCCTAAAGATTATTTTGTAGATGATGATATAAATAAAGGAGTAAATTACTCTTGGGATAGAACTAAAAAAACTATTTTTAAAAATTGGTTAAATACCTTAAATTAGAATATGTTTTAAATTATAGAGGTTTTTAAAAATTCATTTAGAAATAATTATATATAAAACAATTTTATAGTTTAGGGGGAGAATTATGTATTTTGATAATGTAGGAAAAAGTAATACGGATAAAACTTTAGAATTAGCCTTAAGGACAGCAAAGGAAAGGGGAATAAAGCATATAGTTGTAGCCTCAACTTCTGGAGAAACTGCATTAAAATTAAGTAGAAATACTGATATTAATATTATTTGTGTTTCTCATGTTAATGGATTCAAAACTAAGGGTGTAAATAGTATGAATGAATCTATGAAAGAAGAATTAGAAGAAAATGGAGTAAGAGTTTTAACAACAACCCATGTTTTAAGTGGTGCTGAGAGAGGGCTTAGTAATAAGTTTGGGGGAATATCTCCAGTAGAGGTTATTGCCTACACTTTAAGGATGTTTGGTCAAGGTATTAAAGTATGTGTTGAAGTCTCAATTATGGCTTTAGACAGTGGACTTATTCCATATAATGAAAAGGTAATTGCAATAGGAGGGAGTGGCACTGGGGCAGATGCTGCTATAATTATACGCCCAAGTCATGCTTCATCTATACTTGAAACTAAAATAGATGAAATCATATGTAAGCCAATTGAAAAAAGAGAATAGTTAAATGCCATAGGATATTTAGTTAAGCTACTAATCCTTAGCCTTAAAATAAGCATAGGGTTTTAACCTAAACCCTATGCTTATTTATCAAAATCATAACACAGAATCACGTAAAGTAAACAGTTGAATTTTTAAGAATGTATGACCATTCAGATTCGTCTAAAAGATGGGTTATCAGCCTATAAGATAGCCAAAGAGATAAATATACCAATAATACTATTCTAAATGAAGTTTGACATGAAACTACTACCCAAATAAAACAAGGAAAGTATATTGAAACATACCTTGCTTATACTGGTAAAGCTGTATACGACAAAAATTGATTAAATTCTTATCTTACTTTTAAAACTTTTTGAAAAAGCACTAATTAATATCATAATGGTGTAATATTCCGTTTTATCCAAGAGGAAAGCATATATTTAAAGTATTTAAATCATAAATAAAAATTAGTTCAATTTGTTATTGTAATTTATCAAAATTTATATATTAATTAGTTTTACTATTTTTTTGCATTGCTTTTTTAAATCCAACCTTAAAACCATCAATAAATCTAGATACTACAAAATTTATAGACCTACCTACATATAAAAAAAGACTTATCAATTTCTTTTTCATAATACTCACCCCTTATTTTGTAAATATAATTATAACAATGAATTAATGGTACTACAATGCTTTACTTTAATATAAACTTTTTAGAAATGCATTATATCTCTTATTCCCATTCCTTCTTGGATTTACTTGTATTAAAATTTAGTTTGCAAATTTTCCCATTGATTTATATTAGGTCCTTCGTTTATCTTTTATTTCATTTAAATAACTATAGAACAATATATGATTTTAACTATAACATTTCATTTTTAAGATATATTAGGTAAATACATACTTTCATATATTTAATGAAATACTAGTATCTGTAAGTATGATATTAATTATTAGGAGGTTTTTATGTTTACTATAATGGCTATAAAACTTACCCCTAGAAACTCTTCTGCCCCAGAGGCTCAAGAAATCTTAACTAAGTATGGATGTATTATTCAAACAAGAATAGGCTTACATGAGGCATCTAAAGATATTTGTTCCCAGTCCGGTCTTATATTATTGAACCTTTTAAAAGATAAAGAGGATGATATCCATGGTTTAAATGAGGAACTAAATTCTATAGATGGGGTAACTGCTAAAATATTAAGTATATAAAAAATAAGTGTGGATAATGGAGGGAACTGAAAAACTTTTGGTTTTTCAGTTCCCTCGGATAATTCACACTTATTTTTTATATAAGTTTTTCATTAAATATATTCTCAAGATTTAATCTCTTAAGTTTATCTCTTATTTCATCTTTATTAGTTATATATAAATTATTTTCCTTCATTCTCTTAAAGTATTCAGCCCCTGCAAAGGTATATCTATTTTTCCTTCCTTCTGATGTGGACACTTTATAATTTGCATAGGATATTATATCTCCTATAGCTGTACTTCTAGGTAAAATTAGCATAGGCATTCCTAAGGTATATCTTACAGCGTTGTATCCTGCTAAGGTTCCTGTAGCTATTGCTTCTGTATGACCTACAAACAATCCTGACTTTTCTCCTCCAACAAATAGATTATCTAATCCTATAACCTTCATATCATCAGTTCTTGGTGATACTGCTAGATATCTTATGGAGTTACCTATTCCACCAGCATAAGGATCCACATATTTTGCTTTTTCTAGTCCTTTAATTTTTCTAAGCTTTTCTATAGGGTAGTAGGTGGTCATTAGCTTAGCATGTCCCGTATCCAGAAGGACTATATTTTCTGCGAATTCTTTCAATGCATATTGTTGACATACCTTTGATTTTAATTTATCTAAATTTATATCTTCTGGTGGAATTTTTAATACTACCACTCCGGTCTCATTAAGTTCTTTTACTATCTCCTCAGATAAGGTTTCTTTAGCTAATTTACAAGACCCACTAAAAGCTCCTAATTCATCCCCTTCTCTTTCTCCTTGGAAATCTTCAATCCCAGCTCTAGCACTTAGGCTCACTCTAGGACCAAAGGTTGGACATCTTAATATACACATAGAACATCCGTTTCCATATTTAAGACAATTACCCATAGGCCCAGTAGATCCTGTAGTTTCCACAAAAGCATCTGCTTCAATAAATTCACCAGTACTTAAATATACTCCTTTTATTTTGCTTCCTTCCTTTTCTACATCTGATATTCTAGATATAAATCTTATATTTATTCCAAGGGATTCTACATAAGATCTAACCTCTGGTTCTATAAGATTTACATCATATAGCCACGCATGCTTATGACCTGGAAATTCTATATTTTTATGACGAGATAAGGAATCAGTTATATTTATTAAATCTCCTGCACCAAGGGATATAAGCTCTTCAGAAGCAGTAAATCTTCCGTTATTTCTCATTATTCCGCCAACATTGCCAAGTCCTAAAATTAAGTCAGTTTTTTCAAATAGGGTAACATCTGCTCCAGCTTTTTTAGCTGAAATTGCTGCTGCGCACCCAGCCCAACCTCCTCCGATAACAACTATCTTCATATAAATCTTCTCCCTTCAAATACATTTTGAGGCTCACTTTGATATTTACATAGTCGTTTAACTCTTCTACCAGAATATCTAACAGTACAAGCTCCGCATACTCCTTCACCACAACACATCTTTGTATTATTAGAAGAAGACATTTTATATCCATGTCCTAAAAGTTTAATTAGCTTAAGAACTATAATATCTGCTCCATCACAATGAATTAAGTTAACCTTATTTTCATCTAAAAAGTTCTTTAAGGTAGAAATAAAGTCTTCTGTAAGCTCTCCTTTATCTAGTAAAGTACAGGGAATAACCTCACAGTTATATTGCTTTAAATACTTTTCTACAAATATAGAATTATAAGGAGATTTATCCATAAATATTGTAATCTTATTACCATTTCCATAAAGCTTTTTTATAACAGGAATCATAGGAGCCATTCCTATACCTTTGGCTATTATTACACTTACTCCTTCTCTAGCTGAATATATGTTTTTAAGACCAAAAACACCATTCCAGAAAGGTCCTCTTATCATAAGTTTTGAATTTTCATTAATACTGTTTATTATCTTTGTTTTTATTCCTCTTACTTCTATTGCTAACTTAATTATATTTTCTTCTAAATCCACGTCCATAACTGAAATTGGAGTATCGTAAAATTGAGTGGTAGATGGGCTACGTAAAAACACATAACTACCTGGGTGAAGCAAATCTTTGGCAAGTTTATGAGGAACAAGTATAGAAATTATTATCACATCTTCTTCGATAATATCTTTTTTTAATATTTGACATAAAAAACTCTTTCTTTGGGATTTGGGTTTATTTCCATTATCAAAATATTCCTTATAAATACAAACGCCTTTCCAATTAAGGCAATCACAGAAGGCTTTTCCATGAAGCTGAGAACAAATTATACATTCCCCAGCCTCAGCAAGATGACAAGGACAAAATTCTGTACCTGCATCTATACAATCTGCTATTTCGTATTTCATCTTCTAATCCACCCCTTTATAGTTAATAAATACCTATACTTATAAAATATTTACAAAGCTATTTTTTGCTACATATTATACTAAAGTTAATTTATAAAGATAAATTTACATAAGTTATTTACATCTTAGATTTGAGTAATTATAAGCATGTTTTTACTTAGTAATATATTTTATAATATTTATTTTAATAAAGTAGAAGATAATTAATTCTAGAAATACTTATATAGTAATTGAAATGATGTTGTATGAAGAAATAGAATAAATGAAAATTTTTAATAATTTTAAAGAGGAAGATATACACAGAAATAATATGGATAAATAATTTCTAAAAAGTATATATTTAGGAAAGTATTGTCCTACTGTTTACTCATTGTTATAATTATATATATAAATGGAGGTATTATTATGAAAAAGAAATTAGTAAGTATTTTTTTATGTGTAAGCTTGGCTTTAGGTCTTGTAGGATGTGGATTTATCGATGGCTTTAAAGATGGAGCTGGAAAAGCAAAACAAGAAAACAGGAAAACTAATTAATCTATGAATTTTTAGATGTAGGATATAAGAGATTTTAGTTATTAGACGGGTACATTATGAGTAGTATGATGTACCTATTTAGTAAAGAAAACAAGGAAAAGAGAAAATAACCCTTTGGTAGAAATATATTTATAAAAAAAGGCATTTACTATATGTAGGTGCTATTTTTTATATAAAACTATGTGATTTATACATAAAAGTAACATATTCCTCTTATAATAATTTATTTAAAACACTCTTTATACTAAGGGAAAGTAAACCCTATTAGAAGTGAAAATAAGTGAATATTAAACTAAAAGAAAAATACTATAAATAAATCACTAAGGATAAGACTGAGAATTTAGATATTTTAATATAAAAAATTGAAAGGATAAATTTTAACATTTATTATATAGTACATTTGTAAAATATAATAAAAAACTAATAAACCATTGAAATTACTAGGTTTTGTTATATTTATTAATAACATGAATTCCTTTATAACTATTCCTCACCAAAATATAGATAAAGTAATATACTAGAGTATACAGATACACATAAGATAAAAAGGAGGGAATTTTATGGGAAAGCATAGAAGATGTTGTAATAACGTATGTGTTGTTAACCCAGTTCCTTATAATCCAGGATGGAATACTCCATTTCCAGTTCAAAATAACTGCAATTTTGGATGCGGTGGTGGATGTGGAAATTGTGGTGGAGGATTCGGTGGAGGATTCAGCCCACTACTACTATTATTATTACTTGGCAGATGGTAGAATATTAACCCCTAAGGATTCCTTAGGGGTTTTCTTGATTTTTTATGTTACATAACCTTTGAGATAGATTTTATCATAGATAGTTCTTTTTCATTTTCTATAAGTTCTAGGGAATCATTTGTAAATTTATAAGCTTCAATATGAGAAGCATCATTTTCAGGGCACATTAAAACATAGTCATTTTTATTTATAAGTAGATGTTCTTTTACAGTGTAATTAACTAAATTTCCATTTTCATCTCTAAAGGAATAAATTTTATTTTTCATTTTTAACCCTCCTTTTTCTATAATTCTATAGTTATATTATGTATTTAAGATTTTTTTATTAGTGGATATATAAATTTTTTATTTTAGTCTTTTCCTTTTCTTTGTGGGCTGTGATATAATTTTTTATATTAATATAAAACTTAATAACTAGGGGTGGTAAAATGGATGAAAGAGACTTAAGGGACTTAAAATATGTGGATAAAAAACTAAAGGGTGGTAAAAACAATAGAGATATTAGAGATATGTATAAATCTAGTAAAGATAAGAAGGGATTTAAAATAGATATACCTGTTTCTAAGAACTTGGAGGGTGCAAAACAAAGGCATCTTATAAAAATAGCCATAGGATCTATATTTCTTATTTTGGGATATTTTTATACTCCTTTATTAATAGGTGCATTGGTTATAACTATTATGTTTTGGGTATCTAATCCTACTAAAAGAGATATGTACATATCCTCAGCATTAAAATTTCTTAAATATGGTGAGATTAAAAGGGCTACTATTTTTTATAATAAGGCTAAGGATATAAAAAATGGAGAAGATTTAAAAGAACTTTATGAAATAATAGGTAAGATAGAAAAGAGATATAATGATTATATGGAAATAGATACAGAAATAGATATAGAGAAATAATATAGGAGCAATAGGTCTACTTAATCACCTATTGCTCCTATATTATTTTTATAAGGAATTATATGTTTCCTTTAGTAAAAGAGCATCCTTCTCTAAAAGAGGACTTTCACATATTACACATCCCTTTACCTTAAAATCCTTCAAGGCTTTTAAGCAATGAATAAATGGAAAATCACTTTCTAAAAATGGAAGATGATGTTTTTCACCTTTAGGGCCATAATGTATTCCTGACATGTGCATATGTAAATCAGAAAGAGCTTCCTCGCCTAAATTATCCCTAACATAGGACAAAATATTATAAAAGTCATCATAACTTTTAAGAGCACCATTTCCTCTTGCGTGAAGGTGAGAAAAATCTATACATAATTTGCAGCTATCTATTTCTTTACATATTTCAACTAATTCTTTTAAGTCTCCAAATTGACTAGGTTTTCCTGTGGTTTCTAACCTATAATTTACAATTCCATTTGGTAGAGAAGAGAGCTCATCTTTAATTTTTTTTAGAGCTTCATCTTTAGAACTTTTTAAATAAAATCCAGGATGAAATACTAAACTTCTTCCTCCCACACTTTCTAAAGCTAGAGCCCCTTTTAAAATTCTCTCTTTAGATTTTTCTATTTTCTCTTCTTCATCTGAATTTAAATTAATAAAATAGGATCCATGGGCAGATAGATAAAAATCATTTTTTTCTTTAGCTTCTATTATAGCTTCTTTATTCTTAGCTGTTACATTAACAGATCTTACAAAGGGAAGTTCCATAGCATCAAGACCTATATTTTTTAAGTAATTAATTCCTGAAGCATAATTAAACTTATCTCCTTCCTCTCCAATAGGAAGTCCAGATATACCAAATAATAATTTTTCCATGAAGTCACCTCTAACATTCTTATTTAAAATAATTGTCTTTAAATAATTATAACAAAAAACGAAAAAGTACAAAACAAAGTATAGATATTAAATAAAATTTGCTTTTTTTCTATTAAATATATATAATTTTAATGAAATTTAATAGGCAAGGTGAAATAGATGGAAGAAAGATTACAAAAATTTATGGCAAGATGTGGTGTGGCATCTCGTAGAAAATGCGAAGAAATTATTTTACAAGGAAGAGTTAAGATTAATGGAGTGACAATTGAAGAATTAGGTGTAAAAGTAAATGGGGATACTGATAAGGTTCTTGTAGATGAAAAAGAAATTTTTCTTGAAGAAAATAAAAGATATATTATGCTAAATAAGCCTGAAGGGTATGTTACTACAGTAAAAGATGAAAAAGGTAGAAAAACCATAATAGATATAGTTAAGGTAAATGAAAGGATATACCCTATAGGACGTTTAGATTATGATAGTTCAGGACTATTAATTCTTACTAATGATGGTGATATTTATAATAATATAATTCATCCAAGAAATACTATAGATAAGGTTTATATAGCTAAGGTAAAGGGTATATTTACAGATAATGAATTAGAAAAATTTAAAAAAGGTGTAGATATAGGGGACTATATAACAGCTGAGGCTAATATAGAAGTCCTAAGAACTTTTAGAGATTCATCAGAGGTCAAAATATCCATTCATGAAGGGAAAAATAGACAGGTTAGAAGAATGTGTTTAACCTTAGGTCATGAAGTTTTATCCTTAAAAAGAATATCCATTGGAAAGTTAGCTTTAAAAAACCTTGAGAAGGGTCAGTGGAGGGAACTTACAAAAGAAGAATTAAATTATATAAAGGATCTATAGGAGAAAGATATGTATAGTTATGTTGGGGATTTATCTAAATTAACTCATAATATAATAAAATCTTATTGCAGAAGTTTTGATTTAGCAGTGGATTGTACTTTAGGCAACGGCCAAGACTGCGATTTTTTAAGAGAAAACTTTAAAAAAGTTTATGCTTTTGAAATACAAGAAGAGGCAGCTAAAAAATATTTAGAAAAAAAACATAATAATGTAGAAGTAATTATAAATAGTCATGAGTATATTAAAGATTATATTAAAGAAGAAGTAGATTGTATTATGTATAACTTGGGATTTTTACCAGGAGGAGATAAAAATATTACTACTATTTATGAAGCCTCTTTAGAGAGTATCAAGGAATCTTTAGAGCTTATAAGACCAGGAGGATTTATAACCGTGGCAGCATATCCAGGTCATGAAGAGGGGAGAAAGGAAAAGGAAGGGTTATATAGTTTCTTTAAAACACTTCCTAAAAATAAATTTGGAGTTATGGAGCACAACTTTTTTAATAGAAATTCTAACTCACCAAGTTTAATTATTATTGAAAAAAATTTAATATAAATTAACTTTATAAAAATTAACTAAAAAATGAAATATATCTTGAATTCTTCATTCATTAGGTGATAAAATGAAGAAAAAGTTTCATTTTAAAAATTAAATGTGAAAAGGGGTAAATAATCTATGGAGAGTTCAAGTCAAGATTTAATGCGAATGATTCAAATTAAATTTCCAAGATTAAGTAAAGGCCAAAAGCTTATAGCTGAATATATATTAAGACACTATGATAAAGCGGCCTTTATGACAGCAGCGAAACTTGGTACAAGTGTAGGGGTAAGTGAATCTACTGTAGTAAGATTTGCTAATGAACTTGGATTTAGTGGATATCCTAAGTTACAAAAAGCCTTGCAGGAACTAATTAAGAATAAACTTACTACTGTTCAAAGGATAGAACTTGCTAATGATTTTATAAGCGAAGAAAATGCTCTAAAGGGTGTTTTAAAAGCTGATATGGAAAATATAAGAGCAACTCTTGAAAAAATCAACCATAAAACCTTTGATGATGTGGTTAAATCTATATTTAGTGCTAAAAAGATTTACATAATAGGACTGAGAAGTTCCACTGCTATAGCAGAATTCTTAGGATTTTATTTAAATGTGATTCTTGATAATGTTAAGGTAGTAGCTTATGGTATAAGTGATATATTTGAGCAAATGATAAATGTAGGTGAAGGGGATTTAGTTATAGGAATAGGATTCCCAAGATATGCAATAAAAACTATAGAAGCTTTAGCTTTTTCTCAAAGTAGAAATGCAAGAGTTGTAGCAATAACTGATAGCCTTTTATCACCATTAGCTTCAAAAGCAGATTATACCTTAATAGCTCAAAGTAATATGGCATCTTTTGTTGATTCATTGGTTGCACCACTAAGTGTAATTAACGCATTAATAATAGCCGTAGGACTTAAGGAAAAAGAAAAAATATCTAGCACTTATAGTTCCTTAGAAAATATTTGGGAGGAATATCAAGTGTATTCCTATAAGAGTTTTCAAGACAAGTAAAGTTTTATGATAAATAAGCAATACTGAAGTAACTTAGTTGCTTATTTATCTAAAATTTCAGTCAATAGAAGGTACTTTCATAATAATGGTTTAACAAAGGTATTTTAGAAGGAATAATGGAAACGTTATCGAATATATATATACAGAAAGAAAGTTGATTTTCAACTTTAAATAAAAAATGAATATAGTAATTCATTTCAGGGGGTAAAATAACATGACAAAAGAAACATTAAATTCAAAAAAGTATATTGAAGAAGTTCTTGAAAATGTTAGGAAGAGAAATGCTGGGGAGCCAGAATTTATTCAAGCTGTTGAAGAAGTTTTAGGATCTCTTGAATTAGTTTTAGACAAGAATCCTGAGTACATTAAAGGAAACATCTTAGAAAGATTAGTTGAACCAGAAAGACAAATTGTGTTTAGAGTTCCTTGGACTGATGATAATGGAAATGTTCATGTAAACAGAGGATTTAGAGTTCAGTTTAATGGATCTATTGGACCTTACAAAGGTGGATTAAGATTCCATCCATCTGTTTACTTAGGAATAATAAAATTCCTAGGATTTGAACAAATATTAAAAAATTCCCTAACTGGACTTCCAATAGGTGGAGGTAAGGGAGGATCTGATTTTGATCCAAGAGGAAGATCAGATGCTGAAATAAGAAGATTCTGTGAAAGCTTTATGACTGAGCTTTATAGACATATAGGACCAGATGTTGACGTTCCAGCTGGAGATATTGGAGTTGGAGCTAGAGAAATAGGATATTTATATGGACATTATAGAAGAATAAGAGGAGCCTTTGAAAATGGAGTGCTAACAGGTAAAGGGTTACAATACGGTGGAAGCTTAATAAGACCAGAAGCAACAGGATACGGAGTAGCTTATTTCTGTCAAGAAATATTAAAGCATGAAGGCTTAGATTTCACTGGTAAAACTGTAGCTGCATCTGGATTCGGTAACGTTGCATGGGGATTATGTGCAAAGGTTGCTCAATTAGGTGGTAAGGTTGTTACTTTATCTGGCCCAGATGGATATATATATGATAAAGATGGTGTAACTACTGAAGAGAAAATTAACTTCTTAGTAGAAATGAGAAATTCAGGAAGAGATAAGGTTCAAGATTATGCTGATAAGTTTGGTTGTGAGTTCTTCCCAGGAGAAAAACCATGGGGCGCTAAGGTTGATATAATAATACCTTGTGCAACTCAAAATGATATACATTTAGAGCACGCTAAGCAAATAGTAGCAAATGGAATAAAGTTTGTTTGTGAAGCAGCTAATATGCCTTGTACAAATGAAGCAGTTCAATACTTCCAAGCTAATGGAGTATTAGTTGGACCTGCTAAGGCTGCTAATGCTGGTGGAGTTGCAGTTTCAGCTTTAGAAATGGCTCAAAACTCTATGAGATTAAGATGGGCTGCTGAAGAAGTAGATAGTAAGCTTCATGAAATAATGATAAATATTCATAATACAGCTGCAAAGGTTTCTGAAGACTATGGCTTCGGATATAACTTAGTTGCTGGTGCTAACATAGCTGGTTTCTTAAAAGTAGCACAAGCTATGAATGCTCAAGGAATATACTAGAACTTTTAAAGAAGCCTTCGGGCTTCTTTTTTATGATTAAAATTTTGTTATGAATTTTAATTATTTTAAGATTTAACTAAGAAAAACAGGTTAAGTTATAGTTATAAGGTAAATTGACAAATATACATGTTTTGGATATACTCTTATGATGATTTAATAATTTATTAGGAGCTGAATATATGAGTAAGGTTATTGTAATTGGTGGAGGTCCTTCAGGTATGATGGCAGCTCTTCAAGCTGCAAAAGAACATGAAGTAACTCTAATAGATGGAAATAATAAACTAGGAAAGAAACTATATATAACTGGAAAAGGACGATGTAATGTAACTAATGGAAAGGATATAAGTGAGTTTTTTGATTATATACCAGGAAATCCTCATTTTCTCTATAGCTCTCTATACACTTTTACTAATTTAGATACTATAAAGCTTCTTGAAAGCTTAGGAGTACCTCTTAAAACTGAGAGAGGGGATAGGGTGTTTCCATGCTCTGATAAATCATCAGATATAATAGGGGCATTTAATAGTGCCTTAATAGATAAAAAAGTTTCCCTTAAACTTGGCTGTAAAGTAAAGGATTTTATAGTGAAAGAAGAAAATGAAATAAGTGGTGTACTCCTTGAGGATGATACAAAAATCTCAGGTGATTATTTTATACTATGCACTGGTGGAGTTTCTTATCCTTTAACAGGCTCTACTGGAGATGGATTAAAGCTTTCAAAAAAGTTAGGGCATTCAATTATTCCTCCTAAAGCTTCCTTAGTTCCAGTTCAAGTGTCAGAACCTTGGATTAAAGATTTACAGGGGCTTTCATTGAAAAATGTAGAGATCAATATTCTTAGTAAGGAAAATAAAAGCCTTTATAAGGACTTTGGAGAGATGTTATTTACCCATTATGGTGCTTCTGGTCCTATAATTTTAAGTGGAAGCAGAGTAGTGGAGAATGGGAAAACTTATAAATTATCTATTAACTTAAAACCTGCACTATCAGAGAAAGAAATGGATTTAAGGCTACAAAAGGACTTTTCTAAATATATAAATAAGGACTTCAAAAATTCTTTAGAAGACTTATTACCTCAAAAACTTATAGATGTAGTGATTAAATTAAGTGGGATAGATGAAAATAAAAAAGTTCATCTTATAAAAAAGGAAGAGAGAAAAGAATTAGGAAAATTAATACAAAACTTCACATTAACTGTGGTTGGTACAAGACCTATAGCAGAAGCTATTGTTACAGCAGGTGGTGTAAATGTTAAGGAAATAGATCCTTCAACTATGAAGTCTAAGATAGTAAATAACCTTTATTTTGCAGGAGAAGTTATGGATGTAGATGCCTTTACTGGAGGTTATAACGTACAAATAGCATTTTCTACAGGATATTTAGCTGGAACTAGGGTAGGTGAATAAATTTGGTTGCCATAAGAGGAGCAATAACTATAGCTGAAAATACAATAGATGAAATAAAGAGCAATTCAATATTTATGATGGATGAAATTATTAAAAAAAATAATTTAAATATTAAAGACATAAGCTCTATAATATTTTCGTGTACAGATGATATAGATAAGGATTATCCAGGAAAATTTATTAGGGAGCATTTTAATATAAATAATGCAGCTATAATGCATTTTAATGAAATGAAGGTAAAAAATTCATCCTACCTTTCTAAGTGTATTAGAGTCACTGTATTTTATAATGAATCTCTAGATAACATTTATCATGTATATCTAAAAAAAGCAAAAGATTTAAGAAAAGATTTATGTTATAATGAGCAAGAGCACTTATAAATAAGAAAGGCGGAATATACTTGAGAATATCAGTTGCTATAGACGGACCAGCTGGTGCAGGAAAAAGTACCATTGCAAAATTAATTGCAGATAGATTTAGTTTAATGTACATAAATACAGGCTCTATGTATAGGGCAGTAACCCTTAAGGCTTTAGAGAAAGGAATTTCTCCTAATGACACTGAAGGAGTATGCACCATAATTGAAAATCTTAATATGCATTTTAATAATGATAGATTAATTTTAAATGGAGAAGATGTAAATGATCTTATTACAGTACCTGAAATAAGTCATAATGTTTCGGCCTATGCTTCCATAAAAGAAGTGAGAGAAAAACTTGTAAAACTTATGCAACAAATGGCTAAGGAATATGATGTTATAATGGATGGAAGGGATATAGGTACTGTAGTTTTAAAGAATGCTCCATTTAAGTTCTTTTTAACAGCAAGCCCAAAAGAGAGGGCTTCAAGAAGATACAATGAACTTACATCAAAAGGATTAGATGTAGTTTATGAGGAAATATTAAAAGATATAATAAGAAGAGATGACCTTGATACCAATAGGGAAGTAGATCCATTAAGAAAAGCAGATGATGCTATTGAGATAGACACTACAGGCATTGGTATTGATGAAGTAGTGAATAAAATAGCATCTTTTATTAAATAATTAAAAACCATAAATTATATAGGAGCGATAGCTATGAAAAAAGAGATAAAACTAGCAGATAAAGCAGGTTTTTGTTTTGGTGTAAAACGTGCTGTAGATGAGGCATTAAAATTTAGAGAGCAATATAATAAAAAGATATATACCCTTGGACCTTTAATACACAATAGTGATGCAGTAAATTTTTTAAAGGATAAAGATATATATCCAATTGATATAGAAGAAATAGAATCTTTAACTAAAGGGGATGTTATAATAATAAGATCCCATGGTGTATCTAAAAGCACCTATGATTTGTTAGAAGAAAAGGGATTAATTGTAGAAGACGCTACATGTCCTTATGTAACAAACATACAAAAGAAAGCACAACAATATTATGATAAAGGTTTTAGAATTGTAATTGTTGGAGATAAAGACCACCCAGAGGTTATAGGTATAAATGGATGGTGTAATAATAGTGCAATAGTATATAAAAATGGAGAATTCAGCGAGACACTTCCAAGAAGAGTTTGTCTTGTTTCTCAAACTACACAAAAGCAAGCTGATTTTGAAAAGGCAGTTTTAGAAGTTAGCAAAACATGTAAAGAATTCGTTGTATTTAATACAATCTGTTCAGCTACAGAAGAGAGGCAAAAAAGTGCCTTTGAATTATCAAAGAATGTAGATGCTGTTGTAGTTATTGGAGGAAAACATAGTTCTAATACTACGAAGCTTTATGAAATATGTAAATCCAATTGCGAAAATACAATACATGTAGAAAGAGCAGAGGAAATTCCTTCTGAATTTTTAAATTCTGGATATGATAATATAGGAGTTACAGCAGGGGCTTCTACTCCAGAGTGGATAATTAATGAGGCCTTAGCTAAAGTAGGTAAGGATAATAATAGTGATGCTGACATGAAAAATCATATAGAAAGTAATATTGTTGATATGAATGATGTATTAAACTATATGGATAGTAATAACTCATCAGTACACATTGGGGAAAGAATAACAGGAAAGATAATTAGTGTGGCTAGAGAAGGACTATATGTTGATTTGAAATATAAGGATGAAGGATTTATTCCTAGAAATGAAGCATCTTATGAAGAGGAAGTTGATTTAAAAGAGAAATTTAGATCAGGAGAAGAAATAGAAGCACAAGTTATAAAGATAAAAAATGAACATGGAAATGTTGTTTTATCAAGAGTTGAATTAGAAAAAGATAAAATTAAGAATGAAATAGAGGACATATTTAAAACAGAACAGGTAATAGAGGTTAAGGTTTCTAAGGCTATAAACGGAGGCTTAATATGCAAGTATAAGGGAGTTAATGTATTCCTACCTGCTTCCTTAGTAGATCTAAAGCATGTAGAAGACTTAAGTGAATATGTTAATAAGACTATAGAAGTAAAAATAATCGAATTTATAGATAATGAAAAGAAAGAAAAAATAGTGGCATCTAGAAAAGCTATTCTTATAGAAGATAGCATTAAAAATGAAGAAAACTCTTGGAATTCAATAGAAGAGAATGGTATATATGAAGGTGAAGTAAAAAGAATATCAGACTTTGGAGCTTTCGTAAATATTAAAGGGATAGATGGTCTTCTTCATCTTTCTGAAATTAGTTGGGGAAAAATAAACTCACCTAAAGAAGTCCTTAAGATAGGTGAAAAACTTAATGTTAAAGTAATAAATATAGATAGAGAAAATAAGAAGCTTGGATTAAGTATAAAAGAATTAACTCCAAACCCATGGGATAATGCTCATCTAAATTATCCAGTAGGGAATATAGCTCTTGGAAAAGTAGTAAGGTTTGCAGACTTTGGAGCTTTTGTAGAACTTGAACCAGGAATAGATGGACTAGTTCATCTCTCTCAAATAAGTCATAATAAGATAAACAAACCAGGAGAGGTTTTAGAAATAAATGAGAGCGTTAAGGTTAAAATATTAGATGTAAAACCAGAAGAGAAGAGAATAGCTTTAAGTATAAAAGCAGTTGAGTAAAAAAAGGTGACTAAGTCACCTTTTTTTAGTTTTAATATTGTTTTACTCTTAATTAAGTGTTAAAATTTAGAAGAAATAACTATTAATAGAGGACTTAATTTATGAATAAAGTAGAGAAATTAAATTTATTTAATAAGAAACATATGTACTTTTTGAATAAAAAGGCTTTAGAATTTAATAAATATAATGAAGACTTTTCTGAGTATATGGCTATTACTTGTTGGTATAAAAAAATATTATTTTTAAATAAGATATATCTTTTAAAAATTGCAGGGAATTATGAAGGATTTTTATGGTACGAGGCTATAGATGAGGGTTCATATAATATAAGAAGTTTTTATATTAATCCTGAATATATGGAATATGATATAATAAATTTTTTTAGAAATAATATTCCAGGTTTTAAAAAATCTAAATATAATTTTTCTTATAACTGTACTTATAAGGAAGAACTAAATACCATCCTAAGTAGAATGGGATTTTATATAAGAAATTCATTAGTGGAGTTAAAACTAAATATAGAAAACTTAAAACAGTTTCCAATAGATAATAACATTATTGAAGTGTTTCAAGAAAGCTATCATGAGGAGCTAAGATGCAGTATCCAAAATTCAGTTTTTTACGATGAAAATCGTATCCCATTGACTCTAGGAGATATATTCTATGAAGAAAAACAAAGCTTTTATCTTAAGAGGGGTTCTGTTTTTATAAAAGATAAAAATCATTATGCAGGATATGGTCAAATAATCTTAAGTAATAAAAATCCATTAATTGTGAACGTAGGCATATTAGAAGAATATAGAAATCATGGCTTAGGGGATATATTAATGAAATCTCTTATTAATATATGTAAAAATATAGGGTTTAAAGATGTTAGAATTAGGTGTTATGCTGATAATTATATAGCATTGAATTTGTACAAGAAACTTGGCTTTAAAGAAGAAAATTATATGTTTAATTGGACATTACATAAATAGGCTACCCAAAAGATAGGGTAGCCTATTTATGTTTACTTATAATCTTCTTTGTATTTACTTAAAGCATTCTTTAGGATATTCATAGCATCCTTTAAGTCATCAATATTTAAGCAGTATGAAAGTCTTATTTCATCTTTTCCAAGTCCTTCAGTTGCATAGAAACCTTCAGCTGGTGCTACCATAACTGTCTTATTATCATAGCTATAATCTGTTAATAACCATTTAGCAAAATGTTCTGCATTTTCTACTGGTAGTTTTGCAACAACATAGAATGCTCCTGTTGGCTTTTTGCATATAACTCCTTCAATATCCATAAGGCCTTCAAACATTATGTTTCTTCTTCTTTCATATTCTGCTTTTACTTTAGTAAAATAACTTTCAGGAGTGTTTATAAGGTTTGCAGCGGCTATTTGCTCTATTGTAGGAACACATAACCTAGACTGACAAAGTTTTAATATTTGATTAATTAGAACTGTATTTTTTGATGCAACTAAACCGATTCTTGCTCCACAAGCACTATAACGTTTTGATATACTATCTATTAATATAACTCTATCCTGTATATCCTCCATATACATAGTGGAGGTGTATTTTAAATCATCATAAATAAACTCTCTATAAACCTCATCTGATATTATATAAAGATCATATTCTTTTGCTATATCCGCAAGAAGTCTAACTTCTTCATAGGTATAAACAACTCCAGTTGGGTTACCTGGATTAGATACAAGAATAGCTCTTGTTTTATCAGTTATATTTTTTACTATTTCTTCTTTCTTTGGAAGGTGAAATCCTTCTTCAGCCTTTGTTATAAATGGAACCACATTAACTCCAGCGGATTCACTAAATCCATTATAATTTGTATAGAAAGGTTCAGGAATTAGTATCTCATCTCCTACATCACAGATAGCCATTAAAGCAAAGAGTATAGCTTCACTTCCACCGTAAGTAATTAAAAGTTCGTTTTTATTAAAGTTTATGTTCCAACCCTTATAATATTCTATAAAACTTTCTATTAATTTATCTACTCCTTGAGAGCCAGCATATTTCAAGACTTTGTCATCAAAGCTTTGAACTGCTTCAAAAAACTCTTTTGGAGTTTCTATGTCTGGTTGTCCTATGTTAAGACCATAAACCTTTTTTCCTTGCTTCCTTGCTTCTTCAGCAAATGGAGCAAGCTTACGAATAGGTGAAAATTGCATATTTTCAATTCTTTTTGATATTTTCATAGAATAAAATCCCCCTTAAAATAACCTTATAAGTATAAATTTTTTATTCAAATAAATTTTCTTTAGGTACGTAAGACAATTTTGTTCTTCCTATTGAATAAGGAACAGGATTATAAAAATATCCTCTGTCGCTTATGGACTCATAATATTTTATATCTGTGACTTCTTCTTTTTCTTTAGATTTTGCATCATACATAATTATCCCTCCCTAGGATTATTATTTCCCAAGGAGAGATATCTATTCAGTCTTTATTATTAATTATAATGTTTATTGATAACTTTTGCCAGTCTTTTAATTCCATCTACTATTTTATCATCTGTCATATTAGAGTAGTTAAGTCTAAAGAAGTTTTTACGTCCTCCATTTGGGAAGAAAGATGACCCTGGAACAAAAGCCACGTTTTCTTCAAGAGCTTCCTTCAATATGATAGCAGAATCTAAGTCTTCTCTAAGTTCAACCCAAGTAAATAATCCACCCTTAGAGTTAGTGAACTTTATTTCTTTAGGGAAATATTCTTTCATAGCATTAAGCATTAAATCTCTTCTTCTTTTATAAGTTTCACATATCTTTGCAATATGCTCATCTAAATTATGATCTTGCATATACTGAGCAGCTATTCTTTGGTCTAAGGTACTACATTGAAGGTCTGCTCCTTGCTTTAATAGGGTATATTTTTGAGCAATTTCTTTTGATGCACATACCCAACCTAGTCTAAGACCAGGGCAGAAGGTTTTTGAGAAAGTACCTAAGTGTATAACATATCCATCTGTATCAAAACTCTTTATGGTAGGATATCTTTCACAATCAAAAACTAAATCTCCATAAGGGCTATCTTCAACTACAGGAATATTATATTCCTTAGCAATTTCCGTTAAACGTTTTCTTCTTTCTACAGACATTGTAACTCCAGATGGATTTTGGAAATCTGGTATTGTATATATAAATTTAGCTTTTGGATTTTCTTTTAAAGCCTTTTCAAGCTCTTCCATTATCATTCCATCTTCATCCATTGGAACCTCTACAAATTTTGGTTCATAAGCATTAAAAGCATTTATAGCTCCTAGGTAACTTGGACTCTCACAAATTATTATATCATCCTTATCGATAAATAATTTTGCAGTAAATTCTAGAGCTTGCTGTGATCCACTAGTTATTAAAATGTTATCCACAGTAGCGTTAATTCCTATTGGCTTTAATCTTTGTTCTACTATAACTTCTCTAAGAGGAGTAAATCCTTCAGTTGTGCTGTATTGAAGAGCAGCTCTACCTTGCTCTCTAATAACTTTTGCAGCTATTATCTCCATATTTTCAACTGGGAATAATTCAGGTGCAGGAAGTCCTCCTGCAAATGAAATTATTTGTGGCTCCTCTGTTAGTTTTAATAACTCTCTTATTTCTGAAGCTTTTATCTTTGATGTTCTTTCCGCAAATTTAAAATTCATAAATTGCACCCCCACTTATATTCAACTCACTATTAGTATTTATTCTACAATTCTGAAAATATTCCTTCAACAAATTTCTACTTCTTATGATTTATTCTAATATGATTAATTTTAATATAATTTTTAATTAATTAATTAAAAATTAAAAGGTTTACATTGCAAATTATTACTATAAAAATTAATAATATACGAAATAGTTTTTAAATATTATTTTATATATAATAGCATTTAAAGATTATTTCAATAAATTACTTCAAGCATTATTTAGAATGTGCTTTATATTTATATATTCATGGACAATTAAAATATCATTTAGATATATGGGGTTAACCGCTAAAATAAATTTTTAATTATTAGGATCAAAGTTTATATATTTTTTAATTGAAATTTAATTAAATTCAACTTTTCAACTAGTTTATTTTTCAAATTATATAATTTTTTACTTATATATTTATCATCAAATAATCTAAATCCCTAAGCTTTTAAGGTCTCTTTCGTATTTAGATTATTTTTTGAACCCCTCCATTTCTATATCATTATTATAGGTTTTGGGTCTCCTTTTAAAAGTATTTTTTCTTAAAGAAATAGAATCATATAAACTTTAGAGTACATATATTATAAGCACATCTTTTAAGTATTTTATATTTTTTATAATATTGCTACGTAATTAAAATAAAATCTCATATGAAAATAGAGGGATTATAGGTGTAGATTATTAAGAAATATAGTAAAGGCTAGTAGGGAATAAAAATCCTTATTAGCCTTTTTTCTATAATTGTACAGCTGAGAGTGAGCTAAAATTAATTATATAGAACTAATCTTTATTTTATATGAAAAAAATTTCAATATAAAGACTTATATATCTATGTAGGTGAGCTTAAATCCTTTAATGTACAGAAGGTATATTGTAATTTAAAATCAATCTTTATAAATAAAAATATATTGCTTAAGATTATATTTTTATTTATAAACGATAAATAATTATTTATTATAATGATATAAATTTAAAGGAGTTGTTTCTAAAATGAAAAAAAAATTAAACTTTCTTGTATTTCTAGGAATATGTATTACGCTATTAATGCTTTTAGGAACCCCACTTATTACAACAGCATTTTTAAAAAGTCAATATTTTTTAAAGGACACTAACTTAGTTGTAAAAATATCCATTTGTATTTACATATGTGCCGTTCCATATGTTATAGCATTATTTAATTTAAAAAAGTCTGCAAATTAATATTAAAAGATAATTCATTTACACTTGTCATTGTTGATTATTTAAAGAATATTGCATTTTGTTCTTTTGTACAGATACTTATTTTTATTACTTGTGCAACATATATAAAGTATTCAACTAGTTTCTTTGAAGGAATTCTTTTGATAGGACTGATTTTTGTAGTTACTTTTGTTGGTATAACTATAGGGCTTTTATTCTTAGTTTTATCACAGCTATTTGATAAATTTATACAAATCAAAGATGAAAATGATAAGACCATATAGAAAGGGGTGGCGCCATGCCTATTATAGTAAATTTAGATGTGATGATGGCAAAAAGAAAGATTAATTCTACACAGTTTTCAGAAAAATTAGGTATAACTAAGGCTAATCTTTCTATATTAAAAAATAACAAAGCTAAAGCTAGCCGCTTTTCTACACTAAGTTCATTATGCGAAGTTTTAAATTGTCAACCTAAAGATATTTTAGAGTATACAGATGAAAATGATAAGTAACTAAAATAATTTTTGTATTAGTTTATATAAGAGATATTAAAAGGAGAGAGAATATGATAAAAATTAAAAATATAAGTAAAATTTATAATATTGGTAGTGAGAAACTTACTGTGCTGGATAGTGTTAGTTTAGACATAGAAAAAGGTGAATTTGTTGCTATAGTTGGACCATCGGGTTCTGGTAAATCTACACTGATGAATATGATAGGAGGATTAGACAGTCCTTCAATGGGAGAAGTGATTATTGAAAACCAGGATATTAGTAAATTAAAGGATAAGAAAATGTCTAAGTTTAGAAATGAAAAAATTGGATTTATATTTCAATCATTTAATCTAGAACCTACCCTTACAGCATTAGAAAATGTTATGATGCCTCTAGTTATAGCAGGAGCATCTGATAAAGAAATGAAAGATAGAGCTAAATCAGTACTTGAAGATTTGGGTATGGGAGATAGAATAAAGCATAAACCTACGGAACTTTCAGGTGGTCAAAGACAGAGAGTCAGTATAGCTAGAGCTTTAGCAAATGATCCTAAAATAATTTTAGCGGACGAGCCTACTGGAAATTTAGATTCTAAATCGGGTTTAGCAGTTATGGAAATCCTTACTGATTTTAAAAGAAGAGGATATACCATTGTTATGGTAACTCACAATATGGAAGAAGCAAAACATGCAGACAGAATTATAAGAATAAAAGATGGTAAGGTGGAGGTATAGTTATGAAATTAAAGAACAGTATAAAAACAGCATTTAGAAATCTAAGGAGAAGAAAAATGAGAACTTTTCTTACATCTTTTGCAGTTTCTATAGGGGCTATGTTAATAATACTTATGGTAAGTATAGGAGTAGGAACCCCAAAAATTATAGAAGATAAATTGAAGTCTAATATAGCTGCTAATGTTATTAACGTAAATCCTCATAATAAAGAAGCAGATAGCTCAATTTTAGAAACTACTAAAGATGGAGAAAAATCTTCTGAGAAATCCAAATCAAAACCTAATATTCTAGATAAAAATGCCTTAGAGAAAATTAAAGCAATTAAAGAGGTTGAGGATATATCTGCTTATAAGTATATAGGATCTATTGAAAAAAAGTTTATGGATAAAGATATAAAAGATACAGCTATATTGGCATATGATTTAGATTATCCTATATTTACTGATAATGTTATAGAAACTGTAGAAATTAAAGAGAATAAAAAAGATTTAAAACCAATTATTTATGGTAGAATGCTTAAAAAAGAAGACAAAAACTCAATATTAGTAGGAAAAAAACTTTTAGATAAAATAGGTATTGAAGATGCTGAATCTGTTATAGGGAAAGAGATGACTTTAACAGCTAAGTTACCAAATATATCAGGAATGCCTAGCATTGAACCTTTAGTTAAGAATTTTAAGATTGTAGGTGTAGTAGGTGCAGATTTTCCAAATAGTGATCAAATAATATCTTCTATTGATAATACGAAAGACTTACTAGGTTATAAAAGTTTAAATAAGAATGATTACGAAGAAACTGGATTGGATAAAGTAGAAGTTACGTTAAAAAGTATATCTGATGTTTCAGCGGTTTCAGATGAAATTACTAAAATGGGTTATGAAACTATGAGTATAGAATCAATGATGAAAGGTGTTAAGTCTACATTCACTATGATTAAGGCTGTACTAGCAGTCATAGGTGTAATTAATACAATGACTATGGCTATATATGAAAGAACAAGATCCATTGGTATAATGAAAGCTTTAGGATGTTCTAGAAGTAATATAAGAAGATTATTTATTATGGAATCAGCTGCAATTGGATTTATAGGAGGTTTAATTGGATTAGTTTTTAGTTTAATAAATACTCAAATCATAAAAGTAGTCTTAGATAATGTATTGAAATCAAAAGGAATTAGTGATGTTCCTAATATTTTTTCTACTCCTATATGGTTAATTTTAGGAACGATTGGATTTGCTATATTAATTTCCGTAATTGCAGGTTTATATCCAGCAAATAAGGCTTCAAAGCTTGACCCAATAGAATCATTAAGATATGAATAGAATTAGTATTTTATAAAAATTCAAACTATTATTTATAAATCGGATTTGAAAATTACTATAAGTAAGTGAAGATTTCATTAGAATTAACTATTGAAATCTTCACTTTATTTATATACATAATAAAAGTTTTTATCTATAGGTACTTTTTAGTTTAATATTAAGCTTAAAGAAACTAATATATGTAGAGCTGTTAATTTTAAATATATTTTTATGAGTTCTCTCTTTAGGGTGGAATATGAAACTATTTCAATTAATTGAGAATCGCTTCAAATACACCATCTAGCTTAATTTCTAATATGAAAGCTTGGTACATTAGTGTTAGTTTCATAGCTAGAGATAGCTGATCTTGTAAAATAAACAATACTGGCAACTTAATCTTGACTTATATTCTTATAGTACTTATTTTACAATTTTGATAATATTCCTTCAACAAATTTATACTTCCTATGATTTATTATAATATGATGGAATTTAATATGATATTTAATTAAAAATTAAAATGTTTACATTCTAAATTATTACTATAAAAATCAATAATATACGAAATAGCTTTAAAAAAAACTGCAAATTATATATAATTAATTAGGTGTAATATTTAAAATGAGGAGAGGAATCATGGAAAAAGAAAGAAATTTGAGATATTATATAGAAACTTGGGGATGCCAGATGAATGAAGAGGACTCAGAAAAACTTTCTGGTATGTTAAAAAATATGGGGTATAAAAGTACACTAGCAAGAGAAGAAGCATCCGTAATAATTTTTAATACCTGTTGCGTAAGAGAAAATGCAGAACTTAAGGTATATGGAAATCTTGGAGCTCTTAAAAAGCTTAAAGAAAAGAATTCAGACCTTGTTATTGCAGTATGTGGATGTATGATGCAGCAAAAAGGAGTTCCAGAGGAAATAATGAAAAAATACCCTCATGTGGATATAATTTTTGGAACTCATAATGCATATAAGTTTCCAGAATACTTAAATAGGGTAAAGCAAGGAGAAACTCACTTACGTGAAATTGAAACTGAACACTCTGATATTGTAGAAGGACTTCCAATCGATAGAAAAAGTGATTTAAAAGCTTTTGTTACTATAATGTATGGATGTAATAATTTCTGTACATATTGTGTAGTTCCTTATGTTAGAGGAAGAGAGAGAAGCAGAAAACCAGAGGACATTGAAAATGAAATTAAGGAACTTATAAAAGAAGGATATAAGGAAATAACTTTACTTGGCCAAAATGTAAACTCTTATGGGAAAGGGTTGGAACCTTCAATAACTTTTGCAGATCTTTTAAGAAGAGTAAATGAAATTGAAGGCTTAGAGAGAATTAGATTTATGACATCTCATCCAAAGGATATATCAGACGATGTTATATATGCTATACGTGATTGTGATAAATTATGCGAACAAATTCACTTACCAGTTCAAAGTGGATCCAATAGCATATTAAAAAAGATGAATAGACACTATACTAGGGAATATTATTTAGAAGTAATAGAGAAAATTAAAAGGGAAATACCTGATGTATCAATAACTACAGATATAATAGTAGGTTTTCCAGGAGAAACAGAGGAAGACTTTGAAGATACTTTAAGCCTTGTTAAAGAGGTTCAGTATGATTCAGCATTTACTTTTATATATTCTAGAAGAAAGTATACTCCAGCAGATGAAATGGAAGACCAAATAGAAGATGAAGTTAAGCATAAGAGATTTAATAGATTAGTAGAAGCTGTAAATGAAGGGTGTGCGAAGAATAACAAGTTATACGAAGGAAAAACTGTAGAAGTATTAGTAGAGGGTGAAAGTTTTAAAGATACTACTAAGATTACAGGAAGAACTAGAAGTGGAAAACTTGTTAACTTTACAGGTAATAAGTGTAACATAGGTAACCTTGTTAATGTTAAAATAACAAAGGCTAATTCATTCTCCTTACTTGGAGAAGAAGTTTAAATTATTATAAAAAGCTCTTATAATTATAAGGGCTTTTTATATATTTTTATTAGAGGGTGATAAAATAATGAAATTAACTCCAATGATGCAACAATACTTTGAAATAAAAGAAAATTATAAAGACTGTATCCTATTTTTTAGATTAGGAGATTTTTATGAAATGTTTTTTGAAGATGCTGAGACAGCTTCAAAAGAGCTTGAACTAGTCCTTACAGGACGTGATTGTGGAATGGAGAAAAGAGCTCCTATGTGTGGAATACCATTCCATGCCTCTAATTCCTATATAGGAAGATTAGTAAGTAAGGGCTATAAAGTGGCTATATGTGAACAGGTGGAAGATCCAGCTAAGGCTAAAGGGATAGTTAAAAGAGATGTTATCCGTGTTATAACCCCAGGTACATTTACGGATGAAACCTTTATAGATGAATGTAAAAATAACTTTATAATGAGCCTTTATGTAAAAAATGACGATAAATTTGTTTCTATAAGTTTTGCAGATATATCTACAGGAGAGTTCTATAATACATCCTTTAGAAACTCTTTTGAAGTAATATTTGATGAGATATCTAAATTTAAGCCAAAAGAAATTATTTTAAATTCTAGTGTTAGTGATGAAATAAAAGAAAGAATATATGAATTTAACCTATCTATAACTGAAAAAAGTGATGAGTATTTCAATTGTAATGAAAATATAAATCTATTAAGTACTAATTTAGGAAAAGAGTATGTTGAAAGTAAAGAAATATGTGTATTTTCAGCCTCTGCTTTGATTGCATATATATTAGATACTCAAAAATTAGCTTTATCTAATATAAATTCTATAGAGTTTTATAATATAAAAGATAATATGACCATAGATATAAACTCTAGACGTAATTTAGAACTTACAGAAAACATAAGAGATAAGACTAAAAAGGGAAGTCTTTTATGGGTTCTAGATAAAACTTCTACAGCAATGGGTAGTAGAACATTAAGAAGATGGATAGAGCAGCCTCTTATAAGCAAAGAACATATTGAAAATCGTTTAGAAAGTGTAGAAGAACTTTTAGGTAACTTATCTTTAATGGAAGATCTATATACTAGTCTAAAAGGTGTTTATGATATAGAAAGAATTCTTGGTAAAATAGCTGCTAAAAGTGTAAATGCTAAAGAGCTTATTTCCCTAAAAAACTCTATAAATAACATTCCTCCTATTAAAAGTTTAATTTCAAACTTTAAGGGAAAACTATTTAAAGAGATGTATGATAACCTAGATGATCTTAGAGACATTTATGATCTTATAGATGAGGCTATAGAGGATACCCCTTCCTTATCTATAAAAGAGGGAAATATAATAAAGACAGGATATAATAAAGAGGTAGATGGGTTTAGAAATGCTAAACTTAATGGAAAACAGTGGATAGCTACTTTAGAAAATAAAGAGAGAGAATTTACGGGAATTAAATCTTTAAAGGTTGGATATAATAAAGTATTTGGATATTATATAGAAATATCTAGAGCAAATTATTCTTCAATTCCTGAGGGAAGATATATTAGAAAACAAACCCTCTCTAATGCAGAAAGATTTATAACTGAAGATCTTAAGGAAGTTGAAGAAAAGATATTAGGAGCAGAAGAAAAGCTAATATCTCTTGAATATAATATCTTTATAGATATAAGGGACAGAATTGAAAAAGAAATAGATAGGATGAAAAAAAGTGGAAAACTACTAGCAGAATTGGATTGCTTATTATCTTTTTCTAAAATAGCATTGGATAATAATTATATAAAGCCAATAATAACAACTAAGGATGCTATTAGCATAAAAAATGGTAGACACCCTGTGGTGGAAAAAGTTATACCTCAAGGAGATTTTGTAAGTAATGATACAGAGATTAATAAGAAGGATAAGCAGCTTTTAGTAATTACTGGTCCTAATATGGCAGGTAAATCAACTTATATGAGACAGGTGGCACTAATTACACTAATGGCTCAAATTGGTTCCTTCGTTCCAGCTGATTATGCAGAAATATCAATCTGTGATAAAATATTTACAAGAATAGGTGCGTCAGATGATTTATCTGGTGGTAAAAGCACATTTATGGTTGAAATGTGGGAGGTCTCCAATATACTTAATAATGCTACTTCAAAGAGTTTAGTATTATTAGATGAAGTAGGCCGTGGAACTAGTACTTATGATGGACTTAGTATAGCTTGGTCAGTCATAGAGTACATATGTTCTAATAGTGCTTTAAAGTGCAAAACTTTATTTGCTACTCATTATCATGAATTAACAGATTTAGAAGGTAAAATACCTGGAGTTAAGAATTACTCTGTGGCAGTTAAGGAAGTTAACAATACTGTACTATTTTTAAGAAAGATAGTAGAAGGGGGAGCAGATCAGTCCTATGGAATTGAAGTAGCAAGACTTGCTGGTCTTCCGAGGTCTGTTATAGATAGGGCAAAAGAGATATTATCTTCTCTTGAGGATAATACCCCTAATAGAGAAAATACAGTAGAATTAACTGAAAAACCTACTAAAACATTAAGTCACAAAGAGGCAGTAATAGATGTAATAAAAGAACCAAAACAATTATCTTTTACAGATGTTAATGAAAATAATTTAATAGAAGATATGAAAAATATAGATATTTTATCTATGACACCAATGGATGCTATGAACACCTTATTCAATTTAATTAAAAAGGCTAAGGAGTTAAATTAGGGGTGGTGAATCATTGAAAAGAATAAATCTTTTAGATATAGAAACTTGTAATAAAATAGCAGCAGGAGAGGTGGTTGAAAGACCATCCTCTGTTGTAAAAGAACTTGTAGAGAATAGTATTGATGCTAAGGCTACTAAGATAACCGTTGAGATTGAAAACGGAGGAGAAACCTTAATAAAAATTATAGATAATGGAGTAGGAATTCATATTGATGATATTGAAAAGGCCTTTCTGCCCCATGCCACAAGTAAAATAAAAGAGATAAATGATATTTTCTCCATAAACACATTAGGGTTTAGGGGGGAAGCTTTAGCAAGTATATCTGCTGTTTCAAAGGTTAAACTCTTTTCAAAAACTGAAGAATTTGATTTTGGACGAGAGATATTTGTAGAGGGTGGAACTATAAATTATATTAAGGAAGCAGGATGTAATAATGGTACAGTTATAGAGGTAAGAGACTTATTTTTTAATGTACCTGCTAGAAAAAAATTTATGAAAAGTACCTCACGTGAAAGTGCTCTTATAAATGATATGGTAAGTAAAATAGCTCTATCCAATCCAGGGGTTAGCATAACTCTTATTAACAATGGCAAAAAGGTTATAACTACCTATGGAAACAATAACTATACAGATATAGTTAGGGCTATTTATGGTAAAAATATAAGTGAAAATCTAATATATTTTGAAGGATTTAGTGATTTAGTTTCTGTTCATGGATATATAGGAAATGCGGATATAAGTAGGGGTAGTAGAACATACCAAAGTATATTTGTTAATAATAGATACATTAAAAATAAAACTATAACTACTGCAGTAGAGAATGCCTTTAAATCATTTTTAACTATTAATAAATTTCCCTTTTTTATATTATTCATTGATATTTTTCCAGAGTATATAGATGTAAATATTCATCCTACCAAGGCTGAGATAAAGTTTCAAGATGATAGACCTTTATTTAAAATTGTTTTTAAAAGTGTTCATGAGGCTTTAAAAAAATCTTTAGAAAACAATTTTTCAATTGAGGGAGAAGAGGAAAAACAAGAAGAATTAGAAAATGTAACATACTTTGATCATATTGATGAGATGGAATATAAGAAGGATGTTAGTATACCAATAGATTTTAATCAAAGAGGAGACTATATTGGCAAAACGGAGAGTAGTTTAGACACCTCCTATTATAGGCATTTGGAAGGTAAAGAAGAGGTAACTCATAAGGATATTTTAAAAGAGGATAAAGGCGACTTAGACAAATATAAAGCTTTTCCTGTAGAAAAAAATATAGAATATGCCAAATTTCCAAAGCTAAGAGTAATAGGTCAATTTAATAAAACCTATATAATAGGGGAATTTAATGAGACCCTTTATTTAATAGATCAACATGCGGCTCACGAGAAGATAATGTTTGAGAAATATATGGATGATATTAAAAAAGGCTCTGTTATAGCACAACCTCTTTTAATACCTGTTTTAATAGACTTGTCCCTAGATGACTTTGGGGTTTATGAAGAAAATAAGGATTTCTTTAAAACCGGGGGCTTTCATATAGAAGACTTTGGAGAAACTACTATTAGTGTAAGACAAGTGCCTTATATCTTTGGTAAATTAGATATGAAAAACTTATTTATGTCCATATTAGATAATTTGAAAAACTTAGGTAGTGGTAAAACAGAAGAGGTTAAGTTTCATAAGATTGCATCTATGGCTTGTAAATCAGCGATTAAAGCAAATGATTCATTGAGTAAAGAAGAAATGGATGAACTTTTAGAACAGTTACGATATATAAAAGAGCCCTTTACATGCCCTCATGGTAGACCCACTATAATAAAGATGGGACTGTATGAACTAGAAAAGAGATTTAAGAGAATACAATAGAGGTAGATAGAGTTATGAAAAAAAAGCTTTTAGTTATAAGCGGGCCTACAGCTGTAGGCAAAACTAATATATCAATAAAACTAGCAAAGATATTAAATGGAGAAATAATATCTGCTGATTCTATGCAAATATATAAATGTATGGATATAGGATCTGCTAAGGTTACAAAAGAAGAGATGGATGGAGTGCCTCACCATCTTATAGATGTAGTAATGCCAGACTCTGAGTTTACTGTATCAGATTTTAAAGAGAAGGCAGAGGAGATTATAGAAGATATATATAGTAGAGGAAAACTTCCTATACTAGCAGGTGGAACAGGACTTTATATAGACTCATTGATTTGCAATATGTCTTTTACAGAGGGTGTTAAAGATGAAGAATATAGAAATTATCTAGAAACTTTAAGCAAGGAAAAAGGAAATGAATATGTTCATAACATGCTAAAAGAGGTAGATAAGATAAGTGCAGAAAGAATTCATTTTAATAATTTAAAAAGAGTAATTCGTGCTTTAGAAGTATATAAAACCTCCGGAAAACCATTTAGCTCTTTTAATGCAGGAGATACATTATATGATATTCCTTATGATATTAACTATTATGTTTTGACTATGGATAGAGAGAAGCTTTATGATAAAATTAATCTAAGGGTAGATATTATGATGAATAAAGGACTTATAAAAGAAGTAGAAGCACTAAAAGCTATGGGATATACTCCAGATATGCAGTCTATGAAGGGAATAGGATATAAAGAAATTTTATACTATTTAAATGGAGATATTACATTAGATAAATCAATAGAGCTAATAAAAAAAGGATCTAGAAACTATGCTAAAAGACAGCTTACATGGTTTAGAAAGGATCCTAGGGTTGTATACATGAATAAGGATAAACTGTCAGAAGATGAAATTATTAATAAAATAGTAAGTGACATAAAGGTAGGTTAGGTTGTATAATTTAAGTAATTATAAAATTCCAAAAATTATTAAGGAGGAAGCGTCATGAGCAAAGCAGCTAATAATTTACAAGATATATTCCTAAATGGAGCTAGAAAAAGCAAAATTCAAGTAACTGTATATTTGACAAATGGATTTCAATTAAAAGGATTTGTTAAAGGGTTTGATAGCTTTACTGTTGTTTTAGATTGCGATGGAAGACAGATGTTGATATATAAACACGCTATAAGCACAATTACTCCAGCTAAAGTTATACTTTTTAATAACAGTGTAGAAAATGAGAGATAAAAATGAAACATAAAAGGAAGGATAGGTAAAATTTTGCCTATTCTTTTTTTATGTGTTAATATGTATTAGGAATAATTTATGGTTTTGGAGGAATAAAAATGTTACAAGCTACTAAAGATATGCTGTTTAAAGAATATAAAATTAGTGATAGGGTTATAAGTCTATATGAAAAATCTTTAATAGATATAGAAGAACAGTTTAAAATATATGATGAAATAAGAGAATTTAATCAATTAAAGGTTCTTAAAGCCTTTCAAAATGAACATATAAGTGATAGCCATTTTACTAATTCTTCTGGTTATGGATATGGAGATATAGGAAGGGATTCTTTAGATAAAGTGTATGCAAGAATACTAGGATGTGAAGCTGCTATTGTAAGACCTCATTTTGTTAATGGAACACATGCTATTGGTGCAGCCTTGTTTGGAAACTTAAGACCTAATGATACTATGGTATGTATATCTGGTGCTCCTTATGATACTTTACATAATATTATAGGAATAAGCGGGGAAGAGAACATAGGTTCTTTAAGGGAATATGGAGTAAATTATAAGCAAGTAGATTTAAAGAATGGAAAATTTAATTTTGAAGAGATAAAAAAAGTTTTAGAAGAAGATAAAACCATAAAACTTATACATATTCAACGTTCTACAGGGTATGGATGGAGAAATTCCTTTATTATAGAAGAGATAAAGGAAGCTATAACTTTTGTAAAAACTATTAGAGAAGATGTAATAGTTTTTGTAGATAATTGCTATGGTGAATTTATAGAAGATAAAGAACCTACTGAAGTAGGAGCAGACCTTATAGCAGGATCTTTAATTAAGAATATAGGTGGAGGAATAGCTCCTACTGGTGGATATATAGCAGGAAAGAAAGCTTATGTAGATCAAGCTGCTTATAGATTAACTGTGCCTGGTATAGGAGGGGAGTGTGGTTCTACTTTTGGTGTTATGAGATCTTTATATCAAGGGTTATTTTTAGCACCACATATAGCAATGGAAGCTGTAAAGGTTGCTGTATTCTGTTCTAGAATAATGGAACTTGCTGGTTTTGAGGTATTACCTAAGTATAATGATAAAAGAAGTGATATAATACAAGCTATTAAATTTAATGATAAGGATAAACTAATAAATTTCTGTAAGGGTATACAAATGGGATCTCCTATAGACTCATTTGTTCAATGTGAGCCTTGGGATATGCCAGGATATACAGATCAAGTTATAATGGCGGCAGGAGCTTTTATTCAAGGATCATCCATAGAACTTTCTGCTGATGCTCCTATAAGAGAACCTTATATAGGATATCTTCAAGGGGGATTAACCTTTGATCATGGAAAAATAGGAATTTTAATATCTCTTTCAAAAATATTAGGGTAGGAGAGTTACATATTAAAAGTGAGGTTTACTTAAACCTCACTTTTAATATCTTCTATATATTCCTACTAATTTTCCAAGAATTGAGCAATCTTTTACTATAATATCTTCCATAGTTTTATTTTCAGGATGTAATCTTATATGATCCTTTTCTTTAAAAAATCTTTTTATTGTTGCTTCATTTCCTATTAGAGCAACAACAATATCTCCGTTTATAGCTGAAGGTATTTTTTCTATTATGGCTAAATCACCATTATGTATACCAGCTTCTATCATACTATCTCCAATTACATTAAGTATAAAAAGCTCTTTGTCGTGTTTAATAAAACTAGATGGAAGTGAAAAAGTATCTTCTATATTTTCTTCAGCCAAAATAGGGATACCTGCAGTTACCTTTCCTATTACCGGAATATCTATTATTTCTTTATTTATAGAGGATAATCCAACAATCTCTAGAGCCCTTGGTTTTGTAGGGTCTCTTTTTATAAGACCTTTTTTTTCAAGGCGTTTTAAATGACCGTGAACTGTAGAGGTTGATTTTAAGGACACAGCCTCACAAATCTCTCTAACTGATGGTGGATATCCTTTTTCTTCAGTATATTTTTTTAAAAACTCATATATTTCTAATTGTTTTTTATTCTTAGCCTCTATCATCGATTACACCTCTCAATCTTTAAAAACATTATATCATAATAATTTTATCATATCAAACTTATGTTCTGTTTATTTGATATGATAACACTTATTTGGTATAATTATAAAGCTAATTATATAATAATTTTAGTAGGAGTGATTATTAATGAAGGATACTAATAAAGATCTTAATGATTTTAAAGAAGAAGATTTAAAAGATTATTTAGAGGAAGATATTGATTTAAGATCTATAAATATTCAAGCTATAGCTAAAAATGAAGATGAAAGTTTAGTTTATGAGGAAGATTTACTCTATGAATCAAATGAAGAAGTAGGAGAGTATATCTACAATGAAGAAGAGGAAGATAAGCTGGAAGCTTTAGAATACATAGAAGATATTGATGGATTATCATCCTTGTTAGAAGAAGGAGATAATTTTAGTGATAACTTTGAAGAAGCTTTTCCAGGACTTATAGTAATAAAGAAAAAAAACTAAGTTTAACTTAGTTTTTTTCTTTATTCATCACTTAATGGGTTGGCTTTTACAGCTTCTCTTAAGATTTCATTATCTACATGGGTATAAATTTGGGTAGTAGATATATTTTCATGACCTAAAATCTGTTGAAGGCTTCTAATATCTACATTTCCATGCTTATACATTAAGGTGGCAGCTGTGTGTCTTAGTTTATGTGGAGTACATTTATCCTTATTTATGCCTGAGTTTTTAACGTGGCTTTTAACCAACAATTCTATGGCTCTAACGGAAATACGTCTATTTTTATTACTTAAAAATAGAGCTTTTTTCTCATCTTCTTGAACTTTTTCTGTATCCCTTAAAGGAATATAATCATCTATAGATTTAATACAAGCTTTATTTAGGTAAACAGTCCTTTCTTTATTTCCTTTTCCTATGATACTTAAGGTATCCCCCTTTATTTTATCTATATCTATACCACGAAGTTCTGAAACTCTAAGACCACAATTTAAAAATAGAGTTAATATGCAAAAATCTCTTTTATAATTCTTATTTGTTTCATCTAATGAGGTCAAAAGTATTTTACTTTCATCTAAAGTTAGATATATTGGATGTCTTTTATTAATTTTAGGAGACTCTAAGTCTAATGTAGGATTTTCATCTATAATTTTAGCTTTTCCACTTAAATATTTAAAGAAAGACTTTAAAGTGGCTACTTTTCTAGCTCTAGCATAGGTACCGTTATTTCTATATTTCTCTGTAAAAGATATAAAAGCATATAAATCAGAAAGTTTAATTGATCTTATTAGATTCTCATCAACATCATCTATAGGAATTTCCTCAAAAGATATTTCTTTATTTGTTAAACCTTTATAGTATTTTATAAACCTAAAAAACATTATTAAATCTATTTTATATCCCTCAACAGTATTTTCTGATTTTCCTTTGATCACTGTTAGATAATTTAAAAATTCATTTAAATATTGAGGTAAATTTTTATTGTTTATAATTTCTATATCATATTTCATAAAATCCTCCTAAGTAAAATGTAGCTTTGTTTAATAAAATAGAGCATAATCCTAGTAAAATAAAGACTTTATCATTAAAAATATATTAGTTTATATATTATAATTCTATAACTTTATCTCTTTTCCTCTTTTTTTATAGAAATAACTTCGCTAAATGTATATTTAGCGAAGTTATTTAGTATTTCAAAACTCATTTTCGCAAAAACAACCAATTCCATTGATTTTCCTAGGTTTTTGATTTTGTAATACATAAGAATACATATATTATTGATGTATTACATGTATTTATGGTATAATACAGTATAAATTTTTTTATGTTTTTAGAAAGGATATAATTATGAGTGATATAAAAACAACAACTATGAGGCTTTCAGAAGATACAATAAAGTCTTTTAGGAAAATAGCAGAAAATGAAGGGTTTACCCAAGAGCAATGCCTATCATATTTAGTAAATGTTTTTGAAATGCAGAATGCTAAAGAAGTTATGGGAGATAGAAAAAAAGAAATAGAAACCTTTGAGGATTATGTAAATAAACTCATAAGTCTATTTATGAATTCCCTAGATATAAGCATTAATGCTGAGGAAAAAATAAAGGATAAATATATAAAAGAATCAAAAGATAAAGATTCAGTAATTTTAAGGCTTACAGAAGAAATTATGGCTTTAAAGGAAGATTCGAAGAAAAAGGATAAGGAAATTAAGGCTATTAATACTGATAAAGAAAAAACCTTAAAGGATTTTGAAACAAAAGAAGAATTACTTAAGCAAAATAAGGCCTATATAGAAAAACTTGAGGAAGAAAAAGAGACCTTAAATAAAGCTATAAAAGAAAATGTATCTCATAAGGAAGAAAAGGAAGCTCTAGAAGAAGAAATTAAGACTTTATTAGAGAAAATAACTGATCTTAATTTATTTATAAGAAAAAAAGAGCTAAAGATAGAGAGTTTAGAAAGCCAATTAGAATTACATAAAGAAAACTATAATGAATTAAAAGAGGAACTAAAAAATGAAAGAATAGCATTTGAAAATAAAATCAAAGAAAATTCTTTAGAATACTCTACTAAACTTCAAGAAGAAAGAAAAAGAATTGAAACAGAAAGTGAGAATAACTTTAATAAAAGATTAAGTTTAGAGATTGAGAGAGTTAATATAGAAAAGGAAAAATATATCCTTGCCCTAGAAAAACAGGCTAAAGAAGAAAATGATAAAAAAAATAATAAGAAAAACCAATAGAGATTTTTCTCTATTGGTTTTTCTTAGAGGATAGATAAGTTTGTGTAAAAACAAAACTATCTACTGTCCCTTCTTATTTAAAATTCCATTCTTTATAAAAATCCTCTAGAAACTCCTCCATTATTTTATGCTTTTTAGCAGCTACAGCTTTTGCAGTATCAGTATTCATAAGATCTTTTAGCTTCAATAATTTTTCATAAAAATGATTTATAGTAGTTCCATTATTCTTCTTATACTCCTCTACACTTTTAAAATTCTCAGCACTTATATTAGGATTATAAATTTCACGTCCCCTACTCCCTCCATAAGCAAAGGTTCTAGCTATGCCTATAGCCCCTATAGCATCTAACCTATCGGCATCTTGTATTACCATTCCTTCTATGGTAGTTTGAGAAGAGTTTGTTACCCCTCCCCTATAAGACATGGTATTTATTATATTTAATACTCTATCTATTATTTCATTATCCACTCCATATTCTTGGAGTAAAAGCCTTATATCCACATCAGACTCTCCTTCTTTCTTAACCTTCCAATCATTAATATCATGAAGAAGAGCTCCTAAAGAAACTACAAATATATCAGCACCTTCTATTTCTCCTAAATATTTTGATGTATTATATACTCTTTCTATATGAAACCAATCATGCCCGCTAAAATCTTTTTCTAACCTTCTTTTAACAAATTCTTTAGTTTTATTTATAACTATATCTTTATCCATAAATTCCTCCTAAAATTAAAAAAGGTATTATTTATAATTATAAATAATACCTTTTCCTTTTGCTATATATTATTTTTCTTCTTTTAATAAATCTCTTATTTCCATAAGTAGTTTAGTTTCATCACTAATTTTAACTTCTTCAACTACTTCCTGAACTTCTTCTTTTTTCTTGAAGTTACCTAATAATTTTATAAATAAGAATATAGAGAAAGCTATAATTATAAAATCCACTATATTTTGAATAAAGCTTCCATAATTAAGAGTTAGAGCTGGAATTCCGTCCTTTTCTGCTCTTAAAGGTATACTTAGATATGTAAAATTTAATCCTCCTAGTAGCAAACCTACTAAAGGCATTATAACATCGTTAACTAAAGAAGTTACTATCTTACCAAAAGCTCCTCCTACTACTACCCCTATGGCTAAGTCCATAACATTGCCCTTCATGGCAAATTCTTTAAACTCTTTTAACATATTAGTCCTCCTTAAAAATTATTGCAATGTTTATTATACAATAAAAACAATCAATAGTGTATAGTTATTCATAATAATTATTAATTACTTAAAATTGAATTTTATTATTTATAATTACGAATATATCTTTTGTATTATTTATGAATTTATTTATAAGAAGTTCTAAAATAAAAAGAAAAACACCTAAGTATAAACTTAAGTGTTTTGGAGGCGCCACCCAGATTTGAACTGGGGATAAGGGTGTTGCAGACCCGTGCCTTACCACTTGGCTATAGCGCCATAAGTATAATTAAATTTATATACTACTCCACTACTTAGTAGTCTTGAATAAAATAAATGGCGACCCAGAAGGGACTCGAACCCTCGACCTCCGGCGTGACAGGCCGGCACTCTAACCAACTGAGCCACTGGGCCAAATAACTTACAAAATTAATTATATTATACTACAATTATATTGTCAATAAATTTAAGTTAAAATATGGAAATTAATTAACCATATTTTATATAATATCTAAAACATCTATAGTTTATATATTATAATATAACACTAAAAAGGATACAATAAATCACTCTATTTAAGTATTAAAATAGATAATATAAATAAATTAAACCTTATATAGGGATTTAAGAATAATTTTTAACTTATTTATTTAACTTTTATTGATTTATCTTTTATTGATTTATCTTGAGTCATCAGGTGTATAAATTAACTTTTGAACATCTAGCAAAAAAATATAAAGCAAGGATATTTTTAACGTATAAGTTAAGTGTTTATGTAAAAATATTGCAACTATGGTGACTTTAACTTTTTAATTAGTTACATTTATTAAATATATTAAGAATTATTTTTTAAAACTAGAAAATTCAGTTCTATAATAGATAGCTTCATAAAATAACTCTAATGTTATACCCTTACTTAAAAGTATTCATATATAGAATTAGAGTTATTTTAAAAGCTTTATATCAATTAGATTAATTAATACAAAATCCATCTTGAGTAAAAACTTAAATTATTTTTAGTTACTTTATTTTTTAGAGACTCTTTCTAAAAGTTTACCTATTTCTTCTTGATTAAATTCATAGGACTTATTGCAAAAATGGCACTTTAACTCCTCGGTTTTACCATCTTCATAAATCTGTTTTAGATCCTTTTCTCCAATACTAATAAGAGCTCTTTCTACTCTTTCTCTTGAGCAATCACATGTAAATGAAGGTTCCATTTCCTCCATTATTTTTGGTTCCATTCCATCAAAGACTTCCTTAATAATTTCCTCTATGGTCATTCCTTTTGCTAGCATATCAGTTACTGATGGTAGATCTTCTAATCTATAAGTGATAAGATCAGCAAGTAGTGGATCTGCACCAGGCATCATTTGAATAATAAATCCACCTGAAGCTTTTATAGATAAATCTTTATCTACTAATACTCCTAAAGCTACAGCAGATGGAGTTTGTTCAGAAACTGTAAAATAATAAGCTAAATCTTCTGCAATTTCTCCAGTATATATTGGTACTTGTCCTATATATGGATCTTTAAGCCCCATGTCTCTTATTACATATAGGTTTCCATTTTTTCCAACTGCTCCTCCTACATCAAGCTTTCCTTTACTATTAAGAGGAAGATCTACTGATGGATTTCCTATATAGCCCTTTACTTTTCCATTGGCATAAGCTGTTGCAACTAATGCTTTTGAAGGTCCTCCTCCATTTATTTGTAAGGTTAAGCTATCTTTATCACTCTTTAACATAGTACCCATTAAGCTAGCTCCTGTTAATAGTCTTCCAAGAGCGGCAGAGGCTGTGGCACTACAATTATGTACCTTAGTTCCTTCATTAACAAGATTTGTTGTTGAAGCTGCTATAAATCTTACTTCTCCTGATTTTGCTGTTCCTCTAATTAGTTTATCTGTCATAAAAATACCTCCCAATTTTAGCCTTTTGAAACTACGTAAGTAATTCTCTCAGTAGTATCACTTATTGTTTCTAATCCATAATTATCTAACTTTTTTAATATTTTAAATCCCTTATCTTCAAGTAAAGTATCTATATATTCAGTAGTGTAAGCTCTTTCTAGGTGTTGCTCTTCGAATCTCTTATATAAAAACCCTTCTCTTAAGAAAAACGTAAGATTCATCTCTAGAATGTGATCTTCAAAAATATTTTCCCAGGTATAAAAAACATCTTCACTATTATAGGTAAATATATTATTTCCTAGAACCTCACTAAGCTTATAATAAGAATTAATATCAAATATAAATAATCCATTATCTTTTAAATGTTTGTGGACAGAAGAAAAATAATCCTCTAAATCATTATCTTCTGTAATATAATTAGTAGAATCTAAAGAGCAAGTTATTAAATCAAAGGATTTATTAAGATTAAGTTCACACATGTTTTGGCAAAGTATAGTGCTATTAATCTTTTCCTTTCTAATTTTTTCAGTAGCCTCCATAAGCATCTCTTCAGATAAATCTACTAAATAAGTATTTTTAAAATCTTTGCATAGAAGTCTAGAAAGGTTTCCAGTACCACAGGCTAAATCAAGATAATTTTCATTACCTATCTTATATTCTCTGCAAAGATTCATTATACAATTATAAAATTCATTATAGTTAATATCTTCGTATATAAGTTCATCATATATAGAGGATAACTCTCCATAGCTTTCCATATCTCTCCCCCTTAATAGTGGAAATTTTAAGGTTTAACTCTATATTATAGTATAAACTTTTGGGAGTATAGTCAACTATGTCTTTTTATTCTTTTTAAAATTTCATCATTACTTGGAAGATGCATAGTTTTTTTACGTTTAGTCATAAGGCCTCCTATTCTACCTGTTTCCTCAGCTGTAAGGCCTCCCCACCCCATATCATCTACCTTATCTTTTAGTCCAAGCTCCTCTGCAATTTCATATTTTAATTTTTCTCTTAACATTTCTTCACTACTTAATTCTTTATTAGCTTTAATTTTAGCTTTTATAACTTTCTTTAGTGGTGTTTTTCCCATTATGTTCTCCCCTTTTCTAAAAATTTTCCTTTCCTTAAGTAGTATTGCCTAAAAAATTAAATTTAATAATCCTATGTATTTTTTAACCCTTTGAATATATAATGTAAGTAGATACAAAATTTTTATATGGAGGTATTTATATGACATTATTTAAAGGATCGGGTGTTGCAATAATAACTCCTTTTAACAAAGATGGTGTTGACTTTAATAAATTAGGAGAATTAGTTGATTGGCATATAAAAGAAAATACTGATGCCATAGTTGTATGTGGAACTACTGGTGAGGCTTCTACTATGACTGAACAAGAAAGAAAAGACACAATTAAATATGTAGTAGATAGGGTAAATAAAAGAATCCCTGTAATTGCTGGAACTGGAAGTAATAACACTAAAGCTTCTATTGAAATGAGTAAATGGGCTGAAACTATTGGAATAGATGGATTACTTGTAATTACTCCTTATTACAATAAAACTACTCAAAAAGGTCTTATAGAGCATTTTAAAGCTATAGATACAGAGGTTAATACCCCTATAATAGTTTACAATGTTCCTGGAAGAACTGGTATGAATATAACTCCAAACACATTATTAAGTCTTACTAACTTAAAAAATATAGTAGCAATTAAGGAAGCTTCAGGAGATATGTCTCAAGTAGCAAAGATGAAATCTTTATGCGGGGATAAAATAGACATTTATTCTGGAAATGATGACCAAATAATACCTGTTTTAGCTTTGGGTGGAGTTGGAGTAATATCAGTGCTGGCTAATATAAAACCAAAAGAAACCCATGATATGTGTAAATTATATATGGATGGAAAGGTAAAAGAAGCATTAGATATTCAATTAGATTTACTATCCTTATGTGATGCTTTATTTGTAGAAACCAATCCTATTCCAGTAAAAACAGCATTAAATTTAATGGGTAAAAACGTAGGAGCATTAAGACTTCCTTTATGTGAAATGGTGGAAGGAAACTTAAAATTCTTAAAAGACGAATTAAAGAAAAATAACTTATTATAGAAATTAGGAATGGAGGACAATATGATTAATATACTATTGAATGGTTGTAATGGAAAGATGGGTCAAGTAGTAACTCAATGTACTAAGATATATGAAAACTTAAATATTGTCTGTGGTGTTGATAGAAGTGGAGAGGTACTAAATAACTATCCTGTATATAAATCTATTAATGATGTTAAAGAAAAAGTAGATGTTATAATAGATTTTTCAAGACCTGAGGCTTTAAAAGATTTAATGGAGTATTCAATAGAAAATAAGGTACCAGTAGTATTATGTAGTACTGGGTTTACTCCTCAGCAATTAGAATATATTAATGAAGCTTCAAAGAATACTTCAATCTTTAGATCTGCTAATATGAGTATAGGAATCAATGTTTTAAATGCAGTCTTAAAAAGAGTTTCTCCATTTTTATATGAAAACTTTGATATAGAAATAATTGAAAAGCATCATAATCAAAAGGTGGATTCTCCAAGTGGAACTGCTCTTTTATTAGCTGATACAATTAAAGATTCTCTAATGGATGAAACTCAATATGTATTTGGAAGAGAAGGTATTAAAAAGAGAGAAGGAAATGAAATAGGAGTCCATGCAATTAGAGGCGGAAATATAGTTGGAGACCATGAGGTAATATTTGCTGGAGCTGGTGAAGTTCTAGAGTTTACTCATAAGGCTATATCAAGGGATGTTTTTGCCCATGGAGCACTAAAGGCATCAGAATTTATGATAGGCAAAGGCACTGGATTATATAACATGGATAATATGATTAACCTAGATAATATATAAGATAGAAAAAGCAGTAGAAATAATTCTACTGCTTTTTCTATCTTATGGTCTCCCCTCAGTGTAAGCCCATCTCCATTCATAGGTTGGTCCAAATAGTGGGTATTGCATGTTCTTAACATAACTTTGTATAAATCTTCTATTATCTCCATACATTATTGGAGCTATAGCTACTTCCTCTTTAACTAATATACTTTCTAATTTTTTATAATGCTCAAATCTTTTACCTTCATCTAGTTCACCATTTAATTTAGCTAATATATCATCATATTCTTTATTTGAGAAACCATTAAAATTAGTACCACCAGTGCTTTCCCATATTTCAAGGAAGGTTAAAGGATCATTAAAATCTCCTACCCATCCTAACCATATCATATCATATTTAAGTTCCTTTCTAGCGTTACGATATAGCTTTGAATCACCAAAAATCTCTATATCAAAGGTTATACCAAGATTCTTTTCAAATTGGTTCTTAAGCCATTCTTGAATTTGGCTATCATAGGTTGATTTAGCAGAAGTTATATACTTAATCTTTATATCTTTTAGGTTATTAGTATCCTTACCTAATTCCTTTAATCCTTCTTTAAATAACTCTTGTAACTTGTCCTTATTACCTTTATATTTATCATAGTCTTCCTTTAGTGGTTCAGGGACTTCTTTTCTAAATTCCTTTCCATTAGAAGTTATTGCCTTAGGAATTACTCCATAGGATGGGGTATGTCTTGCATACAATACCTTTAAAAATTCCTCCCTATCAAAGGCTAGTGATAAGGCCTTACGTATTTTTTGATTTTTCATAACCCCACTAGGACCTCCAGTCTTCATATTAAAACCAAAATAATCTGATGCTGGAGCATCTTCTTTCTGGAATTTCCACTTTCCTTCCTCTGCAGCTTTTGTCCATTTTTCTACATACTCTTGTTGTGAACCAGTTACATCTAGCTGCTGGGTTTCAAAAAGCTGGGCTTGGGTTGAGAACTCTTGCATAGCATTCATATATACTGTATTTATGAACACGTTTTCTTTATCCCAATAATTTGGATTTTTTTCATAGGTAATACTATTCTTGTTTGTCCATTCTTTTATTGTATAAGGACCACAATATACTTGCTTACTTATATCAGTACTCCAGTTGTCTCCACCCTTTTCTATAATATCTAATCTTATAGGATAAAAAGCTGCCATTATAAGTTTCTTTTGGAAGTGAGGTGTTGGATTAGCAAGGGTTATTTCTAAGGTCTTATCATCCTTTGCCTTAACTGCAACATCTTCAGCCTTAGCCTTACCTAAGTTATATTCCTTAGCATTTTTTATGTCATAGGCAAAATAGGCATATGGGAAAGCCTTATCTTTATCTAATAATCTAATAATTGAATCCACAAAATGTTGAGCTGTAACTTCCTTTCCATCGGACCATTTCATATCCCTTAGTTTAAATGTCCATACTAGTCCATCATCAGATACTGTATGTTCCTTAGCAGCAGCATAAACTATTTTTTCTTGTCCATCTTCAGTCCTCTGAGATCTAAATAATCCTTCTTGTACAGCAGCTAAAGCTGTAAATGTATCCATATCAGCAGCTTCGTTAGGATCTAGGGTTTGAGGTTCTATTAGAATTAATTTTAGGAATTGATTTTCATCCTTATTTGCAGTAGGTTCCTTTTTATCATCTTTATCACTACCACAGCCCACCAAAGTTCCTGCTACAGAAAAACAAGTTGTGGCAATTAATAAAGAGCTTAACCATTTTTTTGTTTTCATGAGCTATATCCCCTTCCATTAATATATGCATTTAGATAACCTTTTCTATAAAAATATTTTTCTTATGTTATTTTTAGGAAATATTCTTTGGAAACTAACTGTATATCATATGAAAGTTAACACATCATGGTTAAATAAAGTAAATTTTAAGATTAGTAAAGTAAGTAGTGACAAGTTATTACAAATAAAGCATAGAAAGGCTTTCTTAAGAGTTTTAGTGTATTTATAATGGGATATATAAGTTATGAATAAGCTTATTAATATTTAACATAAATCATATAATCATTAATTTTATGGTATTTATGTTAAATATATCATATTTGAAAGATGACTTCAATATAATTTCATTTTTAATATGTTAATTATATATTAACGACTATTTAAGAATATATAATTAAATATCCATCCATTTTTATATATTTTCTAAAGGGTTATTTAATTATTTCATGGAACATCAATAAAAAATTCTTATATAATAAGATAGAAAAAGCAGTAGAAATAATTTCTACTGCTTTTTCTATCTTATGGTCTACCTTCAGTGTAAGCCCATCTCCACTCATAGGTTGGTCCAAATAGTGGATATTGCATGTTTTTAACATAATTTTGTATAAACCTTCTATTGTCCCCATAAAATATTGGGGATATTCCAACTTCTTCTTTAACTAATATATTCTCTAGTTTTTTATAATGCTCAAATCTTTTACTCTCATCTATTTCACCATTTAATTTAGTTAATATATCATCATATTCTTTATTAGAGAAGCCAGTAAAATTAGTACCACTAGTACTTTCCCATATTTCAAGGAAGGTTAAAGGATCATTAAAATCTCCTACCCATCCTAACCATAACATATCAAACTTTAATTCTTTTTTAGCTTGACTATATAATTTTGAATCACCTAAAATTTCTATATCAAAGGTTATACCAAGATTCTTTTCAAATTGTCCTTTAAACCATTCCTGCATTTGGGTAGCAAAGGCGTTTTTACCAGAAGTTATATATTTAACTTTTATATCTTTTAAATTATTAGTATCCTTACCTAATTCCTTTAACCCTTCTTTAAATAGCTCTTGTAACTTGTCCTTATTCCCCTTATATTTATCATAGTCTTCCTTTAATGGCTGTGGGACTTCCTTTCTAAACTCTTTTCCGTTAGAAGTTATTGCATTAGGAATTAATCCAGTGGATGGAGTATATCTAGCATATAATACATTTAAGAACTCCTCCCTATCAAAGGCTAGTGATAAGGCTTTACGTATTTTCTGATTCTTCATAATACCGCTTGGTCCACCATTCTTCATATTAAAACCAAAATAGTCTGATTGTGGGGCATCTTCTTTAAGGAATTTCCATTTACCTTCATCAGCAGATTTTGTCCATTTTTCTACATATTCTTGTCTTGAACCAGTTACATCTAGCTGCTGGGTTTCAAAAAGCTGTGCTTGGGTTGAGAATTCCGGCATAGCATTCATATATACCGTATTTATGAATACGTTTTCCTTGTCCCAATAGTTTGGATTTTTTTCAAAGGTTATACTATTCTCTTTTGTCCATTCTTTTATTGTATAAGGACCACAATAAACCTGTTTACTTATATCTGAATTCCAGTTATCTCCACCCTTTTCTATAACATCTAATCTTATAGGGTAAAAAGCTGACATTATAAGTTTCTTTTGGAAATGAGGAGTTGGGTTAGCAAGAGTTATTTCTAAGGTCTTATCATCCTTAGCCTTAACTGCCACATCCTCAGCCTTAGCTTTACCTAAATTATATTCCTTAGCATTTCTTATATCATATGCAAAATAAGCATATGGGAAAGCCTTATCTTTATTTAATAATCTAATAAATGAGTCTACAAAGTGTTGAGCTGTAACTTCCTTTCCATCAGACCACTTCATATCCCTTAGTTTAAATGTCCATACTAATCCATCATCAGATACTTTATGTTCCTTAGCTGCAGCATAAACTATTTTTTCTTGTCCATCTTCTGTCCTCTGAGCTCTAAATAGCCCTTCTTGAACAGCACCTAAAGCTGTAAATGTATCCATATCAGCAGCTTCATTAGGATCTAGGGTTTGAGGTTCTATTAGAATTAATTTTAGGAACTGATTTTCGTCCTTATTTGCAGTAGGTTCCTTTTTATCATCTTTATCACTACCACAGCCAACTAAAGCTCCTGCTGTGGAAAAACAAGTTGTGGCAATTAATAAAGAGCTTAACCATTTTTTTGTTTTCATGAGATATATCCCCTTCCATCAATATATGCATTTAGATAACCTTTTCTATAAAAATACTTTTTCTTATGTTCTTCATTTTTAGGAATATTCTTTAGAAACTAACTGTATATCATATGAAAGTTAAAATCTCATGCTTAAATGAAGTGAAACACTATTAGCCAAGTAATTAGGTATAGGCATTGTAATTAAAGCATGGGAAGGTTTTCTTAAGATTTTTGGGGTATTTATACTTGGATATATAAGTTATGAATAAGCTTATTAATATTTAACATAAATCACATAATTATTAACTTTCTGTGATTTATGTTAAATATATCATATTTGAAAGATGACTTCAATATAATTTCATTTTTAATATGTTAATTATATATTAACGACTATTTAAGAATATATAATTAAACATATAACCATTTTTCTATATTTTCTAAAGATTCATTTAATTGTTTCATGGAACAGCAATAAGAAATTCTTATATGATTTTCCCCTCTACTACCAAATGCACTTCCTGGAACACATGCCACCTTAGCAGAATTTAACATATTGTTACAAAAAATTTCGCTATTCTGTTGAAATGTAGATATATCGGGAAAAATATAGAATGCTCCCTTAGGCTTATCACTTTTAAAACCTAACTTTATTAAATAATTGTAAACATAATCTCTTCTAAGGATAAATTCCTTCTTCATTGACTCTGCATCTTCCATGGCATTTTTAAGTCCTTCATAAGCTCCATATTGAGCAATAGAGGGGGCACAAGACACATTATATTGATGTACCTTCATAATTTCCTTTAATATATGATCTTTAGCACATATATATCCAATCCTAAGTCCAGTTAAAGAAAACATTTTAGAAAATCCGCTTACATATATGCATCTATTAATTAAATCCTCATATTGGCATAGAGAATAATATTCTTCTTCATAAGAAAGAGAAGCATATATTTCATCACTAATTATATATAAGGATTCATCTTTTAATAAAGAATAGAGTTTCTCCTTTAATGCTTTTTCCATAACTGCCCCTGTGGGATTACTTGGATAGGATAGCACCATTGCTTTTGGTTTAAATTCTTTAATTTTATTTTTAAGATCATCTAAATCTATTGAAAACTTATCATCTAAGTTATATTCTATAACTGTTGCCCCTATTAATGCTCCTATTGCCTTATAGGCTGGATATGCAGGGTTTGGAACAAGTATTACATCCTTTGGGTTTAATATGGCTTGGAAGGTAGCATAAAGCCCCTCACTCCCTCCTACAGTTACACATACTTCATCAGGGGAGAAGTTTATACTCATAGATTCTAAGTATTTACTTATCTCTTTTCTTAATTCAGGTATTCCGGCATTAGGGGTATAAACAGTTTTATTTTCTTCTAAGGCTTTTATCATAGCATTCTTAACAACTAAAGGAGCCTTAAAATCTGGTTGTCCTAAAGTTAAAGATATTGCATCTGGAACCTGTATTACCTTATTATAAAACTTTCTTATTCCCGATATCTCTATATTTTTTACATTAGTATTCATTCTTATTTCCTCCTAATAATAATTAAATCCTTAGCTAAGAATATTTTATGTAATAATTTATATTCCTTAAGTACTCTTATAGATGTACCTATTATTATTTAAGATTACTATATTAATTATTTCTATGATATATACTATATTTTATTAGAATTAATATTTTTAATAATTAAGTTATTCTATTAAAAGTATTAGTTTAAGAAACTAGTTTTTAATTTTTAGATTTTAAATACTAGTTATATTTATTTTAAATTTAAACCAATATTTATTATACTAAATAAGTGGGACTTATTTAGTAAATTATATTCTTATCTTCATAAATAATCAATTATTTATGAAAAACCCTTTTAATAAAGTCTTATATCTATTATAATAATTTTTAGCATATAAGATAATTCTTATTTAGAAAGGATGATTATAAATGAATTATAATTTTACAGATCCTTATGAAATAGCTCGTTTCATAAAGGAAGTTAAAAAATCTACTCCTTTAAAGGTTTATGTTAACGGAAATTTAAAGGATTGTGATATGAAAAACATAGAGTGTTTTGGAGAAAATAATTTTTACATATTATTTGGAGAGCATGAAGAAATATCTACTTTTTTAAATGATAACAAGGATAATATAAAAAATTATAGAATAGAAAATGATAGAAGAAATTCTGCTATACCTATGCTTGATTTAACTGGTATAGATGCAAGAATAGAGCCAGGTGCCATTATAAGAGACAGAGTTAAGATAGAGAAAAATGCTGTAATTATGATGGGTGCTGTAATTAACATAGGAGCTGAAATAGGTGAAGGTACTATGGTAGATATGAATGCTGTAGTTGGTGCACGTGGTAAGCTTGGAAAAAGAGTTCACCTTGGAGCTGGTGCTGTAGTTGCTGGAGTTTTAGAGCCACCTAGCAAAACTCCTTGTGAAATAGAAGATGATGTAATGATAGGTGCTAATGCTGTAATCCTTGAAGGAGTAAAGATTGGTAGAAAATCAGTAGTAGCTGCTGGTTCTGTTGTTACTGAAGATGTACCAGAAGGTGTTGTAGTAGCTGGAGTTCCTGCTAAAATCATAAAGAATGTTGATGATAGAACTAAGGATAAAACTCAGCTTATGAATGATTTAAGAAAATAATATAGAAAAAGCTAATCCAGTGGATTAGCTTTTCTTATTTTTATACTGCTCCTTCAACGTGAGCTTCCTCATTCTCCTCAGCAGCATTTTCTTTACTTGCTCTTTCCATTTTAGATATGGATACTTCATAAGCAATTTTAACTATACTTTCATCATCACTAACCTTTTTCTGATATTCTCTACTTTGGAGTCTTCCCCAAACTCTTATATTCTCTCCTACAGATAATGTTTGACAGAATCTAGAGTTTCTACCCCAAGCTATAGTTGGTATATAATCAGATTTATTATATGCTCTATTTACAGCCAATAATACATCAGCTATTTCACGACCAAATGGTGTTGTTCTATAAACAGGTTCTTTACATATATATCCGTCTAAGAATATTTCATTTGGATTCTTACTTCTTTCTATACATGGTTCTATGTTTCTAGCAAACACAGTAAGTATTAATCTATTTGATCCATCTACAAATTTATTATATGATCTTAACTGACCATCTACAATAATATCGGATCCTATACTTAAGTCTAAATTAGTTATTAATCTTTCTGAAACAGTTATATTTAGCATATCTTTTGTGTCACTTAGCCTTATTACCTCAAGTTGAAAGTTATAAAAGCCTTCTCCATACATCTCGTGGCTAAAAGAAAGTTTTGAAGCCACTGTCCCCTCTAAGTAAATTTTGTTGTTTAAAAATAAATTGTTATCCATCTTAACCCCTCTCTCCCTTGGTTTATAATTTTCTCTTACATCACTAAGATATTAATAAAAATAAATAAATATTACTTAAATTTTGTGTATTTTATCTTTCTAATGTACACTCTTCCATTATAATACATTTATATTAACAATTTCAAGATTAATTATGTATTTGTTTTCCATTCATATCTATAATATAATTATCCTTGTAAATAAGGTCCATTACCTTTACACATTTATAATCTTTTTCCTTTAAATAGAGAAGAAGTTTTCTTATATTACTGGGAGTATATTTAGCATTTGTATGAAATAATATTATATCTCCTTGATTTAAATTTTTTATAACCCTATTATATTCCAAAGCTTCTCCTTGCTCTTTCCAGTCAATACTATCAATGCTCCAATGAATAGGATATAGACCTGTGGAATTTGCTGATTCTAAACTTTTATTATCATAAGCACCACTTGGAAACCTAAAACTGTGACTTCCCTCACCTGTGACTTCCTTAAGTTTTTCTTCAGTAACATATATCTCTTTTAAAATTTTCTCTTTAGAGATTTTTGTAAAATCTGCATGAGTATTGGAATGGTTTCCAATTTCATGTCCTCTTTTCTTAACTTCTTTTAATATATTCATATTGTCTTCAGAATAATTTATCCAAGATCCTATAACAAAGAAAGTTGCTTTAGCATTAAATTCATCTAATATATTTAGAATTTCTAAGGTATAATCTTCTCCCCAATTCATATCAAAGGTTATGGCTACTTCCCTTTTTTCAGTTTCTACACTATAAATAGGATTGTTTTTAGTAGCAGCTCCTACATTTAGCATAATAATCTGAAAAATAAAACTATTTATTATAACCAATAATATCAAAAAAATTATTATTTTTCTAGTAGGTATTTTCATTTTCATAAATTTCCTCCCTATTTTTGTGATAATCTACATATATAATATGTACTTTTTTTGATATATAATTCTTTTTAAAAGCTATTATCTTATATTTTGTGAATAAATATTATATAATATTTATGGATGAAAATTAATTCTAAAATAAAAATCCCCTAATATTATTTTTAGAGGATTTAACCATAAATAAAATTTTGTGATATAATCAAATATATTACATTGATTTTATCTTGGAGGGTGGGATATTAATGCATGAAAATACAACGGAATTAGCAGAGAATAAGCTATTGCTCCTTTATATAATTAAGAATATAAAAATACCAATATCCAATAGCCAACTTACAGATATTATTCTTGAGAATAGTTTTATAAATTATTTTTTACTTCAACAATATATATCTGAGTTAGTTGATTCTAAATTCTTGAGATATGAAGAACGTAATGAAAAAAAATTAATATTTCTAACAGAAAAAGGAGATAAAGTTCTTTCTTTTTTTAAAGATAGAATATCTCCTAACAAAATTTTATCTATTGAAAAATACATAAGCTCAAAATTAGAAGAGATAAAAAAAGAACTTACTATAACTGCCGACTATACAATAGATAAAGATAATTCCTATATTGTAAAATTAAAAGCTATGGAAAATGAGTCATTACTTATGGATATAAAGGTTAATGTAGCTACTAACAAACAAGCTATAGCCTTATGCAATAATTGGAGAGATAACTCTTCAGATATTTATAATAAGATCATAACTCTTTTAATTCCTAGCTAATTAAAAGGTCATTCCATTGGGATCTTTTCCAATAGGGATGACTTTTTTATTATTTGTAAATATATCTACTATTATGAGACTATCATTAAAATTATCCCCCACATAAAGAAATCTTCCTTTTTTAAGTATCCCTCTTGGCATTCCTCCAATATAAATTTTTTTAAATTCTTCAAAGTTATTTAAATCTATAAAACTTATGCTTCCTTCTCCAAAATTACTAACAAATATCATATCCAGGTTATTGTCATAATAAAAATCTACAGGAGATTTCCCGACAGTTATCTCTTTTATAGCCTCCCCTTTATTTATTGATCTTATCACAATCTTCCCAGTTTTATCTTCTCCTAAATTACTCTCGCAACATATAAAATAATCACTTTTATATATATAGGATTTTGTCGGATATTCTCCTACATTTATTTCTTTTACAACTTCATTCTTTTTTAAATCTAAGATAGAAACTGAATTACCCATCATATTTGTAATTAACCCAAGAGATAAGTTTTCAAATATACCTATATTGGTGGGATTTATTCCACATGATATTTGGTATATTATTTTATTTTTTATTAAGTCAAATAATATAATATTATCGTTTTCACCACAGGTTACATATGCTATATTGTCATATACCTTTACATCTGTTAGCCTAGACCCTATATAATAATCCTCCTCTACTCTTTCATTTAATGTATTTACTTTAGATAGGGTATTACTAAAACTATTGGCAACTAAAAGCTTATCGCACCATAAACAAATTCCATAAGGACCTTTTTTTACATTTCTATCTCTAATATAAATTTTATTTTCCTTTAATGTTTGGATATTTATACTAGATATATAATCTGATAATGTATTACATACATAAATACTCTTCACTCTTTACATCCCCCCTAGCTCTTTATTAATATATGTAATTAAAATCCTTAGGGTTATTAAATTTTTTCACACTCACTATAGCTATACGAATTATAAATATATATGGACAATGAAAACTTTTTCTCATATAATAAACTTGTTTAATTAAAAGGGGGAATCTTATAATGTATACTTTCGAAACTAGTGGAGTTTGTGCTAAAAAAATCACTTTTGAAATTGAAGATAATAAAATTAAAGAAGTTAATTTTGAAAAAGGATGTCCTGGAAATTTACAGGGAATATCAAAGCTAGTTGTTGGTATGGAGATAGAAGAAGTTATTAGTAGACTTAAAGGTATAACTTGCGGTCCTAAAAATACTTCTTGTCCTGATCAATTAGCAATTGCACTTTCTCAATTTGCTGAGAATAAATAAAAGAAGCTGTATATAAATATACAGCTTCTTTTATTTATTGCTCTTTAAAATTTTTCTCATATCTCCAATCATATATAAGGAACCACTTATTAATATAAGATCTTCCTTAGCACTATTTTTTAAAGCCTCTTCATAGGCAGTTTTATAGTCTTCAATAGCTACAACATTAATATTATGTGGGTATATATATGTTTTTAATTCTTCTGCTAATTGGGCTCTATCACTATGAGGGGTTACAGCAATAACATTATGGGCCATAGGAGATATTATTTTAACCATATCTTCCACATCCTTATCAGCCAATATTCCAAGAATTAAAATTAGCTTATTATATTTAAAAAATTTCTCTACATTATCTTTAAGCTTCTTTATCCCATCTAGATTATGAGCTCCATCTATAACCACCATTGGATTTACATCTATTATTTCAAGACGTCCTTTCCATGTAACACTTCTAAGAGCCTTAGTTATATCTTCCTTAGTTATATTAGCCTTGTCCTTTTTTATTAGGAATTCTACAACCTTTAAGGCTACTTGAGCATTAAGACATTGATGCATACCAAGAAGACTTAGTGTTTTTTCTACCCTTTCATTAAAAATTGTAAATTCTACAAGCTGTTTAACTTTTGACTCTTCTAAAACTACTTCTTTAAATTCACACATATCCTCATTTATTTTTATTACATTGCTATTCATAGCCTTAGCTTTTAATTCTATGACTTCCATAACTTCTTCATTATTAGGATATACTACAACATCAACATTCTCTTTTATAATCCCTGCTTTTTCCTTTGCTATATCTTTAATATTATCTCCTAGTATATTCATATGATCATAGCTTATAGATGTTATAACGCTTACTAAAGGAGTTAATACATTGGTAGAATCAAGCCTTCCACCTAAGCCTACCTCAATAACCCCATAGTCAACTTTTTCTTCATAAAAGTACAAAAATGCACCACAAGTTATTATTTCAAATTCTGTTGGCTGATCTAGCCCTTCTTTAATAACTATATCTACAGCTATTTTTACTTTAGTTATTATTTCAGCTAATCTTTCTTTTTTTATATTCTCTTCATTAATCTGCATTCTTTCTTCAAATTCTTCAAGAAAAGGTGAGGTATACATAGCTACTTTATAGCCTGACTCTATTAAAATTTTACTTATAATAGCAGTTGTAGATCCTTTTCCATTAGTTCCAGCAATATGTATTGTTTTTATTTTTTTATGAGGGTTTCCAAGAAGTTCTAAAATCCTCTCTGTTCTCTCTAGTCCATAGTTGCTTCCAAACTTACCTACACTATTTATATATAACATGGCTTCTTCATAACTCATTATATTATCCATTTAGTCATCTCCTTATTACTTACTAGAAAACACTATATTTATTATAACTTTTATATTTTTAATCTTCCATATGATATCTAAAATTTATGTAATAAAACATAAATTTTAATCATATATTTAATATATAAGTAAATAGAAAGAAAATAATAGCAGAAAGAACAAGTGTTCCACACAATGGTGGATTAAGATTAATATATAAAGCGATTTAAAGACCTAGATATCCTAATAAGGAAAAAAGAGGGATAATATATAATATCAACCCTCTTTTGTCTTTATTATTTAAACTTATTTAAATCCCATAATCCCTTTCCTTTGTTTTTTTTCTCTTCTTTAAATATGCTTTTTTGGGTAGCAAATGCAAGTAAAAAAGATCCATACCCTAGGATAGTTGGGAGTTTAAGTTTATCTATTTCTTTTTCAACTTCTTCCAGATATTTTTTTATATTTTCCTCCTCAGGAATGCCATCAACTATTCTCCCATATGCTTTTGGAAGCTGTGCTTTAAGAGTTAACTTTTGTTCATCTAAAAAAAATCCTTTATATAATCCTACTAATGATAAGATTAAAGAAGTTATTATTAAGATTATAACTATTGGTAATTTAAGTTTACTTTTACTAGTCCTGTACTTTACTAGTATATTTTTTACTATGAAAACTATACAAAGTACTGCTAAAATAAGATTAGCTATTAACAAAAAACTACTCATATATTCAGCTCCTTTAATAGTTATATTCATCTATATAATAACTTTAGTAGATATTATTAGCAACGGATATTCCGTATAATATACATATATAGCTATGAATCCATAAAATTAAAGGTTTAGGGTTAAATATAAGACTATTTAGTCTGTGTAATTATTCTAAGATATAATGAAACTTTGAGATAAGCCTCTTTTTATATAGCTTAACCAAGGTGCTTATTAGCTTGAGGCCATATAATAAATAATTAAATAGATATACCTTAAAAAAGGGCATCTATTTAATTATAATTTTAATGATATTCTTATATTTGGACATATAAAACAAAGCCAGTAATTATTGATAATTACTGGCTTTAGCATAAGGAGTTTTAATTATATTGAAAGAATACTTATTTTTATAATATTGTTTTTACTTTAATGCATCTATTCTAGATACTACAGCTTCTAACATTTCTTTATATTTAAGTCCCTTAGCTTTTTCTTCATTAACAACAGCTTCTGGAGCTTTTGATACAAATTTTTCATTAGAAAGCTTTTTATCTACTCTTTCTATTTCATTAGAAAGCTTTTCCTTTTCTTTATTTAATCTTTCAAGTTCTTTTTCTTTATCAACTAAATCAAGAAGAGGCATAAATAATTCTCCACCACTTACAACTAATGAAACTAAATTATCTTCTAAATTTTCTTTGCTTGTTATAAACTCTACTTGAGATGCTGAGGCAAGCTTTTCAAAGTAAGTAACCCCTGACTTAAATGATGCTTCTGCTTCCTTTGAAGCTAGAGCTATTATCTTAGCTTTTCTTGAAGGTGGAACATTCATCTCAGCTCTAAGGTTTCTCAAAGATTTTATAGCTTCTATTATAAAGTTCATCTCTTCTTCTGATTTTTCATCTTTAAGATCTTCACTATATTCTGGCCACTTAGCTATAGTTATTGATTCACCATCTGCATTTAAATGAGTATATATTTCCTCAGTTATAAATGGCATAACCGGGTGAAGTAATTTAAGACCATTAGTAAGAACTGTATATAAAACATTATATGCTATACCCTTTTGCTTTTCGTCTTCTCCATAGAAAACTGGTTTTACTAATTCTATATACCAGTCACAAAGCTCTGTCCACATAAAGTCATAAATCTTTTGAAGAGCTATACCAAGTTCAAACTTATCTATATTGTCTGTAACCTCTTTAACTATGGTATTCATTCTAGATAAAATCCATCTATCAGCTAAAGTATAGTCCTTATGGTCTTTATACTTATCCATAAGTTCTCTATCAAGATTCATCATTATAAATCTTGAAGCATTCCATATCTTATTAGCAAAGTTTCTTGCAGATTCAACCTTTTCTGGATAGAATCTTATGTCATTTCCAGGAGCATTTCCATTTACAAGCATAAATCTTAATGCATCAGCACCATACTCATCAATTACATCTAATGGGTCTACTCCATTGCCAAGAGACTTAGACATTTTGATTCCCTCTGAATCTCTTATTATACCGTGCATTAACACTGTATCAAAAGGTATTTCCTTCATACTGTAAAGTCCTGAGAATATCATTCTTGCTACCCAGAAGAATATTATATCGTATCCTGTAACAAGAACAGAAGTTGGATAGAAATAATCTAAATCTGCAGTTTTCTCTGGCCAGCCTAAGGTTGAAAATGGCCATAATGCTGAAGAGAACCAAGTATCAAGAACATCATTTTCTTGAACAAGTTTATTTCCTCCACACTTTGGACAAGATGTTGGAGCTTCCTCTTCACATATTATTTCTCCACAAGAACAGTACCAAACAGGAATTCTATGTCCCCACCATAACTGTCTAGAGATACACCAATCCTGGATATTGTCCATCCAGTTATAATAAATTTTCTCAAATCTCTCTGGAACAAATTTTATCTTTTCATCCTTAACTACATCTATAGCTGGTTTTGCAAGAGATTCCATCTTTACATACCATTGCTTAGATATTATAGGTTCAACTACTGTATTACATCTGTCATGGTATCCTACATTGTGGCTATGAGGTTTAATCTTAACTAAGTATCCTTCTTTCTCAAGATCTTCAACTATAGTTTTTCTTGCCTCATATCTTTCAAGACCTTCATACTTTCCACCAAGCTCGTTTATTATTCCTTTATCGTTCATAACTCTTATTTGAGGAAGATTATGTCTTAATCCAACTTCATAATCATTAGGGTCATGGGCAGGAGTTATTTTAACGGCGCCTGTACCAAACTCTAAGTCAACATAATCATCAGCTATTATAGGAATCTCTCTATTTACAAGAGGAAGCATTAAAGTTTTTCCAACTAAATGAGCATATCTTTCATCCTTAGGATTAACTGCAACTGCAGTATCTCCAAGCATAGTTTCTGGTCTTGTAGTAGCTATTTCTAGATATTCATCTGATCCTACTACAGGATATTTTATATGCCAGAAGCTTCCTTCTCTTTCACTGTGTTCTATTTCTGCATCGGATAAGGCAGTCTCACATTTTGGACACCAGTTTGTTATTCTATCTCCCTGATATATAAGCCCTTCCTTATATAATTTAACAAATACATGTCTTACAGCTTTATTTAAATTCTCATCCATTGTAAATGCTTCTCTAGAGAAGTCAGCAGAAGCACCCAGCTTTTTAAGTTGCTTTCTTATTTTCTCTCTATATTCTTCTGACCATTCCCAAACCTTTTCAAGGAAGGCTTCTCTTCCCATTTCTTTTTTCTTAAGACCCTGCTTTAAAAGCTCATTTTCAACCTTAACTTCTGTTGCAATACTTGCATGGTCTTGCCCAGGAAGCCATAAAGTTTCATAGCCTTGCATTCTCTTAGTTCTTATTAATATATCTTGAAGAGTATTATCTATGGCATGACCTAAATGAAGTTTTCCTGTTATATTTGGAGGTGGCATTATTATAGTAAAAGGTTTCTTAGTTTTATCCACCTTAGAAGTAAAATATTTATTTTCTTCCCATGTCTTGTATAATCTTTCTTCAAAATCTTTTGGATTATAAGTAGTAGCTAAAGTTTTATTGTTTTCCATTTATATTCCTCCTTTAAAAGTTTATATAATAACTAATAAGCTGTAATTAAATTTTAAAAATACAGTATTAATATTATTTTAAAATACAAAAAGAGCCTTCATCCTATAAAAGGACGAAGACTCGCGGTACCACCTTTTTTCCCATCATAATAATGGGCTCTCAAACAAATAACGATCGATAAAAACCGTCTTTGACTACTATAATTTCATCAAAGAAGCTCAAAAGCTACCTTCAAGATAAAGATTTTAGAAAACCTTACAGCCAAGGGAATTCCTCTCTAAAAAAATCTATTATATCTTTACTCCTCTTTTTCTTAGCTTTTCTCTATAAATTTATATATCTTATTATAATGTTATTTATATTAATGTCAAGATATTTCCTATTAATTTATAAATTTAAATTAAGGTTACTTGGAATTATTTCTATTTCCATGTTTTTTTCTTCAGTATACTCATCCTTATCTAAGTTTCTAAAGGCGGAACTAAGCATAAGTTTAATTCTATTTAACTGGTTTACCTCACTAGAGCCAGGATCATAATCTACTGCAACAATATTAGCCTTAGGATATTTCTCCTTTAAAGCTTTAAGCATCCCCTTACCTGTAACATGATTTGGAAGACATGCGAAAGGCTGCATACATATAATATTTCCTGCTCCCTCTTCAATAAGTTCTATCATTTCTGCTGTTAAAAACCATCCTTCTCCAGTTTGGTTTCCAAGGGATAGTATCTTACTAGCCTTTTCAGCTAATACATGAATACTTGATGGGGGAGTAAACCTCTTGCTTTCTTTTAAACTATTAATAATAGGTTTCCTATAAAAGTCTAGTAGCTTTATTGCTCCAAGGCCTAAGATTTGATTTTTCTTAGAACCAGATAAATATCTATATTTAAAATCATTATCTAAGGCTGAATATAAGAAAAAGTCTAGTAAATCTGGAACCACAGCTTCTGCTCCTTCTTGTTCTACAATGGATATTACATTATTGTTTGCAAGAGGATGAAATTTAACTAAAATTTCCCCAACTAGGCCTACTCTTGGCTTCACTATATCCAATAACTCAATATTATCAAAATCTTTAACTATTTCCTCTACATCTTTCTTATATCTATAATATCCGCCACTTTTTAAAGTTTTTATACATTTTTTATTCCAATATTCATAAAGTTTATTACAACTTCCTTTAACTTTCTCATAAGGTCTTGTTCTATAAAGACATCTCATAAGTAAGTCCCCATAGCAAATTGATAGTACTAAAGATTTTGCAAAAGAAGGTGTAATGGTAAAGCCAGGATTTTTCTCAAGGCCTCCAGCATTTAAAGAAATAACTGGCACATTTTCAAATCCAGAATCCTTTAAAGCCTTTCTAAGAAGACCTATATAATTTGTAGCTCTACATCCTCCTCCAGTTTGAGAAATAATAACTGCTGTAGAACTTACATCATATTTTCCAGATTTAAGTCCACTTATTATAGAGCCTATAGTAAGTATAGATGGATAACATACATCATTGTTTACATATCTTAATCCTTCATCTATAGCTCTTTTATCACTATAAGGTAAAACTACCAGGTTATATCCATGAGTATTAAACACTTCTTCACATAATCTAAAATGTATAGGAGACATGTCTGGAGATAATATTGTATATTTTTTCTTCATTTCCTTAGTAAATAACTTTCTTTCCTCAACGTCTTCTTTATCCTTTGGAATATAGTTATTATACTTTCTTTCATTAAGAGCAGCTTTTAATGATCTTATTCTTATTTTAATTGCTCCTAAATTATTACCTTCATCTATTTTAAGTAAAGTATATATCTTACCTTTTCTATGAAGAATTTCTTCCACTTGCTCACTGGTTATTGCATCTAGACCACAGCCAAAGGAATTAAGTTGAACAAGTTCTAAATCATCACTATTTGCAACAACAGATGCTGCCTCATAAAGCCTAGAGTGATATACCCATTGGTCAACTACTCTTAAAGGTCTTTTTAAATCTCCTAAATGGCAAATACTATCCTCAGAAAGTACAGCCATACCAAAAGAAGTAATTATGTTAGGAATACCATGATTTATTTCTGGATCTATATGATAAGGACGCCCACTTAAAACAATCCCCTTTTTTCCAGTTTCCTTTAGGTATTTAATAATTTCTTCCCCTTTAGATCTTATATCTGCTTTAAAGTTTTCTTGCTCAATCCATGCTTCTTCTAAAGCAGATTTAACATCCTTTTTACTTATGTCAAAATCTTTAAATTCCTCATAAAGACGAGGTAATAGTCTCTCCTTATTATCTAAAGAAATAAATGGATTCTTAAACAATATGTTTTTTTCTTTTAAAACATCCATATTATTTTTTATAACCTCTGGATAGGAAGTTACTATAGGACAATTATAATGATTATCACTACCCTGGAACTCCTTTTTTTCATAAGGGATACAAGGATAGAAAATAAAATTAACACCTTTATTTACAAGGTCCATAATATGGCCATGAACTATTTTACCAGGATAACATACAGATTCTGAAGGGATAGTTTCTATACCCATTTCATAAACTTTCTTAGAACTTCTTCTAGATAGCTCTACTCTAAATCCAAGTTTCTTAAAGAAGGTAGCCCAAAATGGATAATTTTCATATAGATTTAAAACTCTTGGTATTCCAACTACTCCTCTAAAAGCCTCTTCTTTTTTTAAGGCAGGGTATGAAAAAACCCTTTTATATTTATAATCATAAATATTAGGTTCTGCTTCTTTCTTAAGTTCCACTCCAGCCCCTCGCTCACATCTATTCCCAGATATAAAACTATTGCCATCACTAAACTTATTTACAGTAAGCATACAGTTATTATTACATAACCCACATCTTCTTATCTCTGTTTCTATACTAAATTCACTTAAGTCCTTTTTTAATAATGAGTTTTCACCTTCTTTGTATCTTTGTTTTGATATAATTGCTGCTCCAAAAGCGCCCATAAGTCCTGCAATATCTGGTCTTATAACTTCTCTTTCAGATATTAATTCAAAAGCTCTTAAAACTCCATCATTATAGAAGGTTCCTCCCTGAACTATGATTTTATCACCAATTTCTTCTGGGTTTCTTAATTTTATAACCTTAAATAGAGCATTTTTTATTACAGAATAGCTAAGTCCAGCAGAAATATCTCCCCTGCTAGCCCCTTCTTTTTGCGCCTGTTTTACCCGAGAATTCATAAAAACAGTACATCTTGATCCAAGGTCTACAGGGTTCTTTGCAAAAATTGATTCCTTTGCAAAATCTTCAATAGATAAATTCAAAGATTTTGCAAAACCTTCTATAAAGGATCCACATCCTGAAGAACAAGCCTCATTAAGCTGAATGCTATCAATAACTCCATTAGATATTCTAAGACATTTCATATCTTGTCCACCAATATCTAAAATAAAATCTACTCCCTTTAAAAAGTATTCTGCTCCTTTATAATGAGCTATAGTTTCTACCTCTCCAATATCAACTCCTAATGCTGCCTTAATTAATTGTTCTCCATATCCTGTAACTGTGGCATTTTTAATTTCAGCACCTTCTGGAAGCTTATTATAAATATCTTTTAATATTTCAATTGTAAGCTCTAAGGGCTTCCCATTATTATTTCCATAATAAGAATATATTAAGTTAAACTCTTCATCTATTAGAGCTACCTTAGTTGTAGTAGATCCGGCATCTATTCCTAAAAAGCAGTTTCCTGAAACATAGGATATATCTTTTCTCTTTATCCTGGCTTTTTCATGCCTTTCCCTAAACTCATTGTATTCTTTTTCGTTAGAGAAGAAAGGATTTAATCTATCAATTTCTCTCTCTTCTACATTTTCTAAATCCTTAAGCTTTTCTATTAATGAATGAAAAGATATGGTCTTTTCTTCCTTAGAACTTAAGGCAGCACCTATAGCAACAAATAGTTGAGAGTTATCTGGAAAGATTATTTCATCCTTCTTTAATTCTAAGGTTTCAATAAATCTTTTTCTAAGCTCTGATAAAAAATATAAGGGTCCTCCAAGGAAGGCAACTTTTCCCCTAATTGGTTTTCCACAAGCAAGGCCGCTTATAGTTTGAGTTACTACGGCTTGAAATATAGAGGCAGCGATGTCTTCTTTTCTTGCTCCCTCATTAATAAGAGGTTGTACATCAGTTTTAGCAAATACCCCACATCTAGCAGCTATTGGATATATATGACTGTGGCCCTTTGCCATTTCATTAAGTCCTAAGGCATCTGTTTCAAGAAGAACGGCCATTTGGTCTATAAAGGCACCTGTTCCTCCAGCACAAGTTCCATTCATTCTTTGCTCTACTCCACCAGTAAAGTAAGTTATCTTAGCATCTTCTCCTCCAAGCTCTATTGCCACATCTGTCTCTTTTATAAGAGTTTCTACTGTTTTTGAACAAGCAATAACCTCTTGGATAAATGGAGCCGCCAACCATTTTGAAACAGATAATCCTCCAGATCCTGTGACGCTTATAGTTATATCCCCACTATAAACTTTATAACATTCCTTTATTAAGGATATAATAGTTTTTCTTATATCAGAAAAATGTCTTTCATATTTGCTATAAATAATTTTTTCATTATCATCTAATAATACTAATTTCACTGTTGTAGATCCAACATCTAAGCCTAAATTAAAACTTTTATCCATGTTTTTATTCACCTCTCGATTACCCCTAATAATGAAATGAACTTTTTATATTTTATATTAAGGATTAGCTATTAAATTGTATAATAAATACAAATGTTTATAATCTTTTACTTTATATTATTCATTCTTAATTTCAACATTCCATATTTTATTAATTTTTAATATATTTAAATTCATAAACACCACTGCAAACTTAGTGCACAGTGGTGTTTATAATATATACCGCAGGTTATGAGTTTGCCGTAATATATGTAAAAATATTCTAATTTTAAGTATAATAATATCACTTTAATAATTTATAGTCAACTTTAGAATATTAAGGATTTACATATATAAAATAACTTATATATGTTTGAAAACCTTTAACCTTAATAATATATATTTTTCCTTACTTACATATACTTTATTGATTATTTTTCATTTCTGTAATAAATATGAATAATTCTCATATTATTATAGTATATTTTTCTATATTGTGGTAAGTATTATAGATATTAAAAATATAATTTCAATGGAGGTAGCTCATGAATTATTTTCATAAAGCTAATGAGCATTATAATGGAAAGGATTATAAAAGAGCCATTTCCTTTTATCAAAAAGCTATTGATAATAAAGAAAATGAAGCTTGTTCTTATTATAACTTAGCAGTATGCTTTATTAAACTTAAAGAATATGAAAAAGCAATAGATTACATACAATCTGCTCTTAAGATAAAAAGGGAAAGTAAGTATTTTTTTAATTTAGCTTATTGTTATGCTATGCTAAATAACTGTAAAAAGGCTTTAATATATTTTAATACAGCTTGGGCATTAAACCATGATGATAGTGATTGTGAAAAAGCAATTAATTTAATAATAAGTAAACATAAAAAAGCAGCATTATAAAGGCTCACAATAATTGTGAGCCTTTACCATTCTCCTATAATTTTATCTCCCTTATGGTCTATAGAAAATCTTCTTGAGTTAAAGTAGTTTCCACTTTTATAGAAGGTAGGATCTACATTAATCCATTCTCCAGATTCTTTTAAGTATACTTGGTTCCATGCATGGTTAACCCATGAAGTTCCATTAAATCCTTCCCCAGAAATAAGTCTCACCTTAAGTCCAGAAGCTCTTGCCATAGCAACATAGAGGCAAGCATAATCAAAACAAATTCCTTCCTTTGAATTGAAAGCACTTATAGCTCCAGAAGCTTTAGAATAATCATTCATCATAATTCTATCTGCTTTATCATAATCATAACTTATGTTTTCACCAACCCAGTTATATATTACTTTAGCTTTGTCTTTATCTTTACTAAATTTTGATGTAATGTCCTTTGCAAACTCATCAATCTCTTTATTAGACTTTACACCTTTTTCTAATGTAATTCCGTTATAATAAACTATCTTTTTTAAGTTAGAGGATTCATTAACCTCTTCAACCTTTAAGGTATTACTAAGTATTATAGGAAGACTTTGTGCAAATGAAGAATTATATATAGGCACAATAAGTTTATTACTTACATAATTATAAAGTTTAGATTTTTCAAGATAACTATTAAACTCTGGATTCTTATAAAACATAGTACCAAAGTTAAGAATTATAGATACTAATATTACATAAATAATAGATTTAGGAAGCTGCAGAATAGATCCTAGAATTCTTTTTCCAGCAGTACTACTATTTTGTCCAAAGTTATATAAAGCCTTTAATAATGGATCTATGGTTACTGAATTTATAAGTTTTATTATCATATATAATATACTTTGAAGAATTATTATAATAATAAAGCTTACTATAAGAAAGGATATAGAAGGATTATTCAAGAAAAAATCCTCTAAAGGATTAGGAATATATTTTTCAAAAATACTATATTCTTTAAACAATATAAATTTTCTACTTACATAAATCCCTAAAACCACTGCAATAAAAAATCCAAAGGTCTTTTCTATGTCTAGTATTTCATCTTTTACATCCTTTGTAGAGGTAATTTTAATAAATCCACTTATTAAGGGAAATATAAAAACTACTATTAATATTAAAGTAATAGGGTCTTTAATAAATTCTCTCATAATTATAAATCCTCTTCTAAATCAGACAGTATGCTACTCACTACCTTTTTTATTAAACCATATTCATATCCTCGTCCTAAAAGATAAGTGCTTAATTTATTGTAAATCTTTCTCTTATCTTCTTCTTTATTTTTTAAAAGATTATATTTTTTTAAAGCAAGTTTTTTTGCATTATTAAGTTCTACTTCTTCATCAAGATTATCTAAGCTATGCTTTATAATCTTATTATCCACACCTTTTCTTTTAAGGTCATATTCTATTTTTTTACGACCACTTTTAATAATTTTGTCCTTTGAAAACATTAAAGCATATTTTTCATCATTAATGAACTTATATTCTTTTAAAAATTCAAGGGCTCTTTCTATTGTATCTTCTTCATAGCCCTTTTCACTAAGTTTTGTTATTATTTCCTTTTCTGTTTTTAGGTTTCTTGACACAACATTTAAACAATAACTTTTACATTTTATAAACTCTTCTTCCTTTATTATATTACTAAGTTTTTCTGCATCTATAGAAGAACCTTTATTTAGTGAAAATTTATATACAAGTTCTCCATCACATCCAAAGGCAAACTCATCATCAATAAATATGTTTAATCTGTCCTTATGTTTTTTTTGAACCTCAATTTTTGTTATTTTTCCCATGGAACTTTAATTTCCTCCTACTTACCCTTCAATATATGAATAGTTGGATTATTTAATACTTTTAAAGCTGCTTCATATATATGATCACTAGTTATATTCTTTAATCTATTCATATCATCAATAAATTCATATATTGACTCTTCTTCTAATGCTTGATGTATAACATAGTTACAAAGTTCTGTGGAATCTTCCATTATAGATGCTACTGCAGTCTTATGAACCTTTTTCATAAGATCTACTGTAGTATCGTCAAAAATTATACTTCTGTTTTTTATATTATTCATACAAGTATCTATAATTTCCATGGATTCATCAATGGCATCTTCCCCTATAGCAGTGTAGATAGCTAAGGTTTTTATATTATTTGTAAGATCCATATGAGTATAAACATCATAGGCAAGACCCATTTTCTCTCTAAGTTCTCTAAAAAGTATAGAATTTGAACTTTCTCCAAGCTTTAAGTTTAAAATTTTAAGAGCAAGTTCCATGGATTTATCAATATGATGAAGAGTATATAGATAAGTTAAAGTGCTTTGTTCTAAATCTTTTTTATAGGATGTAAATATGCCCTCTGTATTTTTTTCAGTAATAACCTGCTTTTTCTTTAAAGCTTTACTTTCCCAATTAGTAAAGTTTTTTTCTATAAGGTTTAATACCTCATCATGATCATAATTGGAAACTATTGTTATACACATATTATTAGGGATGTAGTACTCTTTATAAAAATCTACTATATCTTTTCTTGTAAAGCCTTTAACATGCTTTTCGCTGCCTATAATATCCCATCTTAAGGGACTATTTTTAAATGCATATTGATATAGCTTTTTAAAAGATAAATCCTCTATATCATCTTTACTTGTCTTTATTTCTGAAAGAATTACTCCTCTTTCTTTTTCAATATCTTCCTCATTAAACTTAGAATTTATAAGCATATCTCCTAGTAGCTCTATAGCTTTTGGTAATTCTTCAGATAAGGCACTTATACTATATACAGTACAGCTATAATCTGTATATGCGTTATATTCTCCCCCTAAAAATTCTAATTCATTATTTAATGTTTCATTATCTCTTTTTTTAGTACCTTTAAACATCATATGTTCTATAAAATGAGATAAACCTTTTTCTTTCTCTTCTTCTTGGAAGGGACCTACCTTCATTCCTCCATGAATAGAAAAAATTTGAGTATCTCTTTTTATAGAAATAACTCTTAACCCATTATCTAAGGTTGAGTCATTAAAATCTAAATACCATTGTTTCATTCTTTATCTCCTTAAATTAAAGTAAATGACTTAAATTTATTACTATGATTTTAATAAAAGTTTAAGTCTTTTAATATAACGTATTAAGGCTTATATACCAAAATACTATGTTCTTTTTTTATCATACTAACTAAGCTAATAAATAGCAATAACTTTTATTTATAAGCTCTTATAACCAATGAATAGGACTCTTCATTATAGGGAGAATACGCAAAGTCTCCAAAGGATTCTATTTTAGAAAAATTATTTTCCTTAAGAATATTAATAATATCATTATAAAGTAAAGGAAATAGTGGAGTTGATCCAGTATACACTAAATCTTCACCTAATATTTTTAATTCTGTATTAAAATAAACCTTATTTTCGTCCTTATTAAAATTATAATTTCTAATAAAGGTAACCCCTTGATTTTCTATAGTTGGTAAAGCCTTTATATTTTTATTTAATATTCTATCATAATTTATAATTTGTATAATTAAAGCTCCTTTAGGTTCTATAACCTTATAAAATCCTTCAATAACCTTATTTATTTCTTTTAAGGAGTTTAAATGAACTAATGAATTTCCTATACAGTATATCAATGAATAACTTTCTTCTTTAAATTCATCCTTGATATTCCTCATATCCATAGTTTTAAAGGTTAGAGAATTTAATCCTTTAGATTTCTCTTTACTTAATTTAATCATAGCTTCATCTAAATCAACACCAGTTCCACTATAACCCTTTTCTAAAAGAGCTATTCCATAGGTTCCAGTACCACAAGCAGCATCTAAAAAATTATGGCCATTGACCTTAGTAATACTATCTTCTAAAAATTCAATAGTTTTAGGATTTCTTATAAATACCTTATCATATACTGTACTTAATTTTTCGTAAAAGTTCATTATTAATCCTCTCCTCTTTTATATTACCATTTAGCCTTGTGCTCCTCACATAAAGCTAGGGAATCTTTTATATCTATTGATTTTTTCTCATAAATAATTTTCCCCTTAAGATAACCAAAAACTTGGTAAAACTCTGATTTTATAATATTTAAATCTATATTTTTATGCCTAATAGTCTTAGGATAAAATTTTAAATCTATTATATCATCTTGAGATTTTATTATCCAAGGTTTGTATAAATCTTCCCTATCATATATAAATATCACATCTTCATGGATTTTATATGATTTTCCATTTATTATAATCCCATTTTCATTAATTCCACTTTCTAAAGTCCAGTGGGCACCTAAATTAATTCCTATATTATCATAATTGCTTCTTAATGAACATGTAAGCCAGTTCCATTTTATATTTCTTTTCCAAACACCACGTCCAAAATCTTTACTTGCAAAACTATTGCTTTTTAAAAACTCTATGGAGTTATTTTTAAAGGTAAGGCTTCCCTCAGAGCTTAATGCATTTTGCTTTGATGTGAAGGCATATCTTTTATGTGACCAAGGAACCACTATATTTAAACTTTCCTCATTAACATCATATATGGTAAAGGATGCTTTTAAGGAATCCCCCTCATAAAAATCCTTAATAAAAGCATCTATATTCACCTTATCATTATCATAACTTATATTAATATTTAGATTTCTACTATTATAGCTTAAATCCTCTTCTATTGAGTTCTTTAAATTAACTCCATAGGAAAGAGGTAAAACAAAGCTTTTTTCCATAATTTTATTTTCCTCTATATCAATTATATAGGAAAAAATCATGGAGGCATAATCTAGGTCAGTAATTGCTATGGTGAAGAAATATCTGTCATTATTAATTGTCCAGTAATTCCATTTTTTTCTCCTAAATATATGTCTTTTGCTTAAATTACATTCTATATTAGAATCTTTAAACCACGTTCCCTCTTTAAATCTTATATTCCCTTTTTCATCACACAATTTAACCCTAGGTTCTTTAATTCTTTCCACCTGCAACATCCCCTTTAAATTATATACATTAATTTACATTTATTCTAATAAGGCTAAATAAATTCCTCTTGTTATATAATAATTTCTTTTATATTTTTATTGTATTTATACAGTTATTATTAAGTGCTTCATAGATTTTATCTGTTATGCTATACTTAATCTAAAATATATTTCTAACTTTATTAAATATTTTTAAAATTTTAACTATTAGATAATATAATCTAAAGATTGGGGTGGGATTATGGAAAATAAATATGAACTTATTATTGATTATGTTGAAAAAGAGATTAAAAGTGGTAATTTTAAAGCTAAACTTCCTTCTATAAGGGCTTTAGCCATAAAGTTTAATTGTAGCAATTCTACAGTTATAAGGGCCTATTCAGAGCTTGAGAAAAAGAGTTTAATATACTCAATGCCTAAAAGCGGCTATTTCGTATTAGAGAATAAATTATTTACATATAAAACCTTAGATAAAGATAAGTTTAACTTCTCTTCTGGAGAACCATGTCCATTTATTCTTCCAGTTGATGAATTTCAGAACTTTATAAATACTTCCATAAATAAATATAAAAACTCTCTTTTTGGATATGGATATTATGAGGGGTTTTCCCCATTAAAAACTACTTTATGTAAAATGGACAAGGATAAAGGAATATCCTTAGATGAAGATAACTTATTTTTCTGTAATGGAGCCCAACAAGCCTTATCTATTATTTCTCTTATGAAATTTCCTAATAATAAGAATGGAATATTAATAGAGAATCCTAGCTATAATATTTATCTTGGATGGTTAAAAATTAATAATTCTAAGGTTTATACCATAGCTAGAACAGAAAGTGGAATCGATATGGATTTACTAGAGGACATATTTAAAAATGGAAATATAAAGTTTTTCTATACAATTCCTAGACTCCATAATCCTCTTGGAACATCTTATAGTGAAGAAATAAAACAAAACATTATAGAACTAGCCAATAAATATGATGTGTATATAGTAGAGGATGATTATTTAAGTGATTTAAATGATGTAAATAATAAACCTTTAAAATATTATGATACTAATGACAGAGTAATTTATTTAAAAAGTTTTTCAAAAATATTACTTCCTGGTATAAGGGTAGCTAGTACTTACTTACCAAATAGCTTAAAAGAACACTTCAGGGAATTTAAAACCTTCTTGGAACTTCAAAGTAATATTCTTTTTCAAAGTGCTCTAAATGATTATATTTTATCAGGAGCATATGATACATATATAAACTCTCTAAAAAAACACTATGGAAATAAAATGAAACAGTACAATGAATATATGGGAAATAATAATATAGATTTGTATTACACTAGTCCCGTTAACGGATTATTTTCTTATTTGAAATTTCCTAAGGAGTTAAATCTTGATAATCTTATAAATACTTTAAAGGCTAATAATATTCTTGTAAGGGATACGAAATACTTTTATTATAATAAAGAAAGCTATAATAATTCTATAAGATTAAGCTTTGCTAAAATTAATCCTGAAACCATGGAGGAAGGTATGAACTTATTATTTACTATAATAGAAAGTTTCATTAAGACTAATGATTCTAAGGTACCTAAACTTTTAGAAATATAAGATTTAGGTACTAGGTTATATTAGGAGGTATTCTATGAAAAAAACAATAATGCTGGTAGAGGATGAACCTAGAATAAGGAAACTTATTAGTGACTATCTTTTAAGAGAAGGATTTAATATACTAGAGGCTTCTAATGGAAAAGAAGCCTTAGATATTTTTAATACTATGAATTTAGATTTAATTATATTAGATGTTATGATGCCTATTCTAGATGGATTTTCTGTATGCAAGGAAATAAGAAAAATATCAACAGTTCCTATAATAATACTTACTGCAAAGGCTGAAGAGGAAGATGAACTTTTAGGATATGATATAGGTAGTGATGATTATGTAACAAAACCCTTTAGCCCTAAAATATTAGTAGCTAAAGTTAAAGCCTTATTAAAAAGAAGTGATTCAAAGGATTCTAGTCACCTTAATCTTTTATGCTTTAAGGATTTGAGTATAAATAAATTAAGCCATGAGGTAAAGGTAATGGAAGATGTAGTAAATCTTTCCCCTAAAGAATATGACTTACTTTTATATTTAGTGGAGAATGAAAATATTGCCCTCTCAAGGGAAAATATTTTAGATAAGGTATGGGGATATGATTACTATGGAGATATAAGAACTGTAGATACTAATATTAAAAGGTTAAGAGAAAAGCTCATAAACATGGCTGAACTTATAAAAACTGTAAGAGGAAGTGGTTATAAATTTGAAGTTTAAAATAAGACAAATAAATATAAGAAGTTCCATAACTAAATGGTTATTTGCTATAACTGCTCTTGCTTTATTTATATTTTTAATTTTTTCTATGATTTTTCAAAGTTTGTTTTTCGAAAAGTTCTATGTAAGAAAAAAACAAGATTCTTTAGAAAATGGAGTGAATAAGTTTAAATTAGCATATTCCTATTCTTTAGGAAAGGATAGTTTTTCTATAGTAAAGAGCCTAGAGACCTTGGAGGTTAAAAACAATGCAAAGGTTGCTATATTAAACACTAATGGGGAAATAAGTTACCTTTCTAATGCCAATAAAGAAATAGATCCCAATATTAAGAAAGTAATAATTGAGGTTTTTAAACAGTATATCTCTAATGAAGAAGTAATTAATAGTATGTATAAAAACAACTCTACATTATCTTCAATAGTGTATAATAACTCTACTAATACAAAAAACTTAGTTTGTATCTCCCCTATCTCTGTTAATAATACCTATGATAATATAATAATTGCAATATCCCCTTTTCAACCAATAGTTGAAGCTTCTGGGGTAATAAAAGATTTTTACATATACTTATTCTTCTTTGCCTTAGTTGTAATCCTTATATTATCATATATATATACTAAGCTTATATCAAAACCCTTAGTTAAGCTAAATAAAACTGCCCTTAAGATGTGTAACTTAAACTTTGATGAGAAAAGTGATATTTATAGAGAAGATGAGATAGGAAATCTTTCTAGAACTTTAAACTTTTTATCTCTTAATTTAAGTAATGCTTTAAATGAACTAAAGAATGCTAACATAAAACTTAAAAAAGATATAGAAAAAGAAAAAGAGCTAGAAAATATGAGAAAAGACTTCATTGCTGGTGTATCTCATGAGCTTAAAACACCTATAACTTTAATTGAAGGTTATGCAGAAGGGTTAAAAGATGGAATAGTAAAAGAAGAAGATATGGAGTTCTATCTTGAGGTAATAATGGATGAATCTAAAAAAATGAATGCCCTAGTTTGTGATATGTTAGAATTAAGCAAGCTTGAATCTCCTAATTTTAAGCTTAAACTAGAAGCCTTTTCTATGGAGATTCTCATTAATAAAGTAATTAAACCCTTTAAAAATTATATTAGTGAGCATTCTATAAACCTTATACTGAATCCTTGTAATTCTTCCTATGTTATAGGAGATGAAATGAGGATAGAACAGGTTATAACTAACTTCTTAACTAATGCTATAAGACATACACCTAAAGATGGAAAAATCATTGTATCCATAGAGGAAGGGAATGAGACTTTTACAATATCTATAGAAAATACTGGCGAAAATATAGGTGAGGAATATTTAGAAACCATATGGGATAAATTTTATAAAATAGATAAGTCAAGAAATAGATCCTTTGGTGGAACTGGTCTCGGTCTTGCTATAAGTAAAAATATTCTTACACTCCATAATAGTAATTTTGGAGTAGAAAATACAAATACAGGAGTTAGGTTTTACTTTACTCTAAAAAAGCAAGCCTAATAATATCAGGGAAAATATATGGGGATAAGGATAAATTTCACTCTAAAAAGTCTATATACCCTGAATTATAGTTTTAATATACATTTATCTTATGTATCAAATACTAATTAAAAATATTATATGTGATAAAACTAAAAAAATTAGCTGGAGTAAAAACTCCAGCTAATTTTTCATACCATACTAAGGTATTATTCTTTGGTCAATGTATAAGTATTTAATTCTCCCTCTGGTGTCCCATTAAAATAGCTTGTTCCATTAATATCATATCTAACTGCATAGGTTATACCACCGCCGCCATCTTTTATTCCTTTTACTTGTACCATGCCTACTGCTGGAACTATAAGCTCTTTAGGTTTATTTTTAATCATAAAAGCTTCACCAAGGGGAGCACCATTTACTAATACTTGTACATAGTCTCCATCTTCACCAGCATAATCCCATACCCAAATTTTACTTTCCTTTTCATTAGAGTTATGCGTAATTGCATAATCCTTAGCCTGAGAATCTTTGTCTTTTGATAATAAAATAGTACCAGCTGAAACAGAAGTAGATATCCCATTCTTCAATGCATTTTTAGCAGATTCAGATGTGTCCACAGTAGACTTGTTTAGAAAAAAAACTGTAACTATTGAAATTGCTATGCATATTCCTCCAAATATTTTAAGAGGTTTATCTACTTTTTTCCTTCTAGATTTTTCATCACTGTATGTTCTATTTTCTTCTGTTTTTAAGTTTTCTTTATAAGTGTCATTAAATTGTAGATTATCATCTGTATCCTCAAAACTATTATTTATATTTTCATTTATATCTATATTATTTTTCGTTGATTTATTTATATTCTTTTTAAAATTCTGGTTTTCATTACTCATAATTTTATCTCTCCTCAATATTCTTTACTGGCTTTAACTTAAAATAAACACACATGGCAACCCTACAAATAAAAACTTGTACTATCATTAAAATAAAGAAAATAGTATGTCTAGTAGTGTTTTGTATTTCATATCCTTTATTTAATATTCCAAGTCCAATGCTAAGTATTATTAAATTAGCATAAAATATCTTTGTAAATGAATATAACCACGGGAATGCTTTATATATTTTCCTAAATGGTGGAATAAGAAGAGATAGCCCAATAACAAATCCACATACACTTATAAATTCAAATGTCATACTTATTCCAGCGAAACCTGATATTCTTACCGCACTAACAGATGATAAGAAAAACAATGGCATAAAAAGCAATGTAAATAATATAAAGGACATTGGAAAAATAAAATAAATAGCAGCTGCAGTGTTTCCAAATAAACTTTTTAATTTTTGCAAATCATTCACACCCTTTCTATATCAGTGTCTATTATTGTAATAAGCTCTTCTTTTGTTAAATCCATATCTGTGCTTAAACGCATAGCTTGATTATTTACTGTCTTTTCATATAGATTACGTACATAACGTCCATTTCCAAACTGTTTTTCTTCCTTTACAACACTAAATATCTCTTTAAGCTTATTTTTAGCTTCTGAATCAATTTCATAGCCTTTACTTTCAAATAATATTTCAGCTATCTTCATTAATTCATCTGTAGAGTAATCTTTGAAGTTTATTATATTAGGGAACCTGGATTTTAATCCAGCATTTGTAGAAAGAAAATTCTCCATATCATAGTTGTATCCTGCTAATATTACAACTACCCTCTCTCTATAATCATCCATAAGTTTTACTAATGTATCTATGGCTTCTTTTCCAAAATCATTAGCGCCTCCTTGAGAAAGTGAATAAGCTTCATCAATAAATAATACTCCATCCATTGCTTCCATAAATTTTTCTCTTGTCTTTATGGCTGTTTGCCCTACATATCCTGCAACAAGTCCTGCTCTATCTGTTTCTATTAGGTTATTTGTTTTAATTACTCCCATATTATATAAAACTTCTGCCACAGTTCTTGCTACCATTGTTTTTCCTGTTCCAGGGTTTCCTTTAAAAATCATATGAAGAGTTTGTGTATTATCAACAGCAAGTCCAAGTTTCTTACGCTCACTCTGCATTCTAAGTCTTGCATTTAAACTACGGATATAATCCTTAACTTCCTCAAGTCCTACTATTTTAGATAATTCACCTTCTAAATCAAAACCACTTGTTGATTTGGTCTTAGCTTCTATATCCTCGCTTACAATCATATTCATCTTATCTACAGTTACGTCTTCTATTGCAATCCTTGAAGCTTGTTTTCTCATTATTTCTTCAAGATAATTTCTTACCATACGTCCATTTCCTGAATATTCATTAGACTGCTTATGCAATACATAAACCTGCTCTTTAATAAGCATGTCTACACCTTGATCTAATATAAAGCCTTTATCCTTAATCATTTTTAATGTTATTTTAAATAAATCCTCTGAGGAGTAATCTGGAAAATCCACATTAAGAGGGAACCTAGATTGAAGTCCAGAGTTAGTTTTCAAAAAGTCTCCCATCTCCTTTTTATATCCAGCAAGAATAACAATTATTTCTCCTCTATAATCTTCGATAAGTTTAACTAGTATATCAATTGCTTCTTTTCCAAAGCTTCCTCCATCATTACAAAGAGCATAGGCTTCATCAATAAATAATACTCCACCAAGGGCTGATTTAAACATTTCTTCAGTTTTCTTAGAAGTTTGTCCTGCATATTCAGCTATTAGTCCACTAGAATCAGTTTCTATTAACTGTCCAGATTTTAGTAATCCCATCTCCTTAAACATATCTGCCATAAGTCTTGCTATTGTAGTTTTTCCAGTACCAGGATTACCACTAAAAATCATATTTAAAGCTTGCGATGTATCAACATTAATGCCTGCTTTTCTACGCTTTTCCTTTGCAATTAATAATTTATATTGAGTTCTAACAAATTCTTTAACATTTTCAAGTCCTATAATATTAGAAAGACTTCCTTCAAGATCAAATTTTTCTGTTTCCTCGAATTTAAAATCTTCATAATTTAATAAATCCATTGGAGTATTCCTATCTAATAGCAGTCTTTTTGATTGGTTAAGTATAGCGCTTTCTATAATATTTCTAACAAGACGACCATTTCCACTATCATTTTTACCTTTAATTTGTTTTTTCTCAAATAACTTTATAAGTGGTTCACCACATTTTTCTGAAATCTTATAACCTTTTGATTGTGATGTAATAAGTGAAATCTTATACATCTCTTCTGGGGTATAATCTTCAAAATTAATTATATTAGGGAAACGTGATTTTAAACCTGAGTTGGTTTTTAAAAATTCTCCCATTTCTTCTTTATAACCGGCTAAAATAACAACTAAGTCCTCTCTGTTATCTTCAATACCTTTCACTAATGTGTCTATGGCCTCAAGTCCAAAGGTATCATGTTTATCCCTACAAAGGGCATAGGCTTCATCAATAAATAACACTCCTCCTAAGGCAGAATTTATAACATCATTAGTTAATTTTGCTGTATGACCAACATATTGACCAACTAAATCTCCCCTAGTAACCTCCTTTAATTGTCCTTGGGATAATACACCAAGTGCCTTTAAATATTTAGCTACTATACGAGCAATTGTGGTTTTACCCGTTCCAGGATTTCCTGTAAATATCATATGCATGGATATATCAGCTGCTTTAAATCCAGAATTTTCTCGTATCTTTTGTATTTTAAGATTATCTTCAAGGCTTAAAACATATTGTTTTACAGATTCAATTCCTACAATGGCCTCAAGCTCTTTTTTCACATCATCAAGTCCATATATATTCCTTTTTGGTGTAATAGTACTTAAATTTATATTTACATCATCAATTTTTGCTGTTAATTCATTATTAATATTGGATAAAAATATAGATTGATTACTTGAAATATTACTTTTAAGTTTTAGTTCTGCTAGTGGTTTGTATATATTTAAATCTACAAATTTCTCCATTCCCTCTATACCAAAGGTGATTTTATAACTTGATACAATCATATTAAAAATAGTTTTATCACAGTCTATATTTATTGAAAGATTTTCATTACATTTTCTTTTAAGGTTTTCTATTATTCTTAATGATATTCTGTTTAATTCATCATAAGTGAAATTTTCAGTATAAAGTATATCTCCTACACACTCCATAAATTTAGATCCAAAAATGTTTAAAACATCATTTTGGGCCTTATCTGAGGTAAATATAAAATATTTACTATTAGAACTTATATCGCTTATAGAATTTTCTAAAAGCATTCCATTGGCTTCAACAAGGCTATTATTTTGAAATACATATCTTGATCCAAGAGTATATTTTCCAGTGGTTGATAGGGTTTCAATTACATCTATAACACTTGAATGACACTTATTAAAATTATCAAATATTACTATATCAGATTGTCCATACAGAGCTTTATATAAGTCTGATAAAAAAATTCCAAACTCCGAAGCAGTAGCATATAAAGAAAGATCAATGGATAAAACTGAATCACTACTAATAAGCTTCCTTTCTTTTAGAAGTTTTGCAAGGAAAGATACACTAGTATGTTTACCTGTACTTTTATTCCCTAGAAGTATTATAAGATTTTTAGGCTTTATTCTATCATACCCTGTTATAAAAGGACGCTTAAAAGCTATACAAAGATTATCCAAATAACTTGTCTGACCTATAATTAAGTTACCCATTTTACCTCTAATATCACTAAATATATTTGAAATATCATCCTGGTTAACTTTTGAGGTATCTTTATGTTTATATATTGCTGTATTCCCTGGTTGAGTCTCTTTAGTTTTATTTCTAAAAACTTGTTGCTTAATATCATTTAAATCATTTGAGTAAGAAGTATTTCCTCCACCATATGTTTCCCTCATATTCTGAGTTTGCCTTTGGCTATTATTTTTATTTCGTTTTGCTATAAAGCCGTATTCTCTTATAGCTTTAACTACTTGCAGCTCTGGAAAAACCAAGTTAATTATATCCTTAACATTAAAATTCAATTATTCCACCTCTCATTTAATACATACTATTTCTTTATTTGATTATAAGTATTTTATAATACCTAAATCTTAAGATTTATTAATGCTTACATATTACTTTCCTTAACCCTCTATTATTTGTGTAATCCATTACTAATAGGTTTTGATTTTAAACTACTTTAATACAATTCTAAAAGTATATTATTTTAATATTTCATTATGTATACTAAAATTCCTATATATTTTTGAAAATTCCATACATATCCATGATTATTATAATTCTCAAAAACATCTTTTGTCAATTAACTATAGACTAATTCAATATTTCCTCTTACTATTTATCTTATGTCCTTCTCTATGATGTTCTATTTTTTCGGACAAAATAGAGCCTATAAGTAAATAAGCTCTATTTTGTACACACTATTATTTTTAAAAATGTAACTAAGTTTAGTACTTCTCTTTAATTAAGTTACCTTAATATAACTTAAATCAATAATCTTATAATTACACAAGTAGTTTTTCTAATGATTAGAGAATATAATAACAAATTGACATCATTAAAATGTATAACAATACTTAAGAGAAGTATACTTTTAAATAACCACATAAATCTAAAAGTTTATTTTCTTACGTCTCATTCCTATATTTATAACAATACTCAATGCCATATAATTTGCTAAAACAGAGCTTCCACCATAACTTATAAATGGGAGAGGTATTCCTGATATAGGCATTATACCTAAGGTCATTCCTATGTTTTGTAATATAGAAAATATCCATGAAGATATAAAACCAATACATACCATCCTTCCAAAGATATCCTTAGAGGTCTTACCTATAGTTATTACTTTATAGATTAGTATTCCATATAGAACTAATAAAATTATCCCACCAATAACACCCCAATGTTCTCCAATAACAACATATATAAAATCAGTTTGTCTTTCAGGAACAAATTCTGCTACGTAACTGTCTTTAACTAAACCTTTTCCATATAGTCCTCCTGATCCTACACCTATCATTGCTTGTTTTAACTGTAGACCTATTCCAAGGGAGTCAGACTCTGGATTTATAAAGGATAAAAGCCTTGCCCTCCAGTGGTTTTGCATAATTGATGAATTCCAAACAACAGCAACAAAAGTAATGATGGTGATAAATCCACCTAATATTACCTTTATATCTAATCCTGATACAAAAAACATTCCTAGGACAATAAAAAAACAAATCATTGTAAGTCCCATATTAGGTTGTTTTACTATTAAAAACATTGGAATACCAGCGTATATGGATAGAATTAAGAAGTTTTTTAAATTATTTATATTTCCATCTATATCTTCTAACTTCTTAGCTATCATAAGTATTATAGCTAGCTTTGCAAATTCTGCTGGCTGTATAGATAAAGGACCTATTCTTACCCATCTTCGTGCTCCGTTTACAATTACTCCAAAATACTTTGTGAAAATGAGGGAAGCAACTGTTATCCAATAAAATATGGGTACTACATTTTTTATTAAAATATAATCTATACGAATTAATAAGTAACTTATAAATAAACTGATTATAATCCAAGCTACTTGTTTTATCACATCTGAAATCCCAGTAGCAAGATATATATTTAAAACTCCAAATGTAGACAATACTATTGAAATTATTATAATCCTAAAGTCTAATTCCTTTAGCAATTTTAAATTTAATCTACTAATCATACTCCTTAATCTCCTAAATTTTTATGTAATAATATCACATATTTAAAAACCATAAAATGCTTGTCCATGTTTACGTTATATTCTAGGTTATTAACTAATACTTTCCTTTTTAAGCCTTTTGTAAATTATACCATTACTATTTTTGTAAATCAATCCATAAATAAGTCATAACTTTTATTATTATAGGTTTTATAAAGTTACTATGTCAGTTCTTAACTTATACATCCCTTAAAAGTTTGATTTATTAATGAATAAATAACATAGTTAAGTTAATTTTAGATTGAGGAACTCTATAGGGTTTTTACCTTGAACCTTAACTATACATGCACTTAAATCATTTAAAGCCTTAGATCTTAAGTAGTGCATAAGATAAGTTTTGAATTGAAAACCCTATAAAAATTAAAGGATGAATTTATATGTTAAAAACTAATTTTCTTTATACTATGTATTGATTACATAGGGGGATTTTTACATTTAATAGATTCTATGGTAGAACATTGAAGTAAAACCTAATATAATTTTATATCATATATCCATTCCTTTAAAATTATAATTTCAAAAGAGTCTACTATCTATAAGTTATCTATATTTTTGAAATATTTATCTCTTTAAATTCGACTTATTTCCATAATTTAAATGCCAAACCTATTATGGTGGCCATATTATATAACATATTCATTTATTTTAAGGGGGCATTGTTATGAATTATAATGATTCTAGAAATAGTACAGCAAAGTGCTATAAAGAAGAAAATCATGATAGAGGACCGTGCAATCATGAACGAGAGCAGACCCACGTTCATGAATTCTTAGGAAGTACAAAACTTGCTGAGGAGGGTGATGATAGACATAATCACCGTTTTGCTGGTGTTACAGGCGAGGTTATTCCTTTTGGAAACTCTCATGTTCATAGAATTGCTGTAAGAACAGACTTTTTTGATCACTTTCATGCAATTTGTATTCTGACTGGACCTGCCGTAAATCTTAATAATGGAAAGCATATTCATGTAGTAACAGGTATGACAACTTTTGTAGATGACCACAAACACAACTTTGTATTTACCACCTTAATTGAAAGCCCATTATTATAATATATTATTTTAAAATTAAGATAGCAGATGGATTTATTAAAAAATAAGTCTATCTGCTATCATCTTTATTGTATAAGTATATCTCATACATATATCATATTTATTTAATGAATATTTTATGCTTCTTTGTACTGAAAATAAAAATTCTCCTATTAACATATAGATAAGATTATAACAACAGAATATAATTCTAATTATTATATTTAAACTTCTTTAAATAGGAATCAATAAAATCTTTATTCTCATGCCACCAATGCATTTCATATGTCTCTACACTATTAAATCCTAATTTAATTGCTAAAGCTTTAGAACTTTCATTTCCATTATCACAGTCCCATATAGGTTTAATATTATTTTCTAAACAGTATTCTATAAATTTTGAACATGTAATTAAAGCAAAGCCTTGCTTTCTAAATTTATTATTTGTTACAATATCAATTTCTGCAAATCCTTCTCTTACATAGTATGTATTACAAACACTAACAAATTCATTGTCTTTTAATATACAAAATCCAAAACCCTTTGAAATAAAATTATAAGAATTTTCCCATGATTCTTTGTATGAAGAATCCACTTCTTTTACATATTTATCAAATAAAATAGTCTCCATCTTTTTTAATTCAAATCCTTCTGGTATACTTTGGCTCCATGTTGAAATTGAAGATAAGTTTGAAGAGTCCCATTGAAATACTTGTCTACTTAACTTTGCTGCATTATCACCAAGGATTTCATCTATCTTTTTAACCCATTCCTTTGAGGAACTATAAAGGTCAAAATAAGTTTTGTGATTTTTTTTATTATATAAATAATCTGATATAAAATTATTGAACTTAAGATTTCCAGTATCTCCAGCAACTAAATATTTGCCACTTTTACAAGTTATTAAGCAGCAACTAGGTTTCTCCTTAGTATCCACATAAACTTTACCAGGTTGTTTCCCTTCTAATACTGCATATGCAAATGATGAATGTACTTTTTCTTCATGTAATAACTGAAGAACGCTAGTAAATTCGCTCTTTTTTAATTCTTCCATGAAAGGCTTCTCCCCTCTTTTTATTGATTAAAATTCTTAAATATATGATTTTCTCCATTCACTATCATTATATGGAATCTAAAAACTTGTAATTATTTACAACATAAATATATCATTTAAATACAAATACTGTCAATTAGGAACCTTCACTTCAGTATTTAAATTCATATTATTATATATTTCTCTTTATATTTATAAAAAGTCTTGAAAGAATCTAAAAAAGTAATAGAATATAGTTGTATGATGTTATTGAATTAACTTGTAAATAATCTAATTATAACCAAATAAATCTTGGTTATAGTTAATTTTCATAGTAATAAAAAGTTTAGGCTTTTAAAATATATTTATATAGTAATATTAATACTCAAATAATTATTTCCGTACTATATCATAAAATATTAACTATATTTTATGATATAAATCTATCTAACAACTAAGAAAAATATAAAACTTATCTTCTAAATTTAGATAAATCAATATAGTGTAATTAAAATTCAGATAAAGGAGCTAAGGATATGAAAATGGATTTATTAGACTTAAAACCTTATGGACAACTTGGAATTATAGCTTTAGAAAGTTGTAAAGACATAGGAAATAAAATTAATGAACACATAGTAGCTAAAATGAAATATGAAATGAGTAGAATTCTAAGAGAGGAGGAAATAAAAGAAGAATCTTATATTATTCCTATAGATGAAATACGTTTTGCTAATGGAGAAGGTAAGGTGAAAATCGAGGATACAGTAAGAGGAAAAGATATTTATATACTATGTGATGTTAGTAATTATAGTTGTACCTATGAACTATTTGGCTTTCAAAACCGCAAGGGGCCTGATGAACATTTTCAGGATATTAAAAGAGTTCTTTCTGCCATAGGTGGAAAAGCTAGAAGAATTACAGTGGTTATGCCTTTACTTTATGCTGCAAGACAACATAGGCGTAAAGGAAGAGAATCTTTAGACTGTGCAATAGCATTACAAGAATTAGAGAGATTAGGAGTTGAAGAGATTTTAACCTTTGATGTTCATGATCCAACTATACAAAATGCTATTCCACTAATTTCTTTTGAAAACCTCTATCCCACATATGAAATTGTTAAGACTTTTATTAAAGAAGAGAAGAATTTACTAATAAATAAAACTAAGATGCTTGTTATTAGTCCTGATACCGGGGCAATGGATAGGGCTATATACTATTCTAGCGTATTAGGACTTGATGTAGGGTTATTTTATAAAAGACGAGATCACTCAATAATTGTTAAGGGTAAAAATCCAATAGTCCAACATGAGTACATTGGTAGATCCATTGAAGGTAAAAATGTATTAATAGTTGATGATATGATAGCATCTGGAGAATCTGTTTTTGACATTGCATTAGAATTAAAAAGGAGAAAAGCTGAACATATATACGTTGCATCTACCTTTGCTTTCTTTACAGAAGGAATAGATAAGTTCCAAAAGTTCTATGAGGAAGGAATAATCAAAAAAGTATATTCTACTAATATGAACTATATCCCTAAAGAGATTAAAGATGCAGAATGGTTCTATGAAGTAGATATGTCCGAATTTATTGCTAAGATAATATATAATCTTAATCATGATAAATCAATCTCTCCTCTATTAGATGCTACTAATGGCATTAAACATCTATTAAGTCAAAATGTATTATAATCTACTATTTAAAATAAATTAAATAGTTAAGGAATAAGAGAAAATATAGTTTAACTTATACTTTATGTATAACATATATAGCAATAAAATTAAGATAATAAGAGATATAACTCATAATTTCTATAGATATTAGTATCTAACTTATAAATTCATCATCTAAATAGAATTTATTTAGAAAAACATAGTATTCCAAATTTATAAAGTATAAAAAGCCTGCTAATTGCAGGCTTTTTATACTTTATAAATTATCTAATTAAGAATTTTTACATTTTAAGATATAGTCTGGTGGTAAATTTAATAAAAATCTATCTAACTCTATCCGCTTAAAATAATTATATATAAACCTCTTTTTAGAAGAGTATATTGGCTTTATCTCGCTTTAGTATTTTTCTTAATATTTTATTAGAAGCATCCATTGATAAACTAGTAAAAGGTAATCTAAACACGTTTTAAAAATATCCTATAAGAAAAGTGCATATATATTATGTAAGTATTCTTTTCCCCTAAACAACTCAACACTTGAGCTTGATATAGAAAACCCTAAATTCTTTACAAGTCTTATAGATTTCTCATTTTCTAAATAAATACATGCATTTATTTCTTTCACCTTCATCTTATACCTAGCAAACTTTATAAGTTCTTTCATACACTCTTCCATATAACCATTACCCCAGAATTCTTTTCTAAGGTCATATCCAACATCAACCTTAGAATTTTGTGTATCCCAGCAATGGAACCCACAAGTACCTATATTTATATTATCTGATTTCCTTCTAATAACCCACCTGTGCTGAAAGCGTGGCTCTGGTATTGTATAAAATTTAATGATTTCATCAGCTTCATATACATCCTTTAATGGTTCCGCATCAAACAAATATTTATTCACCATATCATTTGAAAATTGACTAAATATAAATTCTCTGTGACTAATATCTATATTATCAAGGAATAATCTCTCAGTTTCTAAGTTATAAAAAAACATATATAGTAACACTCCTTTGACACTATTTAAATTCAAAAGTTCGTATATCATTTAATATATAAGCTATCTAAGTTTCACCATTAGCAAAAGCATTGTATTTATAACTACTTTAAAATTAGATTCACATCACTTATTTGTATTCTTAAAAAGTCAAAGAAATAAATAACGTACACTACTAATTATTCATATCCTTCTTTATAATCAGTTTAGTCTCAAATTATTTAAATATTATAAGATTTATTATATTATAATACTAAACCTTATCAAAAAAACTAGTATAGCATAAATGGCCAACTGAAAATCCCTCTGCATAATTACAAGATGACTTAAATCCATATAACTTATTCTTAATTTTAATCATATCAAGGTAATCAATACCTCTTTCTTCATATTTATTGATCTGAGACTTAAAGGAAGTCAATACCTCTATTTTTTTATCAATAAATTCCCCTATATCAATATAAAAATTAGGCTCAAATCCCGTAGATGTCAATGCTTCATAAAATAATAAATTTTTACTAAATCTACTTGCAGATCTTACTATATTTGCTAGTTCAATATAATCTTGATGAGTATCACTAGGATAGTTACAGAAAACCACATCTATATTTTTTTCCAATATTATTTTCTCTATTTTATCAATTAATTTAATATCTGTTTTGATATTTCCATCTTTTGCTCCCATCCATATAACATCATCTACTTCCATATTATCACAAGCACATAATTGTTCCTTTATTCTTATATCACTATTTTTATCTCTCCAATTACCCCCATCAGTAAAAATAATAAAATGTATAGAATGTCCTCTTTCTTTAAATTCAAGTAATGTACCTGCACACCCATACTCTATATCATCTGGATGTGCACCTATTGCTAGAATATTCATTTTCTTTACCCCACCCCTAAAATCATCTTATGAAAATTATTTATATCATAAGTTTAAAATTTATAAATCACCATATCCCCTTAAAGGTTATATTGATCAATGTTATTATATATAATTGGAAATTTCCATTACAATTATTAACAATATATATGTATATTTTACAATATTCTCCTTTACAAATATAGTCTTTTTTAAAAGAATTTCATATGTTATTCTAAATATTTGGTAATAATAAAAAGCACCTACTTTAGCTAATTGCCTGTAAGTGCTACTATATATTATTTCATAAATATATTTTATCTTTTCTAATTTAAACTTCCACCTCTAACCCATCATAACTAGCATATGAGTTACTAAATATTTCTCTTGCACTCTTTTCTGCTTCAACTCTAGACTCTACACTTATATACCTACTAGCATCAAAGTGCATTAAAAATAAGTTTTTCACATCTGATTCCTTTGCAATTTTAGCAGATAATTCTGGATTTAAATGTATAGGATTATCACTAACCTCATTAGTTTTCATGCTACACTCCGTAATTAATATGTCAGCATCTTTAGATAACCTAAGAGCATTTTTACAATAACCAGTATCAGTGCAGTAAGTTATAATTCTATTATTTATTTCAAATCTAAATCCTAAAGTTGTAGTGGGTATGAGCTAAAGGTAAGAATGTAGCTTTAAAAGGAAGGTTTTTAAGATTTTCCTTAATTTCAATTATCTCTGTATGAAAAGGTAAGTTTTCTATAGGAGGTGTAAAAGGTGAATTCATAAACTGTTTAATTACTTTCCTGCCACCATTTTGAACAATAATATATAAGCCTTTTGAAAACTTATTCATAGATAAAGTATGGAGACCTGATATATGATCTATATGAAAATGACTCAGAAAAAGATAAACTGGATTCTCATAATTTATATAATGTTTTAGCTTTGAAATACCATTGCCAGCATCTAATATTACATAATAATCATCATGTTCAATAAGAATTGATGTGGTACTCCCTATGCTGGAATCAAACCAGCCATTAGTACCCATAAATATTATTTTAATCATTATAATCCTCCTACAATATTAATCACTACAGAAACCCTATACTACTACAATTGAAATCTCTCATAAACATTAAGTTTAAATTCTTTTGGGTTAAGGATAAAATAACCAATATCAACGTAAATTGGGGTGCTTATACCCAAGGGTTTGTTATTTTTAAATAGGTTTAATAGCTCTAATGTTTGTTCATTTGATACTTTAGCTAAAAATCTATTTGTTGTAATATGTGCTCCCCAAGGATATTTAAGATTCATACCTATTTTTACCCCATGTTCAACTATTTTTTTAGTATTTTCCCAAAATGATCTATTAGGCTGTCCCATGGCAATTCCACTATCTTGATTTATTAGCCATTCATTATATTCTATTTTTACATCTTTTATTAAAGGTAAGTTACAATGAATAATTCTAGATAAATTCTGTAATACCCTAGTATCAACCTTAAAATTATCTAATATCTGAAATGTACATAATGTAGTATGTACATTCTCCTCATTATATTTAATTGTAGGAACAATATTACTGACTTTTTCAGAAAAGCTTTTGACACCAGCTACTATATTTTCCGGATGACCATATGCTATAAGGTATCCCCCTTGGCTTTCAAACACTCTTGGAGTTAATCCATTTGATATAATTTTAGATGTATCTTTAAATTCTGAATATATAGAATTTTGTTTTGATAAAAATTCTGAGAATTTCATTCGCTATCCTACTTTCAAGATATTTTATACATATACTTTATGAATCTTTCTTATTAAAGCTTTTATCCCTTAAATTTATCATTGTAAATATTTATATTATCAATGATAAATTTAAGGTACTTAAAATATCACTATTTATTTTTAAAATAAATAGTGAATTAGTGTTTTAATAGTTTGTGTAGTATAACCTTTGTTTCTATTATATTTTGAGATAGCATAAACAATCCATGTATTATAATTAGATATGTGATCATTCTTGCATATATTTGAAATATTCTGAATAATAAGCTTTTGTAATCTTTTTATTTAAATATCCCGCTGATGAAAGGAGATTATGAGTCTTATCCTATATAGTAAATCCCTTAACACCATAAACCGTAATTAAACCTTTATAATATCTCCAATAAATTTAATATCTTCTCCTTCAATAACTATACCATTCCCATCTTTGCAAGCATAAATTGTTCTATTTTTAAGATTAGAATAGGTTCTTAGTAACTTTAATTTTTCTTCACTTTGATCATTATTCCAATGAGGAATAAAATCAAAATCCACAATACCTAAAGAACTTCTATCATTTAACCCTACAATATCCTCATCCAGAAACTTAGCTGTATCAATACTTTTAGTTGTTATTATACTTCCTGCACTAACTCCAATTAAAACTTTCCCACTCTCTACATAGGACTTCAGTGGTTTAATACATTAGTTTCTCTTAATAAATTGAGAAAACGAAAGGTATTTCCACCAGAAAGATGTATTGCATCATAATTAAATATATGGCTAATTTTCACTTTGTCATATTCCCTATCTAAATCAAAGTAATTTACATTAGTAATCCCTAAATCTCCATAATAGTCAACCACATAATTAAAATACTTTCCTGTTAAATCTGAAGATCCTCTTAAATAGGCTATTGATGGATTTTTTTTATTTAACAATCTTAAAAGCTCATAATCCAACTTTCTATCTTCTTTTATTTGATCACTGTATAATACTATCTTCTTCATTAACTTCCTCCTTTTTTATAATATTTTTATGAATTGAATTTATAGTTTTATATATTGTCTAGACTCTCTTTATACTTCTTATTGTGGGTCAACTTTTTGTCTATATATTTAATTAAAAGCTTAAAGATTTCTTTGATTTAAATACCATATTTAAATATAACCATTAATTCCTTTTCAACCTTGTCATAGTCTCCATTAAAAAGGATTATTATATATAATTCTAATTTATATATAATAATCCTTTTTTCATATATTTAAGTCTTATTTATGAAGAATATTTATAAATCAACTTTGAAAAATTTTATTGCCTCTTCAGCTTTTATTCTATCCATATCATCTAGTTTATCTATATATTTAAAGATACTTTTACTTATTTCTATTTTTAAATTACATTCCTTAATTTCTTCAATAATATCTTTTACCCTATAGGTTTCAATCTTACAATTAAAGATAGATAAAACTTTATAATAAAGCAAGTTTAACCCCACATTATTAGTTTTTATCCACTCTTCATATGTATCTATATTTTCACATATAAAATCTATAAATGAACTTATTGCCTCATTTACTTCCTCAATTTTATCATCATATATAAACTCTATAGAATCCACTGCTTCAAAACTATCTGCTATTGTTAGCATAATAGAATTTTGTATGTTTATAAACTCTTCCTCATTAAAAACTTCTTGCAGTTTATAAAAACTATTATTTTCATAAAATCTATTTCTTATAAAGTTTATGAAGGTTTCAAAATCCTCTGCATTATTTCCAAGCTCTATTTCAAATAATATTCTAAAGAATAAATTCCATTGGAATTCACTATTTATTAAACTTAAAAGAATAGATCCAATTTTATTAGAAAAGTCATCTTCAAAATGTATATCTCTTTCAAACTCTATCTCCTTGTTAAAGTTAACGTGATTTTTACTAATACTATTTAGTCTATCTATTGTTTTTAGTATTGTTTTATTATACTCCTCTAAGTTTTCAGCATTACTGGTTCTAAAAATATATTTCATTATAGTATCACAGGATTTCTTAAAATCAACTCCAAATCCAATACTATCTTTCATTTTAGCTGAAAAAATTTCATAGATAATCTTAGAAAGAAATACTTCTAGTTGTGACTTTCTTATCATAGGATCTATACTATTTGTATCCTTAAATTGGTTGTAAATCATAAGAAGCTGATTATCTATCATTGCAAGGTTTTTCTTAATAGATCCCATAAGTTCCTTCAAAAATCCATCTGCTAGTCTATAATTATTATTTTTATATATTATTTTATGCTCTAGCTCCCCCCAAAAGATATTGACTAATGATTTAATTTGAAGCTCGAATTTTATTGTTCTATGGTTTGTTTCATAAATTCCATCTATCCTAAAGATTTCAAATCCATTTTTTTGTTCCTGTGGCTGTTTACTAGATAACTCTAATTTAATATTTTTATTTAAAGAGTTATAATGATATCCATTAGTATCTTTTTTATTAAATATTTTTTTAAGTAGTTTATATATCTTCATTTCATCTTCAATAAATCTACATTCTATTCTAACACCTATTAAGTCTGAGAGATTTAGTATAATATCTTCACCTGACTTGTACTTTTTATAATAGTTATTTCTTATTATTTTTTCTCTTAAACTAGAAGATGATTTTACTCTTGAATTAACACTTATATCTCCATCATTAATATTTTCTAATAAATCCTCAAAATATATTGCTAAATCCTTAGCATCATTTTGTAATTCATCCTTTAGTTCCTCTAAATTATCTATAACTTCTTCAATAAAATTAAACATCTTTAGTTCCATAATTGTCCTCCTAGTTTTAGTGTGAAATCTCTTGCCAACCTATATATAATTCTACAATTTATTTATGTCAGTTGTGTTACAAGTAGAGAATTTAAGAAATAAGAATAAACATTTACTTCATAAACTTATAATTCGATTCCCTTACAACTATTTTTACTATTATTTTGCTATCTGATAGTTTTTGTATTTCGAAATATATCTTCTATGTCACACTTCTTACAATAATCACAGCTTAGTAAAACTATCTCATAAGATTTACTTTTTAAAATATTGATACATTTTCTATATATAACATGTAGAAAATATATAAAATTTTATAGGATAAAATTTTTATACTCTCTAAACCTTTAATATATAGGTGTATTTTTAAAATTATTATAAACTTCTTTATAATAATATCATTTTAACATACATTATTTAAAATTCTATCTATTTTATTTTCCTCTTAAGAACTAAAGCTGTTACAACTATATTTTTCCTAACTTAGCTTTTAAAACTTATTTTCTTTAAACTAAAAAGGGCAAAGTCTAACACTACTAGGTTAGACTTTGCAACTCCCAACTATATCTAAGATTAATTATTAATAATATCACTACTTATAATTGAATATAATAATGAGTCTTTCCACTGATTCTTCACTAATTTATTCTCTCTAAGAAATCCCTCTCTTTTCATTCCTATCTTTTCTAAAACTCTAGCTGACTTTATATTATCAGGATCACATGTAGCGTACACTCTATGCATACCTAATTCATTAAAAGCAAATTTCACCATAGCTTTTCCTGCTTCTGCAGCATAATTTTTACCCCAAAATTCTTTTTTATAACAGTAGCTTATAGAAGCCTCCTTATTGTGAAAACTATCTATATGAATCTTACATGCTCCAATTAGGGCTCCTTCTTCCTTTAATATTACAGCTATATCATAATCTTTTCTTTGTTCTTCTTCCTTACAACTGATAACATTATGTAAAAATTTCTCTGTTTGCTCTTCAGTATTAGGTCCCCAGGTCAAAAATTTTACTACTTCTGTATCAGATGAATATTTATGTACATCTTCTAAATCTTCCTTTATAAACTCTCTTAACACTAATCTATTAGTTTCTCTACTACATAAATTCATAATTTATATTTAGTTAAAGTTTATGTAATAAATACAAAAACTCACTAAATACTCACTTCCTTCCTTTTATGTTGTTAAAACTTTTCATAATATATTACTTATTTTTAAGACTAATTGTAAAAGGAAACAGTTTAGCCAAGTCTTTAAGACAATAACTGGTGACAAGGGTTCTGAATTTGCTGATTTATCCACACTTGAAGCTAAAACTGATCCAAAGGTATATTTCACTCACCCATATTCATCTTTTGAAAAAGGAACTAATGAGCATCAAAATGGACTAATACGCCGTTTTATACCGAAAGGGAACCGTATATCTGACTATACTCTGCTTAAAAATTCAAGTGTTTAAGTAATAAATAAAAATTAGTTGAATTTGTTATTGCAATTTATCAAGGAAAGGTATTTAAGATATAAGAATCTTAATCATCTCTCCACTTGTTATAGTTTTTTCATTTTATAAATTAATTTCTATACCATTTGATAAAATTTCAGTATTTATACTAATCCTATTAACTCTTAATAATTAGAATTCACAAAATATAATTCTATGATCAGCTATAAAGCCTGATTTTTCTAAAGTTTTTTTAGATATAATGTTTTTTACATCACAACAAACCATTGGAATTAAATTTTTGTTATAGCAATGTTCTTTTAACTTAACATTAATATAAGTTCCTATTCCATTTCTACGATATTTTTCAACCACATTCATACCTATATCACCATATTTTTCTCCATGTGTCTTAATTATTCTAAATTCTCCAATTCCAAGTAAGTTGTCATTATCATATAATACAAATAACTGATCATTATCTATTAACTCCTCATAATATCCCTCAAACGCCAGATCACATTTATTTTTTATTTCATCTATATCTTGACTTTGAGCTAATCTAAAAGATAGCTTTGAAAAACTATTTAATTCATATCGTACTTTTTCATTATCTGTAAAAAGATATGAATCTACAGTTATATTTTTTTGATAGTCAAGACATAACCCCATAAATTCTGGTTCTTTTGTAGAAACCCCCGCTTTTTCTACTATCTCACTTGTAATAATATATTTAAAAATTTCTTCTACATTCATGTAGTATTCTTTAGAAACATAAAACTGTACTAATATTTTACGCGAATTTACACAAAAGTGCCCTGCAACTTTACCATTGTACAAAATTTCATAACATTTTGAATTAACCACCTCCACATTCTGCCAAAAACCATCTATTGGAGTTTTTAAACCTTCAATATACTCACTTTTTAGTTTACTTGCTTCTTCCTCAGCTTTAACTTCTAAAATTTCAATCATTCCATCTAGCTCCTATCCAAATAAATTTATTTTTTCAAATGTTATATTTTTATTTTTTATTCCTAACCTTTCAACCATTATTGTTCTGATTAATAATTCCCCAATTAATGTTCTAATCTTATCCTTTTTATTAATAAGTTTTTCTATTTTGTATCTTTTATCTAAATTACTTCCCGAGGAGATATTATTTAATATTTTTTCATTACTATCTAAAAATTTTACAGCATAAATTCTCACAATTACCTCGCTAATGTTTTTATTTACTTTATAACTCCAAATAAATCGTCTTTCACATTTATGTTTTTTTATATTATAAACGTTATTTTGGAAATATTTTGTATATTAATGCCCTGTTTTTACTATTTTTTTACAACAATTAAACTATTTTTTTTACATTTTATGCATAAAGCAATTTATTATATTTCATTTTTAGAATTTAGTTTAATTATATAATTCTTTAATTATAAACTACTATTTTTGAAAACCATTAAATATCAAATGGAGAATTAGGATAAAATCAATATGTATATTTATTTTTTGCATTATTTATTTTTACAATATTTTGTTCATTTATATATACTTAACTTTATATAAGCATTCAAAGTCCAGAATTATTTATAAAATTATTTGATTTTTAATAAGTAGTAGCTTTTCTTACTTACTAGTTTCTTATATCATTATGTGATTTTTCATTTATTACCTAAAATTATTTTCTTCTTTTCTACATAGTCTTAATCAAAAAATAATTCTTTAAAAAAGAAGTAAATTCACACTTCTGTGGGGATAAACTCATCTTATTTATGTCTAAAAACCTCTATCATTATCATAAGATTTTATATGATTCCTATATTACACAATAAAAGTTTCATATAGATAAGTGAAACTTTTAATGCATCTATATAACAATTTATTTTCAAATTAGAATAAGCAATAAATAATTAATTTCAATAATAATTATTTATTGCTTATCTATAACTTTTTGTTCTTAGCTTTCTTTGTTTTCATCTATCCATTGACTTTTACTTAGTTTGTAATAGTAAAAATCATGACCTTCAATTTCAATAGTACCCATTAATCTAAAACCACATTTTTCTATTACCTTATTTGAAGGGGTATTATATGTTAATGCGGTAGCATTTAACACATCGGTATTAGTGTTTTCAAATAAGTATTTTATTAGCCCTTGAGCTGCTTGAGTTCCATATCCCTTACATGTATGATCTTTTGAAATAGCATAGCCTATCTCTCTATTTGGTGGAGGTAATTCATCTTTTAAACCTGAAACAATCCAACCAATAAACTCATTTGTTTCTTTTAATATAATTCCTAATCTAAGAGCATGTCCTTTAATATTAGGTATATTAGGAACAGCATCTAAAAACTCCTTATTCTCTTTAATTTCATATTTAGTTAACCATTCTCTACGTTTTTCCTTTGGTGCTATCCAATCAGGCAGAAACTCCTTTATTTCAGATTGTAAGGTGATATTATATATTGCATCTAAATCTTCTACTTGGAACTCCCTTAATACTAAATCCTTACATTCTATTGTAAAAATATTTTTTGAATTTACGTTATTAAGGTTTGTAGCCTTTCTATCACACATAATAATTATCATTCCTTTCAGTCACTAAGTAAATTTTTTATGATTACTTTACTATTTCAAAAAATTCTTCCTTAGTTAATAAATAATAATGTTCACCATTATAAAAACTTAATTTTTCTGGTAATCCATTAACAAAGTGTTGAAACTTAAATCCAAGCTTCTTTATAACTCTATTCGATGCAATATTTTCTGGTTTTGCAAAGGCAATAAGACTTTTAAGCTTCATAATATTAAAGCAATAATCAACCAGTTCCTGTGTCTAATATATTGACATAAGTCCCAAAATCAGGTGGTTATGAGTAGTCCTCACCAAAACGACTTGTTTTCTTTAGCACCTCTTTAACTATTTTTGCTATTTGGTCATACTTCGTATTAGCAACAAGTCTAAAGTATAAGCTTTTTAAGAAAAGAGTTACATTAAATTCAATAAACAAATAATCCGGAACTATACCTTCTTTTTCTATGTTACCAAAGCTTCTGATCCATTCTTCAATTTCTTCTACAGGAATTATATCTCTTTCCAAAACTGCCTTAACAGCTGATATCATACGCTCATCCTCGTTGTTAATATATCCGTAATAATTTATATTAATTTTTTTATATATTGAATCTAATATCTTTTTTAGTCCCTCATATCCTATTACTTGGCATTGTGCAAGCTCCATCAGGGCATCAGCACCGTGGGCAGCCCCATGAGCCCAGCTTTTACCTTCTACAAATCCTCTTACATCCCTGTCCTCATTATAAAGTTTCAAAACTGTATTGAAAGCTTTTAAAATATCACTATCAGATAAAAGCTTCCTGTGTTTATAGATTATACATGCAGCCACTTCAACGGAAAAGGATCTGCCAAAAACCGTATCATCAATTTTTCCCAATCCATTTAAAATACGTTTTTCATCTAATGCTATCACAAATATGTCATGTGCTTCTTCAGGTGTAAGAACATCCGTCACTATCCATTCTAGAAGAACGTAACAAGCCAAGTCATTACGCAATTCACCATCAATATCCCCTATATAATCCATCATATCTAAGGATAATTTATATGGGTTCACCCCCTCTGGTACTGCATATTTATTATCTTTTATATTTCTTAATAATGTCTTTATCTCTTTCTTTTCCATTCTCATTTCTTTTACTGTATTCATCATAATCCTCCTTAACTAGCAGAAATAATTTTAATATTATTTAAATAATGAATATACTATTTCTATCTTACTTAAATATTTCTAAAGTGCTAATAGTTAATTGCTTAACCTAATTTTTTACTCTATAGTAACATTAGACCTTTTATTGGAACAACCTAATACTTAATTCATAAATGAAAATGAGCCATATAATACAAATACCAAGGATAATTTGTATTATATGGCTCATTTTTTGTGAATCATAAATGTAACTTTTATTTTATGATTTGTTCAGAGGCTATTTTATACTTTTCATTATTTTACATACCTTTATTATTTTTTGTAGTATTTTTACTACCTTTGCCTACTAAAATTATACTCTAAGTTATAATTGATAAATTTTAATAAGTTATCATTTAACTTTAATATAATTAAATCATCTATATTAAAGTTAAAACTGCCAGCAGTATATCAATGGAGTTTAAATTGTGCAATATATATCCCTTATACTTTTAAAAATTAATATTATACATATGATATTTAACCATATCCTTAAATATTCAACAGCTCTTTTATTGCATCAATAATAGCATCTGGCCTAGTTTCATTTATACAATGATTACTATTATCAACAGTGATAATTTTACTGTTGCTTGACAATTCTTGCAAACCATAAGACAAAGTATGGGCTAAATCTACAATCCTTTCTGCTTCTATCTTAGGTATACCTTCTTCTTCCATTTCATTTATAGCGTATTTTGAATCTTGAATTAATATTATTAAGGGACATTTAGGAAAAGGATGCACTTTTCTCATATTTATTACATCATTTCTTAAATCAAGTATTTCTGAAAGTTGATTTGCATACATATTAGCACTCACATTAATATTTATAATTTCTTCTTGTATCTCCTTTGGTAATCCAAGTTCCTTACTTGATAAACTAGGTTTTAACTCTTCTAATAATTTTTCTTTAGTATATTGGGAGTATTTTTTCCATAAACTTATATATACTTCATCTGAACCGAACTCATCTGATACAGGAGTTTGAAGTTTATCAAACTTATCTTGCCTATAAATTGAAGCAGATTCAACAAGAAGTAAACCTTTTACCTTTTTCGGATACAGCCTCACAAAATGTTGAACGCATAAACCACCATAAGAATGACCTACCAATATAACTCTTTCATTTATATTTAATTGATTTAATAGTGCATATAAATCCTCAGATGCTATACATGTATTACTGCCGTTCATATGAAGTTCACTCTTTCCAACACCAGGCCTATGAGTTATTATAACCCTTGTGAAACTTGATATTTCGTTCACAATTTCTAACCAATCATAAATACAACCTCCCATGCCTAGCATAATAACAACTATATCTTCTCCATTACCAGTAAATAAATATTCCACTTTTCTTCCATCAATATCAGTTAATTTAATCATACTTCCTCCCCTTTTCAATTTATTAATAGTTTTTTAGCTATACCATTATAAAATTACACATTTGTAAATATTTCTCTTATAATATAGCTTTTTCACGCATATTAACAACTCCATAACTATAACTTTTACTCATATAAACAGTACTTTAACTTTCTTTTTCAATTTGCCAATCTCCCATTATCTATTTATATTTTTTTCGAGCTTTTCAGTATAATTAAAATACATAGTTGCTATTCTATTTAATCAGTTAACTTCCTCTAAAGTTAGATAATTCTTAACAACATTATATATAAATCAAATATAATGTCCTTGTTTTTAATATCCTTAATAAAATACATAACCTACCACAAATCCATTGCCATTTAAGTGATTGTATGGTTAAATATTGTTAAAATTACTTTTTACACATTTAACCTATGATGCCAAAATAAAGGATGAAGAAAAACTCACTGGGGGTATAAATAATGGAAAATGAAAAGTATTCACTGGAAAAAATCAATACATTTTAGGAAACATTTTTAAGAGAAACAAACAGAGATAAATCAACAAAATATTTCGAAGTATTTCATTTCGAATTGACTGAAAGATGGGCAAATGAATTGTTGAGGTTAGTTTTAATTGGTAAAAAAAAGCTACAGTAAGTAGTTTATTGAAATATGAGCTTGATGGTGAGCCTATACCTAAAGTTGGTGATTTAAGTATTGTTACTGATTGGGAAGGAATACCAAGATGTGTTATTGAAACTACTAAGGTAACAATTATCCCATTTTAAGATATTACTTATGACATTTGTAAACATGAGGGAGAAGATGATACATTAGAATCTTGGGTTAAAGGGCATGTTCGTTTCTTCAAAGAGGATGGGAAAGAACTGGGTTATGAATTTACTGATAATATGCCTGTAGTTTTTGAATATTTTGAATCAGTATATCAACTATAGATACTATAATAGAGTAAAAATAATTTTAAAATTATTTTTACTCTATTAACACTTATATCTATCAAATCCAAATATAAAATTACAGAATATATCTTAACCACCGTTCATCAAATCCCCACATTATCAAGAGTTATAAAATTATCTATAATGGAATACAACTCTTCATTATGAGTAACTAATATAATTATTTTATCTTTCTTTTCTTCATTTAATATATGTTTTAGTTTTACTATACTATTTGCGTCTAATGCAGATATAGGTTCATCTAATATAATAACCTTGGGTCTCTTCAAAAGTGCCCTTATCTCAGATATTTTTTGTTTTTCTCCTCCTGATAAATTTGTATCATTATCATTAAATTTCACTCTATTATCTAAATATAAACCTTCACATAAATCTTCTAATCTTTTATTATCATAATCCTCAAGACCATAAACTAAGTTTTCTTTAAGAGATATGTTTATCATGTCAGGTTCTTGTTCTACCACTGATATTAAATTTTTTCTTAAATAATTAGCATCTAAACTCCTTAAATTGTTATTATTGTATAAAACTTCACCTCTATAGTCATATCTAATTCCAGTCAATATATCTATTAATGTACTTTTTCCTGAACCATTTTCACCTTTAATACAATATATATTTCCCTTTTTAAAAGTAAGATTGAGTCCTTCATAAAGCATCTTTTCAGAATTATGTCCAAAATATAAATCTTTTACTTCAATACTATCTATAGCATTTATAATCTTTGTTCCATTAATCTCCTCTTTCAATGTTAAAATTTCACTCATTCTATTATAACAAACTTTAGCATGCTGATAATTCTGGCCTAATGATAGAAAAAACTCCATATTATTCATGCAAATATTTGTATAATTATAAACTAATATAAATTCTCCTATAGTCAAGTTATCATTTATGAATTCATATCCTCCAAATATAATAAGCAGTATTAAGGACAGATATTTTGATAAGTACCCTATATTCCTAAGTTTTGCAGATACTTTTGAATAATCAATACTTACTCCTAAAAGAATGGTATAGTAATTTGAAACTTTAACTTTGACCACATCAAACCATGAGTTTATTTTAGTTTGCTTCATCATATTAAGTCTGTCATTATTAGCTCCATAAAATTTATTATTTGCCTCTCTATAGTCATATCCTACTTTAAAAAGTTCTTTGTTATAAAAACTAAACCCTAGTCCATTAAACAAAGCAACAATAACCATAATTAAAAATATTTTTACATTTATAGTTGCTATTATTCCGCCTAAAATTATTACCCCTATAATTTTAATAATGGAATTACACAGGTTATTAAAAATGAATAGTATTATATTTAATATGTCATTATTAAGTCTTTCATTTAAGTAAGCAGGATTAAACTTATTTATATCCTTAATGGGTAATTTTTCAATATGACTTTCACAGTCATCTAACATATCAAATCTAACTTTTCCTGCACATTTATTAAATATTACCTCCTTATAAAAACTAAAAAATAAATATATAATCACTAAAGCTAATATTAATGCACTGGATATATATATTGTATTAATATTTTTATTAACAGTTATATCATCTATAAACTTACTAAAAATATAAGGTACTGCAAGTTCTATAACATATATAATAAATGTCATAATTAAAAAACATAAGAACATAACCCAATATTTTTTTATATATCTAATAAAGTATTTTATCATACTAACCTCCATTTTAGCCCTACCGTTCTGTTAAGTTATATGAACACTGAAAATTATATAATATCTTCTGCTGCTTGTAGGCAGAAATGTTTATCTTCTAATACTTCTAAAAAGACAGAAACAAGTTCTTTTCACTATATATTTTTAACCCCTCATATATAAATAAAAGTTAATTCTAATAATTACTCTTACTTATATATCATAGAGAAAATGTATTTATCACATAAAAGATACTATATTAATGTCTTTAAACTCTGAATTATTAAATCAGGTCGATCTAAATAAATTTCATGGTCACTATTTTCAGCAATTATTAAACCACCTTCCTCTGAAAGCTCTGATAATTCAATTTGTAGTTTACGCCACTGATTTTCATATAAAATCGCTTCCTTTTCTGGAATATTATATTTCACCCAACCTCTTTCAGTTACCTTATTATCTCTTGCTATTACTATAAGTGGAATATTAGGAAATTCATCAATATCTTTAATTTCATTACTATCTATATCCCAATTTTGAAATTCCTCTGCAATAGTCTTATGAAGTCTAGAACTTGTAAAAAATTCTTCTACTAACTTCATGTCTGAATCACTTACACGATTTTCATAAGCTGAAATTATATCTCTATTTTGCTCCCTTAATTCTTCCTTCGATTTTTTTGAAGAATTAATATTACTCTCTACCATTTTATCTATTGAAATGAGAGATTTCATAACAGGTGTATCAAGCATATACAGTTGTTCAAAATTGAAGGAGGTAGAGTCAATTAACATTATGCCTTTCAATTTATAAGGATAGATTTTTGCATAATGCTGTACACATAACCCTCCAAAAGAATGGCCAATTAAAATAAATTTATCTTTTATTCCTATCTTCTCTAAAAGGGAATCTAGTTCTTCTGAAATATTCTTTGTAGTTCTAGAGGTTTTTGGATCTTGGCTTTTTCCATAGCCACATCTATGATATAAAACAATAGTAAAGTCTTCTTTTAGATCTTCTACAAGAGAATACCAATCATAGAATGAGCTCCCTATGCCTGTTTCTATAACAAGTACTGTTTTACCCTTACCAATAATTTTATAATCAAAATTCAATTCATTCATACAGATTCTCCTTTCTTATTAAAATCTTTTAAGATATACTTCATAAAAGTTCTTATATTTAAAGCATAAAAGTCACTTATCATACGTCATCTTTTATTTTTATTTGTAATTTCTAAATTACAACCTATATGTAGGCTAATTGATTATGAGTGCTCTTAATTATTTTCATATCCTAAAAAACTATTTTTGAGTTTCTTCAATAATATAAGAGCACCAGGTGTTAATTGGATATCTTATACAACTGTGCAATTTGTATTATTTATGACAAAAATCATATTATCAGTCCATGCATCTTATAATCTCTCCATACAGAGCACTGTAACATTAAACAATTCATTACCAGGCATTACTCCTGAACATATATTAATGGTTTCAAAGCCCATTGACTTATATAAATGTATTGCTGGTTCATTTTTCTCCAAGACTTCCACACAAAGGGGCCTTTTATATGTATTTTCAATCACATACTTAACCATACATTTACCGACCCCTTTACAATTATATAATGGATCAACATACAGCCACGCAAGTTCATCCTCTGAATATGCAACAAATCCAATAACTTTACCCTTAACTAAAGCAACGCAAAGGGTATAATCAAATAAACCCTCCTTAAAAGCAGCCTCAGCAAGTGGAATAAACGCATCTCTTAGTCCTGCAAACTGTAGTTCTATAATACGGGAATTGTCGTGGATTTCTATCAACCTAGTCCAATCCTCCTGTTGATACTCCCTAATAATAATTCCTTCCATATGTTCCTCTCCCCTCTAAGTCTTATATAATAAAAAAATATCATTATAAACTATGCTTCTTTACATATCCTTTTTCTTTTAAGCTTATAAAACCCATTTTATCATAGAATTGTTCAGCATCATTTCCAATAGTTACGTTTAGCCTGTTTTACTCGCAACCATAGTAGTAACTCCCCTCCAACTTTTATCTATTTTCTAAACATTAAAAGGAAACTTTTCAAATTTATAGATTGTATAAAATTATATATTATATATTTCTATTCACTACCTAATTCTTTTTCCATCATATCTAAAAGCTCATCAAATCTTTTTATAGTATCTTCTAATGGTTTAGGTGTTGTCATATCAATTCCTACTTTATTTAGAAGTTCTATTGGATAATTACTTCCTCCACTCTTCAAAAATTCTTTATACCTTTCTACAGCACTTTCTCCTTCTTCAATTAGCATTTTACTAATTGCTGTACCTGCTACTAACCCTGTAGCATACTGATAAACATAAAAGTTAGCATAAAAATGTGGTATAGTAGCCCAACCAATATCCCCCTCTTTATCTAAGACCATATCTGGTCCAAAATATTTTACATTTAGATCATGGTATATTTTACATAAGTCATCTGTTGATAAAGGATTATTAGATTCTATATTTTCATGAATTATTTTTTCAAACTCTGCAAACATAGTCCTAGTAAAGACTTGCCATCTTATAGAGTCTAACTCCTTATTTATGAAATATAATTTCTCCTTTTTATCCTTTGCTTTTTTTATTAGATGAGCTCTAAGCAGAGCTTCATTTGTATGAGAAGCTATTTCTGCACAAAACCACGCATATCTTGAATAAATATAAGGTTGATTTTTTCTTGAATAATAGGAATGAATGGAATGTCCCATTTCATGTATTAATCCAAACACTTCCCCTAATAGATAATTATAGTTTAAAAGTATATAAGGCATGCTATCATAACACCCTCTTGAATACCCTCCTGTACATTTGCCTTTATTTTCAAATACATCTATCCATCTTTCTTTAATACCTTCTTTAAATATATTTGAATATTCTTCTCCTAATGGTTTTATTGCTTCCAAACAAATTTCTATAGCTTCCTCATATTTAATCTTGCTTTCCTCAATATCCACAATGGGTACAGCTAAATCATACATATGAATTTCATCTAGATTCAACAATTTCTTTTTAAGCTTAATATATCTATGAAAGGATGATAAATTTTTACTAACAGTATCAATTAAATTATTATATACCTCAACTGAAATGTTATTAGGTTTAAGACAACTTTCAAGGGATGATTTATAATTTCTTATCTTTGCATCAACGGTAACCATATTTACATTAGACATGAAAAGCGTAGCTAACATATTCCTAGACTTATTATACGTGTCATGATAAGTTTTAAATGCAGCTTTTCTTACTTCTCTATTCTTTGAGTTCATAAAAATACTATAATTACCAGATGTTAATTCTACTTCATCTCCATTTTCATATTTTATTTTAGGAAAAGCTATATCTGAACTAGTAAAGATATCATATGTACTCTCTGATGCACATAAAGTATCACTAAATAAAGATATTATATTCTCTTGCTCTGCACTTAATATATGAGGCTTCTCACTTAAAATATTTTTTAGATAAAACTCATAAATCTTAAGTTCTTCTGACTCCTCAATAAACTTTTCTACACTTCCGTGAGGCAAACCTAATAGTTCTGGAATAAAGAAGGCTGATATACTTGCCGATTCTGATAAACATGAATTTATTTTTCCTTTAATAACTTGAAACTCGGCCTTAGAAGTATCTTCATCTGCTCTTAAATAAGCATAACTACGAAGCTTGTCTAAAATCCTTGAAACCTGAATATCCTTCTCTATGTATGTTAAAAGGTTTTCATTATTATTAATCTTTCCAGCAAATGCTCCTAACTCAGGCAATTGGATTTTTACTTTTTCTAAATCTAGTTCCCATTCATCTATATCTTTATATAAATTTTCTATATTCCATTTATATTTATTATCTATTTCATTTCTTGTTAGTAATTTCATGACTTCCCTCCATCTCTAAATTTATCTATTAATATTCATCCATTCTTAAATTCTATTTTAGTATTTCATTTATAACTTTTGACAATCTAAATATTAGTTTTTTAGTATTGATGCATGATCATCTCCTACCTCTAGGATATTAACCCTACCTCTTGTCCACGTCTTCCAATCACCATTAGATGTACTTCATAAAGAACTTGACATATTAGTTTTTATTGAACTATATATATCTATTAACACTCTTTAATTGTTCTCTAATATCTCAAATTTTCACAGAACAAATCTTTATAATTGCTTCACCATATTTTTATTTATTCTATTATAACCCCCACTTAAAGTTTTTTATGTAATTTAATGTATTATTATTGGTTCTTTTTGCAACATTTAAATGAATTATTTTACATTTTATGCATAAAACAATTTACTATATCTGCTTTATATACTGATGTTTAACTGTACAATAATATAATTATAAATTGTTGTCTTTGTACTTTCCTTTTGAAGTTGTTTTTAGCTAACATCATCAATATTTTAAAGTTTTTTTACATATCATTCCATACTCTTCACCTAGATTCCATTTACTAGCTGGTTTCATAAATTTTATTTCATCACCGTACCTTATAGTGTATTCTTGTAAAAATATCTCAAACTCTTATAATTGAAAGCCATTGGAGATTTTATAAAACTCCAAAATAAAAAAGCTAGATTAATTAATCTAGCCTTTTTATTTTATATTTATTTCTCTGTTCTTCATCATATTTATTATCAACATTTTGAGCTTTTTTACCTTCTCTTTTTTTTAGAATCCAATAACAAAAAGTTAAAGCTAAAAGTAAACTAAACAAGAGTTTCAAACTAGGGCTTAAAAAATTTAATTGACTATATATTATACTAACTGATATAACTAAAGCTATTAATCCGAAATACAGGTGTTTTGCATATAAATCTCTTTTATCAACATTTACCACTACCACATTTTCTTTAATTTTTCTTTTATCTACTTTCCAGTAACGAAGAGTTATTCCCAAAAGCACAATACAGTAGATTATTAACAAAATGCCTAAAATCTTTACTTCTGTATCTAGTAGACGAAGTCCTATAAAGAAAAATGTTATAGCTAAAAGTATCGGCAAGAAAACAAAATCTCTTGAGGTCATAGTTATTTTATTCTTATTAAATACTTCTACATCTTTTTTAACTTTCTTTTCACTTTTGAACCAGTAATAATAAAGTGGTATTAAAATAATAATCAAACATATTGTTAGCTCAACCCCTAAAAAGTTTAACGATATTCTTATTGTGTTAATTAACATAAGTAAAGCTATTGCTACAGAACCTATAAATTTTGCCTTCATAATCACCCCTCCATATAATAAACCATTTATAATAATAACATGCTCTCCTACACTTTTGTTATAGAAATTCTTAATATTTATTATAATTATCAGCATATTTACTGTAGATATATCCAAATAAAAAAGACAGTCTACCTATTTACTCATTAGACTGTCTTTTTCTAGTTTTAATATAAAATACCAATATACTGATTTATTATATAAATCATATTCTTTTTAATGTTTTTAATTCTATTTGAAATTTATAAAAAGATATTTTTATTTAAAAAATATCTTAAACTATTATTTCTTCTTCATTTTTACTAAAATTTCTTTATTGTCAAACTTAAGTGTTTGTTCAAAATTAGGTTTATCAATCTTGGAGACTTTAGCTAATAATTTATTTACTTAGCTTTTATATGACTAAACCTTAAAGAAATATTCCTATTGAACATTCTGTTTGTTTATAGAATTCATATCCTACACTCTTATAAACTGATAATGCTCTTTTGTTATCGCTCCATACTTCCAATCTTGATTCTTTAATATTTAAAGTCAATAACTCTTCAAAGGCTTTAAGAAGTAATTTTTCACCAATACCTAATTTCCTCCACTCTTTTGAAACAAATAAGTCATCTACCCAACCATATTTAACCTTTGATTCACTTTCTTTTACTACTAAAACAATATTACCTACAATTTCTTCTTCATGCTTAGCTGCTATACTAAACCATTGATTCTTACTTTTTAGGTCTTTTAAATCTTCTATTGAATATCCTTTAGTAAATACTTTATTTTGTTTCTCTACTAGCTCCGCCATCTCATGTTCATCTTCAAATTTAAGTTTGCAAAAATCAATACCTTTAATCTCTTTAGTTTCTAGCTTTTCCTTTGTCAATTCTTTCTTGATTACATACATACCCTCATCATTTTTAAAGCCTTCTTTAGAAGAATAATAATCAATATTTTCTTTATTATCTGAAAAACAGCAATGATATACTTTTACTGAAAAATCTTTATATGCCTCTGTTTCTTTATACTTGTCTCTTATGGTTTGTGAACGCTTCATTACTTCATCAAACATCTGATCTTTTAGTTCATCTCTATCTTCAATATCATTAATATCAATGTCAATATAAATATTTATTCTAGGCCCTTCATGTATATCTGAAGCTATAGAAGGCCAAATCACAGCCTCCCCTACACACTTACCCTCTTTATCATAAGCCTCTATAATATTCTTTTTTTTACTATCCTTAATTGTATACATCATAATTCCTCCATGTCTAATTCCTTTTTGTAAATCTATATATTATAAAATATTTAACACTTTACAACTCTTTATCACATAGTTTCATTAATTACTATTGTAAAATACCATCTATTTTACCCTCAAATATCCAATAGAATGGGAAAGAAAAGTGTATATAATTGAATTTTGGTGAATTTACATGATTTGAGATTATAGCTGTCATTCTTATAGGACATGTATAATTTACCCCTGTAGCACATTCCTTTAATACATATGCTACACTTCTTTGTGCTGCAAATAACTTTTCTTTTGATGAAAGATTAGATTTAAATAAATTATCTAACTCCTGTAGAGAGCGATTAATAAGCTCCTCCTCTGTGAATTTATGTTTTAAAGTACCTATAGTTGTAATCCAAGTAATATCCCCTAATTTACATGCAATAGTATTTTCTATATCTAGATAAAGATTGTCCATATCACTATCAATAAAGAATTTTTTAATATGTTCAACCCCTTCATACCATTTATTTTCTGGTCCAATAACATATGGATTATTATTTTCATTAAAATATTTTCTAATTAGTATATCTGATATATTTTTCTTTTCTCTAAAATCCTCTTGGAAGCTTTTCAAAAATTCTATTATGTCTTCTGTAGCTTTATTATTTTTATATTTTTTACTTATACTTCTCTGTTCATTGTAACTATCCATATAGTCTTTTGAATTTTCAAAACGTTCATCAGGGAAGTTAGACTTTGCCATTGAAAATTGAAGATGAGCAATTTTCCAACTATTCTCTTCTTTTAAAAGCATTCCACTTAAACCCATTGGCCAAAAATATTCTCTAGATTGTTCATCACGTTGATGATAGTTTAAGGTTAATACCCAATTGATAAATGTTATTCTTTGTTTTGGTGTAAGTTCATTATCTTCCGCATTTGTTTTTATATAATCAACATATCTATCATATCTTTCTGGTGTATGCTCAAAGTTATATTTCACAGAGCCCTTAGTTGAAAACCAAGCAACATTATTGTCAATTGATATATGTGGATTTTCACAATCTATATTTAAGTCACCCCAGTATTCCCAATCCCCTCTAATTAACTGCTTTACTTCATGAAATCCTAAAAGTATTTCTCCAGTTGATGTTCCCAAAACTGATATATCATCACTATTTATGAAGAGTTCTTCTGTAAAAGAATCAACATTTTCCAAATTTCTTTCACTGTATCCTTGCCGGAATCTTCTAAGTATATCTCTAATATCCTTAGAGTCCTCTAATGTATTATCAATACATGAATTCTGTTTTAAAAAAGTTTCTAAAGATTCACCCGGATATTGTATTCCAAATTTACTCATTAATATTCACCCCAAGCTTAAACTTTATTTTAGTAGTTTACTTTTAGCTTTAACTCATAATCCCCAGAAAGTTTTAAGTAACAATATTTACATCCTTATTTGTTCAAGATATTGGCTTACTATTTGGGCATCATCAAAGGGAATTACTTTATCCTTTATTATTTGATAATTCTCATGTCCCTTTCCAGCAATCAAAATAACATCCTTATTTTGAGCATTTTCTAAGGCAAAGAGTATGGCTTCTTTTCGATCTTCAACCACTGTATAAGAACACCCTGTCTTTTTTATTCCATCTTCCACATCCTTAATAATTTGAGCTGGTTCTTCATTTCTTGGATTATCTGAAGTTATGATGCAGAAGTCTGAAAGCTTCCCAGCAATTTCTCCCATGATTGGTCTCTTGGTATTATCTCGATTTCCTCCACAGCCAAATACAGTAATAACTTTGCTCTTCTTGAATTCTATTATTGTGTTTAATACGTTTTCAATAGCATTAGGAGTATGTGCATAATCAATTATTACAGAGTATCCTAACTCAGCCTGTATGGTTTGAAATCTACCTTTTACTCCATGAATTTGTTCTAATCCTTCTACAATCTGCTCTATTGAAAGCCCTAAACAATGACATGCAGCAACTGCTGACAGGGCATTGTAAACACTAAATTTACCAGGTATTTTTAAATTCACTATATATTCATTTTCTTTAAAGTTAATTGTAAATGTAACTCCATTTGAAGATATCTTAATATCTTTAGCTATAATGTCTGCTTTGTTTTCTATACCATAAGTTATAACATTACAATTGCAATTCTTAATTATTTCATTGGCAGTACTGTCATCTATATTAATAATTGCATTCTTACACATTTTGAACAATTTCATTTTTGCATTTTTATAATTTTCAAATGTTTTGTGATCATCAAGATGATCTTGTGATAAATTTGTAAATACACCTACTTCAAAGTCTAAACCCTCCACCCTATGCAGTTCTAGTGCCATAGAAGAGACTTCCATAACAACATCACTTACATTTTCATCTTTCATTTTCTTTAACAAAAGCTGTAGTTCAAGTGATTCTGGTGTGGTAGGAGTTGTCCTTATAACATCAAGTACCTTATTGCCGATTCTATTTTCAATTGTGCCTATTAGCCCTGTTTTTCGTTGAGCTGATTCAAGTATGGATGATATAATAAATGCAACTGAAGTCTTTCCATTAGTTCCAGTAATACCTATCAGATCCATACTTCTGGATGGATCTTCATAAAAGGTACTGGATATTATAGGTAGCGAAGTTCTTATATCACTTACACGTATAACAGTAGTATTCTTAGGTAAGTTACTCACGTCATTTTGAATAACTACTGCTAAAGCCCCATTAGAAACTGCATCCATTATATAATCATGTCCATCCATTTTAAGTCCAAGGATGCAAACGAAAAGGGTTCCACATTTTACTCTTCGGCAATCATAGGAAATATCTTTTATATCTATATCCATATTTCCCTGTACTACTTCATATTCAATATTTTCTAAAATTTTATTTAGCTTCATTATAAATTCTCCCTACTTAGATATATAAATTTCATCAAGAAATAGCTACTAGAGTCTGTTTAAAATCTTTCTAAATCTATTAATAGATTCTTCTCTATTTGGTTTGCATAAATCTTTGTAGTATAACATTAACTAAACCAGTCATTTATCCTTCATTAGTATTTACAATAAATTTTTAATCTGCTAAATAATCATTATCTGAGCTATTAATTTTTTCTTTTTCAAATGGAATTAAACTTTTTCTTCTTATTGAATACATAACAGCATCATCATATTTCATAGTTTCTTTAATAGTCAATTTGTACATAAAATTTAATACAAGTTATAAGAAAAATTCCACACTTTTTCTAGAGTGTTTTTTACAGGTAATTTGTTGTTCATTATATTTAAATTAAGGCATGGAATCACATCATGACTCTCATGCCAACAAAATAATTATTAAAGAAATCCAACTACGGAAAAGGATTTCTTTACACCTTAAAAAATCATAATCATATATTCTTATAAGTACTTTATCTTTCATTAAATATGAATAGATTTAATACTTAAAGTCACTCCAATTTACTTGAGTTATTTTTCCATTCTGCCAATCTTCTTTTATAATACCATAGCCAATTGCATCATATGCTATTCCATCATTACCAACCCATGCCTTTCTATGGTGTGCTTCTTTAGCAAAACCACACTTATAAAATACACATCTCATAGCATAATTATCTTGCCTTGTATTAGCTTCTATTCTTTCTTTATCAGAAAAATTATTGAATATATAGGAGACTAACCAATTGACAGCACTTGTCCCAATTCCAATGCCTTTGTACTTGCTTAAAATTCTTAAATCAAACAAAGGATCACCATCTTGTAAATCATAGATCCTTATCATCCCCGCTTTTTTACTATCATCTAAAATAACCCAAAATGTTTTGCAGTCATCTCCAGTATAATATTGGTTTTCGTAGCTAGCTCTAATCCTTTCTGGCTTAGGGTTAGGTGTTCCAAAAAACTCCCAAGTATCTGATGTGAGAAAATCTATAAGTTCATCAATTTCATCTTTAAACTCTTCAAAACATACGTTCATTCCCTTTCTCCTCCTTGCATCTACTAGGATTATTTTCCTTTTATGTGTTTCTTTAATTATATTTCATGTTTAATCCAATAGCAACGGTTCCACAAGAAATTTCTTCCTATTTCTCATTAGAATCTATAAGTGATACTTTATTACCTTTTTCCATTTTTTTATTTTATCCATATAATACTTTAATAAATTAAAAAATAGAGATTATTCTATTCTCTTCCTTTGAAGTTGTTTTTAGTTGACATAGTTACTGTTTTAAAGAAAATTTTCATATGTGCTTCCCTACTTTTTATCTAACTTAAATTTAATAGAGGATTTCATAAATTCTCTTTCATCTTCTTCATCACTTATGGTATATTTTTGTAAAAACTAATCAAAATATACTAATTCAAGATTATTGAATATTTTATAAAATTCCAAAATAAAAAAGCTAGATTAATTAACCTAACTTTTTTATTTATGTTCTTCATCATATTTATTATCCAAATACTTAGCTTTTTTTACCTTACAAAATTATTATTAAAAATAATAACTACAGCACTTCATACATAAATAAATTCAATTCATTATCTTCCACAGTATTTAGAGCAGTCTTAAAAAATCTAGTCTTAATACTTTTTTTATTTACTAATTTTAAAGGAGCATCATCTCTAATTAGATACTTATGATTTTCATCTATATATCCACCATAGCCTATTATAAATATATATTTTTTACATCCATGCTCCTTTTGAAGTTTTAAAACATCATTTTTAATATGCTTATCATCGTCTCTTATCCATATTTTAAATTCAATTAACGCCTCTAAAGTTCCATCTTCCCTTAATAGGGCAAGATCACAATGTTTATTAGCATTACTAGGATAGGGATATTCCCAATAAACTGTAAAAGGAAACTTTGTTCTTAAAAGTTCTTTAAAAATTAAATTAACTCATCTAATTTTCAGATAGTAGAAAAAACACCATCTGAAGGAAGATTTCTTATATTGGTCTAGAACTTTATTCCATATGTCTTATGTCACCACCAAATGACCAATAATTCCTCTCAAGAAAATCAATAAACTTATTTGAGAATTCATCCTCTGAACAACTTTCTGGAACTGATACACAACCATTTATTTCAATTTCTCTAGTTTTAATAAACTCCCTATCCCCCTCTTCTTCAAGAGCATCAAGTATTCTATCTGCCGCTTTACGGTATTTTTCTATTCTTTCATAATCTTTCTTTGTAGGATTTTTAATTCTTGATAAAGCCATATTATCACACAAATCAGCCAACTTAATATAAGAAGCTATTTTATTATTAATGATTCTGCCATAACTTTCATCCTTTCTTCTTGTTAAGGCATCTAAAGCAGATAATATTTCTTCTGAGAACCCTTCATCTCTTAAGTAATCTAATGTAATATCTGTATCTTCAATTACATCATGAAGCACTGCACATATTCTCTCGGTTTCATTTATTCTTGAAAACATTAATCGTAATGGGTGCAATATATAAGGTTCACCAGCTTTATCAGTTTGCCCTTGATGGGCATTTGTTGCTATGAGTATGGCTTTTTCAATAATATTAACACCTCCTGTTATAACATCATTTTGATTACACTACACCATGGCTATTAATTTTAAGTAGATAGACGTTTTCATATAACAGGATACTGATATACTAAAATATCTATCTACTCACAAAAATGAAAACCTTTTTTAAAGTCTTAATTATAGAAATTTTGTAAATAATAATTGCACTAAACAACAACCTCCTCATTTTGATTTAAATTATCAATTTGAAAATTATCTTTTTTGAATTTATCAATTTGAAAAGACCTGTCAATTGTATTTTCTATACATTTATCTATATTATTAGCAAGGATAGGTGTACCTTCTCCATTCAATTCTACTTCAATAAAGTACTCTAAAGTACCATTATTACCAGTAATAGGGCTATTTGTAATTCCTAATATGGATAGATTTTGCTCTATAAAATTATTACATAAAGACTTAAGTACATCATAAAAAACAACCTTGTCATTAATTTTTCCAGTTCTTCGAATCATTGAAGATTCGACTTCAAAAAGAGGTTTTACTAAACAAATTACAATTCCTGGTCTCTCCCTAAATATATTTTTACATATAGGTAAAGCTTTAGCTAAGGACAAGTATGACAAATCTAAGGTTATAATCTCCGGTATAGGATCTAACATACAAAGTGATGGGTCACTTAAATTTGTTCTTTCTAAATTCACTATTTTCGGATTAATAGCTAGTTTTCCAGCTAATTGTCCATACCCAACATCCACAGCATATACATTTGCTGCTCCATTACTTATTAAGAAATCTGTAAATCCACCCGTAGAAGCTCCACAATCTAAAGCAATCTTATTTTTCACATCAATACCAAAGTCTTTAATAGCACCTTCTAATTTGAATCCCCCTTTATTAACATAGGTTTTCTTATAATATTTTCGTACTCTTATGATGCTATCAATTGCTATTTTTTCTTTGCAACTCTTAGCTGGTTGATCATTAACTAGAACTTGTCTAGCCATAACCCAAGGCATAGCTTCATGTTCATTTTCAAACCATCCATCTTGAATAAGTTTGTCTATCAATAAACATTTTTTCTGTTTTTTCATAAAAAGAATCCCCCTCATTACTTGTTACTATAAATTTATTTACAGTAACTTTCATTTACTCTTTATATATCAATGGTTGCAAAATTTCTTATATACTCACTGAATCACACTCAATATAACCCCATAAAAAATATATTATTATAGATTTAATTCCACCCTACTTATTTATAAAAGTGTATCCATTATGAACATCCTCTTATATTAGCTAATATATTGCTAACTGTTATACTTGAATTTCGCTTCTTTAAAATCTTTATAATTATAGGTCTCTAAATTATAGCCTCTCTCATCTGAAAATATTTTAGGTTCTATTGTATAAAGTCCTTCTATATCCATACATTTTTCAAACTTGAATTGTCCCATTTTCCCCTCCATACATTAAATCAATTTTTATAATTTCATCTCACAACATCATGCCGTCTTAGAATGATTTACAAAATACCTGCAAATATATTAATTATCTTTTTTTATTTGCCACTTGACACTTTAAAAATAGTACTAGAATCTATTCTCAGATAACATAATTCATTTAAAATTTCTTCATTAATATGAGAAATTTTCAAAAAATGTCTTTCTATAAATCCCCATATCATATTTCTTTCATCATTGAACTTATTGTATTCTATACATTTCTTAATTCTTAATATTCTGTATATTTTTAATATTAATACATAATTTTACATTATTCAAGTAATTTTACAAATTAGTTTTCACCTAATATGTGGTATTAGAACTCTTATTTAAAGTAATTTGTATATAAATCATTATTCTCTTTTGGAGTTAAAATTAAAATTTTTCTGCTTCATTTTTTATTATTTCAACTAATGACTTAAAAGTTTTTGTTTGAAGTTTATCTTTATGAAAAGCAATTTGATTGATATTACTTAATTCCAGATCACAAATGCATACCTCTAAAATCTTTCCTTTACTTATTTCATCTTCTACCAATATTTTAGGCAATATACTTACTCCAAGATTTTGCTCTACTGCTCGAATTAAAGCCTGAGAATTAACACTTATCCATTTGGGCTCTACAGATATATTATGTAACAATAAAGCACTATCAAAAGTATCACGAATTGCACTACCTTCTTCTCTTAATAGTAGTTTTTCTTTTATTAAATCACTAACAGTTATAGACTTTTGTAAAGCAAATTTATGTTTAGGAGAACAAATGGCTATTAATCTATATGATGAAAAGGGAATTTTTATTAATTGATCATTATAAATAACTCCTTCAAGCAAAGCTAAATCAATTTCATTATTAATTAACTTCTCTTCAACCTCTCTAGCATTATCAATTATAATTTTTGTTGGAGTATTTTTATGAACTGTTTCAAATTTTTCTATTACTTTTGGTAATAAAAAATTAGCAATTGTTATGCTTGAACCAATTTTAATAGTTGCATTCATCTCTAATTCTTTAGTGTTTTTTTCTAAATCATCATATAAATCTAATAACTTTATTGTTTTTTCTAAAAATAGTTTGCCAGTTTCATTTAAATAAAGCCTTCTTGAAATTCTATCAAATAGACATATACCTAAATAATCTTCTAACTCACTTATTGCATTAGAAACTGCGGGCTGTGTCATAAATAACTTTTCAGATGCCTTAGTAATAGTCTCCTCTTCACATACAATTTTAAAAATACGTAGATGCCTTAACTTCACATAAATTCCCCTTTCATTACTAAATAGTTATATTAATTATAATATTATACTATTTTACTTATAATCTTACCATAATATATAATTAAAGAAAGTTCTTAACTTATATATTTAGGAGAGTTTTATTATTATGAAATTAAAAAAATTAAAACTTTATTTCTCCCTATTTAGAATAATGTTTTCTATAAGCTCCTTTACCTTTGGGGGTGGATATATTGTTATACCTATGATGAGGAAGTATTTTGTTAATAATTTAAATCTAATTAGTAATGATGAATTATTAGATATGGCGGCAATTTCCCAATCAGCCCCTGGCGCAATTGCAGTTAATATTTCAGTATTAATAGGTTATCGTCTTGCTGGATTTATAGGTGCTGTTATTAGTTGTATTGGAACAATTCTTCCTCCCCTGTTTATTTTATCTATTATATCTTCTTTTTATAGTGTGTTTAGAGATAATACAGTTATTTCTTCAATACTTAAAGGAATGGAAGCAGGTATGGCTGCTATTATCGTAGATTTAGTAGTTGATATGAGCAAAGGAATTTTAGCTGAAAAAAACTTATTGCTGACGTTAATAATTCCAGCTTCATTCTTAGCTAGTTTCTTTTTAAATATTAATGTTATTTTAATTGTTCTTTTCTGTTCATTTCTATGTTTAGTACAAATTTATTTTAAAAATAGCAAGGAGGATTCTAGATATGACTAAACCTATAATCGCCTTACTATTAAGCTTTTTAAAAATTGGTTTATTTAGTATAGGGGGTGGTTATGCCACAATACCATTAATAGAGGAGCAAGTAGTTAATTATCATCATTGGCTTACTTTACAAGAATTCACTGATATTATTACAATCTCTCAAATGACACCAGGTCCACTAGCTGTTAACACCTCAACCTTCGTTGGAATACGCATTGCTGGGATATTGGGAGCAATAATATCTACATTAGGATGTGTTCTATCTGGATTCATTCTTTCCATTCTTTTATACAAATTCTTTAATAAGTATAAAAATACAGATAGCATTTTAAATGTTTTAAAGGGATTACGTTCTTCCTCCGTTGGACTAATTGCATCTTCAGCATCAACTATTCTTTTGATTGCTTTTTGTGGTTCACCATCAATAAATATGAATAATATTAGTTTAAATATGACTGCTATAATTATATTTACAATATCTCTATTTGGATTGAAAAAATTCAAACTCAATCCAATATTTATTATTATATTAACAGGTATTACAGGTTTAATTTTTTATCAATAAATATTATAAAGTAATAAAATTAAAAATTATAATATTATCCTAAATATCATAATTTTTTAATATCCTTATTAAATTTTTCAGTTATCCTTAAAACTGTTTCTATATATCTACTATGTTTATTTTTCAAAACTGAATAAATCTCTGTATCAGAAATCCTAGAAACTTTGCAAAATCTTTAGGACATATAAGATATTCTCTTATATGAATTTATTTTAATCTGCTTTCCATTATAAAACTACATCTAATATATACCATCTTCATACATAGTAGATTTTCGATTTCTTTTAATTAACATAAAAAAAGTAGACTAAGGATTATTCCATAGTCCACCTTTTTATGTTAAATAGTTATAGGTACAGTTTACTTTCATTTGTTATTGAGTATATAATAAACTTCATTGTCTATCCAAATACCATCTTCCTTAATAAATTTTTCTCTTACACATTCAAACTTAAATCCTGCAGAGAGAACAATCCTTTTTGATATCTCATTATCTATATTAATATGTGCTTCCAGACGGTGAAAATTTAGATCTTCAAATCCAATTTGGATAATAGCACGTATAGCTTCTTTTGCATATCCTAGTTTCCAAAACTGATTGAAAATAGTATATCCAATTCGTGCATATTGAAAATCTTCTCTCATATGAGTAGTTATATCACAATATCCAATTGATGCACCATTAGTTTTCAAAAAAATATTTAACATGTAGCTATAATCTTTTTTACCGAGTTCTTCACGCTCTTTAAGTTTGTTTTTAAACCATTCTTCTGTTAAAAAGGATGTATCAAACCACCCCTCATCAAACTTTGTTTTAGATGGTGCTTGTCCATTAAAACCTTCAAGCCAGTTTTTGTAATCATACATATTTAATGGTCGTATTTGTAAACGACTAGTCTCTTTGCAAATATCTAAATATTTAATCATCTATACCTCCACAATTTAATTAAATAATCTTTAGTCACTGTTCTCCAGAATGAAAATTTATTTATATAAAATTATAACATTTAATACAAAATATAGATGAATATATTTTATAAATATTTTAATACCATACTATAGAGTTTTAAAAAACTACATAACAAAATTGATTACCATATAAGAATACAGTCTTAACCCCTCGTATTACTTGACTTTTTTATTATAATTATCAACTTATCTATATATGTACATCCATTTTTAGTGCTTTTATTTTTATAACTTCTAATAAGTTTCCTTCCATACTTAATCGTATTGCCGTCAAATTCCCTTCATACCCTGACCCAGTATCAATATTCCAACTATTACTTTTTTCATTGTAAATAGGTTCATTATCTTTACAAGGAGTATAGCCTATTACTTGAAGTTTTCCTATATTTTTTAGATTACTTATATTCCAAATTACGCTTCTCTCATCGCTTTCATCAAATGGATCTACGCAGTCCTCTGCAATACCAGCATGACTTACAAAAACTTTTTCATTGCTCCAATATAAAGGCATTTTATAAAACCAACTTATATCTTCTTCTATATTAAACTTGCCATCTTCATATTGTCTTAAAGTTTCTTTTCAACATTGCCTCAACCAATTACCATTTGATCAACTATAGTAATGCTCGATTATTTAACACTCATGATTGCCTTTGAGAAATACAACATTATTGGGAAACTTTAATGATAGTTTCCTGCAATATCTTACTGTTTCAGAGGTATTTTTTCCTCTATCTATTATGTCTCCAACTTGAATCAGAATATCATTTTTCTCATTCTAGTATTTCTCTAATAATTCTCGAAAGGTATAATAGCATCCATGTATATCACCAACAATTAAAAGATTCATGAATTAAGTCTCCTTTTTATAATAACTATTTAATAGTTTTGATAAGCAATATTTTACGATTAAGAATCAACTGATATATAAATTATACCATTTTCTCCTATTATTAAAAACTTCTATATAATACTAAAAGTATGATAAAGAGTTTTCTCTTCTTAGTATTTTCAATATTAGGTGTATTTTAAAACTTCATGATACTGATATATATTCTATTTTTGTAAGGTATTTGAATAAACCTAGAAATATCTTTAAATTTTCTTAGTAAATTATATAAAAAGACACCTAGTTTCCTAGATGTATTTATTAATTAACTATTTTGTTCCTTCATACTCTCTAACTTCAAAAGATACTATCTTATCATGTACTATATATTCCTTAACTGTTTTATAAGGACTAATTTTTTTATTAAATGCATATGTTGCTGGTCCTTTCCCATTAGCTCTTTCCTCAAACCAGTTTATAAATTTATCTACTTCTTCCATGGATACATCATACTCTTTAGTAGCTCCATTTACTAAAGAGATACTAAGTATTGCATTATTCTTATTTTCTATTACTGGTTTAGTAACATTAACCTTACAAGTAGCAGTTAGTTCAGTTCCATCTAGCTTAGCTGTTATTGTTGCTTGTCCTACTTTTAGAGCCTTTACATTTCCTTCTTGATCAACTGTAGCTATGCTTTCATCACTTGATGACCATGTTACTTTTTTATTTGTAGCATCTTTTGGTAACACTGTCGCTATTATTTTATCAGAATCACCTTCTAATAAATTCAAATTATCAGTATTTAATTTGATGAATAAATTATTGTTGATATTCTCGTTATCAAATGGCATAAATCCAGTTGGTGGGGTATATTTAAATTGTTGAGACCCAAAATTAGCAGTTACCTTACTTGTTCTCCAGCTACCTCCATTCTCATAAAATGGATAGTACTTTTCTATATTAGGTATATTTTTTTCACCTTGGGATTTATTATTTTTATAAAAAGTTATTTTTTGTGATTCAATATCTAATGCTATACCAATAACATCACCAGCGCCAAAACGTTCCCCATATTGCTCATTACCTTTATATATATTTCCATTTTCTCCATAGTATACAATCGCATTATCATAACGTAATGGATTTCCTGTAATGTTAATAGGATTGTCATTAGCTACCCCCAAAGCTGCTACTGATTCCTCATTTATCGATACTTCCCAATACCATTTACCTGATGTCTTATAATTAGTAGCTCTAACTCCTGATATATTATTCCCTATACTTGCAGTAAGTCGATTATTAGTTAAAGTACAATATTGCGAATTTTCATTAGGATTCCATGTAGTCCCCTTTCCTAATGCTTCTTTTATTTCTCCTACATCATCTATTTCTATTGCATCAATCTCAAAAGATCCTTCATCTTTATTTGTAATTTTCACATTATGTGTAGTAAGTTCCATGTTTAGTTTCTCATAAGATAGTCTTTGACCAATAGTGGGATGATTTAAATTCTCTATACTCTGTGAAAATGTTTCTACAGATTTCCCATCTATCTCAACTTCACATTTTGAACTTCTATTCCCCAAAATTGCACTAAAAATTCTAAATTTACTACCATAAAATCTAAATGATACACTTTCATCTTTTGAAAGAAGTTTTGTCTGTCCTTTATAAAATATTCCATTTGAAAATTGTGAAAAATTCGAGTAATTAAATCCTTTATATGTATCATCATATCGCTTCCATCCTTTTTCAGGATATGTAAGCTGATCCCCAACTTTTGCACTATTATCTGGTGTATTATTTAGATTTTGAGTACCTACAACAAAGTCAGTTTTTTCTTCTGCTTTAACAATATAGTTTTTTCCTAAATCAAAAGATATAGCAAAGAATATTACTATAAATGCTAAAGCTAAACTTATTTTCTTTTTCATTATGTCTCCCCCTTATTTTAAGCTCTTGTCTATTATAAAATATCCTTTATTTCAATTCAAATACATTTTTACAACATATTTCTATATATTTCTTAATTAATTGTATATATTGTTAATTTTATATTTTAAATCATTAAACATATATTAATTAGAAAAATCACTTATTCACTACTCCAGGTATAATGAGGGAGACTTTCACCTCCTAGTATCTACTTGATCATATTTTATACTGTAAACACATAAGTTGTATAATGTCTGCTGTGGTTACTTGTATTCTTTTCTATACTATCGTTATATATCAAATAAAATCATAAAATTATCTGGATTTTATTCCAGAATTATCTCTCATTTTAGCCTATAAATCAACTTTACCAATTAGATATACCTTTTATTAAACCATTTTTTAGTTTATTTATCCTTGATTGTGAAGAAGTAAGTTCATGACCTATCCTCTATTTCTTTTTCTTATTTTTATATTTTAGACTTAATGACTTTCTAGATTCATCATTTAAAACTTTATATTATAATCAATTATATTCTTATCAGGCTCTATACTCCTTATTAATTCTTCTAATTATTGTAATCTCTTATTCTCTTCTAACCTTCTATATTAATAAATCATCTATTATTTTAATCATAGTTCTCTTCACGTAGGTTACTCACCTGAGCTCCAAGTAACTCTTTCACTAAACTCTATGCCACTACTTTCTATTGGTATATTTATATTTGTTTATCTTATGTTCTATAATATATCTTTGATTTTCTAATAATTCTAAGGATATCTATCCTCTTATCTTTACTGAAATAATTATATAGTTTCTTATCAGTAGTTATAAATAAGTTTCTATCCATAATTACCTCCTTACATATAAAAATACCGCATATCCATTTCTGAATAATACGGTATTTTTATAAATATAATTTTTAGTTTCATTTTCCTAATGTAAGAATATTATCATATAGCTATAGTTGATATCTATGTTGATTTTATAGATCTAATAATCATCCTACTATATTCTTAAACTTCTGTTTGCTCAGCATATTTTTTAAAATTATTTAAAATTGCCTGCCATCCATTTTGTTGAAGCTCAATTGGATTGCTTTTTTCAGCTTCAAAAACTTCTACTATCTTAGTTTTATCTTGCTTATCTATAAAGCTTATTTCAACCTTTCTACCGTCATCCATAATATATTCAATAATCTCATATAATTTTACTTCAGTATAAGTACCACCAAACTCAAATCCAAAACTACCATCTTTAGCTTCTATCCTTGAAATAAATTTTCCGCCTACTCTTAAATCATTTTCAGAAAATGGAGTGTGCCAATCATCAGAAGCATTATTCCACTTAATTATATGTTGTGGCTCTGTCCAATATCTCCACACTTTTTCTATATGTTCATCAACTGTTGTTTCTACCTTTATCTTTGAATTAGTATTTTGTTTCATACTATTTTCACCTCTTTTAAATTTTATATCTATGTAATTCTTATAATGCTACAATATAATATGATTATACACTGATAAATCACTAAACTATATATTTCTCAATACTTTATATAGGAATTATTATAATACAAATTCTTGATTTCCTACAAATATATCTATACAGAAATATATTATATTTAATGTAGTTTTATATCAATATACGAATCTCTCTATTCTTGGAACTCAATTTAAAGTATGTTATTATTATTAAAAGACTTTCTATTAATATAGATTAAATAAAATTAATTTTAAAAATCACGGGAGATCTGTATGGAAAAACTTACTTTTGTAATGGAAAATTATTTAGAAGCTATTTATGAGTTATCAGAAGAAGGCAAAGGAGTCAAAATGACTCGTATAGCAGAGAAGCTTGGAGTAACTAAAGCTAGCACTAATAGTGCTATGGTAACTTTAGCTGAAAAGGGACTTGTAACTAATGAAAAATATAAGGAAATTTTTTTAACTCCTTTAGGCTTAGAAATAGCTAAATTTACATATAAAAAGCATCACATTATTAAAGATTTCTTTATAAAAATTCTAAATATCGATAGTTCTATTGCAGATGAAGACGCTTGTGCTATAGAACACGTTATTAGTTCAGATTCTGTTTATGCTATGCAAAAATTTCTTTCAGAACATGAGAATAAATAAAAAATCAACGACTCAAAATTGCTTTGGCGATTTTAAGTCGTTAATTTTTTTCCCTTTAAGATACCTGACTTCTATAGAGCATAGAGTAAGTTTCTCCAGAACGAATAAGCTCATCATGGGTTCCCATTTCTCTAATGCCTGTTCCTTCTAAAACTACAATTTTATCTGCATTACGGATAGTTGATAATCTATGGGCAATTACTATAGTTGTTCGATCTTTTGAAATTTCATCTAATGCAGATTGGATTTCTTTCTCTGTTTTTGTATCAAGAGCTGACGTAGCTTCATCTAAAATAAGAATAGGTGAATTTCTAAGAATTGCTCTAGCTATGGAAATTCTCTGTTTCTGCCCTCCAGAAAGACGTACTCCACGCTCACCTATTATGGTATCATAACCATTTTCTAAACTCTCAATAAAATCATGAGCATTAGCTGCTTTTGAGGCCTCAAGAACCTGGTCCCTAGTAGCTTCTTTCCAACCATAAACAATATTTTCATAAATTGTTCCATTAAATAAAAAGGTATCCTGTAAAACCATGCTTATATTATCCCTAAGACTTTTTAAAGTTACATCTTTAATATCTATTCCATCGATTAAAATGTTTCCATTCTGAGGATCATAAAATCGATTTAAAAGACTAGCTATTGTGGTTTTACCAACCCCAGTTGACCCAACAAAAGCTACAGTTTCCCCCGGATTTATTTTTAAATTGATATTTTTCAAAACATTTATCTCATCATTGTAAGAGAAAGAAAGTTCCTTAAACTCAACTTTTCCTTTAACCCTAGGTAATTTCTTTGCATTAACCTTCTCCTTAACATCTGGAACTTCATCCATAACCTCAAAGACACGCTTGCACCCTGCAACTGCGGTACCTGACATTTCCATAAGCCTTGAAAAACTCTTTATAGGTCCATAAAACATACCAAGGTACATAGAAAATCCTACAATATCTCCAATATTAATTTCTCCTCTTGAAACCATAAATCCTCCAAATATTATAACTATAACAGAACCTAGAGTTGTGAAAAATGCAAGAAGTGGAAAAGTGGTTTCAAAAAAGAAGCTTGCTCTTAAGTATGCTTTACTATGTTTCATAGAAAGATTCTTAATCCTTTTTTCTTCTCTTTCCTGTTGATTGAATATCTGTATTTCTTTAATTCCAGAAAAATTATCTTGAACAGTACCAGAGAGTTCTCCTCTAACCATAGAATTTTGCTTCCATATAGGAGAAAGATGCTTACTTTGCCAAAGAGTAATCATAATAAGAAAAGGAATAGTAACAAGACTTAGAAAAGCTAGCTTTACGTTAATAGAAAATAGTAGTATCCCCACACCTATGAAAGTCAATATATTAACAATAAAATCAGGGATTACGTGTGCTAAAAGAATCTCTACCTCCATAACATCATTAATAACTCTACTAGTTAAATCTCCTGTACGGCTTTTATTAAAATACTTAAGTCCCATATGTTGAAGTTTAGAGTAAAGTTCTGTTCTCATATCTGCAACATAATGCAAAGCTGCATGATGGTTTAAATATCCTGAAATAGAGCTTCCAGCTGATTGAAGTATAGTTGCAACTAAAAGCATCAATCCTATTTGTAAAGATTGAGCTCCAAAATCAAGGCTTCCTTCTGTTGCTATACTTGTAAGCTCTCTTAAGGCCCAGGGATTATAAAATCCTGCTATAGTAGAAATAATAATAGATATTAGTGCTAATATTAAATGAATCCAATATCTTCTTGCTCCCATAAAAATACGTAAAGTGGTTCTCATATACCTACCGCCTCCTTTTCCTTCAATTGCACATCATCATTTTCATCTATAATATCATAGGTAAGGCACACTGGACGATTGCTCTTAGGCTCAATAACAACATCAGCATTGATATTGAAGGTTTTTTTAAGAACCTCTGGAGTCATAACTAGCTCAGGAGTTCCATGTTTTATTATAGATCCTTTTTGAATAGCAATAATATAGTCAGAAAATCTTGCAGCAAGATTTAAATCATGTAGTACCATAACAATAGTACACGTTTGCTTACGGTTAAGCTCATATAAAAGCTTTAAAACCTCTAATTGGTGAGCAAGGTCAAGATAAGTAGTAGGTTCATCTAATAAGATTAAATCAGTTTGCTGTGCTAGAGCCATAGCAATCCAAACTCTCTGTCTTTGCCCTCCTGATAAAGTATCAACTTCTCTTCTCTCAAATTCACTTAACTTAGTTACAGATAAAGCCCATTTAACAATTTCTTTATCTTCCTCAGTGAGATTTCCAAAACCTTTTTGATGAGGAAAACGTCCATATGCAACTAACTCACTTACAGTAAGTCCACTTGGTGCAGTAGGAGTTTGAGGAAGTATTGCCATCTTTTTAGCTATTTCTTTTGTAGGTAATTTACTTATATCCTGTCCACTTAGATGTACTATACCCTTCTTAGGTTTTAATATACGTCCAACTGCTTTCAAGATAGTTGATTTACCACAGCCATTTGCTCCTATAATAGAAGTTATCTTTCCCTTTGGTATCTGCATATTTAATTCCTTTACAATGAGAGTATCTTCATAAGCTATATCTAAATTTTTAGTTTCAATACTTTTCATACAAACCTCCTTAATGTGACTTTACTAATAGGTATAAGAAGTAAGGTGTACTTAATACAGTAATAATAATTCCTGTAGGAACATCAGTTCCAAAACTTATAGTCCTAGTAATAGTGTCTGATAATAGAATAATTATTGAGCCTACTAAAGATGCTGTAGGAATCAATAGTTTATGATTTGAGCCTACAAACTTTCTTGCCATATGTGGAGAAATCATTCCAACAAAAAAGAAGTTTCCACCTAAGGCTACACTACCTGATGATAGAGCAACAGCTGCTACAGCTAGACCTATAAATTCCCTCTTTACTGCTACTCCTAAGCCTGTTGCAGTTTGATTCCCAAGATTTAAAGTGTTCAAAATACGAGATTTATAAAATACATATAAAAACAGAATCAATACCCAAGGTGCAAGAATAGAAATATATGTCCAATTGTCTCCCCAAAGACTTCCTGCACTCCATCTTTGAATAAAATCCATCTGTTTTTCATCCAGCTTTAAAGTAAGCATCATAGTAAGAGCACTATATCCACTTCCAACAGCTACCCCTGTCAAAATTAATCCTGTAGGTGATATATTTTTTCCTTTTCTATAGGAAAGGAAAAATATAAGTACTGCTGCTGTCATTCCACCTACAAAAGCTAGAAGGGGAAGAGCAATAGCTGAAGATACACTATCTACCTTAAAAATCACTATAAACAATAATACAAATAATCCTGAACCAGAACTTATTCCCAAAGTTCCAGGACTAGCCATATCATTGCGAAGTAAACTCTGCATTACACATCCAGCTGTTCCCATACCAATACCTACAAGAATAGTTAATACAATACGAGGAAGACGAAAATCATATACTATAAGATTTTGCTTAGCTGTACCTTTTCCAAGAAGAACATTAAAAACTTCTGAAGGAGAGAGACTCATTTTACCTGAATTTACGCTTATTACTGCCACAACTAACAAAATAATGGTAAGTACCAAAATAATAGTTAGCCCACGTGAAACTGAATAACTCTTTTTCTTCATTCAAATTCCCTCCTTTGTGTTCTTGTAAGATAAAGAAAATATGGAACTCCTATTATAGCAAAAATAATTCCAATTGGAGTTTCATAAGGCTTATTAATAAGCCTTCCAATTAAATCTGCTACTACAGTAATTAAAGCTCCATATAGTCCTGAAGCTGGGATAATGTATCTATAATCTACTCCTATAAGGTAGCGAACAATATGAGGTACTATTAATCCTACAAAGCCAACAGGTCCAACAACGATTACAGAAAGCCCTGTAAGTATTAAAACAACTACAGTAGAAACCAATTTAACTTTCTTAGTATTAAGTCCAAGACCTATAGCTGCATCATCTCCAAGATTTAAAACCGTAATTGAAGGTGATATAACAAGAGCTACAATAATACCTACAATAAAGAATGGGAAAACTATAGCAAGTTCACTCCATTTAGCACCTGCTGTTCCTCCAGCAGTCCAGTAAGCTAAAGCATGTCCTAGCCTATATTTAATAGAAATATATTGGCTAAAAGCACCAAATAACATTGATATAGAAATCCCTGCTAAAACAAGCCTCTGTGGTTTCATGCCTCCTTTGCCAATAGATGCAATGAAATAAGTCATACTTGTAGTAATAGCTGCACCAATGCAGGCAAAAAGCATCATCTGTCCGTAACTTCCACCAGGCAAAAATGCCATACAAAGAGCTATAGCAAAAGTAGCACCGCTACTTATACCCATAAGTCCAGAATCAGCAAGAGGATTTCTTGTAGTTCCCTGCATTATAGCCCCACATATGGCAAGGCTTGACCCAACAATTATATTAGCTGCTATACGAGGAAGTCGGAGAGTTTGAATAATCTGGTGTTCAGTTAAAGAAGAGTCAAAATTAAAAATGGCTCCCCAAGCCGTAGACAAATTCATATCAGCAGCTCCAAAAGAAATTGATGCTGCTGACATAATCACCAGCAAAACTACCCCTGCAATCATATAGATTGTAAAATTTAAAGCTCCTAATTGTCGCTTTTTATTATAGGCATTTTGCATATCTATTTTCCTTTCTTAATTAGAATTATTTAGCTAATGAATTTATTGCATTAACCATATAGTCAAGTTGTTCAGTAAGACTTGTAACATCAGAATAAAAGAAAAGTCCTGCATAGTTTCCTGGAATTTCTACAACTCTGCCTTCTGCAACAGCAGGAATGCTTTTCCAAATATCTGTCTTTGCATAATCAGACTCTTTACCTTCCTTCTTAAACCATAATATATAGTCACCAAAATACTCATGAGCTACTTCATAACTTATAGATCCTCGTCCTTCTCCTGATTTCTCTATAAGAGCTTTAAGCTTGTCTGGATATTTAAGTTTAAGGTATTCATATACTAAAGTACCACCTCTAGAGCCTGTCTCATAATATAGACCACTCCACTCCCCAGTAGCTCCCCAGTCTTCCAAGATGCTGAAAGTCTTACCTGTAAATCTATCACCTTTAAGAGTTTTCTTCGCATCAGCAAGTTTTTCTTCAAATTTAGAAACTGCTTTCTCTGCTTCACTAGTGCGTCCTGTAGCTTCCCCTATGGTTTTTATACGCTGAAGAGAATCCATATCTCCTTCTGGAATAACAAGGACTGGAGCTATTTTACTGAATTTATCAAAGTCTTCCTCATCATATGTAATGATAAGATCTGGTTCTAAATTCATTACTTCTTCTGGCTCCCACTTTTCAATTTTTGTAGACGCTTTAAGCTCATTATAAAAAGGCATACTTTCTTGAGCCCAAGCATTATATCCAGCTAAATTTAATCCTAAAGTAATAACCTCTCCAACATACCAATTAGCAATGACACGCTTAGGTTTGGCAGGAACTTCAATATCCCCTTTTACAGTACTTATAGTACGAACAGTTGATTCTTCTTTCTCTGCACTTTTAGATGAAGAGCAACCAGCAAAAATTGAAGTAGTAATAAATATTGCACAAAACAATGACAATAATTTTTTCATTCTATACCTCTCCCTTATAAATATCTTATATTAATTTAATAACACTAGCGCCTGTGTTATATACAAATGTAAGACTAGTCTAACTTTTAAAAGCGTAGCATTTATAGATTGTCCTGTCAATCTCTTAACAAACCCCTCTTAAGAAGTCGTTTTCTATTAAAATAAGAGTAACTTATTGCTTTATAAGAGTTAAATGAAAATGCTTCTCATAGTTATGGATTATAAGTTAAATAAAATGGATTATGTTTTTATTGAAAATCTTTCTCAAATGATGATATAATGTTCTTACCTTAAATTAAATAAAAGAGAGGTGTAAAGGTTTTATGGATGGATATAATGATCCTTCTTGGAGCGCTTTAGCAGAGAGATATAATCTTGTTAAAAGACCTTATGGTAATGGAAAGATTTATGATTTCCCTCCTCATTGGTCAAATGGATGGATTGCGGAAGCAAATCCTGCTAAAGGATTATTTGTTTCAAGTGCTTGGCTTACCCCAAGTGAACAGATAGTACATACAATTAATTCAAGTAAACCTTTTATGATTATCTTTTGTATTGACTGTGGAGAAATAGTCTACTCTCATCAGGGAAAAAAGAGACAAGTTCTTTCTCCAATCACTAATTTAATTATTAACCCTAAAAAACAATTTACTTTTACTTTCTCTAAAGACGTACATTATTGTTTTACTAGTGTTTTGATTTTTGATGACTTTATAAAACCTTTTCTCAAAGATCGCACCCATGCACCTAAAATCAGTGTTCAGGATGCAAAGCTTTGGAAAACTCAACACTACAATACCCCTGATATAATGCTTATTTTAGAACAAATTAGATGGGCTGTAAGAAATACAGACATGCCTTTACTTGCTTTTGAAGGTATGACTTTGCATCTTTTATCTTCAATAGCTAGAAATTTTCCTGATATTCCTAAAAGGAGAAGTAGTCGCCGTCACTATGTTACTTGGGAAAATGAGCAAAAGATTTATCAAGTGAAGAATAAGATTGATGAAGATATTTTAAATCTTCCAGATACAATTGAACTATGTAGAATAGCTGGAATGAGCGAAAGTAAACTTCGCGAATCTTTTAAAAATCATTATGGACTTCCTCTTTATAAATATATTCGAATAGAAACTATGAAAAGAGCCATGCAACTCTTATCTGCTGACCATCTAAGTATTCGTGGAATATCTGAACTATGTGGCTATAAAAACCCAGCCAAATTTGCTGCTGCCTTTAAAGATGTCCATGGAATTACTCCTAGTGATTTTAGAAAATCTTTTAACTTATAAAAAACGCCTTAACCCTTTATATTGCTAGGTTAAGGCTACTTTCCTTACTTATTTATTGTATGCTTCACCTTATCGTAAGTAAAAAAGTCTAGATTTTCCCATATACAATATAATTAAGATTATTTCACTTTCAAGTTTTGATTATATCTTTTATAAAAAATAAGATAGACTTACTTTAAAGCCTATCTACTATAGTCTAAACCTCTTCAATTTTGCATTTATAATCTTTAGTTTTTGAATTATAGCAGATTGCTACTGCAAGTATTTTTTATCCTTATTTTCTCTTCTTGGATGAAATGTTTATTATAACATAAGCCAAGGATACTTTTAATATCATTGGACTATTTCGTATATTAATTAAATTCAACTTTTAATTCAGTTTATATAAAAATACAATGATCCTACACTTTATCCCATTTCCAGCCATTGATCCCAGCACCTACTTCAAAATGATATTTAACAATTCCAATATCCAATTTTGTATAAAACCCTCTTAAAGCTTTTGCCCTTACTACATTTCCATCTAGTGTAATTAAAAATTTCTGTTGATTTGTAGCAGTCGGTGCAAGTTGTGTAGCTCCCATCCCTCTTTTAAACCAATCAGGTATTTCCCCATCTACATTACAAAGTTCTTCTATTGATTTTGTCTTACGAGTAATTCCAGGTGTCTCCCCATATCCTAGTGCAATTACACAATGCAGTTTCTCACCTTTTTCTATTTTACAGTTAGTTTTTGATTTACTAAAGGTAAGTGCTACCCAACATGTATTAAGTCCTAGCTGAGATGCCTTTAATACAATCTTTTCCCCATAATAGCCAGCCTTTTCTTCAAAATCTTTTCCTTTTTTAGTTACTATAGCAATATAGTTATTTACATTTTTAAACTTTCCGTAATGTGCCATAAAACTATCAAATGCCTGTGGTTCATCAAGGCATAGCTGAATATTCATACCAACTTTATTATTACATTCTTCAATTATTTTTATTAATTCTTTTTCTACATCTTCCTCAATTTTACGATCAGTGTATGTGCGTACAGAATGACGTGCTTTCATTGCTTCTAATATATCCATTTCCATCATAAACACCTCCTATTTACACTTTGTCTATTTTATAAACTGTAGTTGAATTTACAATTTAATGTCTACATTGTAATCATCATCTATTAAAATATAATTACAGTCATTCTTTTGACACATATCAAAATTTAGGGCGTTTTCCTCAATTAACATTTCTTTCGTGCAAAATGAATCATCTATACGTTGTTCTATTACATTAGCACAATCTTTGATGTTATCAAAATGCTCATTGATATATTTTTCAGTCATAACAAGGCAGTAATATTGAATTTTTTTCAGGTATTCTTTCTCAAAACTGTTTTTCCAGTCAAAGGGAATATAGCAGCCTTCAATGATAATATTTTGATTATTTTCAATATTTGTTTTGATAATCTCCCTAATAATAGGCCAAAGATAATCTGTTAAATCTGCATCATCTTCTGGTGTCAACGCTGTATTTCCACTTCGGATAAGTCCCATTTTCAAATGATCAATACACATATACGGAAACTTGTATTTTTCAAGTAATTTTTGTGCCAGTAATGTTTTTCCTGAATGCGAACAACCCGTAATTAAAATAATCATATTTCCTCCATAAAGTCATATTTGTCTATTAGTCAAATAGATTTTTTACTATGCTTTACTAAAAATTATAACATAAGCTAAGAATACTTTTATATCATTTCTTTATGTTACAGATTAATTTTTTCTAATTATTTTGTTTCTCCACACATATGTTCACCGCACCGTAAGGCAAACACTTCTCCTTTTACAATATAACCATTTTAATTTCCATTTCAAATTTTGATTATATTTTTCTCAAAAAATAAGATAGGCTTTTAAACCTATCCTGTTGTTTGCATTTCTTAATTCCCTATACATATAAGAGCTTCTATATCATCATCATTTTTATCCTACTGCTTTCAATATATTCACCTACAAAAATTGGAATTTTGGAGTTTCATATCTTCCCATTCCTTTTCACTTATCCTTGTTCCCTCAGGAACTTGTTCTAATCACTGATTTTGCTCTTGATAAATATCAATATATTTATTTTCTGCTGATGCTAAGCGTTGCATATCTTTATAGTAATTATCAAACTTAAAGGGGACCTTTTCTAATATTTTTATAACTATTTCTTTTCCACTTTGCACCGCAGCCATTAGCTGTAAATTTGTATGATTTTCATTCATCAACTTAGTTATATGTCCCCTAGCGCTAAACATTCTCTGGTATATACTGGCTGTGCGTCCTACATACACACATCTCATTTCTTTATCTTTCACAAAAATGCCGTAAATACCTCTAATCGGATTATTAACATCTTTAATTTCTTCAGCAAGAATAATTTTTTTCTGTTTATCTAACCATGCTAAACTTTTATTTTTATTTATCATTTTTTCCCCTTTCATTCTCCTCTACAAATTCCTATTTATCTATCTACATTTTCCAAAAATTAATTAAAATAATTATAACACAAACCAATGCTACTATTTATATTAACAGCTTTATTTCAATATCTTATAACTTTCTAATAATTTTGGTTCTCCACAGATATACTTCACCTTACTATAAGTAAAAAAGGCTAGTTTTTCACATATACGATATAGTTAATATTATCTCAAATTCAAGTTTTAATTTAATTTTTATATAAGTATAGCCATTAAAACTTAATTAATTTTTACTAGCTACTTCTTAAATATATTATTTGTCCAATTATAAGTATTTTTTTCAGCCCATATTATCTTACCATGCTTTAAATATATAATTTATCTTAATACTTCTGTATTATCATATACATTTACTTCATCACATATTTCAATTACATCATTTAGATGCCTTCCAAAATATATTCCTTTATTAACTTAACAGCTTCTCTTGTACATTTCATTTGAAGATTATTTTCCATTATCGTATTCATAGTGCTTGCATATTGATTGCTTTTTAACCCCTATAATCATCATTATTTATTTAATATTTAATCTATTTTATAAATGCTAGTATTTCTTATTGTAGCTCTTAAAAACTTAAAGTCAATAATTTTAATATATTTCTCTCCTATTCCTGGCTCTAAATATTAATAAATCCTTAGCAATACAATTTCATATTGCCAAGGATTTTATTATGTAGAAAAGGCACTAGCCTTAATTTCTTAATATTTATTTTTATCTTTTAGCTTATTCTTGTTAAAGTTAAGGCTTCTTTCTTTCCAACAATAATAGGAACTTTCTCCACTTCAACATTACTAGTATCTATACCAAACCATTTTGCTGGCGAAACAGTTAATTTCTTAATTAATAACTTCACACTTGTAATAAAGCTATCCCACCTAGAAAGTTCACTTTCATTAGAAAGTATTTCTTCTAATAATACAAATTTAAAATCTCCCACAACACATTTATTATTATTGCTAATCATATATTCCTTAGGAGTAAATTTCACTTCACCACTACAAGCAAGCTCTTGAATAACCTGATATAAAAAGACATTGATCTTTTGGTCAATACGGAATCCTAGGTTAAATTGAATGCTAAATGCTTCATTTGGTACAATTGTTTTTACACTATATTCTTTTGTATATGGTTCATCTGTTACTCTGACATTTATAAACCAATAATACTTTGCACGTTTAGGCTGCTTATTAAATAGAGAGAAAGCTATTTTTCTTTCAACTTCCTTATAATTTTGTGACTCAGTTAAATATACAAGATTAGTTGCATAAAGAGGTAGCTCTTTATCCTCCTTTAAAGACTTAAAGTGCTTTTCATAAGAGAATATATTAACATATTGGTTAAACCTTTTTCTTATAACTGTGCCATAAATCCAAATATACATAAGGAATATAAGTGCTCCAGCAATTACAATTGTTACATATCCACCATTTACAAACTTAAATAAATTAGCATATAAGAAAGCACTTTCTATTACCATGAATATAACAAATATTAATATTGACATAACTTTTTTTTGCTTATTAAATCTTAGATATTGAGATAATAAAATAGTTGTCATTATCATTGTTATTGTAATTGCAAGCCCATATGCTGCTTCCATATTTTCTGATTTCTGAAACTTTAAAACTAATAATACACATCCAATATAAAGTAAATAGTTTACTGCTGGTATATAAATCTTCCCCTTATCATCATTTGGATATCTAACTTGAAGTTTTGGGAAAAGATTCAACTTAATAGCCTCAGAAACTAATGTAAATGATCCTGTTATAAGCGCTTGACTAGCAATTATTGCTGCAATAGTTGCTATTATTGTTCCTGGTATAACAAACCAACTAGGCATAATTAAAAAGAATGGATTATCTTTAATTATGCTTCCTTCTCTTAACATAAGCCAAGCCCCTTGACCTAGATAATTTATTACTAAAGATATTTTTACAAATATCCATGTATAATGAATGTTTCTTTTACCACAATGACCAAGATCTGAGTAAAGTGCCTCTGCTCCAGTAGTACAAAGAAATACTGCTCCTAAAATATATACACTTTGAGGACTTGTTACTAATAACTTAATACCATAATAAGGATTTATCGCCCTTACTATTTCAGTATATTGTAATATTTGAGTAAATCCTAGAATTAACAACATTGAAAACCATATAACCATCATGGGACCAAATACTTTTCCTATTATATCTGTTCCAAATCTTTGCAATAAAAATAACACTGTTAATATACTTATTACAATTATAATTATACTCCTTGTTTCTATTGGAAAAACTAAAGTTAATCCTTCTATTGCTGATGTTACTGTAACAGGTGGCGTAATCATTCCATCAGCAAGCAATGTTGCCCCTCCTATAACAGCAGGTCCAATGAGCCATTTCGCATTTTTTCTTACAAGAGTATATAGTGAAAATATTCCACCTTCACCTTTATTATCTGCTTCTAAGGTTAACATTACATACTTTATTGTTGTTTGAAGTGTTAACGTCCAGATTACAAGAGATACTCCACCTAAAATAAGATCCTTTGATACATATCCATTATTTACTCCAAGCATTGATTTCATAACATAGAGTGGTGACGTCCCTATATCCCCATATACAATGCCTAATGCTACTAAAAGAGATGCTATACTAATTTTTTTATTCATTTCCTTATAAATTCCTTCCTGTATCTGTTAAAAATAAATCTGTCTAAACAATTATATTCCTCACTTCATTTGCTGTCTATATTATTAAATATATATTTAACATAAAAATAACCCTTTTTTTAATAAGAACTCTTCAAGAACTTATCCTAAAATTTGTGGTAAAGCTGATGTATACCTTATCATATTAATATAACTAAAATTTAGTAATAACATACTATTAACAATATACTTTTATCTTACAACTACAAATTTATCAAAATCTACTATGTTTTACTAAAAACACATTTAAATTCATAACAAATCTTAATATATTAAGGTCTATCTTCATATGCCATATTCTCACCTATCTTTTTTATAAAATAAAAAAGATAGGCTCTGCCTCGCTACTGCTCTAGGCTCTGATCTTCGCTTAATTTTTACTTTAAATTATCTTTTTACTTCTAATATATTTCACTTCATCTTTTATATAATCAGCTTTTAAAAGCAACTGATTACAGTTAGGACATCTTACTTCATTAATACTAATTACCTACTTTTAAATATTAAAATAGCACCTACTACTTAGTAAGTGCTATTTTATAAATATATTTTAACTTTCTAATTTTGAGAAGTTACTATTTGCAACATCGATAATATTGTTTGAGCAACTTCATATGCACTTTTATACATAAATGAATTAGTTTTAGTAGAAGTTGTTATTAATTTTATATATACATTAGGATTATTCATATCCTTTGTTACAATTTTTATTTTTAATTCACTTATGCTAGTTACACTCTTCCTTTTACCTGTAGTACCACCGACTATAGCACCTACATCTCCAAATAATACCCCTCCAGTAATAGCTCTTCCTAATCCACCTTTAGTTTCAATAGTTTCACCATTTTCAAGTAATGTATAATCTAAAATATCTGAGTAATTTAATATTCTAGGTTTAAATTTAGGAGATATTAAAATTTGCTTTGTATTGTCATTAAATTTTATATATCCACCAACTTCGCTAGTTGAAACAAAATCCTCAATTTCTTTAGAATATCCACCTTCAATTGAAGATTTTTTGAAACTTCTTGAAGCTATAAAAATTGGTATGCCTACTACCAATACCATTATACCAGCTGGTGGAAATCCTATAAGAAAGAATATGCCTAATACTATAAAAATTGTTCCCACTATAGAATATAGTCTATAATATCTCTTATATTGCTTTTTAGAATATGTTGTTCCAGCTTTCATGACATAACCTCCCCATATAATATATAATAAATTATACAATATAAAAGGAATATATTACAATACTTTGCTCAAATCACCACATTTGATTAACATTTCTTCTATTTCATCAAGCTTTCCCTTTTCATCCTTACTTATATTAATAGAGATTTTATAAAGTTATTTCATATTTTTATAATAATTTCTTTATCCTTTATTTTACCTAAGTCCATATACCTATAACCCATTATTTTAAATATCTCATTATCTTCTTTAAGAGCCTTAAACTTCCACCAATGTAGATACTCTACATTCTGTAAATCAGCTCCATACTGATCTAAAATACAAAATAAATATAATCATCATCAAATAGTTTATTAACCCTGGATTGTGATAGATTAACTTACTGTCCTATCTCACATTCTTTTTTCTTATCTTTGTATTTTAATTTTAATAACTTTTTAGATTCATCACTTAAAAATCCTATAGTATAATCAATTATGTTGTTATCTTCTTCTAGGCTCCTTATTAGTTCTTCTATACTTGTAATATCTTCTTCTTTTCTAGACTTTTATATTAGTAGATTATCAATTATTTTAATCATAGTCCTCTCCATGTAGCTTATACCATCTAAACTACAAGTAACTCTTTCACTAAACACTATACCTCTACTTTTTATTGGTATACTTATATCTGTATTTTTTATCCTATTTTCTATAGCATCGCTTTGTTGCTCTAATAACTTTATTTTATTTCTAAGGCTATCTATCTTTTTATCTTTACTGAAATAGTTATATAACTTCTTTTCAGTACTTCTAAATAAGTTCCTATCTATAATTATCTCATTACATATAAAAAACCGTATATTCACTTCTGAATAATACGATTTTTAAATAAATATATTTTTAGTTTTATTTTCGTAATAAAAGAATATTGTGAATTAATATAACTTCTGATTATGCTTATTTTGCGGGAGTTAGAGGAACTTATTCATTGATGTATAATTTGATACTCGAAATTCAAGATTTTCATATAATGGTTTCCCTTTTTCAGTCGACATTAAATCAACTGCGGCAACACCTAATAGCTTTGCTTCCGATAAAAGTTCAGTCATAACTTTCGTTGCAATGCCTTTTCCTCTATATTTAGGGTATGTAAAAACATTGTATACCGTACCTACAAGATATGATGAAAACGCTATTATCGGAGGTCTTTCCACGATTGACATAAATGCAGTTGCTAATACTTCATTTTCATTCTCGGCAATGATAGCAATAAACCCCTTGTTAAGGTGTTGAGTAAAATATTCTTCTAACTTCGTTCTAATATCTTGCACTTCTTCCGAAGAAGACACACCTTTTTCTGCAAACAGGTAATCCATACGAATCTTTATGAGGAGGTCAATATCCTCTTTAACCGTTTTTCTTACTTTCATGTTTTGCACCACCTTATATTTATAATCTTCAGTTCGCACTTTAAAACTATTATGAATCAATTATAACATATTTTTACAATACCCTACTATTCAATTTTCAAAGAATCCTTGCAACTGATTATCATATAACAATATAACCATAACCTATACCTATACTTCATACAGTGTTATTTACTTGAATTAATAAATAAAAATACCGCATATCCTATTCTAAATAATACGGTATTTTAAGAAAATTTTCACTTTCAGTATTTTTTTATTGAGACATTTTACATTGCAAAAACTTTATTCTTCGATAAATTTCATCAATTCTTCGTTAAATTTATCTAGCTGGTCATAGAACGATGCATGGCCACTGTATTCAAATGGTATAAGTTTAGAATTTTCAATACTTTGCTTTTGTATTTCACCTAGTTCAAATGGAACAACTTTGTCATGAATTCCATGAATAATTAAAGTTGGAACCTTTATTGTTCCTAGATCAGAAAACAGTACTTCATCTATCCAAGTATTTGCAATAGCTGCAGTTGCCCATCCTGCTGCCTGTAACCCCAATTGAAAGAACCAATCAGAGAAGGGTTGGGTTATATGCTGAAAGAAAAATGTATCTCCGAAATCCCTCAGCATTTTAGGTCTATCAGTATTTGTTCCCTGAATAATTTTGATTATATTTTCTTTTTCTACACCATATGGGAAATCTGGACGTTTAATAAGGCTAGGTGCTGCTGCAGATACAAGAACCAATTTCGATACTCCATACTCTTTATGACGGGCCATATATCTAACAGCCATAGCTCCTCCTGTTGAATGTCCTACCAGTGTGAAATCTTTTAATTTAAGTGCTTCAACTACACATACAACATCATCTGATAATCTATCGTAGCCATATCCTGTAAAAGGCTTATCTGATTGACCAAATCCTCTAGTATCTATTCCGATACATCTGTATCCATGCTTTGGAAGTTGGTTAAACTGATATTCAAATAAATTATGGCTACCAGGCCAGCCATGTAAAAATAGAATTGTTCTTTTCCCTTCTGGATTAATATCCTCTACATAAACTTTCACATTCGGTTCTACTCTAACATAGTATCCCAAACAAATGCCTCCATTAATAAAATTTCTTCATTAATAGATTATTCTTCTAGACATAAATATGTTCATTGCCTATATACTTTTTTAACAATATCATTCAGTTTCCAAAGAACTCTTGCAACTGATTACCATATAATAATATAGGCATAAATCTATACATATAATCCTATATAGTGTATTTACTTGAATGAATACGTAAAAATACCGCATATCCATTTCTGAATAATACAGTCTTTAAATAAAGTATTCAGTTTTATATTTCATGGAAATCAAACTTTTTATATAAATTATAAGCAGGTTTATTATCAGTATGAACATCTAAAAGAATTTCTCTTACATTTCTTATAAACATATCATTTATGCACTTTGATAACAGTGTTGACGCAACGCCCTTATTACGATATTCTGGTGCAACATGTAATCCATAAATGTGTAAAAATTCACTTTCTTGAGGTAGCCCCACCAGTATGCCAATTATTTCTTTACCATCATAAGCGTTTATAATATATCTTTTCGAAAAATTTCCTAAAACATTTTTTTGGAGATTATCAATAAACCTATCAGGACTTTTACCTGCAACATCGGGGTCTAATATTCCCTCTGTAAATTTTGAAAGGCAATACTTTAAACTTTTTTCTAATTCTTTCCCTTCTAAAATTAGTTTATTTACTTGAAATTGAGATTTGACTTCTACTTGTTCAATTAAAATTTTTTTTAATTGCATCTTCATAAATTCTTCCCTCCCCCCATATTGATTTACCATATAAAATAATTTCGACTTAACCAATATGAAAATTATAACATATAAACCATATATTTTAATATGTGTTTTGTAGTAATTCTAAAATACCGCATTATTTAATTTTCAAAAAACACATGTATTATGGCATAAAAAATACCGTATATTCATTTCTGAATAATACGGTATCCTAATATGTTTTTTATTTTTATTTAATAATGTCTGTTTAATAAACTTGATTTTATAAGTTACTGTACACTTATTCCAGATTCAAGAAAAGGTTGTAAGGTTTCTGGATGGCACATTGAAATATATTCGACTTCTTTTAAATTGACAAGTCTTTCAAATCCTGTTACAGAAGATATATTAAAAGAATCGTCCTCTCCATCCCAATCAGGCTGTACAAGAAAATAAACATCATTTCCACCATCGAAACATAATTCCGTTACTTTTCTTAAGTCTTCTTCAGTTAATACAATTTTCTCAAAAAAAGTAAGTATTTCTTTAATAATTCCTTTATTGACATACCATTCATAAGAGTCAATATATTTTTCTTTTAAAAGTTTAAGTTTATCTTCAAAACTAGGTTGCTTGTTTAATAAACTATCAATAATAATTAATTTGAAACCAAAATCTTCAAACATACCACTATAATCTTTCATCTTCTTTACCTCCGTCAAATTACAATTTATATGTTCAATTTAAATAAATTATAACATAAGAATAGAAACATAAAGCTATATTCTCATAGAGTGTTATTTATTTAAATTATTAAATAAATACAACGCATATTCATTTCTGAATAATACGGTGTTTTCATCAATAAATATTTAATTTTATCTTCATAATATAAGAACATTAGAATCTAATAAAATTCTGATTACTTTATGGAAAGTGCTTTATCTATTACATCTTGAATCACTTGATGACAACATTTTCCTAATGGATTTTTATTTTGACATTTTGAATTACTCATTGCTCCAGTAATTCTTAAAACTTCTTTCATATTAGTAGCATCATTTTTTAATACTGCATTTATAATCTGTTCTTCTGTTACTTCACTACAATAACATGCATATTTAGGATTTGCATCTTTTTTAAACCATATTGGTACTTTTACTTGATGTTTATTAAATTTCATATTAGATTCTGTATTATAGTAAGTAATATTACAATCCTCGTTCATACATAAAAAATATTCATTATCGTCAATTTGTTCCAATAGCTCATCAATAACCATATGCTTTACTGTAATGTTTTTTACAAAAGCACCTTGTTTTTTACATACAGGACACAAGTGGCTTTTTTCAATTTTACAAGAAGATTTCTTTATATTTATATAACTACTTTTATTTAAAATTGATTTTACCATTGTTTATAACTTCCTTCCATGAATCATTTTCACAATCTATAAATATTACAAATTAATTATAACATTTTTTCTAATACCATATTATTCAATTTTCAAAGAACACATGTATTACGGCATAAAAAATACCGCATATTCTTTTATGAATAATACGGCATTTTCATAAGTATATTTTAATTTCATTTTTCTTATCTTTTCAATAATCTAATCAATAAGCTGGAAATTATAACTTTCTTTTCTTATATTTTTCCTTCGCATATTCATATGCCTCTTGAATGAGAGGTTTTAATTCTTCAAAAGTATTTTCAGATGGATTTAATGAACATATCCAGCCCATCCATGCATATACAGGATGGGGAATAATTCGATTTGTTATGGAAAAATCATAGTTCATATCTACTATTCCACCTTTGATTGGACGTTTAGGTATTATATCAAACATTTTAATAAAAGTATTTTTACGCACTCCTAAATTTACACGATATATGTTTTCTCTGTCTAAATTTGAGCTTTGATCATTTTCTCCATCTTTCTCTTTTAGTGTCAAAATATAAACCCCACGCTTTAGTTTGTTATGAGGGTTATAAAATATTCCTCTTTCTCCCCAACTGTTAACCAAAACTGTCCCCTCTAAATTTTCAAGGCAGTATCTTAAAATTTCATCTGGTGTCATATCCATACCTCTCTTTAAATTCAAATTTATATAACTCAAAATTAATATTATTATAAATCTATTATATAATATTTTTCAAATACTGCATTATTCAGTTTTCAAAGAACCTTTACAACTGATTACCATATGATAATTCAAGCATAAACCTCCACTCCCATACAGTGTTATTTAAATTAGCACATAAAAATACCGAATATTCTTTTCTTAATAATACGGTATTTAAGTTAAATTATTTGTTTTTTTATTTTAATTCTTAGATAAGAAAGATATCCATTTAAAATATATAGTATGCTACATTATATAAATTTATAAATTAGTGAGATTTTTAATAATGGTTTTATCTGTAGGTTTTCTAATCATATCAATGATAATTAAAAATAAGACTATAATTTGAATTATCATCATCGTAATAGTATATTTATTCCATTTTTGATGGTATTACTTTATTAACAGCTCAAACATTTTTCTTTTAAAACTTTTATTATCTAAAGTTTTACACACCTTTGCATTTGGCTTATTATTTGTAAACCCGTTAGATACAGCCGGAAAACTTCCATCATCTATAATAACTTGTCCATAAGTAGCAGTTTCCTTAGTACAGACATAGCAATAACAATTTAGTGCTTCTAAAACAATGCTATCCCAAAGCACTACCCCCATTGCTACAGCATCAGGCAAATCAACAATGTGTTCTCCACATCTATTTAAATTATAATGGAGCAATGATTTATTACACTTAACAGAAAATTCAGCTTCTTCTTTACCACTAGCCATTAACATTTCCATATCTTCTTTATTTAAAGCTGCATCACCAAGACAAACATCAAAACCGATTATTGTAATTGGAATCTTAGAGTTCAACATAACGCTATAAGCTTCAGCATCAACATATACATTAAATTCAGCAACTGGTGTAGTATTACCACGACCAAACCCTGAAGTTCCCATAGTATAAATATGTTTAACTTTTTTCATAGTAATAGGATCTTTCATAATAGCCAAAGCAATATTTGTAGCAGGTCCTATTGCTACAAGTTCAACTTCACCTGGATACGCATTAACAATTTTTAAAATAGCATCAACAGCATGCTCTTTTTCAGGTTGTAAAGAAGGATGAATCAAATCACAATCTCCCATTCCATCATTTCCATGCACATTTACTGCTGTAACTAAATCACCCCTTAATGGTTTAGTTGCTCCAACATATAAAGGTGGTTTTTGTCCATTTCCAACTTCTATTGTCATCAATGCATTTAATGTTGCAAGATGAAGTGGAACATTACCACATACTGTTGTTATAGCCTCCACCTTAACTTCACTAGATTTTAAAGCCATAATAATTGCAACTGCATCATCACTACCACAATCTGTATCAATAATAATTCTTCTCATTTTAATCCTCCTTAAATAAATGATAAACAAATCTTTTGTTGACTATAGTATATTCGTTATAATATACTTTAAAAAGGTCAAATGACCAAAATGATAAAAAAATAATCTTAATATATTAGTTAAAAAGGAGAAAAAATGAATCTTAAAGAATTAGTTGAAAATGCACCTGATAACGTAAAAAAATCATTTATTTATAGACAACATTCTAAAGACAGCTCTATAATATTACCTGGAGAAGAAAATGATTATCTATTTATACTAATAAGTGGAAGTGCTAATGTTATAATGCATAGTTTTTCAGGAGCTATGTTAACATTTTTCACATATCAAGCATATAGTTGTTTTGGTGAATTAGAGCTCTTTAATAAAAATACAAAAACTTTTTATATAAAAAGTCAAACAAATTGTGAGACTATTTTAGTCCCTAAAAATAATGTCTTTGAATGGATGAGATTAGATTTTGAGTTTACTAAATATTTGATAGAGCAGCTTACGGAAAAATTAATTAAAAGTTCTAATACACTTATTAATATATCTCTTCTAAGTATTAAAGACAGATTATTGAATAATATTTACTCACATTATTTAGCTAATGATTTATCAATTTTAACAAAACAAATAATATGTTCTGAAACTTCCATTCCTTTGCGAAGTTTGAATAGAGCTATTTCAGAATGTAAATCTGAAGGTTTTATTGATTTTAAAGATAAGAGATTTCAAATATTATCAATCTCTAGACTTGAGTCATATTGTAAATCTATAATGTAGTTTTTTGTACTAGTATAAAGTAATGAACAAATTAAGGTATATTAAATATTATTTAATATACCTTAATCTGCTCACCATCGAAAATGATAGAATCATTATTAACTACTACTTAATGAATAATTTTTATTTTTAATTTTTATCTATTTTTCTATTGTCCCATCTCCAACAAGTACATCTTTATCATAAAATTATGAAGCTTTCCATGTACTTCTTCCAACTACTCTATTTATACTTAGCTATATTCCATTTGGACTCTTCTTAAATTAATATATTAAGTTATAAAAAGAGATATGGCATTATTCCATATCTCTCTTACTTTTTGTTATATTATGTGTTAATGTTAAACTAAAAGTATAATCAAATATTATACTTTACTATATTTCATGTATTAAGTCTTTCTTTGAATCTGTTTTAAATAAATTATTATAGATATAATTACCAATAAAAATACCAGCTACATTAAGTATGATATCCATTATATCACTAATTCTGAAGCTAGCTGCAAGATTAAAGTACCCCTCTAAGTATTGCAATAATTCAATAGTAAATGATACTGTCAATGCCAAAATAAACAAAGGTTTTATTTCAGCAAATTTTTTATAGCCAATAATCGGTAAAAAAACTGCCAGTGGCGAAAGCAGGACTAGATTCCCTATAATATTCTTGAATCCAATCATATTGGTTAAATTTATACCATTAAGTGGATTTAAGTTTAGAGTTGGTTTAAAAATATGATCTGGGCTAACTCCATCTGATATTTTTATTTTTATAGGTAGCAATGTCAATCCAATGACAAATAAAATATATGCCCAAAATAAAATATATAAAAGTTCTTTCTTAAAAAACTTTTTGTCAAACTTTGTTTTTTTTACGATAGCTTTTATAAATCTATAAGTAATCCATATAATAGCAAATACAAGAGCTATCAATCTTAACTCTAAATATAAGTACATTTTTTATTTTTAATGGTTATGAAATTTACCAGATATATGTTGTGTTGAACCTGCATTACCACCTCTACCAATAAAGAAATAACTATCAGAGCTTCTATCAACTTTCCATTTATAAGATCCTGAACCATATATCGCTACTTCACCATAACCATATGAAACTAATCCTGATTTTCTTCTCAAGTCAAGATATTTTGTTCCAGGACCACTAACAGATGTAGCTTCTAAAGTAACGTCTCCCGCCGTTAAACTATAATATTTTCCACTCTTACTTCCATCAATAATACCTCTTCCATTATCATATGTGTCCCAAGTCATACTTACGCCAGCACCACTATCAGCAAAAGCTGTAAGTGTATTTCCTAATAAAACCCCTCCACATAATAACATCGCTAAAATTTTCTTTTTCATCCTTATTCCTCCTAATATTGTTTATTTTTGACATAGGTAAAATATAACAATAAAAGTTATATAATTCAACTGCTTCATACTAATAAATTCATAAATTATAATATAACATTTCTGAAATTCAATATTAACTTAGTATAAAAAGATAGATTTAGATAAATATTTATGGTAAAAATTGTTTTTTAATTAATTTTTATATTTAAATTAATTTTTATATTTAAATTGATTAATTTTAATACTTATATTAATATCTTCCCTATTTAGATTTCTCCCCAATTACCTAACCTCTCTTTTATTTCTTTACACTTTTCTATAGGTAATTTGCCAGTTCTTAGTTTAATTCCCCAGCTAAGATGTTCTACATATACTTGCGGAGCATCATAGAAGAATTTATTAATAGCTCCTTTAACCTCATATTCCTCTGGAACTTCTGCAAATCCTCCTGTTATAACATATACTTCCTTATTTTCTTCTAATGATATATTAGGGTCTATTGCATTACATATATATCTAGATAACTTTTCCCAAGGTATAGGGCTCAATATATTTATGTCTTTTTCGCTATCGCAAAATATAGTCTCAAATATAATGGATGGAGCTACGCTCGCTCTAAGATCATGAAGACCAGTACTAACCTTATAAAACCCAAGTTTCTCATAATTATTTACAAGTCTTTAAGCCAATAAATAAGACTTGCTAATTATAGAATATACCCACGCTTCAGTCTCATATGCACTTCCATTATAAGCATTCATATGCACTGTTAAATATAAATCTACATTATTATTGTTAGCTTTATTACTACCTTCCGTAAGTTCTGCATTAGCAGTATTTGCACTATTATTACAATCAACAACAGTATGTCCATTGATAACTAATATATTTCTTACTTGTTTATATAAATCTTGCATTTATAAATACTCATCTCTTAATCCTATTGCTCTTTTGCAGTTGCTACTGTGTCCGCCTCTTAAGTCTATCTTCATAATATTCTCTCCCTTATCCTTAAAATAAAAAAAATCTCTAACTTTTAATAAGCTAAAGACTTTAATATTTGTAAACTAAGTTTTATTTAAATAATTCTCTGAATATATGTTCTAAAATATATAGTACAATATTCTTTTCAGTCATATCATACATTACTACAACATGAAAATTTAGTCTCCTCTCGAAGGTATATTTAATTCACATAATCGTCCTTACCACATGTCAATACCAAGTGTCCACCTAATATCTTAACTGAGTTTTCTAAAGTATCCATTACCTACTTCCTGGGTAATATCTGTACACAAAGTTACATCTAAATTAGTTAATAGATATTATAATGTTGTAGAGCTCCTGTTATACTTAGTGCTAACATAGGCTTACCACTAGGTGCAGTATTTCCCATAGGATATAATAAAAAGAGTACCTCGTCTGTCCTCGAAAACCAAACTATTGTGTCATTAGATAACTCCGTAATCTCTAGTATTAGTAAAAGCATCAGTAAGAAAAATTATAATTGGTGTTTTTATACTCCAAAAAACCATAAGTTCTAATAGAACAATTCCTATTGGAGACACGCTTATTCATATATTAAAAAAACATCAATTATATCAATAAGAAAATAGATTAAAGTATGGTACGTATTATGATAATACTTCCTTTGACTTCTATGATAAAACATATAATTCAAAAGACCTTATTTCAACAAAAGAAAATGTAGAACTCATTTCAACTGAAAGCCTAAAATATTTAAGTAGGGTAGTAAATTATGATCTGGGAATCAGATTTAATTTTCATATGTTAAGACATACTCATGCAACTATGCTACTTGAAAACGGATCTAATTTTAAATATATCCAAAAAAGATTAGGACACTCAAAATTATCTACTACTATGGATACTTATTCTCACGTAACTGAAAAAATGAGTATTAGCACAGTTGATATATTTGAAAATGTTATAAAATAATTTGCCACCATACTATAATTTATGGTGACAAATCGGTGGCAAATGCTATATTTTAGTTCTAAGAATATCTTCAAACCATTGGTATTACTTAACTAGCTTAACTACCGTCTCAACATGAGGTGTGTCTTGAATTATTAAGTTTTAGAATAATTTGTTATATTTTGATTAATTATTCCTTAGCATATTTTGGTTTTTATGAAATAATTACAT